>CAVQPT010000022.1:0-96058 GCA_963714855.1 uncultured Bacteroidota bacterium | reverse complement strand
TTACCGGAGGAACAACAAGGCCACACCGCCGACCGCCACAAAAGCTCCCGCAATCGCCTTCCCAGCCGAGTTGTTCCTTGTGAATGAAATGGACAAGCGGAAGCATGATGATGGGAACCGTTGCCATGAGGGTCGCGGCGATGCCGACCTTGGTATGTGCAACGGCGAGGAGACCGAGCGTGATCCCAAGAAAGGGGCCGAGCACAGCCCCAGTGCCGTCAGTCCCAGCGCGCGACGGTCACCCGCATACGTTTTGATGGGATGAGTCAGGCGTCCCAGCACAATCATGAGGGGGAGAAGCACCACGAGCGACGATCCGATCCGGACCGCTGCGGCAACGAACCCGTCGATCGGCCCGATGCGGAAAGCGAGTTTCGCAAAGATGAGCCCGACCCCCTGACCCACCGCTGCGATTCCGGCGAACAGGAGTCCGGAGAGGACGCCCGGAGCCGCGCGCAACGACCCGGGGCCGCGGTCATACACAACGAGGACAACACCCGTGACGGTGACAGCGACACCGATGATGCCAAGCGGAGAAAGCCGCTCATCCAAAACCCCATACGCCAGAACCGCAGAAATCGCAGGCGCAATCGACATGACGAGCATGCTCAGCCGCGGTCCGATGCTGAGATAGGCCCGGAAGAGAAACGAATCTCCAATGGCCAGTCCCACGATACCGCTCGCTCCAAGGAATCCTGCCTGTTCAAGCGTGATCGTCCTGGAAAGAGGAAGCAGCAGCAGAACGATAGCCAGAAATCCGAGGGCAAACACCAGGCGGGAGATATTGACGAGCACCGAGCCCACACGCGCCGTGGCCGCCGCGAATACCATCGAACTCCCCGACCAGCAGACGGCCGTCAGCAACGCACAGATTTCGCCAAAAAATGGCATGGGGCTCATGCCGTCCGATCGATCAGCAAAGAGAAGATGCGTGAGGCATCGAAGACTTCGCAAAAGGTATTATAGAACGGAACCGGCGCCAGCCGGACCACGCCAGGTTCCCGCCAGTCACACACCACCCCCTGTTCGAGGAGTCCTTCGAACACGCGACGGGCGTCGCGCATGACCCTCACCGACAGCTGCGCACCGCGTTCGTTCGGGCCGGATGGCGTCAGGATCGTAATGCGGTCTTCGCACCCGGCAACGAGCAGCTGCTCCAGGTACCCGGTCAGAAGGACACTTTTTTCACGAAGCCGGGTAATCCCCGCCTCGTGAAACAGCTCCAGGGATGCGCGCAGCGACGCAAGGCTTACCAGTGAGGGATTGCTGATCTGCCACCCCGCGGCTCCGGTTGCGGGAACAAATTCGGAATCCATCCGGAAACGGGTGGCCGACTCCCCCCACCATCCGGCAAGGCGAGGACGCTCCGCCTCGCGTCCGTGCCGCTGATGCACAAAACGACCACCGGGAGCTCCCGGTCCGGCATTCACATACTTGTAAGTACACCAGACGGCAAAATCGACGTCCCACGCATGGAGCTCCAGAGGGACATTTCCGACGGCATGGGCGAGATCCAGTCCGAAGACGCATCCGGCCCGTCGCGCGGCGGCGGAAATGGATGAGATGTCAAACCACTGGCCGGTGACGTACTGGACACCTCCAAGGAGAACCAGAGCCACGGTGGATCCCTCACGGCGGAGATAGTCCAGAATATCCGCCGTCCGGAGAGTCGACTCTCCTTCTCTCGGCTCCAGAAAGACGAGAGAGTCGCGTTCCTGTCTCCCGTGAAGCTCGAGGTGGGACCGCACGGCATAGATGTCGGAGGGAAACGGCCGGCTCTCCATGACAATCCGGAACCGGTCCGGCGTTGGTGCATAGAATGAGGTGAGGAGCAGGTGCAGGTTTACCGTCAGTGCGTTCATCACCACGACTTCATCGGGGAGTGCACCGACGAGCCCGGCCATCTGCTCATTCACCGTGCGATGATAGGCGAGCCAGGGTTCCGGCCCGCGGAAGTGGGCATCCACCGCCCGATCGGCCCAATCGGCAAGGACGTGATCGATGAACCGGCGAACGGCCCTGGGTTGCAGGCCAAGCGAGTTTCCACAGAAGTAGACCGAGGGAACGCCGTGAGGGCCGACGGGTCGACTGAAGCGTTGTGCAAATTCCGCCAGTGGGTCCTGGCGGTCCATCTCTTCAGCAAATCCGCGATCGGTCGGAATACCGCTCATCCGGGTTTCCATCCCAGGCGGTCAAGATACACGAATACACGCTCTCGCAACAGAGAGGCATAGTCGGGTTCGCGGGCATCGTGGTGATCCGGAAGGTAGAGACAGATGATTCGCTTGGCAAGGCGGGATGCCCGTAATCGCTTGTGCATGAGCTGCCGCATCCGTTTGTCCATCACGACGATCAGGTCAGCCCACTCGAGGTCGACAGATTGCACCTCCGCCGTTGTCTCTTCTCCGAGCCAGGCAGTCCGGATCTCCAGTTGCTGTTCCGCAGCAAGCGTCTCCTCTGGAGGGGAGAGCGGTGGCCCTCCTGCGTGATGAACAAACAGCAGGCGGACGCGGGGGACCTGGTGGTGCGTCTTCTGGTGCTCGTGAAGAACCGGGGTACAGCGCGATACCTCATCTCCCGTTGCCTCGACCAGATCGGGGCTGGAATCGCCAAATCGTGCTTTGATAAACAGGCGTGTCCAGTCGAGGAGTTCGGTCCGGGAAAAATCGTTTTTCTTGACCAGCATATCCATCGTGTCGGAAATAACGAAGTCTTCTTCACCGAGGAGGGCGAGCTTTTCCTCACGCGTCCCCCCGTGAAGGAGAGGAGCCCTTCGATCGTCACCCAGTACGAATGGGCGCCGCTGCTCCCGTCCTCGGGCACAAGGTAGACGTCTTCCAGGGCGGTACGTTCATCGGATCCCGGGGAGGATTGCGGCAGGCAATATTTCCATCGCATATAAACCTCTGGGTGGATCGGTGGTTCATGCGATCGGTCGTATGACCGGAGCGCAAGAATATACTAGTGAAGAGGACGAAAATCAACAGAAACCGGAGGACTGGCCTGAGGGACCCGGGCGATGGAGGCCGAAGAGAACAGAAGCAGAAGGATGATCATCATACCGGCAAGCAGAGGTCCGCGTTGGATTGTCTCATCGGCATAGATGCGCGGCGCATCGGACTCCTGCTGCACAGCCGGCGAGAGCGGCATCCCGTACCGTGCCGCCATCGCGTTGATGTTGAGAACATGGAGGAATCGAATCCCCCGCTCTGCACACCGCTCGATCAGCCCGCGGCCCGGATGAGTGCACCGCGGAACACTCGTCGGATAACCGCTGGGCAGAATGGGCGCATGCGGACATGTACCCAGACTTGTCTGGCTGCCCCCGACATTAACAAGAAACGCAATGCGTGAATGCAGAAGGATGTCGAGTTTCGTCCCGATCGCCTCTTCCAGCGGCCTCCCGTTCGCAAGAGTCCTCCCGTACCGAGCAACGGTGGCGCTGAGGATCTGCAGACCCTCGTCCGGCAACCCCCCACCGCTATCGCCTTCGGCCCCCATGGTGACCATCACGGAACGATAGCGCAGCCCCCCCTCCGCGCGAAGCCACTCTTCCATGTCGAGCCAGCTCGCGCCCGGCTGGTTGGCCCCATAGGAGGATGCTCCCAGCGAACTGATCAGCACGACCTCTGCACCGATAGTCTGAAGCGCGGCAAGGGTGGCCACAGCCAGAGAAGGAAACGATCCGGATATGAGCACTCCGACGCAGGAGGCGGAATCCACCCCGGCGTCGTGAAGGAGCCGGACGAGCAGCGCCGCGAACACCGGGTTTGCCGCCGTTCTTTTCGCTTCCAGGGAGCCAAGCGTCGTCGTCATATCCGACCACTCGACCCCGAGCATGCCGGCATGTGGAAATGAGGATGGCACCTCACTTCGCACTCCGGCCTGCAGTTTTTTTGACTCGATCAGGCGAAACCAGCGGGCTGCACATAATTCGGCTGCTCTCATCGCCGGCGTATCGCTCCGTGGACGTGCGGTGACAAGCACCGTGCGGGCACACACCAACGCCAGAACCGAAACGACGAGAAGAACCGCAAGACGGGCCGTGGGCGGATACCGTGTCATTGTGTGCCTCACCGGATCATCAGAATCATGGCCACGATCGAAGTCACAATTCCCAGGCTCGCGAGGGTGGGAAATGGGCGCTGCCGGACCATCTCGTGGGCGATAAGCCCGGGGATGATGTACCCTATGGACTGCAGATCAAGCGTAAGCCCGACGGCCGGTTGGACCCAGTAGTCAATCGCAAATTTCCCGCAGAATCCCAGCAGGAGGGCGAGAAGGAACCGGCGGCGTCCGTACACGATCAGCCGGGCTGACAGGAGTTCCAGCACGCTCCAGACGATGACCGCGAGGACAACGGTCGTCAGAATGCGGAAGGGCTCCCCGACGAAAAGTGCGAGGTATCCCGGGGCAACGACTCCGCCGGGGGAATACCCGACCAGTTCGTAAAAAAGGAACCCGACAATGAGACCTATGAACAGTGATTCAATGACCACGTGCGCACCGATTCAAGGATACGAAACCCGTCCCCGCCGATGTTGCCAAGGCCGACAACCAGCGTTCCGTCAGCCAGTCCCAGCTCCCGGAGCGAGCGGTCAGCGACACGGACCTGGGCCGGGGACCACGAGATCACGCGGTCGGCCACCATGCCGGAGGAACGAAGACGGGAACGCACACACTGTGCATGGTTCCCGGTTACCACCACGCGGTCCAGGCCACGCATGCCTGCACACCAGCGGGCGAACTGCAGCGAACGCAACGGGCGATCTGCGCGCGTGTTCAGGACAATGACCATGTGTTCCCATCCTCCGAGATGGTCGCGCCACTGCTCGAGAAACGCCCCTGCCGAGGGAACATCGTTCACCGCAAACCCGTTGAGGAACCTGACCGTCACTCCACCATCACGAAGATCATAGAGCAGGCGCTCCTCTTTCTCGATTTCCTCGTGAATTGCGTCCAGTGCCACGGCGCGGTCAATGCCGAGCTCATCGCACACGGAAAGAGCCAGTCCCACATTCCGGGCGTGGGCTCCCCCGGGCGCCACCGGTGCGTCGCCACGCCCGGCAACAGCGACCTCCACCACCCGGGTTCCGAGCCGGGCCGCTTCTACGGCGACTTCCGGAGCGAAGCGCTTCTCACCTGAGACAAGCACGCTCTGCCGTGGGATGAATGCGCACAGCGCTTCAACCTGATCTTTCCAGAACGGGCCGAACTCCTCCCGATGGTCATCCAGGATGTTGGTGAGGACGGCATGCGTGGGCTTGAGAAGGCGGGACTCGAGAGCCTGAAGGGCCGGGTTCAGCGACATGCACTCCATCACCAGCGCGTCGCATTGCAGCGCCGCAGCGCGCCGAAGAACCCTTACCTGTTCCTGAACGCGGGCAGGTCCCCGGCGGCGGATCACCTCATGGCTGCCGTCCGGGAGGAGAATCGTGGGAACGACGCCGGTTATCTTTCCGAGCACGCGATACCCCGCGGCTCGGAGCGCGGCCGACACATAACGCGTCACACTGGACTTCCCCCTGGTACCGTTGATATGCACGCGCACTGCGACAGGTGATCGCCAGCGGTATGAGAGAACGGCCTCGGCCGACAGGAGCAACAACAGAACTCCCGTCAGCACCAGAACAGTGATCATCACGTCTCCTCGGAAACAGCGTCAGTACCCGATCGCCACGCCCCCTCTGCGCGGGTCGGCAGATCCTTGCAGAGCACCCGTCACGGGGTCGCGCAGAACCAGCTGTGCGCCGCCAAAGAAGAGGTCGTACGCACCATACACGCGCAGCGTGTGTCCGCGCCGCGCCAGATCATCCTGAACCTGCTGGCTGATCCGCGACTCGAGGTGGAGATAGTCATCCGCCTTCTGACAGAGGAAGCGGGGAGCGTCGTTGGCATCGTGGGCCGTCATTCCATAATCCACCACATTGACGATCAATTCAATGACGGTAGCAATGATGCGCGTGGCGCCGGGAGAGCCGACCGACAACAGCGGCATTCCATCTTTAAGAACGATCGTTGGAGAGATGGAGCTCCGGGGTTGCTTCCCGGGCTCAATGGCGTTCCGGGCCACGGTCGACGCAAAGTTCGACATGGCGTTGTTCATGAGAACGCCTGCAACGGTCAGCCCCGACCCGAAAAACGTCCCCATCGTCTGGGTCAGGGAGACCACGTTTCCTGCACTGTCCATGATCCCCAGGTGGGTGGTATGGCCGTCGCCCTCGATCCGCTGTTCCGCGAGCAGGACCGGGGCCGCGTTCTTCAGAGATGGGGGACGTGTTCCCCTCATAAACAACTGCGAGTCGGGTTCAGGAATTCCGGGTTGACCGACGCGGTGTGTCGTGTCGGCCTGGCGAATCGGCTTGTGATCACCGGCAGGAAGCGCCCTTCTCATCTTCCGCACGGCGGGGGCCGCCTGCGCGGAATCAGCGATGCCCTGTGGTGTCTCAAATGCTTCAGGGTTCCCCGGGCGCGTCTTCCGGTATTCGGGCGGGTCGGCACTGGTTCTGTTGATTTCACCGAAGCGTGAGGCAGCATACGCCTTGTCGATGAGTCCGTTCACGGGTACGTCTTCAAAATGCGGATCGGCAAGATACGCCGTCCGGTCAGCATAGACGCGCCGCGTCGTTTCCGCCAGAAGATACATCGCCTCTGCCGAGGTCGCGTAGTGACCGAGTTGGTTCAGGTTCACCTGTTCCAGCATGTTGAGCGCTTCGAGAATCATCGCTCCGGAATGCGGGGGCGGGGCAGTGATGATTTCGCACGTGCGATACGACCCGGAGAGCGGTGTGAGCTCCTCGGCGACATACGTCCGGAGATCGTCCAGGGTCATTGCGCCCCCCGCCCTGGTGACACCGTCCGCGATCTGCCGGGCAACAGGACCTTCGTAGAAACCGGCACGCCCCGACTGTGCGACTGCACGGAGGGTGCGGGCGAGCTCGGGTTGCACCAGCGTGTCCCCTTCCATCAGCGGGAATCCGTCGCGCAGATACACCGATGCGGTCGTGGACTCACGCTGGACCAGAACAACGTTGTCCAGAATGATGCGGGAGAGGGTCTCATCCACGGGGAATCCGTCTTCTGCGTACCGGATGGCCGGCCCGAGCACAACGTCAAGAGGGAGCGAACCGTACCGTTCCAGCGCGAGCGTCAATCCGGCGACCGCTCCCGGAACGAGGATGGCCTTTGCCGTCTGCGCATCGGCACGGGAGGTATAGTCGAGCCCGGCAACGATGGACGACGCACGGGGATAGTAATTGATATAGACCGATTTGCGTTCGCGGGCCAGATACACAAGCATGCCGCCGCCGCCGCCAAGGCCGGAACCGTCCGGCTCGACGACGCCGATCGCGAATGCTGCTGCGACGGCAGCATCAACGGCGTTCCCCCCTTTCTGGAGCATCTCCACAGCCGCCATCGAAGCGAGTGGGTGGGCAGTAGATGCCATGGCGCGTGTTCCTGTCGCCGCAGCCTCCGTCGAACTCCTGCTGAGCGCTTGCGCGTGGGTGCCGGTTGCCGCCTCGTCCGAGGAACTCCTGCTGAGGGCCTGCGCGCGCGCGCTGCTCCCGCCGCCGATGAGAAGGACCAGAAGCAGGATGACCCCGAAATGATGAACTGCCGTTCGGATCTTCATGGCACATCTCCAACAGGATTCGTTCACTACGGAGTCGCAGTAAATGCCGCACCGAGTGGAGTGAGAATGCCGGCGATCTTGTCAACAACGTCGAGAGGGATTTTCTTCTGCCCGGCGAGTGTCGTGAAGAACCCGTCCTCATCTCCCTGTTTCACGACGATCATGCGTCGTGACGCTTCCGCTGCAATCGTGTTGAAGTCGTCCGATTGCGCCCCGCGGCGGGCCTTACCCCCGATGTGCATCATCAGCACGGGGATGCCCGCATTTTTTGCGGCCTTCAGCAACGCCTGAACCCGCTGCAACTCCTCTTCCCGGCTCGTGCCCGCCGCCCCGAGCCCTTTTGAACTGAAGCCCGGGACAATGATCAGGGTCTTGATCCCTTTCAGATCGGCCGCGGTTGCGGACGCGACGACACGCGCTTCGAGATGGGCTTTCTTGCACAGGCTCCCGGCAAGGGTAACATCGGCGCTCTGGCCTGCGGACGAGATCAGGATCGGCGGAGTGAAGCTCCCCTTATCCGCAGCGCTGGCGCCCGCCGTGAGCAAGGCCAGGACTGCAAGTAGGGCAAGGATGCGTGTTCGTCGTTTCATCGTGATCTCCCTTCGTTTATCGTTCACTGGTGATTCTCTCCATTCAATAGAGATAGGTCCCGACGCCGCCTTCCATCATTTCTGCATATGTTGGCAGCCCTTCGATACGAAAGCGGGTGGACCCTTCCTGTTCGTTGTATGCATCGAATATCGCCCGCAAGCCCTGGAGGTGCCGCCCCACCCGTCGCGACAGCGGCTCACCCGTCAGTTCGTAGGTGATGCGCATGGCCCCCCCCTCCTCCGCTCGCGCATAATAGGGATCGATACCGTTGACCAGCAGGTCTTCCGATGTCCGTCCACGCAACCGTCCCTGAATCGGGTTACTGGTTTCCATCAGGAACGGAATGGCATTCGTGCTGTCCCCCCATTCCCTGTGACTCAACCCGTGGAAATTTGCCGGTGAGAGTTCGAGGGCGAACCGCAAATCTTCGAATTCGAGATTGAGCACGGCGGCGGCAGCGATGTCCCGTCCCTTCTCGTGCGTTATCAGCGCATTGATGATGGGGATCTCAGGGGCCGCTTCGTGGAGATCCACAGCGACGTCGACATGTTCGGCCCGGATCAGCTGCATGATCGCATATGCCGTCCGCTCGGTCAGCGAGCCATCCGGCCTGCCGGGATAGGCACGATTGAGATTGCGCGTTTCGTTGCCCGACAGCTGCTGCCCCGACGGATACTGGAGATAGACGAGCGGATCGGGCCACTGGTCGACGACGTTTGCCGCCCGTGCGCCAAACCGGAACGTCCGTTTCCCCGACCGGGTCTTCAGCGTGAAGCTCTGCGGAGCCCCTTCGAGAGGGTCGGTGCATGTGAACCCGCTGGCACATGACTGAGGCACGACAATCAATCTGCCCGTCCGTATGACCGCGTTCTCCAGGAGAACGACGGCGGCAAGGAATCCCGCCGGTTCGTTGGGGTGGGTCCCGCCAAGGACAAGAACCGTGGCGCCCCGGTCGGAACCTTCAAAGAGGTAGATCTTTGTGTCCGCCCTCGTTCCGACCAGCGATGGACAGTAGTCGCTCAGCATGGCGGTGCGCGAGAGCCCTGCGGCGGGATGGAATGTGTCCGGTTCCCACATCTCCATGAATGTACCTGCCGCCACGGCGCAGACCACGGCGACGAGGACCAGCAGGACGGCCGCGCGCAGTTGATGGTTTGAAAGCATTCCTTCCCCTACTTGATCTGCAGGATGCGAAGCAGAAGTGGAACCAGGATCACCGCAAGAGCCAGCTGCTCTCTCCAGCGCCGTTCCTGAAAGAGTTCTGCGACGAGAAGCGCAGCCACGTACACTGCGATTGCCACATACGCCCAGTGAAGCATCCCTCATGCCCCTTCAATATCGCATCATGGAACCGACTTGGGCGGCATAGATGATCATGACGATGCCGACGACAATAGAGAGAACGATCAGCGGTACACTCTCCTTCAGAATGCGGAAGTGGTTCTTCTCGCCCACGAGCTGTGCGGCGAACACGCACAACAGCGAGGGCGGAGGCATCAGATCGCCCAGTCCCGCAATCAACGAGAGCGCCGACGTCACCACGATCTCGTCCCTGCCGAGAAAGACATACACCAGGGGGACTCCAAGAACCGACGATGCCGCATAGGCGGACCCGAACGCAGGCATGATCAGGCCGATGCCCAGGTACAGGAGCGCTGCAGGGAGATCGAGGGCATTCACGGCAATGTATCCCCTGACGCCAGTCAGCGTCATCACCTGCACGAACATCCCCACACCGACAAGAATGGTCATAATGGGCAGAGCATCCTGAACGGCGACTCGCGAGAGCCGGACGAGATGGATCTTCTCCCCTGTTCCGATCGCTGTCAGCGCACCCAGCAGGAAAATCAACGGCACGCCGATATCGGGCACCCAGTGCGGGACAACCCGAATCGCCACCATGAGCCCGATCACCACGACGAGGGGGAGAAAGAGCTTCGGTCCGTGACGGTGATACACGGAAGGAGGAAGCTTCTCGAGGACCGCATCCACATGGATGTGCCGGACGTACCGGACACGGAAATACACGGCCGTGATCACCGCAAGCGGTGCCGTGGCAATCAGGAGCGGAAGATCAAAACCGATATACGGCATATCCACGCCCCCGCCGATGATCATGACCGGGATATTGATGGGGGGAGCGATCATCCCGTACACGGCCGCCATGGCGATGAGAGCTCCCACCGCAACCGCAGGCATCCCCATCGCAAGCAACGCCGGCGTCACCAGCGCTCCGGTCGTGAGAATACAGGCCGAGGAAAGGCCGGTGAGCATCCCCGGAAACATCACGAACCAGACGACCAGGATCATCAGAAGCGTCGGCCATCGGTGGAGCGACCGGATCATGGCATAACTGATGCTCCCGAGGGCACCGCTGGCCTCAATTGCCTTCATGAAGATCATTGCTGTGGCAATAATGAGGACTGCGTCGAGGTACCCGAACGCTCCCTCCACAAGATGACGCACCGGCAGGCCGTCGCCGGCAGCCAGAGCGCCCGCCACCGAGGCAAGCGCCAGAGCAATTCCGGCGGGGAGTTTCCACCAGAAGACGCCTGCCGCAAACACCGCAAGCATCACCAGGAGCAGTATCGGTTCAATTGCCATAAACAGTTCGCGTGTCCGGGGACCGGTGGTGTGGCTGCCGTGGCGCCCACACACACCGCCCCCGCCTCTCGTTATCCGAAATACCCGGCTACAGCCGTGGCGAGTTTTTCTCCCCCGAATCGAAATGCATCGACTGCTGGAAGACCTGTTTCCCGCTCGATCCGGGCGGCCGCAGCCATGCTCTCCCCATCATTCAGCCCAACGGAATTCAGACCGATGGCAACGACTTTGGTCGGTTTGAAATAGCCGACCACCTGCTCATGCAGACGCACAAGTTCCGGCAGGGGAGGAAAACGAAAGCCATAGTCGTCCCGTTCGCGCGTGGGCTGGTGCACCAGGATCATGGCATCGGGCATGGTCCCGTGCATCAACCCCAGCGTTACGCTGGAATACCCCTGATGCGTCAGTGCGCCCTGCCCTTCCACGAAAATGACGTCGGCCCCTTCTGCCTCGACGATATTGATCTCCGTCTCAACACTCCCGGCGATATAGTCGCCGATCACAGCGTCCACCGGCACTCCTCTACCCAGAATGAGGATCCCAGTCTGGCCGGTTGCCACAACCGCACTTCTGCGTCCCGTGCGCCGGAAGGCCTTCTCAACTTCGAGGAGTGTGGTCATTTTTCCGATTTTGCAGTCGGTACCGATGGTCAGAACCGTGCGGGCGCGGCGCGTCCGCCACGAGCCGCGGGCCACCACTCTATGGGAATCCGGAACCCTGCGAAGGTCGGTGAGGGTTACGCCAGTGCTCCGGGCCAGCGACACAAACTCGCCGTCATCGCCGAGCATGGTGTGTAGTCCGGAGATGATGTTCAGCTTCTTCTGTATGGCCTCGCGGATCACGGGGCGCCAGCTATCGGGCAACCGTCCTCCGGGTGGCGCAATGCCGATAAGCAGCGCCGCGGGATTCAGGCGTATTCCTTCCTCGAGCGCTGCGACAACCGGGATGGGACCGCCGTACCCGAGGATCTCCTGGGCAGTCGAGCCCGCCGTCAGGCTGTCGATCACGCCGACCACTTCATCCCGGCAAAACGCGATTGCGCCCGTCGCGGTCTTTGCCGTGAGGGGCCCGAACCGGCCTTCGGCCAGGATGAGCATCCGCCTGTTGTTCATGGCCGGACATTCCAATCCAGCGCCTCGTCCGGGCATCCACGATTTCCACACAGGCGTATCACACATGCGCTCACGTGCATCTCATACACCACGGGCGGCTTCAGCCGGTTCGACGCTTTGCAGGCCGAATTCATACCCCTTCTCAAAGGCACGAAGGTTGAGCTCTTCCGTACCGCGGGGAACGGATACCTCAACCGCTTTTCGGATCGCTTCCTTCGAGACCACAGCGGTCACGGCGGTAAAGAAGCCCATCATTACGATATTCAGGACCATCTTCTTCCCCAGTTCTTCCGCAAAGCGCGTCGCCGGAATGGACCGATGGCGCACATCGGGACGAGGGGTCCGGATGGAAACCAGTTCCTCCTCGGTGATCAGCGTTCCACCCGGCGCAAGCTCCGGGCCGAACTTGCTGTAGGCCTCCTGCGACATCAACACCATCATGCTGGGCGAGGTGATATAGGGATAGGCGATGGGGTCTGTGTCGACGATCACCTGAGCACTACAGGCGCTGCCGCGCGCCTCCGGGCCGAACGCCTGGATCATCGTGGCAAACTTGTTGTCATAGATCGCGGCCGCCCGTCCGATGATGTAGCCGCTCAGGATAACCCCCTGCCCCCCGAACCCTCCGATCTTGATTTCTGTTCTGGCCATGGTCAGACTCCTTCCGCATGCGCGGGAACGTACCGGTCCCCGAGCCGTGTCCGGTAATACTCGTCCATCGCATCGTTGTAGGATTGACGCTCACGGTCAACAAACTTCCCCACGATGATCTTCCCCTGGAAGGTGAGTGCAACCTCTTGAGTGTTCGCCCCGTGCCGCACCTCACTGTTCTCTGCGTAATAGACCATCTGCGACAGCCCGTCTCCCAGCTTGTTTCTCCTGCTGTACAGGGTCGGGCATGGCGCGATAACTTCCACAAAGGAAAACCCCTTTTTCCCGAGAGCTTCCTTGATGGCTTTCGTCACGTGCCGGACGTGGTAGGCCGTCCAGCGGGCGACATACACGGCCCCGCACGAGTCTGCGAGCGCGGGGAGATTGAATGCCGATTCGAAATTTCCGTACGGCGTCGTCGAGGCCACGGCGGTCAGCGGTGTCGTCGGTGCCACCTGCCCCCCGGTCATGCCATATGTGGAGTTGTTGATCAGAATCACCGTCAGGTCCACGTTGCGTCGCGCCGCGTGAATGAAGTGATTACCTCCGATGGCGCTCAGATCTCCGTCGCCGCTGTAGACCACGACTTTCAATCCGGGATTGGCCAGTTTCAATCCGGTGGCGAACGGAATTGCTCTCCCGTGCGTCGTATGAAAGGAATCCAGGTTCAGATACCCTGCAACCCGGCCGGTGCACCCGATGCCCGACACAATGGCGACCTTCCGGAGATCGAGTGAACTGGTTTCCAGCGCGTGGGCGAAACAGTTGACCGTTGTGCCGATGCCGCAGCCGGGACACCAGATGTGAGGCATCCGATCCATGCGGAGAATGCCCTCGACGGTATTCAGAGGCATCTGTTCTACTTGCTCGTAGAGCTCTTCGGCCATGACTCATGCTCCCTTTCTGCACGTGCGAATCGCTGCGTAGATATCCTCAGGTTTGTGGACCGTGCCGCCGGCGTGTCCCACAAGGGTGACGGGAACACGTCCCCCGGCGAGCCGCTCCACCTCCAGCACGATTTGCCCGAGGTTCAGTTCGGGCACGACAAAGGCGGAGATGCGACGGGCAAGCTCCCGGATTCGTTCTTCGGGGAAGGGCCAGACCACGATAAGCCGGACGTGACCGACCTTCATCCCCTCGCGCCGTGCTTGTTCAATCGCAGGAAGCGCGGTACGCGACGTAATGCCGTAGGTGACCACAACGATGTCCGCACCCTCCACCTGATCTTCCACGTACTCTACTATAGAGCGGGCGTTCGTGGTGATCTTGTCCCGGAGCCGGTAGATCAGCGTCTGGTGCGCTCCGATGGACATGTTCGGATAGCCTCGTTCATCGTGTGTCAGACCCGTCACATGGATCCGGTACCCGTCGCCCGCCTTCACCATCGGAGGAACCAGGTCCGGTCCTGCACGAAACGGTTCAAAACCCTCGGACGGCCCTGTGTACCATCGCCGGTCGACGATTTCTATCTGGTCTGCGGGCGGTATCAAAACGCGTTCGGTCATGTGGCCGACACACTCGTCCATCATCAAAAACACCGGAACCCGGTACGTCTCGGACAGATTGAACGCCTTGATCGTGAGATCGAAACACTCCTGCGGGGAGTTTGGTGCAAGGGCGATGGCCTGATAGTCGCCGTGGGAACCCCACCGGGCCTGCATCATATCTCCCTGCGCCGGCTGTGTCGGGAGGCCCGTCGAGGGTCCGGCCCTCTGGACATCGACAAACACACACGGCGTTTCCGTCATCGCCGCAAAACCGATATGTTCCATCATAAGGGAAAAACCCGGACCCGACGTCACGGTCATCGCCTTTTTTCCCCCCCAGACTGCCCCCTGGATGGCGATGGACGATGCCAGTTCGTCTTCCATTTGAATGAACACACCTCCGACAAACGGGAAGCGTTCAGCGATGCGCTCGACGACTTCCGTCGACGGCGTGATGGGGTAGCCCGCAACAAAGCGGCACCCGGCAGCGATCGCCCCTTCGCAGCATGCATGGTCTCCATCAAGGAAATGGGCGCCGGTCAGGACACCCTTCGGATCAGCGTTCACGACCTGCCTCCTTTCTCCGGCTTCTTCTTTCGCATGATGCCGTAGATGGCAAAGTCGGGACAGAGCAACCCGCACATGTTGCACCCGTTGCAGAGATCCTGGGATAACAGGACGGGCGGGTGATACCCTTTTGCATTGTACTGCTCGGAGAGCTGGAGCGCATCACTCGGGCAGAACTCCACGCAAAACCCGCACCCTTTGCACCGTTCGACGGTGATAACGACAGACCCTTGCGGTTTCACCTTCTTCTCATCAGCCATGCGTCGTCAATCCGGTTGTGGGCATTCTATGAGTACTCCTGACAATCATTCTTCGCTAAAGGAAAAGAGATCACGTTTCAGTTCATACGCGCGCAGGGCAGCAGCCGTCGCGGGTGAAACTGTTTCCAGTAATCCGCTGATTGACGCGACTTCGTCAGGGGTGATCACGGCCCGGGAGACCACATGCACGGTGATCTGCGGGGTCTCCGCCGGGGACGCCTTTTCCACAGGGAACAGCACGTCACTCATTCGATCGTTGGGGTTGACGACTTCCACCGGTCCGCCGGCAACGGCCTGTAGTGCCTCCGTGAACCGTTCGCGGACATACCCGTAATGCGTGCAGCACAATCCGGCTATGATCCGCGCGTGCTTCTCCGTCACGCGACCCGCGGCTTCAGCGGCAAACATGTCGATGGCCGTCCCGACGACATCACTCCCGGCATCCGATTCGATTTCCCCCGCGAGGTTCGGACATGCCTGTGTCACGATCCGACCGGGAGTGATACCCGATTTCTCCAGCAGGACCTGATGGGTCCGCGCCCCGATTGTGGTTTCCGTTCCGAAGACGATCGCAGTGGATCCCGTGTCGGCCTGTAATCGCTCCACCATCATCTGCACGCCCGTTTCCACTATACCGAGCACGGGAATGCGGTTTTCGGCGACAAAACGTGTCTCCGGAATCAGCACGGAGAGCGTATTGCAGGCGACAAGGATCACATCGGGGGCGTACCACCGCTCCATACCATGGAGGGCGGCGTCAAACACCCGCACCTTCTGCTCCACGCTCCGCATTTTGTTGTACCCCCTGTTCCCTTCCGGAAGCGCATTGGCAAATATCAGTTCAAGGACGCGGTAGCTTCCGGCAGCGCGGGCGCGCGCCTCAATATCGGCACAGACCGATAATCCCCCGAGTCCGGAATCGGTGACAAGGACGCGGATCGTGTCCCGGTGCGCCAGCCGGGCAATACGGTCAAGCGGAGAATCGTCCGCGCGGGCGTCGGAACCGGCGAGAAGGAGAAGAGCGATCATGATGGTCGACATGCGCGACATACGCCGGGATGGTGCACAGGGACCGCAGTTGATTCCTGCCCGTCTGGTCCGCGCCAATCGCTGCGGTGCGACAGAGCGGGACGTGCACGCATTATTCGGCATGCGGCGCAAAATGTATCTCCAGATATTGTGCAAAGACATCGGCAGCTGCTTCGGCAAAACTCGTGCGGTGCGCATCCGTGTCCCGCACGGGCGCCCACGGGGTTTCGAGCTGGATGGCCACGATGGTGCCCCCCTGCAGTGACCCGTGGCGTTCGGTATTGTACCCACCGCTGAAGTACGCTTTCCCGCCCGGGTGAGGGTGCGTCGGCCCCGGCACGGATTCGTATCCATGATCTTCGAACAGGGCGCCCAGGCTCATCGGGCCGCGGATGATGGCAGCGAAGGAAACGGGAGAGAAACGCGTGAGGCCCCCGATACTGCTGCTGTTCACTGTGCCCGGCATGTTCAGGCTGTCGTCGCTGCGCTCGAGATCCGACCCGCTCAGCAGATACCCCAGTTCCAGCCATGCCTCCCGGTGCCGGTGGCCGTGAAGATCCACAAGGAGTCCTGCGCCGAACTGCTGCACCACGGCGCGCTTCGCGCTGTCGATGCATGCATGCCATGCTTCCCAGAGCGCGGTGGCCAGGGAGTCATCCTGTGCAGCCTCCAGCACATCGCGGTTCGTGTCCAGCTTCTTGCGGTGAACGCGGTTGATCACCAGGAAGGGCGACCGCCCCGTCCGCTTTTTCAGTGCCTCGGCGATCGACCGCCCGAGCTCGAGGGTGTTCGTGTCGTACCTGCCTGATGTGCCGGAGATACGGTCCGGAAGGTCGGAGGGTTCACGTGTCCCACCATGGGGTACCGTCAGTATCAGCGGCAACGTGCCGGAATGATATTCGATCGCGTCAGACGGAAGCGTGGGGACGACTCTCTCTGGCGCCCGGACGCCGGCATCGTGCGGAACCAGAGCACCGGCATCGTGCGGAACCGGAGCACCGGAACCGTGCACGACCGGAGCACCGGAACCGTGCAGGGACGAAGCCCCGGCACCAGACCCAACGGCAAGTGCCGCCCCTATGAACACGCCCACCCATCGCATCATTGCTAGAGCCCCAGGGTCACCGTGAAAACATGGATGGGGCCGAGAGGGTCGAGGTGAGTATAGGCATAGTCTACGGTGAACGTGAACGAGCGTTCTGACTGCCAGTGAAGACCTGCTCCCGCACTCCAGGTGCGGACATCGTCATTGAACCGGTAGCCCCCGCGAAGGGCAAACAACCGGTCCCAGACATACTCAAGCCCTGCACTCGCCGCTTCCGGGGCGTCATTGGCGTGGATCGCATCGACGCCAAGCCGGACCACACTCATATCGTCCTGGAGCAGCGATTCACCCGGCCCCACGAGTTCCCATCCGATCCCGACACGAAACACGAGCGGAAGATCCCAGGATTCCGTCCCGAGATAGCTTGAGACCCCGGTGTTCGTTGCATTGTTCGGATTCGGGTCATAGGTCCTGTGCAGGTCCCGCCCATCCAGCTTCATCGCGGTTCCGAAGTTTGTGAACGCCATGCCGACGGTAAGCCCTTTGTACCCCGTCCGCAGTGTCGTTCCGAGATCGACACCGATGGCTGATGCCGATTCGTTTGCGATACTCTGCGAGACGAATTTGACGGTGGCGCCGAACGAAAAGAACTCCACGAGGCGTGCGGCATACGATACGCCAACCGCGACATCGGTCGCCTTGAAGAAATCGCCCGTCCCGCGAGGATTCTGTTCGGTCGTGACTTCCATCTCCCCGAGATTGAGGATAGTGGCATTGAGACCGAAACGGTGGTCGTCCCCTATCGGAAGGACAATGCCGAAGTACTGATGGGTAATATCGGCAAACCATCGCGTATGCGTGGCCATCAGCGACATGGACCGAGACGTCGGTAAGGCCCGAGACGTTCCAGTACATCGCGCTGGGGTCCTGCGTCAGACCTACAACGGCATCACCCATACCGGCAGCACGTGCACCCACGCCGATCTTCAAGAATTGCGCCGCCGTCGTCCCGGCTTTGTTGTCCTGTTGCGCAAACACGCTGCTGCTCGCAAGGAGCGCGGCGGACACGAGGGAAAGAAAGAGTGTTTTCATAGGCTATTTGATCAACGCGAATTTGCCAACATGACGGTTTCCCTGAGGGTCTTCCACCACATACACGTAGACGCCAAAGGCGAGCGCCTGGTCCCAATCGCTTACCAGGTTCCAGCTGATCGATCCGGTCTCACTCTTCTGAAGGAGGGTTTTCACCTTCGTGCCCGCAACCGTGTAGACGGTGATGGTGCACTCCGGCGGCAGGTACATGAACCGGATCTGCCGGACGTTCTGCATCGATTCGTATTTCGATGTCACGACGTACGGGTTCGGGACCACACGAACCTGGCTGAGATCAGCGCCAACGGCATCGAATGTGGCCGGGCGTAAAGCTGAACGAGAAACGGTCTCCGCCGGTCAGCGCATTGTAGCTGGTGATCCGGATAATGGTCCCGCTTGCGGGAGGCCTGCGTGCCGTGTCCACCGCCGCGTTGTTGATATTCACCTGATAGGCGAACTCCTTGATCTGCGTCGCAGGATTCGGCGCGCCCATCGCCGGAGGTGTAGCCGGATACGGAACGCGCGTGATGTAGATGGTCTCCCCCTCGTCCCACTGATTGTTGGTGTTCAGATCCCGGATCTCGAATGCCACCGGCGCGTTGATCGTCGTGTTCCACACCGAGAACGGCACGGTATACTTCGCCGTGGACCCCGCGATGCCCCAGCTGTACGCGACCGTTGTGGTGGTGGAAAACCGGATCTCATAGTCAAAGCTGCGGGCCTGCGTGTCCGCCTGCGCATTCTCGGTGTAGGTGACATACCAGGAGCTGTCTGCGCTGATGTTGGTGGCATCTTTCACGTTCCGGCCGTTTCCGTCCGTCACGGATTCGATCCCTCCGATACGGTTTTGTGTGGACACGCTGACCCTGAACCCATCCACGACCGCCAGATCGGGCGTATTCACCGGCTTGCTGTTGTACACCGCGATGTTGGTCCCATCGTTCCGCCGGATCGTGAATGTCGTGGCCGGCGTTCCCTCCATCTCAACGGTATACGGCGTTGTCCGGAGGGCATGCTCATCGAGGACTTCCACAGACACTGACCCTTTGCCCGTGCCGGATGTATGGGAGAGCCCCTTCAGCTGTGCCGGCGTCTTGCCGATTGCGGGAGGCAACGGCGTTGCAGTAACAAAATTGCTGACCTGCGGACCGTCCCCCCTGGTCGTTTCAAGAGAGTAGAGCGTCGCGGTCCCGCGGTCGTACGAGACGATGGTGTAGGAGTACGTAACGCCGGTGACCACGGAACTGTCGACCCAGCTGTGACGCAACCCCGAATTCGTCCCGAGCCAGGCCAGGGGGTTCTTCGGATCTGCGCCTTTGATGTCGTTGTCCAGGTCGAACTGCGCCACCGGGACATACCCGTACGTGCGGCCGAGGGCATCCGTGATCCTCGTTCCCCAGGTGATGCCGCCGTCTTCGCTCCGGTAGATCTTGTACCCCTCGAAATCCTGCTCTCCGGTCGACGGGTCGATCGCCGTTTCGGGCGCATCATTCCAGTACAGCGTGACGCGGCCGTCGCCCGGAACCGCCGAGAGGCGCGGCGCGGGTGGGGCGACAGGTCCGTTGAACTTGGCATCAAAGAGCTTTTTCGCCTCCCAGACGTTGTAGTAGTAGTCCGCATCGTCGTCACCCGCGATCACGGCGAGCGTGAACTTCACGGTGTCGCCCGGTCCCATCGTGAAGGGCCCTGTGGCCGCTATCCACACCAGGTCCTGTTTCGTCGTGATCAACGCGACGTTATCGATGTGGGTGTTTGTCCCGTGGAAATAGTTTGACGCCGTCCCGGCAATAAGGGGGTTTGTGGGATCGCTCGTGATGATGGGCCAGAGATAGGCGTCGTCGGTCGGACCGGGATCGACAAAGTAGTGGAAGTCGGTGATCCCCAGATTGAAGGGCGTTTCCAGAAAGATCGTCCCGAACGTGTAATCTTCGGTGATGCCGAGGGCGTTGGGTCGCGTGGCGCCACCCGTATCTCCGTCGAAATCGCGCTGTGCAATCGAGCACAGTTTGCTGCCGTCGGCGAACACCGAGTCTTTCCACTGCAGCATCTCCTCGGTGTGGTCGCTGCAGTCGGGATCCTGATAGGCGCCGAGATAACACCCCGTCAGAGTCCGGCCGCTCTTGTTGATGACAAAGAACTCATAGAAGAGCACATCTTCGGCGTACACACGGCCATAGCAGTACGCCATCTCGTGCACTTCGATTCCAACAACATCACCCAGCTGGTTGCGTTTGTCGTCGAACTCCATGTAGATATCACGGTCGGAGGCGAATTCCCCCGGCACTTCGACCCCGGTCCGGGGATCCCGCCGGAATATCCCCGGCCAGAAAGCAACCCCGGTCGCGTCCACGGGCCATGTCTCGGGAAGGTCGCTGTGGGCGAGATAGGGGGTCTGGCCGTTATACTTCAATTCGGGATGCGGGTCGGGATCAAGGGCGGGGTTGTAGTGTGTTTTGCCGTAGGACAGATCCTTCGCCACAAAGTCCTCATTCTTGTCATCGGTCCATGCGTCAATGACGTTCCCCTTGTCGCCATTCTTGCTGTTCTCTTTGATGGCGAAGAAGATGGAGAAGTCGTCCACAAGCCCCGTGAAATTCTCGCGCGGGTACCGGATGTCAAAGAAGATATCCGTCGGGGCGTTCCCGACGTCGGCAAACCGGGTGTCCGAAATCTGGCCGTAGTTCATGGTCAGATTCTGAAGCTGCCCCTTGGTCTGCACGCCCACGGCCTCATCGGCAAAGCTGGTCCGCTTGGCCCTGCTTCGGTCCGCCGGATCGCGCGGGGGGTCGGCATCCTGTCCCCGAGCACCCGGACCGCTGATCAGGAAGAAGAGTACCCCGCTCATCAGCGCGAAACGATGTACAGTCGATGTCATGCTCATATAGATCCTATTGCCAATCAGAATTCAAGAATTGCGCCGACACGGATAATGCGCCGCGTGCCGACATTTTCGGGGTTCGCCTGACGGTCCTTCGTGCGCACCGACGTCGGACCTTCATCCCACGACTCTCCCGTGCGGCTCCAGAGGAACACGGTGTTGATCTGATCGAACACATTCGAGATATCGCAGTAGCCGGTCAGCCGGATATCGCCGAACCGGATCTCCCGCGAAAGTTTCAGGTCGAGGTTGTATGTCCACGGTCGGCGCGCACTGTTGGGTTCGGGGACAATCCCGGTTTCCTCTGCTGCCCGCGATGTCGGCGTGTACGGCAGACCGCTGCCGACGGTGAAGATCGCGGACAGGGCGAAGTGCTCGAACGGGTAGACGCCGAACACCGAAGGCCCGAACGCCTCCGGGAGCCGCGACGTCAGCGTCCCCGTGATCTTATGGCGCTGGTCAAAATCGAGGGGGTAGTTTCTGTTCGGACGCAGGTGCGCATCTTCCTCCCGGTAGGCATATCCACCCGACGGATCGGACTGGTTGCCGATCGCATTCATCAGTGAATACGTCAGCCGGCCGGCATACGAATCGCCGAACCGCTTGTCGAGCGTCACGTCGATCCCCTGGATACGCGCAAAATCCGCATTGATGAAAATCGTGTAGTCGCGCCCGACAAAGTAATAGTAGCTCGACGTCAGATTGGTGATGTCCTTTGAATACGCCGTGACATTCAAGCCCCAGTCGGGCGAAAGCTCCTGTTGCAGTCCCACTTCAAAGGAGACGGTCTTTTCCGGCTTGATCCCCGGGTTCCCGATCAGCGCGTCGGCCACCAGCACGTCCTGCAGCCCGTCGTTCCTATACAGATCGTAGAAGCGGGGGATCTGGAAGAAATGTCCGTACGCGAAATGGACCGACGTCCTGTCCGAAATCGGATGGGCGATCCCGATCCGCGGGCTGACCTGCACGTGGGCCTTGACCGGTACTTTCGGTACGGACTGGTATGCCGCCGCCCCGGTGGGATCGGTCAGGATACTGGATGATCTGGCCGGGATCGGGGTACTCGCGCGCGCGCGGGTTGAAATAGTCGAGACGCACGCCGGCCTTCAGAATCATGAAGCTGTATTCCACTTTGTCCTGAAGGTACACTGCCCCTTCCACAGGCCTGTAGGTGAAGAACTCCAGGTTCGGGATGGTCGGCATGCCGATGCGGTGGCGGAAGATCTCGTGTGATTTCAATTCGAAGCCGGTTCGCAGCTGATGGCTTGGATGAATCTGGCTTTCGAGATTTCCTTTGGCCAGGAGCTGCTTGGAACTGGACTTCGTCCAGTACCGGACATCCCCGTACCGGAAGCCCGAGTCATTGCCGCCCACCCACTGCCGCCGGACGTAATTGCTGAAGACCAGCTCGCCGGTGGACTCATCAAAGACAACAGTCCGATCGGGAACAGCGAGAGTCGGAGTAGTCGTAGATCCGGGCGAGCGAGACATCGTAGAATGTGCTGTTGGAAAGGACATGGCGGAGGGAGAGTGTCTGTCTGTCGCTGATGTCCTTGTTGATCGGATATCCTCCCGTCCGTCCGATTGCGTCCAGGCCGGTATCCCACCAACGCCAGTACTTGTAGGCATGGTCGTAGTTCTGGCTGTACCCTTTCGAGAAATCCGCCGATCCGCGAAGCGTGAGTTCAGTGCTCACCGGATAGGTCAGCTTGAGACTTGTCGTCCGAAGAAGCGTATACCCGTACGGGAGGCTGTTGTTTTCCTGACGCAGGCGGCCGGTGGCATAGAACTTCAGAGGCGAAAGGAACGGGACGGGGCCCGAGAGGCTCGTCGACCAGGTCCCGAGCACTTTGATCAGCATCAGGTCCTGCGCGTACGTGTCGTCCAGAACGCTCACGTACTCATATGCCGAGGTGCCGTCGGGCTTCCTCACTTCGTCCAGGTATCTGGCCTGTTGTTGAGGTGGAAGGGCCTGGACTTCGGGACGGTCCAGATTCCAGTCCGCTTTCTGATAGGGCGAAGAATTCAGGCGTGGGGACTCGTAGCCGAGCCGTCCGGTGATATGATCGCCGCCATCTTTCGTATAGACCGTGATCACGCCGTCGGCCGCGTTTCCGTATTCCGCATCAAAAGTCCCGAGGTGTGCTTGGAGCTCCTGTACGTTCTCGACTTCGATTTCCCCCCCCGTGGAGCGGAAGAGCGGGTTCTGGATCGATATACCATCGATCTGATACACTGTCCCTCCCGTGCGCCCGCCGCGGACGTGGAGATTGCCGTCGGTTCCGCGCGTCACGCCAGCCTGAAGCCGCAGAATTTCGCCGACATCCTGGAACCGGAGGTCTTTGACGATGGTCTCCCCATCCACGATCGTCCGCGTTGAGGTCTGGTCTTTCTGAACCACCGGCCGGAGCGCGGTGATCTCGACGATGCCGAGCTGCACGGCGCTCGCTCCGAGCGCGGCATTCAGCTCCGTCGTGACGTCCGCCATGATACGCACTTCGTTCACCACGCTGGTCTGGTAGCCGATCAGGGTGACCTGTACACGGTACGTGCCGGGGAGAATACGGTTCACGAAGTAGAAACCATCGACGTCGGTGGTCGCACCGAGGCTGGTGCCAAGGAGAAGTATATTCGCACCGACGAGCGGTTCGTTCGAGTCCTTGTCGCGGACGGTGCCGTTCAGTTTCCCCGTCTCACCGGCCATCAGCGCTCCGGTGGCCGCGACGCAGAGCAGTAGGAGTAAGCAAAAAGAGATTTTCACGGTCGCATGTCCCTGAGATGGACAAAAAACGCCCCGCGGGTTTCAGCGCCCGCGGGGCCGGGGGATTACTTCATCAACATCATCTTGATCGTACGCCCGCCGGATGCGGACCCCATGCGGGCAACATACATCCCTGTGGGAACCTGCTGACCATTCTGGGTACGGCCGTCCCACCGGACTTCATGCCGGCCGGCGTCAAGCACGTCGTTCACCAGGGTGCGGACTTCGCGTCCGAGCACATCAAAGATGGCCAGGGTCACCTGCCCGCGAAGTGCCACATCGTACACGATCGTCGTCGACGGGTTGAAGGGATTGGGATAGTTTGCCAGAAGATCAAAACCGGCCGGGATCGACTGCTCTTCAACCGACGTCACAACCGAGTAGGGTATGTTTGCACAAACGATCGCCGTCGTACCCTCATCACCGACGTCAACATTTTGTGACTCACGCCAGATGATATCGATTCCTGTCGCTTTGCGGATCCGGTTTGCGATCGACGGATACCCTCCGTCGTGCTGCGGACGGCTCAGAACCATGCGGGGCGCCCAGGTCACACCGCCATCTTTCGAAAATGAATAGACCATTTCATCAAGACCGAGCGTATCGGACTTGATGTCGCGCCGGTACACAATGTGAATGACCCCGTCGCTGTCGGCCGTGACGCAGTGTCCCAGGAAGCTGATGGTGTCCGCATCCAGCACGGCTTCTTCAGGAAGCGCCCAGGCATCCCCCCAGGCCTTTTTGTGCATGAGCAGCTTCCTGGGACGGGGATCCGTTCCCAAGATTATGCTCAGCGTCTGGAATGCATAGATGTTTCCCTGAGGATCGACTGCCCCGGAAACATACCGGTTGTGATCACGGTCTACCGTCGACGTGTCGGAGATCATCACCTCTCCCTGCCACGCCGATCCGTCATACTGGTTCACAAAAACTTCCCTGCGCGTCATCGTGCCGGTCAGACTGTTGTCCCAGATGGCAAACATTTTTCCGTCGGGGCCGGGTGCGAGGAACGTCCTCCCAACCTCTATCGATGATCCGAGAGTTCCGACCGAGGAAAGCGTATCGGGTGTCGTGGACCACGTGGTACCCCCGTCTGTGCTCTTGATGATGCGGACATACTCGCTTCCCGCACCGGTGCCATCATTGTTCCACGCAACCCACAGGTATCCGCGCGAGTCCACATCGATGGTGGCTTCTTCGGACGCCTGGGCATCATCCAGAGAGATCTTTTTCGGTGTCGTCCAGCTTGTGCCGCTAAACCTGGCATACCATGTCTGGTACTTGTCTGCTGTCGCGGTTCTCTGCTGCCACACGGCATGGACGTTGCCGAGCTCATCGGATGCGAGTGCCGGCTGGATGGCGCGGTCTGCTGCATTGGAAACCGCCGCCGCCGGGGACCACGTACCGAAGGAGTCGTCAAAAATCGAAAAGACGATCTGCCCCCCCGCTGTACCGGACGACTTGTCATTCCACGCCGCGATCAGAACCCCGTTGCTTGTCCGGGAAATGTTCCGCTGGTGGCTGTAGTAGGTGGGACCGTTGTTGGCAATATTCTCCTGCACAACGGTGATGGTCTGTGCTGATACAGGCAAGACAAGCGCCAAGACCAGAAACGCAATCGCAAGAGTCCTCATGGCAGGCTCCTTGTTGAGTGATGTGTATGGGTGGACAACGCTTTGCTGTTCGTGGATTATCATAGGAAAGGACGGAGACCCGGCAGGGAGCCGGGAGGGGTAGTAGTCTCCCTAGTAGGTACAAAATACATACCACAGTGTCAAATCATCAATTACGGCCTCTTCCAGACAATCTTCTCTCCATGATGGGCTTCTTCTGTACACTCCACCGGGCTAAATCAGCCCGCCTCTCCAACCGGCATGCAAAATCAGTCCCCTTCGACGCATCGAAATCTGGCGCATTTCATGCATCCGGTTCATTGCCATTTGAGCGGAATGAACGTACTTTGACACCACCCCAGCAGGAATTCCAATGAACGTGCTCCCCCGGATCGTCAGAAGCCTTTTCCTCACCGCGCTGTTCGTAGCGGTCCTCATCCAGACACTCGCCGCACAACCGTCGCTCTCGCTGGACCTCACCGCGCACATCGACAGCATTATCGCGGGAATGCCTTCCGGCAATGGCAACGACCAGTACCAGAGCCCCGGTTCGACCCAGCGAGCGGATTGGCGCACGATGATGGACATGCTCCTTGCAGACGACCTCATCAATGCCGGGACCAAAGCCGACGCGCTGGGATACAGGCTCATCCGGTACACCGACACGGGGACGAATCCCATGCGCGACTACCTCGTCGTCGAGAAAACTCCCGCCGGCGTGAACTACTGGGGGACATACGTGTTTGCCCTCGCCCCCCGGCGCCCCCGGGTGGTGATCCAATCCCCCCATGGCCTGTACGACAGCAAGACCGGCGCCGAGGGATGGTACGTTTTTACGACTGCGGGTGCTCGCGCATTTTTCCTGAACGGGACGCACCGGTGCAACAGCTCGGTCTTCTCCGTGTGCAGCGGCACAACGACGGCATGCAGCGACTCCTCTGCACCGTACCGGCTCTCCGATCAGGCGCATACCGTGGATGGAATGTTCCAGATCACCACGGCCGCCATGCTGGCAGCAGTGGACAGCAGCGTCTTCCTTCAACCGCACGGATTTGCAAAGTTGAGCAGCGACCCCGACATCATCATGAGCAACGGGACGCAGAAGACTCCTCCGGCCGGGCAGGATCACCTCCTGCGGATCAGGGACAATCTCCTTCTCGTCGACCCGACCCTGACATTCAAAGTCGCTCACATCGACCTCACCTGGACCAGGCTCATCGCCACGACGAACACGCAGGGGCGGCTGATCAACGGCAGCAGCAATCCCTGCACGAACTCGGCGTCATCTGCCAGCGGCCGCTTCCTCCACCTCGAGCAGAAGTACTCCGGGCTCCGTGATACGAAACAGAACTGGGGGAAACTCGCCCAGGCTGTCGTACTGACGTTTCCCGAGACTCCGACAGGTGTGGCTCCCGAAACGCCATCACGGTTTGCGCTGCAGCAGAATTTCCCGAATCCGTTTAATCCTGCTACCGTGATACGGTATGCTGTCGGGTCTGACATCCGGAGGTTAGACGATGGAGGGGAGAACGCGGGGTCGGGGTGGGTGCGGCTCGCCGTGTATGACCTCCTGGGGCAAGAGGTGGCGCTCCTGGTGAATGAACGCAAATCGCCGGGCACCTATCAGATTCCCTGGAATGCCACCGGGCTCCCGACCGGCGTCTACGTGTGCCGGATGACGGCGGGAGAGTCTGTCGCATCCGTCAAGATGCTCCTCATGAAATAGGATCACAATGTCCAATCGCCACCGAATCCTGCTCGTCCGCCTTTTCCTCATTGTTGGTGTCGTATGGTCCACCCCCGGAATCTGCCCCCCCGGGCTGGCTCAGGACGGGGTCGCGGATCCCGCCATCCCGACACCCGAGTCTTTTTTCGGGTTCGCAGACGGCGAGTGGCATGTCCGCCACGACCGGCTTCTCGCGTACCTCTCCACTCTGGCGAGAGCATCCGACCGGATCACGTTTGAACAGTACGGATCCACCTACGAGCAACGTTCCCTCGCACTTCTCGTAGTCACGCATCCGGACAACCACAATCGACTCGAAGCGCTGAGGGCGGAACACCTTCTCTTGTCCGATCCGGACCGCTCCGGGACAGTCGACATCACGAACGCTCCCATGGTGCTCTGGATGGGATTCAGCGTGCACGGGAACGAGGCAAGCGGAGCGAACGCCGTCTCCCGGATTGCATACCATCTTGCTTCCGCCCGCGGGCAGGCCATTGACGAGCAGCTCCGGAACCTCATCATCATTCTGGATCCGTGCATCAACCCTGATGGGTACGACCGGTTCACGACGTGGGTGAACGGAAACCGGGGGATGCAGCCGTCCGCCGATCCCGCGACGCGGGAGCACACCGAACCCTGGCCGGGAGGGCGCGGCAACCACTACTGGTTCGACCTCAACAGGGATTATCTCCCGCTGGTCCATCAGGAATCGCGGACACTCATGCACCAGTATTACCGGTGGATGCCCAACCTCCTCCTCGATTTTCATGAGATGGGAACATCCTCCACATACTTCTTCCAGCCGGGCAAACAATCCGCCGTCCATCCGCTCATTCCGGAAAGCAACAGGGTGCTGACACGGAAGCTCGCCGAACGATTCGCCCGGGCGATGGATGCACGCGGTTCCCTGTACTTTACGGAGGAGATCTTTGACGACTTCTTCGTCGGGAAGGCCTCGACATACACCGACGTAAGCGGCTCGGTCGGGATTCTCTTCGAACAGGCAAGCGCCCGCGGCCACCGGCAGGAACACCCGCAGGGGGTCATCACCTTTCCCTTCGCAATCGGGAACCATGTCACGTCGGCGCTCACGGCCGTCCGGGCAGCAGCCAATCTGCGCCGGGAATTCCTCGACCACCAGCGGTCGTTTTTCCGCACCGCAGTCGCAGAAGCAAAGCAGTCGCCGGTGCAGGCATATCTGATCGGCAGTGCGAGCGATCCCTGGCGCGTCTATCAGCTCGCCGAACTCCTGCGCCGGCATCAGATCCGTGTCCACGAACTCGCGGCACCCCTCACATCAAACGGGCTCACATTTGTTCCCGGGTCGGCGCTTCTGGTTGATGTACGCCAGCCGCAGTTTCGGCTGCTCAGCGCTCTCTTTGAGGTGCGGACGGAATTTACTGACAGTATCTTCTACGACATCTCTGCCTGGACACTTCCCTATGCATACGGACTCCGTTTCGCCGCGGTACGGTCCGTTCCTGACCGGGTCCGTGGCACGGAAATCACCGATGTCCGGTTTCCGCGGGGAAGTCTTACGGCACCTCTCTCACCTGCGGCCTATGCATTCGCATGGGGCCAGCACGCTGCCCCTGCTGTCGTGGGGCGCCTGCTCAATGCGGGAGCCCTGGTCCGCGTTGCGATGCGGCCATTCAGAGCCGAAACCGGTGTTGCGGAACAGCCACTCTTCACCGCCGGGAGCGGCACGATAGTCGTCCCGCTCGGTCTTCAACGAGACCGGGCAGACACGATCGCTGCGATCCTGAACGCCGCAGCGACGAACGACGGGCTGCACATCACGGGGATCAGCACCGGCCTGACGCCGGAGGGAATCGATCTGGGGAGCGACCAGATCCGCAATCTCGCTCTCCCCCGCGTCCTCATCGCAGCCGGGCCGGGCGTCTCATCCGCTGATGCAGGCGAGGCCTGGTACCTGCTCGATCAACGTGTCGGTCTGGAGGTTACGCTGGCCGACCCTGCGCAGTTCGGCCGCATCGCCCTGAATCGCTACACGTCGGTGATATTGCCCGGCGGCAGCTACGGGAGTGTCGACTCGGCGGGCACGGATGCACTGCGGGAATGGGTGGAAAACGGAGGGACGCTGGTGGCGCAGGAGAATGCAATCGAATGGCTCATTCGGAGTCACCTCTCTTCGCTGAGCGTGAAACGCCCGTCCCGGGGACCGGAGAACGACTCCTCGTCTGTTCGCCGGCTGTTCGGAGATCTGGGGAAGGCGGAAGCTTCGCAGATGGTCAGCGGCGCTATTCTCGCAGCGACCGTGGACCGGACGCACCCGCTCGGGTTCGGCATGGACAGCACCATGCTCCCCCTCTGCCGGACATCAACACTGTTGCTGAACCCCCCGCGTGACCCGTACGCTACGCCGCTCACCTACACATCGGCGCCCGTGCTGAGCGGGTACGTCCCCCGCACGTTGGGGGAAAGCCTGAAGAATACGCCCGCGGTGGTGGTGACGATGCAGAAGCGGGGACGCATCGTCCATATTGCTGACAGCCCGGCATTCCGTGGATTCTGGCTCGGATCGGAACGCCTCCTCATCAATGCGGTATTCTTCGGACCGTTGATGCGCACCACTGTCTACCGCGGCGAACGGGAGTAGCGAACCCCGGGGGCAGAGAGCCCTCCGCCCGGTTCCCGGCACAGCAACAGTCACTGTATGCCGAACTGCCGGTAGTATCCGGCCACCATCTGCTCCACGCCACGGTACAGCTCGCGGACGGCCCGCTCCGCGGGCACACCCGCCGATGAGCCGAGAACCGCACGTGTAGCCGACAGGATCTTCCGGTTGACAGGCTTCAACTGCTGCAGCGTTCCGCTCCCTTCCGCATTCACGACCCGGGCAAAGTCGAGATAGTTTTTCCCCTCGGATGTCTTCAGCGGGAAACATCGTCCCTTCAGGTTGAGCGAGAGATCGTTCAGCCGGGCAGGGGCGTGGTTGCGCGCAAACATCATCTCGGGAATCAGATCAGACCATTTCACCCACAACGGCAGTACCGGCGTCGTGAGCGGTGAGCCCAGCGCAAGCCAGAGGATCGTTCCCGCAGGGTCTTCATCGCGGCGTACTCCCTGGACAATCAGGGTGGCCGACGTCGAATAGCGAGGAACAAAATCCGCGAAGTTCACCATCGTGGTCACATCCTCGCTTCGCGGCAGCGGCGCGCGCAGGAGATCGGTCCCGACAAGTGAGTGCCGCAGGTTCGCGCTCGCTTCAAGGAGTATGAGATCCACAGTCAACCCCTCCCCCAGCACTCCCCATGCGAAGAGGGCCGAAGTCGTCTGAAACCGGATGTACCCCTGGCCGCGTTCGGGTCTTCCGGACATCGAAAAGTTCGTCCGGATAATGTACCCGTGCGGGGCCACCATGGAATCGTTGGCATCGAATTTCGTATACGAATAGGGAGTGGTCTCGTAGTACGCCGCCCCTCCTCCTGCATCGATGACCCCGAAGTTCGCCTCCACTCCCCGTTTTCCTTTCGTTTCCTCCAGGAGCTGCTCGAAGTCGCGAAGCGTGCGGCATGTTCCCAGCGCCGCGCGCATCAGGATCCCTTCTTCGTCCATCTTTTCTGCATAGCGCTCGTACACGAGATTGTAGGACGCGGTATTGATGATGCTGAAACCGGTCTCATTGCTCCCCATAAAACACTCCGCGTGCGCGGTGTCGGTGAGGTCATGCACCCCGAGAAACCGAAACTTCTCACCCACGGAAGAGACCAGCATATTTTCCAGCGTCCCGGTGTCACGTTGTTTCCAGAGCAACGGTTTACCATCACGTGTCGCCTTTCCGGAAACAACTGCTGTCGTGCAGGCATGGCCGTACACTGAAGAAACGAGCAGCAGAGCAGAAAGAAGCAGAGTGTGTTTCATAGAGATTCCATTATGAATGAACACCACATGGACAGAGGCCGCGCACGGCGACCAGCCGGGCGCGCGGCGTCACAATGTACCGATGACGCGATGGACAGGATGCCGGGTGCCGGACCTGCGGCACGCTGCTGGCTCGGCACATTCCACTCGCGTTGCCGGTCACCCGCACCTACGGCTCACCGATGACGCGGTACACAGGATACTCCTTCCCCGGTTCACGGAGCTCACGAAAGGCGTCATAGGAGATCACCCCCCACATGGAAGCGGGCTCCAGGGCAATCGCAATCATGGTCGAATGAAGCTGGTCCAGCGGCACCAGCACGTCCCCCGCAACACAGGTGTGCTCCTCCCGCCTGGTCGTGAGTTCCGGAATGAGAACGGAATCTTCTTCAATGATCCTGCTGCTCCAGCCGGTCACTGTCAACGCCTCCACGGAAAATGTCTTTGGCTCGCTCAGGACTTCCATCCTGACACCGTGACGTTGGAGCAGCTCAATGATCGACGTCTCGGCACCGGAAATGATATACGCCTTCGGCCGCTCTGTGGAGCGCAGCACGTGCACCGTCGGACGATGCGGCATCCGTATAACCGAGTCGATTTCACCCGACACGGTCCTGACCGGCACGTCGAGGTCGGCGCCGTCATAGAGGTGATCGTTGAGCAGGGCCACCGGTTCCCGCGTCAGGGACAGCGCGGCCCGCTCACGGGCGACAAGCGTCCGGAGCGTTGCGGCGTTTTCTGCGGCGAATCGCAGGAACGACAGGATCGCGGCAAGCTGCCCCCTGGAGCGCCGCCCGAGACTGTCATGGAGAGCCGGTCCATTCTTCCCTTCGAGGATAAACGCATAGGTGTTCAGAATCGCCAGACTCTGCCTCCCGTCATTGATGCTCGTCGTACTGTGACGGAGCGTATCGGTCGGTGATCCGACGATGATGTAGTTAAAAAACCGGAACCCGGCATCACGCAATTCCCGGTCGAGTGCGGGAAACATCTTCTCCACGCCAATCCGCACGAGCGATCGTGCGACATTCGGATTTGTCGGAGCGCCGAACTGCTCGTCCATCGAACGCACATATCCCGCCGTGAGCCACGCGCGGCCGTACGGGAAAAACTCATGGACATCCAGCGTGACCTCGGGCATCCACCGGGCAAAGACGGCATGGACTGCCCTGGTTTCGGGTTGGGCAAGGAGTAGATGGTCTCTGTTCAGGTCCGCGCCTGCTCCGTTCTGGCGTTTCCCGCCTTCGTTGCCGTCGGGGTTCACGGACGGCATCAGGAGAAGGTCCATCGTCTGCAGAAGCGGATCAAGCTCCCCCCGTGCGGCCCGGGCAACGAGGGCGAGGGCAGCCTCTTTGCCCGACGGCTCGTTGCCGTGCTGCTGGCAGAATACGAACACCCGGAGGCGGCCGGGAGACATGCCGTCAAGAGACATGGTAACGAGGGGAATAGGGCGGCCTTGAACGGTGAATCCGACCGTGTCCAGGCGAAGCGTCCGCGAACCGGCAACTTCGGAAACCAGGAAGTCGAGAAGTTCCTGGTGCGACGTGACGCGCGCAAACCCGTTCCGTTCAAGCGGTGTGCGATGGTCCCCTCCCCACGCGAGGGAGCCGGAGAGAAGCAGACCACAGAGCAGACGCACCAGCATACCGGACCTCATGTGCGATGAATGGCAGAAGGGGCGATCATTGTTTCGGGATCCAGCAGCCGGTCCAGAGCCTCTTTCGAAAGCAGTCCCCGTTCCAGGACCAGGTCGTACACGCTCCGGTCACTCTCGAGTGCGTCTTTCGCAAGAATGGTGCAGGCCTCATATCCGAGCACCGGGTTGAGCGCGGTGACCAGTCCGATACTCTGCTCCACCATGGTCCGGCAGCGGGCCGCATTGGCGGTAATGCCGTCAACACACCGATGCTTCAGCGTTGCCATGCCGTTCTTCAGCATCTCGATCGATTCGAAGAGACATTCAGCGATGACGGGCTCCATCACGTTGAGCTCAAGCTGCCCTGCCTCCGCGGCCAGCGTCACGGTCAGATCGTTCCCGATCACCTTGAACGCGATCTGGTTGACCACTTCCGGAATGACGGGATTGACCTTCCCCGGCATGATGGAGGACCCGGGCTGCATGGGCGGCAGGTTTATTTCATTGAACCCCGCGCGCGGGCCGGAGGAGAGGAGGCGGAGATCGTTACAGATCTTTGAGAGCTTTACAGCAAGCCGTTTTACGGCAGACGAGTACATCACAAACGCGCCAGTGTCCTGAGTCGCTTCAACCAGGTTCGGAGCCAGAACCACCTCGAGTCCGCTGATGTCACGCAAGTGCCGGACCGCCGCTTCGCCATACCCGGGCTTGGCGTTGATCCCGGTTCCGATGGCGGTCCCGCCGAGATTGACTTCGAGGAACAGCCGTGCGTTCTGCTCCAGCCGCTCCACCTCCTCGCCAAGCGTTGCGGCATACGCTTCAAAGCCCTGGCCGAGCGTCATCGGCACTGCGTCCTGCAACTGTGTTCGTCCCATCTTCAGCACGGTCGAAAACTCCTGCGACTTCACGCGCAGCGATGCAATCAGCTGCTCCAGGACCTCGATCAGACCGGCGTTGCTCTGGATAATGGCGATCTTCAGCGCGGTCGGGTAGGCATCGTTGGTGGATTGCGAACAGTTAACGTGGTTGTTCGGGTGGCACCAGGCGTACTCTCCCTTGGCATGGCCGAGCAGCTCGAGGGCCCGGTTCGCGATCACCTCGTTGGCGTTCATGTTTGTGGAGGTCCCTGCGCCACCCTGGATCATATCGACGACAAACTGTCCATGCAACTTGCCGTCCAGCAGTTCGGTGCAGGCCTGTTCGATCGCCGCCGCGATGCCGGGCGGGATGAGCCCCAGATCCCTGTTGGCGCGGGCTGCGGCCATCTTCACCATTGCCAGGGCCTCGATGAGCGCCGGGTACAGGTCCAGGGTGATCCCGCTGATGGGGAAATTCTCGAGCGCGCGCAGGGTCTGGATACCGTAATAATGTTCAAACGGGACTTCCCGGTCGCCGAGGAGGTCGTGTTCGTGCCGGGTCCGCCCCGAAAGGCATTCCACGTTCTCATCGATCACCCGGGAGGTGGTGGATCGCATCCGCCGCACAATGACGCGTGCCGTGCGGGAAAGGACCTTCACGCCGATACCGGGCCGGGTGTGGAGGAGCTCCCGCAGGCGGGTGGCATCGAGCACCAGGGCGCGGGCGTCGGTCTGGGCGCGGGCCGATGTTGAGTGCGGGTCATCGTTCATGATCACGCCTTCACCAAGAAAATCGCCCACACGGAAGCGGGCGAGGCGTTTCTCATCGCCAAACGGGGTCCGTTTGAACAGCTCCACCTCCCCTTCCAGAAGGAGAAAGAGGCCCGATCGCACGGTATTCTCCTCAAAGAGCAGATCATCGCCCGCATAGGCACGCTCGGCCGCCGTGGACGCAACGAGCGCAAGTTCCTGCGCGTCCAGATCACAAAACAGTTCAATTGAGGCCAGAAAATCGTTCATGTCGGGTCCGATCGTGATGAGCCTGAAGCTCTCTTTCCTCTGAATATAGGTGAGGGGGAGCGCAGTGTCAACCGCGTGCATGGCTTGCACTAGTGTGCTCTGCCGACGTATCTTACTGCATGGCCGGCCTGAACCTCCGTATGAAAGCGCTCCTGGTCGCAGGGGCATTCACCATCCTGATCGTGTGCAGCCTGCTCTACCTGTACGTCACCCTGCAGGAATCGACCAACGAGGTGATTGCAAGCAATCGCATCATGACGGAAGCTGCGGTCCAGGAGCTGGCGCGTAATGCGCGTCCTCTGGTTGACAGTCTCTGGCGGCATTCGATTCTCCGCCGGTCGACATGGACGAAGACCGAGGAGCGGCGGGTGGATTCCCTCCTGTCCGCGATCACGGCATCCGAACTCTCCCCGTTTGAAGGGATGGAAGGCGGGTATTTTTTCACGGATGCGGATCAGTTTTTCGGTTATGCCTTCCCAACCTCACCGCCGCCCAAGCCCGCATTCGGCCCGCCGCCGCGTTCCTACCAGATCATCCGGGAGCAGGCACGGCTCTCCGCCCTGGAGGGGCAGCGGATCGTCCAGCTCCACCAGTTTGACCCCGCCACATTCCCACTGGTCACCGAACCGATCACCGTCGATGGCCGCCCGATCGGCGCCGTCTGGGCCCGCATTCACATTGAACGGCTTCTCCCCACGGTGCGCCTGACCAGTGTACTCATCGTTGCTGCCATCGCATCGCTCGCCGGCTTTGTCGTGGTCATCGGCATCGCCTGGGGATTGAGGAAACGCACCGAGGAAATCCGGATCGGTCTCGACACGCTTCAGCGCGATGCGTCGTTCCGGTTTCCCGAACGCCGGGGCGTGTTCGGCGTCATCACGCGGTCGATCAACGACATGGTTGCGGCGCGAACACGGGAACAGCAGGTGCGCGCACAACTTGAGCGGGACCTTCATCAGCAGGATAAGATGGCCACGCTGGGAAAACTGATTTCCCGCGTTGCCCATGAAGTCAAGACTCCCCTCGCCGTTATCAAGACCCGCATACAGATGTGGCAACGGAAACTGCGGCGGCACGGGCAACCGGAGAAAGGCACAGGCGTCATCTCCCATGATGCCATGGCGCTGGTGGTCCGGGAGATCGACCGCCTGTCCGATCTGGTCAAACGTCTGCTCGTCTTCTCGAAACCCATTGGCGGAACACCGGCGATTACCGATCTCCATGGGATTCTCGACCAGACGATTGCGACGCTTCTCCCGGCGGCGCGCGCTCAGCACGTCCGTATCCAGACTGCCTTTGATGCCGCCATGCCTCCGCTGCTGCTCGACGACCAGGCGATGGAGCAGGTCTTCCTGAACGTCTGCACAAACGCTCTCGACGCCATGCCTGCCGGGGGACACATTCAGATCGCCACATCGTACGACCGGGGCGGGGGAAACGCGAGCGTGAACATCACCGACGACGGCACGGGGATCAGCAGTGACATCCTCCCCCGCATCTTCGATCCGTTCTTCACGACAAAGACTCATGGCGCCGGCCTCGGGCTGTCCATCGCCTATGAAATCACGCGCAGCCACGGCGGAAAAATCGAGTTCGTCTCCGCCAACGGCAAGGGTACCGTGTGCCGTATCCACCTCCCCGTCCAACCACAGGAACGCCTGCCACGATGAATGCCCGACGGACCATCCTCGTTGCCGACGACGAGCTCGCGATGCGGCAGAACCTGGTAGAGCTCCTCACCGAAGAAGGATACGAACTTCTTGAGGCTGCAGACGGGAAGGAAGCCCTCGAGCTCACGGTTGCACGCCACCCCGACATCGTCCTGCTCGATATCAATCTCCCGCAGATGGACGGACTGACCGCACTCCGCGCCATCAAGAGAGATCTCCCCGACACGGTGGTCATCGTCTTCACCGCGTACGGCACCGGTGAACGTGCCATTGAAGCGATGAAGGCCGGTGCATACGATTATCTCGAGAAGCCCTTCGACCTCGACGAGTTTCTTCTACTTCTCCGCCGCTCTCTGCAGTACCGCGAACTGCTCGGCGAAGTCCGCACCCTCCGCTCGCAGATATCCGCTGCCGCGCCTGCGGCCGTCAGCGAGTCCATGGTGGGAAACAGCGGCACGATGCAGGAGATCTTCAAGCTCATCGGCAGGTTCGCGCCGACGGATACCACGGTCCTCATTCAGGGGGAAAGCGGGACCGGTAAGGAGCTGATCGCCGATGCCCTGCAGCGGCATTCGCCGCGCAGGGACCGTCCGTTCATCAAGGTGAATTGCGGGGCACTCCCCGAAACATTGCTGGAGAGCGAGATCTTCGGTCATGAGCGGGGAGCATTCACCGGCGCCGTCGCGATGCGGCCCGGACGGTTCGAACTCGCCGACGGTGGCACGATCTTTCTCGATGAAGTCAATGCGATGCCCCCGTCACTGCAGGTAAAACTGCTCCGCGTCCTGCAGAACAAGACCTACGAACGCGTCGGCGGAAAGGAAACCCTCCCGGCGAATGTGCGGGTGATCGCCGCAACGAACACGGACCTCGAACGTGAAGTCAAAGAGGGGAAGTTCAGAGAAGATCTCTACTACCGTCTCAACATACTCCACATCACCATCCCCCCTCTGCGGGATCATCCGGAAGACATACCGGTGTTCGTCGACCATTTTCTGCCAAATACGCTCCCGCCCGGGCCGTTGCGATCTCACCCGAGGTGATGCAGAAGCTGCGGAGCTACTCATGGCCGGGAAACGTGCGGGAAATGGAAAACGTCCTTCAGCGGGCCCTGGTGATGGCCCGGGGGGACATCATCACCCTCGAACACCTCCCTCTCGCACTCGGGGCCGAAGGGGACCTGGTCCCGCGGAACCTCCCCTGGCAGGAAGGGGTCCCGATGAAGAAGATCGTTGCCGACGTGGAAAAGGAACTCATCCTGCGCGCCCTCCAGCAGACCGGGGGGAATCAGACCAGGGCGGCACAGATGCTCCGTATCAACCGACGCCAGCTGTTCGAGAAGATGAAACGCCTCCGGATCAACGCTCGGGCGAAACGAGAGCGGTAAGATACGGAGCCAGGCCCGCAGCAGACGAAGCGCTTTCCAGAACGCGCACATGCAAGCGCGAGAGCCAGAACGCGTACCGTCTCACTCGATCAGACGACGTCATCTGCACGCCTGTCGTGTTCGTTTGCATGCCAAGGCGACCGGCAAATATCTCCGCATCATATCCGTTCCGGAAGACAAGGTCGGCCACGAGACCGTCAATACTGTCAACGTTTACCACCTGCAGATCGTACCCGGTTACCTCGTCCATCAGGTCGGACCAGTCCGGCAGGCCGTTCTGGATGCCGAGGGAACCCCGGATCAGTTTGACATGGGAACGCAGGCTGTCAAACACCGGGCTCCGGAAGACTCCGGCGGGTTCGAAGCGGCGAACTCCGGTCCGGCGGAGGATATGCTCAATGCACGCTCGGGCTCCCGCCCTGGCAGCCGGCGAACCCGATCCGTTCTGGATCCGGCAAAACCACGGGCCAGTCGCGCAAAGGATCTGGTAGGGCGAAACACAGGCGACACCCAGAACAGTGTCCCCGGTCTCGCACGCGTGCCGCGAAACCGAATAGATGCCGTAGGCGGCCGCAGAGTCAGCCATACGGTAGAATTCAAGCAGAAGTTCTTCGCCGTGCGGCAATCGGACTTGCTGAACGGTAAGCGCTTTGAAGCCGTACTCCTTGTAGAGTTCTGCCCCCCCATCGATATGGCCTGCGAGCGACGCGCCGTCGTACCGGCCAGCCAGGAGGATGACGGCCCCGGGGATGTCGGAAGACTCCAGAAATGGGGATGCCTGCGGGTCCTGCATCGCGGCGGACACACTTCCCACAAGAAGTGCGAGCAGGAGTATCATGAGAGTGTAACCTCTTCGAGCGTTATCCCGGCACTGTCTGCAGTGCCAAGGCCCATCGTCGCGGCCAGATCCAGAAAAGCCCTTCCGCGCGGCGATTCTTCCTTCTGGATCTTTTCATCTCGCCGTTTCCTGAGAACGATATCGTATCCGACGCGGTCCACCGCTACCGGATCCGTCCCTGCCAGAACCGTGTTGAAGTCTGCAAAGAACTCGGGGTTCGCCCCCGGGCCGCCGTTGTAACACCCCCTTATACCATCCACGATGTTCAGCACCACCTTGTCGCGCAACGGCGGAAACGCCGGCACCTCGGCAGATGTTTCCGACCAGAGCTGTTTATGAAGGCGGCCGGTATTGGTGATGGTGCCGTACGCGAGGTTCTTCAGGCAGAGGGTAACGGAAGAGCCCGCATTCTTGAGGATAGGGATGTTGATGATCTTCGTCACATCCTTCGTCACGATCCGCGTGAAGTAGGAGTACTTCCCTTCATTCACCATGTACGGCAGCGTCTCGGCATCGTACGACTCCTCCACATCCGCCCAGTAGAACCATTCGCGGTCAATCATGGCCTCGCTGAGGAGCTTTCCGTTCGCATCGGTGAAGGATCCTCCGGCGTCTTTCCGTTCGGTGCCGACAATGCGCACGCCCGGGAACCGCTCCCCGGTAAATCCGACTTCGTGCAGTTCGAATTCCCGCCGGTCCCAGATCACGATATTGTTGCGCGGTATCCCCGCCTTCCCGAGCTGGAGGATGATGGCATCCACGATCTCCGGGCTTGTCGAGAGAAGTTTCCCCGCGACGGGGTTGACCTTGAGCCCGACGATATCGTCCGGGCCGACGAACGAGCGCCAGGCGGCGTTGAGGCTTGCGGCCCCGGTGAGATCCATCAGCGCGCGGGCAACCATCGCATCCACGACCGCAGGATCCGGAGCATTGTTTGCTATGGCCCGGTCGTGCATCACGCGGACGACGCGCCCCGGATAGGCGCCGGGGAGCGATGTTGCGACCCGCGGGTACCTCAGGGCATCGGCCCCATTTGTCGCGGGCTTCTGTGTCTGAGCGATCTGCGCCCGGAGGGACGGATGAACTGCAACCGCCGCAAGGCCGGTCGCCGCAGCGACGCGGCAGAAATCCCGCCTGGTCATATCGTTCGAACGCGAATGTCGAGTCATGGACTGCCTCATACGAAGAGAAACGGAAACCCCCAGGTGGATGGGTGTATTTTAGGCAAATTTTTTCCTATACTCAATTCGTGCGGGGGATCATTGCTCCACAACTCGGGAGAAGACATGCATCGACGGGATTTCTTGCGAACGGCCGGCACCGGGATTCTGGGGACAACAGTCCTTTCCTCGCAGTTCCACACGTTGTTTGCGCAACCCGGAGCACCACAGGCCGTCTGGGTGGAAAACGGAGAACCGGGCCAGCTTCTTGCCGCAGCTCTCAAAGAATTCGGGGGCATGCAGCACTTTGTGTCGAAGGGCGACGTGGTCGTTGTCAAACCCAACATGGGATGGGACCGCGCCCCGCAGTATGCCGCGAACACCAACCCCGACCTCGTGGCCGCCGTCGTCCGCGAATGCTTCCAGGCGGGCGCAAAGACCGTAAAGGTGTTCGACCGGACCTGCAACAATCCCCTCCGCTGTTATGCAAGCTCGCAGATTGAAGCACGGGCGCGCGATGCGGGAGCCGACGTATCACATATCCGGGAATCACGCTTCGTCACCAAGACGATCAACGGCGAACAGGTACGCGAGTGGCCGATCTATCGCGATTACCTCGAAGCGGACAAAGTCATCAATGTCCCCATCGCCAAACACCACAGTCTGAGCCGCGTGACACTGGGCATGAAGAACCTGATGGGCGTCATGGGGAGCGATCGCGGGGACATCCACAGCGGATTCTCCAGCAAGATCGTCGACATCGATCGTATGATCCTGCCGACGCTCACCATCATCGATGCGTATCGCATCCTCACGGCAAACGGACCCGTGGGCGGGAATCTCGCCCATGTCAGGCAGGCCCGCACCCTCATCATGAGTCCCTGTGTCGTCAGCGCCGATGCGGTCGCCCTGGAATTGTTCGGCCTGAAACTCGCTGATGTCGAGTTCGTGCGCGAGGCCGTGAAGCAGGGCGTGAACCGCTACGACGTGAAGAACCTGGATCTCCGCCGGGTGCGTCTGGCATGATCGCAAAGGTACGCAGGGTCGTCCAGATACTGTTCCTCCTCTTTTTCGTATCCCTCTTCCTGATCGCGCGCTTCCCGTACAGCGGCCAGGTCGAGGCGGATCTGTTCCTTCGCTTCAGTCCGCTCATCCCCCTGTTCGATTTCATCCAGCACTTCCGCCTCTCGTGGGTCTTCTGGCCCGCGCTGGTCATCCTCGCCCTGACGCCGTTCCTGGGACGCTTCTTCTGCGGGTGGATCTGTCCGCTGGGCACGACAATCGACGCGGCAAGCAAGCTCGTCGGCTCTCCGTCGAACAAAATCTCGCAGCGATGGGAGAATCTGCGGTACCTGAAGTTCGCTGTCCTCGCAGGCACCGTACTCCTCGCCCTGTTCTCGGTCAACCTCTGGGGGTATGTCGACCCGCTCTCGCTCTTCAACCGTACGCTGACGGTGGTCTTCTACCCGCTGGCGACGCTCTTTACCGAAAAGTCGTTTCTGGCCATCGCGGGCCTCCCGCTCCTCGAGGAGCCCGCCTATTTCCTGTACGATCCGTTCAAAGCGTATATCATGCCCGAGCATCAGGCCCACTACCAGCAGCTGTTCTGGATCGCGCTTGTCATTGTGGGGATTCTCGGGCTTGAGAAGGTGTCACGCAGGTTCTGGTGCCGGAACCTCTGCCCGGCGGGAGCCTGGCTGGGGTTCCTCTCGCAGTTCCGGATGTTCGAACGTCTGGTCGGCGAGGCCTGCCCCGTCTGCAATAAGTGCCAGACGGAATGCAAGATGAACGCGATTCCGGGGGGAGACGTCCATCAGACCAGCAAGGTGGAGTGTATCGATTGCTTCAACTGCGGGGCGGTATGCCCGCCAAAGGTCAAAGCCATCACCTATCGCTGGCGGTGGAAACCGTATCGTACGCCTGTCGACTTCACACGGCGGCAGCTGATGATGACGACCGCCGGCAGTGTTGTTGCGCTCGGCGCGTTGAACCTCGGGCTCACCCGGCGCGATGGACAGACCAAACAGGTGCGGCCTCCGGGAGCGCTCCCGGAAGACCAGTTTGCCGACCGGTGTATCCGCTGCCTCGAATGCGTGAGGATCTGCGCATCCAACGGAGCGTGCCTGCAACCCGATCAAATCCACTCACGGGTGGAAGAACTCTGGCTTCCGGTTGCGGTGATGCGCGAAGGGTATTGTGAATTCAACTGCAATCTGTGCGGAGAGGTCTGCCCCACGGACGCCATTCTCCCCCTGACCCTCGAGGAGAAGCAGCACACCCCGATCGGACTGGCGCATTTCAACAAGAACCTCTGTATCCCCTTCGCCCAGCACTCCGACTGCATCGTGTGCGAGGAGCACTGTCCGACGCCGGACAAAGCGATAAAGTTCGACATCAAGGAGGCGGTTGCGCGGGATGGGTCGCGACGGATGGTCAAGTACCCCTACGTCATCAAGGAACTCTGCATCGGCTGCGGCATTTGCGAGACCAAATGCCCGATCAAAGGTGAGGCGGGAGTATTTGTCACAACGGAAAACGAGCGGCGTGGGGGGACGAGCGCTCCTCCGTCCCCTTCCTCAGTCCCGAATCCCTACGGGGGATAGAAGGAACGGGCCGCAGTACCCGGACCGTCCGGCCAACCTAGTTCGCAAGAACCTTCCACTGCAGGTCCCACTCCCAGCGGTCGAAGTAAAGATTTCCGCCCCTCCACTCCACTTCTCCCCGCTGTGAATCGATCGTCTCAGAGCGCGGAAAGATCTTGGCCGGATAGAACGGCGCCCCGGATGCATCGTTGAAAATCAACCGGTAGCTGTCCATCCCGTTCACGTAGAAATACCGGAACGGGTCGTCACTCCCATCACGAAGTCCGTACGTGACATCCATCGGCACCCATCCGTACGGTGCGAAGTAGACCATTCCCCAGTCGTGCATGCTGTCGCCGGGCGGCCGGAATTCCCAGCCGGATTGCCAGCGAGCGGGAATACCGTTCATGCGCAGGAGCGTGATGAACAGCATGGTCTGCATCCCGCAGTCACCATGACGATTCTCGAAGGCGTACATGCTCAGGTTTCGCACCGTCGAGTACTCCCGCGCCGTCGCCCAGGTGATGTTCGTGTCGGCCCAGGCGAACAGTTTGCGCGCAATGCTCAGAGCGTTTTTCTCGTCACCGACGATCGACCGCGACAGCTCGCGGAGTTCCGGGGTGAACACGATGTGCGGGGGTTCTTCGCTGAGATACGGCAGTAGCTCTTCAGACGGTTTGGCTGCCTGCACTTTTGCGGGATCGACCGGGACATAGACACCCCGGGCAGTGTACTCGTAGGTCACGGAGAAATGGGTCTTCCCGCGCGCAGCCGGTTTTTCAAAGTAGACTGTCCGTTGCCGGTACCGTTCATTGTCGGCAAGAATATATGCAGGCGGATCGCTCGTGAGCAGCCGGATGTTGTCCTGCCGGCCCGCGATTTCCCGCGGGAACGGAATCCAGCATCGCAGAATCTCCCCGTCCGGCACAGCCGCTGAATCGACATCCAGGGAGTGTGTCACGCGCAGGCGGACCGGCTGAACGAACGGTGTGCGTGCGCGTGTGGCGGCCTGCATGACCGCTTTGATGTGCGCGTCAAGTCCCGCCTCGCTGGCCAGACCGGTTGCGGGCGGATCATCCCGGTGCTTCTCCTGCCAGATGCGCTTCGCTTCAGGATCAAGCCGGAACAGATTGCGGGCGGCCGAGGAGAAATACAGTGGCCGGCCATCGATATCCATCCGTTCCAGAACCCCCTCCTCTTCCCAGCGCCGGAGATCCTTCTCCGTCACGTCGGGGATCCAGCGTGCAATGTACTTCTGAACATCGGCGGGCGACGACCGGAAGTCTTTCCTGATCCTGCGCATCCTTTCCCGTTCGAATTCGAGAGCCAGCCTCCGTTCGGCCGTAAGTGCGGTGTCCCGGTCGAGCAGATCCGCAATCGCCCGGTCCGCTTTGGCAAACTCCCCCTTCTGTATCCAGAGGGCGACATCCTGCTCGGCCGGGTGCCCGCATCCGGCGCATAGGAGCATCGTGAGCAGCACACAGGCGGAAAAGACATGTAAGCGGTCGATGGGTCGTGAGAGGCTGTTCCTGACGAGCATAGGACGGTTCCTTCGAGAGAGATGACTGCCTCAATATACGCTTGCGCACTGGGAGGTGCAAGGTGCCGGAGGGCTTGACAAAATGACGGCGGTTTGCTATACTGATACATCATGTCGACACGCACAGCTCACACACACGCAGCACTGTTGAACTTCTGGTGGTGGCACCGTCCGCCGGTGTCCCCGCCTGCCTGATCGACCATACGAAACGGCCCGGAGTGGGAACACCATGTGGAGTGTCCCCACCCTGAGCCGCCAGGCGCGCAGAAACCGTGGGTACCTCCTCCCGCGGTTTTTTCATTTTACGGGGCCCATCAGTTCATCTCATACAGGAGGTACCATGATACCGTACAAGATCCTGCTCGAAGAACAGGACATGCCGACGGCATACTACAACATCCTTGCCGATCTCCCGCATCCCATGGCACCGCCGCTCCATCCCGGGACCGGCCAGCCGATCGGGCCGCAGGACCTGGCTGCCATCTTTCCCATGGAACTCATCAAACAGGAAGTAAGCACTGAGCGATTCATCGAAATCCCGGAAGAGGTCCAGCGTATGTACAAGACGTACCGGCCGAGTCCGCTCTTCCGCGCATACAACCTTGAACGCATCCTCGATACGCCAGCGGAAATCTACTACAAATATGAAGGGGTCAGTCCGGCAGGAAGCCACAAACCCAATACGGCAATTCCGCAGGCGTATTACAACAAACAGGCTGGCATCAAACGTCTGGCTACCGAAACGGGTGCAGGCCAGTGGGGAAGTTCTCTGAGCCTTGCCTGCCAGATGTTCGGCCTTCAGTGTAAAGTGTATATGGTGCGTGTCAGCTATGACCAGAAACCGTACCGCCGCTCGATGATCAATGCGTGGGGCGCTGAGGTTGTTGCCAGTCCGAGCAGGGACACGAAAGCCGGCCGTGCGGCTCTGGAGGCCGATCCGAAATCGCCGGGCAGTCTCGGACTTGCCATCAGCGAGGCTGTCGAGGACGCCGTAGGGCGGGATGATACCAACTACTCTCTCGGAAGCGTGTTGAACCATGTCCTTCTGCACCAGACGGTGATCGGGCAGGAAGCACTGAAGCAACTTGAGAAGGTCGATCGGTTTCCGGATATCGTGATCGGCTGTGTCGGCGGGGGGTCCAACTTCGGAGGTATCGCCATCCCGTTTGTCCGGGAACGGATCAAGGGGAAGAAGCTGCGCGCGATCGCCGTCGAACCGGCATCCTGCCCCACGTTGACGAAGGGAGAGTTCCGGTACGACTTCGGCGACACGGCCATGATGACTCCTCTCCTCCCCATGCATACGCTCGGCCACACCTTTATCCCGCCGGCGATTCATGCGGGTGGCCTCCGTTATCACGGGATCGCGCCGATTCTAAGCCGGCTCCTCCTCAGCAACCTCATCGAGGCAAGAGCCTACATGCAGAACGAGGTGTTCGAAGCCGCAGTGTTGTTCTCCCGGACCGAGGGGATCATCCCCGCGCCGGAATCGGCTCACGCCATCAAGGCAGCCATGGCGGAAGCCATCACGGCCAGAGAGCAAGGAACCCGCACGGTCATTCTCTTTAACCTCAGCGGTCACGGACACTTCGACATGAGCGCCTATGACGCGTACTTCGCCGGAAAACTGGAAAACCACAAGCTCCGGACCGACGACGTGAAAGCGGCCCTGGCCCAGATCAAGCAGTTCCCGGTTCCGGCGGTGTAGGACCCGGCGAAAAATCTGTTCTGCCCCCTCCCCGGGGTGCAACCGAATCGCGTCCTGCGCGTATTGTGAAAGAGCAGCCGTACGCCCTTTCCGGCGGGCTGCCCCCCAGGGAGGCCTCGTTTCACCATGTTCCAACGACGACGTGGATCCGTCATGCGTTCAGCGCTCTGCTTCGCGTTTGCCATCGCCTCACTTTGCCCGGCCCCTGATGCCATCGCCCAGAACAAAGCCGCCGCCATTGAACGCCTTGCCCGGCGCTATGTGGAATTGGGCCGGCTGAACGGAACGCTCCTGGTCGCGGAACAGGGGAAGGTGCTGTTTTCGCGGGGCTACGGATATGCCGGAATGGAATGGAAAGTCCCCAACGGCAGCGATACACGGTTCCGCATTGCCGATGTCACGAAGCCGTTCACCGCTCTCCTGATCATGCAACTCGTGGAGGAAGGGAAGCTCTCGCTCGACACAACGCTTTCCGCCCTTCTTCCTTTCTACCGGGAGGACACGGGCTCACGCATCACAGTGCGCCACCTGTTGAGCCACAGTTCGGGGATACCCGACTCTGTCCGGCTCCATGGTTTCCAAACCTCGACCATGCGGGAACCTGTCGAAGGGACCACGCCGTTTATCCTTCGATACTGCAGCGGCGATCTGGAGTTTGAACCGGGGAGCGGGTTTGCCTACTCCAATTCCGGCTACTTCATTCTGGGCGCTATCATTGAGGCGGTCGCCGGCAGACCGTATGCGGAAGTTCTCCGGTCGAAGATTTTTCTCCCGGCAGGTATGACCGCATCGGGGGTCGACAGGACCGGTCTTCTGCTTCCGAAGCGCGCCTCCGGCTACGAGCGGCTGCTCGACGGGACGTACATTCCCGCCCCCTGCTGGGACCCCGGCCGGGCGTATGCAGCAGGCGCCATCTATTCGACTGTCGATGACCTTCTGAAATTTGACAGAGCGTTCACCGCCGGAAGACTCCTTTCACCCGCCGGCATCACGGCAATGATCACACCGGTCAAGCCGGCATCGGGACAGTGGACCGGACTGGGGTGGATGATCGCCCGCATGCCACTCGCGGGCAGGAGCGACACCTTGACCCTGATGCAGCACAGGGGGGATGTCCATGGCACTACGGCTTTCTTCTCCCACTCTCTGCTCAAAGACCAGACGGTGGTACTCCTGTGCAATGTCGGTGGTGAGCCCGTCCAGGATATTGTCAATGGCATCTTCAACCTTCTCAACAACGTGGCGCCCGAACTGAATCCGAACCACATGTCCGGTCGAAAAAAACTCGCTGACCTTGGCGCTCCGGTCCAGGAAAGCCCTCAACCCGAATGAACGTTAACGGGACAACGCTGGCTGTTCATCCGGAGCGGTCTCTCCGCGCGCTCCTCACGAGCGGACCCGCTCTGGTCGCGTATCTCGCCCTTGCCCGGCTTGTGCTCCATTTCTGGACGAACGCCGGGGGCGGGTACGGCTATTTCCGTGACGAACTGTACTACCTTGCCTGCGCCGACCATCTCGATGCGGGCTATGTCGACCAGCCGCCCCTGTCGATTTTTGTCCTCGCACTCAGCCGTCTGATCTTCGGCGATTCGCTGTTTGCGCTTCGCCTTCTCCCCGCCGTTGCCGGCGCGGCGCTGGTGTTCCTGACCGGACAGCTGGCCAGGTTGCTCGGCGGCGGCCGTACGGCACAGGTCCTTGCCGCCCTGGGAGCTCTGATCTCACCGATCCTGCTTGCGTTCGGGACGATCTATTCGATGAATGCCCTGGACCTCCTCTTCTGGACCCTGGCTGCATATCTGAGTCTCCGGCTGGTGCGGACGCACGAGCCGCGCTTCTGGATGGGATTGGGACTTGTCATCGGCCTCGGCGCGCTGAATAAAATCAGCATGATCTGGTTCGGGGCCGGACTCGTCGCCGGCATACTCCTGTCGCCCTACCGCACGATGCTTCGGTCGCGGTGGGCGGTTGTGGCAGCCGGCATCGCCGTGCTTTGCTTCCTCCCCTTTGCCCTCTGGAACGTCGCACACGATTTTGCCCATCTGGAATTCATCCGGAACGCGACAGCGGGGAAGTATGGAGGGCTCTCGCCGTTCACGTTCTTGCGCGACCAGCTCCTCCTCCACAATCCCGTCTCGATACCCCTCTGGGGCGCCGGTCTCGTCTTTCTGCTTGTGCACCGGGCCGGGTCTCCCTACCGGTACCTGGGGATCGCCTTCCTGATCGTCACCGGGATCCTGATCGCAAACGGGCACAGCAAAGGAGAGTACCTGGCGGCGGCATTTCCCATGGTGTTTGCTGCGGGGGGGGTGATGATTGAACGGTGGACCTCGTCTCGCCGCACGCGCTGGATTTCGCCGGTCTACGGAACACTTCTCCTCGCCGCGGGAATAGCACTTGCCCCTGTTGTGGTGCCGGTGCTTTCGGTCGAACAGTACATCCGGTACGCAAGCACGATTGGCATCGCCCCGAGTACGGCCGAAGGGCATCGCCTCAAGGACCTTCCGCAGTTCTATGCAGACATGTTCGGATGGCCGGAAAAAGCCGCCGCCGTGGCGGAGGTCTATTACCGCCTGAGCCCGGAAGAACGGGCGAAGTGCGCTATTTATGCTGACAACTACGGACGGTGCGGGGCAATCGATTTCTTCGGAAAGCACTATGGACTCCCCAAGTCCATCGGCGGGCACAACAACTACTGGATCTGGGGACCGCGCAACTATACGGGAGAGGTCATGATCGTTCTCGGTGGGGCCCTGCGCGACATGCAGGAAGCGTTCGAGGTGGTGCAGGTCGCAGGCACGGTTTCGTGCACCTACTGCATCCCCTATGAAGACAGCCTGTCGATCTATCTCTGCCGCGGCTTGCGCTCCCCCCTCGCCGAACGCTGGCCACGGACCAGGCATTACGAGTGAAGGGCGGAACATCGAGAACCGCCGCTTCCTCGCTGTCTATTCGATCTCTCGTCCCCCGCTGTCGCCGAAGTTATTCCTTGACGCTCCCCGCCATGATCCCCGCCAGATAGTACCGCTGGACCGCGGCAAACACCAGAAGCACCGGCAGGACGGTCATCACCGCACCGGCCATCATCAACTCGGTATCCTGCACGTGCTCGCCCGCAAGATTGGCCAGTGCCACCGGCAGGGTGTACATCGAATCATCCGTCATCACGATCAGGGGCCAGAGAAAATCGTTCCAGGTCCCCATGAATGTGAAGATGGCAAGCGTGATCAGAATGGGTTTGCAGAGAGGGAGAATCACCGACCAGTAGATCCGGAAATCACCGGCTCCGTCCATCCGCGCCGCTTCAATAAGACTGTCCGGGATCGAAAGCGCAAACTGGCGGATGAGGAAAATCCCGAAGATGCTCGCCATACCGGGGATGATGACCCCGAAATACGTATTGATCAGTCCCATCTTGTTGAGCATCAGGAAGAGCGGCAGCATCGTTACCTGGGCGGGGATGACCATCGAGGCAATGAGCAGCTTGAACAGCGGCGCCCTTCCCCGGAAACGGTACTTCGCAAACGCATACCCCGCCATCGAATTGATGACGAGAGAGATACCCGTCACCGCCAGCGACAGGAAGACGCTGTTGAATAACGACCGGCCAAGGTGCAGCCGCGTAAACAGGTCGACGTACTGGTCGATGGTCACCGTCCGTGGAAAGAACGGCGGGGGGACCGCGCTCGCGTCCCCGGAGGGCATGAACGATGCGAACACCATCCAGACGAGTGGAAGCACCGTCACGATCGCAATCGCACTCAGCAGCAGCAGGAGAAGACCCGAACGGAGCCAGGAGGGTTTCATGTCTCCCTCCTCCGCTGCAGACGCGTTTGCAGGAGCGATGCCACCAGGATGATCGCGAAAAGCACGAAGGCAATCGCGGCGGAATACCCCATATTCCACCACCGGAACCCCTGCTGATACATCAGAAGAACAATGCTGAGCGTGCTGTTCAGCGGTCCCCCCTGCGTCATGACATATGGTTCTGCGAAGAGCTGGAAATAGCCGATCATCGTGATGATGCTGATGAACAGCGTCGTCGGCGCAAGCATGGGGAGGGTGATCTTCAGAAACCGCTGGACGGGCCCGGCACCGTCGATGCTGGCTGCCTCATACAACGACTCGGGAATATTCTGCAGGCCGGCGATGAAGATGATCATGTTGTAGCCGAAGTTCTTCCACACGGCCATGAGGATAATGGCCGGCATTGCCCAGTCCGGGTCGCCCAGCCAGTCGATCGGATCAATACCCACGAACCCCATCGCCGCATTCAACAGACCGAACCGGGGGTGATACACGTAGCGCCAGACGACCGCGATCGCCACCAGCGTCGTCACCACGGGCGCAAAATAAATGAATCGGAAGAATGCCTTGAAGCGCACCAGGCGGGAATGAAGCAGGAGTGCGGCACTGAGAGAGACCGCAACGGACAGCGGACCGCCGGCCAGGAGGAAATACAGCGTGTTGCTCAGCGCCTTCCAGAATAATGGATCGTCAAAGAGCTGGGCGTAGTTCCGGAACCCGATGAACCGCGCAAACCGGATATCCCCGAGCGAATAGATGTCGAAGTCCGTGAAGCTCATCACGAGCGCCGCAAGCACGGGAAGAAAGAAGAACACCCCGATGGCGGCAAGAGCGGGGCCGAGAAAGACGATGAGCGCCCGTGTGGAGGTTTCACTCTTCATGCAACATCCACCGCCGTTTCTCGAGGATGCGATTGACATCCCTGTCGAGAGCGGCAAGACTTTCATCGACCGTCATGACCCTGCGCGCTGCCAGTTCCGCATAGTCCTGCACCTTCATTGCGATCTGCTCCCACTGCGGGATTTTCGGCGTGGGCGCAACATGGTTGAGCTGGTGGAAGAATGCCCGGGCGTACCGGTTTGCCCGGAGCGCGCTGTCTTCCCATGCTTCCGTCCGGGCGGGCAGGTCACCCGTCTCCCTGTAGAATGCCACCTGCTGCGCCGGTTCCGAGAGATAGCTGATCCACGCCCACGCGGCGTCTTTACGGTCGGACTGCGAGAAGAGCACGAGGCTGGACCCACCCGCCAGGGAAACGCCGGGCGTGCTGGCATCGGGGCCGGGTAGGGGTGCGGTCATCCATGCATCCTGGAGCTCCGGCGGGAGGCGCCGGGTGAACTCCCCGATATTCCACGGCCCGCTGATGTACATGGAAAAATACCCTTCGCCGAAACTCTGGTAAATGTTCATCACCTGCGTCAGAGCCTCCGGCGCATATCCCTTTCGGAAGAAATCGATATAGAACGAGAATGCCTTCCGGAACTGTGCCCCCGAAAAGTCGCCGTACGAGTCGTTGTCCTTAAGCAGGAGGGATCCGGTCTGCATACCGAGGATCACCGGCGGCGCCCACTCACTTGTGGGCAGGAGGATGGCATACCGATCGTGATTCCGGCCGGAGCGGACAAGACGTGCGCACAGCGTATCCCACTCCTGCCAGGTACGCGGCGGTTCAGCGAAGCCCGCCTGCGCGCACAGGTCCTTTCTATAAAAGAGCACCCGCGTGTCGACATACCACGGGATGCCGTACTGCCGTCCGCCGATGCGGTTCGTTTCCCAGATCCCCGGAAAATAGGAGGACGGAGGCATCGTCCCTTCCCCGCTCATCCGGTCATCGAGCGGCGCGAGGGCGTTGAGCGTCACAAACTCCGGAATCCAGGTATTCCCCAGCTGACACACGTCGGGAACCGCATCGCCGGCAAATGCCGTGAGCAACTTTTCGTGGGCCGCGGTCCAGGGAATCACCTGGAGCTTCACGGTCAGGTCGGGATGCAGCCGTTCAAACGCCGGGATGAGCGCTTTGACATTTTCCCCTTCGGAACCGAAAGCCCAGAACCGGATTTCGGTCCTCCGGTCCTGGTTCCGGCCACAGCCGGCAACCGTGAGGAGCGCCGCTAAGGCGGCAACTGAAAGGGCCCGTATCTGATGCGCCAACGCCACTGGAGACCTCTTTTCAGAATTCAAACCGTACCACCGCCGGAACCCTCCACAGTGTGACCGAGCGCCCTTCGTGGAGCGGGACCTCGGCGCCGTCAACGGTGGCCCTTCGTGCCGGCAACGCCATTGGAGGAATGACCACGATGCCTCCCGGAGGGATAGCGGGACCATCGGAAATGGTCGTGACGAGTTCAGTCGCTGTCCTTCGCATTGTGTAGCCGACAGTTCCATAGTACGTCGGGAGGCGGGCAACACCTATCCCTGTCGAGTCAGCGACCCAGGGCAATGGTATGCCTGCCCCGATGACAAGGGCGCTGTCGCGCTCACGCTCATAGACGAACAGTGCCCGGACCGAGCGCACGAAATCCGACCCGACCCAGGTATGCGGCATATCACCGATGAACTTCGGCGTTGCCGGGTCTCGCCATACCACCTCGGCCCAGTGATTCCATGCGGGAGGGCGCCGGTCATTCATGAAAAACTCCAGTGTTTCTTCCACCCTGTCCCGCTGCCCGAGGTATACAAAGCTGCCAACAATACGTGTTTCGTACGGCGTGTAATTCGGCCCCGTCTCCCCGCGCTTCCGTTCCTGGAAATATGTGAAATATTTGTCAAAGGTGTTGTGCAACTCCGGTTCTGGTATTGCCCCCAGTTCCCCTCCTGGTGCGATGCCGATGGTGGTCGATGTCGCGTCGAAGTCGCCCAGTTCCGCACACCCCGGAATATAGTCAATGCCGGTGTTCTTCATCGCCTGCCGCATCGAAGCGTACAGGTCGTGCCGGAAGTCGTCCCGCTCCACAGCCCATGCTGTGGCATAGGCCGACTCACCGAGCACTTCGGCCATAGTCGCAGCATCCTTCAGGCCGCGCAGCACAAAGAAATCGTCCCAGTAGGAGTGCCGCGGTACATCCGAGTATCCTTCATGGCTGATGGACTCCGGGACCAGGCCGTACAGCGCCCGTTGCTCCGGGGTCCCGTTTTTGTACACTGCCGTCTTCCGTTCAGCCCTCAAAGATTGAATGTAGCCGACGGTTCTGACCACGGCATCGAACTTCCCGCGAAGCCAGAGCGAGTCATGCGTGTAGCGGTAGTATTGAAGGAGGGCATAGATGAACTCGCCGTTACTGTCATGTTCCGGAACCGGATCAGGGCCGCGCGCATCGATGACACAGGGGATCTTCCCGTTCGGAAACTGTCCACGGGCGTACCAGTCAAGGAACTCCCGCACTTCCTGCGTATGACCCGATTGGAGAAGTGCGGTACAGGTGAGAGCACCGTCGCGTATCCATGAGCGCTCATAGTTGCGTGAACCCGGCTGGATACCCGGCCCGTCGCGGTTGATCAGGATATACGCAAGATTGGAGAAGTAGGTATTGATCACCGGCCGGGCAACCGGTGGCACCGTGAACTGCACCGTATGAAGCGCCCGCTCCCAGGAACTGACGGTTGAGTCCACCATCCGGCTGTAGTACATCCCGGCCCTGGACGATGGCAGTGCCGGTGCAGGATTTCCATCGTATGCATGAAAGGGAACGGCCAGGACGATTTCGCGTCTCTCCCCCGGTGAGAGGCGGAGAGTGTATTGCAGGGCAGCAGAGGCAAACCCTGTCAGGTCGATGGTTTCCTGCCGGAGCGGCACTATTCCCTGCCGGAGGTACTCAATGATATCGCCGGAGGTGAACGGGCTGGCACCGAACGCGGTTGGAGGCGTCACGGGGACAACGACCTTGTTGTTTACCTCTGCGAGGCCGTTCCGGAAACGAATACTGTCGATCCTCGACGTGCCCCCTTCGACATTCAGGAACTGCCATGGAGGGTTCACCTGAAACGGCCGTATGGCAACAAAGAGTTTTGCGACCCCGCTGCCGCCGGTACTGGTGAGCGCATAGCGGACGCCGAGCACTGACGTGCCCGGCGTACCCGCAGCCACGGCTTCGATGTCCAGCCGCCAGCGGCCGGCAACGTCCCACGTCACCGAGGGAATCGGAAGGTATCCGTCACGGAGAGAAGGCGTTGTCGTCACATCGTGCCACGTCACCAGCCGGCCGTCGACAAACAGAAACGGTTCGAGGACGAACTGCTGTTTGTCAACTTCGATCATCCCCTGCTCATTGATCAGTGCCTCTCTGGTATCCCCGTCGACGCCCGTCACAGTCCAGTACGTTTGCGTGTCGAGAAATTCCTTCGGATAGTCGCCGGGCAGGGCATCGGCCGCAATCGAACGAAAGAGTGCATTGGGCGATGCGGAAAACTCCGGGCCTTTGATCCACATGGTCGCAAGGTGAACACCCCGGCTCCGGCTGGTATGATGCACCACGAGGCGGAGCGAACGCGTTTCGGTTTCCGGAAGGGGCACATAGTCTTTCCCGCCGTTTCCTTCTGTCACGGTGTAAGCATTTCGCCACTGCCTGGTGTCGTCCGAGAGCTGCACGTCATAGGCTGTCGCGAAGTCCCGTTTGTCCCACTCGAGCACAAGCCCTCCCAGCTCTTTCGCATAACCGAAATCGAGCGTAAGAGCATTCTCCTTCGCCTCGGGACTTTTCCAGCCTGTCACCTCCTGCGTGGAACGATCGAACCGGGGCTGCCGTCCGCCCCCGGCGGGCCGCACACGGACACGCGGCCGTGCAGCGCTCGCCGCAGCCGTATCGAGCATCTCAAAACGGAAGTTGTCAATAGAGACTGTGCCGGTTCCTCCCGTGCCGGCGGAGACAACAAACTCGATCTTCCGTACCCTGCGCAGCGGCGCATCACGAACAGGGCCCCAGGCAAAATGCAGATGCCGTTTCTTGACACGCTGGCGGATCCACTCCCTCGGATACGTGATGTTCAGCTTCTTGATCCAGAAAACATTGTCGTGGTCATCGATCACTTTGAACTCGAAGTTGTTCACCGGCGCGTCGGCACGCATGTCGAATACGAATTGAAAGTCGGCGGGCAGATCGATGGAGAACTCTTTTTGCGCGATACAATAGCCGGACGCACCGCGGAGGTCGAACTGCATGGCGAGCGACGAGCCGGGCACCCCCGGACCCTGCGCAAGAGTGAGGTGGGCCCCGTCGGAGACAATGGGTGTCCAGCCCGTGAGGATTTCGAAATCATCAAGCAGGCGTGTCTGGGACATCGCTTGACCCGGAACGAAGACGGCACAGAAAACCGGCAGCACGAGGAGGAGAGACGACATGTGTCTGAGGTTCTGTGTCATGCTCATAGCAGCGTGGTGGACAGTGCGGCAACGGGGATCACGGGCCTGGTGTTCCGAGCCATCCTCCGCTGAACCCGGCCCTACGCAGGCCCCTCGCAATATACGGGTTCTTCTTCATGGTCTCCCATACAAACCCGTTCCTGAGGTTCTCGATCATGATCGCTATCGGACCCTGATCAATGCCGATATGGTCCGGATCGAACCACCCATCCGGCCAGCGCGCCGTCCGGTAGGTCACATTGAAAGCATCCGCAAAACCGTACACTCTGAACAACCTGTCGCCATGCAGTGCACGCATCGACCGTAATGCAGGGATGCAGATTTCGGGAGCGAAAGGAAGGGAACCGCCGGCAGCGGTCGGAGCAAGTGTGCCGTCGTCGTTGGTCCAATCGAACGAAGCGCCACGGGCAGAATACCCCGTAAACCGGCGGGACGTGCCGTCGATGATAAGGACCGTGTCGCCGGGACCGTCGCATGCGGTCATCCCCCAGGTGCTGTCTGAGTACCCCCGGTAGCGAAGCGGGTTGTCTGCAGCATAGGCGCGATGCGAATACGTCGCCCGGCGGGAATTCTCGAAGTAGTCGATCCCCTTCGCGCTGATATACTCATCCCGGATCCCCCGGAAATCGATCCAGCAGAACGAATACTGGTGGCCAAAGAGGGGTGCAAAACTGATGAACTCGGCGCCACAATAGTTCGCCCAGACCACCGGTCCCAGCCAGTACTCCCACATACCGTCGTGGACGGGATGCGTGGGAGATGCGAGGGCGAGCATGACGAGAAACGCCGATTCATCGTACCCCCGCCAGGTGGAGCGATTGAACCCGGTCTCGGGCCTCCAACTGTGTGCGATGCCCTCGCCGCCATGGGTCGCCCACGTCCAATCGGCCCGGCGGTAGAGCGTGTCCGCCAGGAACCGGACGTCAGTCTCCACGGAATCAGCCCGATCAAAGTACGTCTGGCAGAAGAGCGCACCCATCAGCAGCAACCCTGTGTCGATGGTGGAGAGTTCACAATTCCAGGTGCGATTGCCGTCGCTCGCATCGAGGAAGTGGTAGAAGAACCCCATGTACCCCGAGACGTTCGTCGGTCCGTCATGCTGCGGGAGGTCAAAAAGATACCGGAGGGTTTTCTGGACGCGACGCGCTCCGTCGGCCCGGCTGATCATCCCGCGCTCAACCGCAATCGGGTAGCTGGTCAGCGCGAAACCGATTGCACCAATACTGGAGGGTGAGGGTGTTGGGTATCGGTCCAGTGCGAGACCGTTGTCGGGTGTCGTCTCCAGAAAATACCGTAACGTCCGTTCCTGGAGCGTATCGAGGAACGGGTCCCACCGGACGTGCGGGTCTGGAAGCGGGAGAGGGCGTGGCTCCGGGGTTCCGCACGAGAGAACCACCAGGCCCATGACGAACAGTGTGCAGCCAACTGCCAGAGTGCGCATGATTCAGGAAGCTCCTCGCAGGTGAGACTGCTATTTGACCACCATCAGGCGCCGGGTCAGTACCGTCGGACCGGCCTTCAACTGATAATAGTAGGAACCAGATGGCAGGCGGGATGCGTCGAGCGTGACCGCATGCCGCCCGCTCTGCATCTCTCCCTCAATCATCGTCGCCACAACCCGCCCGAGCACATCGTAGACCTGCAGGTGTACCATCTCCCCGGTTCCCGGTGGAAGGGAAAAGCCGATGGTGGTAGCTGGATTGAACGGGTTGGGAAAGTTCTGTTCCAGGATGACCTCAGACGGGACCGTTGTTTCAGGCACACCGGTCACCGCAGTAAATCCGGCACGCTGCAACCCCCTTTGGACGTCGGCGTTGCCCATGAAACGATTCCAGACCGCGCCGGTGCGATAGTTCTCAATCATGATGATGATTGGTCCCTGATCGATGCCGATAATATCGGTGTCCCACCAGTTGACGTTGAGATTGAAGGCGTCGCGGAATCCGTAGGGTGTCCAGAGTTGCGAGCGATAAGTGTTCCACATGTTGTGGAGGGTCGGGAGCACCGCCTCGGGAGCAAACGGGAGCGAACTCGCCGGCGCAGTCGGTGTCAGTGTCCCATCGTCGTTTTGGGCCGGCGGGGCACCGCGGGCGCGGTATCCCGTCGGCGTGTCGCTTGCCGTGATCCCCCACAGCGTGTCGCTGTACCCGGCATGGCCGGCCGGATTCGCGGCACAGTACGCCCGCTGCGCCAGCGTCGCCCTCCGCGAATTCTCAAAGTAGTCGATCCCTCTGTTCCGCATGTATGTGTCGGCAATGCCCCGGAAATCAATCCAGCAGTGCGAGTATTGATGCCCGAACAGCGGGGGGAAATTCACGAAACTGTATCCGTAGTGGGTTTCCCATCTGTACCAGGAGGTCCAGTACTGCCATCCGTCGTTCCCAATCGGGTGAGTGGGGGAGCCCAGCGCAAGGATATACAGAATGGTTGCCTCATTGTATCCTCGCCAGAATCCAAAGTTCGCGAAACCGGTCTCCGGTTGCCACCCCATGGAGATCCCCGCGTTGAAGTTGCGCATCAGATCCCAGTTCATCCGGTAATAGATGGAGTCCGCAAAATTCCTGATCGCCGTTTCTGAAGAATCGGGACCGGCAAAGTATTCTTTTGCATCGATGATACCTGCAAGCAGCAAGGCGGTATCGATGGTGGACAGTTCGCTGCTCCAGGTCCGGGTTGCGGTACTCATCGCCAGGAAATGATAGAACAGGCCGTAGTTGCCAGTGTACGCGTCTCCACCCCCCTGCGGCCCGTACCAGAAGGTCCGCAGCGTGGCCAGTACCCTATCGGCAGCGGCGCTGCGGCTCACCCAACCATGGTCTGCCCCGATACAGATGGCACTCAGCCCGAATCCCACAGACGCGACGCTGGATGGCGATCCCGGCGTGCTGCGGTCCTTGATGAGTCCGTTGACAGGATTTGCCTCATCCCAGAAAAACCGGAAGGCCGAATGTTGAAGCGTATCGAGGAGTTGCGGTGTGGTAAGCTGTGCAGCCGAGGAGGATACGGCAAGGATCAACACAACCAGCGGAAGAACTGCCCGGCGCATGAGAGAGACCTTTCCGATCATGATGGAGCAAACCCGGGATGGCGGCGCCGTCATGTGGGCCCCGGGCATTACGTGCGTTTCCCGAGCACAACGACAACCTCGTGTGAGGAACCGCCGGGAAACAACGGGAGGACACATCCGCGGGGATCGCTTCCCGCAGAGATATCCCGACCGTCGACCATGACCGACGCAACACCGCATCCGGTGCGGTCGGGGTTCCGGACAGTGATGGCATACGATGCTCCCCGGAAGGTGCGGAGAACGCTGTATCCCGGCCAGGACGAGGGGATGCAGGGATCAATGAGCAGTCCCCCGCGTGTGGAGCGGATGCCAAGAATCCACTCCAGCCCGACTTTATAGAGCCATGCGGCAGAACCCGAGTACCACGTCCACCCTCCCCTGCCAAAGAAAAGCGACTCGGGGCCCTCGATGTTGCCCGGCGTGACGTACGGCTCCGCGCAGTACCGGTCTGGCGTGCGACCCCGGTTGATCGGGTTGAGCTTCGCATAGAACCTGTACGCCGTTTCATTCCGCCCGACCATTGCCGCAGCCATCACCGCCCAGGTGGCAGCATGTGTGTACACTCCACCGTTTTCCCGCACACCGGGTGCATATCGAGTGAGATATCCAATATTCCTGTCGGGTTCAGAATACGCGGGTGTCAGCAGAAGCGGTCCGATCTCCGACTCCAGGCGTTGCTCGATGACATCGAGCACCTGCTTGCTGCGTGCTGTGTTCGCGATGCCGCCGATGATGGACCAGGTCTGCGGATTCAACCAGACACGCCCCTGCGTGTTGGCCTGGCTCCCCAGCCGCTCGCCGGAATCTTTGGTGGCCCCGAAATAGTACTCGCCGTCCCATCCCAAGGTATTGAGCTTCTCAGAGAGCGTTCCCGCCCGGGACTGGTAGTGTGCTGCGCGCCCGTAATCGGCACGTTCTTCCGCGATGCCCGCAAAATCCACCAGGATACGGTGTAGGAATTGCCCGAGCCAGATCGATTCTCCCCGCTTGTCCAGCCCCACCGCGCTGAGGCCGTCATTCCAGTCACCCTCACCGATCAGTGGCAATCCCCTCCCGCTGAATCGTTCAAGCGCGCGGTCGATAGCACGCACACAATGATCGTAAAACGAGGTCGGCGCAGTGGAGTCCAGAAACGGTTCCCGCCGGTCGAACAGAGTGAGGTCGCCTGTTTCCTGCAGATATGCATGAGCGACATACGGCATCCACAGGAGATTGTCGGAGATGTTGTTTCGCAATCCCGTTTCCGACAGCGGGTGCCACCAGTGGTAGACGGTCCCGTCCAGGAATTGATGCCGTGCGTGGAGAAGGAGCTGTTGCGCGGTCCGGTCGGGGTCGATGTGGAGCCAGAGCTGACTGTCCTGCAGTTGATCACGAAATCCGAACGCCCCGCCGGTCTGATAGTACGCCGTGCGCCCCCACATGCGGCCGGAGATGGCCTGGTACTTGAGCCAGATGTTCTCCATCAGGTTCATGGCCGGGTCGGGCGTGTCGACACGGACTGTTCCGAGAAGGCCGTTCCATTGCGCGGACACAGCCTGCAGTGCGGTGTCCACGTCGTCTGCCGTACGATACCTGCTGGTGTGACCGGCAACGGCATCTGCTGAATCCGCACAGCCCAGCGTATAGATGATCGTGGCTTCCTTCCCCGGCGCGAGGGTTACGGCGTGGTGCAGACTCGCACACGGGTCAAGTCCGTTCCCCGTCCGCCGGGCGAGCCGCTGCTTCAGGACTCCGGCCGGCAGAGCCTGGCCGCCGTACCGCCCCAGAAACGTCTCCTTGTCAGCATCGTACGATGTCGGTTTTCTGCTTGCGGTATGAAATGCCACGTACGGCCAGTCCGTATTCCAGTGACCGCGATCGGTCGGGACCTCCCAGAGCCGTTTTGTGGCAAGGATTCCGTTCACTGCTGGATCGTAGGACGTCTCCACGAACGACTTGTGGAACTCCCGATGCCAGTCGGGCGCCTGGCCAAGCCCCCACTCAAGATAGGAATAGACCTGGAGCGTGCGTTTCGACCGTGAACGGTTCCGGATCGTCAAACGCCACACTTCCAGAGGTGCGTCGGTAGGAACGAAAAGCAGCAGTTCGGTTTCGATGCCGGCATTGACCGACGTGATGACGGTGTACCCCAGCCCGTGGCGGCATTCATAGCGTTCGGGTTCCGCGCAGACCGGTTTCCATCCCGCCGACCAGATGCGTCCGCGCTCATCTCTCAGATACAGATACTTTCCCCACTCGTCCTTGACGAGGTCCTGTTCCCAGCGGGTCAGCCTGTTGAGCTGCGCGTGTGTCCGCCAGCTGTATCCGCTCCCGGTCTGTGAGACGGTAAGGCCATAGTCGCCGTTGCTGATGACGTTGATCCAGGGCTTCGGTGTTCGCGGCGTGGTGATGACATACTCTCTCCCATCGTCAGAGAAAGCGCCGTACTGTGTTCGAAAAGAGAGATTTCTTCATGCCGTCCTATCATCAAAAACCAACACCGAGCGTTGCTCGCTGAATGCTCCCCAGATATTTGTGTGCCGTCCAGCCATAGTCAAAATGCAGGAGATAGCCGAGACCGTCCCATGCAACGCCGCCGCCCGCCGTAAGGCCATATTGGTTGTCGGTTTGAAAGAGGCCGTTGTACCCCACACGGAAGAAGAGCACCTGCAGGAATTGCCACTCGGCGCCCAGGTTGACGCTTTCAGAGTTGTCGCTCGGATGAAGCGCGTCAACGGCAACGGTGACGGTATTGGAGCCGTCAATTTTCAACGGATACCCGAGGCTCACGCGGAATACGAACGGCAGGGAGAACTCATCGGTGAGGACCGCCGCGGGAATACTGCTGTTGTCGCCGTAGCGTGCAGGGTCCATGTCATACCGGACGCGCAGATCCGTGCCGTCGAACTTCGATTTGAACCCGAAGTTCATCAGACTTGCACCGATGCGCAGGCCATCGGGCGAGAGCTGATACAGCGTACCCACGTTGAACCCGAACGTGCTCACGGAACTGTGCCAGATCCGTTCCTGAATGTAGTTCACCTGGAGTCCGCAGCTAAACCTGTCGGTGATTCTGAATCCGTAGCCGATGCCAATAAGAAGATCATCCACCGAATAGAGTTCACCGGTGCCCAGAGGCTGGTCAACCGTTCTCACGGCAATATCGCCCGAGCTGAGGCTTGTGAAGCTCAGAGACGCGGTCCCCAGGTCGCCAAGTCGGAACACGCCGACGGCATAGCTCAGTGAAATTCCGGCAAACCAGCTGTTGTACGAAAACTGAAGGTCCGAGCGCTGAAGCGCGCCGAGAGCGCCCGCGTTGTAGTACCCTGCGAAGGCTTCGTCCGCCATCGACCCGCCTGCGCCGCCCATAGCGGCCGTGCGTGCGCTTGGTTCGATCATCGTAAATTGCCCGATGGTGGTCCCTGTTTTCGACTGTGCGAACGCCACCTGCGCCGGGAATGCGTTTACGAGGAATGCAAGCACGCATCCCCCCAACCCGACGTCGCGCAAGACGCTGAAGAATGATTGTCGAATGCCGTGCATGGCGGTTATCCCTGACTATTTGATAATCGCAAACTTGCCGATGAACGAGTCAAAGCCCGGCGCCTCAACATGATAGACGTACAGCCCGGGCGCAACATCAAGATTGTCCTTGGTCCTCAGATTCCAGGGGACCATTGCAACGGTCGATCCGTCCTGAAAGAGAGTTTGCACAAGATCCCCCCGCACGGAGAATATCCGCACGGTCGCATACAACGGCAGATTGCGGAATTCTATCCGCCGTTCGCCTCTGCCGGTGACCGCAAATCGTTCGGCCTCGAAGCTCGCCGCACCGGCGTAGGGGTTGGGAACCACATAGGGACCGGAACCATACTCCTGGCGCCCCTGTTCGCCGGAGACCGTCTGCGCGGTGGTCCGGAACGTGAACACATCCTCCGTACCGAACGGAATCAAAAGCCGCACGCCGTACGCATCTCCGGTCGTGGGACGCACGATTGCGCCACGGGCTCCCTGCCCGACGGTATCCACCGTGATGCGCCATGTCACCCTCGGCCGCGCACTTCCCGGAATGGTGGTGAGAACATCGATGAAGTCGCCGAAGGCGCTCATCGTGCTGTCGCCGTTTGCGTCGTGGAAGTAGAAGGGCAATCGCATGAGCCCGTCCGGCGTGGATGCCTGGATGCGGAATTTCACCGGAATGGCGTCGCTCACAATGGAGAGAAGGCTCGTGTCGAGAATGCTGTTCGAAAACGTGACCGTGAAATGATTCGGATACCCGGGGCGGCGGACATTGATCGAGTCAGGGTCTTTGTTGGCGACAGCGAAACGCATGTTCGTCGCGGATGTTGCCGTGAACCCTGTGTGCGCAGCGTCGGGCATCGTCACATCTGTCGTGGTCACGACCGGCAGCATCCCCATGCCCACAGGCCCCCTCCCCTCACCATGGAAGTCGCTCCCCGAACTGAAGATTTCGTTGCCCGTGAGGCTGTCCACCATTGCATAGCGCACTGCATGGACCTGGCGGGGCGGAAATCCGTCGTGAATCGTAGGGTATAGGTTGTTCCGTCGGGGACCTCGCGGGAGTCCACGACAATGATGTCCACAGAACCGCTCCCCTCCCCGGCAATCTGACGCACTGGTGAAGCGGCTGCCTTCACGAACCCCGGGACCTTTGGCTCGGGCCGCGTGTCGACGACGTTCACCGGAAGAATGGTCCCTCCCCGCAGTGTGCGTGAAACGGTAATGGCATTCTCAGAAGGGAAAAATCCGAGAGAATCCGAACCATGGTCATATGCACAGACAGCGAAATAGTACTCCTGGCCGTTCTTGACGGTCGTGTCCGTATACGTGTGCATGAGTCCGCTATCGTCGCCGAGGTAGTACGAAATCCCATCAATCAGCTGCCTGGAGAACCCCTTGATGCCGTTCTTCAGGTCAACCTGCGCGATCGGCTTTCCGTTGCCGAAGTTCCCTGTCCCGCGTGCATTGCTGATGGTTTTGGGATCCTGGAAGTCGACGTCCGTGGAACGATAGATCCTGTACCCTTCGAAGTCGTTTTCGTGGGTCACGGGATCGCTTGCCCTCTCGGAATAGTCGCTCCAGGAAAGCCGCACATATCCGTCGCCGGCTTCGGCTTTGACGATGGGGGGCGGAGGGGGAACGGCAAACTGATAGTTGGCATTGTAGATCTGCTGCACGGTGCGAACCTGTTCCCGGAGATCTTGCAGGTCGGCGCCGTATGCCAGTGCAAGGCTGAACCTCTCATGTGCACCCGCCGGGAGTTGAAACGTGCCCGACGCGAACAGGAAACCGATATTGTAGTTGAGCACCACAGCAGAGTCAAACCGTGTCGATGGCACACTCGACGTGAACCGGTCATACAGCACGGGCGGCCATAAGCCGTAGAACACAATATCATCGACGGGATCGCTCTTGGAGGGGCCTTTGATGCGGTTCATTTTGAACGCTGTCAGACCGATCTGATCGGATTCGTCCTTGTCGGTCTGGCCGAAATCCGGTTCTCCTGCGGTCGGCACACCGTCCCCTTCTCCCGAATCATTCGTCCCGAGCAGGCCGTCGGCACCCACGTCGTCGTAATCGGCCACCCAGTTCATGTTTTCGTCGCCTGTCCACCACCGTCCGGCCTTGAAGGCAGGCCGGGTTTCGAGCTTCCCGTAGAATGCTTCGAACTGCGCCATGGCGTAGTGCGCCTGGACATAGGCACGGATGTTCTCCTGTCCGGTCACCAGCACGCCGGGAATACTGTCCCGCCGTTCATCGGTAATGCCATCCCCGTCATCGTCGATCCCGTTGTACTCGTTGCCGGGCGTCTCCATGTACGCATAGCCGAGATAGCCGGTGGGTGAACAGGTGCTCCGGAGATCGACACCATGACCGTACTTGTCCCACGTGTACACAAGGTTCAGGCCCGTGGTACGGTCGAAATATGCATTGTCGTCATCGGATTCGGCGACGCCGTCGCATGAAAAGGCGGACCCGCCGACACCCGAATCCATGTACAGACCGAACAGGATGTCGTCGATGTAGTTCGTGGTGGATTCGTTTGTGATGTCATAATGCCAGAAGATCACGTTGGTTGCCTGCGGATTGGCCCATTGGAACCCGCGCACTTCGACGCGAAGTCCGAGACCCCGGCGCGTCGCATCACGGGTGTCCGGAGAATAGTCCCATTTGTCATAGAAATCATCATCCATCACGGAGAAGCTTTCCTGGTCTGCGTTCGGCCGTTTGCCGAAATATCCGTTCCAACTTCCCCCCCAGCCCGGGTCGTCCACATCTTTCGCCTTATCGGGCCAGCTTGCGGGCCAGGTTCGCGCGTCGTGACTCATGGCGATGGATCGGCCGACGTTGATGGTTGGATCGCTCTGCAGATAGCCGGGCCTCGGCTCGAACCGCATGGTCTTTGATGTTTTGGGGCTTTGTTCCTGACGCTCGCGGAACCCGGTTTCCATGATCGTAAAAGGGGTGCCACGCGCGTCGTTCAGGCGCGACAGCACAAACGGCGTGATGCCGTCGGTATAATTGAGACCCGACCCCTTGGGAACTTCGGCGGAATGAAAGATCGAGAGGTCGACGTTGATGGGGTCGGCGGGATAATCACCCACCATGCCGTAGTTATAGAAGATAGACCGGATATTCCCGGCATCATGTGTCCCGGACCGTTCCGCATCGTTGCGTCCCCGCTGGTCTTTGGGAACGACCGGCTGCAGCCCCCCCTGGGCATGCGCCATCGATGCAGACGCAACAGTAAGGACGATCATGATCACGTACGGGTTCTTCATAGCGAGACCTCTCAAATTCTCACACCCAGTCCAATTTCGATGCGTCGCGGCACGGCAAACCGTGACGGATCGAGAAGCGTGGTGCGGTCCGCCGCAGGGGTCAGCGTATAGAATGGGCTCCCCGTGGTGGAAAACACAAAGCCGTTTGAATACCGCGAGTCGAACAGGTTGAACACTCGTGCGAAGACCGACAGCGATGCCGCGCCGAGTTGAAATGGTTTCTCGGCCCGCAGGTCAACCGTCACCCACGCGGGCTTCGGAGAGGAATTCGTCTCAAGCTGCGCACCGAACCCTGACCCGACGGACGGTGTGTAGGGGCTTCCGCTCCCGAAGCGGACGATGCAGGTGGCGAGAAAAGCACCCCGGTCGTTGTACGTTGCGGCGATGTTCAGGGTGTGTCGCTGGTCCCAGCCAAACGGCACCAGCCGCGGTCTGGGATCCTCCCCCGCTGCAGCACGGTTCGCTGTTTCATATGGATCGCTCGAATTCCCGGTGGCATTCTGGTAGGTGTAGTTCACCGAAACGGCGAACTCCTCGGAAAAGCGCTGGTCAACCGCCAGACGGATTCCATAGACGGAGCCGAAATCGACATTCGTGAAACGGGCGTACCGCGATTCGGCATACGTGTCGATAAATTCCACGCCCAGCAAGTCGCGAATGTCTTTGTAAAAGACGCTCAGGTCCAGGCCGAGGATTTGTCCGAACTGTTGTTTGAATCCAAACTCATACTGGGCCGTAAACTCGGGCTTGATGTCGGGATTCCCCATGACGCCGTACGATGTGGTCCCGGATTGGAGATTGCGCAGGATATAGTAGTCGGAGTTGGCGTACAGATTTCCCAGACCCGGCATTTGATAGAAATGCCCGTACGAAAAATACAGGGCGCCGGTTGCCGTGATCGGATACGAGACGCCCAGCCGGGGGGCGAGAGCGATCTTCGTGCTGGTCCTCTTCGGGACAGATGCCGGGGCACCCTGGATGGTGTTCGCCGGGTTTTCAAGATCGCTGGGAACAGTCGCATTTGCATCGTAGTATTCCAACCGCACTCCGGCACGCACAAGAAAATCGGCAACCTCGATCCTGTCCTGGACAAAGAACGCCATGGACCGGGGGAAGAACGTGCGGACATTCTGCGCAAGCGAATCCGCAACGACGTACACGAGAGACTGGGACGGACCCAGGATCTGCGATGACAGCGTTCCGGGTGCGCCGAAGAGGATGGACGACAGCTGTAATTCAAATCCCACCTTTACCAGGTGCAGTTGCGTCATCTGACTGGTGAGGGATCCCTTCACGAGGAGCGCATTCGTCTCCTGCTCGAACCTGCCCAGATCGTACCCCTGGACGATGGCTCCCAGCTCATAGTTCGCGTCGCCGCGCGGCGCGCCACCGAGGGTATACCCCGGGTCTTCCACCCAGGAAAACGCGTAGTCCGTGTAGTGAAAGTAATTCTGACGCAGGCTGATGGTATAGAAGGCTGTGGGCGAAAGCGTATGGGTGACATCCACACCGTGAACCAGCGACCAGTTCTTCTGGGTTCTCGTGCCGTCCGGATTGAGCCGGTACCCGAACGAAAAATTCTTCCCCTCACTGATGGCGCCGACGGCCTGGTAACTCAACTGCACGTCGGTGAATGCCCTGTTGGAGATCTTCGCCTGGCCGGACCATTCCTTGCGCCAGGAGAGAGGCACTGCCGCGTTATCGCCGGTCGGGGCAAAGACCCTCGACCCGAAATCCGCCCTGTCGGTGGGGAGGAAGGTTCGCTCGGCCCAGAGATACCCGTCTTCCACAAACCGACGCACGTTGAGCAGGAACGACGTGGACGGAATCCCCGTCGGCCCGCTCAGGGAGACGGTCACACTCTGAAGCGCGGGCGGCACCGTTGCCGCCGAATGGGGAAAGACGTTCTTATCGGTCGCGTACACACCGCCGTACACCTCCGCGCTCGCTTCAAACCGCTCCTCCGACCCGCTGCGCAGGATAGCATTCACCACCCCGCTCATAGCCTGACCGTACTCGGCATCAAACGTGCCGCTGATGACCTGCACCTCCTGCAAGACCGAACGGTCCAGCTGGATAACGGAAGAGTTGTCATACGGATTGTTCACGGAAACGCCGTCAACCTGATACTGCACTTCACCCGTCCGGCCGCCGCGAAAGTGGCCGTCGACAACACCCGCCTGAAGATTCACCACATCATTCAGGTTCTGGACGGGAAGGGCCTCGATGTCGTCCCTGCCGAGAATGGCAACCGCGCTTGTCTGCCGCGTGTCCACCAGCGGACGTTCCGCAATGGTCACGACTTCATCGGCTTCGATGGTGCTTTCGTTGATGGTGACGTCGAGCGTGGTGGTCTGCCCGCCGTTGATGCGCACCTCGCGGACGATCCTGGCCTGATAGCCAACTGCGCTGGTTCTGACGTCGTACACACCGGCAGGCACATTGATGATGGCGTACCGTCCTTCGAGATTTGCGACAGCACCGACGGTCGTGCCGACGACAATGACATTGGCGCCAAGGACGGGCGCGCCCTTCTGGTCAACAATGTGTCCGGTGAGCTTCCCTTTGGTGTCTGCGCGGAGGAGAACCGGGGCGAACAGTGCCAGAGCCATCAGCACAGTACACACATGGCGGCAGAAGAGGGAGAGTGATCGGGTGGAGTTCATGGTATGCACATGACCTCATTGATGAACATCCCCGGCTCTCCCTCCCACCCTGGATCCGGGTGGGAGAGAGAAGACCGGAGGGACATACAACCATCTGGAGTGCCTACTTCAGCAACAACATGGTCTTGGTTTCAGAGATGCTGCGTGCGCCGTTCTTGTGTGCTGTGAACTGAAGGCGATAGAAGTACACGCCGCTGGAAAGCGATGCCGCGTTGAAGGTCTGCTCGTACGTTCCACCGACCACGGGCGACTCAACTTCCTGCGCCAGGCGGCCCAGGATATCATAGATTTGAAGTGTCGCAATGCCCTGTTCCGGCACCCGGAACTGGATCTTCGTGGAAGGGTTGAACGGATTCGGGTAGTTCCCGACAAGCGTGAACTCTCCTGCAACACCCATCGGCCCATCGGCAATACCGGTCACCAGCGTGCTGTTGTCGAGCAACATGAATGCCGGCGATGACGTCCATGGCCATTCCCGGAACCACCATGTGCGTGTTGCGACGGTGTCTGTCGCAATGTCATAGTCATGGTAGTTGACCCCGATCGCGACGACCTTGTTGGCCTGCCCTGCTCCATACCCCAGCTTGGAGAGATCGATGGCCATTTCGGCCGTGTAGCCCGCGTCGACGTCGGTGTTGTTGTTGACGGTCGAGCCGGGTTTCAGTTTCATGGCGTAGGTGATAGACTTCACGAACAGACTGTCACCGACCACGTCCCATAACCCGCGCGTTGCACTCGCCGAGGTATCGATAGCCCCACCGAAACGCCGTGCAGCCATCATATGCACGTTCTTGTCATACAGCGTGTCCTCGGGAACGCTCATATTGATCTGCAAACCATCGAAGAAGTCGTCGCTGATGTAGCTGTTCAGCGATTTGTCGGCAACGTCGGCGGCGAGATACAGGATGTCGCCCTTGAACACGGCCGTAACATTGGCAACGCCTGCATCAAAGGCCGTTGTGCCTTTGGGCATGAAGTTGCCACTACGGTCCTTGCCGATGGTCGGATACAGCGAACGCAGAGCCGCATTCCCGTACTGGATCGGGAAGGAGGCCACATGGCTCCACACCGCGTCATTCAGGTTTCCGTCGATGATGGGTGCGGTATAGTTCGCCGCGTTGGGAACGACAACGTCAAAGCCGTACCCCGGAAGGGCAAGGGTATTGACATTGACATCATTGCGTACGAGCAGCCGCGCTGCAAGTCCGCCGCCGTTATTGCCCCACTCGTTCGCCCACCAGTTTTTGGTCGCAATACTCGTCCCGCCGCCGTGGGTCCAGTCGGCATCCCAGATGCCGATGCACATCTGAACTTCGTCGGTGGTGCCCGTATTGGCCTGGTAGCCGAGACTGTCAAGGGAGACGGACATTTCGAGGGTCCAGCCCTGATCCGCCTGGCGCGCGCCGCCGGCAGTCGTGTCAATATTTGCCGTCCCGTTGATCGCAAGGGCTGCCGTGAGCACACCGCGGCTCGGGAGGTTGCCGCCCATGAGATTCATGGTCGCACCCGGGGCCGACGAGTCAACATAACTGATAAAGAAGTCCTTCGCCAGCGTGATCCCCAGATTGGGTGAACGGTCTGAGCGCTGGTAGAAACCGCCCAGGACGCCGTCGCTGTTCTCCCAGCCATTGCCGCCGATGGAACTGTCTTTTGCGCTGACCGCAAAATACAGCATGTTCGTTGATTTGTTCACAAGAAATTTCAATACGGCATTGGCACCGTCAAGCGGCGTGCCGGAGCCGTTCATGATTTTGTAACCGCTTCCCGGATTGCCGTCACGTGTGCCGTAGACAACCAGCACCGACTCGGCCTTTGCCCACACCGCTTCGTTCAGATTGCCATCAAGCGTGATGGTCGGGCTTGCAGCGACGGAAATGTCACGGACCCAGACGTAGTCCTTGCGTGGCGTGAACTGCGCAAACAGCGCACTCCCTGCCACGACCAAAAGAAGCGCCGATACAACAATTCGACGAGTGTGCATATGGACCTCCTTGGTAATGATGTGTGAAACAGGTGAAGATGGAAAAAAATGAACAGCGGTACCTCGATGACCTGTGCGCCACGGAGACTGGCGCATTGCCTTATCCATGAACCTCCGCTTGCTGAACCGATTCCCCTCGGCAACCGCACGAATCCCGCAGGCTCAGCGTCGTCGGCAGCACGAGCTGCTGCTTGCGGTGCGTGTTTTGATGGCGTACTGCATGGAGTGCGGTTTCGATGGCGCGCACCCCGAGCTGGTGAATACCCACCTGAACCGATGTCAGGGCGGGCGTGAGATAGGACGCAATCGGGACATCGTCGAAGCCGGCCAGGGCGACATCGTCCGGCACACCGACGCCCGCCTCGCGCAGGGCGCTCAGCGCGCCGATGGCCATCGAGTCGTTGCAGGCAAAGATGGCTGTCGGCTGCCGCGGGAGCGACAGCAGGTGTTGTGCTGCGCCGTACCCCGAGGCCTCACTGAACGTTCCCGGAACCTCGCAGGAGCGGATCGTGCGCGATACCGTGTTCCTGGAGCGCGGCACAGTACCCCCGCCACCGCTCGTCCGCATCGCGGTTCTCTTCCGTGCCTTTGATGATCGCGATACGCACGTGGCCATGACCGATCAGATGTTCCGTCATCGCATGCGCCCCGCCGTAATTGTCGATCGTCAGCGAATCGAACTCGTGTGACTCCACGGGGCAGTTCAGGAGGACGACCGGGAGTGTCGTCGGAAGGTATTCGTTCAGCGTGTCGGCGTCGATGTGCGGCGACATGATCACAATGCCGTCGACACGTCCGCGCATCATGGTCAATGCGGCACGGATCTGCTTCCGGTCATTCTGTGAGCTTGAAACGACGAGGTGATACTGCGACTGCTGGGCGGTCTGGTCGCTGCCGCGGAGGACTTCCGAAAAGAACTCTCCGAAGAGGTCGGGGAGAAGGAGTCCGATCGCCTCGGTCTTGCGGCGGCTGAGGCTCCGGCCTGTGGCATTGGGCACGTAGCGGAGTTCATGGGCGGCATCCCGGACTCGCGCCCGCGTACGCTCATCCACGGGCCCGACGTTGTTCAGGACCCTGGAGACCGTCGCAATGGAGACACCCGCTTTGTGCGCGACTTCTTTGATCGTGGTAGACATGTATCGATAGATGCAATCCGGGAAAAGTGAGGAGCGCTGAAACACGAAAAATGTAAACGCTTACATAAAAGAGGAAAAAAAATGGAAACCCTTGGCGGGTTACCCTGTGTAAGCGTTTACATTTTACCGGTTCAGGGAGTCAATGTCAAGCGAAATCGTATGGCGTTACATAAGCCGTTAAATGACAATCAATTAGCGGGGGGGTGCAGCCCCGCCCCGCGCACCCGACATCAGTTGTCCTTCGCCCCCTGCGCAACCCATTTCGAAAGCACGGACAGCTCCTCCTCAGTAAGCTTCTTGGGAGGACCCTCCGCTTTCTTCCGCCGGGACTGCAACGGCATCCGGTCGCCAAACGGCGGATCGTCCTGGACTTTCTGGACCAGGATGCTCTCCTCCGGCTCGCCGGGCATAACTGCCACGCCGTGCTTTCCACCTTCCATCAGAAGGGCGTACGAATCCAGCGACAGCGTGCTCTTGTTCTCGTTCTCCTCCGCATGACACGGGAGGCAATATTTCTCCAGAACCGGCATCACATCGCTCTTGAACGACACGGCCCCGGCCTCATCCTTGCGTTTCCCCGACTGTTCCTGCGTTGCAAGTCCGACAAGAACCGGCGTCAGCAGTACTGCCACACCCACAACAAATCCGTGTTTCATAGATACCTTTCAAAGATAAATATGGAAGAGGATATGAAGCTCGTTGTTTGAGACATTCTTCGGCTCTTCAACGAGCATGCGATACATCGGTCTGACCTCCACGCCGCTGACCGGAAAGAACTCGAAGCCGAAACTGTAGCGGCTCACGGACCCGGTCTTGAAGTCTTTGTCAGGATCATAGAAATCATAGGCGACTTTCAGGTCAACGCCGGGTGTGACAACATAATTCGCCTCACCGTATGCAACAATGCCCGTGACCGTCGTGGACGCCACACTGGTCCGGAGGAGATCCGCTTCTCCAAGAAGCGTGAAATCTCCGACACTGAACGCCCCGAACCCGCCGTAGAGCGTCGACGTGCCGCTGGCAGCGAGCTCCTTCCGGAAGACATTCGCGCCAACGCCGAGAAACACGTCCCTGCCGATCGTGAACATCCCTTCACCACGAAGGAGGAACGCCTTCTTGCTGCTGCCACCGCCGAACCCATCCTGTGCATTGAAATACCCCGCAACGACGTTTGCAGGGCCCGGCGAGATCCCGGCTTCAAGCCCGGTGAGTTCCGGACGCCCCACTGCGGCGCTGAATCCCGTATAGGTCCTGATGAACGCCGTGTGATCATCGGTCTTCGTTCCGAAGGCAGGCACGAACTTGCCGACCTTGAGATGACCGTTGGCCGGCAGGACGCGAAGAAGTCCGAACGCCTCGAACCCGCTGTACAGCCCCTTCTTGAGAAAGAGTTGGACGTTCTTTGTGATACGGAAGTTCAGGTACAGATCCCCCTGCATCTGCCAGAAGGAGTCCTCCGTCCGCGCACTGCTGCCCGTCGAATCCGGTATCTGGCGGCTATAATAAAGAGTCCGGAAATCCGCACCCACGCCAAGAACGTTGGCAATCAGGTTGGTAACGTCCGCAAGCTCCACCCCCTCCGACCATCCCGGGACCGGCAGTTCTTCACGCCCATACTGCGCTCCGAATGCCTGTCGCATGGACCCTCCCGAAGGGTTAACATGGCACGACTTACATGTTGATCCCGTCCGCGCGGCAAATCGCGGCAATGCCGAGACTGTTGCCGCCGACAGCATGCCCGCCGAGACTACGAGCGTCACACAATGGCGAAGCTGCATTCGACGATCCTCCTTCCGGTTAGCGCATGTTCAATGCACCAATGAATCATGGCGTTCGCCTCCTACGGCGGTGCCGTCCGCAGACTGTCGCTCACCCTGTCGGCCCAATCACAGAGCAGATCCTTGTCCTCCTCAGTCAGCTTCGCGTTGCTGTGGAGCAAAACGTACGATGGCAGCGGCATCTGGTCCCTGTCCACTTCCGACGAGATCCCCTCGAGGCGCGATGCCTGCCGCTTTCGCTTGTAGGTCCCCCATTCAGAGAAGTTCAGATGGCTCCTCCCCTCCTGGACATCGTCTGCCACGAGCCAGGAGACCGGTGCGATGGCCGAATACCACGGCCATACGGTACGATTGGAGTGGCAGTCGTAGCACGAACGCTCCAGCATGGCACTGACAGCGGGCGGGACGAACTTCTGGGAGGCAAAAGTCAACGAGGGGTCTTCGGGCGGATTCGTGCGGTCCGGCCTGTTGACAAACTGTATGGCCACGAACGCCGCAACAACGGCGAGTCCACTGATCTTCGTGACATTCTTCATTGTGGGCCTTTTTCCGTTTCCGGCATGATTCTCACATGTTAACCGAAGAATGGGGACACTTAGTTCCCCGCATTCCCCTACCCCTCGGGCTCGGCATGCACGGTCACCTTCCGCAGCTCCGGAAAACCATCGTACAACCGGGTTTCCAGTTGCGACACCAGCTTGTGTACTTCTTCAATCGTCAGTGTGCGGTCAAATGTGCAGGTGAGCGATGCGTTGTACCGGTTGTCAATACGGAAGAGATGGAGATCCGAACATGCACCGGACGAGGTCTCACGGGAAAGGAAGTCCATCAGCCTGCCGCGCAGGAGACTGTCCTCTTCGGGACGCGCTTTGACCTCGATGGTTCCCGGGCGGAATTCTTCGATGTGAATCGTGACCCGGTCCACGGAGGGAAGTTCACGGCGAATGTCTTCTTCAAGGTCATCGGCCACGGTGTGGGCTTCGACAAAACTCTTTCCCGCCGAGTATTCCAGATCGAATGCCACCTGATGCCGGTCGTTGCTCTTCTGGACTTCCAGATTGTGGGGTGGGCGCAAACCGCGACCGATCACGATCATGCGCACTTTGTCTACCACACTCTCTTCTCTGCTTTCGAGCGGCTCTGCATGGACGACCACGTCGACGTTCGGATGGCTCTCCTGAACCGCCTTTTCCACGGCATCCATGATGGCATGGGCCTTCTGGAACGGCGTCGTCCGGAGGATGCCGACCGTCGTGTCGACGAAAATGGCGGCGCCCGACGGCCGCAACCGGATACTCTGCACCTCTTCAACTCCGTCAACACCACGAATGGCGCCCAGGATCGATTCGTAAATCCCATCCGGCACACGGTCCATCAGCGCATCGATCGTCCGGCGGCCGAGCCGGTAGCTCACAAACAGCACCAGAAGCGCAACGATGATGGCGGCAACCGAGTCGACCCACGCATAGCCGAGCGAGACAAACACAAGACCCAGCAACACCACAAGCGAGCTCCACACATCGCTGGAAAAGTGCAGCGCATCGGCTTCCAGGGCCTGGCTCTTGTACTTCACCGCAACGCGTTTCAGGGCGCGCGAACGGCTGATAGTCCACGACGATCGCGACAATGATGACCGCGAAGCTCCAGAACCCGGACTCCACATGCGTTCCGGTGCCCGTGAGCCTGTCCACCGCTTCCCAGATGATCCAGGCACAGGTCGCAACCAGCAGCAACGTTTCGACGAACGCGGAGAGGTTCTCTACTTTGCCGTGACCATACTGGTGCTCCCTGTCCGGCGGACTGCTGGCAACCCGCACTGCCATGAATGTCAGCGCCGCCGCAAGGAAATCGAGCCCCGAATGTGCGGCTTCGGAGAGCAACCCCAGGCTGTTCGTCTGCAGACCGACGAAAAGCTTCAGTGCGGTAATCGCCACCGCGGCAATCACGGAACTGAGCGCGATGCGCTTCTTTTCCGAAATGCCTTCCGGCGACATCCCGATATCGATGTGCGGTGCCATGGAGATCCTTAACGGGGCGGCGTCCACCCCTTTTTATTCCATTTGATCAGTTCTATCGTCACGGACCCCAGCAACACCTTCAGCGTGCCCTTCAACGGGACGGCGCTGGCGTCGTCGCTGAACCACCCGCGGAAGTCCCCCGTCATCCCGAATACCCCCACCACCGTCGTGACACCGTCCACTTCCACTGCGCGGACGGGATACTCGACCGCATCAAGATCGACTGTTGTCTTCTCCGCGGGAAGAAAAAACGATGTTGTGCCGAGCTTCCCGTGCAACACCGTCGGCACGTCAACGGAACGATCCATATGCACCAACCGCCTTGGGAGATACGCAATAGACAACCCGTCCACGAACTGCAGGCGGTCGATCGAAAGAGTGTCGCCCGGGATCCGCTCGGCTGGAATGCCGTCCGGGTCCTGCTGTCTGACCTTCTCGATTGCAAGGAGATTTCTGCCGAAATCGTACCGGTAGTTCAGCCCTACCCATGTGCCATCTGCGTTCAGCTCGAGGGACGAGGAGCCGCGGGAGTACAGGGTCGAATCCATCTGCGAGGTATACCGCGAATGCAGATCCACGTACGGCAGCCCCTCATACGAATCGATCCACGCCCTTGCGCTGTAGTCGGGATGCACCACCAGCCGCACAGTCCCCAGCTTCACAAAGGTCCACGTCACCTCGTACACCAGCTCCTCCCCTTCGCCGAGAACGTCCGGCCCGGGAGTCGGACGGGCACCGGAAGCGGGGGTCGATTGGTTCATCCCTGCGCCGACCCAGAGGAATGCCGCCAGCATGCCAGCCGCTGTACGTATCCTCATTGGTCCTCCAGCCGGAACCGGAGACGGAGGGCGGAGTCCTCAAACGACCAGGAAATGAGACGGAACCGTCCGATGTCCCGCGTCGAGGCAACGTGAGCACCGCTGCACGGACAGGCATCGAAGTCTCCGATGTGGATAATGCGTACGCTGTCTCCGGCTTCATCGGGGAGCCGTTCGAGATTGAACATCTGTTCGGCCTCGGCCCGCGGGAGGTGTTCCTCCCGGACGGGCAGGTCCTGCACGATGATGTCGTTCACTTCACGTTCCACCGCCTTCACTTCTTCTTCGGTGAGCGTGCGCGAAAAGCGATAGTCTGCCTTCGACTTCTTCTTCTCCAGATGCGTTGTGAAGGGGCGCCCCATACCGAACATCCGGACAAGCACGCCGGTCAGAATGTGTTCCGCCGAATGCATCCGCGGGTCTGTCTCTTTCATCGCTATCCTTTCATCACCGCCAGGGGAACGAGCCGCGCCACTTTGCGGGCGATACCCGCCCCATGCATCACGTCCACGACCCGGTCGACATCTTTGTACGCTTCGGGGGTTTCTTCCGTCAGGCCGCTTTTGCTCTGCCCCCGGATCACGATCCCCTTCTCACGCATTTCGCGGAGGAGGTCGTCCGGCCGCTTTTCTTTCCGTGCTCTCGTGCGGCTCATCGCCCGGCCGGCTCCATGACAGGAGGAACCGAATGTCTCCTCCATCGCCAGGTCGGTCCCTACGAGCACATACGACGCGGTCCCCATGCTCCCCGGAATCAGGACGGGTTGTCCGACCGGACTGAGGTCATCCGGCAGGGCGGGATGGTGTGCGGGAAACGCCCGCGTCGCTCCTTTGCGGTGCACCAGTACCGTACGCAGTTTCCCCTCGATCCGGTGCTCCTCCCGTTTTGCGATATTGTGGCAGACGTCATAGACCACAGCCAGGTCTCCGCCGCCGAACTCTTCCGTGAAGGCCTCGCGGACCCAGTGCGTCATCATCTGCCGGTTGGCGAAGGCGAAATTCGCGGCGGCAGCCATCCCCTTCAGATACTGCTTTCCCTCTCTCGACGAAACCGGCACACAGGCAAGCTGCCGGTCAGCGACCGTGATGCCATGCGTTTTCATCCCTTTTTGCATCACATCCAGGTAATCCGTGCACACCTGGTGTCCGAGTCCGCGGGAGCCGCTGTGAATGAGAACGGCGATCCGTCCCTGCTCGAGTCCGAACGCCTCCGCCGTCTCCGCATCATAGATCTCGTCTATGCGCTGGATCTCCAGGAAATGGTTGCCGGACCCGAGCGTACCGAGCTGCTGGTGCCCGCGTTCGCGGGCGCGCGTGCTGACCGCTGCGGGATCGGCGCCGGGGATTGTCCCATGTTCTTCAATCCGCCCGAGATCACTCTCGCGTCCGTACCCCTGCCGGACAGCCCATGCGGCCCCGTCGGCAAGAACGGCATCGAGTTCGGCCCGGCCGAGGTCCAGAACCCCTTTTTTCCCTGTTCCGCACGGGATTGACCTGAACAGCCGGTCCATCAGCCGGTCGATGCCGACGCGGAGTTCGTCCGGATCGCTGTTTGCCGCCAGCAGGCGGACCCCGCAATTGATATCGAACCCCACCCCTCCCGCTGAAACCACACCCTTCTCAAGATCGGCGGCCGCCACTCCCCCGATGCAAAACCCGTACCCCTGATGGGCATCGGGCATACCGAGAGACCTGCCGACGAGCCCCGGAAGCGTCGCAACGTTGGCAATCTGGTCGATGGTCTTGTCGGCAACGATCTGCGGAATCAGGTGTTCGTCCGCGTAGATCAACCCCTCGATCAGCATTCCTGCCTTGTAGCTCCGGGGGAGAAGATATCGATATGGAGCTATCTGCTGGAGCACGGGAATATCCGCACCTGGCGCTTTCGAGTTGGTCGTCGGTGCCGTATCAGATGTCCACGTACACCGTTGCAATCCAGCTCCGCCCTTCCCGGCGCACCGAGAGCTGGTGATAGGTGATCGCCTTGACATCCGTCCGGGTGACATGGCGTTCAGGGTCGAACTCTTCTCCAAACACCGATGCCTGGAGCCGGCAGTCATCCAGCAGATGAATGCGCGTCATGGACGGGGCAAATTTCTGGCCGTCGAAGAGGTAGAGCAGCTCCGATAACCAGCGGACGAGGAGTTGTTCCGTCCCCTCTCCGGAGAGGACGACCGTGCGTCTCGATGTGCACCGGACCGTCGCCGGGTCGAGAAAGAGCGCAATCAACCCGGCTCCTGCCTGTTCAAACGCGCCGGCCAGCGTTGCACTCTTCGCCTCAATGCCCACATCGGCGGTATGCTCGAGGAACCTGAACCCGGCTGCCATACCGGAAATAGTACGAAGAGCGGGGAGGAAAAACAAGGAAATCGCCCGACGGAGGGAGGGGAAAAAAAGGGGCCTGCCCGGATCGCAACGTACCAGTTTCCCGGTAGTGGATCGTGCTGGGCGTCGGGGGGAGGACGCCGAGGACAGGCCCGCAAACGATCAGGCTCTGTTGTCAATATATGAAACGATTACGAGAAATCCAACGAACTGCACGGGGGGAAAACCGATTCCTGCTAGTCTCATGCGAATATAACAGAGACGACCTGAAGTGTCAAGGGGTCTGGTTCAAAAAATCCCGGGTGCTCGTCAATATCAACGAACACAGACATGTGACGTGCGTCACGGAATCGCAGGAAATTCGTACAGGAGAAAGTGGCGAATTACTGCAACTGCCTGGCGAAATCAGGGAAGGGAGGTGGGAGTGCGGGCAAGAATGACGAGGTCGCGCGAGGTCGAGGGGTCATACCGGCCAAGATCCAGACCACCAAACGTCTGAGGTTCGAGGAAACCGGCAACGATGATGCGGCGCAGCAGCTCGCCGTCCGTCCAGGGCCGGAGTTCCACGGACTCCGATCGCGCCGCAGCAGGGTCCGTCAGCGGCTCCCGCGAGATCGTGAATCGGATCGTCTCCGGTCCGTAGGTGTAGGAACGCGTGTACCGCATTCCGGCCACCTCGTTCACGTTTACCACTGCATCCCGGGACGCAAGGAGACGCCGGTAGTTGAGAAGCTGGAGGACGAAAAGTCCGCCCGGGCGCAGCACGTGCAGAAAGGCCTTGAGCGCGCTGTCGAGTGCGGGAAGGGACAGAAGATGAGCCAGTCCGTTGCCAAGGCAGAACAGCGCATCCGTGGGGATATCGACAACACCGGCAATGTCAGCAAACCCGGCCCGCGCGGCCTTGATGGTCACACCCATCTCCCCTGCGTGACGCTGAAGAGCGGTGAGCATCTGTTCTGAGATGTCGATGGCGGTGACGGCTGCGCCGAGCTCCGCAAGCAGCAGCGAGTGGAATCCGGTTCCCGCGCCGGCATCGACCGCCGTGCGGATGGCGTACGTGTCGACAATATGCTTGAACACCGGACGTTCTCTGGCAAACCGCGCCTCGAACGACGTCATCCGGTCGTACTCCCCGGCCAGCCAATCGTAGAAATCGGGAGGGGCGAGGGCCGGATCTGAGCGGGGATCAGTCATTCGGTCCATACTCGGGCACCTGGCCACGGAAGTGTTGATACACGGGAGTGTCGAGCTGCTGGAATCTCCGTTGATATTCATCCCGGCTGATACCGTTCGCCCAGAAGCCGGTGAGCATCGCCATACCGGTCACGGCAACGAACACTCCGACGACAAGGACTCCGTAGACTTTCGCAGGAATGGCTTTCGCGCGCACCGAGGCACGCACCTGCAGGGTATCCTTCACGGGACACACAGCCACGCATGCCATGCAGCTCGTGCATTCATCGCTCCAGACGCGGCTTGCTTTGTGTACGGTGATGCGGGCCGGACAGGCTTTCGTGCAGAGTTCGCAATCGACGCATGTCGCTTTGGTGCGCGTGATTTTCAACGGACTGAGCCAGCTTACTATCCCCAGAAGGGCTCCATACGGACAGAGGAATCTGCACCAGAAGTTCTTGATGACAACGGACAGGAGGACGAGCGCCGCAAGAGTCCAGAAGGCGAACGACGAAAGCTCCGCGAAGAAGAGATACATCTTGACGTCTGCCATCTTATTGTACGGACTGTAGATGAACGCTTTCAGGGAGTCGACATCCATCTGCAGGATCGACCAGACAAAAAACGCCATCAACAGATACTTCAGGGAACGCAGCGGGTAATCCAGCCACCGCGGAGGATCCCAGGTCCGCTTGAACAGCTTCTGTCCGAACATCCAGAGCGATTCGCTCAACGTCCCGATGGGACAGAGCCAGCTACAGAATGCCTTTTTCAGGACGACACTGACCGCCACGATTGCCCCGAGGATGATCAGTCCGGATGGATGAATGCTGTTCACGATGCCGGTGGCCAGCCAGTACTTCAGGCTGATGAGCGCGCTGATGGGCAGGAATCCTTCGACACCCGGCGGGCGGGGCACGAACGGCTCTGCCCCGCCGCTCTGTCCCCACTGCATGAAGAGGGCAAACTCCACTCCGATCCACACGCACAGCAGTGCGAACGCCCACTGCACGGCCGATCGCTGGAACTGAGAATCTTCCCTGAGCCGCCGTGTGACGCGCCGTGTCCATCGGGGTTCCGCCGACCACGGCGCACGCGGCTTCCGCAGGTGCGGGGGAATTTTCTTGATCTTCAGGACCCGGGGTGCCGGACGGTGAACGGACACCGCCGGTTCATGGCCGCTGTCTACCTCGTCATGGTATCGCATCCTTCCCTTCCTCCAGCTCAAATTCTCAGACCAAACGATCCGAAACACAATCAAAAAAAAGAGTGCCCGGCGTCCGCGCTACTTCCGCGCCTGTCGTTCCGCTTTTTTCTGGGATTGATACTCCGGTTTCTTCATCTCTCTGGCCATCTGCGCGATGTTCCTGGACTCGAGCATCGCCTGAACGGACTCTCTGAGTTTTCCCCATGTCTCGTGCACCGAGCAGGGATTCTCACCGGAACACTCCGGGAACCCCAGAACGCACGTGCGCGCAAACGCCATCCCATCGATCGCATCCACAATCTGCAACAGGGTGATTTCTCTCGCGGGGCGCGCGAGCGCAAACCCTCCGCGGGGCCCTTTCCCGGACGTCAGCAGACCTTTGTATGTCAGGTCCTGAAGGATCTTGCCGAGAAAGTGGTAGGGGATCCGGAGTTTCTTCGTCAGGTCCTTGATCGTGACACGCTCCCCTTCTTCTTTGAGGGCAAGAAAGAGAACCGCCTGGAGGGCATATTCGCACTGACGGGAGAAAAGGACGCTCATGGTTTGCTCTTATCGGACGATTCCATCTGAAATATAGGGATTTCCACACATTCTGTCAAGTCAAACATCCCGCCGTCGACTCTCCGCATCGGCAGGCCTGCTTCGGACCGGCGGCAGGGTGCCGCGCGTGCTCCCGTAAGCGCGCTTCCAACAACAGGCCGGCACTCGTTCCCCTCCCCTACGCCACACGAACAAGCGGCTCAACGTTCCTTCCTGAGTTCTCTTCCCCTCGAACACCATGAAGCCGGCTCCCGCGGTGGAGAATCGAACAACGTTGCCGCCGACCGTCCGGACCCACGCACACGCCGCATCTGTCCGGATCCGCCCGCTTTTCTGAGGACCGAACGAAAGAAAGTCCGTCGTGTCCCCCACCGCCACGACGAACTGCGACGGCCCTTCCCCGTTGAATCGAAGCGCTAACGGACGCTCATGGAACGGGAAGAGGAGAACGGGAAAGCGCCGGACTGCGCCGGCCTCCGTCACCTGATCGAACCGCAGCCAGTTCACCTCCATTGTCCGGCCGGGAACCGGATCGCCTGTGGTTGCAGCCCGCCCCCATCCGGTTTTCGTGGCCATCGGAGTGGCAGGCGCGACAAGAAGTCCTGGAAACTCCGTCGACACGAAGCGATCTCCTTCCTGCTGCATCCGCACAGGAGCGTGCAGATACCAGGAGAGCGTATCGTGCGCATGCGTACATGTCACCTCATCGAACACGACCCAGTACGACGGCTTTACGAACAGGATCTGCCTCCGGTGCACCGCGCCGCGTTCGGCGTACCCCCTGTGGTCGGCAGAGAAATAATCAAGATCCGGGCCGGATTCCCATACAACATTCTCCCCTGCGTATCCCTCCCGTGCCATATCGCTGTCGTTGAGCGCAACGGTGTTGTGCGCCCTGGTAGATTTGTACCATGGCACGTACAACGTGTCGTCGTATGTCATGCCAAGACCGGCATCCACGGCCATTGCTTTGCCGTACGCGTAAAGCTCGAATGCCAGAAGGTCGGCATGCGAGTGGAATCCGGCGAACGGACCGTAGGTAATACTAAGATAGAGGGCGTCCCGGTCCCAGCTGCTTCGCATGATGGAGAAGCCCGAGGCCGGGAGATGCCTCGAGGTATACGGCGGGAGCGCACCGGCTCCCCCTGCAGTACCATCCTGCAGCCTGTGCACAACGGCCGCTCCCTCCTTGATTCCCAGCATACGGTCGGCGTCTTCCATGATCCGCGCCGCAAAGAGACCCCTGTGACTGTCATTGAGCGCGGGTGTCTCGCCGAGGGGGGTCATCATCGCAACCCACCAGTCGATCGTCCTGCCGATGGCAGCCCGGATCCGCGCAGCGATCTCAGGCTGCGTGTGGTACGCATCAAGCAGATACGCCAGGTTGCGATAGGTGAGATAGGTCAGTGACGTGTAATTGCGCGGGCTCCGTTCCGAATGGCCCCCGTCCGCAAAGAAATCCCTGTCCAGATGCTGTGTCAGCCGCAACAGGCCCAGGGCAAGCCAGGCGGGCGACTCCTTGAATTCCGGCACCGTCAGCGCCAGCTGCACGAGCGCAAAAGACCCGACGATCTGCCAGTTCCCGGGCCTGTACCCCTCCCACTCTTCAAGCTGATAGAGCCACCTCCCTGCACCGAGGAATGTCTTCAGCATGTCCCGGTGCGTGCTCCACGGTCTGTCCTTTTCCGGCATCAGGTAATAGTCAACAAACGGTTTCGTCCGGACGCCGAGACCGAGTTCATAATAGACGGGGTCGAAGTCGGGAATGCTCCTGTCGATGCCGTTCCGTTGTTCGTACCAGCGGGTGAAGAGTTCGCGGAACTTCGTCACATACCTGTCGTCGCCGGTCAGCACCGCCGCGCTCAGCAGCGGCCGTGCCCAGAGCCAGTAGTGGAAGCCATATTTTCCGGAGCGTCCCACGTCCCTGTTGAAGTCGACCGTATCGCCGAACGATTCCACACGGTCGCCCCAGACGCGGATGCGGTTGCGCAGAATCGCGCCGGCCCGTGCCATGATCGTTTCCCGCTCGGCCGGACGGGCGTCGAGCGATGCTCGATGGTCCGCATAGCCGGTGAGCAGGTCCGTATCCAGCATCAGCCGCTCCATCTCGGTGACGTACTGGGGCTGGTGTGCTCCGTTCCGGTATCGCCCCCAGGCGGCATATGCGCCGGAGGTGTCCCCCGCCCGCCATGCATCCCGCACCTGCTCAAGGCCAGGCGCTTCCAGCGTCAGCGCACCAAACAGGTCTGCATCGGCGATATTCTTGATCTGTCCCCGCAGATAGACCGGATCGTTGATGCGCGAACTGTCGGAAAGCTGGAGTTGCGCCTGCGCGCAGGCCGACAGAAGAACCACACTCCCCCACAGCATGAGCGTCCGCATAGAGTCCTTTGATAGTCTGTTCGTGTGGCGTCAAGATACCGAACCGCCGGCGGCGATGCAACCGGATTGACCGCGGAACGCAATCCGGTTGACCACAGGACGCGGTCCGCTTGACCGCCGGACGCAGTCCGGTTGAGCGCAGGATGCAACCGGTTGACCATGGCGATGATTCCGCGTATCTTGGTGTAACCCCTCCATCGTCACTCCGGGAATCCGTCCCATGAACCCATGCACAAGACGCACCGCATCTCATCTGGCAATCTCCGTCATCCTTCTCTGTGCGGGCACGCTCCTGTCTTCCGCCCAGCCCGGCCTCATCCAGACACGCACCGTGGCCCCGGGTGTCACCCACAGCGAATATCTCCTGCCAGGTCCGAACACACTCGACGTCCTTGCCGTGTCCCTGACGAACCCTTTCATCGGACTCGAATCCTACAAGCCGGACGGGCTGACGAGGACCACAGTCCAGGCGGCCGCAAATGACCGTGAAGCACATCGGGTGATCGGGGCCATTAACGCCGACTTCTTCTCATTCGAGACCGGCTGGCCGGTTGGGAACCAGGTTGTCAATGGCACATGGGCCCTGGGCGTGTCGTCTCAGCGCTCCCATCTCGCCATCGACACGGCGGGAAAAGCGTTTATCGAACGCCTGGCGTTCTCGGGACAGGTCTGGGCCGCGAACGGATCGTCCTTCCCGATTGCCGGCGTCAATACGGCGCGGGGAGCGGGCACGATAGTCTGCTATACGCCGTTCCGTGGAGCTGCAACGGGCACGGACGGCACCGGGGCGGAATGTGCTCTTTCGATTCTCGATCCGACGGTTACGGCGGGCGACACCATGCGCGCCGTTGTCCGGAGCATCGTCAGCGGCGGCAACACCGCCATCTCCGCCGGTGCCGTCGTCCTGTCGGGAGCCTCCGGCTCGCCGGCGAGTTTCCTCTCGTCGAACGCACAGGCCGGCGACACGATACGCCTTCTGCTCGGCTTCAATCATCCCCTGCGCGCCATCACCCAGGTCCTCGGCGGCGCCGGACGTTTTCTCCTCGGCGGCAGGAACGTCACCGACAGCATGTCCTCGTATGAAGGGATCACGTCCGCGTTCACCGGCGTGCGCCATCCACGCACATTCGTCGGCTTCAACAGAGACACCACCACCCTCTTTCTCTGCACCGTCGATGGGCGGCAGACGACGAGCATTGGCATGACCTTCGGCGAGATGGCGGACTTCCTCCTCTCCATTGGCGCGTGGGACGCGTTCAACTTCGACGGCGGGGGGTCGACCACCATGATCGTGCGCGGCGCCATCGTGAATTCTCCCTCCGACCCCGCAGGCGAACGGAGTGTGGCCAACACCCTGCAGGTCGTCAGTACGGCACCCACGGGCTCGCTCTTCCGCCTCCACATGGAGCCCCGTTCGGCTGATGTGTTCCAGGGAGGGACCCAACAGTTCACCGCTTCCGGATTCGATGAATACGAGAACCCGCTTCCCCTCCCGCCGGACATCGTGTGGCAGGCGGATCCACAGATCGGCACGATTTCCGCAACCGGCTTGTTCACAGCGGTACGGACCAACGACAGCGGATGGGTGCGCGTGCGGTGGAATGCAGTCGCGGATTCGGCCTTTGTGGTCGTCCGCCTTCTCTCACGTCTCCATGTCTACCCGTCCCCGCTCGTCATGGTCCCGGGCGAACGGGTGACGCTGCTGGTCCGCGCCGGAGACAGCGACGGACGCAGGATCACGCTCGACAATTCCCGGGCAATGTTTACGCCCGACGCACCCGGAATCACCGTCGACGCCGCGGGGCTTGTCACCGCGCGCGATTTCGGCAGCGGGACACTGACCGTCGGCCTGGACACGCTCCGTGCGGTGCTCCCGTTCAACTTCAGCGGCAACGATACCACCGTGACTGTTGAGCGTTTCGCCGATCTTTTCGCCTGGGACGCAACCACCGTCGGCCTGGACACGGCCTGGGTGCCCGTCGGACTTTCCGGCGACCCCCTGGTGCCGGACACACCTGCCGTGCGGATCGCCTACTCCTTTCCCTCCAGCCCGGCTACGCTCTTTCTGAATACCTTCATCCCCCTCTCCGGCCGCATCGACAGTCTTTCGGTGCGCGTGTACGGCTCCGGCAACGGCGACACGGTGCGGTTTCTGGTCCGCGACAAAGACGGGGACACGTTCCTGGTCACACCCACCGGCCCCGTTTCGTGGAAGGATGAATGGCGGACCCTGGGCGTGACGATGTCGAGGGCAATCCCTCTTGTCCCGGCCGCACTCGACTATCCCGTCACGCTGACCGGAATCAAGATCGATTTCGGCAACCTCCTGGAGGTCGGCGGGACTGTCGCGGGGGTCATCTACATCGACGATCTCTGCGCGCACTATCCTCTGCGCACGGTCGCCCCGCAGGTGTTGTTCAATTTTGAAAGCGGTGTCTCCGGATGGCTGACCCCGGCCTCATCCAACGCTGCGCAGCTGATCGGCATCAACCGCACCGCATCAACGCTCTCCGCATCCTCTGAACGGGCCTACGAGGGGTCGTACAGCGGCAAATGGGTGTTTGTGGACGATGCCGGAAGCGCGGCCGACTGGGATATCCGCATGACTCGCGGCCAGAATTCCGACCTGGGGTCCATGCTCCGGGGAAGTTACGTCGGGGCATGGGTCTATGCCGAAGGAGAGACCCAGACCGAATTGCAGATCGTCATCCGTGACGGCGCCGGCCTGATCTGCGCAGGCCCCCGGTTCCCGGTGCGGCACCATGGCTGGAAGCTCATCGGAACGCGGCTGGACGAAGGGCTCTTCACTCCGTACCTCACGTCGGGAAGAATCACCGATGCCGGGAACAAGTTCAACGGGTTCCGCCTGCGCGGACCGAACGCCGTCCTTCAGGGGAGCACCCGCACCATCTACATCGACAAACTGGTCACGAGCGCACTCACTGTGCCCACCGGCTTTGTCACGTTCTCGGCTGAATGGACACCCCCCATCGCACGGTTGCACTGGTCCGTCAATTCCGAAATCAGCATCAACCGCTACGCTGTCGAACGCGGAACAGGAGGACTCTTCGAAGAGATCGGCTCGGTCCAGGGAAGGGGAAACATCGACACAACGGTGCACTACGAGTTTGTTGACACCCCTCCGTCCGGACCCGGAACCCTCTACCGCATCCGCCAGATCACCAATGACGGCGGCCAGGAGCTCTCGCAGGTGTTGACACCCACTCCCACCGGCACGGGCGACACCCATGGAGCAATTCCGCTGAGGTACGAACTCCTGCAGAATTACCCGAATCCGTTTAACCCGAGGACCACGATACGGTATGCCGTCGGCGCGTGGACTCCCGAAGCCGCATCGCACGGTACCGGCGCTGCGACGCAAGGGAACGGACCGGCCCCGGGCGGCACCAGCGGTGCGGGGTCTGAGCGGATACGGCTCGTGGTCTACGACCTCCTCGGGCGGGAGGTTGCAGTGCTGGTGGACGGAATGATGCACGCCGGCAGCCATGAGGTCGTCTTCGACGGCTCCAATCTTGCCAGCGGCGTGTATGTCTACAGGATCGATGCCGGCACCCTTCACGGCGGTGACAGCCGCTTCACGGGTATCCGCAAGATGATCTGCCTCAAATAAAGACAAGGTCCCTGAGCGCAGGAAGCGAAACGGAGACATGCCTCGCCCCTCAAAAAAACCAGCGTCGCAAGTCCGTGCAGTGAAACAGGAAATACGAAACGGAACAGCGGAGCTCCGGATCTCTTCCCGCGATGTGTATCCCCGCATTTGGCGAACTGTCGAACGCATTCCAAAGGGAAAAGTCGCGGCGTACGGCACCATCGCCCGTCTGAGCGGTTTCCCCGGTCAGCCCCGGCTCGCCGGCTATGCCCTGTTCAATCTCCCGGACGGGATCGATATCCCCTGGCAGCGGGTGATCAATGCGCGGGGAGAGATTTCGCTGCCGGGCAAACGGGGAGATGAACAGCGGCGCCTGCTGGAAGCGGAAGGGGTGGTGTTCAAGGGGAACAGAGTCGATATGAAACGGTTCGGGTGGAATGGAGGGAAGTGAACTCATGATTCCTAGAGTTGTTGATGCCCGATTCGTGGATGGGTATACGATTTGGCTCCAATTCAGCGACGGCTCAGATGGCATAGTAGATCTCAGAGATGAACTCTGGGGCCCTATGTTCGAACCGCTGAGAGATCCGAGAGCGTTTCAGAGCTTTAGGGTCCACCCTGAACTGCACACAATCGTCTGGGACAACGGGGCAGACTTCTCTCCCGAGTTCCTTCGCAAATCACTCCACACAACTGCCTGATATCCCGTCGGGCGGATGGGCAAACGCGGCGCTACGTGGACACAACACCGTTCCGCACCGCGATCATCTGAGCAACGATACTCACTGCAATCTCCTCGGGAGTGTGCGACCCGATTGCAAAACCGACCGGACTGGAGACATGCGACAGGACCCCGGGCGTAAATCCATCCTTCCGCATATTCTCAAAGACCACACCCACCTTCCGTGCGCTCCCGATCATGCCGAGATACCGCCACGGATGTTTCACGAGCTGCCGCAACACCGTCTCATCGTGCTGGTGTCCGTGCGTCATGATCACCGCGAACGCATCGGCCGATGCGCCGACATGCGCCAGCACGTCGTCGTACGGCGCGCACACCGTGCGGCGTGCATCGGGATGCTTCACGGCCGATGCCCACTCCGCCCTGTTGTCGTAGACGGTCACGGCGAAGCCGGTCCACGCCGCAAGCCTCGACAGCGCCACGCCACAGTGACCGCCGCCGAAAATGAACAGGGGCGGGCCGCTCGAGAGGGGCTCCACCAGCACTTCCTCCACCCCTCCGCACTCCATCGGAGTGCTTAACCCGGCTCCCGACTCTGCACCAAGATCGAACGACCACCGCTGGACCGTTGACGGGGATTCTCCGCGCACCTTTTCCAGCACAATCCGTTCCAGTGCTCCCCCGCCGATGGTCCCGTCAATGTTCCCGTCGCCGAGAATGATCATCTTCATCCCCGCGCGGGCCGGCGTCGAACCCGTCGAGGTGATGACGGTTGCCAGCCATGCGGGGGGTCCCCCGCGTGCGGCCTCGGCAAGACGGTCATAGAACTTCACGCTCATCGCTCATCCCTTCGCAACTGGTCTCTGTCTTCCGGGGTATTGATGTTCCGCACAATGCCCGGGTCCTCAACGGCGAGCGAGCGCACGGGGAGGCCCGAAGAAGCGATGATCCCCCGCAACGTCGCGTCATCCGCGGCGGCGCGGATGCCCGGAAAGAGCGCCGCACCGATAAGCACCGGATGCCCTGAGCGCCCGTCCCACACCGGCTTCACCACTGCGGGGGGGGTGTCGCCAGGACGCTCCCCATCACAACCTCCCGCCGCTACCGGGCGGCTGCCATCGTTTCTCTTCCTGTGCAACGCTCCCGCTTCTGCCGCACTCTCTCTGAACTCCCGTATGAGCGCATGCACGGTGAGGGAAGCGACCTCCGGATGATCGACCGGAAAGACAACAACTCCCTCGCACCCATCGAAGGCGGTCAAGACCGATCTTCACGGACGAACAGCATTCCCCGCGCCGGATCGCTGTTCGTGAGGATCGTCGCGCCGGACACCTCACGCCGCGCCCAGTCGGCATCCTCTTCACCCACCACGCACACAACGGGCCGGGCACCACCTTCATCGAGTGTGCGGACGCAGCGTGGCGAGAAAACTGATGCCCGACGCTTCCAGCCGGAGTTTCGCGGCGCCCATACGCTTCCCGCGCCCTGCAGCCAGCACGACGCCGCCGACCGTCTGCATTGTCACGTGATGGTTCCGACCTCTTTGTTGAACTCTTCAATCAACGTGTCGAATCCCTTCACCTCATCCTCAAACAACCGCCGCCAGTACTCGGGATCCCACTGTGCCTGGAGTTCTTCCGTCGTCTTCCCCTGCTGCTCCACCCACGTATAGTACTTCAGGTTATGGATCGCCTTCCGGTCGTAGTAGCTAAGCTCTTTGAAATAGTCCATCCCCTGGTGGTGCAGAGGACCCTCGAGGTCCCGCACCGCCTGCATCGCCGTGTAGGCCCCCCGCCCTGCGTGGAGTTCGCTGATCCGGGATGCGTACAGTTCCGCCGAATCCGTAAACACGGTCAGGATGACGTCCTTTTCGTCGAGTTCAAAATACCGGGCCGTCTTGATCGCCGCAAGCACGTTGCAGATGGAAGAAATCCCGAGGAGCGGGAGCTGTTCCACGGTCTCCTTTCGGACGCCGGCTTCCTGAAGACACCGTCTCCCCTCCTCCTCATTGAACAGGCGCAGGACGCGCATGCAGTCCTCGTCGTCGATCGCGGCGACGGCATCGGTGTTCCGGACATTGTGGACCCACGGAACGTGCTTGTCGCCGATCCCTTCGATCCGGTGACCCCCGAACCCGTTCATCAGGAGCGTCGGACACTGCTGCGCTTCCGTTGCCACGATCCGCATCCCCGGATAGCGCGCTTTCAGATAATCGCCGGCGGCAATGGTTCCGGCCGACCCGGTCGCGGAGACAAACGCCGCCGGCCTCCGTCCCGCACACTCATCGCGCAGAACATCTTCAAGAGCCGGTCCGGTGACCGCGTAATGAAAGATGGGGTTGCCGAATTCATCGAACTGGTTGAAGATCACGTTGACCGGGTCTTCCCGCAGTTCCCAGCACTTGTCGTAGATTTCCTTGACGTTCGATTCGCACCCCGGGGTGGCGATCACCTCCGCTCCGATCTCGCGCAGCCAGGTGAACCGCTCCTGCGACATCTCCTCGGGCAGTATCGCGACGGCCGTGCAATCCAGCAGCGCGCAATCGAACGCCCCGCCCCGGCAGTAGTTGCCGGTCGAAGGCCATACCGCCTTGTGCCGCCGGGGATCAAACTCCCGCTCACGAGACGGGGCACGAGGCACCCGAAGGCCGCGCCGACCTTGTGGGCCCCCGTCGGAAAATATTTCCCCATGAGTCCGATCAGACGCGGGCGGATACCCGTGATCTCCCGCGGGATCTCGATCCAGTTCACCTTCCCGTAGAGCCCGGTCGCAACGTCGTTCTTCCAGGTGATGCGGAAGAGGTTCGCCGGATTCACGTCCCAGAGTCCCACTCCCTGCAGCCGCTCCCTATGCGAGGCGGGGATCAGATCGGGATCCCGCAGCTGGGCAAAGGTGGGGATGACGATCCCCCGTTCACGGCATCGTGCTGCTGTTGCGCGCCTGACCGATTCATTGACCTGTGTAACGATACTGGACATGTGTATTTCCTCAGATCGACCGGAGAGCGCGCGTTCGGACAACCGCCGCAGGGCCCCTGCCGGGTCCTGCAGACGCGTGAGAAACATCAGCGCCGCAATGACGAACGGCTTGTATCCCGCCTCCCGGTACGTCGCGAGCCGGTACTTCTCGAACACCTCCTTCGCAACCTCCCCCTGCGCACAGCTCACGCCGGTGATGTCGGCCGGAAGGCAGTGCATATACAGAGCCTAGCCATTTTTCGTGAGGCGCATCTTCGCCGCGTCGCATTCCCAGTCCTGTGCTTTGCATTGTCCGCAAGGCACTCTTTCTCAAGCTCTCCGAGACCCTGCCGGTCGCCTTTCTTCAGAAGCGTGGTCCGCCGCTGCATGACGTCGAACGGTGCCCACGATTTGGGATAGACGATGTCCGCGTCCGCGAATGCCTCTTCCATGGAATGGCCCACCGTGAAGCTCCCTCCGTTCTCCGATGCCTGCGCGGGCACGTTCGACGACGTCGTCGATCAGGCCGTACCCCTCGGGATACGCGAGCGTCACGTCCATGCCGAACCGTGTCATCAACCCGATGATCCCCTGGGGAACGGACAGCGGCTTCCCGTAGCTCGGCGAGTACGCCCACGTCATGGCGATCTTCTTCCCGCGGAGCTCCTCGAGAGAACCGAACGTGGTCTGCAGGTGAAGGAGGTCGGCCAGGGTCTGCGTGGGATGATCGATGTCGCACTGGAGGTTGATCACCGACGGCCGGCGGTGCAGCACGCCCTCCCGGAAGCTCTCGTCCACGGCGGCACCGACCTCGCGCATGGAGCGGTTCCCCTCGCCGAGGTACATGTCATCCCGTATGCCGATCACTTCGGCCAGGAACGAGATCATGTTCGCCGTCTCGCGCACCGTCTCGCCGTGGGCGATCTGCGACTTCTCCTCGTCCAGCTCGGCAAGCCCGAGGCCGAGCGCATTGGCGGCCGAGGCGAAGCTGAAGCGCGTGCGTGTGGAGTTGTCGCGGAAGATCGAGATTGCAAGACCGGTGTCGAACACCCGGGTGGAGAGTTCGCGGCCGTGCAGTTCCATCAGTACTCCGCAACGGCGAGCACCGCACGGAGGTCGTCCCCGGAATGTTCCCACGTCAGAAGGAAGTCCCTGTTGTGGAGGGACGGTTTGGTCTGCTCAAGTGCTGTGATGATGTCAGGGGATTTCGTAGTGGGGTCTGGTTCCGGTGTCTGTTTTCAGGTGCTGGATGTCGCCGCCCGATCCATAATGGACCGCCGCGGCCTCGATCGCATCGATGATCTGCTGGTAGCCGGTGCAGCGGCAGAGATTCCCATTGATGGCCCTGCGGATCTCCGACCGCGTCGGCCGGGGATGCTGCAGGAGAAATGCATGTGCCGTCAGCACCATGCCCGGCGTGCAGAAGCCGCACTGGATCGCGCCGCAATCCAGAAATGCCTGCTGCAGCGGGTGCAGCGATCCGTCGGGCAACGACAGTCCTTCGATGGTCGTCACGTGGCTCCCCGCAACGTCGCGCACGCGTTTTGTGCAGATCTTCATCGGCACGTTATCGACCAGGAGCGTGCAGGCGCCGCACGCGCCGATGTCACAGGCGTTCTTGACGCCGGTGAGGTCGAGGTCCTCACGGAGGAACTCCACGAGGCGCTTCTCCTGCTGCGCCTCATCGACGGTATAGTCCTGGCGGTTGACGGTGACAATCATTGCGCGCTCCTTCCGTCCCCGGCGGCGGGCCGGATCGGGAGCCGCAGGTGGCGTATCCCGGTAGCATGGTAGACGGCATTGGCGATGGCCGGCGCCATCAGCTCGTTCGTGGGTTCGCCGATGCTCTTCGCCCCCGACGGAGAGTTCGGATCGGGGTTCTCGATGATCATCGCCTTCATCTCCGGCATGTCCAGGGAGCGCGGGATGCGGTAGTTGTTCAGGTTCGTGTTCACGATCCGTCCCGTCTTCGACCAGGAGCTCCTCCTGCAGCGCGTAGCCGATGCTCATGGCCATCCCTCCAAAGAACTGCCCTTCCAGCATGGCTCTATTCACCGCCCGCCCCACATCGTGTGCGGCCACCGCGTTCAGCAGCCGGACCTTGCCGGTCCGCCGGTTCACGGTCAGCTCGACCGCCTGGCAGCCGTACACCCAGGTGAAGTACGCCTTCCCCTGTCCGTCCTTCTCATTCCAGGTCACGGATGGCGCCTGAAAGACGCCGAATGAATACGGAAACCGTTTCACCCGGAACATCTCTTTGACGACGTCATCGAAGGCAACGAGCCGGTGCCGCCGGTGCGCACGAGACGGACGTCGTGGAATGCCACCTCATCCGGGGCGCACCCGAGGAGGGGTCCGGCCACGGCCGCCATCTTCGCACTGAGATCGCGCGCCGCGAGCGTCACCGCGCCGCCACCCATGATCGTGCCGCGGGACGCAACCGTCGTACCGCTGTCGGGGATGACCGAGGTCGAGGAGCGACGATAGCGGATGCGATCCAGCACATGCCGAGTTCCTCCGCGAGGATCAGGACCATCGCCGTTTCCGAGCCCTGCCCGTTCTCGTGGATGCCGATCTCGACGAGGATAGAGCCGTCCGCCTGCGCGTTGATGATGGCCGCGCAGAAATCGACCCCCTCGGCGCCGAGGCTCACGCCGCGATAACTCATCGCCAGTCCGATCCCGTACAGCTCTTCCTCGTCTCCCCTGCCGTGCGTGCACCGCCGGAGTTTTTCTTCGTAACCGATCTCGCGTAAGCACGGCGTCGAGCACCTGTTCCATCGCCACCGTGTGGTCGTCCAGCGTCTGCCCGGTGATCGTCACGCTGCCCTGGCGCACCATGTTACGTTTGCGGAGAATCGATCCCCGAAATCTCAAGCGTCCGCCGCCATCTCCACCATCTGCTCGATGACGAAGTTCATCTGCGGCGAACCGAACCCGCGCATCGCGCCGGCGACGACGTTGTTCGTGTACACGCCGTACGTGTCGCAATGGACGTTTTCAACGACATAGGGCCCGCAGCATTGCACCGTGGAGCGCCAGGTGACCCAGGGCGTGACCGAGCAATACGCGCCGCCGTCCGCCACGATGCGGCACTGCACGGCCGTTATCGGGCCCGTCGTGGTCACACCCATCCTGTAATGCACGCGATACGGATGGCGCTTGTAACTCTCGCGCATCGACCAGTCTCGGCGATACACCATCTTCACCGGACGACCCAGCAGTTTCGCCGCGAGTGCCGCCCGCGCGCACACGATGGCGGCCGTATCGTCCTTGCCGCCGAACCCGCCCCCCATCGGCGTGCCGATGACTTCCACCTCCGAAAGCGCAACCCCCAGCACGCCGGCCACAAACCGCCGCGTGCTGAACGGGTGCTGCATGCTGCCGTACACCTCCATCACGCCATCGGAGCGCGGCACGCAGACCGCCACCTCGGTTTCCATGTAGGCGTGCTCGATCCATCCGGTCTGGAAGTTCTCTTCGATCACGATCCGCCGCCGCAAAGCCTTTTTCGACATCCCCGCGGCGGACGACATGCGTGTTGATCAGATTCGTGCCGTATTCTTCATGGACGAGCGCGTCGTCCGGCTGCAACGCCGCTTCAGGGTCCAGCACCGGCGTGAGCGGGTCCGCTTCGACACGGACGCGCACGGAAGCCCGAATTGCCTGGTCGCGCGATTCCGCAATCACCAGCGCCACGACATCGCCGGTATAGCGGATCTTGTCGTCCGCAAAGATGCGGAAGTCCTGGACGATCTGACCGTGCCGGTTCATGCCGGTCACATCGGATGCCGTCAGCACGCGGACAACGCCGGGAGCTCGCTCCGCGTCGCTGTGTGAACGGCCGTAAGACGGGCATGGACAAATTCCGAATACACCGGGACGGCGTGCAGCATCCCCGGGAACTTGAGATCGTCCGTGAACTTCGTGCGCCCCGTAACCTTGGCAACCCCGTCGTTCCGCCATGCCGCCGATGTCAGTTGGGCCATAAGCACCTTCCCGCCGGATCTGAAGAATCCACGATTGTTCCGTCCCGCACGACCAGATTCCCCTGCACAAGCACGGCTCTGATGCCAAGCGTCGTGGTCCGGCCGGGATATGGTTCATAGGCATCGGCATACGTCGACCGGACAGGGCGCACGGGAGCGTCCGGAGCAAGGACCACGAGATCGGCATCCGCGCCGACGGCAATGGTCCCTTTGTGCGGATACAGGCCGAGCAGCCGTGCCGGGTTTTCCGATAGTGTCCGGACCAACATGCTTCCACTCCACGCCCGGTTTCTCCCTGTAGAGGTCCGTTACGAGATGCGGCAGCGCTCCGATCCCGGCTATGCCGTTCGGGACGGTGCGAATGTCTTCCGTGCCGGTGTCTTTGTCTCTCACGTGAAAGGCGCAATGATCGGTTGCAAACATGTCGAACATCCCGCGCCGTGCCCTCTCGATCAATCCCTCACGCATCGAGGGATCCCTGAGCGGGGGGGAACACAACCAGCGGTGACCGTCCTTCCGCTGCAGCATGGAGGAATCCAGGAAGAGATAGTGTGGCGCCGTTTCGCATGTCACCCTCTGTCCGGCGCGTGCTTCGGCAATCAGATCTGCCCCGGCCGGTGTCGACACGTGGACGATATGGAGTGCTGCATGCTGGCGGGCGGCCGCCGCAAGAACTGTCCGGATAGCTGCAGCTTCCGCCTCCGGCGGTCGCGCTGCGGGATGCACTGCCGGGTCCCCCCAGTCACTGATCGATTCCGCCGCCGCCTGCAGCATGGCGTCGTCTTCGCAGTGGACCAGGAAGTGTACGTTCGATCCTGCCAGCCGGCGGAAGACCGCTTCCATCTGCTTGTAGCTCAGCATAGATACCCGCATCCCGGTACGTTGAATACAGTTTGATCGTGCGGCATCCCTGTTCAATCATCTCCCTCACCGCGCGCCATCCATCCGCATCGAACCGGGTGGGGGTGATGTGCCATGTCACATGACAGAAGGTGCGGCCGTTTGCGCGGTCACGCGCGACCTGCACGGCATCACGGAGCGGGAGGTCGGGCCCTTCAGTAATGAAGGCTGCGACAGTGGTGATCCCGTTTTCCACCGCGCACGCCGTTCCCGTCCGGTAATCGTCGGCAAGCTGGTACGGGCCGATACGGTCATCGAGGTGCGTATGCACATCGATAAAGCCGGGGAGGACAAGGCACCCCGACGCATCCACGATCTCTCCGGGGCCTGCTCTCGCCCTTTTTCTCAGGGCGGTAATCCGTCCGTCCGCGATCGCGACATCGACAGGGTGAAACGCATCCCCCATCCATACCTGGCCGTTGCGTATGGCCGTTGTCATGGGATGAGCCCCTCCTCTCATCATGCGTTTGTGTGACAGCCTTGTTCAATAGGCAACCTGATGATCACGCGTGCATCTTTCGCACGAAATTCCGGGCTTCCTCCAGAGTCGGATCGACTGCATGCGGCACGATAACCGAGCGCATCGCCGTGTCCACGTCTTTCAGTCCATGTCCGCTGATCAGGAGAACCACCTGTTCACCGGGCTGGACCCAACCTGACTGCACAGCATGCTGCAGACCCGCCACTGTTGCTGCGGCAGCGGGTTCGGCAAACACTCCGGTCGTCCGTGCGAGCAGAACCTGTGCGGCAAGGATCTCCTTGTCCGTCACCACCACCGATGTCCCTTTGCTCTCATGCACGGCCCTCACGGCGAGGTGCGCGTTGCTGGGGGTGCGCACGGAGATTGAATCGGCGCAGGTATCGGGCGCCGGTGCATCGCCGTAACGTCCCCGTGGTCACGTACCGGTGGATAGCGTCCGACGAAGCCGCCTGCACGCAGAGGAGGCGCGGCATCGTTTCCGTGATTTCCGCCGCCTGCAGATCCGCGAATGCTTTGAAGATCCCGCTGATGATCACCCCGTCGCCCACAGAGACCACGATCACATCGGGAACCGCGTTCCCGTTCTGCGAAAAGATTTCCAGTCCGGCTGTCTTCTTCCCCTCGATCGTCAGGGGGTGATACGCGGTGTTTCTGTTGAGCCCGCCTTCCTTCGCAGTATACTCCAGCGAAAGGCGGAAAGCATCGTCATAGGTTCCACGCACAGGAACGACCGTTGCTCCGTGCATGAGCATTTGCACCATCTTGGCCCGGGGTGCGGTGGCGGGGACGAAGATAATCGCCTGTTTCCCCGCGGCCGCCGCAACTGCAGCCAGGGCACTCGCGGCATTCCCCGTGGAAGCGGTCACAATACGCGATTCGCCGAGCCGTTCCGCTTCGGCCACCACGAGAAACGATGCTCTGTCCTTCAGCGACCCGCTCGGGTTGAGCCCGTCATTCTTGATCCAGAGGTTCTCCAGCCCGAGTTCCTTCCCGAGCCGGGCCGTGCGGACAAACGGCGTATTCCCGACCGCAAAGTCCGGGAAGTATTTTCGCTCCACAGGCAGGGAAGCAATTGGTGG
>CAVQPT010000021.1:0-645715 GCA_963714855.1 uncultured Bacteroidota bacterium | reverse complement strand
ATGCCCCGCATCGGGATCAGAAGTAACCGTTCGGCCGAAGCCGCGGCCTCGTCCGATACTCCCCGGTGCTCATTCCCGAAGACGATCGCGACTTTTCCGGTCAGATCCGCATCGAACAGCGGCAGTGCCCGGCATCGAGCCGCGTCGCAAGGACGCGGAACCCTTCGGTGCGCAACGTGCTGTAGCATCCCTCCACCGTGGTATGGCGGCGTCGGTCAACCCATTTGCTCGCACTTGATGAGCTCTTCCTGCCGACGCGGGGAAATTTCTCCAGCGAGTACAGCAGCTCAACCCCGAGGACGCCAACTGCATCGCACGTGCGGAGAATCGCACTGACATTGTGTCGATCATGGATGTTCTCCATGACCACTGTGAGATCGGGCAACCGTTGTTCCAGCACCCGCGCAATCCGTTCCGTTCGACGACTGCTACGCGGCAAGGTGTTCCTCCGGACGGACATGAAGAAGGACGATGGCCACAAGGACAAGTATGGCTCCCACGATCTGCAATGGCTGGAGGAGCTCGCCAAGGTACAATGCCGCGGACACGATGGCCACTACAGGTTCGAGCGTGCTTGTAATAATGGCCCGGGATGGTACAATCCATCGCAAAGCCCCGAAAAAAAGGGAATGCGGAATAAGCAGCGAAAAAACAGCAAGCAGCACCAGCGCACCCCATCCTTCCGCCGAGACCTGCTGGCGCAGAACGACCCACGGGGGGTTAATCAGGATCCAGAAAAGTGAGGCAAAGCCGATGGCGTAGACGGTCATCGTCCAGACGTTGTGGTTTTTGAGCACAGAGCGCGTAAACAGTGTCAGGAAGGCGAATCCGATCACCGACGCCAGTCCGGTCAGGATTCCCACCGGTGTAATCGTGAGAACCGTTCGGTCGTACGCCCCAACGGCAAGAAAACATCCTGCAAGCGAGAGCACGGCGGCAGCCACTTTGCCCGCTGTCACCCGTTCCTCTTTGCTCCAGACGGCATACAGCATCACCAGCAACGGCGCCGTATACTGGATGAGAATCGCCGTCGCAACCGTGCTTTCGCGAATCGTAAAGTAGTACGTGAAGTTGGTTCCTGCAACGCCGATACACCCGAGCAGCGCAAATTTCCAGAGTTCTTTCAGCGGAACACGCAGTACCTCCGGACGGAACAGGAGGAAGTAGCCCAGGAGAAACACCAGGGAAAAGGTAACCCGGCACTGCACGACGAGGACGGGGTCCAGATTCTGATTCAGCATCGCCTTGGCGAAGGTCGCGGAGACACCCCAAAGCACGGCGGCGCCGATGATCATGAGAAGACCGCGGACTTCCTTCATGCCGATGGAGGATCCGGCTCTGCCGAGGTTTCGCCCGACTCTTCAGCCTTCCGCCGCCAATGCTCGCTCCGCTCCATGTCTCCCGCGATGTCGTACAGCTGGGCAAGGCGTTTGTAGAGCAGGGCTGGATGCGGCACATGTTGAACGCCACGCTTCAGGAAATCCATAAGAGTCCCGAGAGGAGGTATGTTCAGATCGGGGTCGTAACAGTCGCAGGCATCAAGGTATGGATCCGGTTCGGAGGGACGGCTGTTGGCAGCCTTCTGATAGTACTGAAGCGTAAGCTCGAAATTGTCGTTCGAGGACGTGGTAACCTCAAATACGCTTGCCAGCCAGAGGTACACATCGTAGGCCAGATCGGGGAATTCTACCGCCAGCTTTTCGCCGAACAGCCGGATTTCATCGGGGGTCAGCGATTGGTTCCAGAACAGAAGCCGGTACGGCTCGACATCTTTCACTTTCTGATGCAGGGCCGCCTGGAAAACGTCAAAAATCTCATTGAAGTCAGTTGAGGTCGAGAAAACCCGGCGTATGTCATCCAGGGAATAAGAGCGCATGGCAGGCAGGAGGCTGAGCGAAATTAACAAACCGCCTCTTCAAAAGCAACCGGCGTACCGCATGGGCCGGAACGATTACCGCATGAGAACCATCGGGCGGGTGCGAGAGAGGCCACCCACCTCGAGACGGCAGTAGTACACTCCACTTGCAAGAGCGTGCGCGCCCAGCAACCGGCTGTGCACCCCCGCCGGCATCACCTCATCCACCACGGTCATAACTTCCCGGCCGAGAATATCGAGGATCTGCAACCGCACAGGCAACTCCGCGGGGATGGAGAAGCGAATCGTCGTCTGGGCGTTGAACGGATTGGGATAATTCTGGGAAAGCTCCACCTGGCCGGGCACCGGGGGGAGGTCGACCGAAAGAGGGACAGCATTGTACGCGAGTACTCTGATATCGTCCACATACATCCCGTCACGCTGAAGGAATGCATCGCTCTCCAGGCTGAAACGGATCTGTACCGGTTTGTTGAGCAGGGTTGCCAGATCGATGACCTCGTCGACCCACTCGAATTTGGCACGATCATACGCAGGAACCCCGAGCGGCTGTTTCCCCCCGGACCGGCCAGAGCCCGGGCGTGTGAAGAGACCGGGCAATGCGTTCCATGACCGGCCGAGATCCGAAGATGCTTCCACGAATACAGCGTCAAACTCGGGCTCTATATCCCACCGGGCACGAAACTGCAACTCCGCAGCGACGCAATTCAAGGGGATGACATCCTTCAGAGCGAAAGCGCTCACAACATCACGGCCATACGGACCCCTGGGACTATCGGCAAACGAATACCGCCCCGAAGAAGCCACAATGCTGCTTGTATCCCAACGGGAGGACGGCACTGTGCCAAGGGCCACCCATTTGCCTGTACCGGCTTCCGCGTCGTCGGCAAACAGTGTGTCGGGGATCCCGACACGGAAGACCAACGAGTCGCGCGATCGACCTCCCGCTGAGACACACGTAACGTAGAGTCGGACGCGGGATCCGTCAGGAAGGCCTTTTCCCCGGATCGTCCTGAATGCGAGAGGGAGTCGTGTCGGCTCTGCGATGTACACGTTCCGGGGATCCACAACCGTGATGCCATCACCCGTCGCTTCGACGCTGACTCCTGAAGAGTCCCCCCGAAGCCCTCCATTTCTCAGGCTGAACGAAACGTTGATCGTATCGTTGTCCCGTTTCTGCACAATCGCCGGACCGGTGATGCGCATATGCTGCCCGGCCAGTTGAGCCGCAATGAGGTTTCCATCCAGATTCTCCTCTGCAAGAGGAAGAATCCGAGAAGGAACCGGCCAGAAACCATCATCATTGCTCCCCACCTCTGGAGTGAAACCGAACGAGACGGGCTTGGACAGCACCTCTCCGTACAGCCAGTCATCGGCATCACCGTTTGTGGCGTATCCCAGCGTTTCGACACCGGTTCCAGAAGCGTAGTAGTTGTGCGCCGTGATACCGTCCGCCAGTCGGCGAAACACTGAAGAGTCGGCCGTCTGCCGGGAAACGAACCCCCACGGATAAATCAAGACATTGCCGAAGGTATGGTAGTTCAGCACGAGAGAGAACTTCTTCTGAACGCAGAAGTCGCGCACCGCCTGCGTCTCCGGCTCGGAGAACGGCGCACTGCCCCGGTAGGTATCAGCACCCGGTGTGGAGCTTGATCCGACATTGTCGACCCCCCAGGCATACCCGTAGTTCCGGTTCAAATCAATGCCGTACGACCCATTCGCATTCTGCCGCCGGTTCTTCCGCCACATTCCTCCGCCCGCCGGTGCCTCACGTTCATTGAAAGCATATCCATCGGGGTTTACGACGGGAATAAAGTAGAGCTCGCGATGGTCCAGGATATCGGTGATGTCCTCGCGGATTCCGTACTGCTCGAGCAGATACCACATCGTATGAAACAGCACCATCATCCCCCCGGGTTCGCGAGCATGATGCAATGCGGTATACAGAATGCGCGGCTCATTCTCGTCATCCATGGGGTTGCGGGAGATCTTGATCGCCCAGATCGGCCGCCCCTCCACACTTGTGCCGATCTTGTTCCAGGCGGATATCAGAAGAGGGAATTTCGATTGCATCGCGTTCACCTCTGCCTCAATTTCGGTCAGGGTGAGATTGCCGGCGAGCGAGCCAAGGTGGAAATTGCGGGCACGGGAGGAGTCCTGACGCGGATGCAGGAGCATATCCTGTGCTGCACGGTGCGCATAGGACCTGGTCACATCGGCATCAAGAATCGTGACAGGGAAGCCGATTGCTTCCAGCTTCACAATCTCCTCAGCGGAGGCAATGAGTTCGACGCGGGACTGGTCACGACGGTGGATATCGTCGAGCGGGATACCTGCCTGGCCCAGACGGCGCAGGTCATCGGGGAGGGAACAGGTGATCGCAACGCGACTGTAGCGGCGGGGACCTTCGGCGTGCACGCCTGCCAGGGTTGCTGACGCAAGCACGAGGAACACAATCGCGCGCGGGCACCATCGCCGGTGTATCATGCGCTACCGCACCAGCAGCATGCTGCGGAGAATAGTCATTCCACCTGCCTCGAGTCTCGCATAATACACGCCGCTCGCGCGCCGGGCGGCATCGAACGTGGCACGATGCGTGCCTGCCGCAAAACGACCGTCAGCCAGACGCGCAACCTCGCGGCCCAGAAGATCAAAGACGGTGAGTCTGACACTTCCTGCCGATGGAAGTTCAAAGGTCAGTGTCGTCACAGGGTTGAACGGATTGGGATAGTTCGGAAGAAGGGCGACAGCCTGTGGAAGTGTGCCATCGGGCTCTGCAATATCTGCTTGAATGGTATCCGTGCCGCCAAACTGATAATACCTGGTAGCGAATTCCTGCACATACTGCATCGCCAGGGCGTTATCCTCAAGAATAAGGGTGTTTTCGTTGTTGGAGTTCTCTGCAGCGTTGGTCCAGTTGTGCGACCCTGTAATCACGGTGGGAGTCGACTGCGGATGACCTGCGTCGAATACTCCGTACTTGTGATGCAGAAGCCCGCTCCCCTGCTTGAGGCGGATGTCGATGCCCTGGGATGTCAACACGTCGTACTGTGACCCCGTGTCGTCCCGATTGTCCATCACGCCGTGCACCTGAACCCCCGCTCCGTTCCGGGCCAGAAGGGCCGCTGCGATATCGGACCGCGTCAGGGTTAACAGGGCAATGTTCAGCGAGTAGTCGGCTGTACCGATGACACGAAGGATCTGTGACGTTGTGCGGTCGCTCGGACTGAAATACAACGAGACCGGCCGTCCCCCTACGAGAAACCGGTGGGGTGTATTATCAGTCTTCCGGGAACCGAAGCGGGACGATGCTGCCTGCGGAGTGTCGCCGGAGCTTCCCCACATTTCATTGAACTCCAGAGTGTACGCACCCGCGAGGGCCTGATCCTGGATCTCGATGGCGTTCTGATAGTCCAGGTTCGTTCCCGGGTCCGTGGGGTTCCATGACCCGGTCCAGACCCAGACGCTTTCCGGCGCGCCGCCACGGCCATCGAACACGAGAAACTTGTTGTGCATGAGGCCTGCGCCGCCGGTCACAGGATCAAACGCATCCGTGATCAGCGGCACCCCCCCGGCAACAAGGCTGTTGAGCGGCGAGGTGTTTCTGTTGTCCTGCTCGCAAATCACTCGGACCTTCACGCCCCTCCCGCGGGCTGCCAGGAGTGCCTGGGCAATGTCTGTTCCGGGGCCGGGCGTCCCGCTCAGACTGTAAAACGCCGCATCGATCGAACGACGGGCCGCAGTGATACGTCCAATGAGGCGGTTCACCAGGTTCTGGTCGCCTGCCGCGGGGTTCCCGGGATCAAGCGAGACGTTTACACTTTTGTTGAAATAGGCATGAATGGCACCCGAAGTCTGCACCGGGGACGACGTGCTGACCAGGAAATCGCCCGACCAGCTCGTGTCGATCCCGATCGTGGAAAAGGCCTGTACATGGTAGACGGTGGCGGGCTGGAGCCCCTGAACCGGTACATCGTGCGATGTGCGGAGCCCTGCATCAGGAGCAATCACGCCAAGCTCATGCAACGCGCTTATGCCGTAGCGGAGTGCAGACGTTCCGGCAGCATGGGTCGTCCATTCAATATGGAACCCCGTCGGAGTGAGGTTTGATTCATAGGGTGTCGTCGCAAATCCCGGCCCGGTGGCAAGAATGTCTGCGGCGAAACGGGGAAGCAGCTGATAGCCGCCGATGAAGGGGAGCGTACTCTTGAACTGCCCCACAACTCCCACGATGTCAAACGGGCCCTGCGGAGCCGGTGTGTTTGCATACTCAACGCCGTTGTCGACCCTGACCTGCAGCGTGTCCGCTGCATCGAGCAATAGATGGTTGGTGCCCGAGCCGCTCATCGCCCATGTCGACAAGGGATTGCCGGCAATATCGCGCACCAGAACGTCGTTTAGACGCACGAGCAGTCCTTCGTATTCTTCCACGCCGCCTGTTCCGTCTTTGCTGACATCGCCACAGCTCACGGGGATGGGAACGACAGCGTTCCCGCGGGACGCCACCATATGAAGAACAGGAGAGCTGAGCTCGGTAAGTCCGTAGTACGGATCCACCGTTCCGGAGAGGACAACTTCATCGCCGACCTGCACTGCAGACGAAAACGTTGAACCGAACACCGCTATCCCGCCACTGTTGTCCTGCAGGTACGAGGGTCCTCCGAATTCATCGGCCACCGTGACGATGCCGCGCACGGTCACCAGCGCCCCCGAACGCAGGGGAACACCCTCGGCATTGTTCCCTTTGATGTCTGCGATGCTGACCGGAAGGCCGAACAACGTAATTCTTGGCGTCGGGGCAATCGTACGGAACGTGGTTTCTGACCTGGACTGAACAACCAGAGGATAGTATGCCGTGCTGTCAGGGGCGGTGACGTTCTGGATGGTGACGGATGCAGAGTCTGTCGTCCAGGAGATACTTCCAAGAGCAATGGTATCGCCGATGACCGAGGTTATGGCGGTCACACCCTCCACGATAACGGACGACGGCGATCGTGACCAGAAAAATGCATGCGGAAGGATGCAGCGGACATCCGTAATCATGAATGCAGTGTCACGGACGACGGTGACATGGATATCCACGACATCACCATGGGTCAGTGTATCGGGAGTGACGCTCGCTGATCCGGAGCCGTCGGCAACCAGACGGAGCGAGGCAACCCAGGCAGCGTTTGCCGCGGAGTTGCCGGTTCCCATGGTCGAGCTGCCGGCCGCATAGTTCCAGGCGGCAAGCACGGTCAGCTCGGGGAGAGAATCTTCGAGAAATGCGATCGCACTCCCGCTCGACACTGAGCCCGTTGAATGGACCTTTGGAGCCGGAAGGCTCGCAGCATTGGCGCTGCCCCAGGAAACGCCTGCGACATGGGCATCACCTGCAGTGCGGATTTGTACCGCATCGCTTCCCCCCGCAAGAGAAAAGGGTGTGCCGCTGAAATAGATCGGATTCGCGCCTTTGATGAGGAGGAGTTTGTCGGACGGATCGGTATCCTCCATGAAGGTGGCACCCGTGGATCCGACGACAATCAGCGTTCCCTTCGGAAGCGCGCTCCAGAGCGGGTCAGAGGAGAACGTCAGTGGCGGCTGGGGATTCCCGACAGACGTAAAGTCCCGGATATCCCATCCACGGAGGTCGAGACCCTCCTGGAGGACCAGCAGCTCCACCCATTCGTTTGTGTCGGAGGCATTGAGCAACTCGTTGAGAATGACTGCCTGGCCGGTTGCCTCGCAGGCCAAAAAGGCCAGGAAAACAGCTATAATTGCGAAACATCGCATTTCCTCACGCACCCTATTTCGTTCTTTTCTCAAGATACCCATCATCGCTGCGAGTCGCAAGGGTTCATTAATGAATTGATAACTTGAATATGAAAAAGAAGTTCTTCACATTAAGCACACCTCAAGATCATCCTCGCAAAGTTTCGGAAGCGACGCACAGCATCAGGTCTCGGTTCTTCTCCGCTGTTGGTCCGGTTCGTTGAGGCAGGGCTGTCTCCGCAGATGTTTGTTACCACAGTTCTTCATCCACATCCACAACTTCTATCACCAGGAGGTATCGCATGGTCAGGAAACTTACGACGTTTCTCGTCCTGCTCCTCATGCACGCATACGCCTTTTCCCAGGGAGAGCTCCAGGGACGGTTGACTGATGCAGAGGGGAAAGGGCCGCTCGTGGGGGCGACGGTCAGTCTCGTCGGAACCAAGATGGGTGCCGTAACTGACGTTGACGGCAAGTATGCAGTGACCAATATTCCGGCCGGGCAGTACAACGTGCGTTTCGCATACGTCGGGTTTGTCCCGGTTCAGCGCCGCGTCACGATCGGCGCGGGCTCAACGACACTCGACGTCGCGCTGCAGCCCACCATGATCCAGTCCAGCGAAGTCATTATCGAAGTCAACCGCGCGAAGGACCGCGAGACGCCGGTCGCCTTCAGCAACATCGACAAGATGGATATTGAGCAGAAGATCCACGGCCAGGATGCGCCGCTGCTTGTGCAGGGCACACCGGGCGTGTACACGTACTCCTCCGACGGCGTCGGGAACGGCGAAGCGAAAGTGTTCGTCCGCGGTTTCAACCAGAACTACGTCCAGGTGCTGGTGAACGGCGTCCCGACCAACGATCCGGAGTCGAATTCCGTGTACTGGTCGAACTGGGGCTCGGTTTCTGCCGCCGCCGCGTCCATCCAGATTCAACGCGGCGCCGGCTCGTCGCTCTACGGCGCCGGTTCGTTCGGCGGTTCTTTCAATATTGTTACCGCAGATGCACCCGCAAAACCCTCCTATGGCATCAACCTGAGCATGGGGACTCCGTTGAACTCCATGTGGGGCGTCGACCTCAACACCGGACTCCTTGCCGAGAAATTCGCGGCAACACTTCGGATTGACAGAAAAGTGGCGGAAGGCAGCCGCGTCAGCGGACGCTATGAAGGCGTCAACTACTACACCTCGCTCGCATGGTATATCAACCCGCAGCAGAGCCTGAAGTTCGTCCTCCACGGCGCACCGCAGGTACACGGGTACTCCTTCAGCAACGATGTCAGCTACTTCAAGAAATATGGTTACAAAGCCAACTCTGCTCCGTTCCTCCCGCGGTTCGTTGTGGACGCGCTTCCGGCAAACGTCAACAATGGCCTGCCGAACTACGGGCTGCTCGACGGCAGCCGTGAGCTTGTCGACGCGAACTATGTGAACCTGTCGCACAACTTCTTCCACAAGCCGCAGGCCGAACTTCACTACCGCTACGACATCTCCCCCACGTCATCCATCCAGGCGACCGCCTTCTACTCAAAAGGACGTGGAGCGGGTCGAGCATGAACAGCACCGGGACGACGTACCGCCGCAACTCGGACGGCACCATCACGACTCTACTGGGACCTGAGGGGACGGTCATCGATCCACTCGTCGCGAAGAACGTCTATCTGGCGAATGCCTACCAGCGCATCAGCTATTCGTTCCACCAGCAGGGGGGCATCCTGGCAAACTTCACCACGCGCCCGACCGACTTCCTTACCGTCACCGCCGGCGGCGAGTACCGCTCCTGGACGGCTGATCACCCCGGCCATTTCACGAATCTGTTCGGGAAGACCTCTATCAATCAGAGCTATGCCCGTACGCGACTCGACCGGAAAGATCATGACATCAACCTTCTCCCGCCGCTTGTACCAGGGGGACCTCGATGGTCCGTTCAGTGACATCGGCAACATCTTTGGCTGGAACATGGCAGGTGCAAAGGATGCAGCATATTCAACTCAGTACCGGAACTACCGCGGCGAAACTCCGCAGTACACGGCCTTTCTGCAGGGTACCGCGGAATTCGGGAAGATCAACGTGATGGCGTCTCTGCAGTATGTCTGGTATCAGTACAAGCTGGTCGAAAACATGCCGAGTGAAAATGCGATCGGTCGGATGCTGTCACGCGCGGACGAGGCTTCACGCGGGAGTCTCAGAGAAGGCCCGACCGGCAACGGCAAGTTCCTCATGAAAGACAATGCCGCCACCGCTCCCCGCTGGTATGAATTCGATCTGGTCAACGAAACACGGTCCAAAGGCTTCATCCAGCCGAAGGGCGGCGTGAACATCAACCTGAACGAGAATCTGAACGTGTTCGCGAACGTCGCACGCGTGCAGAGGTTCGTGGACCTGGGCGTCTACTACAACCAGGGCCGCATCGATCCCACTGTGGAAGATGAGAAGTCGACACAGTTCGAAGTCGGCTCGGGCTGGACTTCCGCCGGTGTCCGCGGCAAGCTGAACGCCTATTACATGACCTGGGAAAACAAGGCCACGCGTATTCAGGATATCACCAAGGCCGGAGAGCCGGGCTATGACCGGAACGGGTTCCGTTCCGAGCTGGTCGGCAAATCCGTCCACCAGGGCATCGAGGCCGAAGCCACCGTGATGCTGGAACACTATCTGCCGGTGAAGGGACTCGAACTGTATGGAAGCTTCACCCTCATGGACAATCGCTGGAAGGACATCCTGGCCAAAGTCCTGACCGATCCGATTACCGGAGCCAGGCGCGCATTCAACACCAGCTCGCTGAACGCCCATGGGAAACGTCGATACCCTCTTCTTCAACGAGCTCAAGGACACGCCGGTTGCCAGCGGACCGCAGACCATGTTTTCCCTCGGTCTGAACTACCGCACGCCGTCTTTCTATATGGGCATGAACGTACTGTATTTTGCGCGCATCATCGCCCTGGACGGCGCGTCGTACATGGCGGTTGATGGCGGGTTCACGTTCGCAGGCGGCAAGCGGATCTTCGAGGCGAAATTTGACAACAAGCTCCCTGCCTACGCAATCGTCAACCTCAACATGGGCACGAACTTCGATATCTTCGGCCTGAACACCACGGCATCGCTGCAGATACTCAATGCTCTCGACAACGAGTATTTTGCCGACGCCGATCGCTTTGGCGCGATTCCGGGGCTCGGGCGTGCATTCAGGGTGAACATCAGCGCAGCATTGTAGAATAACGCCGGCAACGGCGCGGCTGTATGCCCCACACACGTTGTGCGTAGGGCCGGGCGGCGGATCCTCTCCAGGGTCCGCCGCTTCGTTTTTCCGGAGGAATTGCTTTTTCACTCTCTTTTGGCGAACTTAGGGTGGTTTTTCGCCACTTCCCCACTGAGGCCCCAATGCACAAGAAGCTCTTCATTCCCGGTCCGACTGAAGTTGCCCCCGACGTTCTCCAGAAAATGGCAACGCCGATGATCGGACACCGCTCCAAGGACGCATCGACGCTGCAGCGCGAGATCAGCGAGAAGATGCGGAAAGTCTTTCATACGGCCAACCCCATCCTGCTTTCCACCTCATCCGGATCCGGATTGATGGAAGGCTCCATCCGTTCGCTCACCGCCAAGCGGGCGGTCGTCTTCTCCGTCGGCGCATTTGGCAATCGCTGGTACAAGATGGCAGAGGCCAACGGCATCGCCGCCGATAAGGTCGAGTCCGAATGGGGCAAGCCGACGACTGCGGAAATGGTCGACAAGGCCCTCGCCACCGGCAAGTACGACGTCTTCACCGTCACGCACAACGAAACCTCGACCGGCATCATGAACCCTGTGGAGGAGATCGCCGAAGTCCGCAAGAAGTACCCCGACGTTCTCTGGCTCGTCGACACGGTCAGCTCCATGGCCGGCGCGAAAGTCGAAGTAGACAAACTCGGCATCGACGTGTGCATCACGTCAACGCAGAAGGCGCTGGCCCTTCCCCCCGGCCTGGCCATTTGCTCGATCACACCGAAGGCGCTCGAACACGGCAAGCAGGTGAAACAGCGCGGCTGGTACCTGGACCTCCTGGAAATTTACAAGTACGTCGAAACAAAAGACCACCAGTACTCCGCAACCCCTTCCCTGTCGCACATGTTCGCTCTGAATTATCAGCTCGACAGGATTCTTGCCGAGGGCCTTGAAAAGCGGTACGCCCGCCACAAGGAAATGGCAGAGTACACCCGGGCATGGGCGAAAAAGAATTTCGCTCTCTACCCCGAGGAGAAGTATGCCTCGCTGACGCTGACCACCATCACCAACACCCGGAATATTTCAGTGAAAGCGCTCAACGACGCGCTGGGCAAGGAAGGTATGCAGATCTCCAATGGCTACGGCGACCTCAAGGAGAAGACCTTCCGCATAGCGCATATGGGTGAGCTGACCATGAACGATATCAAAGACGTCATCGCCGCCATCGATCGCATTCTCCCGACACTACAGTAACCTATGGCTACGCTCCGCCCCTTCAGAGGATTCCGGCCGCCACCCGCGGTTGCAGCGCGGGTTGCGGCGAAACCGTATGATGTGCTCAGTTCCGACGAAGCCCGTGCCGAGGCGAAAGGAAATCCCCTTTCGTTCCTGCATGTCGGAAAGCCGGAGATCGACCTTCCTCCGGACATTCATCTCTATGATGAGCGGGTCTATGCAAAGGGCAAAGAGAATCTCGACCGGCTGATTCACGACGGCGCGCTCCTCGAAGAACTGTCGCCGGCGCTGTACGTCTATGCCCAGACCATGGCCGGACATACGCAGTACGGCCTCGTGGGGTGCGTATCGGTCCAGGAGTATCTGGACAATACGATCAAGAAGCACGAGCTCACGCGGAAAGACAAAGAAGACGACAGGACCAAACACGTCAGCGTCACCAACGCTCACTCCGGACCAATCTTTCTGACCTACCGTGCACGCCCGTCGATCGATGCGATCGTGGCACGCGTCTGTGCAGCTCCCCCGGTCTACGACTTTGTCGCCGATGACGGCATCCGGCATCAGCTGTGGGTCATAGCGGATGCTTCGGCGATCAGTGCGCTGCAGCAGGAGTTCCGGTCCGTTCCATCCCTGTACGTTGCAGACGGCCATCATCGTTCAGCAGCGGCAGCGCGCGTCGGCAGGGAACTCGCCGATGCAAACCCTCACCACCGTGGCGACGAAGAATACAATTTCTTCCTCGCAGTCCTCTTCCCGCATACGCAGCTGCGGATCATGGACTACAACCGTGTGATCAAGGATTTCAATGGCAGGACCATCGGGCAGTTTCTCGACGACGTGCGCGGCCGCTTCACCGTCATCGCCGCCTCCGGCCCGCACAAGCCGGCACGGAAGGGGGAGTACGGCATGTACGTGAAAGGGCAGTGGTATGCCGTGACTGCGCCGCCGGCCTTGCTTTCCGTCGATGATCCTGTCGAGCGCCTCGATGTCACCGTCCTTCAGAAGCATCTTCTGAGCCCGGTACTGGGCATCGACGATCCCCGGACGAGCAAGAGGATTGATTTTGTGGGGGGTATCAGAGGGCTGGGCGAGCTGGAGAGGAGGGTGGATTCAGGCGAGATGGCCGTCGCGTTTGGGCTCTACCCCACGTCGATCGAAGAGCTGCTGGCCATCGCGGATGCGGGTAAGATCATGCCGCCCAAATCGACCTGGTTCGAACCGAAGCTGAGGGACGGCGTTGTGGTCCACATGGTGCGCTAGCCGGGGGCCGGGGACTACAGCTCCTTGATGAGTTTTACGACTTTCCAGACGAAGTTCACGTCCTTCCGCTTCACCGTTACGACATCGAATTCCGGATTCAGCGGGATAAGGTGCACGTATCCCCCCTCCATCTTCACACGTTTCAGCGTGTCTTCTCCGTCAACCCGCACCACGCAGATATCTCCGCTGCGCGCCTCCTGGTGCGGACTTACAATAACCACATCGCCGTCCTCAATGCGGGGCGCCATGCTGTTCCCTTTGACCTTCAGGGCAAATGCCTGGGGGTCTTTCACGTCGTCCACTGTTACGTAGTCATCGACATAGTCGGGGTGGAACTGTGTCGCGACTTTTCCTGCCGGGACTGCGGACACCAGGGGGATGTCGACAAGTCGCGACCTGCGGCGTGACGATCCGGGGAGGGCATAGACATTGTCAGGTCGGGCGGGAACGGCATACATCTCCCCCTCCCCCGTAAGGAGCCAGCTTGCCTGGACTCCGGTTGCCTTCGCCAGCCGCGTGATAGCCACTCCATCGGGCACCTGCTCCCCTTTCTCCCACCGCTGAAGCGTTCGCGTGACTACCCCGGCCTTCTCTGCCAGCGTGGTCTGATCCATGGCTTTGGCTTCCCGAGCAGATCGTAGCCGTTCTCCAAGACTGTTTCGCATGTCATTCTCCGGGACATATTTGTCAACTTTACTCTTGACAAGACGACATAAATGTCGTATGTTATCGGAAGCAAATGTACGCAATTCTTTCGATGCTGTCAAGCAGAATCTTTGGAGGAGAGAGACATGGAAGGCAAACAGTACCTGGTGGGTATTGGGGGATGGGAGCATGAAGTGCTCGATCACTGCCTGTATCCCTCTGCCGGGGCCACGTCGATGGAGAAGCTTTCGTACTTCTCCCGCTATTTTGCCCTCGCTGAAATACGGCCGACGTTCTGGGATGCCACGCTGAATGCCCGGGATGCACAGCAGTGGATCACCGCCGTGTCCGAACGTACCGACTTCCGGTTCGTCGTAAAACTGCACTCGTCATTTACGCATAAACGGGAGATCTCTCCTTCCGTCGTGCGCTCGACGCTGGGGGTTCTGGAGCCACTCCAGCACCATCGCCGTCTGGGTACTGTGCTCGCTCAATTCCCATATGCTTTTTCGAATATCGGGGCTCACCGGTTCCATCTCGAAAAGCTCGCTGCCGTTCTCCGGGACTTTCCCGTGCATGTAGAATTCCGGCACTCGTCGTGGGACTACCCCGCACGTACAGCGATACTGAAAGAACTGGGCTTTGCGCAGGTCAGCGCGGATCTCCCCCGGGTCAGGCAATTCATGCCGTTTGTCGCCCCCTCCCCCGGAACACCGGCGTACATCCGCCTGCACGGCCGGAACGAAAAAGGATGGCTTCTGAACACCTACGATGTCCGGTACGATTATCTGTACAACGCACGGGAGCTGGCGGAAATTAAACGCCGGGTCACAGCGGCCCAGGCCGGATCAAACCCGGTGATGGTCGTATGGAACAACACGACGGGTGGCAAAGCCGTCGCCAATGCCCTGCAACTCATCGCCACCCTTTCAAAGCAGGGTGCCGCACCCATACCGCCGCAAGCGCTCCGCGTGTTCCCCCATCTGCATCAGATTGCCAGACCGGAAGAACATACGGGTTCGCTGTTCGAAGCGCCGTACAGAGATGTGGGATAGGGTCGAACCGCTGTTCGTACACGTTGATTCCATGCCCGGACGAATCAGCAAATGCGTTGTGGTGGTGTGCGGCCTAGCTTCTTCTCTTCGGCTTCCAGGGCCCTCGTGGCTTGCCGGATGGCGGGATCCCCCGTTTTCCCCTGAGGCCCGGTTGTCCCTTGCGGTGGTGGGATTGCTCCGGAGTCGTCCTTCCCCTGGGGAATATCGTCGACACAAATGACCCCTGGAACTCGTACCGGTCCGGAGATGGGACAAGACCCTCACGGACTGGCGTCTGCAGAATGTCGTGCATCACATTCCTGGTTTCTTCCGTTTTTCGCAGCACACGCTCACGATACGTTCTCTTCCAGAGTGCATGCCCCAGAAGGGGTTGGAGGTCTTCGTTTGATGCTGCGCGAAAGGCCGAGAGAAATGTCTTCATGTGCGAATCATCGGCCCTCCCCTGCACCAGAAGAATCAGTTTTGCAGGAAGGAAGCAGTATGCATGGACCTCAAAATGATGCCGGAAAGACTGCTCCCGCAGAATGGCAAGAACCCGGAGGACCCGCTCTTTGGATGTGAAGGGTTGCGCCCGCTGGGCCGTATCAAGCGACACAAGGTACCGGTGACGCCCGCGGTAATCGAACCGCGGCCGCGGCGTCTCACCCGCACTGTGCAGCTCCATGACCGTCGTCGTTCCCATTCGTTCAGAACAAGCCCCGTATTAAACCGCCGTCGACACTCAGCGTGACCCCCGCAATATAGCTTGCCTTTTCAGAACCCAGGAAGACGATGGCATTCGCCAGCTCATCCGGGTCACCGTATCGCTGCAATGGAATGTGCTTCGCCTGGCGCTGAAAATACTCTTCCGCTGACATTCCCTCCTTCTGTGCCCGCGCCGATCCGATGTCCTGCATACGACCGGTGAGCATATATCCCGGGGCGACACTGTTCACAAGGATACCCTCCCGCCCATACTGATTCGTCAGGATCTTTGACAGTGCGAGAATACCGGGACGCAGTGTGGACGAAATCACCAGATCGTTGATGGGCTCTTTGGCAGCCAGAGAGGTAATGTTGATGATGCGGCCCCATCTACGTTTTCGCATATGTGGAAGCACCGCCCGGATGCAACGAACGGTGCTCATCAGCGTCAGCTCGATCCCCTCCCCCCAGGAGTTGTCGGTCAGGTCCGGAAAGGCAGCAACAGGCGGACCTCCGGCGTTGGTCACCAGAATATCGACACGGCCAAAAGTCTTGACCGTCCGCGTCACGAGAAGTGAAATCTGCCGCGGCTTGGTAAGATCGGCAACGATCGGGAGAATCCGGACCGGGGTATTCCCGATCTCGTTGCGGATATCCCGTGCAGCGACGTTCAACATTCCCCGCTGCCGGGAGCAAATGACGACATGCGCTCCTTCGCGGGCGAACCCCAGGGCAACAGCCTTTCCCAGACCCTGGCTTGCCGCACACACAATAGCAACGCGACCTCGAAGACCGAGATCCATGCGATACCCCCGAACTGTGGATTGACCGGACGTACCCGACTATGGAGCCAGCACGTGCTTCACCATACCTTCCACTCCGCTCCGAATCATCATCACGGCAATTCCCGCAAGGAACAGGGCGGCGACTTTCGCAATCGCTTTTGCCCCCGCTTCGCGCAGCACCCGCGTGATAACCGAAGATCGGTCGAACACCAACCAGACAATCAACAGGTTCACCAGCAGAGACACGACCGTCCATCCGTACCCGTACGAGTGCACGAGCACGAGGATAGTTGTCAGCCCCGCCGGCCCCATAATGAGGGGAATCCCGATCGGAACAACACCGACGCGGGCCCCCGGCTTGCGCTCCATTTCATGGGAAAAGAGAAGATCACTCACTGCCAGGACAAGAAGCACGATGCCACCCCCCACCTTGAAGTCATGCTCTGTGATGCCAAGGAAAGCAAACAGCAGTTTTCCCGCAATGAGGAAGACGACAGAGATGGCGAACGCGGTTCCCGTTGCCTCTGCCGCAAGCGTCCGCCTCGCCCGATAGTCCATCCCCTCGGTGAGTCCCACGAACAACGGCAGAACGCCGAGGACGTCGATGGCCACGAACAGCGGGATGAACGTCTGGAAAAATTCTTCCATAGATCCTGTGGGGGCGTCCCGCCCTCCCGAGGGTCAGACGCTGATACCGCGCGAGGAGAGAAAGGCCCGAATCCTCGACACAGCCTCTTCCTCGCTGATCTGCATCCGTGCGCTGGCTGTATGGACGGCAATCTCGAGGGGGTCGTGCCGGCTCTTCAACCAGAGCCATACGGTATATCCCAGGCGATCGCGGTCATGCGGCTCCTGGGTGGGGATCTCTGCAACACTCCCGTAGGCAATCTTTTCGAGCGAATCCTCGGGAGCGGGTTGAACCGTCGATGGTGCTTTTGTGGTCATGGGAGGTTATTTCCTTCGTTTCGCACTACATCAATATAGCCAACACTGCCTACAATTGATAGCCGATCATGAAGTAGAAGAGGAAAGGTCCCTGCTGTACCGGCTGGTCCGGGAGATCGGGACTGAAATAGAATGCCTTGCCTGCGCCCAGGACGGCCGGACCGACCGGGGTGGCGAGTGCAAGCTCGAGCCCGATACCGTGCAGAAGGGAACTGAATTTGATCTCTTCGGGAACGGCGGAAATTGTACCGAGATCGTACCGGGCGCTCACATACGTATCGAACAGCAGACGCACCGGCAGCAAGGCACGGAACTCCATGTTCAGCAGCACCAGCTGCCGCCCGCGCCGGTCGTCCTCACGCAAGCCGTAAAAGAGATCCCGTCCGCCAAGCCGGGATTGCTGTGCCAGAGGCATGGTCTTATCAGCAAAATCGACGGTGAGCTTCGGATGAAACGTGACAAAACGCCCCCAGCTTGCATAACTCTCATACATGACGTGCAGGGCGTTATACCCGATGTCACTCCCGAGACTCTCCAGCGAAAACTCATAGGAGAGCTTGAGTCCGACGCCGCGTGTGGCGAATGGATATGAATCCTTGGTGTCCACCGTGGTCGAAAACCGGGCCAACCCCAGCTGGTATTGCTCCTCAATTCCGGAGACATTTTCCAGGTTAACCAGACGGACGTTTTGCAGGACAAGTTCCGCTGTGGCGTTCCCGAGCCGTTCGAGGAGACTCCCAAACGACACCACAATGCCATACCGGATGTCCCTGTATTCGCCTATCCGGTCGCGCTGCCACCGGTTGGGATGCGAGAGTGTCGCATTGCCGTACACGTAGCTGTCAAACGATTTGTGGAACGCACTGATTCCCAGACTCAGATAGGTGTCGAACAGGCGCTGCGCCTTGTATTCCAGCACGATGTCACCGTTGCGCTGCCCGCCGGATACCGTCAGCCCTAACTGCAACCCCGTCCCCCGGAAGTTTTCATCACGGATATCGACAGAACCCTGCAGGTGGCGCTCGTCATCCGCTCTCATGCCGACACGCACGAGTTGTGACGGACGCTCCTTGAGGCGGATGGTCACAGTGATCTGCCTCGAAGGAGAAGAAATCTCAAGATAGACGTATTCAAACAACGTCGTTCCCGCAATACGGGAGATGCCCCTGCGCGCCTTTTCCATTTCAAAGACGTCTCCGGGAACCAGCGGGAACTCGCGCAGGACAAACGAGTCCTGTGTTCTGATCCCCCCCTGGACATCAATCTTATCAATGACCCCCTCATTGAGGGTGATGAGGAGCGCGCCGCTCGCCGGATCGAACTCGGTGGACGCAACGTGCGCCAGCGAGAATCCCCGTCTCCGATAGAGACGCAGGATGTCATCAATGACACTCTCGATCCCGTCATGGTTGATCACGCGTCCGATCGATGGCCGGACGACTGCCTGAAGCTCTCCCTCGGCAATGGTGTGGCAGCCCGAAAACCGAACACTGCGCAGAACAGGATTCAGTGTTGCGCGAACCCGCAGCGTCGTCCCGGAGTCGCCTGACGTCACCCACCCGGACACGTCCTCATACCCCCCTGACTCGTACAGGTCGCCGAGCATGCGCTCGAGGTCGCACACCGCGATGGACTCCCTGGCGGATGGAACCGCCAGGGACCGCCAGAGCGAATCGGGAATCGTGAGGCCCTCGCGTTGGATGGTCAACGGGCCACGGAGAAGACGGCTATCGGCTTTGTATCCCAGACTGTCGCCAAGAGCATGATACCGCGCGAGGATCTCTCCCAGATGCCCTTCCGTTGTCTCCTCCCCACGTCGGATCAGGGAATCGAGTCCACGGAAATTCGATGAAAGGTGCCTGCCGATATCCGGCGTGATGAGAATATCCCCCGCTCCCATCTGTTGCCTGTTAATCTGCTGCATCATGATCCCCATGATCTGATCAGCCGTCTGCCATGGGGCCTTCATCTCGTCAGCGGTTCTGAGTCCGCTTGTCGAGTTTACAACGATGATCAGATCGCACCCTGCCTCCCTGGCGACGTCAACGGGCACGTTCGACACCAATCCTCCATCGACCAGCTGCATGCCGTCCTTCTCGATCGGTGTGAAGAGCAACGGGACGGTTGCGCTTGCCCGCAGCGCCTCGGAGAGCGACCCGTCCTTGAGTACAACACGCCGGCCCGACACAAGATCAGTGGCGATTGCTCTGAAGGGGATTCTCAGGTGATCGAAATCGGGATCGGGTTGGAAGAGCGCTTCCAGCAGACGCTCGCTCAGGAAATCCGTGAGCCGTTGACCCGTAGAGACGGCTGATGGCAGGACTGGCTGCAGTCCTTCGAAATGAATGGCGATGAAACTTCTGTCATCGGCCGCCTTTTGATCAATGAATAACTGGGAGCGCTGCGTGTCGTCATCAAGACTCAGGACCTCATCCCAATTGGTAGTGACGGCAAGGCTTTCCAGCTCCCGCGTCGTGTACCCCGCGGCATACAACCCGCCGACGATGGCACCCATGCTGGTTGCGGCGATGAAATCGACCGGGATGCCATGGCGCTCAAGGGCCCGGATCACTCCCACCTGAGCAATGCCGCGCGAGCCACCTCCGCTGAGGACCAGGCCGACTTTGGGGCGTGCGACGGTACGCCGTGGCAGAGGACTGCGATCGACGGTGAACGGGGCGTGAAACCGGGGTGTGAGCACGAAGCTGGTGTCAGCAGCGCACACACGCACCTGGAAGGAAAGGAGAAGAACAATGAGAGCTGCCATTGTCCGGCGCCCGGTGCGGACGGCGCAGGCAGCGCGGGTCAGACCTACCACAGGATCACCTCGGCACATCCGTACTCAGCCGGAACCGGAGCACTGCTCCCTGGTCCCGATCGAGGACATACAGGATCTTTTCGTAAAACGCCAGGCCGCTGGGATTCAGCATGCGTCCTCCCGAGCGAACTCTGCCGAACGATTCGCCACGCAGCACGCCGCGGCTGTTGAATTTGAAGATGCTGTCGAGACCGGCATCCGCAATGAACACATCGCGTCGTGAACGGTCGATTGCAACTGCCTCTGGCATAAGGTACCTGTTAGGACGGATGAAATCAACGCTCCGGTCCTCTGCTCGGGCAGGATCAAAACGCGGCAGCCACCCGTCGAACTCTGTGCTCAACTCATACCGCATCCAGAGACCGCCGTATGAGACTCCTTCTGACGATTGAACAAGGACGAAGTCCTTGACACCGGGAAACGCGGCAATGGCTGAAGGTCTGTTGATGTCCGTGATTCCGCTCCCGGTCCGCGTGGCAAACGCGGGAACCGGCGTGATAAAGACGTCGGCAGCGGAGAAGAGCAGGATCCGGGCATCCGGATCGATCACGCTGCTGTTGTCCGGTCCTCTCCGCACCGCGAGATAGGTATTGTCGCCAAACACCGCCAGTCCGGGGAAGCGCCGGTGAGGACGTGCATACTCGATCCAGACGGTGTCGATTGGCGATACCTCAAGATGGTGCGCCGAATCCGCCGACGCAGACACAAGATGCAGGCGGAAATCGCTCCTGCGGTGTCCCCGTTCGCCAGAGCCACCTCTCCCCCTACGAGGAGGTCAAGACGGGTATCCTGGGCCAGGGAGAGAGGATGGAGCATGCTCTTCTCGCTCAGAATCTGTCCGGCGCGGTTCATCATCACCACCCTATTGGCCTTCGTGTCCGCGACGTACAGCAGCTGGTCATTGCCGATGAGAATGTCCTCCGCCCCGCTGAATCCCGAAAACGGCGGGAACAGTTCCACATACGAGGTGTCGACGAGGGTGTCGGTCTGCTGGGGAAGGGTTGAGAGATCGAGTTGTTCCTGACAACCGGACACAGCGAGAGCAAGTATCACTGCCACCGCTGCCAGTGCCGGCAAACGGAACAACAGACCATATGATTGGATCATCGTACGCATGTGCTCTCGTCAGAAGGTCAGCTGCACGCTGATCCGATGGACCGAACCCAGACGGTTGTAGTCTGCAAAGGCATAGTCTGCCCCGACAACGGCAAAACCCACCGGTGCCCGGAACCCTGCCCCGAACGTGAGGTTTTCCTCCGATGTTGCATCTTCGCCAAAAAGCCGCTGGCCAATAGTGCGCTTCAGTCCTGCCCGAAGGAAGAACGTCTGCTGGAAGGCGTATTCCACGCCGAGGCGGACGTGTTCTGAATTATCGTTGGGGTGATTCAGCTGTATGGACGTCGTGAGCAGGTGATCGTCTGTCTGCACAGGATCCATCGCTATGCCGAGACGGAAGACGGTCGGCAGTGAGAAGGACTGAAACGTCGACGATGTCGTCCCGTCGAATTCCGTTACCGTCCCCCTCGGCGAAACATCGGCGCCAAAATTGGAGATCACGACGGCGAACCGTGTGCTCCCGAGGCCGGTCCAGTACCAGGTTCCGAGGTCGACCATCACCGACCGCATCGTGAGGACGTCCAGCGTCTCTTCGACATACTTGACGGTAGCCCCGAAGCTGAACTGATCGGTCATTCTCCGCGCGTAACTCACCCCGATAGCCACGTCACCAAAAGCGAAAAACCTGCCTGTGCCCGAGGGTTGCGTTTCCGTCGTGATTTCCATGTCCTTCATATGGAGCGACGAGACCGACCCACCGATGGCATCCTGTTCGCTCATGTGATAGACAATGCCGAAGAAGTCGTGCTTGATGTCCACCACGTACTCCGTATGCGACGCGATGGCCTGATGCTCGGTGAACTGTACGAGTCCCGCCGGATTCCAGTAGAGCGCAGAGGCGTCATTCGCCACGGCGACAAACGACTCGCCCATGCCCACGCTTCGCGCACCGACACCGAGCTTGAGGAACTGGAATGCCGAGATTCCGACTCGCTGACCCCCGAGATTCGGGACAAGCTGTGCGGTCGCGCGCTCGGCCCCCAGCAGGGCTGCGCAGACCGTCAGCATGAGAGCGATATGGTGGGGTCGTTCGTGCATGTCAGAACCGGAACGCAAGGCTGAACCGCAGGGTGCGTGGATTCAGATAGCGCGCCGGGCTGTACGGGAAAGGAGATACATCGCCCGTGAGCTGCGGGTACAGCGGATCGTTGTACCCCGACGGCGTCGGGTCACCATATTCATATGCCCGTCCGGTCGCCGGATTGATGATCTGGGCGTTCTTCTGATCCAGAAGGTTCTGTACCTCCACCGTGAACAAAAGGCTCCCGAACCCGAGATCGACGGTCTTCTCGAGATTCAGATCAACATAGAACCAATTTGCTCCGATCGACTCCAGTTGCCTGTTGATGTCGCTGATGTATTGCGGGCGGCCGGTGAACGGATCCACCCCGGTCAGTATCTGTGGCGTATACCGCTTCCCCGATTGGAAGAAAACGCGAACGAACATACTGATATCATCGAGGATCCCGGGGGCGGTGTTGAAGAGCGGCTGTCCGCGAGGAACGGTGAAATTAAGGGTGAGCGACACCTGAAGAGGACGGTCCCAGATCAGAAAGTTCTCTTTGATGTTCTCGGGTTCCCCCTGCTGAAGCCTGATGATGTTCTCGTTCGGCGTCGAGCTCTTCCCGGTGGCAATGGAATAGGATCCGGACGCTGACCCCGGAACCAGGCGCCGATACGCTTCTTGTACTCCACCTCCACACCACGCACACGCCCGTAGTCCGAATTGAGATACGTTGTATAGAACTGCGCACCGCCTGTGGCGGTCAGCCGGCGAACGGTCTTTTGCGTAATGTAATCGAAAATGTCCTTGTAAAACGCCGTCACGGTGAGAACATCATTTCCGGACAGCTGATTGCGGATCCCCAGTTCGTACGCGACCGTTGTCTCAGGATTGAGATTGGGATTGCCCACGGGCAGAGATTGGATCGAACGGTGGTGCGCTGCAGTTTCGAGTAGACGAATTGCGGCCGGGGGAGCTTCGAAAAATGCCCGTAGGAGAAAAAGAGCGTCTGGTTGTCGGATATCGGATGGGAAATCCCCAGCCGTGGACTCAGTCGCGCCTTCATGCGCCGGCCGAAAAAGGAAAAGGTATCTTTCAGATACTGCTCACGCAGGGCCTGCGAGATGATCAATACTGATGACGTATCGGATGCGACGCCATCTACATACTTCCCTGGAATCCAGTAATCAAGCCTGAGCCCGAAATTGAGGATCATCCCGCTCAGTGTGACATTGTCCTGCGCGTAGAGGGCTCCCTGAGCGGCATGCACGGAGTAAATGTCGTTGTCGAATCCGAGGGGCTTGATCCAGGGACGGACCAGGTCCGCCATCGCAAAGTCCTGGAAACGCATCTCCAGTCCGGCCTTGAACTTGTTTTGTTCGGTGAAGAAATTGGTAAGGTCAAATTTGACCGTGTACTCGCTGATGAAGTGATCGCGCCAGGAGGTCGGCGAACCCAGATCGTAGAACCCATCCCCCGGCACCACGCCGACCGTATCCGTATTCGCATTATAATAGACGATCGGATATGTGATCAGGTCTTGTGGCTCGATGTATGAACTGAACGACTTCCCGTTGGCATCGCCACGGACATGCGCCGTGTACTTGCTGAGCCGCAGTTCATAGAACATCTGATTGCTGAGAGTGTGGATCCACGACACGGAATGCTGCATGTTGATCTGGGTGAAGGTGTTCGCGCTGTCGGGAATGAATTGAAAGAGATACTGGTACCCCGGGTTCGGTTCGACGCGCTCGAGTGTCGCCTGAATCGCCTGGGTATTCTGATCGATGACCACCGATTGGTTGAACGAGTATCCGATCTTCAGCTCCGGTAGAGGCCTGTAGGTGGCTTTCGCCAGCCATGAATAGTTGTTGCTGCGCCGGGGAGACCAGCCGGATCCTCCGGATCCGGGAAAGATCGATGAATAGAGATTCTTCGGAGCCCGGACTTCCACCCGGTCGGGTTTGTTGCCGGCCCCGACGATTTCCACCCATCGGGTGTACCCGTCGCTGAGATTGGCATAGGCGGTCGCAAAAAAGCTCATCTGGCCGGGAATCTGCACCCCGAGAGCCGGCAGGAGATAGGACGTGATCGGTTCAGGTCCGCTCAGATTCAGATCGTAAATATCCGTATTCCAGTTTCCCCTGTACGCAGGATTTCCGGGATGATCTGTCTTGTACGACACAGCGCCGCTGAACCGGTCGGCCCCTTCCCGTGTCGTGATGTTCACGATACCCGATGTGGCCTGTCCGTATTCCGCGTTGTAGCCGCCGGTGATCACCTCGGCTTCCTGGATGGCGGCCGGACCAAGCTGGAGCCCGAACCCGGTCCCGGAAAGAGGGTCCTGCACAGAAACGCCATCAACGAGGTATGCGTTTTCGTGTGCGCGCCCCCCACGGATATGGATTTCGTTATCGGCAAGGACGACGCCCGGTTGTAACGACACGATGCCCTGGACGCTCTGAACTGCGGCGGCCTGGATGTCCGCCTGCCCGATATTGCGGCGGCTCGCCGTCTCTTCGATGTCGAAGAGCGGCTTCTCACCAATGATGACGATCTCCTGGCCGATGGTCAGAACGGTTTCTTCCATCCGGGCCCGGAAGGTGTACGTCTTGCCCCGTTCGACCGTCACATTGGTGAACTGATAGACTTTGTAGCCAAGAAGCGTAACCTCGAGCGTATAGACGCCGGGATTCACGCGCTCGATTGTGACGTTGCCACTTATGTCGCTCGAGGCCCCGTAGTATGTGCCCTTCACCAGAACATTCGCGCCAGGGAGCTCTTCACCGGTCTTCGCATCGATGACCTTCCCCGTGATTCTGCCCGTCTCTCCACTCTGGGCAAACAGTCCGGCGGTTCCTGCCAGGAACAGAGCGACAACGATGATGGAGGGTGTGCGGCGCATCAGAACACCACTCTGTTGACGTTCTGAGCGGGATTGAATTGATTCAGCGCTTTCTCCAGAAAGGCGGCAAGTCCCCTGGGATTTCCCTGAACGGTGTTATCCAGGAGATGCAGCGGAAGACCGACGAACACAATCGTGTTCTGACCGTCGATCACGGCCACTGTGGGGGAACCGAGATACCGCTGCGGGACCCGTGCATCGGGCTGGAGTCGATAGAGGTACCGTGCATCGGTCCGTTTGTAGACGGGACGCATGAAGATAACGTGATTGATCGGTGTGGCATTGAATGCCAGTTGCGGATAGATGTCGAACGGATTCGTGCTGTCGGCATACAGCACAGAGTTTGCCGGAATGCGCGTATCTCCTGGAACCGCCGGCGGTACAGGTGGCCGTGTCGGCGCTAGATCGACGCTGCTGATGCTGTCAATCGGCGCAAAATCTCTGAGGGCGCCCCGAGGGTCGATCGTGTTCAGGAACGACGTCGAAAACAGAACCCGGCCGCCGTTCTGCAGGTAGGTGAACAGCGATAGTTGCGCGACACCCAGGCTGGGCTGCTGGTCGGTATACCAGACCACATAGTCATAGGAAAGAAATGTAAACACGAGAGCGGGATCGACAAAGGCCGGGACCAGCGTCCCCGTCCGCCCTGCATTCTTGTCGGCAAGAGTAACGCCGAGGCCCATATTGAGGATATCCACGTTCGCGAACTGCCCCCCGGCAACGCCGGCAAGTGCCGTCCGGTATGTGCCCAGTGCTGCCGCCGCGTCCGAATTCAGATAGTCGCTCACGAGCAGGAGTCGGGCACCCGGGCGCCTGACATACCATCGATCGGTGCCCGAAGGCATCACCGCTGCCCTGCTGTATTCACCCGCAGCATCCCGCGCCTGAACATACAGCGTATTGAAATTCTCGAGACGCAATCCGGAGAGAACCCCGACAAGCCGCCGGCCCAGGAAGGCGCCGCTGTACACGTCCGCATCAACAACCGCGCCGGCATTGTCACTCCTGTTCCGGGGAACCGTCAGCGTGACAATGGTGTCTCGCAACGACAGGGTCAACCAGCGCGATGGAGAGCTTGTGTCGTTCAGGGCAATCCTGTAGGACACGAGTGTATTGTCACCGTCAGGATCCGTCGCCTTCCACGCAAATGTCGCGGTGGTGTAGGTCGTGTCCGGTTGCCTGAGGGGAAGCGTCTCATCGTTGGGGTTTGCTGCAAAAAAGAGCTGGGGTGGTGAATTCCGCACGGGAAATGTGATCTTGCTCCCGACCGGGTCCATGGCCGTGAGCAAACGGTCGAGCCGCTCGTCCGTGCCGTCAAACATGCCATTGTCGTTCCTATCCCAGTACGGGTACGGTGTGAGCCGGACCGCGCTTCCCTGTGGCAGGCCGGCGAACGTGTTGTCCACGCTTCTGACCGTCACGATGTACCGGCGAAACAGGGTATCCAGTGGAAAGAGAATCGTCGTGTCAGTTGCCGCTGTCCAGGCATACCGGGCGGTGTCCATCTGCGGATCGACACTCACCGGGCTGAACACGATCGTAAACCCGAAGAGGTATCCCCGAACGATACCGTCGGGGTCTTCACCCCACCAGTGCAACTGCTGCCTGCTCGGGCCCATGCGCACTTCATCCTGCGGATATAACCAGAGTTGCGTCCGTGGCGGCTGGTTGGGAGCCGGAACGTCGGCAACCTGCTCCTGGCAGCTCAGGGCAAAGGCTGCCAGGACCAGGGCAGAAAGACAACACCGTATCGCACGCATGGCAACGGGATTCATGCCTGGAGGGAACCCTGCGGTGCAGGGTTCCCTCTCCTTTCAGGATTTATTTCAAGACAACCATCTTGCGCGTGTAGACGACACTTCCGGCCTGCAAACGGTAAAGGTAGACGCCGCTCGAGAGCCCGGACGCGTTGAAGTTCACCGTGTAACTGCCGGGCCCCTGGGCCTGGTTCACCAGCACCGCCACCTCGCGCCCCAGGAGATCATAGACAACGAGCCTCACGTCTCCGCCGGCCGGAAGTTGATAGCTGACGACCGTCGTGGGGTTGAACGGGTTTGGATAGTTCTGCGCAAGGGCATAGGCCGTCGGAACTGCCGTATCCGTCGACTGTTCCACGCCCGTCAGCACGACACCGAGAAGGTCGGCATCGGTGCGGGGGACGACTTTGTACTGGTTGAAGCTATAATAGATGATGCCGGTGAACGAAGAAACACTATTGCCAACTCGCAGGATTGTCTTTCCGGACGCTGTATCCGCCTCAAGATTGGAATATGACGTGAGGCCGTCCCTGCGGACGATCATGTCACCGGTTCCGTTGCTGTTGATTGCGAACTCGGTCGGGTCGGAAAACGTCGGGTTGACGTTGGTGATGACGACGTTGGTGAACCGGACAAGCATCCCTTCATAGGGCTCGGCAGACGGTGCACCGTTGCCGACATTGAAACTGCCGGTATTCAACACGACAGGTGCAGGTTCTGGATTCCCGGAACTGACCTTGGCCACCTGCGTAATATTGCCGAGACGGGTCACGTCAAACTGCTCCTGAATCGTCCCCTTCACGCTCACACTGTCGCCGTTACGCAATGCCGACAGCGCTGCCTGCGCGAGCGTGTCTGCAGCCGTAAGCCAGATACCACTCCACGGAGCGTTCGTGCTCTGCATATACCATGCAGTCGTGCCGCCGTTGCTCAGTGGTGATATTCCAATATGCAGTGTGTCGGCCGTGATAATCCCCGAAAGCGTTGCTTCGGCACCAAGGTAGGCGGTACGGCCATGGATGTATGGCGTATACTGCACATCGGCGATCCTGAGCGGACGATCAAGGACGGTATAGAAGAAGAAACCTTTCGATGTATCAAGCGAAGCACCGCTTGTCGAAGAGTTCGCCAGCCGTACAACCTGCGTGAAAGAATCGGCGACCTGTATGAAGTAGCGGACAAAGGTACCGGCGGGTTGCTGGCCGATTGTGCCGACGTAGGTCGTGTCCGACGCCGTGAAGGTCATGGGCACGGAAGTGAACGGACCGTTTGCCAGGCTGTACACCAGGGAGACTGTTTTGGGAAGCGACCCGTTGAGTTGTCGGGTGACTTTCACGCTCACCGTGGGAGTGGAATCGGGCGGCACAATAACCGGGTTCCGCCGATGCGTCGAAACCAGCGGTGGTGCGGGAAGATTACCGAGCACTACATCCGACGGATAGAGCGGGCAAAGCCTGTACCCCCGGGGGCTCTCGCTACCGGAAGAGGTTGAAATGATGCCACGCAGCGTGTCGATCAAAACGCCGTTGCCGAGCGACGCATAGATCCGCTGCCACGCTGTGTCCGGGCCGTAGTTCCCGTGGCCAAGCGTGAAGAAATGTGACCAGTCGTAGTCGCTGATTTCATTGAACGCCTGGTCAACAACGCTGAACGTACCTCGTGTGGGGTTCACTTTGTTGTTGACAATGACCTTGTGAAACTCCACCAACATTCCTTCGTATTGTTCACCGGTGCTGTAGCGGACTTGTCCCGATGGAAAGACTCCCGTGTAAAAATCTGCAATGTCCAGCATGAACGGTTGCGGAAGCGGAGCGCTTCCGATGATAGCGATCGGATTGCCTGCGATCGGCTGGAATTGTGTCAGACTTCCGCCCCGGGTGGTCGGGAATTCGCTGACCACACCGGTCATGGTGATGATATCACCCGCTGCAATGCTCAGAAATCCGTCCGCGATCAGCTGCGTCGAATCGTTGATGTTGGCACGGACGAGGATACCCGACCACGGTGCGACCGCTCCGGTATCGTACAGGACCATCGTCCAACCTGAAGCCGTGTAGGTTACCACAAATGCCGGTGCAACGCAGAGCGCCGTCACGGTCACGGTATCCCCCATATAGGGAGAAGTCTGCAGCGTCCAGCGCACATTGTTCGCATTGGCGCTCAATCCGCTCAGAGTGTCCGCCACCAGGAGCGAGTCCATCGGAACCTGCTGGATCTGCTTGATCGAAACATTTGGGTACTGTGCGAACGTGGCGCCGAGAACGGCGATCAGCACTGCAGCAAGCAGGAGAGTTCGTCTCACTGGTGGCCTCCGTCAATAGTGTGGATGGGTCGATGAAATTACTTGATGATCAGAAACTTCCCTGATTGAATACTCCCCCCCTCGAGGTCCTTCACGGTGAACAGATACAGTCCTGACGCAACGGCCTGGTCGAACCGTGAGATCAGGTCCCAGGCATGTTCGCCCCCGGCGAAGCGGGCGGGCGTATTGATGTTCCCGAACTGGCGAAACCACTCGATGTCCGTACCGTCATAGGTTGCCGCATCGTGCTGAAGTTCAGCAACGACATCGCCGGCCAGAGTGTAGATGCGGATCTCGCATCGGTTCGGCAGGTTCGTGAAGTAGAGTTTTCGTGTCCGCTCCCCTGTCCCGTCCCAGACCGCGCGCGTGTAGTAGGGATTGGGGTACACCCCGACCGCCTTTGCGCCATCTTCCTGCGGGGGCGTCCCCGGTACAACACGGACGATCTCGGTCTTGCTCTGGAGAGGCGTCACCCCCGTCGCCGAATCGCCACGGTCATACGCCGCGACGCCGTACAGGTATTGCCATCCGTTGAGGTGGGTGATGTTCGTCCCGGCAGGGGGAAATTTGTACCAGTAGGAAACAGTGTCGCCGGGGAAGAATTTCGCCTGCGGCAGGCGAATGGGTGCGAAGCCGGTGTTGTATCCGACGCCGTTCCCGGGAATATCGAACTCACCCGCGAGCGAAAGATTCAGCAGAAAGTCCTGCGGGTTGGTGAAGTCGGTCCCGGGAGTTGAGCGGTACACCCGGTAGCCTTCAAAATCCCGCTCACCACTTACAGGATCAATAGAGTATTCAGACGTTGCCTGGTCCCAGTACAACGCAACGTTCTGGTTGTCCACCTCGGCCCGGACCTTGGGAGGCCGTGGTGGCTGGGGGAGCTGATAGTGATCGAGACGGTTGTTTCCGTTGAGATCCTCCCCCGGATCGAGGATATTGTTCCCGTTCACGTCTTCGCCGTTGTAGGCTTTCTGACAGAATCCCGCATTGGATATCAGCAGTTTTCTCTGATCCCTCGTATCGTTGCGGGCGGCGGCTGTTCCGAACTTCCGCGCACAGACAACACCGAAGATGACATTCAGGGAGTCACCGGGCAGGAGCGAAGAAAACGGGCCTGTCGAGACCAATGTCGTCATGTTATTGGCCTGCAACCGGAGTGCATCAATTTTCGGCTGCGATAATGATGCCGCGAGACGGTCGTACCGGCTCCGGGCTCCTGCAATGTTGCCGGCATCGTCAACGGGAGAGAAATAGTCGGCATCGCCGCTGGAGCTGCGAAATCGCCAGGCATTGTAGTACGTCCTGCGGCGGAGAGCACCGACGGAATCCACTGCGCGTGGAAAGGGATCTGATCCCAGCAGCATGACACCGATGTAGCTGTCGGCGGCAGGAGGGGTCGGAATGCCGTCGAAGTCAAATGTGTACATCATCCGGAGCGTGTCCATGAACCCGTTCGCTCCATGATCGAAATATCCCGGAGTGCCCGGCCGGACACTGTTGGTGTTCCTCACCACGGCGTTATTCCAGAAACCGACATAGACAGAATCCAGCGTATCCCGTCCGGCGTTGTAGATCGTGTAATTCAGAATGACAAAGAAGTCGGCAAAGGGAAAGTTCCAGGCATAGCTCTCCTGACGCACGCTCACGCTCAGCGGTGTGTGCTCGGGAATCGTGTCACCCGTGGTCGGATTGGTCCGGTTCAGATCGCTGTACAGGGCCACAAAATCCTGATGACCGACCGCCGACTCGGAGAAAAACCGCGATGTGGACAGTGAGGAACGCTGCAGTACCGAGGCGGCAACGTCAGCCGTGAATTCGTATCCCTGCCCGATGCGCGACGCAGAGGCCTGATCGGTGGCGCCGGTGCTGACCTGTTGCTGGCCGGAAATCCGGGAGACCGCGCCAACCCAGAGACCGCCCTGGTAAACGTGTTCAATACGGGAACCACGAGGATACTCGCACGAGGGCTGATCGGGCCAGTACGCATTGCGCGTCCCGATTGTGCCATAATTGCTGATTGTCAGGCCAATGTTGCCGACGGTCGTGTAGAGGCCGTCCGTGTCACCCTGGCGCTTCCCGAGATCCTGTGCCATGCCCCGTCCATCACCGCCATCCACCCCGGGGATTCCCGGGTGGAGAAGCAGAAACAGCACGAGCATCAGGTTGAGGAAGCAATGCATGAAACGGTGTTCACCCGATGATAGAAGGAGGTGGATGACGCGAGTGGTTGCGTGTGTGTTACCAATATATTTTGAATCGCCGGGAAAGTCAAGTTGCAATTCAGTCGGAATTTCTCGACTTTTTCATAACGGACAATGACGTTCCTCAATCCACTGGTGCTGTTCGGGCTCGCGGCGGCGGCCATTCCTATCCTGATACACCTGCTGAACCTCCGCAAACTCAAAACGGTGGAATTCAGCACTCTCCGCTTTTTACATGAGCTCCAGCGGACCCGCATGCGGCGCCTGCGCCTCCGGCAGTGGATCCTCCTCCTCCTGCGCACCCTGCTCGTTGTCTTTCTGGTCCTGGCCTTTTCACGACCTGCAGTGCGGACGTCACTTGCGGGACTGGGCACGGAAGCGGCGCGCTCCACCATGGTCATTGTGCTCGACGACTCCCCAAGCATGTCCCTCCGGAATCAGAACGGTATCCTGTTTGACCAGGCCCGTGAGATCGTGACACGCATTGCCTCCCTTGCCCGGCCCGGTGATGACATCCATCTCCTGCGACTCTCTCAGTCAGAGGAGACGGGCACCCAGGAACCTTCACAATCCGTCGAAACGCTGGGCCGCGCTCTCCCGGAAATGCGACCGTCGCAACGATCCTACAGATACGATCGGATCATGGATAGGGCTCGGGCTCTCGCGGTCTCCTCGCCCAATGTGCACCGTGAGATCTACGTCCTGACAGACGGACAGGCCTCCCATCTTGTCCGCACGGGCGGGGCCGGAGACAGTGTTGCAACGCAAACAGACGGGAGAATTCGCCTGTTCTGGATACCGCTCGCACCCGGCAACACCGACAATCTTGCTGTGACGTCCGCCACCGTGGAAAGCCAGGTTCTCGCACGGGACAGGCCATTCACTGTTCAGGCGACGATCCAGAACTTCGGTGCGGTCCCCCGGAGCAACTCCGTCGCCAGTCTTTATCTGGACGGCGTCCGTGTCGCACAACGGTCCGTTTCCCTCTCCCCACGCGGATCCGGTGTTGTTTCTTTTGCCGCAGTGCCGAAACGCCGCGGTGCCATCGGGGGCTATATTCAATGCGACGAAGACGGGATGGAGATCGACAACCGCAGGTATTTCACTCTCACGATTCCTGAAAATATCGGTGTTCTGCTTGCCGGATCTGCACAGACTGACACGCGGTACCCCGCACTCGCCCTGACGTTGGAGGGGGATTCGTCAGTTGCAGGGTTGTTTACCGTACGCCAGACGACCAAGGACCGCCTCGCTCTTGCAGAGCTGGCCCCCGAGGTCTTCGTCCTGGCAAACACCGGCGGCCTCTCTGCCGGACTCTCCGCCCGCATCGTGCGGGAGATCCGGGATGGGAAAGGTCTCATCGTCTTTCCGGGGCCTGATGCCGACATCGACGCAGTGAACAGATCGCTGTTCACTCCACTCGGCATACCACCGCTCGTGTCTCCTCCTCAGGGTCCCGGTCCGGATCGCGGCCCCGGGTTTCTCCGTTTCGACAGAGTTGATCAATCTCATCCGGTCTTCAGCGGCATGTTTGACCAGCGGAGAGCACAGCGAGGGACACCCTCAGTCGAATCACCACGAATACAGCGGGCTGTGATGCTTTCCCCCGGACAACGGGGAAACCCTATTATCACCCTCACGGATGGGCGACCTTTTCTGTGCGAATATCCGGCCGGACGGGGGAAGGTCTTCCTCTTCGCCGTGGATGCCGCGGGCGTCTGGTCTGATTTCCCTTTCAAGGGGATCTTCGCACCACTGTTGTATCGATCGGTTCTGTATCTCTCCACGGAAGCACGACCGACAATCGAATATACCGTTGGCGACCGGCTGACATTTGTCCTCCGCCACGTATCCGCTGACGGTGGGGCACCACTGGCCATTATCTCCCCCTCTGGTGTGCGCGAACTCGTGCAATCGCGCAGCTCCGGCGCAGGGGCCACGGACCTCGCCGAGTCGTCTCCCACGGAGGAATCAGGTATCTACCGGCTTCAGGTGACAGGGCCGTCAGCGGGAAGCAGGGGGACCATACAGGCAATTGCGGTCAATCAAGCAACGCTGGAATCGGACCTCACATCCGCAACGGTAGACCGACAGCAGGACTTCTGGAGGCGGCATGGGATTCCGGAAGACGAGGTAACCGTCGTGGCCTCTCCTGCAGCCGTTCCGCGCTCCATTGAAGAGACCCGGTATGGCGTTGAGCTCTGGAGAGTATTCCTTCTCCTGGCTATCGCGTGTGCACTCGCCGAGATGGCCGTGGCACGCGTCACAGGATCACCGGCACCGGAGAATCAGGACTATGCCTGAACCACGCTCAACGGAACGGCGGGAGCGTGCGCTCCTTATCGGTCTCGCCTCCCGGACAATCGGCAGGGCCCGGGTTCAGGACTATCTCGAGGAGCTGGCCATGCTGGCCGACTCCGCCGGCGCCGATGTGGTATCGACGATTCTGCAGGAGCGCCCCGCCCCCGATGCCGCGTTTTTTGTGGGCAAGGGGAAGGCGGAAGAGATCGCCTGGCTCGTAAAGGAAAAAGAAATCGATCTCGTCATCTTTGACGACGATCTTTCGCCTGTGCAGGTGAGGAATCTCGAACGGATGATCAGCTGCAAGATTCTCGACAGGAGCGCTCTCATCCTGGATATTTTCGCGTCGCGCGCGCGCAGCCGCGAAGCAAAAACACAGGTCGAGCTCGCACAGCTCCAGTACATGCTCCCCCGATTGACACGCCAGTGGACACATCTTTCGAAACAATACGGCGGCATCGGCACCAAGGGGCCGGGGGAAACGCAGATTGAAACGGACAGACGCGCCATCAGAACGCGCATCAGTCATTTGAACGACAAACTCGAGAGCGTTGCCCGCGAGCGGGCCGTTCAACGCAAAGGGCGCGAACAGTTTACGCGGATTGCACTCGTGGGATATACGAACGCCGGCAAGTCGACCATTCTCAACTCCTTCACGGATGCGGGCGTCCTCGTCGAAAACAGGCTGTTCGCAACGCTTGATTCGACGGTCCGTCAGGTAACTCTCTCCCCGCTCCACACCGTGCTGCTGTCGGATACCGTCGGGTTCATTCGCAAACTTCCACACCACCTCATTGCATCGTTCAAGAGCACGTTGGACGAAGTCCGCGAGGCGGACATCCTCCTCCACGTCGTGGATGTGAGCCACTCCCTGTTCGAAGAACAGATGACGGTGGTGAACGAGACCCTCGAGGATCTGGAAGCAGGGGGCAAACCCACGCTGCTCGTGTTCAATAAGATCGACCGCCTGGCACAGCGCACACTCCTTTCGTATGTACACGCAAACCATCCCGACGCGACATTTGTTTCAGCAACACGCGGGATCAACATGAATGCCCTGCGGGAGCGGCTGACGGCATTTCTCGATCAGCAGATCGTAGAAAAAACGCTCGAGTTCGGCATTGCGGAATCGGCCCGGATCGCGCGGATCCACGAAGTGGCGGAGGTTCTCGAAAAGACGTACGATGAGGAAACGGTCAGGCTCAGAGTCCGACTTCCCCGCCTGATCGCAGAGCGACTGGCCAAGGCAGGCCAGCTTGGTCGGTAACGGCAACACCCCATTCCACACTGTGATTCACTCTCAGGAGTCTCTATGGTAACAATTGCCATCGAAGCCGCCCGTGAAGCGGGCCGTTTTCTCAAACGCAATGTCGGGAAAGTGCGGGCCGTCGAAGTGAAAGATGGAGAGGAACGCAATCTGGTTTCGGAAATTGACCGTGGCGCGGAAGAGCGGATCATCAGCATCATCCGGCGCCATTATCCCACCCATGCTATCCTAGCGGAAGAAAGTGGTGGAAGCCAGGCCCCGGCGGACACTCGATGGATCATCGACCCGCTCGACGGAACCACCAATTTCCTGCACGGCGTGCCAATATTCTGTGTTAGCATCGGCATTGAAAGAAAGGGGGAACTTGTCGGGGGCGTTGTCTACGACCCCAATCAGGATGAACTCTTCACTGCCGAGAAAGGCGCCGGCGCATTTTTGAATGGAAAACGTCTGAAGGTGTCGGAAACATCCACGTTGATCGACAGTCTTCTGGTCACAGGGTTTCCGTACAACATCACCGAAAATCCCGGGAGCACCGTGGAGCACTTTGTGCACTTCCTTATGGCGGCACGCGGGGTTCGGCGCCTGGGTTCCGCTGCACTTGACCTGTCATATGTCGCGGCCGGCAGATTTGACGGGTTCTGGGAGGTAAGCCTGAATCCGTGGGATATGGCTGCAGGGGCACTGTTCGTGCGTGAAGCGGGCGGCGCGATTACCGATATGCACGGCGGAGCGCTCGACATCTATCAGAAAACCGTGCTTGCCAGCAACGGTGCAATCCATGAAGCGATGCTGAAGGTCATCGCTACACGCTGACCACTGCTCCGGTCAGCGTTTGTCCGGCTCGGGGGGGAGGTGGAAGAGATAGTTCTGCAAGAGCTCAAGGCGTTCGGTCTTTTCAGACATATCCACCTGCATAAGGTCGCGCAGTGACAGCATTCCGATGAGCACATCCCCGTCAACCACGGGGAGGTGTCTGCAGTTTGCGAGCTTCATCTTTCGCACACACGAATCAATCGTCTCATCCGCCCGCGCAATGACGATGTTCCGCGTCATCACCGAACCGACACTCGTCTTGGCGGGATCATAACGCTTTGCAATGACCCTGCCGATCACGTCGCGTTCGGAGAACACACCGACGAGGATTTCTCCGTCCATCACGGCAAGGGCACCGACATTGTGTCGATGCAAGACCTCAGCGGCATCCTGGACGGTATCGTTCTTGTTCACCGTCAGGACCGTACGTCCCCGCACGACATCCTGTACCTGTTTCATGTTGATCTCCTCTCTGCCACGTTAGACAATCTCCGGCTGGACCCACGGTTTCTCGCCGATTCTGTCGACGACCATCCTCACTGCGGCGCGGCGCGGCGGCATTTCCGTACCGATATGGAAGCACACTCCGAGTTTCGCATGAACGGCTTCCACACACTCCTTCCGGTCTCCCGACACCGCGGCCAGTATCTCGCCCTCTGCCACCCGGTCGCCAATTTTTTTCCTGAGCACTATCCCGGCCTTGTGGTCGATGGCGTCTCCCGCACGCTGTCGACCCGCACCCAGTTCCACAGCAAGAACCCCGATACGGCGCGTGTCAAAACCGGTCAGATAGCCGTCCCGTGTGCTGAGAACATCGCTCGTGTACGCCGGCTGGGGATAGTCGCCAGTGTTTTCGAGCACACGGATGTCCCCTCCCTGCCGCCGAACGCTCTCGAGGAATTTTTCGTACGCCCGACCCGACCAGATGGCTGACCGGCAGAGCGCCATGCCTTCGGCGATTGTTCCGGCTTTCCCACCGAGCATCACCATGGCTCCGCCCAGGACATACGTCACTTCCATCAGATCCGCAACGTTCCTTCCACGAAGGCACTCAACGGATTCCACAACCTCACACCAGTTTCCGATCGCGAGTCCCAGAGGCTGGTCCATCCCCGTGAGGAAGGCAAGGGTTGTCTTCCCGGCAGCCGTGCCGATCCCGACAAGGGCGCGGGCAAGAGCAAGCGCATCCTCTTCCCGTTCCATAAATGCCCCGTCACCAGTCTTCACATCCAGCACAAGGGCATCAAGACCTTCCGCAAGCTTTTTACTCATGATGCTGCCGGCAATAAGGGGGATCGATTCGATCGTACCGGTGACGTCGCGCAGCGCATACATCCTTCTGTCAGCGGGTGCGATCTCGGCCGTCTGACCGATCAGGACCATTCCGACATCGGCGATCACGCGGCGGTACTCTTCAACCGAAAGGTCCGTCCGGAAACCGGGAATCGCTTCGAGCTTATCAAGCGTGCCGCCGGTGTGACCCAGCCCTCGGCCGGAAATCATCGGAACCGGCACGCCGCACGCAGCCACCATCGGCGCGAGTATCAGCGACACCTTGTCACCAACTCCTCCCGTCGAGTGCTTGTCGACTTTTATCCCCGGGATCGATGACAGATCAACCACGGTGCCGGAATGCAGCATGACATCGGTAAACGCGGCGGTTTCGTCGGGAGACATCCCTCGAAAATACACTGCCATCAGAAAGGCCGACATCTGATAGTCGGGGATGTCACCCTGAACAAACCCCTTGATGAACCAGGCAATCTGTTCGTGCGTCAGCGCGCTACCGTTGCGCTTGGCCCGGATGAGTTCAACAGGGTTCATGAATGGCTCCGGCGGCGTGATGGCAGTGTCCGCGTCCCCCGGGGGGCGCCATCAGTCAATGCAGGGAGCTTGGTAATACTGTCGATGATGTAGTCCGGATGAAATGTCATGAGCTGCTCACGAGTCAAGGCCCCATAGGTAACAGCGCATGAACGGATACCGGCGTTCCGGGCGGCAAGGATGTCCGCATCGGTGTCACCCACCATGAGGGACTCACGTGGCGACCACCCCTCAGCCGCAAGAATCGCATGGAGAACGTCCGGTGACGGCTTGAACTGCAACCCCTCACTTCCCTGCAACCGGTCGAACAATGCCGTGATGCTGAAATGCTCGGTTGCCCGGAGGATACCCACGCCCTTTTTGGTCGATGCCACGGCCAGACGGTGTCCGCGCGACCGAAGGAGCACGAGGGTGGCCAGGACTCCAGGGAACAGCACGGTCGTGTCCAGAGCCCGTGGCGGATAGTATTCGGCGTACAGGGCTATGGCCTCAGGGATGCGGTGATGATCGTCCAGTGGGATCACACGCGCGAATGTGTCCTGTAACGGTTTGCCGATGAGCGGATAGAGCTCATGTTCTGTGATGTGCTCGAACCCCATCTGGTGAAGAGCCCAGAGCTGCGCCCCCGCAATATCCCGGCGCGAATCCGTGAGCGTGCCGTCAAAATCGAAAATGATATTCCGGTATTTCATGAGCCGGTCGTGCCCGTTTCCTCCCGCATCAGCCGGTCTGCCAGCAGGACGCCGATAATCGTCTTCGCGTCCTTGATGTCTCCGGTGAGGATTCGATGGAGCACATCATCCATCGCCATCTCGCGGACACTCATGGTGAATTCCCCTTCTTCCCTGCGATGGCCTTCCGGAGAAAGCTGGATGTTCCGGGCAAGAAATATATGAAGCTCCTCGTCACAAAATCCCGGCGACGTGTAGAACGAACACAGTTTCTGAACGGAGCCTGCAGTCCAGCCTGTTTCTTCCTCCAGCTCCCGCGCTGCGCAGACCGCCGGGTCTTCGCCGGGCGCGAGTTTTCCCGCAGGAATTTCAAGAATATGCTTTTCCAGCGGATAGCGGAGCTGGTCGACAAGCACCATCATCCCGTTCTCCTGCAGGGCCACCGTTGCAGCCCCGCCGGGATGGTGGGCGACTTCCCGCACGGTGCGGTTTCCCGATGGATATTCGACCTCATCCACCAGCAGGTCGATGATGCGCCCTCTGTACACTGTTTCACGGCGGAGACGTTTGAGTTCCATCGGGGTCATCCTATCGGTTCACCCGGCTTCCCGGCTTCACCGCCGGCGTGCCTGCGGCACACAGAGGACAGGTCGCGGGATCGTAGGTGATTGCCTTCATGGTGAGAACCGCCGTCAGCGGTTCGATCGTGTCGGAAAAACGAACCCTCCCGCCGCTGCGGTCAACGATGCAGGCCACACCGACAGGGACACCGCCGAGATGACGCACAATGGTGACGACTTCATTCACCGATCCGCCCGTGGTCACAACGTCTTCGCACACCAGCACCCGTTCGCCCTCATGAATGTCAAAACCCCGCCTGAGCTGCATGACACCGTCTTTGCGTTCGGCAAAAAGGGTGCGAGCGCGGAGTTGCCTTCCGACCTCCTGCCCGACCACAATACCTCCCAGTGCCGGGGCGATGACCACGTGAATGTCGGACTGTCGCATCCGCGATGCAATCACGCTGCAGAGCGCTTCACAGTGCTCTGGATACTGCAGGACTTTTGCACACTGAAAGTACTGGTTGCTGTGCAGGCCTGATGTCAGCTGGAAATGTCCATCCAGCAACGCACCGGTTTCTTTGAATACTCCAAGCACCTGTTCAGCGGTCATTGTTGAAGTCCTGTCGTTCGGTATCGGGTCATGAACTCAGAGTGCGAACTTTACACCCAACCGCAGCAAGAGAAGCATCCCCGCATTGGGATCGTTATGCATGTAGACTCCGCGCGCCTCCCCTTGGAGGGCGACCCTTCGGAAGATGTAGTAGTCGAGTCCCGCCGATGCACCGAAGGTAAGCCGTGCAATGCCCGGGACATCATAGTACGTTTGCCGGACCCCGTCAACGATCCGTTTGTATTCAGCACCGGTGAGCCGGGCAAAACCGATGTCTATGCCGAAGTACGGCGACATGCGGACGCTGGGTCGTGTATAGTAACGCATCCCCAGCGTAAGATGGACAAATGCCATGTCTTTGAACTGCGAGGGGACACCGGGAAATTTTGCAGCAAAAACCCCCTGGCGGAAACTCAAGAGGCTTATCTCTCCGCCGATGCCGACAACGAAGTTGTTTGTGGCAAGCACCATCAGATTCATCCCTGTGCCGGGCCCACGTAACCACAGCTCGGTGAGGCCCCGGTGGCTGAGGGGGACAGTCATCCCTCCCCAGATTTCAATGGTCCTGAATCGAGGGGCGTACGTGAGCCAGAAATACTTGTCGGGAGGATTTTTCTCTGTTTGTGCCGGAGCATGCACCGGAACAGCGCTCACCAGGATAGCAATCAGCACAGTGAGGCGGATTAGGCCCATCCTTTCTCCTCGCGGAGACCGCGGATGTGTCCGACATGCTTCTCTCCATGCTTTGCATAGATGTCCAGCATGTCGTGCAGCGTCAACGGTCCGTTTTCGGGATGCAGCGCCGTCCGCCGCCACCCGTCGTCTGGTACGTCTTCCAGCATGCGAGCCCATCGTTCGTGCAAGCCCATCAGAATCACCAACGACGGTTCGATGGCCGTGGCTGTCGCATCGGGTTGTGCAGCCCAGATATTCTGGTCATACGGTTTGATTGTCGGATGGTTTTCCGTCAGCATGAATTTCATGCGAATGTATGCATGCATATGGGAATCCGCAAGGTGGTGGACCACCTGACGGACCGTCCACCCTCCTGCGCGGTAGGGTGTGTCCAACTGGTCATCATGCAGATCGCGCACCACGTCCTGTAACCGCTGGGGCAAATCGCGGATTGCGGCTATCTGTGCCTTTCGCTGTTCATTCATCTTCTTGCTCCTTCCCTGTGGGCGTGCCACTGTTGCGAAACGGATCGTCCCGATAGCTGAATTCCGGCCGGTAGGTCGCCGGTGCATCCGGCTCCTGAATCCACCCCCGGTCCATACCGAGCGCATCCAGATCCTCCAGAACCCTCTCATACTCACGTTCGCGCAGCCCGCGATCGAGGAGCGGCGTCCGGAGAGCATTGTGTGCCGGATAGTACTGTGCCATGAGGCTCACCGTGGTGTGCGGACCAAGGGTGCGGGCCATCCACTGGAGTGAGTCCCTGCTCCCTGCGATGTCGTTGGGAAGAACCAGGTGGCGGATCACCAGGCCGCGCCGGACAACCCCCTCCGCATCCACGACGAGATCTGATCCCACCTGCCGGTGCATCTCCTGGATGGCCGCACGTGCGAAGCGTGGATACTCGTCGACCTTCGAATACCGGAGTCCCATCTCGTCGTCGGCATATTTTAGGTCGGGGAGATAGATATCCACGATTCCTTCCAGGAGCCGGAGCACGTCCACGCTGTCGTACGCGTTCGTATTGTATACCAGCGGAAGTCGGAGTCCCTGAGCGGCGGCAAGCAGGACCGCCCGCACAATCTGCGGGACAACATGCATGGGGGAGACGAATCCGATCGCGTGACACTCCTGCGCCTGGAGTTCCAGCATGATGTCCGCAAGGCGTTCGTGCGTCACCTCATGGGCCTGTTCCGTGCGGTGATTCTGGCTGATTTGATGGTTCTGACAGTATACGCACCGGAGGTTACAGTTGCCGAAGAAGATGTTGCCGACGCCCCGCGTTCCACCGAGTCCGGGCTCTTCACCGAAATGGAGGGTATACGACGACACCACGGCCTGGGCTCCGGTATAACAGCGTGCGCGTTCATTCTTCAGACGGTTGTTGCCGCAGACGTGCGGGCACACAGTGCATGCGTGAAGCATGCCCTCGAGTGCCGCTACCCGCCGGGCGAGCTCTCCAGAGCGGAGAAGGGCGATATATGAAGGAACGAAAGTCACCTGTCAGAATACATAATATACTAAACTTCCTCCAAGCCGCGCAACTTCACCGCGGACCAGGCATCTCTTCCTGTTTTGGCCGTTCGACACGGATGCGCCCCATCGTATGACCGAGGAATCGTTCCCCCACTTCGGCAAACCGCGCAGGAAGGTCGCTGACGTAGAACTGCAGGTTTGGCCGATGAGAGTTCATGTTTCTCAGGTGATGAGCGTCGAGGACACGCTCCACCTCCACTGCGGCCGCCTCCCCCGAATCGATGAGATTCACCGTCCCTCCCATTGCTGCAGTAATTGCGCCGCGCAGAACGGGGTAGTGTGTACACCCGAGAATGAGCGTGTCGATCTTTTCAAGCGTCAACGGAAACAAATATTCTTTAGCTGTCAGCAGCGTGACCTGGTGATCGATCCATCCTTCCTCTGCCAGGGGCACGAACAGCGGACATGCCCGGGAGGACACCTGGATGTCGGGTGCGAGGTGACGCAGTGCATGGCCGTACGCGTTGCTGTTGATCGTTGCGGCCGTGCCGATAATGCCCACGCGCCTCGTGCGTGTAGCAGCCGCGGCCGCCTCGGCGCCCGGGCGAATGACGCCGACAATGGGAACCTTCGCACGCTTCTGGACGACATCCAATGCCACTGCCGAGACGGTGTTGCATGCAATCACCACCATTTTGACGTCCTTGCCCAGGAGGAAGTCCACGTCTTCGGCGGCATATTCACGTACCACCTGCGGCGATTTGGACCCGTAGGGGACACGAGCGGTGTCGCCGAAGTACACAATATTCTCTTTCGGCAGCCGTGCACCGATGGCCCGCACGACCGTCAGTCCGCCAATGCCGCTGTCGAAAACGCCAATAGGCCGCTGAGAAAGAGGTGTCGATGACTTCATGCTGGTGCGAGCTCCGTCATGCGGCGTATGGCCGCGAGAATCTCTTTGCGGATGGCAGCGTGCCGCATCCCGGACGAGATCCGTCCGCCGTTCCGCTCACGCACGTAGAAGGCATCGATGATACCATCCACCCGTGTTGCAATTTTTGCAAAGTAGATATCCAGCCCGAGCTGCGACATGGTCTCCGTCACGCGATAGAGAAATCCCACCGAATCAGGAGCGTAGACGTCGATGATCGTGTAGCCGGCAGTTTCTTCAAACTCCACATCCGTCCGGATGTTCGGATTGGTTGCAGATCGGGGCCGCCGTTTCCATTTGCGGTGATGCTCGCGGAATAACTGGGCGACATCCAGATCTCCCCCCATGAGAAGTCCGATCTCCCGCAAGATCTTTTCGCAGGCCGGGGTATCGAGCTGCAGACGGGTCATGGCGGAACTGACGCGGAAACGGTCAATGATCACACCGTCACTCCGTGTGAAGATGTTCGCGTCAAAGATGTTGGCGTCGTTTGCTGCAAGGACCGCACAGAACCGGGACAGGGCAAACGGGGCGTCCCGGGCAATGATCGTCACTTCGGTATGTGAGCCGTAATGGGAAAACAGGGTCGACGGGGTATCGGCATTCCGCGCGGACTTGATGTGTCCGGCGATTTCTGCAGGAGTGAAGACCGCCTGGTAGGCATCGTTGTCCATGGCGCGAAGATGTCCGAAAATCTCCTCACGGGGAATCTCGCGCGCAAGGGCCTCGCCAAGTTCGGCCACCACTTCCGCATGTCGGTCTTCATGAAACCGGTCGATCTCTTCGCCGTGGAGGTTCCTGTGGAGTACCTCCGCAGTGCGGCGGTACAGATCGTGAAGCATGGCCGCCTTCCATTCGGTCCACACCGTGATGTTCAACGCTGAGAGGTCGGCATACGTGAGAAGATAGAGATACTCGAGCAGCCCCGGTCGTTCGAACCGGGAGGCGAAGTCGCGGATCGTCGCCGGATCATGCACATTCCTCCGGAAGGCGGTCTGCTCCATGATGAGATGATGACGCACGAGGAAGCCGACAGCTTCCGCATGCCTGCCCAGACCCAACCGCTCGAGCACGCGGTGCGCAATGGTGACACCCGTGATCTCGTGGTCGGCGACGCCGAGTGGTTTGGCTATGTCGTGTAACAGGATGGCACAAAGGAGGACTTCCCGTTCAGGAAGAGACCGGTACACTTCTCCCAGGGGACCGGGATCGGTGATGAGGTCTTCCGCATGCGCGATGGCAATCAGTGTGTGTTCGTCCGCGGTAAAATAATGGTAAACATTGTGCTGAAAGAATGCGACCAGATCACCGAATTCCGGGATATACCACCCGAGCACGCCCAGGTCGTTCAGAACATGAAAGGAATCCCCTGCCCGTCCGGACCGGATGATCCGCCCGAAGAGCACGGCAAGCTCGGGATCCAGGCGATCCTGGTCTGTGAAGGAATGGAAGCTTCGTTCGATTGCGGCGCGGACGCGGAAGTCCAGCTCCAGTCCCTGCTCGGCAGCCAGGACGGCGGCCCGGAACACTTCCCGCGGCGAGGCGAACGTCCGCACGCCGGGTGCGACAGAGACCGATCGATCATCGACGCGCAGCAATCCGTCATCACCGACACGTGCCGGGGAAGAGTGCGGGGCGGGCTCGATCACTTCCTGGAACCGCTGGCTGAGGCGGCGGTGAAGGCTATGGACGCGGCGCGCCTGGCGGTAGTATGCTGCCATGAAGACCTCGACAGACCGGAGTTCATCACGATCACCGAACCCCAGTGCTGCGGCTACATCCCGCTGCAATGTGTATTCCAGCGTGTCGTTCATCGCGGACCGCTGGTAGTGCATTTCGTGACGGACGCGAAGAAGAAAACCCAGAGCGTCCCGGACCATGCCAACCTCTTCGACATCGAGCTCCTTGTTCTGGTGGAGAAGATGGAGAAACGATACCGTAGCAGCCTGAACACCACTGAGCGGGAAGAAATATGCGGGATCGACCGCCCTGTGCAGCCAGAACAACATGTGAAGGTCCCGGAGACCGCCGGCACTCTTCTTCACGTTCGGCTCGAGTAGCTTGACCGAAGTCCCGAATCGTTCATGACGGGTGCTCATATCCGCAAAGACCCCCCGGATGAACCACGGGTCAGGGCCCCCGGCGATCCGCTCGCGGATGGAAGCTGTGAGGGCGTCAGCCAGCTCCGTTGCGCCGCAGAGATACCGGGACTCCACCATGGCGGTCCAGGCATCAAGCGAATGCCCGTGTAACACGAGGGCTTCTTCCACTGTTCTGACGCTGTGTCCGATATCAAGCCCCGTGTCCCACAGAAGGTGAAGAAATCGTTTGGCTGCCGATTGAATCTGCGCATGCAACGCCCCATCGGCGCACACAACGAGAACATCCACGTCGGAGAACGGACAGAGTTCTGCCCTGCCGTACCCACCGACGGCAAGAACCGCGCATTGTGACCGCAGCTCTTCAGGAACACCCGCATGAAAGGCCGACCGAACTGCGTCATCCATGGCACGGGTCAGGGCTAGGCAGGTCTGCCAGCCGTCGGCGCCGTGCCGGTGGCTCGCACGGATGGTCGACCCGGCGGCAGTAAGCTGCTCCCGTATGTCTGCAGGCTGGAGAGTCATGGCATGAAGATACCGATTGGAGCAGGGAGATTCAACCGTAGAGCATTGCACAATCAATTTAAAACCCCTATATTTGGCCCATCCACTCACATCACTCACTTCCCGAGGTCATCATGAACCAGCAACTCCCCAATGCCGAACCGCTGAGCGTAAAGGACTGGGTCATTACGCTCCTGATCACGTATATCCCTCTCGTCGGATTGATCATGCTGCTGGTGTGGGCGTTTGACAGCGGGACGAATCTAAACAAGAAAAACTGGGCCAAGGCGTCTCTCATCTGGATGCTCATTGGCATCGCAATCGCCATTATCTTCGTCATCCTCTTCGCCGGAATCATCTTCAGTACGATGAGCTCGATGGAAGGCTGATCGCGTCCGCGAGAATCCCGGACAGACGGAAGCGATATCCCTGAAACAGCCGCACCGGAACTCCATCGAGCTCCGGTGCGGCTGTCGTCGTTTCTCTGCTTCCTGGCGATGCTGCCCGTCCGTGCATCACCGGACCGGGCGCGGGTTCTCTTCACCCGGTTCTTCGGCAGCATCCTCCTGCGACTCTTCCGCGAAATGCGCTGGCAGAGTCTTATTCGCTTTCGCTCCCATCTCTTTGAGCTCACGCGCGCGCCGCATGAGATTTCCCCGTCCTGTCGAGAGTTTGCTCACCGCCACGTCATACGAATCGCGGGCCGACTGTAGCCGGTCTCCCACGCTCTTCAGATCCTCAAGGAACGCCACGAACTTGTCATAGAGTTCTCCGCTCTTCCGGGCGATTTCCATCGCGTTCCGGCTCTGGTTTTCCTGCCTCCAGATGCTTCCGATAGTGCGCAGGGTTGCAAGCAACGTGGACGTGGTCACCACAACGATGTTCCTGTCAAAAGCATCGTTGAACAGCGCAATGTCATTCTTCACGGCAAGGACAAACGCGGGTTCAAGGGGAACAAACATCAGCACAAAGTCGACGCTCTGCAGTTTGTACAGATTCTGATAGTTCTTCTCGCTCAGTCCTTTCATGTGACGGCGGAGCGAGTCAATGTGCTGATCCAGAAACTGTTGCTGGAGCACGGGATCGTCGGCCTTGCAGTATTCTGCATATGCGGTGAGCGATACCTTGGCATCGATGACCAGCTGTTTGTTGTCGGGCAGCATGATGATCACATCGGGGCGCAGCTGTTTTCCATCGTCCGCCTTCATGGACTGCTGGACTGCATAGTGTGTGCCACGCACAAGGCCCGACCGTTCGAGAATCTGTTCCAGGATCAATTCCCCCCAGTCTCCCTGGGTCTTCGACTGCCCTTTGAGCGCGCTTGTCAGGTTCGATGCTTCCCGGGTGATTTGCTGGTTCAGCTCGGTGAGGTGGCGGATCTGCTCGCCGAGGGTCGCCCGTTCCCTGCTTTCAGAAGCATACGTGCTGGAGATTGTACGCTGGAACTCCCGTATGTGATCCTGGAGCGGGCTCAACAATGCGCCCAGATGTTCCTTGTTCATATCCGTGAACCGCCGGCTTTTGTCTTCGAGAATCTCGTTTGCCAGGTTCTTGAAGGCCGCCGTAAACTGATCCTGCATCTCCTTCAGTTCGTCTTTCTGCTCGGCAAGTTTTGTCGCGGCATTCCGGAGTTCTGCTTCCGTTGCTGCAAGCGCGGCACAGGCCCGGGAACCAGCGGTACGTTCCTGTCCGAGGTCCTGCTGCACCTGAAGAAGTCGGGCTTCCAGGAGCGTGGCCCGTTCAGAGGCTCTCCCGGCTTCCAGGGAGATGGCAGAGAGTTCGGCCTGCAGCCGATCTGCTTCCTGGCGGGGGAGACCCCTGTCCCGCTCGTACTTCACGCGAAGGATGAGAAAGGTGATCACCGCTCCAACGGCAACCCCAATCAGCAGTGATACTGTATCCATACATACTCCGGGAATCGTCCTACAGGTTTCCCCACACGCTCCCCCTCTTGGTCTAGCGGCCCCCGAATCCGGCGAGCCCGAACAATCCATCGGCCAGAAACCGCACAGCCGCACCGAGTGGAAGGATGTTGATTTTCAGCACTTGTTCGGCAATGATGATGCCAAATAACGCTATTGTACCATATCGGAAAAAATGAGCTGCGCTGGGCGACTCCTGCATGTCCAGAGCACTCAGCAGCACATGCGATCCGTCAAGCGGAGGAAGGGGAATTGCATTGAAGACAAACAGACCGAGATTGACATAGACGCCGGCGAGGACCGCATTCAGGAACCACTCATAGACTGCGTTCCCCTCATAGGGTGCAATCCGGAGCAGCGCCGTAAGCACAAGAACTCCGATGAACCCGAGGACGAGATTCGACAACGGGCCTGCGGAAGCAATCAGTGCATCATCGCGTCGCGGCGACTGCAGTTTCGTCCGGTCGATCAATACGGGCTTCGCCCAGCCGAAGCCTGCCACCACGATGAAGATGAACCCCAGCGGGTCAATATGCTTCAGCGGATTCAGCGAGGCCCGACCCATACGCGTAGCCGTGTCATCGCCCAGTTTCTGGGCCACAAAGGCATGCGCAAACTCATGCACCGTCAGCCCGACGATAATACCGGGAAGCACGCGGATCAGATACTCAAGATCGAAAGGCGCCACGAAGAGTCATCCAACTGATATGAGACGGCCCCGGAGAAGAACATCGGCACCCAAGATGGCCAGATTATCGGCAAAACGCAAATGAACACCTCTATGCAGCGAATGCCTGCAGAAACGTATCACACCGCGGGCGGCGTTGACGCGCGACAGCTCGTCTTTCACATCGCCGGAATGCGCATGACGGTGACGAGCGGTTCATGCGGAGACAATCCGTCTTCCCCCGCGTCAGCTCTTCCCATGCGACTTCTTCCGCTTCCCGCGCGAAATAGCAATTCCTCCAAAGCCGGCAATGACGGCGATATAGTAACCGAAATCATACCACCAACCGGTGTTGTGGACCTCGTAGATCCTGACATTTTCGTTGAAGATGCCTACGATCAGCGACACGGGCGCAATCCAACCATGCCATACACCCATGAAGAACCCGGCCGGATTCTGCGCGGGTTCGGGAACGTCGGACGGAAAACACCCTGCGAGCAGAATGATCATAACAAGAATCAATACGGGGACGATGATGCGGGCAGTCATTGGCAATCCTTTCTCCTTGTGCGCAGAGAGTGTAACTCCTACTGTACCATACCGAATTTTTTGTTTTGTGCCGTCATTCTGCAAAAGTACTTCAGGCGTTGTTCGAGAACCTCCGGACGCTCCCGGGCAGCTTCGATCCATCCGATACGGATCCTCTTGTAGGAATCGGGAAATCGTTGAAAGTGCTGCCAGACCTTCCTGTCGGCTTTCAGGGCCCGCAGAATGTCAGGTGCAATGCGCACGGTGTCTTCGTCCCCAGATGAGTCGAGCACATGCTTCACGGCGGCCAATCCGAACGTTGTCATCTTCTTCCGCCTGACCAGCTCCCGGATACGCTCGCGGTTCATCGCCGAGAGCTTGCTCCCCTTCTTGCGCGGACTGAAGCGCTGGGCGTATTTTTCGCCATCAATCGGCTTGAGAATACTGTCGATCCACCCGAAACAGAGCGCTTCTTCCACAGCATCGTTATACGGTATGCGCGGTTTGGGAGAATTCTTCTTGTAGTAGATCAGCCAGATTTCCCCTGCGTCCCGGTGATGCTTCCTGAGCCAGGCCCGCCATGCATTCCGGTCTTTCACGTAGAGTTTTTTGCCGATTTCCATCACTCATCCCCGGGGCGCTGTTTCGAGTTCCCGGCCCGCTCCTGTGTGCGGGAAAGGAGCTTTTCGTAGAGCCTTGCATTGTCTTCGTCAAAGCAGACAAAGACAACCTCACGAATGAGACCGTCGGCTATTTCTTCTCTGACCGTCCTGATCGCAATTACTGCGGCCTCGTGACGGGGATATCCGTACACTCCCGTGCTGATGTTCGGAAAGGCAATCGTTCTGATTCCCTTCTCCCTGGCAAGGCGCAGACTGTTCCGATAGCAATTCGCGAGAAGGAATGCGTCGTTTTTCGTGGTTCCGAAGATGGGTCCTACAGTGTGGATCACATACATGCAGGGGAGTCTTCCTGCACCGGTCATGACAGCCTCCCCAGTTGGACACCCACCGCGCTTCCTCCGGATTTCCTGACACTCCTGTGCAAGCGTCGGCCCTGCGGCGCGATGAATAGCACCATCAACGCCACCTCCTCCTATCAGTGCAGCATTGGCAGCATTCACAATCGCATCAACCGCAAGCGTTGTGATGTCGCCCCGTACCAGCCGGAGCGTGGTAGCCATATGAACGGTGTACGGTCCTCTGATGTGAAGGTTGTGACCTGCCGGGGGTACTGCTCCGGTTCCAGGACTGCATCATTTGGTGGTCTGTACGTGCTCAGTTGGGACGTAGAAATAGGGCGCATCGAGAGTCGCCATGCCCACCTGCGATTTCCCCCCTTTGAGATAGCTTCCGTACGGTTCGGTCCGGGCGGTCCCTCCACCGTACCCTTCATACCACATATAATACCGCCCCTTGATCTTCTCGATCGTGGTAAACCAGATCGCCCCTTCGTCCCATGCATCTTCCTCCCCACGGCTGAAGATCGGGTTGCCGGGATACTTCTTCCAGTGAACACCATCGGTGGATGTGGCGAGACCGGCATGAAACGGATAGTCCTTGTGACGGTGTGATCCGCAATAGACCATATAGTAAAGATCACCTTCATGGAAAATCCGCGGGGTCTCCACGGTGAAACTGTCCCAGCTTCCTTCCGGGCCTACGGCAAGAGCAACCGAGAGCTGCGGTTCGGTGTAGTGATACCCGTCCCGGGAAACAGCATAGTGGATTTGAAATCCCTTTTTTCCGGGGACCTGTTTCCAATAGTAAAGATAAAACGTGCTGTCGCGGTAGACTACTTCTGGTCCCCCGCCGATGGCAACAGGATTGTGTCCATATTTTGTAAAATGGATTCCGTCATCAGAAACAGCAAGACATATCGCGCGGTCTTCGCGTGGACTCGACCCGGTATAGTACAGAAAGACTTTGCCTTCGTGGAGGATGGCGGCCGGGTCAAGGGCATGATTTTCGTCCCATGAACCCGGCCCACCGACATCGATAACGGGTTCGGGAAAGATGTTCCAGGTGACACCGTCAAAATGGTCCTGCGGGACCGTCGCCACACCGATCCTGTCGTGACCGTCCCTCTGTCCGCGGACATACATAAAGAAGGTGTCGCCCTTGAGGAGGAGATCGGGGTTCGCCGCCTGGGCCTCGCGCCATGTTCCTGTCTCAGAAGGAAACACAGGGTTTCCCTCATAACGTTTCCATACAAACCGGATGCTGTCGCTCCCGGCGTCGCGTGTCTGCCCTTCGGTCAGCGGCGCCGCAAGGAGGCCGGCAAGAAGAAGCATACAGACAACGGAACCCCTCACAACCCTTCCGGGGTGTTGTGCTCTCAGCCAGGATCGAATCATCATAATCATACCCGTTATGGAAGAATGGTGTTCGTGAGATACGGAATATTCAAACCGGCTTGCCGCCGGAGAAAGATCGAGGAAAATGATGAATTTGTCCAGGAGTTTGTCGTGAACTCGATTGCATCGGGCTGTCAGGCCGTGTTTGATGCGGTTTGAAGTATTGCCGGGGATTGCTTACGTTGGAAGACCCCGATCGAGATTCCACAGCACGGTGAACGCCCAATGGATCGACTGATCTCAGTAGCATCAAGCAACGACATCCCTGTTGAATACAGGGAAACACCCCTCGGCTTGCTCCTGGAATACCACAATCTTGGCCGCGCTCACGAGTCATATTCCAATGCCCGGCTCCTGATCGGCATGTGCATGGACAACCGGAAACATCTGCGCATCCCTGACAATTTTGCATTTATCATTCGTGCGGGGGGCGCAAACCTGCGGTACAGCGAATTCAAGGTGTCCTACGCGATCGCTGTCGGGGGCGTCACATCTCTGGCGTTGATCGCACACGATCAGTGCGGGATGGTCAATCTTGCCTCCCGGAAAGAACAGTTTATCCAGGGCCTCGTGGACAGTGCGGGATGGGAGCGGAACCTGGCGGAGGAGCAGTTCAATCAATATGCTCCTCTCTTCGAGATCGGCAATGAGATCGATTTCACGCTGAGCGAAGTCGACCGTCTCCGGCGCCGGTACCCGAAAGTGCTTGTGGCCCCGCTCTTCTATCGCGTCGATGACAACATGCTGTATCTCATCCAGGAACGGCATCGTTGACACCGGAAGCCTGACCGGATCCAGGAAGAGCAACGACGGGCACCGAAGCGATGTCCCCCTTTCAGTCTTACCCTCCCTGCCTTCGGATTACATCTCGCACCGCGTGCTATCGCGCATGCTCACCCGCCAACAGTCCCAGAACCGGCATAGCCATGAGAAGGACAAAGAAAATCCCCATAAACCAGTTCAGCCACTTTGCGCCGGGATGATTCACCCAGTAGAAGAGCACGGCTGACAGCAGAAGGGACTGCAGGAGGACCTCCGGAAGTCCTTTCAGATGCACTCCCAGGGGAAACAGGGTATAGATCATCCCTTCCAGTGACCCCGGCGTCGGTCCGAATGTTCCAAGAATCCCCACAACAACCAGGACCATCCAGAGCACCAGCCACCCCCCCGTCTTGCCAAAGAAAGGTTCTCGCAGAAGGTAGAAAACCAGACCGAACAACACGCCTCTCACCGGTTGGAAGAGCGGTCCCGCCATCACCCAGGGATCGTTCAACTTCCGCATCATAAGGCTGAGGCTCGACTCTTGGAAGAATCGTCCGTAGTCGAGCAGCGTTGCCGCCAGAACCCCCACGACGAAATATGTGATTGAATGCGTGACTGCAGTTTTCACGATAATCGCTGGAAATGTGGCGCGTGTCTGGTTCATTTCGCGGCTCCTGAAGTCACTACGATAGTATGATGAACACGCCTCGTGTTCGGTCAATTCCCCGATGCAGAGAGCGGTGTGCCGCTGCCTTCTCTATCCCCACGACTGCAGTTCGATAATATTCCCCTCGGGATCTCTCATGTAGCACCAGGTGACCCTGGCTCCGGTTGAAGTCTGGAGCGTGACTGTCTCCCCGACAGCTGTCCCACCCGCTTCCAGAACAGCTGCACACGCAGCAGGCACATCATTGACAGAAAAAGCAAGATGTGCAAATCCGGCCCGATTGACCGCCGGCGGCGGGCCTTGCTCCAGGTTGGTATATGTATACACCTCCAGTGTCGGTCCATCTGCATCGTACCCGGGCAATCGGAGATGAACCCCGTCGAGAGCGGAATGGGGAACCCCGGTACCCCGCTCCAGGTCGTATCCCGAATAATGCCGCTCCGGCGGGACGGGGCGGCATCCGAACACATCCTGGTAGAAGCGTGCGATGCGTCGCCAGTCGCGTGCAATCAGATTCGTATGAACATATCTATACGTCAATGACATGAAGAGATTCTCCGGTTAGACATCTGAGGTCCAGCACTCCGTCGGCACGGGTATCGACCGTTTTCGCAGTGCGCGCGGGGAGTGAAGCCGTGGTGTAGAGAACGTGCGTCCTGAAGCTCAGCGAGTGATCGCTAGACCGGCAGCTGTTCATATTCCTGTCGCACGACCCCGGCGCCGTAGACCCTCTCAAGACGACGCACAGTGAAGTGGGCGGTCGCGATACTCTGAAAATGGTCCATGAAGGCATAATTGATAGCGGCTCCGCCCGCCGCCCCGAGAACGGGGACGGCCTGCGCTGCGATCTTTTCCGTCACCTGAATCCCGAACCGTCCCGCAACATAGAGCACAAGGCGAACAACCGGCGGCGCCCCTTCCATGGCGAGACCCCGTTCAGCGATGTACGATGCGGCATCCGAAACCACCCTGGCAAGGGCAGCGCGAATTGCAAAATACCCCGTCTCGGCGGCATCATCGCTGCTCGACCTGCCGCCAAGCGCAAAAACTTCCAGGCAGGCAAGCCGGGCGTTGAGGTCGTTGAGATCTTCCCCCTTGCTCCGCGCAATGTCAGCAATGGATCGCATGATGATCGTCGTGGAAACCGGAAGCTCAATTGCCAGGGCAGGGAGACCGAAGGCGCCCCCGCCGGCTCCCGTGGCAACGACCGCGGCTTTGTGCAGGAGGTTACGAGATCGCCACCCGGGTTGACCCCGCAGCGATGCACAGGCAACATGCAGCGCGGCCTGGATACCCTTCCGTGCAGCTTCGGTAATGGCCGCCGTCCACCTCTCCGGCAGCAGCGCAAGGCCCCGCTCCACCGGTATGCCGATCGCATTCGTGATCTTGGCAGCCAGGCCCGGGTTCTCCAGTGCGCGTTTTGCTGCGCGAAGCTCTTCCAGATCGTGAAATGACAAGGACATCACCGCTCCATTCACAATGATTGATGAACCCTGTCACCCGCCACCGTCTCTCCCCCGTTTCGCGAGCGTGGAAATGTCGATGCACTCAAGGATCCTCTCCTCGTATCCGGTCGTCGCAGCATGAATCATTGACTGCCCCACATCCGAAAGGGTGCACACATATTTGGATGCCAGGAGCCTGAGAACCGGATAGAGCGGAGCGAGCACTTTTGCAAAAGCCAGACTGTTTTTCAGCCCCCGAATGGGTTTGATGTACCCGGGCCGGAACAGGTAGACTCCCTTGAAGGGCAGAGTGCGTAAGTCGTTTTCGGTCTTGCCTTTGATTCTCGCCCACATGCTCCGGCCCTGTTCCGTGCTGTCCGTGCCCGCGCCGGAGACATAACAGAAGACCAAATCGGGATTGACATCTGAGACGGCCTTTGCCGCTGCCATCGTCAGATCGTAGGTAAGCCGGCGATACTCCTCTTCCCCCTGCCCGATGGATGTCACTCCCAGGCAGAAGAAGCAGGCGTTGTACCCCCGCAGACGGTCGAGAATCGCCCCGTAGTCATAGAAATCCGCGTGCAATAGCTCTGTCAGCTTCGGGTGCGAGACGTTGCATGGTCTGCGACCGATCACCAGGACCCGTTCGACTCCCTGATCACGAAGCGCTTCGTGGAGCACGCCTTCGCCCACCATGCCGGTGGCCCCGAAAAGTATCACCCTGATCATTGTCATATGAACAAGAAACTGAATAGGGCTAAGAGTCGCAAGTGGGAAACCCGGACCGTGGGACATCTACAACGGTTTCTCGAGATTCACAGTGAATGAGAGCCGGTTGCCTGAAGTCGAACGTTCCGCAAACCGGGTTCAGGAGGCCATAAGTTTCACGCAGAGCCGCTCTGCGATCGGGTATCTCTCCCAGGACCGTGACCAGAAGGGCGCGGTCGAACCGGGACTCTTCGAGGGTACCGTTTCCAATAGTCTGTTGAATGCATCTCACGTTCTCGAATTGTCGAGCTCCACCATCCACCCCAGCCATGAAGGACAGGGAACAGAGGAACGCCTGGATGAGAGACACCAACCGGCCCATACAATGACCACAAGAAGGACGCATCCGACGAGGATGCCAGTCAATGCTGTCATGGTTCGTCGGGGGAAAAGAGGCGAGAAACGCTGGGGGATGAAATGCTCACGAATGTTTTCTGAATCCCCGCGAGGCGCCACCGAGGATTACGAGCGCCAGAGCGAAGACCACGCTACTGACCATGATTGAGATTACATCCGTCACCAGCAGTGCAGCCAGTGTCAGACATATGCCGAGAAAAAGCATGCTTGCCGTCGTTGCTTTCATACGAAAACCTCCCGTTGGAGTTCACGTTCGGCCACCGATGTACAACGTGAGAATCCGGGGTGTTTCGGCGCTACGCGGCCGTTGAGTTCGTAGAGACGATCCCTGTCAATACACCAGTCTACTCCCCTTTTCCTTCAAGCGTATGTCGCCTCGCCAGAAGCCGGGCGATCCAATATGACAGCACCACGCTTGCCAGTGTTGCAGCAACGTCGTACCAGTCAAATGTATAGCGGACCTGGGCCAGGAATCCCGGTCGGGGTAAGAGCTGGGCAAATTCCAGCCCGAGTGAGACAAAAGACACAATGACTGCAATTTGCGATAGCGTCAACCGTGAGAGTCTGCCGGAGCCGGATAGCAGAAGGAACAACAGGCCTGAAGGCCCGAGAAGACTCGGAGCCACGCCACTGATCGCTGCTCCCAACGCGGCTTGGTCAATCCACCGGAACAGCTTCACCGGGATGATAAGCAACAGGAGGATCGTCCCGATTAAACCAAACACTCTTTTCGGCGTGGTATGGTTGTTCACCTGTCACCGGATATGAGTTTCATGGCATTTTCTTTTCACATCATCGTGTGAAACGTGGGTCTGGTAACGATGAGATTGCCTTCCCGTGCGCGCGCAACCGTGAGAACATCCGCGGCGTTTGAGTAAGCTCCGCCTGCCGATGATCCCCGTATGCCGTAAGGCGCTTCAATCCATGTCTTCTTGTTCCCGCCTCTTGCGAGCGGAATTAATGAAGAGCTTGCCAATATCCTCGTGCTGTTGCGCAGTGCTATCAGGAGGGCCCTGGGACAGGCACAAGTATCCCTCCATCCGTCATCTTATTTCATGAGCGTTCTATGGACCGCCTTCCCTTCTCGAACAACGATGTCAACGACCTCCTCGATGTCCCTCTTCGAGGTTCTGAAATTCACTATGCAGGCCCGCAGGCAATATTTCTCGTGTATGACGGCATTTGACAAAAACACCTCGCCGCCCTTTTGCAGTTCATTGAGTAGCGCTTCATTCAATGTATTCACATAGGTTTCCAAGTTCTCAACACTATCGGGATACTCTGACGGCATGTACCGAAAAGTCGTAATACTCAAATTCTGGGTCACTGCCTCAAGCTCTGGATGCCTCGCGGCACGGTCAAAGAGGAACTTGGCCAGGTGAATATCCTCGCCGATCATACTTCTGTACCCGCTTCGTCCTGCGTGCTGCAATGCCAGCCATACCTTGAGAGCCCTGAATCCCCGGGAATTCTGCAGACCATATTCGTAGTAGTTGAGCGTGAGGAGGTCGTCATCCGCACCGAAGTTGTAGTACACCGGATGAGAGCTGTACGCTTCAAGCAGATGATTGGGGTTTTTCACCAGCGTACACCCGGCCTCGAGCGGACTGTACAGCCATTTGTGGGGGTCGAGGGCAATAGAATCTGCCTCTTCAATACCGTGGAAAAGGGACCGGAGTTCGGGAATCACGGCAGCCGCGATTCCGTATGCACCGTCGACATGGAACCACAAGTCATACGTCTTGCATATGCGTGCTATGGCGTTCAGGTTATCAACAGCTCCCGTGCTAACGTCTCCTGCGGTACCAACGACCATGATGGGCATACAGCCATTCCCAATGTCGCTTTGGATTGTCTGTTCCAGAGCCTCAGCATCCATCGTGTTGGCTGCGTCAGTCCGTATCCATCGAATTGCCTTGGTCCCTAGGCCAAACACAATCGCGGCCTTTTCTATCCAGGTGTGCGTCGTTGCTGAGCAATAGACGACCAATGGCCGGGATGCAGCTGACAGGCCATCTTCTTTGATCGACTTCGGTGCTTTTGCTGTTCGCGCAGCAACGAAAGCGGTGAAGTTCGCCATGTTCCCCCCGCTCACGAGTATGCCACCGTACGAGGGAGGAACTCCGATCATCTCAGCAAGCCAGCGGACGGTCTGTTTTTCAATTTCGGTCGCCATGGGGCTCAGGATGTTCGCCCCAACATTGGGATTTACTGCAGCTGCGAGCAGATCTGCCAGTGCACCGATGGGAGCCGCCGACGATGTGATATAGCCCAGGAACCTTGGATGACCATTGAACAGGGAATGGTTGAAGAGCATGTCAGACGCTCTCGCAAGGAGCACTTCCGCCGGGGTCCCATTCTCAGGAAGTGGTGCTGGCCGAAGAATCGTCTGCAATTGCTCAGGCGACTCACCGGTTGTCACCGGCTTCTCACTGAGTGTGTCAAGAAAATCGGCAATGCTATCAATGAGACGATAGCCAAGAGATTTGAACTCTTCTTTCCCAATCGCAATCGGTGCCTGGCGATGGTCTATCATCAGCGGGCATTCCTTTCGTTCACGGTATCATTCGCTCTCAACAGCGTACTCGCGTTCAGGGATCCCGAAAGCTCTATGCCCACTCTTTGGGTCGTTCCAGCATGAATCCATCGGGCTTTGGCACTCTCGCAGGAAAGACGCTTTTGGCAACACTTGCTCTGCCGATCTGCAGAAACCCATGTGCCAGGCGCTGGAGTTGGGCAGAATGGCGTTGCGGTGGGAATGCCACAATGACCCGTTTCTCCGGGAAGAGGTTCCGTATGGCCAGTACAGGTGCGGAGAGGTCGCTGTCGGCAGACAGTACAAGTGCGACGTCGAACAGATTTTGATACGCATCGGACAACATCTCAACGGCAATATTGACATCTGTCATCTTCTCGCTGGGAACACGAACCGTGTGACCGCATTTGTGACATCGTTGCGGGCTTGACTGATAGTGCCCGTAATATATGCGGAAATCGGTCAATGTCTCCAATGCTTCCAGGAACGTGGCCTGTCTCCGTTCTTTATCGGCAGGGTACGAGATCCGGCTCGTGAAATACTTCGTGAACACAAGTTCCTGGCTCGGCTGAAGGAGGTTCTGGACCAGGAGCTGCATATTGAGCCAGTAGAATCTTTTCCAGCTGGCGGACTTCAACCCGTAATAGAGATTGAAACCGTCAATGTATGAAATTACCCGCACGCTGATGCCTCCGATACTTGACTTTTCCTCGGTTGGAGGGTATATTGTCTATGAAGTCTAACAGCACCGGCGTTAGAAGCGCCGGTCCGACGGCTCCGGGAGCGATCTCGGAGCCGTTTCTGCTTTTCTGTCCGCGCCGTCACGTTCACAGATATCCTCTCCGTCTCATAACCTACCGAGATGAACTCCTCCAAATAACGCACAATTGGACGGCTTGCGCAACTCTCCGCGGGACCATTCCCGAACAACGGGTCATGTCGCTGCGCAGTGCGTTGTATTTGCATTTGTATTGTCGCCGGCGTATACTCCCGATGCCAGCACCACAACCAGACGGCAATAACCCATCTCCACAGTCACGTGTGCTCCAGCTCATGTCCTTCATCTCCTGCTCCCGATCTGCTGCACGCCTCTTCACCCTCATCACGGTACTGAGTTCCACCTGCTATCCTGAAAACAGTCCCTCTCTTCGCGTTCTGTGCCGGATCGCATCGCCAGCCGGCAATGTGAGCATGACCGCTTTCGAGGCAAACGACGAACGATCTCTGCTGCTGTACGCAATAGATGTGGGGCCACTCCGGATCGTCGAGCCTTCCCCGCTAGCCATGATGGCAGCACCGTCAGAGTGGATACACGGTAATCGGCTATCCATCCGCGATACATCAGCAGACGAGACCTATTTCCTCCCGGTCGGCAAGACCTCTCACGCGCGGAACAGGTTCAATGGATCGCTGATAACGTTTCTGGCTTCAGGGTCAATGACCAGGCGAATCACGGTTGAGTTCCGGGTATTCAACGACGGTGTCGCCTTCCGGACGACTCTGGTCGCACCTGCTGTGGGAGATACCATCAGAATTGCGCGTGAAGATGTCGAATTCCGATTTCCCCCGTCGGCAACAGTCACTGCTGCCTGGCTCGGGGCAAACACCCACTTTGAGGGAACCTACCGTTCCTGGACGGGGCTCGACTCCGTTCCCCGCGGCGTGCGTTTTCCGCTCCCGCTCCTGATCCGCCCCGCGCCGGGAGTCGTCTCAGCAATCTGCGAAGCCGGGCTCCTCGATTATGCCGGCATGTCCGTCCAAATGTCCGGAGATACCCCTTCATGGTTCGTCTCCGATCTCACGCGCCGCCGGGATGATAGCACCGTTGCAGTTGTTGCACGGGGAACGGTGGTGACCCCCTGGCGCGTTGTTCTCACCGGACTGCGTGAAGTCGATCTCATCGGATCGGATATTCTCACACATCTCGCGCCCCCGTGCGAACTCCCCGCGACCACATGGATCCGGCCCGGAAAAACAACATGGGACTGGTGGAACGGCCACCTTCTCAACAGCGAACGTGATTCGGGAAAGATGGATTTTCGTACAGCGTGCAGCTACATCAACTTCTGCGCAGAGAACGGTGTCGCATATCACAGTCTGACTGGATATGATTCGGGCAACGGGAACATGACCGCCTGGTATGGAGACCATCGTTCATTTTCCCCCGCTCCGGACATTCGCATCACCACTCCGATTGCCGAACTCCATTTCCCAGCGCTGCTGGCGTATGCGCGTACGAAGGGCGTTGGGCTCCGTCTCTGGCTGCACTTCGACTCCCTCCGGCGCGAATCCCTCGATTCGGTGTTTGCACTCTACGCTGAGTGGGGAATCAAGGGGTTCATGCTTGATTTTATCCAGCGCGATGACCAGGAAGCCATCGCCTATCTCACGGAGGTCATGCGTTCGGCGGCACGACACCACCTGACAGTTTCCTTGCACGGCGCAGCCAAGCCGACCGGACTGACGAGGACTTTTCCGAACCTTATGAATCACGAGGGGGTTCTCAATCTTGAATGGGACAAGTGGAGTACACGGTGTACCCCGGACCATAACGTGACCGTGCCGTTCATCCGGATGCTGGCCGGACCGATGGACTATCATCTTGGCGGGGTTCGCTCCGTGAGAGAAGCCGATTTCACCCCGCGCTACTGCGCGCCGGCGGTCATGGGAACGCGTGCGCACAACGCTGCCATGTATGTGGTATTCGAAAATCCGATGCCCATGCTGGCCGACTTCCCGGGAGCGTACGCACACGATCAGATCTTTCCGCTGATACGGGATATTCCCACTACCTGGGACGAGACCCGTGGTATCGATGGTGCGGTCGGCGCATTCGTTGCTGTGGCACGACGCAAAGGGGCTGACTGGTACATCGGGGTAATGAATGGCAGGGGTCCCCGGATTCTTGATGTTCCACTGACATTCCTCGATCGTGCACCATACGCGGCGACTCTTTTCCGCGATCGGTCAGATTCCGGGGATATGGGCGCCATACTCGAGAAATCTGAAATGACGGCCAGCACGCACATGGTGCTTCATCTTGCAGAAACCGGGGGTGCACTGATTCGCCTCACCAAGCAAACAGAGAAGTAGACAGGCCGTCCATCATTGTCTTCCTTCTTCTCCCTTGAATGGCCATTCAAAGAACTTCGCACCTGTGACACTGAACCGGGCGGGGCAATCTTCTGTCACGTAGTGAGTTTCGCCGGTGGAGATGCAGAAGTTCGCTTTGGCACGACCACGCCGTGCCCGGTTGCAGCGGCGTGCGCACGCGCTGAGGGCGTATTGCAACCGACAATTGCCGGGGCCTCATGGATCAGGTCGTCATTCTCGAGAGCGTCCACCATGAACAGTGCGAAGTCGATGCGACGGGTGAGGTTGCTTTTGAGGATTGGGTCACCCACGTGGCGACTCCACACAGGCAGACCCTGAGTCTCTCCCTCTTCGAGGTCGCTTCCGCGCACCACCGTCCACCGCGTATCGCTGGCAAATATCCGTCGACATGCTTCGACCTGATCGTCGAGATCTGCAAAACGAAAGAGCCTGGCGAACCAGCCGAAGGCAACCACCAGCAATTTGAACGACCGCGAGTATACATCCTGCCCGTCGCGGGTAATGTGCCAGCCGCACGAGAACACAAGGCGCGCGCCCTGAGTGGCGTAGTCGAGCACAGCCTGCGCGGTTCCGGTCGAGTACTGTTGGATCCCCCACGGGACCAGCACAGTGAGTACCCCGTCGCACCCTGCAACCGCTTGCTGGATCACCCCGCGATCGTTCGTTGCGCCCGGAACGATAGTGATGCGCCCTTTGAACGCGTCGAGCTTCCCAACGCTGCTCTCCCGGCACACTCCAACTACTTCGTAGCCCCGGTCGAGTGCGTGCTGCACCATGTATTTGCCGAGTTTGCCGGAGGCCCCGACAATACAAACCTTCATCGTCTGCGTGCTTGAGCGTTTCATGAGGTCTGCCCCTTTCTCTGCGTCCGGATGGTGGGTAGCACGTTCAATTCGCCTCCTCAGTTATTGCGCAGTCGACGTTGATCTTCTTGTTTTTCTTCAATCCATGTAATCATGACGTCAAGCGCAAGACGTATGTTGCCAATCTGGTAATGGTTCTGGGCGTGCTCTTCCTTTGTGAACACTCGCCCAGTCACGGATCGAACATGTGGAAATGCGTTCAACTGTCTCCGGTGCATCTTGAGGGGGATAAAATGGTCTTCGCTTCCAGACAGAATCAGGACATCTGGCTCAAAAGCTGACGCTCTCAAGCAGAGCCATTCGCCCATTGACAAACCAAGCACCGTAACATGATCGAGCCTGAAGTGATCAAGCACGGCTTTCAGTGGTTTTTCCCAATTGAGATCAAGGGGAAGCCCGGAGAACGTCCTTAAGTGCTTTCCCGCTTCAGCACATTCTTCAAAATCTGTATATCCAAGAGAATACCAACGATTCAGCTGAAAATTGAAGAGTTGGTTTTTGTGGAACCTGTGATAGCCGGCGGGAAAGACAAACTGGGGGGGCCTGCTGTCACGCTCTGCCGGAGTTGCCGGTTTGTCCATCAGAGTTGACGTCCACAGTATTTGCAATACACGGCATCCTCATCATGTTTGTCGGCGCTGCAGCCACGACATGCCCGGATGGCTCCCCTTGATTTGAATGCCTGTGACATTTCCACCGTGACGATGCCGGTCGGGACCGCGATGATGCCGTATCCCAGAATCATGATAACGACGGAAAGGAGTTGTCCCGTGACGGTTTGGGGAGTGATGTCCCCGTAGCCAACGGTCGTGAGGGTCACGATCGCCCAGTAGATGCTCTTGGGGATACTGGTAAAGCCATTGCCCTCCCCTTCAATAAGATACATGAGCGATCCGAGAATCGTAACAAGTGTCAGTACGGTGAAGATGAAGATCGTAATCTTCCGCCGGCTTGCGCGGAGAGCCTGGATGAGAACTCTGCTTTCGCCAACATATTGCACAAGCTTGAGCACGCGGAAGACCCTGAGAATACGCAGGAGCCGGATGACGACGAGATACTGCCCGCCCGGATAGAACAGGCTGATGTAGGTTGGCAGAATTGCGAGAAGATCTACAACGCCGAAGAAGCTCTTTGCATAGGACATCGGCCGTGTGACCGCGAAAAGGCGGAGCAGATACTCAAGCGTAAAGAGGATTGTGAAGAACCACTCGGCATATATCAGCCATTGTCCGTATTCCACTCGAATCGGTTGCACGCTGTCCAGCATGACGGCGGCCACGCTTAGCCCGATGAAGACGATCAATGCAATGTCGAACCGTCTTCCCATCGGCGTATCAGCCTCAAAAATAACTTCGTGGAGCTTGTGCCGCCAGCGGGAAATCGTACTATGCGAAGGTTGATTGGTCATTTGTCGAAAAGCCTCTTGAATGGGGCGTACTCTGGGCTACGCCCGGCGCTAGGGAGCCTGCGTACATCGATGTCCAGGTCATAGGAATAGGGAGTCCTAAAGTACGGAACATGTTTCACACTGTCAAAACACCGGTCTGGGAAACCGGTGGTGCGCCCAACCGCGGGGCGGTCGTAATCACCAAACTATATCACATCCCATACGTACACATGTCGAGAATTGACGTCAACGTCGCTGCAGGTGTTCTCACGTGGTTTTTCCCTCACGGACGACAATAGTACAAAGAAACAAAGAGCAGAATCAGGGAACAGGTGACCATTCCAAGGAAGCGGTAGAACTTGGCCAATACGTGAATGTTGTCAAACTGCCATTTTTCAAGGTGCGCGTAGTAAGCACGTCCATCGATCGCTGCAAAACCCACAATCGCAGGAACTATGGGTACAAGATGGCCCGTGGAATAACCGATGTACGTCAGACCCCGCGCGGCGGTGTGAACGAGCGACGCCAGAACTCTCTCGAGCACACCTAGCCACTGAATCGCACTGTTCTCGGACGCTTTCTTGCTTACCTCCTCCGCGTGAGTTTCCAGTGGTGTCCGTTGAAGTGGATTCCCCATGAAAGGAAGTATGATGGCTTCCACCGAGCCAGCCGCCACACCAAACCCGATGAGCTCAGCAAAAGTCAGATCAGGGACCACAAAAAAGAAAAAGCCCAAGGCTGCCCCAAGCTCAGAGAATGCAGATATGACTCCTTGTGAGAATGCAAGTGCTCTGTTGGACAGTTTGTTGTGAAGAAGCCTGACGACAAGCAGGTGGTATAACGGCATTTTGATGCCCACCGTGCCAACTGCATACGCCAAAGCACCTTTGCCGATGACCTTTCGAGATACGTCGAACCACAGGATGAGGATGATCACAGGAACGATACCAACGGCAAAAGATGCGGCCGTTGGCAAGTGTCTCGATAGTATTCGCAGTGGTTGGTTCATCCGCGGTGTTGCTACAGCCCCTTCTTCTTGTCCAATTGGCGGACGATGGGAAGAGTAATCCCCAAAATCAGCGCAAGACGAATCGCCGTCTCCCATTCAAGGACTCCGTTTCCATGGACAAGCAAGCTATAGAGATATGCGACGATAAGGGCTACGACAAAAACGATCGGTCCGACAATAAAGAAGCTCGTCACAATGTCCTTGACGTTCATGTTGACTCTCCTCATGATGGTTGAGATGTGACCTGCCCCTTGTAGCACTTGAATGTAGAAGCAGAGTTCCAGCGTCGCCAATGGACAAAAACGTTTGGCGATCACATAATGCGCACGTTACTGCACCTTTGTTTCACGACAATATCGTAGCTGCCATGATCAACTATACTAATGCGTTCTCGTTTCCCGAATCGAGAGCGAAAACGCATGACGTTCGAAGATTTCCAGAGATGAGCCGTATCTCATCGATGCTTATTGTCGAGCCAAGGCCCATTACATGCACATCAGCCCGCGGCGCATTCCCGAACGCCTCCAGCTCACTGCCCGCGAGGACCTTCAAGTCTGCCCCCCGGGGAGTCCGGGACAGCTCGGATAACAGCTCGAGCCGCCTTTGCTCGCCTGGTACGGCTGACTCGTCATCAACCTGTAGAATGAGGTTCAACTTCGCTTTCCAATTGCGTGTAAGGTGAAACGCCGTGAGCATCGCAAGATCATTGTTGCCCAGATCCATTCGTTCATCCCAATCCGGAGGAAGATCGCGCAGCCAGAGATTGACTGTCCTTTCAAGCCCGAGCCCGACTTTCTCGAATGGTACATACAGAATCAGGCCCCAATTGTGGACTTTTGCACGGTCAATAATCATGAGGATATCTTCATCGCGTATCTGTTTTTCCGCAATGCTCATGAAAACGGTGTTCGGTTTGAAGAACGCTGCAGACAGCGCTTGCATGCTGATGCTCACGGCGTTGCCAAAGCTCTTCCCTTCGATGAGCGATGAAGACGTGAAGATACGTTCTTTGGAGAAATTCTTGACGATATCCGGAATATACGCTTTGAGCCTCTCCGTTTCGCCTCCAGTCGTGAGACCCAGTATTTTTATCGACCCTTTAGGATAGGTGATTGAGTAGATAAGACGGTACGCGCCTCTGATCTCCCGCGGCGCCTCAATTGGTATGAGCAGATCCGGTTGCCATGCCCGCTGTTCTTTGTGAGGGGAGAGTTCGTTGGATTTCTTGGTGGCCCACTCTGCAAGAGCAGTGAACAATCCGCTCCGTGAGTCTCCCGTCTCTGACTTGAGTTGTTTCTTGACAAGCATCCCGTAGAACGCTACGACGATGACTGTAGAAAGCAGGGAAACGGTCGGATTGATAATGAACATGACAAACAACGATCCAGCACCGCCGATGATCGGAACAACAAGCGGTACGCGGAGCGTCGGACGGAAACTCGGCAAGCCGAGGCTCTGCTCCACAAGAACAACCACGTTGATCATTGCGTACGTAACCATGAAAAACATGGTGATCAACGGCGCAACCGCGTTCAGGTCGCGCAAGAGCAATCCGATGAATGCGATTCCTCCTGTAATCCACATTGCGTTTCGCGGCTCACCGCGCTTTGTCGTTTTGGAGAGAAACTCCCCCGCCGGAAGAATTTTCTTCTCCCCTAAAGCCAGAAGCACACGAGGGGCGCCGATGATCGACGACAGTGCCGAGGAAAACGTTGCACCGAGCAAACCCGCAATCACAACAGGCTGCCAGTACGATCGGTCTATCAGCACCGTATAATTCGAAATCAGCTCATCCGGCGATGCAAGAAGTGCTGCAACAAACACGAGACTGACATAGACAATCGTTGTTGACACAATCGCTGCCATTGTACCGATAGGAATATTCTTTCTCGGATTGGTTAATTCACCGGACATGTTTGCTCCCGCCATAACACCCGTAACCGCGGGAAAGAAAACGGCAAAGACCCCCCAGAAGTCTGTTCCGGAGAAGTTCCCCTCCGGCGAGCCGCGAAAGCTCCCGAACCACTCAAAGTCCCAGTGCAATGGATGGGAGAACAGCGCGGCATAAATGGAGACGAGAGAGCCGAGAATAATTGCCATGATCACGAACTGAATCTTGAATGCAACGCTGGTGCTCATATAGGCAAGAACAAACACCAGGGCGAATGCCCCCAGATCGACAAGCAACGCATCAGCCTGCGGATATATCCATTGAATCCCCTCCCGGAATCCAAAAATGTACATTGCCACCGCCAGCGCCTGCGAGAAAAAGAATGGGATGCCAATGCTTCCACCCATTTCGAGCCCGAGGGATTGCGAGATGATCGAGAATGGGCCACCCGCCCCTATTCGTATGTTCGTGGTAATCGACGACATTGCGAGGCCCGTGCAGAAGGTGATCAACGTGGCGAGCCCCACAATAAGGAGCGCTCCTCCGACTCCCGCATTCCCCACCACCCATCCTTGTCTGAGGTACATAATAACGCCAAGAATCGTAAGTAGTGACGGCGTGAAGACTCCGCCAAAAGTCCCGTACGTTCTCTTGTGAGGGGATTTCATGGTTACCTGATTGAGTTATGGAGACATCATGAATGTTCTCAAAGGAATCTCGAACGCGGAACCGCTGGTCGCACCTACCGCGGAGCCACCACGCAGCTCAGTGCGAGCGCATTTTTCTTTCGACCCGCCGTCCCTTGCCGGGGCGCCTACCAAACGGACGCGATTCCCTGGTTCATGGATGCGCACCAGAACGGCACGAGCACTGGGGTGAGCGAGGTCAAGACGTGCCATGATCGAGAACGGGCTTTCTTGGTCCTGATATCTGAAGCTCAATTGAGACCACGCGGGCGAACTTGACGGCCGGCTTCCCCAGGTTAAGCGTCTCCCTTTCGTTGCCGGTGCGCGGCCCGAAGACCATTGTGAGAACGGTGCCCTCATTCCCCTCCCAGGAGATAGTTAGGGATGAATAGAAAAACCTGAGGTCGCAGCTACTTCCTATTCTTCAGGACATCACCGTAGTGTTCGCGCAAGCAGTCAGGGCAAATACCATGCGTAAATGTGGCTGCGCTTCGATCCATGATGTACTTCTCCATTACCTGCCACTGGTCTTTTTGGTCCCGGATCTTTTTGCAGTATGAGCAGATGGGCAGCAATCCCTCCAGGAGCGAAACCCGTCTTGAAAGCTCACGCGTCTGAATCGCCGTCCGATCAATGATGAGCGCAAACGACGACAGCACCAGAATCCTAATAAGAGCATTCACACTCGCTTCGGTTGTCGTCCACGGGATAGTCCAGAGAGCGACATTAAAGCAGAAGCGAACTGACGGCATGAAGATTGCGAAGATGAGCCCCCAGCGCCGACCACTAAACCAGGACAGAAAGGCGATGGGGATGAGATAACTGATTGGGAACGGATAAACGGGCCGGCAAAATAGTCGGCAATGAGAAGTACGATCGAGCCTGCAAAGGTGTAAAACACAATGAGAGAGTGTTTGATCGGTGGGCTATCTGTTTCCATTGGGCAGATCCATCGTCTTGAATGAAGCCGTTTGCGTAACGATTTGTGCAGGGCTTTGTCTCTTTCCCCGAGAAGACCCCGGGAACAGCACCCAAAGGATGGGTGGCACAAATATCCATCGGGATTGCGACAATGTCAATATACCCGCACCAACCTTCAGATCACGGGACTCCCCCATTTTGCGTTCATCCCCAAAAAACTGTATGTTTCACTATGGATAAGACGCCACGACAACTCCTCACGATCCTGCTTTGCCTCAGGGCTCTGCCTGAAATCGGGTTCGGCCAGACGCGTGACGGCCTGCTCGGCCACCACTGGGGAACGCCGGTCGCCATGCTTGCCGAAACGGTGGAGTTGAAGTCCCCACGCAGTGATGGCGATTTGCTGCTCTATGCCACCGCCCTCCACCGCCTCGGTGAGGCTGCGATCGAATCGTGCGACCTGGAATTCATCGGCGGCCGCTTCGCCGGCGTCATCGTCAGCACACGGGGCGAACAGAACTCCCGTCGCATGCTCTCCATCCTGGAACAGGAGTACGGCAAAGGCCAGAGCCATCACCCACGCACACGGACATGGCTGACTCCCGATACACACGTCTCGTACGACGAAGATACGTTGGGCGATGCGTATATCTATTGGTACTCCATGATGCTGCAACGCTGAAACGCATGCATGAACTTTCCATCGCCCAGAGTATTGTCGACATTATCGGACAATATGTCCCGGCCGAACGGCGCAGCTGTGTGCGCAGTGTGAGGGTCCGCGTCGGCGATCTCGCCGGCGTGGTACCCGATTCACTTGTTTTCTGCTTCACCGCCGTCACCAGTGACACGCCCCTCGCCCCGGCCGTTCTTGACATCGAACATGTTGCGTATCGTATAGCCTGTACCGCCTGCGGGGCCGAATCCGCTACCGAGCCGGGGCTCGCCCTCTGTCCGGCATGCGGCTCCGCGCGCACACACATGCTCTCCGGCACCGAACTGCAGGTCCTCACGATCGATCTTGACGACGAACCAGTGGAGCGCACATGAGCGTCATCACCATAGAACGTAAAGTCCTGGAAAAGAACGATGAGATTGCACGGCAAAACCGTGCCCTCTTCGCCGACAACGGCGTCTTCGTCCTGAATCTGGTCAGCTCACCCGGCGCGGGGAAGACCAGTCTCCTCGAACGCACGCTGGAACACCTGCGCACAGCACTCAGGGTTGCCGTCATCGAAGGCGATGTCCAGACCGACCTCGACGCACGCCGTGTCGCAAAATACAATGTCCCCGCGGTACAAATCGTGACGCGGGGCGGGTGCCACCTCGAGGCGAACCTCGTGCGCGATGCCATCGGGAGCCTCAACCTCAAAGAAATCGAACTTCTCATTATCGAAAACGTCGGGAATCTCGTCTGCCCCTCAAACTACGACCTTGGCGAAGCAATGAAAGTGGTCGTCGCTTCGACAACCGAAGGGGACGACAAGCCACTCAAATACCCTGCCATGTTCCGAAACGCATCAGTCCTGATCCTCAACAAGATCGATCTCCTCCCGTATGTGCAGTGCGATCTCGGCGCGCTGAAGGACAATGCACTGAAGATCAATCCCTCGCTTACGGTATTCGAGACATCCTGCACCACCGGTCAGGGCATCGACCTCTGGTGCAACTGGCTCCTCGACAACTCACGCCAGAAGCCTGCCTCGTGAGTCCGGATTTTCGCGAAACCGGTTCTCATTTTTAGTAAAAAGGGTGTATCCACACTGTCAGGGTGCGTTTTCCTCCCCATTTCTTCCATGTCGCCGTGGCATGCGAGTTGCAAGAGCTTCCGGATGAGGTCAGCAGATTTCTGCCGATCACCTCTGAATCCTACTCACGTTCGCACATGACACATGCCTCCACCATCAGCGTCAAAAGCACACCCGAGCGGTGACAACCGGTTCAAGCTGCTCGACCGGACCATCACCAAACACCAGGGTCGCGGCGATGCGCTCATCGAAGTGCTACACTCTGCCCAGGGCATTTTCGGCTTCCTCGAGAATGACCTGCTCATCTATATCGCACACGCCCTCAAACTCCCGCTCAGCCGGGTCTACGGCGTTGCGACATTCTATCATTTCTTCACCCTCAAACCGAAAGGCAAACACACCTTCGTCCTCTGCACCGGCACCGCGTGCTATGTGAAAGGCGCAAATGCCATCCAGCATGCCGTCGAAGAGTGCTGCAAGGTGAAGTTCGGCCAGACGACGCCCGACAACACGATCTCGCTCATCTCCGCCCGCTGTGTCGGCTCCTGTGGGATCGCACCGGTCGCCGTGCTCGACGACAACGTTGCCGGAAAGCTCACGCCCGAAAGCGCCTCCGAGCGGATCATGGCATGGCAGAAAGAACCCGAGGAGGTAAACACATGACAGTCGAAGACCTCCAGGAACTTGCAGAACAGGAACAGCAGCGCCAGGCCACATTCTCGCATCGCATCATGTATTGCGCCGCCGCAGGCTGTATCTCCTGCGGCAGCGTCAACGTGCGCGATATCCTCAGGAAGGTGCTCCAGGAAAAGGGGCTTGCCGAAACGGTCGAAACAATCGGCACGGGGTGCATGGGATTGTGCGGCGAAGGCCCCCTTGTCAATGTTCTCCCCGACAACGTCCTGTACCAGCGCGTTGACGAGAACGTCGCACGCCGGATCGTCGAAGATCACCTCATCAAAGGGAAAACCGTCGACGAGAACCGGACTGACACGCGTCAACCCTTCTTTGTAGCCCAGACGAAGATCGTTCTCGAGAATTGCGGACAGATCGACGCGGAGAAAATTGAAGCCTATATCGCTGCCGGCGGCTATGAAGCGCTCGCAAAAGTAGTCACAGAGATGCAGCCCGGCGAAGTGATCGAAGAGGTCCGCAAGAGCGGCCTCCGCGGCCGCGGCGGGGCGGGATATCCCACCGGTCTCAAGTGGGGTATCGTCCGCAAAGTGGAAAGCGACACCAGGTATGTGGTGTGTAATGCCGACGAGGGAGACCCGGGCGCCTTCATGGACCGGAGCGTACTCGAAGGCGATCCGCACCGTATCCTCGAAGGAATGGCAATCGGCGGGTACGCTGTCGGCGCCCAGCAAGGCTACATTTACGTTCGCGCAGAATACCCCCTCGCTATTGACCGCCTCCGGCTTGCCATCAAGCAGGCGGAGCGTCTCGGTCTGCTCGGCAACCGGATCTTCGAATCCCAGTTCAACTTCCGCATCGACCTCCGCATCGGAGCCGGAGCGTTCGTCTGCGGCGAAGAAACCGCCCTCATCCGCTCTATTGAAGGCCGCCGGGGCAGGCCACGCCCACGTCCTCCCTATCCCTCGGAACGAGGCCTCTGGGGAATGCCAACCCTTCTCAACAACGTGGAAACGTTCGCCAATATCGCCCCGATTATCCGGAACGGCAGCACCTGGTTCGCGGGCATCGGGACACCCAAAAGCGCCGGCACCAAGGTCTTTGCGCTCGCGGGCAGGATCCGGAACACCGGCCTGATCGAAGTGCCCATGGGCATCTCCCTGCGCACCGTCGTCTTCGACATCGGCGGCGGGACACCCGAAGGGACAGAATTCAAGGCCGCTCAAACAGGCGGTCCATCAGGCGGGTGTATTCCTGCTGAACACCTCGACGTTCCTGTGGACTACGAATCCCTGAACGCCCTCGGCTCGATCATGGGAAGCGGTGGTATGATCGTGATGGACTCCACCTCCCATATGGTGGACGTGGCAAAGTATTTCATGGATTTTTGCAAAGATGAATCGTGCGGCAAGTGCGTCCCGTGCCGCGTCGGTACCGTCCATATCCACGGCATCCTCGACAAAATCGGCAAAGGACAGGCCACCACGGACGATCTGGCGCTTCTGGAAGAACTCTGTATGATGGTCAAAGAGACAAGTCTGTGCGGACTCGGACAGTCGGCCCCGAACCCGGTGCTGTCCACGCTCCGCTTCTTCCGGCACGAGTACGAAGCGCTCATCAAACAGCCCGAGCGGTTCGTCCCTTCCGGCATCGGCTCAGACACGACAACGCACTAGGACACCACCCATGGCTATCGTCACACTGACAATGAACGGCGAACAACTCAGCGCGAAGGATGACGAGACCCTCCTGGAGATTGCGCGGCAGCACAAAATTCACATTCCGACGCTGTGTCACCTCGACGGCCTCACGGATGTCGGCGCATGCCGTCTCTGCCTCGTGGAGGTGGAGGGATCGTCGAAACTTTTCCCCGCATGCACAACCCGACCCCTCGAGGGGATGGTCGTCACTACAGATACCGACCGCCTCCGGAAGTACCGCAAGACGATCGTTGCGTTGCTTGCGTCCGAAGGAAACCATCAGTGCTCCGTGTGTATGGTGAACAATCACTGCGAACTCCAGAACCTCGCCTACGATGTGGGTCTGCTGTTCGTCAGCGTTCCGTACCTGTACCCGCACCGGGACATCGACGCGTCGCATGAGAGCTTCATTATCGACCGGAACAGGTGCGTGCTCTGCACGCGGTGCGTGCGGGTGTGTCACGAAGTGGAAGGCGCGCATGTGTGGGATATCGCGGGGCGCGGGATCAACTGTTCGATCATCGCAGATCTGAATCAACCGTGGGGCTCCTCCGAAAGCTGCACCTCGTGCGGCAAATGCGTGCTGGTCTGCCCCACCGGTGCTCTCGTGAAGAAGGGCGAAAGCGTCGCCGAAATGGAGAAACATACAGAATTTCTGAAGTACATCGTTACCGCCCGCCGTCAGGGCGAGTGGATCAGCAACGAAAACGAAGAAGAATAATGCAGAGTAGATCCCATCTATGAAACCTCGCGTAGCAACAGTATGGCTTGGCGGGTGCTCCGGCTGCCATATGTCGTTCCTGGACCTCGATGAACGGCTTATCGAGCTGGCCGACAAGATGGATCTGGTCTATTCGCCCATTGCAGATATCAAGGATTTCCCGCGTGACGTGGACGTCACGCTCGTGGAAGGTGCCGTGGCAAATGTCGAGCATGAAGAGTTTGCCCATATCATCCGACGCAATTCCCGCTGCGTGGTCTCGTTTGGCGATTGCGCCGTCACCGGCAATGTGACAGCCATGCGCAACGGCCTCGATACGGAAGAAGTGCTGAAACGGTCCTATGTGGAGCTTGCCGACATTACCCCCGCATCCCGCGCGACTATCCCACCATCGCCGAATTGATGCAGCAGGCCCGCCCACTCCATGAATTCATAACGGTCGATGCGTTTATCCATGGCTGCCCGCCAACCGCCGACCAGATCTGGTCCGCCGTCTGCGAACTGCTCGAAGGGAAGACTCCGGCATTGTCCCACGTCTTCCTGCGGTACGGATGAAAGGACCAACCACCATGCCAACCAACACGATTACCATCAGCCCCGTCACACGCATCGAGGGGCATGCAAAGATCACCATCCAGCTTGACGGCAAGGGTGTCGTAAAGGATGCCCGCTTCCATGTCAACGAATTCCGCGGCTTCGAAAAATTCTGCGAGGGAAGGATGATGTGGGAGATGGGTGGGATCACCTCCCGGATCTGCGGCATCTGCCCTACCAGCCACCTCATCACCTCGGCAAAGGCGGGTGATGCCATTCTGGCCATCGCCATCCCGGAAACAGCCCAGAAACTCCGCCGGCTGATCACACTCGCCCAGTGGCTCCAGTCGCACGCCCTGAGTTTCTTCCACCTGTCCTCCCCTGACTTCCTGATCGGTTTCGACGCCGATCCGGCACAACGCAACATCTTCGGCCTGATCGCACAGAACAAAGAGTTCGCGCAGCGCGGTATCCGTCTGCGGAAGTTCGGACAGGATATCATCGAAGTCCTTGGAACCCGCCGGATCCATACACCCTGGGCGGTGGCGGGAGGAGTCCGGGAACCGTTCGACCGGTCGAAGAAGGATTATCTGCTGAACTGGATCCCGGAAGCGAAAGAGACCGCTCTGCTCGCTCTGAAGACCCTCAAGGAGATTCATGTCCGGTACCGGACCGACATCCCGAACTATGGCAACTTCCGCTCGTTGTTCGTGGGCCTGGTGGCAGCCGACGGTGCACTGGAATACTACGACGGGACCCTCCGCGTCATGGACGGCGACGGCAATATCATCGCTGACAAAATCGATCCGGCCGAGTACCACGAGTATTTCGGCGAAGCCACCGAAGACTGGTCATATCTGAAATTCCCCTACTACAAACCGCTCGGCTATGCCCGCGGTATGTACCGGGTCGGACCGCTGGCGCGCGTGAATATCTGCGACTACATTGACACGCCACTGGCTGAAGCCGAGCGCCAGCAGTTCAAGGTCCTCGCCGGCGATGTCGGAACGGTGAACAACTCGTTCTACTACCACTACGCACGGTTGATCGAAATGCTGTTCGCTGTGGAGAAGATCGAGATGCTGCTCAACGATCCCGCAATCCTCGGCCAGAACATTCGTGCAAGGGCTATGATCAACCAGGAACACGGTGTGGGTGCAAGCGAAGCCCCGCGCGGGACCCTCTTTCACGATTATCACGTGGACGAAAACGGCGTCCTGAAAAAGGTGGCCCTTGTCATCGCAACTGCACAAAATAATCTTGCCATGAATCGGACCGTCCGGCAGCTCGCCATGCAGTACCTCGATGGGGCAACAGTCACAGAGGGAATTCTCAACAGAATTGAAGCGGGGATCCGCTGCTTCGACCCCTGCCTCTCCTGTTCGACACATGCCGTCGGGATGATGCCCCTGCATGTCCAGGTACGTGGCGAAGACAACACCCTGCTGTGTGACGTACGGCGATGAGCCGCACACTGGTCATCGGCATCGGCAATACGATCCGGGGTGACGACGGTGCCGGCGTTCTCGTGGCCGGGAAGGTGGGGGAACGCCATCCCGATGTCGATGTGCTCTGCCTGCACCAGCTGTCTCCGGAGCATGCTGAAACCATTGCACGGTACGAACAGGTCGTGATCGTGGATGCCAGCATCACTGCTTCATCGATCCGGGTGACACCGCTTCTCGCAGACCCTGTCGCTTCATTGCCGAGGACGCACGACGTGTCGCCCGCCGGTATTCTCGCCCTTGCGTCGACACTCTACCACCGGGCTCCTGCGAGAGCGTATCTGGTGGAGATTCCGGCCACATCCTGTGACTTCAGTGAAACACTCTCCCCCACAACAGCCGGGTTGGTCGAAGAGTGCGTCGACCTTGTTGACATGTATCTGACAGGACTCTGATCCTTGAAACAGCGGCTGCATGGTGTTCTCCGGGGGGCGGTCCAGGGGGTCGGCTTCCGCCCCTTTGTCTACCGGCTGGCCCGCGAGCTGAGACTCCAGGGATGGGTGATGAATTCTTCCCAGGGGGTCTTTCTTGAGGCCGAAGGCCCGAAAGAACATCTGGACGAATTTATCCTCCGCATCGAGTCTGATCTTCCCCCTCGTGCATCGATCCACAGCGCGGAATATTCGTTCCTCGACCCGGCCGGATTCACGACCTTCGAGATCCGTCCGAGCGAGGAGAAAGGGCCGCGAACGACTCTTGTCCTCCCTGACATTGCCACATGCGACCTCTGCCTGCACGAGATTCACGACTCTACCAACCGGCGCTACCGGTATCCGTTCACAAACTGCACGAATTGCGGCCCGCGGTTCAGCATTCTCGAACGACTGCCGTACGACCGGCCGAATACGACGATGCGCGGGTTCACCATGTGCCCCGCCTGCCAGCATGAATACGACTCTCCCGACGACCGCCGGTTCCACGCCCAACCCAATGCGTGCCCGGTGTGCGGGCCGCATCTGGAAGTGTGGGATCCGGATGGACGTTGCCGATCGACGCACGACGAGGCGCTTCGGGAGTCTGTAGCCGCTCTCCTCGAGGGGCATATCGTCGCTGTCAAAGGTATCGGGGGCTTTCATCTGATGGTGGCCGCTGGAAACGAGGAGGCGGTCCGCACCCTTCGGAACCGGAAACGTCGGGAAGAAAAGCCGTTTGCCGTGATGTTCCCATCTGTCGATGATGTCCAACATGTCTGCGCGTGCGGACCGTTCGACGAACGTCTTCTGCGTTCTCCGGAATCTCCCATTGTCCTCATGCAGCGCAACGATAGTGTCGGAACGGGGATCGTCGCCCGGGCTGTGGCACCCAACAATCCATGGTTGGGAGTCATGGTGCCATACTCCCCTCTCCATCATCTTTTGCTCCGCGATGCGGGCATCCCGGTTGTCGCTACAAGTGGAAATTGTAGCGATGAACCGATGTGCAGGGATGAGCACGAAGCCGTGCAGCGGCTCCACGGCATCGCTGACCTGTTTCTCGTGCATAACCGCCCGATCACCCGTCACGTCGATGATTCCATTGTCCGGGTGGTGCTGGGCCGCGAACTCGTGCTCAGACGGGCGCGCGGCTACGCGCCCCTCCCCGTTTCCATCCTCCGTTCGGGACCTGACCTGCTTGGCGTCGGCGCGCACCTGAAGAACTCGGTCGCCCTGTCACGGGGAAGCAACGTGTTCGTCAGTCAGCACCTCGGCGACCTCGATACTCCTCTTGCCTTCGATGCCTTTCAGCGGGAAACAGCACGGTTGGAGGAACTGTTTGAAGGAAAGCCGGCTGCGGTTGTATCTGACCTCCATCCCGATTATCTTTCGAGCACGTATGCCCGGTCGAGACCGCAGCCGGTTGTGACGGTACAACATCACCAGGCACACGTTGCCGCCTGCATGGCGGACAACGGACTGGACCCCCCTGTCCTCGGCGTCTCATGGGATGGGACGGGATTGGGAACGGATGGCACAGTGTGGGGGGGAGAATGGTTCAGCGTGAGCGGCGGTGCGTTCCACCGTCGGGCCACGTTCCGTCAGTTCCTGCTTCCGGGTGGTGACAGGGCAATTCAGGAACCCCGGCGCACCGCCATCGGTATCCTGTATGCAATCCAGGGAGAGGATGTGTTCCGGAACGACTCCCTGCCGCCAGTCGCGGCGTGGAATGATCAGGAACGCCGAACCCTGAAACAGATGCTCACCCGCCGGATCAACAGCCCGTCCACATCCAGTGCGGGCCGGCTGTTCGATGCCGTCAGCGCCATCGTTGGCCTCCGCCAGTTGAACGCCTTTGAGGGGCAGGCGGCGATGGAGCTGGAATTCATCGCCAACCGGCAGGCCTCCGGAATGTACGCATTCCGTTTCACCGCACCGGAAACTCCGGATGCTCCCTTGATCGTGGATTGGGAGCAGATGATCGAAGAGATCCTCGAGGAACGCCTCCGCGGTGTTCCTCCATCGACGATATCCATGAAGTTCCATGTCACTCTGGCCGCAATGATCGGTGACGTTGCGGAACGGATCGGACTCGAGCGGGTGCTGCTGACTGGGGGATGCTTTCAGAATGTCCTGCTCACCGAACTCGCAGTGGGACAACTCAGGACCCGTGGCTTCCGCCCCTACTGGCACCAGCGCATTCCGCCCAACGATGGTGGCATTGCGGTGGGACAGATCGTAGCGGTGCGGCTTCTGGACATGAAGGGTAAAGGGAAGAACAGGGCATAGACAGTGACGTGGTCTGTACCAGTATCATGAGATGAGGGCCATCCAATGTGTCTCGCCGTTCCGGGCAAGGTGCTGTCGATTGAACGCGATCGGGTTCCCCTGATGGGAACCGTCAGTTTCGCAGGCGTCAAGAAGGAGATCTGCCTGGAGTGGGTGCCGGAAGTCCAGGTCGGTAACTACGTCATCGTACACGTCGGATTCGCACTGAATACCGTCGACGAAAAAGATGCGGAAGAGACTCTCCGCCTGCTGAAAGAAATGGGCGAGCTTGATGATGAAGTACGTTGATGAATTCCGCGACCGTGGGGCGGTGCGGACCCTCGTGGACGCCATTCATCGCTCCACAACTCGTCCCTGCACCATTATGGAAATCTGCGGCGGGCAAACCCATGCCATCGTCCGCCACGGCATCGATGCTCTCCTCCCGGACCGGATCACCCTTGTGCACGGACCGGGATGTCCGGTGTGCGTGACGCCGGTCGAACTCATCGACCGCGCCATCGCCATTGCATCCACGCCAGGGGTCATTTTCACATCGTTCGGCGACATGCTCAGGGTCCCGGGTTCGTCGAAAGACCTTCTCAGCGTGAAGGCTGCGGGCGGCGATGTGCGCATCGTCTATTCCCCGCTCGATGCTGTCGGGCTCGCTGTCGCCCATCCCGACCGCCCGGTGGTCTTTTTTGCGGTCGGATTTGAAACCACCGCGCCGGCCAACGGTATGGCCGTGGTCGAAGCGCACCGGCAGGGCGCCACAAATTTCTCGATCCTCTCTGCACATGTCCTGGTTCCCCCGGCGATCGAGGCAATTCTCTCCTCACCGGAAAACCGCGTACAGGGATTTCTTGCGGCAGGCCACGTCTGCACCGTCATGGGATATGAAGAATACATCCCACTTGCCGCACGGTATCACACCCCCATCGTGATCACGGGGTTTGAACCGGTCGACATTCTCCAGGGGATCTATCATGCCGTCAGGCAACTTGAGGAAGGGCGCGCCGAGGTTGAAAACCAGTACGCGCGTGTCGTCCGCAGAGAAGGGAACCCCGCCGCACGCCGGCTCCTGCTCGACGTGTTCGAAGTGACCGACAGGACCTGGCGCGGCATAGGGACCATACCAGCGAGCGGCTACCGGCTGCGCGATATCTATCGGGCGCATGATGCGTCCCGACTCTTCGATGTTGGCGCTATCGAGGCCCGGGAATCGCCTCTGTGTATTGCCGGAAAGGTACTGCAGGGACTTGCGAAGCCTCATGAATGCACGGCGTTCGGCCGGGAGTGTACGCCCGAACGGCCCCTTGGCGCACCCATGGTATCCTCCGAGGGCGCGTGCGCCGCATATTACCGGTACGGGAGGCAACACCATGCCTGACAGCTCACCCTCCTTCGACGGGTTCTCCTGCCCGCTCCCCATTGCCCGTTATGAACATGTCCTTCTGGCCCACGGGGGTGGCGGGACACTGACCCATGAGTTGATCGAACAGCTTTTCCTGCCGGCATTCCGGAACCCTCTGCTGGAACCGTTGCATGATGGCGCCCTCCTGGAAGTGGGAAACGCCCGCATCGCCTTCTCGACTGATTCCTATGTCGTGCACCCGCTGTTCTTCCCCGGGGGATCCATCGGCGATCTTGCGGTGTACGGCACGGTAAACGACCTCGCCATGTGCGGCGCGCGTCCACTCTACCTGTCGGCTGCATTTATCATCGAAGAAGGGCTGCCCGTCGACGACCTCTGGCGGATCACGCAGGCCATGAGAGGGGCGGCAGAAACGGCCGGCGTAGCCCTCGTCACGGGGGACACAAAAGTTGTCGACCGCGGAAAGGGTGACGGTGCGTTTATCACCACCTCCGGCATCGGACTGGTTGCACCGGGGATCGATGTCCGAGCCCAGAATGTTCGCCCCGGCGATGCGGTGATAATCAACGGGCCGATCGCCCAGCATGGCATTGCGATCATGTCGGTGCGCGAGGGACTGGCGTTTGATACCGCGATCATCAGCGATACAGCACCGTTGCATTCGCTTGTGGCCGATATCCTTACAGCCGCTCCGGACACGCACGTCCTGCGCGACCCGACACGCGGAGGGGTTGCGAGCAGCCTGAACGAGATCGCTGCCCAGGGCCATGTCGGCATCGTGCTGGAGGAATCCTCTGTGCCCATCGACGACGAAGTGCGGGGAGCATGCGAGATTCTCGGTTTCGATCCCCTGTACGTAGCAAATGAAGGGAAACTTCTCGCCATCGTCCCGGCCGCTGCCGCCGGGACGGTGCTTGACGCGATGCGCAAACACCCCCTTGGCAGGCGCGCAGCAATCATCGGAGAGGTTGTCGACTCCCACCCTGGTATCGTCTCAATGCGGAGCAGTATCGGGAGCATGCGGATCGTGGATATGCTCTCCGGCGAGCAACTCCCCAGGATCTGCTAAGGATCACACCCATGCCCTGCACACCCCCTCACACCGTACTCGTGGTCAACCCTGGCTCGACCTCGACAAAAATGGCGCTCTACGAGGAAGACACGCTCCTGCGCTCACACGTTCTTCGTCACGACAGCAAAACACTGAAGGCCTTCGGATCGATCTGGAACCAGTATGAGTTTCGCCTACACCAGGTCCGCGAATGGACGCATGCGACTGTCCAGCATCTGTCCGCGGTGGTCGGCATCGGCGGTCTGTTCCGTCCGGTCCCTGGAGGGGCCTATCGGGTCACCAACAGGATGCTCGACGATGCCCGGGCGAACCTGCAGGGGGAGCATGCCTCAAACCTCGGATGCGCAATGGCACATACCCTTGCCCGCGAGTATGGCTGTGAGGCATTTGTGGTCGACCCCGTGTCGGTCGACGAGCTGGAGCCGCTGGCCCGGTACAGCGGCCATCCGTTGATCCAGCGGAGCAGTCTCTCGCACGCCCTGAACATCCACGCCGCCGCACGGATCGCAGTCCGGGAACTCGGTATGCCGATGGCGGAATCTTCGCTCGTGATCGCTCACATGGGTGGAGGCATTTCGGTCGCCCCCGTCAGGGGGGAGAAAATAATCGACATCAACGATGCCTCGAGCGACGGCCCATTTTCGCCTGAACGTACAGGCGGGCTGCCGTTGCAGCAATTCATCACGCTATGCTTTTCAGGAACGTACACAGAACGTGGCGTCCGGACTCTCGTCCGAGGCGGAGGCGGTCTTCTCGCCTATCTCGGAACAAACTCCGCTCTCGAAGTGGAAGACAGGATGAACAAGGGGGATACCAGGGCGCGGGAAGTCTATGAGGCAATGGCCTACCAGGTCGCCAAGGAAATCGGCGCCATGGCAACCGTGCTGCATGGCCGGGTCCACGCTATCGTGCTCACCGGAGGGTTGGCCACATCGTCGGTATTCGTTGCTTGGATAACCGAGCGCGTGCAGTCAATCGCTCGGGTGCTCGTCTATCCCGGCGAAGATGAGATGCGCACGCTCGCAGCCGAAACCCATAGCGTTCTTCGCGGCGACACCGTACCACTGGACTACTAGAGGCCAGATTTTTCACTTCTCTTCTTTCAGGACTCCACCATGATCAGATCATTCACAGAGCTCCTGACGGCCGCAGCTGCGCGGCAGGGCAGGCGGGTGGTCATCGTTGCACCGTACTCGGCTGAGATCACGGCCGCTGCGCAGGACGCTTCGGAACAGCTTGGTTATCACTGTATCCTCGTCGGCAGCAGCAAGAAGATTTCCCTCTCCCCCGCAACCGCGTCCATGGAGATCATTGACACACCGGATCTCGGCGAGGCGCTTCGTCGTGCGCTGCAGCTGATCCGTGACGGACGCGGCGACATCCTGGTCAAAGGAAACATCGATACATCGTCGTTGATGAAAGGGGTGCTGCACGAAGACAACGGCCTGCGAACGGGCCGCGTTCTGTCCGATGTCGTGGCAATCGAATACGGACGGGATACCGGGCAACGGCTACTGTTGATCACCGACGGCGGCGTGACGACGGCTCCCGACCTGAAGACAAAACGAGAACTGATCCTGAATGCCGTGGAGGTCGCCCATGCCCTGGGCAATCCCGAGCCGCGTGTTGCAGTCCTGTCCGCTACTGAATTCGTGAATCCGGGAATGCAGTCAACGCTCGACGCTGCTGCCCTGGCAAAGATGAATGAACGTGGTCAGATTCCCGGGTGTCTTGTGGAAGGGCCCCTTGCGCTGGACAATGCGCTCTCGGCAGAGGCTGCGGCAGAAAAGAAGCTTCGCTCACCGGTGGCCGGCCACGCCGACATCCTGGTGGCCCATTCAATCGAAGTGGCAAACAGCCTGGCCAAAGGCGCAACGTACTTTGCGGGCTTGCCGCTCGCCCATGTGATCGCCGGCGCACGCGTCCCCGTGCTCATCAGCTCACGCTCTGACAAGCGCGAGGCCCGATTGGTCTCAATCGCGCTGGGAGGAATGCTCGGGTAGGTGAGGCTTACTGTCTCGCCTCTGCTGGCGATTTCTCCTCGGTTGGATCGAGAGTCCCGAAAATGATATCCCAGAGGTGTGAACTTACCCCGAATCCCCTTTCAGGATTGTGATAGTGATGGAGCACGTGGTGGTGCTTCATCTTCTGCCAGAGACCGAATTTCATCGGGGCGTGATGCGTGGCATAATGGATCTCGTCGTAAAAAATGTAGCCCAGAATGAAACCGGCGAAGAAGGGAGAGACATACGTCGGACCCAGGATCAGGAAAAAGAGGCCGAAGAAGAGGGACGCCAGCGGGATACTGACAACAGGAGGCATGACCAGCCGTTTAGAGTCGTTCGGATAATCATGATGCACACCATGCATCATGAAATGCAGGTACTTCCCCCACGAACTCTTCGGCTCGTAATGGAACACATATCTGTGTAACGTATACTCGGTGAGCGTCCAGATGAACAGCCCGCCGATACACAGCGCGATGCCGTACGTTAACGTGAGAGCCGGTGTTTCCCCTGCTCGATACAAAAAATACACCACAACCGGCAGGTACAGGATAATGGGCACGCTCCAATGAACATGACTGAACAGTTCAAGAAAGTTGCTCTTGAATAACCGGGCAGATTCATCCTTGTTCGAAACATAGAGCTTGGCCATAGGGTCCTCCCACGCGTAGTACGGGAATCAGAACTGTCTAATATTACACACTTTCGGTCACTTTATCAATTTGCTGAACCACCCCATGAAGACACCGATCGCCATCCGGGCCGCTGCGCCTGCAGATGCGGACGCAATCATCACACTGGTCCTTGGTCTCGCAGAATATGAGAAACTCCCCCCTCCGGACGACTTTGCGCAGAAGCGGCTGGTCCGTGACATGTTCTCCATTCCACCCCGGATTCAGCCTTTTTTGGCTGAAGTGGGCGGGGAACCTGCCGGGTATGCCTTCGTTTTTGAAACATATTCGAGCTTTCTTGCACTCCCGACCCTCTACCTTGAAGACATCTTCGTCCTCCCCCGGTTTCGGAGCCAGAAGGTCGGCCTTGCACTGTTTACCCATGTTGTCGCCGAGGCTCACCGCCGCGGCTGCGGAAGAATGGAATGGTCAGTGCTCGACTGGAATGCCCTTGCCATATCCTTCTACGATCGCCTCGGGGCAACCAGGCTGAAAGAGTGGTATGTGTATCGTCTGGCCCGCAAAGACATGAAACGCATCCTGGACGCAGGGAATTCCCGGTCATAAACTGGTTTCAGAGGATTCTGCCCCTGACAGGCCTGATCGCAGGCCTGCCTCCGGGTGCACGGCAGCAGAGGATTCCACTGCTTGCTACAACAACGTAAACCGGGCCGGGGTTCTTCCCCCACAGCAGAATCTTCCCCCCTCCCTGCGGGCGCGACGCCCACGGTCTTCCCCTAAACAGGATTATCCTTCCGTCGAGGTGGTTCAGCCCCCTCGACGCCCTGTGTATCATAGTCTTGCCGCAACAATCACCGGCGACTTCATTCTGACAAGTGTGCCACCTCCATCATCGATGGCTTCCAGGAGAACGATGTAGATCCCGATGCGAACCCGGCGGCCATCCTGATCGCACCCGTTCCATACCACCTCGCCGGATGGGCCAGCAGGTGTGCTGTTGCACAGTTCGCGTATGCTGCGGCCACGGATGTCATAGACCCTTATCCGGATGAGTGCCGCGCGCAACGGAAGTGCATACCGAATGATCGTGAAATCATTCCAGCCGTCACCGTCAGGAGAAAACGGACTGGGAGAGCACGACAGCGATCCCGACCGGGGGTGCAGCGGAACAGCGATGCTGTTCACAAGACCCGGCGTTCCTCCGGTGGGATAGACACAGGTTCCCCAGTTGTTCGGGTCGTTCCCGGGAAGGAGCGCATTGATCCGTTCGAGCGAACGGCCTTCCGGGTATGGAATAGTGCCCGAATGCCAGAGATCGCTGTAGGCAATACTGTCTATCATGCATCCGTCCGGACCGTGCAGGACGACTTCGTCATCATCATTGTTCAGGCCGAGGCCAGACCTGCTCACGACCGTGATGGTCGCCAACGGCCGTCCGGCGCCCGGAGATGGCAGGGTATCGCCTGCGATCACATAGAAGGCATTCGGTTTCAGGCGGGAGGCAGATCGTGTCAACGTCCAGACAGTACGACCCCCCGATGCCAGTCGCCGGTCGGAAATCGTACAGCCAAGCAACTCGACCTCATCAGACCCGGTGTTCACAATTTCGATGTACTCCGCAGTGCCGCCGGTCGGGGCATACATGATCTCGTTAATTCTGAGTGATCCCTGCGGAATGGAAATTGTCACCGTATCCGTTCGGCGGTCATTGGCCGGCTGCTGATCGTCCTTCCACTCAATCTCCTGCCCGAGGATGTGCACACCCGGCGCCGGGTTCTGCCACTCGACCAGAATAGTAAGGGAATCCAGCGCAGAGATGGGCAACGCCTGAATCGCCGTCGCGATTACTTCCCCATCAGCGGCGAGTGCATCTCTGTCGAGATCGTCAAAGAGCCGGACGCGGAACTGTGTGGTCGGGAGTCTGCCCACATTCCGAATCCGTGCCGACACCGTGATCGGGCTTCCGACAGTGGCCTGACTCAGGAAAATGGGCCCGGCGCGGAGATCGAAGTCCCTTCTGGCTATGCTATTCGTGTGTGCCGGTGTCGCTCCCTGACCGGCAGTGCACGATCCCCAGTTTGCTGCATCCTGGGCCGGCGCAAAGACGTCCACCCGTTCGAGGGACCATCCTGCACCACCTCCCCACGCTGCATCATAGACGACGCTGTCGATTGCGGTGCCCCGGAAGTCGCGCAACAAGATCCGGTCACCGCTGTTGTTGAGGGAGGGGAACGAAGCCGTCCGCAGAATCGACTCATGTATGCCAGGCCGAGCGGCCACCAGGGCCGCGGAGTCCTGGGTCAATACCAGAAACCCTCTCGCAGGAAGAGTGCAGGCGCGGGGAGTAAGGAGATGCACTGTCGTAGCAGATGCGTCCTGAAGGGTCCAGTTGCAGAGGTCCACATCCTGCTCGCCGCAATTGTGCAGCTCAACCCATTCGGGTTCTCCGGCGATGGGTTGATACATGAGCTCATTCAACACTACGGAACCGGGCGGTATGTCGGGTCGTTCGACAACAATGTGAATATCATCAATCCTGAGCGTGCCGCTGGAACCGGAAGCGTCGGGGTAGACGTGCCACCGGAACAGTGTCCATTGCGGGTCCACGCTCAAAGGCGGGATCAGGAGGTCGATCTGGGCGTAGGTGGTGCCTGACCCGCTCCGTTCAGCGTCGCCGATAGGAAGCACGAACGATGACCCTCCATCGGTTGAAGCTTCCACCACCAGCCGGGCCCCAAAGGTGGAAGAACGACGGACCATGAACCGGAGGTGGTAAACGGAGCTTCCGGCCAGAACGATCGGCGGAGAAATCAACCATTGTTCCACGGTGGCATTGGATGCCAGAACGGCATTGGGCGGGCTGAACGGAGATGATCCCGTGGTCGAAAAATCCGGGGTTCCGGACAGCCGGTTATCCGTTGACACCCACGCACTCGGCAACACAGGCGCATACACAGTATCAAAGGACTCCTCGAATACCACAGTCGGGTCCTGTGCCATGCCCTGTTCCATAGAGAACACGCAGAAGGCCCGGAGCAAGGGCCGGACGGACCACTTCATGGAGACTCCCATTGTGACCCCTGGAGGCACCCGGCGCGGGATAGTCACCAAATACTACCCGGAATGTTGCATAAGTGCGAAAGAATCTTTATATACGCTTGACCTTTCTGCCAGGAAGCCTCCATGGAAAAACCATCGATCCTACTTGCTGACGACGAAGACCCCCTCCGCGAGCTGCTGAAAGAGCAACTGGGCAGCCACGGGTATTCCATTGACGAGGCCCGGAATGGCGTAGAGGCCATCGATCGTCTCGGTCAGATGCACTATGATCTCGTAATTCTCGACATCAATATGCCAAAAAAGACTGGCCTGGATGTCCTCAAATATATCCGGGACAACAATATTCCCATCCGCGTTATCATGCTCACGGGACGGCTCGGCTTTTCTGTGGGATCGGAGAGTATGCTGCTGGGAGCCGACGAGTATATCAACAAACCTTTCGACCTCGGCTATCTGGAGATGGTGATCAAGCGGGTTCTCGCAAAAGAGATCAGCACGAAGAGGTAGATGCAATCGGTGTGGTGTGAAGGCGGCACCGATGCCAAACGTACGTGAAAACGACCGTCCGGCAGAGATCCTCACAGGTACATGCAGAAAGTGCAAAGCGAGGGATACTCCCTCGCTTTGCACTTTCTGGTTTCAACCGTACTTTGGTACAGCTATTGTACCAGCACCATCTTCATCGTCTGTGACATCGAAGGCGTGCTCAGGCGATAGATATATATGCCTGATGCAAGGCCACGGGCATCAAATGGTGTTTCGAACAGCCCCGCGGGCATCTCGCCACTGATCAACGTGGCCACGTCCTGACCGATCACGTTGTAGATGCGGAGCGTGACAAATTCGCGCGCTGGCAGCGAGAACCGGATCGTCGTCGTGGGGTTAAACGGGTTCGGGTAGTTCTGCTCGAGCGCGAATTTCGATGGAACATATCCGGCCACCGGGAGTTCCTCCACGGACGTTGGGTTAGATGTGGCATAGTTTGTATACTGCGGATCGAAGTTCGTCCACCCTGCGGTCCACTGCTGGCTCATCGCCTTGGTGGGATCGAACGCGCCACGGTAAGTGACCGCATCGAAACCGCTGCTCAGGTTGCCAACGGTGAAGTTGGCGCTGCCGATGAGCTCCGAACCGGCTGCGGGCACTGGATTTGGGTTCTTCAGATCACTCATGTCCGACAGGCCGACTGCACTCGGATTGCGAATCGCCGAACCGATGTTGCCGTACCCGGCGGTACTGAACCATGAGGTCACGCCCGCCCACTGGGACTCATCGTGGATCGACGTCGACCCGGACGGAAGCTGGCTCGACGTAAAGCTGACCGAACGGAACTGCAGAGTATCAGCGACTGCCCCTGCGATGGTGTTCACATCGCGCAGACGGATGCCCCATGGATAGCCCGTAACGACAGAGTTGTAGAGGCAGAGGCGTGTGGAGCGCCGGATCAGGGCACCGTACTGGAACTTGTTGCCTGGCGGAAGATTACCCACCAGCGCGTCGGTGCGCTCCGGCCCGACCAGCGTCATGTTCGAGAAGATTGGCTGCGTGTACGGAACGTCGGTCGATGTGGCTGAGCCGTCGTTGTCCGATTCGAACCCGTTGCTTTCACCGGTCGGATCCCACTGATTCGGGTCACGGAGGCCGAAGCCAAACTGTACGCGCCCTTTCCAGCCAAAATCGGAATCGAATTCGTCGTCGGTACCGGCGTATGCAACAAGATATTGAGGGCTTACCGTGCCGCCGAACCACTCGTACGAATCATCGTTGGCGTAGCTGACCTGAACATGATGCAATTCGGTGCCTGCTCCGACGCCCCCCATCGTCAGGCCGTTGACCTCGTTGTTCAACTGAAACCGGTATCCTGCAAACTCGATGCGCACATAGCGGAACACGCCACTGTTGTCGTTCAGATCAGTACCACCGTACGTACCGCCGATGATGCCGCCTTCGATCAGGGGTTCAACCTTGTTTACCGGCGCTTTGCCGAGAATCATGACCCCGCCCCAGTCGCCAGGTGCACGGGACCCCGCGGGCTTGCTGCTGGTGATGACAATCGGGGCGCTTGCACTGCCAAGGGCGAAAATCTGTGCGCCACGCGCCACGATCAGTGTGGCCGCGGAATCACCAAACACGACCGTGCCCGGCTGGATCGTCAGTGAGTAGGCCGAATCAATATAGTACAGGCCCGTCAGGGTGTAGGCCGTATCGGCCGACAGATTACGGTTCCATGACTGACGGTACGCGGTACGCCCGGCGTTAAGGCCGGGCCCCAGAATGACCTCTGGCAATGACGCGTACGTGGCGGAGCCGACGAGCATCAACGTCACAAGCATCAGGAGTCGAGAGTGTTTCATGCAGACATCTCCATGGTTGATGATACGTCCGTGAGTGAGTATGTATATCGATTGATTGCATCACCACCTGCAGGAGTGCCCAACGCCCGACGACCCGGGCGCGCACCCGCCGGACATTACAGATTGATGGACAACGAAAATGTATAGGTCGTCCCTTGCGTCCAGCCGGCATACGGAACCCGCTGGTCACCGCTGGTGAGGACACGTTCTTTCCCGGCCATATTCTTCACGGCGAACTTCGCTTCCACGCCGGCAAACAGCCGCTGCGTTACCGCTGCATCCACTATGTCACGCGGCTCTTCGTAGACGTCCTGATCGCGGACGTCGCCGACCGCTTCCAGCCTGCGGCCGAATTTGTTGTAAAACAGGCTTACGGCGGTACCCCAGTCCGGCATGGTGTAGAGCAACGCCAGGTTCCACGTCCAGGGCGACTGCCCCTGCATTGGACGCGTGGCCGTCGTCACAACAGTCCGCCCGCCGATATCAGTCTTCGAATCCGTGTACTCCACTTCCGAAATGATGGATGTGTAATTACCACTCACCGAGAAGCCCTGAAAGAGGCCTCCGAGGAAAGCCAGCGACTTCCGGGCTTCGACCTCCCACCCGGAATTCGTCCCGCGGGGTGAGTTAAACCAGGTCCTCACATAGCGGTCGGGAGCCGCGATCAGACGCTCCTCAATGGCGTTGTGGAATTGCTTGGTGAAATAGCTGACCGCGAGGACCTCGCCAATGTCCGGGAACAGTTCGAGACGAACGTCGTAATTGTGGACATAGGCACGGGACAGCGACGGATTGCCGAGGACGTTCTGGTCACGGTCAAAATCGAGATACAAGACATTTGCCAGTTCCCGGAATTCGGGACGGTTCACGGACTGATAGTGCGCGAGACGGAGATTGATGGTTTCCGTGACATTGTATGTGATGTTCACCGAGGGGAGAATGTCAGTGTTCTGGAGTTGAGCCGTGACCGGCGTCGGATCATCAAGTGCCTCCGGCGAGAGAACATTGTGTTCCGAGTTTTCGAGCCTCGCACCGCCCGTGATCCTGAAGTGGTTCCCCAGAATGTCGATGGGGAGATCAACCATAATGTAGTAGGCATTCACCCGCTGTGTACCATTGTACGCCCCCGTGAATGCCGACGCCTCGATGAAGCTAAATTTCCCCTGTCCAAAATTCTCCGGAGCAAATATCTGGTCAACCGGAAGAAGGATCAGGCTGAAATAGCGGGGATCGCGGCCCGGAATCGTTGAAAACGCCCGGATACCGAAGGAGCGGTCTTTCAACTCTCCCGACGCGCCGACCTTGATCTTCGCGGGACCGAGAGGATAGGTGAGATCGAGACTCAGACCACGTGACCGCTCGTTCAGTTTCGACCACGTTCTGTAGTTCTCACCCAGCGCTTCGTCGTTCGACGACCCCAGAGTGTATTCGACCTGCTTTCGGTCAGGTGTCTGGGCTTTTGACGATGAGGCGAAGAGCTTCCACTGTGCTTCGAGCCCTCCAAGGCCGCTGAGCAGGTGCTCGCCGCCGATCTGACCGATGTAGAGGGAGCGTTGGTTCCATTCCGCACTTTGCCTGCGAGAGTTGCTCCCCGCAAGATTCACACCGTTCGTAAGGGAGACTTTGTCTTCCGCGGATTGATTGTAGCTGTTCCGGAAGCTGATCTTGTGCTCGTTGGAGATCTTGTAGTTCAGGTCCAGCAACCCGGCCCAGAGCACACTGTATTCATACCGATCGCCCTCAAACCGGAACACCGGAGAACCACCATACACATAGGCCGGGGCTTCACGGAATGTGGTCTTGGTGAATGTGTTGGAGTACGACAGCGCACCGACAAATCCGCATTCATCCTGGCCGATGGGAATACGGTCGCCGACCGCAATATTGAAGGAGCCATTGACCGGCGCCCTCTGGTTCCGGCTCGCCCAGGTATTGGGAAGGGCCTGTGCAAGCTGCTGGGTCCCCATCGCCTTGGCCGGGAACGCCCGCCCGCCGTCGTCAAACCCGAGCCAATCGCGCGAACCCCCCTGCGAGGCGCGGAATCCCTGGGTGGACGTGTTGTTATTGTACGACGACGAGAGCCCGAGACGGATAACTCGTTTCGATGGGAAGTCGAGGGTGTTGACCTGCACAAAGCCACCGCTGAAATCTCCCGCCATATCCGGCGTCGCCGTCTTCACGACAACGGTGTTCTCCAGGAGGTTCGAAGGGATCATATCGAATGCAAAACTTTTCCGGTCGACGTCGGTATCGGTGCTTGTGACAGAGACGCCGTTCAGCGATGTTCCGTTATACCGGTCTGTCACTCCACGCACATAGACGTACTTGTTGTCGACGATCGTCAGGCCAGTCACGCGCTTCAGGGCGTCACCGGTCGTCGCGTCAGGGGCCTTCTTGATCTGCTCGGCGCTGATCCCGTCACCGATCGTGGCCGACTTCTTTCGCTCGGCGAGCAGCGCGGATTCCGTTGCAAGAACACGCTCGGCAGTCACGACGACCTCATCCTGCTTGAATGCCTCCGTGCTCAGGACAATATCCAGTTTCAAGGACTCTCCGGCCTTCACAGTCACACCGGTCACCATCTTCGCGGTGTAGCCGATGAACGAAAACCGCACCGAGTAGGTCCCCGGGGGCACGTTGCGGATCCTGAACGCGCCGTCAAGGGCCGTCGTCCCTCCAACCGTGGTGCCGATAAGCAAAATATTGGCACCAACCAGTTCCTCCCCGGATTCCTGGTCGACGACCGTACCGTACACCGACGCATTCTGCGCGAGCACGGGCCCTGCCCCTGCCAGAAACAGAGCAAGAAGTGTGGAAGCGGTAATGAAATGTCTCATCGTGATCTGACCCTGTATGGTGAATTTTCCGGTGCCACGACTCCTTGGCCGTGCTGGGAGTGTTGCCGGACGAGAAGCAGATAGCGAGAGATGCATCCTCGTGGCGGAAAAATCGTGAACAAAGGTACCAAAGACATGTTATCTGAGTATTAACCGCACTTTACGAAATTGTTACCAGGGGGGATCAATTGATTGATTTTGCGTTGAGTTAGCTGTTTCTTACTTTACACACTCATGAAAAAAACCTTCTTTGAGACCCTCGATGCCGAGGTCCACTCCGTGAATCGGATGGCCCCACGGCTGGCTGCGGATGAATGTCACACGTCGACCGGTACGCTCTGCCGCCTTTGTCTGGCTTCGACAATGGACTATCAGCACGAAGTCGAGTCGAAAGAGAAGGCATTGAGGCAATTCTGGATCGACCAGGATCTCGGCCATGGGCGAACACCGATTGTCCCGTCAAACCAGGGGAGGCAGTACAGATCCGTCAGTAAAAGGAAGGTGTTCCGGCGGGGACGGAATATCGTTCTGGGTCTGATCGACCCGGACCAGGAGCACGGCCATCAGGCACTGGACGTCATCACCTGTGGTATCGAACCACCCTTTCACGCCGTGCTGTATGGCCGGATCGGCACATGGCTCCGACGACCACCGGCGATCCCGCTCCAGGAGTGCCTCCGGTACGTCATCATCAAAGGGAGCCCCGATGAGCATATCGTGATGTTGAACGTCGCATCAATCGAAAGGGAAACGGTACGATCAGCAAACACCCTTTCCAAGTTTGTGACGTCCGTGGACAAAAAGGTGAAAGGCTTTTTTCTTTATGAGGATAGCTCGGGAGGGCAGTACTATCTGGGAAGCTCGCGGGGGGGTGGAACGGGTCGTCTGCAGCGGCTCTTCGGGACCAGCACCCTCTCCCATCGCACTGCCGGCAAGCGGTTTCTCTACTCCCCGCTGGCATTCACGCAGGTACATCAGGGGATGCTGGAGACTCTGGTCGGTACCGTCGCTCGCCTCCTGGAGTTGCCGACAGAGGGAACGCTCTTCGATCTGTATGCCGGATATGGATTGTTCGGGGTGTGTTTCGCAGGGCAGGCGCGTGCGGTCGTGGCCGTCGAACTCTCTCCGACGGCAGTGAAATCAGGAATCGATAACCTTCATAACCTCCACATCCACAACGTCCGTTTTCACCGCGGTAATCTCAACGGTTCCACTCTGGAGCCATTGCTGCGCGTGTCAAGCGTGCAGGATCGGGTCATTCTGGATCCGCCGAGGGGAGGGACTGCAGACGGGGTGATTGAGGTGGTGGCAAGCCGCCGATTTGCAAGGATCGTGCATCTCTTCTGCAATATCGATATCCTGGCGGCTGAGATGGCCCGCTGGAACCGTGCGGGATACAGGCTCGAACAAGCTGTGCCCCTCGACATGTTCCCGGGCACCGGGAGTGTTGAAATTGCAGCCCTCTTTGTACCCGAAGGCAAGGATCCAGGAAGGAGATGAAGTGTCGTTCAGGTGCCTGCTACTGTCGGGAGCGGGTGATCCGTGAGGGGAGGTGTTCGAATGGAACGTCCAGGATCGGATACGTGCGCCAGTCTTTGTAGTCGAAATGCCACCATTCGCCGGGTTCGACCCGGAATCCTTCTTGTTCCATGGCAGCCCGCAGGACTCCACGCAACCGTCGTTGCTCCGCCGTCCCTCCCGGGTAGCTGCTCGATGCTTTCGTCGTAAAATCATCGTACGGAGTGGGCATCGTCACTTCCTTCCCGTCTGCCAGGGTGAAGAGTGTCAGATCAACAGCACATCCGCGATTATGTTTCGACCCTTTCCGTGGGTTCGCTACGAACGCGTGTTTCTCCGGCGGTGTCTCATCCCAGAACATCTTTGTGACCGACCAGGGCCTATACCCGTCAAAGACCAGAAGACCGAACCCCTGACGCCTGAGCGACCGGTGCACGCGGATGAGAGCCTCCGCCGCGGGCCTCTGCAGAAACGCCCGGGCCTGTGTGTACATAGGCCTTCCCATGAAATTGTCGGGGGTTGCGTACCTGATGTCGAGATGGATTGAGGAATCGAGCAGAACGACCTCCACGAGCGTTCGCGCTGCGTCTGGGTCGCGGATCTGAGACCAGCCCTGACAGAGCACCAGCGCCAGGAGGAAAAGTGCAACCACCGTGGCTACGGCACGACGGGTCATGACGGGGGTGGTCATATCTGCTGCTTCCCCCATTTCATCAGCGCAACCTCACACTGAACATAGAATTCCTTCGTATCTGATGGGTGGATGCTCAGGAGCTGGCTGCGCATGGGGGTATTGAGCCATGGGAGAAAGAGACGGAGGATGGTCACCCCTCCGTTCAGCCGGATGTGGATCTCAGCCCTTCCGCTACCCACCCCGAAGGAATACGGCGGAAGGATATTGCCGAGTACGTCGCGCATCCATGTGTGGAACGTCAGCGGCTGTGTTCCGTCCACTCGCCCGAAGGGATCCAGCAGGCGATACCGGAGCGGCCGCAGTGCATTGGTCTTCGCATCCCACAGCCGGAAATGCGCAATTTCTGAGAAGTGAATGGTAATCGAGGTTCCATCCTTGAATATCACACGGATCCGGTCTTCCATCAGGTCGTACAGTTTCGGTCGACCCCGCAGGAAGGGAACAACGCCGAGGAACCAGAGCGACAGTGCATACCAGACAAGGAAGAGGCTGACAATGCTTCCGATGATGATCTGCGCCACCACATCCACGCTTGCGGCGGTTCCCACAACGCGGACGATGAAAAAGATCGGCAGGATCGGCACAAGCATTGCCAGCAGCGGGGGCGTGATGGCCTTCAGTGTGGGCCAGAGACCGGCGCGTGCACTCTGCGACTGGTACAGCTTTTTGACAGCCACCTCACGTCGCTCGAAGAAACTCTCGGACTCCTCCCGGGAATACATCTGCCGGACTTTGTGCCCCGAGCGGCTGAGGTATTCCGCTGCCTTGTCCCAGAGCTCCGCTTTTTCGTAGTGGAACGCAAGAAGCTCGTAATACTCTACCAGACGGTCGGCATAGAGTCTCTCGATCGCGTGTGCGATCGATGCGTGCAGTTCTTTGCGCTTGTTCACAAGCATCGTGTTGTAAGCCACTTCCTGTATCAGGAAGTGTTTGAACAGATACTCGAACTCCCTGGCCTCGTCGTTCTCCAGAATCAGCTCGAGGGATCGCAGCTCGTGGAGAGTGGGAACCAGGTCGTGATTCTTCGCGATGACGTGTTCCAGCAGTGGCCGGGAGAATTCCCGGCCGATGACCGATGCACCAAACAGCACTTCCTTGATACTGTCCTGCAGGCGGTCGATCCGCGCCATGATGATGCCCTGAATCGTGCTGGGCACTCCTGCCTCGATGTTGTCCGTGAGCAAGTCAGCCCTCCGACTGCGGACAGCGAGGATCTTCTTGTCGACCAGAGTCTTGATGATCTCCTGAATGAAGAAGGGATTGCCTTCCGATCTGTTCAGCACAAACTGCTCGACGTCTGCCGGCACCGTGTCTGCGTCAAGCCGGTACAGGATGAGGCGCCGCGCATCCTCTTCATCTAGACGGTTCAGATCGAGCAGAGTGCCGCCTCCCTCAAGCAGGGATGCGTGAGGATACTCATCGCGGAAGGTGAGCACGAAGAGGGCCGGGGCCAGCCCGCCGGGGCCCGATAAGACGAACTGCAGAAGCTCCTGGGAAAACCTGTCGACCCAATGGAGATCTTCAAGGATGAAGACCATTGGTCGCCGGACCGCCACCGCATGCAGCAGCGAACGGACCGCCTGGAAGATACGCTGTTTCCGGACCCGGTCATCCACCATCAGTATTTCTTCGTAGCGAACGGACAACAGAGTGGCAAGATATGGTTCCTGGTCCTCGAGGGCGCACTGCTGCAGTGTCGTGTGCAGTCGTTCCCGGATGAGAGGTTCTTTCGCATCGCTCCTGAGCCGGAGGATGTTTTTCAGCAGGACCGACCAGACGTAGTAGGGGGTGGTCATCTCGAAACTTGAGCAGGCCCCCTCCGTCGTCGCCAGTCCTTTCTGGTAGGCATGGCGTGAAAGTTCGACCTTGAGGCGCGACTTGCCGACTCCCGCTTCACCCCGGATGCCGAGACGCGCATGGCTCTTCTGCAGAACGTTGTCGAGGGCATGGTCAATCGTGTCAAGCTCCCGGCTGCGGCCAACAAACTGGTCGCGTCCCATCACCGTTGGCTTCCGGTCGGATTCCGATTTCAGGGCGCGGAGTTTATAGATGTCCACCATTCCCGATTTGCCTCGCAGGGTCATCGTGAAGGGGCCATCCGCCACCACAACGTCTGCCACAAGCTTGTGGGTTTCAGAGGAGAGGAAGATCTCACCGCGGGGGGAAATTTCCACAAGGCGGGAGGCAAGGTTGACCGTGTCGCCGATGACGGAATAGTTCATGCGCAGGTCGCTGCCCACGTTTCCCGCGATGACCATACCGGAATGCACGCCGACGTGCAGACCGAGCGGACCGGAGAGGTCAGCTCCCCTGCGGGTATTGAAACGCGTGATTTCGGCAACCATATCCAGGGCGCACCGGACGGCACGCTCAGGGTCGTTCTCATGCGCAAGGGGGGCGCCGAATATCGCCATGATCCCGTCGCCGATGAACTTGTCGATGGTCCCTTCGTACCGCAGGATCACCGATACCAGGCCGCTGAAGCAGTCGTTCAGGACGGCGGAGAGGTCTTCGGGGTCGAGTTTTTCCGACAGGGCGGTGAAACCGGTCACATCGGCAAAGACCACAGTCACGAGACGGCGTTCACTCTCGATCTGCTTCCCCGCCGTCAGAATACGTTCCGCAAGGTCACTCGGGATATAGTTGCGGATCAGTGCAAGACCATCAATGGTCGGGCGCCGGGGGGCCGACACGCTCTGGATTGTCGTGCCGCAGTGTAGGCAGAAACGGGACTGTTCAGGGATGTCCTTCGAACAAACGGGACACTGCATACGGGGCCTATGTGAAGCTTTTTACCGCCTCCGCACGCGAATCGTGGACATCGAAGACGAGCGTTAGCTTCGTGATCACGAAGATGTTCTGAATGTTCTTGTTCAGGCCACATAACTTGACCTGCCAGCCGTTACGCGTGTACGTGGTCTGACCGGATACCAGCACGCCAATGGCCGTGCTGTTCAGGTAGGTGACATTGCTGAGGTCGATCAGTAGTTTCGCATACTGACGTTCCACAAACCCGGCGATGGCCTGGCGCAATTCCACCGTTTCGTCGCCGCCCACGAGCGAACCGCTAACTTCTATCAATCCGATTCCGCCTTCCGGCAGCGTTGAGGTCTTGACTGCCATGACACCTCCTGGTTGTGGATAACGTTGCATGATACAAGCTTCATGAGACATTGTCAAGGAACCGGCGGGCCCGCAGCTTGTTTTTTTGGGCCAAACATGTGATATTGAAGGGCTGGGACAACGGTAAACGGACGAGACCTGCGTGCAATCACGCGACGAGGAACATACGAAGGCTTCGAAGACTGAGGACCAGGGCAATGATGGGGACGCACCCCGGCATCCCGAACCGGCCCCCCGAGCCGGACGAGCGTCACGGAAACGCCGCCCTACCTTCAAAGACCGGATGTTAAACTACCTTCCGCCGAGCCTAGATCCGAACCTGTATATCAACCGGGAACTGAGCTGGCTGGAATTCAACGAACGGGTCCTGGATGAAGCCCGGGATCAGCGTCACCCACTGCTGGAACGGGCAAAATTCCTCTCAATCGTCAGCTCCAATCTTGACGAATTCTTCATGATCCGCGTGGCGGCGATCAAGGACCAGATTCTGGCAAATGTGGTGGACCTGTCGCCCGACGGCCGCGTGCCGCTTCAGCAACTCTTCGCGATTCATGACCGCGTCTCGCGGATGATCGAGGAAATGACGGACTGCTTCTGGCGGGATCTCCAGCCGAAGCTGGCCACCGCCGGCATCCACCTCCTCCGGAGTGAAGAACTCTCGCCGGATGAACGCGCCGCCATGGCTGATGTGTTTGCCCGTGAGATCTTTCCTGTGCTCACCCCGCTTGCATTCGACCCGGGCCATCCCTTCCCCTACATTTCCAACCTGAGCCTCAGTCTTGCCGTGGTCGTGGTCGGACCCAATGGTGAAGAACGATTTGCGCGGGTCAAGGTCCCCGATGTGCTCCCCCGTCTGGTCCTGCTCCCGGGAAGCGCCGACGATGGATCGCACATGCGGTTCATCTGGCTCGAAGACCTGATCGCCGAAAATCTGGCCATGCTCTTCCCCGGCATGACGGTGAAGGAGTCGTATGCGTTCCGGGTCACACGGAATGCAGACATCGAAATCCAGGAAGACGAAGCGGATGACCTGCTGGCCTCCATCGAAGAGAGTATCCGCCTGCGGCGGTTCGGATCAGTGGTGCGCGTGGCAGTCCAACGGACCATGCCCCCGCGTATCAAAGACATCCTGATCGAGAACCTCGAGGTGACGGCCATGGATGTGTACGAGCTTTCGCCGCCGCTCGGATTGAGTCACCTGATGCAGCTTCTGAAGATCCCCCGGGCGGACCTGAAGGACACCCCCTATCATCCCGCCCTCCTCCTTCAGGAGGACGAGGGAGAGGACATATTCAGCACCATCCGACACGGCGACATCCTCCTCCATCACCCGTACGATTCCTTCATGCCGGTCGTGCAGTTTATCAAGAGCGCGGCATGCGATCCCAACGTTCTCGCCATCAAGCTGACGCTGTACCGCATCGGAAAAGAATCTCCTCTTATCCCCCTGTTGATCCAGGCAGCGGAGAGCGGAAAACAGGTGGCTGTTCTGGTCGAACTCAAGGCGCGGTTTGACGAAGAAAACAACATTGGATGGGCGAAACAGCTTGAGCGTGCGGGCGTCCATGTTGTGTACGGCCTTGTCGGACTGAAAACCCATGGGAAGGTTGCACTGGTGGTGCGTAAGGAACCGGAAGGTCTGCGCCGCTACGTCCATCTCGGCACGGGCAACTATAACACGATCACCGCCCGCATCTATACCGATCTCAGCTATTTCACATGCCGGGAAGACATCACCGCCGACGCTTCCGAAGTGTTCAACTTCCTGACGGGCTACTCGAAACGCGACAGCTACAGCAAGCTTGCTGTTGCGCCCGTGAACCTGCGCAAGCGGCTTTCCGCACTCATCGAACGTGAGATCGAGCATGCGAGGGCAGGCAGGCCCGCACGGTTGATTTTCAAGATGAACTCCCTCACCGACACCAGGATGATCGAATTGCTGTATTCTGCATCCCAGAGCGGCGTCTCCGTCGACCTGATCATCCGGGGAATCTGCTGCCTCCGCCCCGGAATACGGAGCATCAGTGATAACATCCGCGTGCTCAGCATCGTCGGACGCTACCTGGAACATAGCCGTGTCTTCTGGTTCGCCAACAACGGGATGCCCGAGACGTTTCTGAGCAGCGCAGACTTGATGGGACGGAATCTCGACCGGCGCGTCGAGCTTCTCTTCCCAATCGAACAACCAGAGCTCGCAGCGCAGGTCAGGGACGAAGTCCTGGAGACCGCTCTCGCCGATCGGGTCCGGGCACGCATCCTGAACGCGGACGGGCTGTACGCAAGGGTATCGCCTGCCGACGGCAACGGACAACTCGATAGCCAGCATACGATCGCCGGAATGCGTGCACGGCGTGCACGACCCGCACCCATCGTCCCGCGCGAAGCTCCGTAGACCATCGCTGTGTACTCACCGTTACCATGTTCATCCACACAAGGAGTTCTCCCATGGCACGGCTAAGGATCCGCTATGCCCTTCTCGCCACATTGGTGCCTCTCATCGCACAGGGCGCAATCGAGGGACGGTTCATGCGTTATCCGGATATTCACCAGTCAACGATCGTGTTCTCCTACGAAGACGACCTTTGGTCGGTCCCCTCGACCGGCGGCACCGCCACACGCCTGACAACGTATCCCGGCGACGAATATGCGGCGCGCATTTCGCCTGACGGCTCCCTGATCGCCTTCACCGGCCAGTATGACGATGCCCTTTCGGTCTATCTTATGCCGGCTTCGGGTGGCGTACCCGTACGCCTCACCTATCTCCCCACCAGCGCACAATCACTCTGCTGGACCCCTGACGGCAAGCGCATCGTGTTCCGCTCGATGTTCGACAATGTCATGTCCCGCGATCCTCAGCTCTACGTCGTCGACACCGAGGGACACGCACCTGAACGCCTCCCGCTCGACCGGGGCGTGCTCTGCAGTTTCTCTCCGGACGGAAAATCGATTCTGTATTGTCGCAAGGGATCCGAGGAATACTACTGGAAACGGTACAAGGGAGGCCGCTATCAGGATATCTGGCGGTACGACTTCCCCACCAACACATTCACGCCGATTTCCGACTATGTCGGCAAGAACAGTTATCCCATGTGGGTCGGCTCGACAATGTATTTCGTGTCCGATCGGACCAATGGCATCGCCAATATCTTTGCGCAGGATCTCGCCACACACGTCATTACACCCATCACCTCATATGACGATTTTGACGTTATGATGCCATCCACCGACGGGACATCGATCGTCTTCATGCAGAAAGGATACCTGCATGTGCTGGACATCGCCACGCGGACCATCCGGCGACTCACCGTTACCCTGCCGACCGACCGGTGGATCACGAGAACACGAACGATCGATGCGGGAGACTATCTCCATAGCGTCGATGCCGCCAGCGATGGGAAAAAAGTCGTTCTCGAGGCGCGCGGCGACCTGTTTGTTACTGACGTCGCCCAAAAAGCGTCGATCAATATCTCCCGCTCTCCCGGCTCGCGAGAGTTCCGCCCGGCGCTCTCTCCGGACGGGACGACAATTGCCTTTCTCTCCGACAGGTCAGGGGAGTATCAGATCTATCTCCAGTCCGCCACCGGAGGGGCCTGGACACAACTGACGACGTCCCTCGACCGGATGGTGTACCGACTTGTCTGGTCCCCCGACGGCACGAAACTCCTGTTCGGCACGAAAGACTTCACCCTCTTCATTCTTGATGCCGCCACCAGGACCCTGACCCAGGTCGATCAATCCAATCAGCTCAAGAACGACGAGTTTTTCTGGGAGATTGCAGACTATGGGTGGTCGCCCGACAGTAAATGGGTGGTCTACTCCCTGGTGCAGTCCAACCGCAACAGCCAGGTCTTTGTGTACGGACTTGCACAAAAGAAGCGGTATCCGGTAACCGACGATTTCTTCGACAATATCTCGCCGCGGATCGACGCTGGCGGTAAGTACCTGTACTACCTGTCAAGCCGGAATTTTGACGTCCAGATGGACTTCTACGAAGACAATCATGTGATCAAGTCTCCGTACCAGGTCATGGCTGTGCAACTGGCCGTCGGGCAGACGCCTCCGTTCGCCGACCCTGTCACCACGCCTGCGAAAGAGCTGAAGGATCCCTTCCGGATCGATACCGAGGGCTTCCTGCAACGGACCTTCCCTCTGCCGGTAGACGCCGGTAACTTCTTCAACCTCCAGGCGGGCAAAGGGAAAGTCCTCTGGTGTTCGGTTCCGGAATTCACCGAAGATGAATATGAAGAGATCTTCAGGCCGGGGGGCAAAACCAAGTGGCACCTTCACATCTTCGACATGGAGCAGAAGAAAGAGGTGGCGCTCTCGGAGAAGATCAGTGAGTACCACGTGGTATCCAACGGCGAGCAACTACTGCAACGGCAGGAGAAACATATAGTTCTCACGACCGTCGAGAAGGCGTTCCAGGCGAAAGGGGCGGGCGAAAAGGTATCGACGGGAATGCTTCCCTACTCCGTGGAGTCGCTCGCGGAATGGAACCAGATCTTCGGTGACACCTGGCGCTGGTACCGCGACTTTTTCTACGATGAAAATATGCACGGCAGGGATTGGAAAAAGATGGGGGATACGTACCGGTCGTACCTCCCGGACCTTTCATCCCGTGGCGATCTCAACTGGGTCCTCCAGCAAATGGTCGGTGAACTGTGCGTGTCCCACACGTACATCAACGGCGGAGACATGGGGCCGGCAACAGCCCCCAAGACACCGGTCTTTACCGGATGGCTGGGAGCCGATCTGGAGCCTGACACACGCGCGGGCTACTACCGCTTCTCGCGCATCTACGGCCCGACAGAATACAGCCTCAGCCTCACGGCGCCTCTCGCACGGCCGGATATCGATGTGAAAGAGGGTTACTACCTGATTGCCATCAACGGGGTCGATCTCAAGCCCCCCGCCGATTATCATCGGTTGCTGCAGGTAACTGCCGGGCAAAAAGTTGCGTTGACGGTCAATGCCTCCCCGGGCCGGCAGGGCGCACGGACCTATGACATCGTCCCGATCCGGTACAGTTCGCGGCTGCGGTATTCCCGCTGGCTGGCGGACAACATCAACTACGTCCTGAAAGCTTCCGGCGGAAAAGTCGGCTATATGCATATCACTGCAATGGGGGCCGGCGGAATTGGCGAATTCGACAAGTTCTGGCGAGCATTTCGCTACAAAGATGGACTGATTATCGACGTCCGCCGCAATTCCGGCGGATGGACTGAATACTTCCTCATCGACAAGCTGGAACGGAAGATGGTTGCATACAATGTCCTTCGCAACATGGTTCCCTTCCGCTACCCGGGATCCGCTTCATCGGCCCACTATGTTGCAATTTCCAACGAATACAACGGTTCCGACGGCGAAGCGTTTGTCGAGCATTTCAAAGCCCGCAAACTCGGCACCGTCGTTGGCGTCCCCTCCTGGGGCGGGCTGGTCGGCATCGTCAACGGCCAGCAAACCATTGATAACGGCACCGTCCAGCAGTCGAACAATGCATTCTGGGGTGCGAGCGGAACGTGGCTCGTAGAGAACCACGGTGCCGATCCGGATATCCTCATCGACAACGATCCGGCCTCTGCATCTGCCGGTAAGGACGTTCAACTCGATAAGGCGCTGGAAGTCGTCCTGCAACAGATCAAGGAACAGCCGTTCACGTTCCCTCCCCGCCCACCGTATCCGGTTCGCTAGGGAACGAAAGTGCTTGTTTTTTCAACATCCTCTTCTTACGTTTCATACAGCTGTGCGGCGGGCCACCCCGGCCCGTCGTACAACTCTCTCATGTCCCGGCGTTCCTTTCCCACGACCGTAACCACTGTACCTTGTCAGATGCCTACTCACTTACGCTAAGGAGACCTCTATGCATGCTCAAGGTGACGCCAAGAAGAACAGTCTAACGGTGACAGACAACCGAACCGGCAAGACCTTTGAATTGCCGATCGAACACGAAACGGTGCGGGCGACAGATCTTCGGCAGATCAAAGAAAATCCTGACGATTTCGGCATCATGGCCTATGATCCTGCCTTCATGAACACCGCATCCTGCAAGAGCACCATCACATTCATCGACGGAGACAAGGGTATCCTTCGCTATCGCGGATACCCCATCGAACAGGTCGCCGAACGTTGTTCGTACCTCGAGGTGGCGTATCTCCTGCTGCACGATGAACTCCCCAACAAGGCGCAGCTGGCGGAGTGGAACACGAACGTCACCACGCATACCTTCGTTCATGAGAACCTGAAGAAATTCATGGACGGGTTCCACCACGATGCCCATCCGATGGGGATGTTTGTCAGCGCAATCGCGGCCCTCTCGACCTTCTATCCCTCTGCAAAGCATGTTGAAGATCCAAAGGAGCGCATGCTGACCTTCTACCGGCTGATCGGCAAGGCCCCAACTCTGGCCGCCTTCGCCTACCGGCACAGTATCGGTATGCCGTATGTCCATCCCGACAACGATCTCTCCTACGCCGGGAATTTCCTCAACATGATGTACCGCGTTGCCGAGCCAAAATATCATCCAAACCCGATTCTCGAGAAGGCGCTTGATGTGCTCTTCATTCTCCACGCCGACCACGAGCAGAATTGCAGCACCAGCGCTATGCGCGGAGTCGGCAGCTCGCATGTCGATCCCTACAGTGCGGCTGCGGCGGCGTCCGCGGCATTGTACGGACCGCTTCACGGAGGTGCGAACGAAGCGGTTTTGCGGATGCTCGATGAAATCGGCACAAAGGAGAAAATCCCCGCATTCGTCAAAGAGGCGAAGGAAGGAAAAGGACGCCTGATGGGCTTCGGTCACAGGGTCTATAAGAACTACGATCCGCGTGCATCGATCATCAAACGCCTGGCCGACCAGGTCTTCGAAGTCACGGGCCGTAATCCGAAGCTCGACATCGCCCTCGAACTCGAGCGCATCGCACTGCAGGATGAATACTTCATCAAGCGGAAGCTCTATCCAAACGTTGATTTCTATTCGGGTCTGATCTATCAGGCCATGAAGTTCCCGGTGGACATGTTCCCTGTGCTGTTCGCACTCGGGCGCATGTCCGGCTGGCTCGCACAGTGGTCGGAGATGCTCTCCGACGGCGAGCAGAAGATCGCGCGGCCGCGTCAGATCTACCTGGGGCAGGACAAGCGTGATGTCCCGGCAATGAATCAGCGGAAATAACGGATCCTGCCTGTTTCGACGGCACTCCCTCCCCGGCATGGTTCGCGTGGGAGGGAGTGCCGTTATCATACCCACCATCCTATGACAATGCCCCTGCGTCTCCTGCAAACGTGCTTTTCGCTTTCCTGGGGGGGATTGGAAATGCAGGCAATCGAGATGTCATGCCGCTTGCGAGAGCGAGGCCATGCGGTCTGGCTCGCGGTTCCACCCGGAAGCCGGATCCATGCCGCTGCACACCAGCAGGAGCTGCCGACCCTCCCCGCCCCGGAGAGCGGCTACATCCATCCCTTTATCACCCTCCGGCTTAGCCGGTTTCTGCGTCAGGCCCGGATCCAGATCATTCACTGCCAGCACTCCCGTGACCTTGCGGTCATGGTTCCTGCAGCACAGATCGCCGATCGCACGCTTCCCGTCGTTCTCAGCAAGCGTGTGGGGTCGTACATCAGCAAACGCGACCCGTTCCACCGTTACACCTACAGCAGGGTGCGGTGCGTGCTGGCGATCTCCAGCGTGATTGCGGAGAACGTGCTGGCAACAACACCTCTCCCGCGCGATCGGGTGTCCATACTCCATGACGCGGTGAACCTCCGGGTGTTCGATCCTTCACGCATCGACGGCGGGCGAATTCGGAGGGAGTTCGGCATCCCTGACGACATGCCCCTGATAGGGTTTGTGGGACGGTTCTCTCCCGGGAAGGGGCACGAAGAACTCCTCGAAGCAGTCGCCCTTCTGCAGACCCGGGGACTGCACTTTCATACGCTTGTGGTGGGGGAACCAAGCCTTGGCGAAGAAGCGTATGCGAACGAGGTGCGACGCATGGCGCACCAGCGGGTTCTTCCGGGGAGCCTGACCTTTGCAGGGTACAGGTCGGATATCCCCGAGCTCATGGCCAGCTTCGATGTCCTTGCCTTTCCATCGCATGCCGAATCCTTCGGTGTTGTTCTTATCGAAGCAATGGCAATGGGCAAAGCCGTGGTATCCACGGATTGTGACGGGGTTCTTGACATCGTGGTCGATGGCGAAACCGGGATCATGGTGCCGGCGCGCGACGGCCCGGCCCTCGGGCGGGGCCTTGAACGTCTTCTTCGCAACAGGGAACTGCGGATGGGGATGGGAGTCGCCGGACGAAAACGCGTTGAGCTGCTCTTCGATCAGGAGGTTCAGATCACCAGATTGGAAACTGTGTACACTGCGGTGCTTTCAGGGGAGCCGGAGGTGCACGAGTGAGACCGGGAGCGGCGACGTTGACTACTGTCGCGTCCTGAGCCGCGCCAGTTCAGCCGACCCTATGCGGCCGACGGGATACACATTCAGCCCCCGGTCGCGCCATGCCGATCGCTGATACAGCCAGTTCAGGCGCGCAGATGGGTTCCGCGCAAACGCAGAATCGCGTTGCACCGTCTGCGTGAACTCCGTCCGCATCTTCGCATCACCGGTAAGCATCTCCCTCCCGATCCACTCCATGACATACTCTTCTGCATATTCCTTCTGCTCGAACACTGCATTGAAGAAACCCCACGCGACGAACGAGTCACCGCATCGGGGTTCCAACAGGTGAATCGCAACATGGGCTGCACGCTGGTTGGTGGGAACTACGAGAGTCCCCTCAGTAATTATCTTTCGTTCCACACTCTCCCGTGTCGTATACGTCGCCGTCTGCCTCCCTTCATACGGCCGGGCGGCAAACCGAACATCGGAAAACGTGGTTCCTGTGACGGTCAGCGTTTCCGGACGAAGCGTCCGGGTGAAGGAGATGCCGTGAAACCGGAGACGGTCCGCGACAAACAGCCACTCCGGGGGAACCAGATAGGCCGCCGGCACGGCAACCGAGTCGGTTACCGTGATGTCGTCGAAGAAGGGTACGTCAAGCTCATACGGTTCGCCGGTGTAGATGACCCTGGTGCCGCCGGAAAGGTCGCTCCGTTCGGTCCGGTGCCGTATGCCCAGAAACCGTTTCAACGTCGAACGGCTGCTGACGTCGAACTTCACCGGAAGATACCGATCGCCATCGTTGCGTGCTGACGTGACGTCACGATCCGCCCGACGTACGATTGATCGTAGGGAGGAAACGCGGGGGGCCAGGGATCGGAGAAGGGAACGGAGGACATGATAGGTGGCGGATACGCGTGTTGGGTAGGGCTTCAGCATGTGGGTTTCGATAAGGATCGCCGGACGATTCTGGAGCGCGGCATATCCGGTCGAAAACCTCGGCGATGACGCTCCTCCCCCCATGCCCTTGCTGAGGTCGAGTTCCTCCCTGGGAAAGACATACCAGAAAACCCGGTGACCGGCAGCTTCAATGCGCGGGAGTACGTCGGGAAGAAACGTGTCCCGCGTCCATTGTGCCACACGCGGTGCAATGTTCGGGCCGAGTTCGGTCGCGTACGTCACATCGTACTGGAAATCGATCCCATCCGTGACATGGCAATCAATGGAGAGGTCCGGCAACCATGCATGAAAGAGATCGAGCAATGATTGCATCTCCGGCGTGTCTGCCTTCATGTAGTCTCTGTTGAGGTTGAGATTCTGGGCCGTGGTGCGCCACCCCATCTCCTCAGGTCCGTTCTGATTGATCCGGTTGTACGGTCCGAATCGTTCATGTCCGTCGACGTTCAATATCGGGACAAACAGGATGATCAGGCTGTCCAGCACCTCCGGGTCCTTGTTCCTGAACAGGAGATCCCGGAGCAGCATCAACCCCGCATCTTTGCCGTCGATTTCGCCTGCGTGGATCCCCGCCTGAATCAGGACCACTGCCTGGTGCGTCCCGGCAGCCTGTGCAGGAGTGCTCGCACCCGTCCGTGAGACGATTAGCAGTGGCAGCGGCCGGTTCTGGGGACTGGTCCCGAATGGTGCGTAAGTGGCAAATGGAGAGGCGGCAGCAAGGCGTTTACAAAAGGCGACTGTCTCGTCGTACCGCGGTGTACGGTTGCCCCCCCCTTCTTCGTACGGTGTGATCCAGGGATCCATCGCTGCGCTGACGCTGAGTGTGGCAACGACAAGAAGAACGCTCGCGGACATCGATCGGCTCAACGACATGGAAACACGCCTGATGGTGTTATCGGATCCAGAGGATGAGAATGCCGGGGTTGCCATTCTGCAGGTCAGGGTCGGGATACTGTCCGACGCTTTGACGCAATGCCATGGTATCAGTATCGAGGTGGGTGTATCGTTCGCCTTCGATAACGGCACGCCAGTACGTGCGATGTTCGAACGCCCAGTTGCGCACAAGAGTCCTCGTGGATCCGCCCCGGCCTGAACTCCCGTACCCGTGGACAATCTTGAGGACGCGGACGGTCGACGTGTGTCGTGCATATGCCCACGCGTCAGCGAGTTCCTGCTCCACGGCCGAGGGTTTTCTGGGAGGGTGGGCCACGTCTATGGTATGAACGGCTGTCATGCGTTCAAGCGTCGTCCGAGTGCGGCGGCGTCTCAGGGAGCCGGAGCGTACCCGGCTTCCCGTATTGCGGCTCGCACCTGCTGGTCGGCATGGTCGACATCATCAGCGGCGTAGACGACCGCGCCGACACGAACCACTTTAACCCTGATGCCCGGTACCCGGTCAAGCGCTTTTTGCACGGCCATCACGCAGTGCTGACAGGTCATCCCATCGACACGGATTTCTCGTTCCTGCATATCGTTTCTTTCCGCTTGCTCACGTCAGTATGGGGATTAACATGACGCTCCAGGCATTAATATAGAAATGAGGGGTTGAACATGCAAACAGAAGGATCCTCTCGTATGGGCCACAGGGATTTTGCAGGAAGGGCGCAACTTTGCTATCTTGCACTATGAAAGCATTCACGCCCGAAATGTTGAAGCAGGTCTGGAGCGGAGACGGGCCACGTCGTCGCAGGAGCCAACACCACCGTCCCGATCTGACGCCCGCTGCTGTGCTTGTTCCCATCGACTTTTCAAGCGGTTCGCCGCACCTCTTGCTCACGCAGCGCACCGAAAACGTGGAAACGCATAAAGGCCAGATCGCGTTCCCGGGGGGAATGATCGATTCGGGCGACGGCGGTTATCTGGATGCCGCGCTCCGTGAAACGGAAGAAGAACTCGGGATCGGCCCGGACCGCATCGAAACGCTTGGTGTGCTCGATGACCTTGATACCCCGACGGGTTTCATCATTACGCCGGTCGTCGGTCTTCTTTCCGCTCCTTATGTTCTTCGTGCGAATCCTGATGAAGTGGCAGATGTTTTCACTGTCCCGCTCAGCTTCTTCTTCACACCAGATGCCGCAAAACTGAGTTTTCGCGAGATTCAGGGAAGGCGGCGGGAGGTGTGGACATTCCTGTACGAAGACCGTGTGATCTGGGGAGCTACAGCCGCTATCATCCGAAACCTGTTGGAATTCCTTGCCGAATCGACGTAATTGTCGGCCTGCGCTGTCTACGACGCCAGCGCGAAATCTCCCGGAATGAGTCTTTCACCGACGGTATACCCCTTCTTTCGTGCGTACTCCTTCAACCGATCGAACAGCAGAGCCCGCGCTCTGTGCAACCGTGAACGAACCGTACCGATCGGTATCTCGAGAACATCGGCAATTTCCTCATAGGGCAAATCTTCGATATCGCGCAACACGATCACACTCTTGAACTTCTCAGGAAGTGCTGCGAGAGCGCCGGCCATATCGTCATCGAAGAGTTGAGAATCCAGCATGTTCCGGAGGTCGTTCTGTGATGCATCGTCACTGTCGGCGATCTGGTAGGCGGAAATCTGCTCATTGTATTCCACGATCTCTGGCAGACGATGTGTACGGCGATATTCGTTGATGTAGGTATTCTTCATGATGCGATAGAGCCAGGCCTTTGCATTCGTTCCCCGGGCAAACTTGTCATAGAATCGGAACGCTTTCAGATATGTATCCTGCAGAAGGTCGTCGGCTTGCTGTTTGTTTCCGGATAGATACAGCGCATAGTTGCGAAGCATGTCCATAAAGGGCATCATTTCCTGCTCGAACTGAGATTGGCGGCCGCTCAATGTCGCATTCATCGTCATCCCTTTCGCTCGGTACAAATCCCTTAGATATACGATATAGACGATTTAGTTGTTTTATATATATCAATAACCTCGTTTCTCTCAAAATTGTTCCTGCCCACACGCCCGGATCCACTTTATTTTTTGGGAAGAATCTGCCAGTCTAACCCATTATCAGTAAATGGTTTATGAAGCAAAGAAGCCGGATCCTGTGGATCCGGCTTCTCTTTGAGCCTTGTTTTCCCTTCTGAATCACCTACCCGGAGGGCTGGGAGAGGCCTCGAGGGTGCCTCCGCCGGGAGGCTAATTCGCTCCCGTGCAGCCGATGCGTTCCATCGATTTTTTTGCGTCCTCGTTCCGTGGATCTATTTTCAGGACCTTGCGGAATTCTGAGCACGCTTCGTCTTTCAGGCGCTTGTTCTCCTCATCCTGCCCTTCCACACGCGAAATGACCAATGCCTGTCCGAGCCAGAGATGTCCCTGGTAACTGTTCGGGTCGAGGTCGATGACCCTTCTGAAGTGGCGGATACTCTCGTCTTTCTTTCTCTTGTTATCCGCCGGGTCGCCCGTGTTGTCGAGAGTCTGAAGCACTGCCTGTCCCCACGTCAGCCGCAGTCCTCCGGATGGATCCTCATACCCCAGCGCCGAAGACCGGCGGAAGGATTCCACGGCTGTTGCGAACTGCTGCTTCCGGAAATAGTACATCCCGAGCAGGTAGTGGGCTTCTCCTGCCTCGCGTTTATATTTTTCGTTTGTCCCGATCTGCTGGAGCACCGAATCGTATTGGGCTTTGGCATTGTCCAGCGAATCCACAACCGAGTAGTACCGGGCGAGCCAGAGCCGGGCCTGGAGGAAATCCGGTTTCAATTCGATTGCACGGGTGAGCAACACGCGAACGCGCGGATACTCCTTGACCTGCATATACGAGGCCGCCCCGTTCAGATACGCAGCGAGGGAAATTGACCGCTGATCGCAATCGATGCGTTTCTCAAACATCTCGCCCGCTTTTTGATAGTCCCGTTTGTTCATGTAGATGCTGCCGAGACTGAAATACGCGTCACAGTTCATGGAGTCCGTAGCCACAGCTTCCAGCAGCGCCGCAAGAGCTTCGTCGTCGCGCTTGAGCCTGAACAGTGCATATCCGTACTGCGCCTGGTCTTCTGACTTGAATTCATTCCTCCGTTTGAGCGCGCCATACGCGTCCAGCGCATCCTGGTACTCTCTGGTCTCCACCTGCGCCTGCGCAAGAAGCCGCCAGATGTCGACATTGCTCGAATCCATTTTCAGCGAACGTTTTGCTTCGATGATCGTCGCATCGAAATCGCCCGCGCCGGACAACGCTTTCGTGTAGAGCACCGATCCGTCGACGGATTTGGGTTTCAATTTCGTGTACTTTTGGAGGGGCGCAAGCGCCTGTCGGTACATCTTGGCGCGGACAAAGATGTTGCCCTGTTGGACGTATGCATCGGAATTCAGCGAATCGCGGCGGATGATCTCTTCGAACTCTTTGACCGCTTCCGTATACTGTCGATTCTTCTCGTATACCTGAGCAAGCTTGATTCTTCGTTCGGTGTTGTCGGGCTCCATATCGATCGCCTTCTGGTAGTTTATCACCACCATCGGAACGACATTCTGCTTCACGAACGCATCACCGATTGCTTCGTAGATGGTCGGATCGTCGGGCGTGTACTCCTTGGCCCGCGTCAGCTGGATGATGGCTGCGTCCACGGAGTCCGCTGCAAGCAGCGCCTTGCCATACGATGCAGCAACCGCGCCATTTTTCGGGGCAAGCTTTACCGCGCTCTTGAAGTGTTTGAGCGCGTTCTTCACGTCCTTTTTCGCCAGATACGCATCTCCCAGCAGCTTCAGGGCATCAACGTATTCGTCATCGATCCGCACTGTCTCCTCGAGGTGGCGGATGGCATCGGGCACTTTGTGCCGTGCGAACGCTATTGCACCAAGATAGTAGTGGACCTCGGCAGGTTTCTGTCCGGCCTTCAGGGCCGCCTCCAGAGCGGTCACCGCCGCAGAGGTATCGCGCGCGCCCAGGGCCACCTTCGCTTTCACAAGGAACTCCTGGCCATGCCCCAGCTCCACCACACATCCCACAAGCAACAGCAGTAGTGCACGTTTCATCTTATTTCACCTGTTCCGATGTAAGTTGGACAAGTCGAACTGGCATGGTCACCGGCACCAGCCCGTTGTTTACAAAGACGTTCTGTCCCGGTGCGCTCGCTGCAAAGGAAATGAAACCCAGACTCAGGTCACGTTCAATCTCACGCGAATACATGTACACCGGTGTCGAGACCGGGTAGTACCCTTTGAAAACGTATGCCTGAGCCGGTGAGTAGGCCCGCCCGACACTCTGCGTGGAGTCGGCCGCAACGCCGGGGCGGGAAAGCCCGAGAATGGAGACCTCTTCTTCCACCCCCTTCAGCCATCCAACTCCCACAATGCCCAGTGCGTTCCGCGTGGTACGGACGTGTTCCACGAGGTCGGCGCTCGATGCGATCGGCGTCGCCGACAAGGCAAACGAAGACCCCTGGAGGATCGTTCTGCGGAACACTTCGTTCGTACTTGCGTTGATGCCGCCGACCACGAGATCCACCGGCCCCCCTCCACGCCACCCCGGCCACGTGGTGACCCGTCCCGAAAAAAGACTGTCAGCCTGGCCCACACGCAGGGAGGTCACCGGGTTTCCCTTGTTCGCGATCAACGCCACCGCAGATTGTGCGACATGGAATTCTTCAAACATCGTTTTTGACGACGTCAGGAGATCACGCTCCTCTTTGTTGAGCGCCCGTGCGACGACGATGACGCGGACACTGTCGTTGACGAAGTTGGCGGTTGCCTCGCGTGCTTCCACCGATCGGAGGACGATATTCGCATCGGGGTACTGCTGCCGGAACTCCCCCGCCAGCACGTTGATCACGGGGAACACCGCTTCGTCGCACTCCACAATGAGGGTACCGCGGGTCAGCGAGCCCGACCCCGGTTCCCGCGTGCAGCCCGCTGTCGCAAGCACGACTGCGGCACCCAGCATCAATACCCTGAGACTGTTCATGGACGCGACCGTCGATAGTAACTGATGAGAAACCGATACAATCCGTAGAGAAATATCACCGCACCCAGAACGACCCGGATGTGGTCCGGGAGCGTTACACGACTGGGAACAAGGACCCCGGCGATGATCAACACGCCGGCCACCATGGCGACCCCCGAAAGCGCGAGAAGTAGATAGCGCATCAGGTCCATTGTATTCACCAGCCCTCCCGCTTGAAAACCGACGGGGGGAGGAGGGATATCCTTCCTCCCCCCGGGATATTGCCCGACGCGCGTTACTTCCGGTCCGCGAGTTTGAACCGGAACGGAATGGACACCCAAACCGCCACCGGTCCGTTGTTCATGTAGGCAGGAGTGAAGACCCACTGTTTGGCAGCGTCGACCGCCGGCTCATTGAAGATCTCGGCGTCGCTCTTCAGGACGACCACCTGTTTCGGTCTGCCTTCCTTGTCGACCCAGATCTTCACCCACACCTTGCCTTCCAAACCGGCACGCATTGCCAGTTCGGGATACTTCGGCTCCACTTTCTTGATAGGAACCGGTTCTTTTTCCACCGGTACGAAGTCCGCCGGTGGAGCATCTTCATCAATAATGATATCCTGTGTGATTTCCAACGGCCCTCCACCGGCATCAATGTCGCTCAGAGGAGCGATTTGCTGGCTCATTTCTGTCTGCGTGGCCATTGTTTGTTCTGCGCTGACTTCTGCATCGGGCACCGGAACCGGAGCACCGACCGTCGGTTTTGCTGCCGGCGCCGAGAGGGCAACCGGTGGCGGCGTGTTGTTGCTTGTCATCGACGGTGGCGGGCCCAGATCGCTATACTTCATGATCCGGACCATCACCATAGGAGGTTCCTCCTCGCTCAGGAGGCCGACCAGGTAGTACGAACCGACGACGACGAGATGGATGGTCACCGCGATTGCGAGACCGATCACCCAGTACTTCTGGTAGACTTTCTTGAGTTCGACGGCGCCGTACGGGGCGCCCTTGAAGGCGGTTGCCGCAGTTGCTGCTGGCATAGGTTCTTTCCTCCTTCCCGTTACGATTGCACCCGCGAGATCAACGCCTTATCGGCGTCGAGCAGCGGGGCAATACTGAAGCGTTGAATCTGTGCAAGGTTCAGCTCGTCAATCATGTTCACGAGCATCGTGTACCGCCCCTCCCTGGCCACCTTCACCAGCGTGGTCAGCTTGGGGTTTGCAGCAGATCGTTCCCTGAGGAACGTGCGCAGTGTGGCGGGGTCGAGGCGCTTCGGCGATTCGATGCCGACATTCCAGAAGATATCCCCCTTCTCATTGATGCGCAGCGTCAGCAGGTTTGATTCCGCAATCTCCACCTTCACGTCTCTGTCCGGCGGGAGATTGATCTCCATCGTTTGCGGACGTGACATGCTTGTGGTAAACATGAAGAACGTCAACAGCAGAAAGGCAACGTCCACCAGCGGCGTCATATCGATACGGATGCCGAGGCGACGACCTTTCTTGCGCTTTTTGCCCTTTTTGCGTTCGCGTGGGGCAGCTACATCACCACCAGACATGGTCGGCCTCCTATTCCTGAACCGGTCTGGCGAGATCAGTCACCAGATTGAACCGGGTAATTTGCGTTTTCTGGAGGATATCAATAACATCCTCGGCTATACCGTATTCCGAGTCCCGATCACCTTTCACCACGGTGCGGAGCTTGGGGTTGGCCGTACGGGCCTGGACCAGGTAGTTCGCCAGCTGGTTCTTCGGTACGGGATAGCTTAACAGCAAGTAGTACTCGTCCCCGTATTTCGGAATGTTCTTGTATTCCGTGAAGATCCGCTTCCGCAATATCTGAGAGTCCAGCCCCAACCAGATGTAAGTTGTGTCATTGCCGATGGCCGTTCCTTCCTTGGCGATGCTGATGGTCATCACGTCCGACTCCGGCAGTTTGAATTCCGAATGGGACGAGGGCAACACAATGGTCACCTCATCCTGCGGTTTGAACTGCGTTGTCAGCATGAAGAACGTCAGCAGCAGGAAGGCCACGTCCACCAGCGGCGTCATGTCAATCCGAACGCCCTGTCGGTGCGGCTTAAATTTCGGCATACCCTTCCGCCTCCGGCGTTAGTCGTTAGACCGCGTGTTCAGGATCTGGACCACGTTATAGCTGGCCTCATCGATCATGTAGGTGAAGTTGTCCACCTTCGTCACGAAGAAGTTGTAGGCCACAATACCGATGATGGCAGCGAGAAGACCAAGGGCCGTGTTGATCAGCGCTTCGGAAATACCGATCGACAACTGGATGGCATCCGGCGCACCGGCTCGCGCGAGCGCCGTGAACGCCCGAATCATACCAATGGTCGTGCCCAGAAGCCCGGCCATCGTTGCGATCGAGGCAATCGTGGAGAGCGCGATCAGGTTTCGTTCGAGGAGCGGGGTTTCCAGGCTGGTGGCTTCCTCGATGGCGCGCTGCGTTTCCGCCATCCGCTTGTCCGCATCCATCTTCTTTTCCGATAGAGCCACATTGTACCGCTCCAGGCCCGTGCGAATGATGTTCGCCGCAGAGCCCCGTTGTGCATCGCACTCCTTGATGGCATCATCGATGCGGCTGCCCATCAGATGAACCTGCACCGCCTTCAGGAATGCGGGCATGGACCGCTTGCCGTTGGCTTTCCGCAGCGAGAACAACCGCTCAAAGATCAGGGTAATATCCATCAACGTCAGCGTAATAAGGAACGGCACCACGATGCCGCCCGTGTACACGGTACCGAGCAAGTTGTCGGGCACGGTGCGAACTTCGCCGTTCCTGAAGTTGGCCGGATTCCCCAGCACAAACCAGTAGATCGCGATTGCCACGAGGGCCGTGACGATGATAACCGTCGTGAGAAAAATGGACTGCTTCATTGATGCACTCCTCTGTGAGATGTGACTGTGAACTGCAACGTATTACTCTTCGCTGCCCAGGGCCTTGGCGGCATCTTCCCGCGTCTCGGCGACGTCAAAGACCAGGGTCAGCTTTGTGATGACAAAAATGTTATTGATATTCTTGTTGATGCCGCACAGCTTTACGTGCCCCTTGTTCTTGGAGAAGGTCGTGTGCGCCGACACCAGAACGCCGATCGCGGTGCTGTTCAAATAGGTCACCTTTCCGAGATCGATAATGAGCTTCTTTGTGCCCTGCTCAACAAAATCGGCGACCGCGCTGCGCAGTTCATCCGTTTCCTCCCCGCCCACGAGCGATCCCTTCACCTCGATAACGCCAATCTTGCCGCTCTGCAACGTTGTGGTTTTGACAGCCATGGTGCCTCCCGGTGACTGAAGAATACGATGTGGGGAATGTTCTCTTCGATATCCTGCAAAGGGAATGCCACCAATTCTGCCCGCCATCGTGCAATCGAGACATTGCTATTTCAGCAGGTTACAGAAGACGCTTCAAGTCGAATCCGAAGACCGACCGCGCCTGCTCGTGCATTTTGCACGGCAAACGCCGGCATTCAATCCGCTCAGTTCCTAACGCTTTGTACCTTGGCAACTTACATGACCATGCAAAATGCACGAAAATCCGGAAGGTGTCGATCTGCTACAGGCTGTATTTCTTCCGTTTTCGCCATAAGGTGGCAGGGTCAATGCCGAGAATGGACGCGGCCTCGTCAAGGTCTTTCGCCATTCGGAGGACCTTGATGATGTGCTGCTGCTCTACCTCTTCGAGCGAGAGGGGCCTGGCGGCCGGCTCAACCATCGCCTGAAATTCCTCGGGAAGATGATAGAGTTGAATGGTCTCGCCGCGGGAGAGAATCACCGCTCGTTCCACTACGTTCTCCAATTCGCGAACATTCCCTTTCCAGGGATAGCCCTTCAATGCCTCGAGCGCCTGCGCTGCCATCTCTCCATTGTGTCCGGCTCGGTCAAGAAAATGGTGCGCGAGCAGCGGAATGTCCTCCCCGCGTTCCCGTAACGGCGGGAGCTTCAGCCGTACAGCGTTCAATCGGTAATACAGGTCTTCCCGGAACGCTCCTGCGGCAACGGCATCCTGAAGGTCGCGGTTCGTTGCGGCAAGCACGCGTACGTCCACTTTGCTGGTTGCAGTCTCACCGACCCGCTCAAATTCCTTATGCTGCAGGAAGCGGAGGAGTTTGACTTGCGTCGGAGGAGGGACCTCGCCGATTTCGTCAAGAAACACCGTCCCGCCGTCCGCGGCCGCAAAACGCCCCTCCCGGTCTTTGACCGCACCGGTGAACGCCCCCTTGACGTGCCCGAACAATTCGCTCTCGAGAAGATTCTCTGCAAGCGCGCTGCAGTTGACGATCACAAACGGGTTCTCTCGCCGCGGGCTCCGGTCGTGGATCAGATGGGCTACCAGTTCTTTTCCTGTCCCACTCTCACCTTCAATAAGCACTGCAATGGTACTGTCTGCGACCTGAAACGCGAGGTCAATGACATTCTTCATCCTTTCGCTTCGCGTCACGAGCGAACCGGCATCGCGGTGACGCCGGAGTTCATCCTTGAGATGACGCACTTCCGCTTTCAACCGGTGGTGGTCGAATACCTTGTCAACAAAATGCTGGAGCTCTGAAAACTCGAAGGGTTTCAGGAGGTAGTCGTACGCACCCTGTTTCATCGCTTCGACTGCAGAGTCAATGCTCCCGTGTGCGGTCATGAGGACGACGGTCATTTCCGGCTGAAGCTGCCGGGCTTCGCGCAGAAGCTGAAGACCGTCAATGGGCTGCATCTTCAGGTCGAAGAGCCCGATGTCGTACCGGTCGCCACGCATTGCCTCCACGGCCTGCAGTGGATTCAGAAAGGCTGTGACAGAAAACTCCGATGTCTCAAGCGCTATTGACACCGTCTTGACAATGTTTGGTTCGTCATCTACAAGGAGCACCGTTGCTTTCATACCCGCCCCCCCTGCTCGTGAAACACCGGCGAAGGCCCCCGCAGGGGAAGCGTAATCGCGAAGACACTTCCTTTCCCCGGCTCGCTTTCCGCCCAGATCCGTCCCCCGTACAGATCGACGATCTCTTTTGCGATTGCAAGGCCGAGACCGACGCTGCCGGGCGTTGTGCCGGCCGCTTGCTTCACCTGGACAAACTTGTCAAAGATCTTTTCCAGATGCTCCTGTGCAATCCCGACGCCGGTATCCTGGACTTCGAGGCGCAATACATCTCCGGCATGCCTCCCGCGCACCGTCACACTCCCACCCCCGGACGTGTACTTGAGAGCGTTGGTGACAAGATTTGTTACCACCCACGAGATGTGCTGTTCATCCGCAGTCAGCAGGGGAAGATCGTCCGGGACATCGACGGAAAGGTGAACAGATTTCTCCTGGAACTGGAGTTGAAGGGGACGAAGAGAGGATTCGACGACGTCGTGCAACTTGAGATCCTCTTCACGAACCTGAAGACGGCCTGACTCCAGTTTCGAGAGCTGGAGAAGCTCGCGCGCGAGCTTCGTCAGCCGGTAGCAATCCTCTTTTGCCGAGGTGATCAGCTCTTTCTGCTTCGGTGTCAGCGGGCCGAGCAGTTCCTGGTCCAGGATATCGACGCTCATATTGATGGACGTCACGGGCGTTCTGAACTCATGGGAAACCGTGGCGATGAAGTCCGATTTCATCTGGTCCAGTTCTTTGAACTGCGTGATGTCCTGCAACAAAAGCACCACGCCGTACAGCCTGCCCTCACGGTCGCGTAACGAGGTCGCCTTCGGCCGGAAGAAGAGAGGCTTCTGCCCCCGGTCAAATACCACAAAGCCCAGCCGCTGTTCGGGGACCTCGGCGGGATTGACCATTGCTCGTTCAATGATTGTGAGGATCCGTTTATCGGGGATCAGGTCCTGAACCGGCATGCCAATTCCCGCGGCATCGTCGAAATGAAACAGCTCGGCCACAATATGGTTGACGTGCATGACCCGCATCCCGGCATCGGTCATGATCAATCCGTCGGCGATGCTGTCAACGATTACTTCGCTCTTTCGTTTCTCGGAGAGAATCTTGTCGATATTGATCTCATCGTACTGGCGCAGTCGCTCGGTCATCTTGTTGAATTCACGGCTCAATTGTCCGATCTCGTCGTCCGAGAGGACATCAATCTTCAGATCGACCTTTCCCGCGCCGATTTGTTTGACACGGTCGGTGAGCTGCTCGGCCGGTGTGATGAACGAACGAATCAACCATGCGGTGGCAATGATGCTGAGCACAAGACTGACAATGGACGCCATCATGGTGCCGAATGCCGTCTTGTTAGCGATGGAATGCGTCTGCGGAATGGCGTTGTACAGTCCGATCTGGTTGATCTCGAAGAGCCGGAAGCAGAGGTCGCGCAATTGGTCGGATACCGGACGGATCTTGTCGTAGTAGTAGTTTTTCGCTCCCTCGAAAGCCCCCTGCTTGATACGGGCGCTCATCAAATCTCCAAGGAGCATGTACTGGCGGTAGGCACTCTGGATAGAATCGCGAAGAGGTTCCTGTCCCGGCATGGACACGGAGCGCACGGCCTGATCGTACCAGTAGTAGAACAGATCCCTGTTTTCGTTCCACTTCAGAAAAAGGTCCTGGTTTTCCGTCAGACTCCCCTCGCTGGTCGGTGGTTCTCCTTCACTCGCCACCAGCAGGGCATTATCCTGGCGTTCCAGCGACTTCATCATGTTTTCCGCCGCCAGCACGCTCAGATAGTTTTCCTGGATAATCGTCGTTACGCTGGTCCCGATCGCATAGAAGTTATAGATCGACCAGTACGTCGCCCCCAGGTTCAGCAGCACCAGGACCGCAAACGTCCAGACAATCCGCGCGCGGATACTCTTGAACATCCTCCCGGGTCCCTCAGAAGAGAATACCGATGTAGGGTCCGTGTGTCACAGCACGGTAGTTGAATTGCTCGGAGGAAAGCGACCAGTTCTGGAGCCGGAAGCGATACCCCAGGGCGATTCCCTCGCCGACATGGACAAATCGCAGAAGCAAAGATGCGTCGGCCTGAATCACAGACGACGAACCGCTCCCGGTGCTCAGCCCTTCAAAACTGTAGTGAACAATCCCGAGCGCACGGAGGCGAAGGTCGGCACCGGTCCCGCTCAACCGGTACAACAAACCGGCGCCGAGACCGAGACTGGCGATATTGAAATTGTCACGTTCTGCCCCGGTGGATTCGGCCTTGGTAAAATCCGCCGCAACACACACGGGAACAGCGAGTGCATGGGAGCGGCTTGCCGAGAGCGGGAAGTCGTTGGTCACGACCGTACCGAAATGAATTGCGGTCCGGGAGCTGCCACGAAGTGTGTACCGTGTGTAGCCGAACATGATCTCCACCGGTCCCTGGTGAAAACTCACCACCGGCATCCACGCGGCGTATCGAATGACAAGGGAATCCGCCGCAGAGTTTCCCCCGCGAGGGGTGAACTCGCTGTGAATCACGCCTGCTGCCCCAAAGCGCGCTTCCAGCGGAGCATAGTCACGGGGCTGATCATACTGTGCCCGCACCGGGACCGCAATCACGCCAGTGACCAGAAACAGTGCCAGGAAATGCGGAACCCGCCGGTTCGTCGTCATGAGTTCTCGACCTGTGGATCCTGCTTTGCAATGCGCAAGGTCTTCACTTTGATGCCGTCCACCACCTCCACTGTCGCCAGCCAGGGACCAATGTGCAGCGCCGACCCCCGCCGGGGCACGGTACCGAGAAGGTGGATCATATATCCGCTCACGGTGGCAACATCACGGGAATTCGGGACGATATCAAATCTCCGTGAGAAATCAAGCAACGGCATCGCCCCGTCCACCAGGAACTCCCTCTCGTGAACCTTGTGCACCATGATGGGCTCCACATCGAACTCGTCGCGGATCTCACCCACCAGCTCCTCCAGAACGTTTTCGAGGGTCACGAGACCCGCCGTCCCACCGTATTCATCAACGGCAATGGCCATGAGGACGCGCTTGGTCAGGAACAGATTCAATGTCCGTTCGAGAGACATCGTCTCGGGCACAAAGAGCATCTCCCTCTTGATCTCCTGCAATCGCGTTCCTGATCCGGATTCCCCTTTGAGTTTGAACAGGTCCTTGAGGTGAATCATCCCGATCACGTTGTCCAGGTTGCTTTCACACAACGGATAGCGGGTGAACTGATTCTCCAGTGCCACCGCAGTGTTCTGTTCGAGCGATCGAGTCGTTTCGAGTACAACCAGCCCGGTCCGCGGGACCATGACCTCACGCACAGTCCGTTCACGCAACTCCATTGCCCGCAACGAAATGTTCTTTCCGATCGAGCTGAGGGTGGTCCCCTTGCTCAGGAGCAGCCTGAGTTCTTCTTCGGAATGCGCGAGCTCCCCTTCGGTCGCCGGCTGGATCCCGACCAATCGCAGAAAGAAGTTCGCAGCGCCATTCAGCATCCAGATAAACGGGCGAAAGACCAGAAAGAACCAGTGCAGCGGAGCGGCTATCGCGAGGGTGACAGCCCGTGCGCGCTGGATGGCAAGGGATTTGGGCGCGAGCTCTCCCAGAACGATGTGCAGAAACGTGATCAGCAAGAACCCGGTCACAAATGAGAGCGTGGTCACCAGCGCAGGCTGCGTTATGCCGAATATGACCAGCAGTGGCTCCAGCAGATGCGCAACAAACGGTTCTCCAACCCAGCCGAGCCCGAGACTGGTGAGCGTGATGCCAAGCTGCGTGGCGGAAAGATACGCATCAAGGTGCATGAGGACGTTTTGAGCGACTCGGGCCTTGCCCAAACCCGCCCTGACCAGGGGTTCAATCTGGGTCGCACGGACTTTGACAATAGCGAATTCGGCAGCCACAAAAAACGCATTGAGGAAAACCAAGCCGAAAACGGTGGAGATCTTGAGGATGATGTTGAGTACTTCCATAGATTAAAAATGTACACCAAAACCGGAGGGAAAGCAAGGTGCGGAACGCCTTATCCATCAACAGGTTATCGGGGTGGATGGAAAGGCGTGGTCCAGAAGCCTCAGCCGGTTGCTACTTGCTCACGAAAACCCGGTATCCTCGTGGTTCAAGCTGGACCGCCATTGTCACACCAGCGGCCGGAATTTCAAGAACAGCTCCCGAGAGGACCTCCCGGAAACGAACACGTTCACCCATGGAAGGTTCCTGGAGAACGGGAACCCGGAGTGTGGCACGGCGGGCATGACGGGAGAAGTTGAGGATGACGAACACGTGCCAGGAGCCCGCCGTTCGGAGGAAGGCATAGACATCATCGTCGGGGCTCCCGGGCACGCGGTGGAAAGAACCGCGGGAGAGCGCGGGATTGGTTCGTCGCAGCGCAAACAGCGTCCGGTAGATCTCTCCCACATCTCGGGGACGCGACCAATCAACATCCACTTTTTCAAAAAGACTGAGTTTCCGGTCGTTTGCAACTTCCTCCCCCGTGTAGATGAGCGGCACTCCGGGGTAGGTCGTGATCAGCACCGTCGCAAGCTGCAGTCCGTCCGGGCCGAACTTTTCTACAGCCGGCGCATCCCAGGCGTTCTTGTCGTGGTTCGTGACAAACCGCATGCGCAGCGACCCGTGTGGAAATTGTAACTGTTCAGTGTGCACGATCTGGTCCAGCAACGCGACGGGTCGCTTGCCCGTCAGCAGCGGCTCCAGCACATCGTAGGTGTTCCATGCATACGTAAGGTCGAAGGCCCTGACATGATGCTCCGGCAAGGATCCCTCGGAAAGCATCATCACGGGTTTGATCGCATCCAGTGCAACCCTGGCGCGTTCCCAGAAATCGGTCGGTACCAGTTCTGCGACATCACAGCGGAAGCCGTCGATGCCCACATCGCGTACCCACCAGCACATCATGTCGATCATGAAGGTCCTGAGGCCTTCATGGCCGTAATCCAGGTCTGCGACATCAAGCCAATCGGCGTTGGGCGGGAGGATTTCACCACGCTCGTTGTGTGTGAACCATTCAGGATGCTCCTCGATGAGCTTGCTGTCCCACGAGGCATGGTTCGCCACAAGATCAATGATGATTTTCATCCCCTCCGCATGTACCCGTTGCACCAATCGCCGGAAATCGGCCAGGGTTCCGAATTCCGGATTGATCCCGTAGTAGTCCTGGACGGCGTAAGGGCTTCCCAGGGTTCCTTTGCGGTTCTTGAGGCCGACCGGGTGGATTGGCATCAGCCAGAGTGTGGTTACGCCAAGATCACGGAGCTCCGTCAGGCGTCGCTCCAGCCCGGCAAACGTCCCCTCGGGGGAGAACGAGCGGAGATAGACGGAGTAGATAGCCCCATCCTGTACCCAGTCAGCGCTGGGCCGCGCCATCAGGTCGGCGTACGGGCCACGCAGGAGATCTTCGATACGTGCGGTCTCGATGATGGTGACAGGGCGGTAGATCCCTCCGCCACCTGCGTAGTCTTTCACCAGCACCGCGATGGTGTTCGTGCCGGCTGTAACGGCGTCATGAATGTCCAATGCGAACGGGTCACTGTACCCCGTGTGATCGCCGACAGTGTGGCCGTTGATCCACACCTGCGCATCGTCGTCCACACCCGCAAAATATACTGTCAGCGGTACGGATGGATCGTCAACAATGAAGCTGCGAACGAACCATCCCCATCCGTCATAATCCGCCAGTCCCGGATATGTCTCCCAGAACTTCGGGATCTGGACCTTCTGCCACTCCGTCCGGTCGAGGTCCTGCCTGTACCACCCTTCACCGATCCCGGCTTCTGCCGTATCAACCCGGAAGAGCCATTCTCCCTCGAGCGGGATTCTCTTCGCTCCCGCATGCATGGTCATCGCACCCATCGCCAGAAGTGCCGCGATGAAGAAACCAGCAGAGGTTGTCCGCATTCGTAGGTCCCTTTCGTCGTCATCGCTGCGAGCTCACCCCTTCTTGCACTCTCGTCTCGCGTGTTTCTTTACACCACCCCACTGCACGCCACCCTACTCGCCTGGCCCAAAGACAAAGACCGCTATGAACGCCGCCAGCGTAGCCCACTGGATTGATTGCTTCCAGAGAGGCGGTCGCCGCCGAACCCAGTCCCAGAAGAACGCCAGAAGTACCATCAGCCCGAAGAGGAGGAGAGCCCACTCGAACGCCTCGGGAATGGTAAAGCTATGGTTTGCCCATCGTCGGAAGTTGAAGCTTCCGAAGTTCCCGTAGATGAGCAGAAGGTGCGTCGTGTAGACCAGCAGCGATTCCCGGCCTATCAGCGTGACGATCGAGCGCGGGGAGACGGTTTTCCGTTCCTCATACCGCATCATCATCGCGCACAGTGCGACGACGACTCCCAGCCGCAGCATCACGAACGAAGGGCTGTACCGCCAGTAGTCATACGTGGGATAGAGTGCACCGAGCGGCAGCAATACGAACGAGAGCACGACCATGATGCCACCGGCAATAGCAAAGGGCCTCCACGGGAAAACGCTCCCGGCCGCAGAGGGGCTCGTTTCCTTCTCCCGCGTCTCCGCGAAGAAATATCCGGCAATCGCTCCGGCAAAGAGGAAGACCGCCCAGGGGAACAGTGGGAACAGGGAGAAGTGTCTCCCGTTCAGGTATGCGGCAAGTGGCGCCGGAACATACTCCAGCCATTCGACGCTCCACATCAGCGGCGTCAAGAACAGCATCAGCACTGCAACCGCGCCGGCGACGCGGTAGAGGCTCCGTTCCGATCGGACCGCGAGCAGCAGAACCTGCAGGAACAGAAGGCTGACGGCGATGCAGTGAAGAACATCGGACTGAAAGAAGTTGAGCCATTGCTGTTCATGCACTCCTCCGAGCATCTGACGGAGATTGAAGACGGGGAGGTGCAGCATGTAGGCCAGGAGCAGGATGAACGTAAGCCGCCAGAGCTGCCGGAAGAGCGGACGTCCGAACGAGAGATAGGAAGGGAGTTTCCGCCGCGTGGTGACGGCATACGCCATCCCCGAGGCAAATAGGAACGAAGGAGCCACAAGACCGTTGATGAACGCAAGAACCGGAAAGAATTCTGACGCGGCAGCGTCGAGGCTCATTGTCGCATTCACGACGTGGGTCTCGATCATCACGATCACCGCCCACCCTCTGAGGAGATCGATGAAGGCAAGCCGTTTGGATGGTGGCATCGGCATTTTCTCCAAAGGGAGGAAACGTGGCAAGTGAGACGTCTGATCGCTAGTACGGCTTCGTCAGAAAGAAATACAGGAGTGTGCTCGTGACACCCGCCTGGAAGAGACGCAACGGATAGTAATGGTGTTCCTGCATCGTGTTCCATGCATGCACCAGGGTCACCATCAGCGCCACCACACAGAGCGCGAGAGCAAAGGCCCCGGGATACCAGAGCTGCGGTCCGATGATCTGGTGGAGTCCCGGATTTGCCGCGGAGCCATAGACAAGGAGAAGATGGACGACATACACCATGAGAGAGGCCCGTCCCAGGATTGCGAGGTGGCGGATCAGCGTCTCCGGCAGCCGGCGTATTTGGAAGAAGGCTGAGGCGAGCAGGACGATGATGCCGAGGCGGATAAGAAGGAATCCGGGATTCACCTTCCAGAAATCATGCGCGGGATAGACCCCAAGAGGGAAGAGATCCGATAGATACCCGACACATCCGGCAAGTATGCCGACCAGGAGGGAGAAGCGCAGGAAGTCCCGCTCGCGCCCCTCTGACCGTGCCTGGATGTGAAGGTGACCTCCAACCGCTCCCACAATCAGATAGACGCTGAACGGGAAGAGCGGAAAGAGCGATGGTACCTGCTGTGTAAAATACGGGGCCATCATCGGTGGCAGCACACGCCCAATGTCCAGGTTCCACACAAGCGGGGAGGCAAGGAGAATGCCGGCTCCGAGACTGGCGCTTACGACGACGAACCGCCTGACGGTACGAGCGATGAGAATGAGCACAAGCAGAGCAATGGTCGTCACCGAGAGGCAGTGCAGAACGTCCACCTGGAAGAGCCGCGAAAATTCCTCGGGAGTGGTATGCTGCAGGAGTTTCGCAAGCGAGAAGAATGGGAAATGGAGCGCGTACCCGAGCGCCAGCAGGAGCCCCATACGGGTCATCCGCGTGCGCGCGGCAGGACCAAACACGACATATTCTTCCCACCGACGTGACGTAACAACCGCAAACGCGTACCCTGCGATGAACAGGAAAAGGGGAGCCGTAAAGCCGCGGATCGCGTCATACATCCGGAATACCTCGGTAGTCCGGGCCTCAACACTGAGGACGGAATCGACGCTGTGCCCCATGATCATGGCAATCACGGCGAAGCCGCGAAGGAAGTCGAGGTGCTCTATACGCTGTGTCTGTCGCTGCATGGAGAGTGTGTGTGATTATGCGGCTAGCGGTGCGGAAGCATTTCCCGGCGAGAACATGTGGGTTCAGCGCAACTACTCGCCGATTTTATCCTTGATGATTTTTTCCAGTTCATCAATATCGACAGGCTTGGTGATATAGGCTGCGCCGCCCATGTCCTTGCCGAACTTCTTTGCGTAGAAATCATCCACAGAGGTGAGAAATACGAACGGCAGTCCGACATGGTCCTTCTTCACCTGCTCAAACAACTCAAATCCATTCGTCCCCGGCATCACGAGGTCAGAAACGACGATGCTCGGGCGCTTCTGCGCAATGGCTTTTTTTGCGTCATCCGCCCCTGTCACGGCTTCTACGCTGAAGCCGCGATCCATGAGGCCGGCTTTTGTGACGCTCAGAATGGCGGGTTCGTCGTCGACCAGAAGGACCAGCTTGTCTTTAAGCATTCCCCTCTCGCACACAGTGGTAGGCCAATATGGCCAAATTCATGGTCAATTGCAATTACCGGGCTCTTGAGGACCCACCGGCACGATAGCAACCCGCTGTGGCGGTCCGACCGAAGAGCTCCACGGCCACCAGCCCGGCCGCTTCTTCCCCGCTTTGAACGGCCCCCTCGATGGTCGCGGGAAGGCCCGTGTTTGTCCAATCGCCAGCCAGAAAGAGGTTCTCCACAGATGTCCGTGCCCCTGGCCTTGCATCTTCGTTCCCCGGATGAAGGGCTATTGTGGCCCGTTTTTCGCGAATCACGATGGCGTGATAAGGCTCCCCAACCTTCTCTCCATAGACCGATCGGAGATCCTCGACCGTCAATCTGACCAGTGCCTCATTGGACAGCTCCACCGTATCATACGCCGCACTGATGACAGCGGACACAAAGCGCTCTTTGCGGAAGATCCAGTGTATTCTCCTTTCGAGGAGACCGAGCAGGTCGTGATCCATGAACGGGCGGTGGAACCAGAGGTGGAGAGAAACGATTGGCGAAACAGGGCCGTCCTGAATCTCATTGAGGCCCGGCGGCGGAACCATGTCAACGGGGAGGAGTCCGGGTATGGCACCGGGAGGAACGGCGAGGATCACCGACCGGCACGCCAGTCGATCACCGGTACGGAGAAGGACGCCAGACGCTGCTCCGTCTTCCATGATCACCCGCTTCACATCGGTCGAACACACCACTCGTCCGCCATGGTCCTCAATGAATGTCTTTGCGGGCTCGGCAAAGAGCCGGCTCAACCCCACGCGAGGCGTCACGAGTGCGCCGTTATGCCAGTCCCCGAGAAACGCCTTCCGAAGAGCCCGGAGAAATGTTGCTGCCGGCGCACGTTCGATTTTCTCATTCATGATGGCCACCGCGAGGGGTGACCAGAAGCATCTCCGCGCGTGGTCGGTTTGACGCGTGGCGCGCAACCAGTCGTCAATCGTCCCCGGCACCTTCCCGGGCGCATCGTCGTGACGCAGGATCGTTCTCCCTGCGGCAAGAATCGGAAGCCGATCAGCAGGAGAGAAGAGTGAACTTGTCAGAACTCCCCAGAGGAGATTGAGCGGTGCCGGCAATTTCGGCAACCGGAATTCCACAAATCCCTTTGTGGGATGATGGAAAGGGAGAACCGGGCGGTCCTGCACATGCACGAGGTGCCTGGATCCGATACGGTCGAGCAGGGCCATCGTCCGACGGTATCCGGCAATAAGGAGGTGTTGCCCGTTGTCAAACGTGTCACCCGTCGTGGCATCCTCGTACGACGATGCGCGGCCGCCGAGGGTGGGGCGCTGCTCGACAACAAGCACGGGGATACCGGAAGAGGACAGGGTGACGGCGGCGGCAAGCCCGCTGAGTCCTCCCCCGACAATACCTACAGGGTGGTGCTGGGCGTCTTTTTCCAAAGGGGACCGCGTCTCATCCAGGAGTACTTCAACTGATGGCTCAGCCAGTAGCGGAACGTGATCAGGAGTTTGAGGAATTTGGAAATGGAGATCCTCCGGTCGAACACGTTGTAGTTTGATGCGGCAATCCTGTTCAGAGTATGGGCATAGATGGACCACATGATGCGTGCGGCGAAAAAGAAGCGCTTGTCTTCGTCGTTGAGAGCGGCACGGGCAAGATCAAAGTAGCGGCTTGCCCGCTGGCACTCGAATTGCATCAACTCCACAAATTGCGGCGTGTACCGGTTTTCGAGGAGATCCTCCTCGGAATACCCGAACCGCTCGAGGTCTTCCAGCGGCAGGTAGATCCTGCCGCGCGACGCGTCGTCCTTGAGGTCACGGAGAATATTGGTGAGCTGAAGCGCGATCCCCAGATTGATGGCGTAGTCACGTGTCGATTCGTTCTTGTAGCCAAAGATCTTTCTGCACATCAACCCGACGGATGAGGCTACAAGGTAGCAGTATTCCTGAAGCTCACCGAATGTCCGGTAGCGCGTCTTCGTAAGGTCCATCTCCATGCCACGGATGAGCTCATAGAAGTGCTCCACCGGAATATGGAAGACGTCGGCAGTCGCGCGGAGCTGATTGAGGAGAGGATACGAGGAACTGCCACGAAGGGCACGACCGAGTTCCATTCTCCATTTCCGGAGAAGGACGTATTTGTTCCGTCCGTCGCGTCCTTCATCGACGATGTCGTCCGTGGTGCGGCAGAAGGCATAGACAGTATGGATCGCTTCGCGCTTCCGCTTTGGCAGCAGCGAGAACGAATAGTAGAAGCTGGTGTTGCTGTTTCGCGTTATGGCTGTGGCTGTCGCACTCATAGGGTTCTGCCCAAGAGAGTCTGAAGCACGATACGTCCTTTGTCGACCCCGGTCAGCGTTGGCCGGTGGTGGAGGACATCATACCCTTCACGCGCGATCCGTTCCAGGATCGCAAGTCCACCCCTCAGGGTGAGGGTCAGCTCCAGTTTCAAGCGCCGGGACACCATGCCGAGCAACGGGCGCCCCTCGTTCAACATGCGGGCTGCCCGCTCGACCTGAAATGCCATCAATGTGCGGAATTCAGGGGTATTCCGGCCCTGCTGAAGATCGTCTAAAGTATAACCAAAATGGGCAACATCGTCAAGCGGAAGGTAGAGACGTCCCCGCGCCCAATCTCGTGAGAGATCCTGCCAGAAATTTGCCAACTGAAGCCCGGAGCAGAGTGCATCCGACGGTGCGAGCGCGTCCTCGGTATGTTCTCCGAACAGATGGAGGACGAGGCGTCCGACAGGGTTTGCCGAATATCTGCAATACGTCATCACCTCGGCGAATGAAGCGTATCGTGTTGTCGTTACATCCTTCGTGAATGCCGTCAACAGGTCCGCAAGCGGCTGCTTCGGAAGTCCCGTGACCCGTGCCGTCTCGGCGATGGCAATGAACACGGGATGGTCGGCGTGTCCGTTGTATGCCGCATCAAGCTTCTCCTCCCACTCCCTGAGTCTGTCGAGACGCTCTTGGGCAGGGAACTCCCCCTCGTCCGCAAAATCGTCAGCCGTTCGGGCGAACGCATAGACGGCAGCGACAAAGGGTCGTCGGTCGCGGGGAATGGCCAACGACGCTACGGGAAAGTTCTCATAGTGGGCGCGGGTCAGGGCTATACAGAAGTCGAAGGCCGACCGGGTGACGTTTTGATCGAATCCTGCCATAACTTCAAGATATCCAACAGCTCCGTGAAGGTCAATGACCTTGCTCTTTGGGCGGAATTCGAGTATATTGAACGACACTTTCCACGGCGGGATAGCTCAGTCGGTTAGAGCAGTGGAATCATAATCCACGTGTCGGGGGTTCGAATCCCTCTCCCGCTACTGACATTATGGCTGCGTCGTTGACTTTGCCGGGACGGTTTCACGCCTTCCTTCAGGAACAGAGCCTGATCGCCCGGGGCGACCGGATTGTGGTGGCGGTGAGCGGCGGTGTGGATTCTGTCGTTCTTTTGCACCTTCTGGCCGGAGAGAGGAATAAGTGGGAGGCGGACCTTCTGGTCGCGCACTACAATCATCAACTGCGCGGCGAAGAAGCGGACGCTGACGAAGAATTTACGCGCCGCCTGGCAGCACGGTATGATCTGGCATTCGTCGCAGGCCGGGGACCGGTGGAGAGGATCGCAGCCACCCGGGGAAAAGGGTTGGAAGAAGCGGCACGGCACCTCCGGTACCGCTTTCTCGAAGAGACACGACGCGTACACGGCTATGCGCGGATCGCTACGGGACATAATGCGGACGACAACTGCGAAACGGTGCTGTTGAATCTGTTTCGCGGCTCGGGCGTTCGGGGGCTGGCGGGAATCCCGGTGAAACGCAATGAGGGGACGATTGTTCGTCCGCTTCTGTTCGCAACGAGAGACGATATTGCCGCCTTTGCCCGGGCCGAGGAACTGTCGCATCGAGACGATGCCTCGAACGCCACGGACGGAAATGCACGAAACATCCTCCGCCACCACGTCGTTCCTGTGGTGCGGAGCAGGATCCAGCCGGATGTTGCCCACACGATGCAACGGACATCCGCGCTGCTTCGCGAGCTTGACGAGTATTTGACATTCGCCGCACGCACCGGCCTCGACCAGGACCTCACGCGTCGCACAGGCGAGGAGGTGCACCTTCCACTTTCCCTCCTCTCCCGCTTCCCGACGGTGATCCGCCAGTATATGGTCATGCAGATCGCCGGCTCGTGCGCGGGCACGACGCTCTCGCATGAACGGGTCGACGCTGTCCTGAGCCTGCAATCCTCGCAACCCGGAACGGCCATTGAACTCGGCGGCGAATGGCAGGTTTGCCGGACCCGGGATGGGTTGCATTTCATTCGGTCCGAAGGGCCGCAACCCTTTGCGATTGCTGTCGAAGCAGGTGTAACGTACGACGCAGGTGACGGCTCTTTCTCGTTTCGCCCCGTGGGGCGGGAGGACTATAGGCCGGACCCCGCGGGCGATGTGGAATTCGTGGATGCAGACCGTACCGGGTCGACCGGACTAACCCTCCGGTCTTGGCAACAGGGGGACCGGTTTGTTCCCCTCGGCATGAAGGGAGAAAAGAAGGTCAGCGACTTCTTTGCCGATACGGGTGTCCCGGCATATGCACGAGGCCGTCATCCTGTACTCCTCGATGCCCAGGGTCAGATCATCTGGCTCTGCGGACTCCGGATCGACGACAGGTTCAGGATCACCAGCAGCACCAGTCGGGTGCTGCGACTTCAGTTTCAACGACGGACACGACCAGGACATGGCCAGAACACGCACCGTGAACGGTGACACGTTCGAGCTGATGATTAGCGAAAGACGGCTGAAGACACGCATTAAGGAGCTCGCGCGAACCCTGAACAGGGACTACCGCAACAAGGTGCCTGTCTTCATCGGAATCCTCAATGGATCGTTCATTTTCTTTGCCGATCTGATCCGGGAAATCACCATCGACTGCGAGGTGGATTTCCTGAAATTGTCGAGTTACGGGGACGCCAAGATCAGCTCGGGGAACGTCCGGCTCCTCAAAGACCTGAACTGCCAGGTTACGGGGCGTGATATCATTATCGTCGAAGATATCGTGGATTCAGGGCTTTCCATGCAATACATCAGGGATCTGATCCTGCGACAGAACCCCTCATCCTTCCGCGTTGTTACGCTATTGTACAAACCCGCGTCCGTCAAGACCGATATCCAGCTCGATTACATCGGTTTTACGATCAACCCCGAGTTCGTGATCGGGTACGGCCTTGATTATGCTCAGCGGGAACGAAACGTGAAGGCAATCTACAGACTGAAAAATTGAAGCGGCCACATGGACGACAAAAAAAATAGCAACAACGGTTCCCGTCAGGGGAACGACAACAAGCGGAGTTTTCCACGCCAGCCACGGAACAGGAAGTCCGGTCCATCCTACCGCCCGGACGACGAGTTCAACTGGAACAAAGTCCTGAAAGTGGTCCTCAGCTGGTCTGCGATCATTCTCCTGGTCTTCGTGGTGATGACGCTCTTCAAGAGTTCGGAACCGACGGAAGTGACGGTAACCGACCGCGAGTATCGGGAATTCCTTCAGCAGGACCAGATCAAGAGTGCGATTGTCAGGAAATCCGACCTGACTAATTTTGATTTTCACGGGGAACTGAAGTCACCGCAACGCGTCACACGCAATGGGAGAGAAATCCCTGTATCACGGTTCGTGATTACACTTCTCCTGATCGACAGCAACGTCGTCAAGGAGTGGATCGACCACAGCGTCGACTTCACGGTCGAGAAGGAAGACAACCTCTGGGTCAACGGGCTCATCAATGCCCTTCCGTGGGTTCTTCTGCTCGTCGTCTGGCTTATCATCATGCGGCGGATGCAGGGAGGTGGGCCGAAAGGCATTTTCTCGTTTGGCAAGAGCCGGGCGAAAATGCTCAACGAAGGGGCTCCCCGCATCACCTTTGTTGACGTCGCTGGCGCCGATGAAGCCAAAGCGGAACTGATGGAGATCATCGAATTCCTGAAGGAGCCGAGCAAATTTCAGAAGCTGGGCGGGAAGATTCCGCGCGGCGTCCTGTTGCTCGGTCCGCCGGGAACCGGCAAGACTCTGCTTGCCCGCGCGGTTGCCGGCGAGGCCGCTGTGCCGTTTTTTTCGATCTCCGGAGCCGACTTCGTGGAAATGTTTGTCGGCGTCGGCGCGAGCCGCGTCCGCGATCTGTTCGAACAGGGAAAAAAGAGCGCCCCCTGCATTATTTTCATTGATGAAATCGATGCGGTCGGACGCCATCGCGGTGCAGGCCTCGGTGGAGGACATGACGAACGCGAGCAGACACTGAACCAGCTCCTTGTGGAAATGGACGGATTCGAACAGAACAGCGGCGTCATTATTATCGCAGCCACGAACAGGCCGGATGTTCTCGATCCCGCCCTCTTGCGTCCGGGACGATTCGACCGGCAGGTGGTGGTGGACCGCCCTGACGTGAAAGGACGCGAAGGCATCTTTCGTGTCCATACCGAAAAACATTCCCCTTTCCGACGACGTGAAACTCGAGGTGCTGGCCAAGGGGACACCCGGTCTTGCAGGCGCCGAGCTTGCGAACCTTGTCAACGAAGCGGCCCTTCTGGCAGCACGCCAGAATGCCCGTGCCGTCTCCATGGGCCATTTCGAAGAGGCAAAGGACAAGGTCATGATGGGGATGGAACGAAAAAGCCTGATCATCTCTGAAAAAGAACGGAAAATTACTTCCTACCATGAGATCGGCCATGTTCTCGTCGCACGGAAGTTGCCGGAAGCGGATCCGGTCCACAAGGTCACCATCATTCCCCGCGGTCGCGCCCTCGGCCTGACCACGTATCTTCCGATCGACGAGAAACACACCTATTCAAAACGCTATCTTGAGACCATGATCACCTATGCCCTCGGTGGACGTGCGGCCGAGAAGATCATCTTCAAGGAGCTGACGACGGGTGCAGGCAACGATATCGAACGTGCCACGGACATCGCCCGCAAGATGGTGTGCGAATGGGGCATGAGCGACAAGCTCGGCCCGCTTGCATACGGGCAGAAGGATGAAGAGATCTTCCTCGGCAGGCAGATCACGAGGCACAAAAACTACAGCGAAGAAACCGCCATAACGATCGATGACGAAATCAAGAAGATCGTCTCCACGGGGATGAAACGCGCCGAGAAGATCCTGGTCGACAATATCGACACGCTGCACCGACTTGCCTCCGCACTTCTTGAACGCGAGATCCTGGATTCCACGGAGATCGACGCGGTTATTCGCGGCGATCAGTTGCCTCCGTTGGATCGCCAGGGCAATGGACGACGGGCGGCGGTCGATGGGTCGTCCGCGACCCCCGGCCAGGGGGCTGCGGCACAAACCAAGAAATGAGCGAATTCCAGAGCGTCGAGACAAGCTACGGCACCGAGCTCATTCGGAAGGGGATCCATCTGTGCTCGCTCTCAATCCCGGTGGTCTACTATTTTCTTACCCGGGAGACGGCACTTGCTATTCTCGTGCCGCTCACGCTTGCCTTCGGGCTTTCGGATCTTGCCCGCCTTTTCCTTCCGTCGGTGCGCGCCCTGTACGAACGGCTCTTCGGGTTTCTTCTCCGCAGGCATGAACGGAGTACCCGCTACCGGCGCCTCAATGGCGCCACCTATGTCCTCCTTTCCGCCACCATCTGTGTCTGGTTGTTTCCCAAGGTCATCGTCATCACCGCGTTTGCCATCCTCATCGTTTCCGACACCGCCGCCGCTCTTGTCGGCAGAAAATTCGGACGACACCCTTTCCTTGGGAAGTCGCTGGAAGGAACCACGGCGTTCTTCATCAGCGCCCTTGTGGTCGTCGCAGTTGCACCGAAAGTTCTCTATCTTCCCTCAGAGTACCTTATCGGGATATGTGCAGCATTCCTCGGCGCGCTGGTGGAAGCGGTCTCCGGCGACCTCCTCGACGACAATCTGAGTATCCCCCTGAGCATCGGACTCGCAATGTGGGGACTGTACCTTTTCCTGCTCCCCGGTGTGAATGTGTTCGCACTCGACGGTGGCGGATGATGCGTGTCTATCTCTCCGGCGGTATGGAGTACGCCTCTGACGAAGGACGATCGTGGAGAGACGATCTCGAGACATGGCTCGCCTCCGAGTTTGGCTGGCAGGTGTTCAATCCAAACCGCGAGAGCGAACGGTTCCTTGCCTCGCGGTGTCCTGAAACGCCGTTTCGCGAATTACGATTCTCGGATCCGAAACGGTTCTGTTCCATCGTCGCGGAAATCGTCGACCTCGACAGCCGGGAAGTTGCTGAACGGTCAGATCTCGTGCTCTGCTACTGGGACGGTGCGGCGATGAGGGGAGCGGGGACCAAGGGGGAACTGACGATCGCCCGCTATTTCAGAAAACCTGTCTATCTCGTTACAGCACTTCCATTCGAAGAAATCCCGGGTTGGGTCCTGGGATGTATCACCGAACGCTTTGAAAGTTTTGACGCCCTGAAGGCATTTCTCCGGATTCGTTTCGACTCGCCGCCACGCCCCCCCTCTCCCGGCGATGGCCGCTGACACAATGCGGCCCGGCAGCCCTACCGCCCGATAACATCTCTTCCTTTCGGCAACACCCCGTTGGCCTGAATCTCGGCAAGCGTGTCGATGTGGTCCAGTGCCCATTGAGCCAGCCAGAGAAGCGTCGGGCCCGTCAGGTTCACGCCATGATGGGGCTCGACATGCACATCGCCGGCAAAATCGTGGCCGCCCCGGAGTGTCTCTGCGAAGATATCGACTTTGCCCTGGAGGGCATAAATCGCAGCCTGAAACGTCGAGCAGGACACAGGAGGGTTGCGCTCACCGTGAACGACATATCCTTCGGGAAGCACCGATTCGTGCAGGTATCCGTGCCAATGAGCGAGCGCGGTGCCCGATGAACTGTACCCCGAGAAAAAACGTGCATGCGGCGCAAATACCGATTGGACACCGGCGATGAGCGCATTTGCAATTCCGTGCGAAAGAATGGTCAGCGTATCGTATGACGGTTTGCAGTCTATCCCCGTGCTCACACCGCCCGGCGTCACAAAAATCACCCTTCCGCGGGAGAGGCCAAGCAGAACGAGATCGCGATGTGGGTCTATGTTTGACTTGTCACACCCTGACCGTGTGGTTAGCATCCAGATGTCGGGGATGCTCGCATAGCGCATGCCCCCCGGGAGGTTCAGGAGGACCCACAGTTCGCCAGGGGGCGAAAGAACATCGTCTCCCACCGTAGCCCGCCCGAATCGCTGCGCCGCTTCTTCCGCAGAGAGTACGGCGGGAGCAGGCCCCGCCAGCTGCCGCGCAAGGAAGCCGTAGCTCATTCCAGACCGGTGGTCGAGATACGCTGCGGCGAGACGTTGATAGTATCGGTTGCGGAATTCCAGCGTGTCGAGCGACGTGTGAAACAGCATGAGGCCGGTGTCCGCCCAAAGCTTTCCACTCTCTTCGAAATCCTTGACATAGGTGCGGAGCTGGCCGTCATGAAGATCGAGCCCCCCTTCCCGAACGTCAAAATCGGACGCATGCGGAGGGACGACCGGCGCAGCAATCTTCGGTACGAGCACATGGTAGACGGCCTGGTCGAAGGACGCATACGTGCTCCGGATTATCGCACCGTTCATTGTGCACACTGTCCATGCATCATCGTCAACATAAATTACCACCTGGACGATGTTCCAGGAAAGCGTCCTGACGATACTGTTGAGCTTCTCCTGCGATTGCGTCTCGGCGTGTGCCGGACATGGTCCGTCGATCACCCCGACCACTGTGGCGCGGCGCAGATTTGTGACGTGATCCACCGGAAGATTTCCCGTCTCAAGCTCACCCGGAGCAATCACGACGATCCCTTCCCTCAGCTTTCCGGACGCAGGGTCGGCGAGCGCATCAGCGTAGTCCAGAATCGTCACACCGTACGATGCAAGTGCCCGGGAGAGTCGTGTGCTGAATCCGCGGACCCGATCGGAAGCCTGCCGGATGGGAAAGAATGTCACCCGCAGGCTTTGTGCCATCGAATCGGAATCCACCGGAACGGACGTACCGATTCCAAGGATGGCATTGACGGCCCGGTCCGACAGCACATGGCTGGTATTCGCCTTACTCATGACGAGGTCTCTGCAGCATCTCTTTTCCTTCAAGACGAAGAATATGGACAAGCCAATCGCCCAACGCAGGCCAGACCGCACTTGCAACAACCAGGAATTTCGGGCCTGCGTAGGGAATGATCACTTCACGTCGTCTGAACCGGACGGCACGAAGCACAGCCCGTGCAACGCGGTGTGCGGAAATCTTCGCCGATGCAAAAGGCACGTCCAGCGAGGCTATCATCGGCGTGTCGACACGTCCGGGAAACACCGTGGACGCGCGGACACCGGTCCCCCTCAGCTCCTGTCGCAGGACATCTACATATCCTGTTGTGGCAAACTTCGACGCCACATACGCCGCATCCGGCGGAAGTCCCTTCTTTCCGTCAACGGACGTTATCGCAACGATATGACCGGCACGCCGGGCCAGCATGTGAGGAAGCACCGCCCCGATCACGTGTACGGTCCCGTAAAAATTGACGTCCATACAGTGACGGAGTGTATCCATCGTCGTGTCTTTGACCGGACACCGGACATACACGCCCGCATTGCAGATGGCAATATCGATTTTCCCGAAATGCGCAAGGGCGGCTTTCACGAGCATGTGGACAGCCTGTCCATCCTGCACATCCGCCGTTTGTGCCAGAACCTCGGTACCGGTGATCCGAAGCTCTGAAGCCAGCCTTTCGAGAACGTCGGTCCGCCGGCCGGTCACGATCAGCCGGGCTCCCGCGCGGGCAAACACCTTTGCAGTCGCATGTCCGATACCGCTGGTTGCGCCAGTAATGAGGACGACGGCGTTATGAATGCGAATGTTTGGCAATCCCTGAAGATGATCTCGGTGCCCGCACCATCTCTATGTGGGGAATATCGTCCTCGTCATACGGTTCTCCATCCCTGACGTAGCCAAAGCCGCAATAGAACCGTTCGAGGTAGCATTGTGCAGAGATCCGGTTGTTCATACCCGCGTACATTTCGTCGGTTTTGCGCAATGCTTCGGTCATGAGGGCTTTTCCGAGGCCGGTGCCGCGGACAGACCTTCTCGTGATCACCCGTCCGATCGACGGTTCGGTGAACCTCTGGCCCGGTTCGACGAGCCGGAGATATGCGAGCAGGTTCTTCTCCCCATCCAGGCCCAGAAGGTGGAGTGCATGCGTGTCCCGCCCATCGACATCCTGATACGCACAGCATTGCTCGACAACAAACACTTCCTGACGGAGGCTCAGAATTGCATACAGCTCATCAACCGTGAGGTCCGCGAACCGATGCCACGACCACTGTATGTCTGCAGGCCCTTCGAAATCCATTCATGCCATCCGGGGACGGTGTTCACTCTGCCTGTGCAGGGGAGGTCTCCGTGGAAAGACGCGTTCTAGGGGGACTCATGACGTGCAGTCACGTCTGGAGCCTATAGTGTACAAACTGGGCCCCAGAAATGCAACGCAGGTTTGGAGGGGTTACAGCACGGTTTTCCCATCGACAATCGTGCGTTCCACACGGACCGTGCTTATGCGTTCAGGAGGAATGGTGAAGATGTTCTCCGAAAGGACGACCATGTCAGCCAGTTTCCCCGGCTCAAGGGTTCCTTTTTCATGTTCCTCAAATGCCGCATAGGCATTGCTGAGGGTGTAACAGCGAACCGCCTCTTCGACGGTGAGCTTCTCCTCCGGTATCCAGCCGCCGGGTTGCTTTCCGTCGAGCGTCGCGCGGGTGACCGCTGCAGCTATACCGAGCAGAGGGTTAAGCGGCGCAACCGTCCAGTCACTTCCGAAGCAAACACGGACCCCGGCGTTCAGGAAAGATCTGAAGGCGTATGTCGAGCGGGCGCGGTCGTGGCCGATCCGCGTTTCGGCCCAGACACCGTCATCGATTGCATGATAGGGCTGTGCCGAGACAACGACTCCCAGTGCGGCAAATCGGCTGAAGTCCTGCGGACGGATGTGCTGTGCATGTTCAATCCGAAACCGCCTGTCCCAGGGCGGATTCGTCCTGACGATCTCCTCAAAGATCGAAAGCACAGCATCGTTCGCCCGGTCGCCGATAGCATGGATGCAGAGTTGGAGGCCGTTCCGGTCGGCCTCCAGCGCCCACGCGCGCAGGTCTCCGTTGGTCATCACTTCCATCGGAAGGCCCGTGGTGGCTTCATGCAGATACGGCTCAAAGAACCAGGCGGTACCGGATCCGAGGGAGCCGTCAGCAAATGCTTTGAGCGATCCACGGCGCAGGAAGGGAGTGCCGTGTGCACGCCGCACACCTTCCCGCACGAGCCGCTGATACGATGCCAGAGGGAGCCGGGCGGAAATACGGCACGTGAGCTCGCCGCCCGCCTCAAGGGCCTGATACACCGGTATGTGGTCTTCCTCGGAGATGTCATGGACCGAGGTGACCCCATGCGTGCGGGCCACGGCCAGAGCATTCCGGACATACTCCCGGAGATCCGAGGCATCCGGTTTGGGGAAGACGCGGAGCACGAGATCCATCGCCGCATCCTTCACAATCCCGGTCGGCTCCCCCGATCCGGCATCACGTTCGATCATGCCCCCTGGAGGATCGGGCGTGTCGCGTGTGATCCCGGCATGCTGCAGCGCCGCGCTGTTGACAACTGCCATGTGCCAGTCGAAGCGGGGAAGAAACAACGGCGTGTCTGGTGAAAACGGGTCCAGCCATTCTTTCCGTGGGAATTCCTTTCTCCCCCACTGTTCCTGATCCCAATCGCCGCCCCGAATCCAGGAACCCTGCCGTCCAACCACATAGGCCTTCACCCTCTGGATGAATTCGTCCCTGCTGGCGCATCCGCGTGCATCAAACCCTGCCGCCTGCCGGCCACCCAGCACAAAATGAACATGGTCGTCAATGAACCCGGGCAACAGCAAACGTCCCCCGAGGTCCACCACCTCGGCGTCAGACCCTGCAAACTGACGCGCTCCGGCCGAGGTCCCGACATAGACGATCATCCGTCCTTTGGTGACAACCGCCTCGGCACGGGGATGGACGAGATTGACGGTGTGGACGACACCATTGAGATAACAGATCATGATCGGTCCGGCGCCACGCCTCGCTGTTGTGATCGGAAATAGAGGTAGACCGGGAGTCCCGAGAGTATGAGGGCAGACGATGCAAGCAGTCCGGCTGTGGGATAGGCAAGAAACGTTCCGACGGCGACATAGATCTGTGTGATGACCGCCAGCACCGCCATGGTCTTCCACAGCGGGGCACGATAACTCGGGCGGTAGTCATCACGCTTACGAAGAAAGAAAATCGCGCCATAGACGATGCCGTTCTGCAACGCGTAGGAGAGCGTGAAGTACCCGATCATGTTTTCAATGTCCCCCAGCAGAAACAGAACTACGGCAAGCGAACACTGCAGAAAGATCGAGTAGTCCGGCGTCAGAAAACGGGGATGCAGATGGCCGAACGCCTTAAAGAAGAGGCCGTCCCGTGCGATGGCATATTCCAGTCGGGGCTGTACCATGATGCTCGCATTGAGAACGCCGAGCATGGATATGAACACAGCGATCGCAAAGATCGAACCCGCGTATCTGGCTCCAATGCCGAGGTATTCGAACGGATTCACAAATCCTCCACGAGCGGCAATCAGATCTCCGAACGGGACGATGGCCGAGGTACAGAGCGAGATCAGCGTATAGGCCGCGATCACGAAAAACAATGAACCTATCAGCGCCAGTGGGAGAGTCCGTTCGGGCCGTCGTACCTCGCCCGCCATATACAGGATATTCGTGAATCCCGCATACGACCAGAGTGTCGACGAGATTCCTGCTGTGATGACGGCAAAAATCCCGATTGTGCCGACCGGTACCGTGCCGCCCGTGAGATTCCCTGAGTCCAGAAAGAACAGGCCGATAAGCACAATCCCAAACAGCGGTGTCAACTTTGCGATGGTGAGCACGATCTGGAAATTTCCGCCTGTCCGGACACTGCGGTAGTGCAGCACGGCGAGCGCCATGATCATGCCTGTGGCCAGCAGGCGTGAAACCACCGGATCGGCGAACACCGGGGAGAAGAACTTCAGTGCAACGACGGCTCCGAGGGCGACGATGGTCAACGTCGGCGTGTCGCTCGTGAGAAATGCTGTCCATGTGTAGAAGAATGCCAGAAACGGAGATCCTGCTTTGTTCAGATAATAGTACGCTCCCCCCTGAATGGGATAGGCAGTTCCCATCTCCGCAAGAACAAAGATCTGCGGAATCCAGACAACTCCGCCCAGGAACCAGATGAAGACCGTCAGGATGGGGTTCGCCCCGATCCGTGCTACGATGGGAAGACTGAGGAAGACTCCCGACCCGATGACGGTGCCAACAACGAGGGATGCTGTTTGAAGGAAACCGAGTTCGCGTCGCGGTACAACTGTATCGTGACTCATCGTTTGGGAAAGTACCATAATCATGGTTGACAAGCAACGACTCTTGCCTTTCTCTGCGCTTCTGGCTACTTTCCGACCCAAGGAGATCACCCAATGGCAATCAGTATCTGCATCGTTGAAGACCAAGCGATACACCAGTTCTTCCCCCTGACGTACCTGAGACCGGTCTATGATCTGCGCTGTGGAATCACCACGTTGCGCCAGAAGATCGAGCGAGCATACCCGAGAACTCCGGTCACATTGCATTGCCGGACCATGCTCGCCGACGTGGTCCGTCAACACAATCCACAGACTCCCGTCAACATGGCCCCTGCCGGCTCCTGCTTGTTCCTGAACGGCCGCATACTCGCCGGGAGCGACATGGCATCACTCATCGCACCAGAGGGACAGGATTGTGTCTACGTTCACGGAAACCAGTTCGTCGCCGCCCGTGTCAATGGACCGCTTCTTCAGCAGTTGTTCGATGCACCCCGGGATGCGTTCAGTCTCACGGACTTTGGAGGCCTCCCCCGCCGGGAGATCGCCGTGGAGATGGTGCACTACCCGTGGGACCTTGTCAACAAGAACGGCGAGCAGATTCAGGCGGACTATCGCGCTCTGGACTTTGGGGGTACGCCGCGAAATGCCGGGACCGTCTATGCGGGCGCCTACGTTCTGAACCCCGATGACGTCGTAATCGGTGAAGGTGCGAAGGTCAAACCGGGAGTTGTCCTGGATGCCGAACAGGGACCTATCGTCATCGGCGCACACGCGCGAATTCTTCCCCAGGCCGTTATCGAGGGGCCTGCATGGATCGGGGACGGTACGCTTGTCAAGATCGGAGCCAAGATCTACGAAAACACCAGCATAGGGCCGACGTGCAAGGTGGGAGGGGAAGTCGAAGCATCCATCATTCACGGCTATGCCAACAAACAGCATGATGGCTTCCTCGGGCATGCGTATCTCTGTCCATGGGTCAACCTGGGGGCAGACACAAACAACTCCGACCTGAAGAACAATTACGGGAGCGTCAGAGTCACGATCGACGGAAAGGAGGTGGACAGCGGTTCCTTCTTCGTTGGGTTGATCATGGGCGATCATGCAAAGAGCGGCATCAACACCATGTTCAACACCGGCACGGTTGTCGGCGTCGGCAGCAATGTGTTCGGTGCAGGCTTCCCGCCGAAAGTGGTGCCATCATTCTCCTGGGGGGGGGCGGACGGCCTGGAAACCTACGACCTCGAGAAATGCCTCGCCGTCGCACGCCGCGTTGTCGGGAGACGGACGATGACCCTGACGGAGCAGGAAGAAGGGGTGTTGCGCGCGGTGTTCGCATTGACCACCGGGCAGAGAAAATGGTAGGAAGCCGTTGCGGGCGGACGCGTGCTGCCCGTCAATCAGGGTAGCGAAGAGGAATGGGTGGGCAGGATTTCTGGGTGGCCAGCGATCCAAGAACCATCCCCGCTGCGGCCAGGAAGAAGCTCAGAAATCCGGAAATATTGACGTCCGTCAGCGGCAGCAGCCAGCCCGGCAGAAGGACGTTGAGGGCGTTCAACAACAGAAACGCAAGGGGCGCAACCGCTCCGAGCGCGAGGGCGGCATATGCCCCGACGCGGTTCGCCTTTTTCCAGTACAATCCCCCCGCCACGCACCCGATCGCACCCGCACTGTACATTGCGCCAGTCAATGCTATGTACTGAAACGCCGTCGCCGGTATCTCATACAGGAGTCCGAACACCAGCAGGAAGATGCCGATCAGAACGGTGATGATGCGCGTCAGGAGAATTGTGGTCCGTTCGTCGAGCGGTTTTTTTCGGAGGGGACCGATCATATCCCGTGTCGCAACGGAGCTCCAGGCGAGCATGTATGCACTGTAGGTAGACATTGACGCGGCCAGCATCCCTGCAATCATGAGTCCCAGAACCCCGGTCGGCACGACCGCGCCCAGGAGTCGGGGCATGGCCGATGTCGCCGGAATGTTGGGCCCGAAATATGCCAGCGCCGCCACCCCCCAGAACATCGGAATCATGGAACGGCCCGCGAGCGAGAGTCCGGTATACAGAAACACTTTGCGACCCGTCGTGGGACTGTCTGAAGAGAGGGCTTTGGATGTCGCGGGTTGCCAGAGCGCAGACGTTGTGACACTGGAGATGAGCATCCAGACAAGAAAGATCGGACCGAATCGTTCATTGGTAAGGGGGTTGACTCCCTCTTCGCCAAACCGTGTGATGACCGCTTCTGCCATGTCTGCCAGGTTCACATGCACGAGCACGGCTGCCGTCGCTACAAACATGCCAATGGTGAGCACGATGAACTGCAGGAAATCCGTGGTCACCACCGAGAACATGCCGCCGAGGATTGTATAGCTGATGACGATGATGAGCATGAGCACCATCACACCGACAAGGAGTCCGGGATCCAGGCCGATGGCCTCTGTGAGAAAGATCCCATCGAACTTCAGAAAGATTCCCATATTCAAGACCCCGCCCAGAAACAGCATCGATCCTCCAAAAAAACGCACACCCCGTCCGTAGCGCCGCTCGTAGAATTCCGGGATCGTCAGCACCCGGAGCCGTCGGAGCCCGGAGACAACAAAGCCCGTCGCTCCGATAACCACGTAGCCGACAAGGCCGATGATGCCGAGGACGAAACAGGAGAATCCGGTCACATACCCCAGTTCGCCCATATACATGAACGTCACGATCCCTATTTCTGTGGCAAGCAGGGTTGCGGAGCCAAGGCCGACGCCCACCCGCCGTCCGGCCACAAAGTATCCCTCCATGTTTTCAACATACTTACGGGCCCGCAGTCCGATGGCAACGGAGAGCGTGAGATACACCACGAGAATCGTCCAGTCGAGAGGAGTGAAATGCATGGAGGAAGTGCGCCTGTTGATCGGTTCTAGAATACTTCACATTCACACAGTGTGTACGCGGAGATCCCTCTGGTGCCGCGGTCACCGGCGATGCGAAGGTATCGCGTCCTGATCGGGGACACCGTCAGGTCCTCCATCCCGCCTTTTCCGTCCTGCATCGAGAAGATAGTTGTCCACGCCACGCCGTCATGGGACATCTCCACCCGGTACCGGCGGGCCCACGTCTCCCCCCAGTGGAGTCGGACACGACTGATCGTGACGGTATCGGGCCAGGTCAGCTGAATCCACTGCTGCTCTTCACCGTTCGATTTCGTCCAGGCCGCCGAGCACCATCGTGTGTGCTTCTTGCCGTCGATGGCCTGTGCCGGAGTGAAGGCCGGGCCGATTGTGGAGAAGGACGAGGCCGATGCGACAGCACGGGCCGCCAGGTTCGCGGGCGGAGACACGGAATCTGCGGCGATAATCTCCGTCACCACGAGGGCATAAGGCGGGATGCGGAAGGAGACCCTTCCGTTATGAACCTGAAGTGGAGGGCACTCCACGGCACTCCGCTCCCGGTCGAGGACCCACCAGTGCGCATGGGGACCAGGCGCCATCCCATCAACGACAAGGTCGACGTCCCTCGCATGCTCTTTGTCAATATTCAGCAGGACTGCGGTCAGCGTTTTCGCATTCCGTGAAGCGTAGGCGCGGATGTCGCCAGCAGGGACCGAGACGTCTACGGTGTGGCCCAGAAAACGCCGGGAGAGCATGGGAAAGACATAATAGGATGGGTGGGGCGTGTTACTCCCCTCAGAGGACAAAAAGCCGTAGTCCCCTTTGCGCGGAGGGAAGGCATTGTGCACCGCCCAGTAGCATGCCACATCCGTCCCGGTGTATGCCATTGTGCAGAGCATGTCAGCCGTCCAGAGCGCATTCACAATGTCCACCGTCTGGGGTCCCGGCGAGTGGTTCACGGAATTGTATCCCACGTTGACCATCCAGATCTTCCGTGCACGGTCAGGGCCCAGCACACGCTCCACCTCGGCACGCAGCGCATTCACCTGAGTCCGGTACACGGCCGGACTTGCCAGCAGGCTGTCGTTGTGTTCAGTCCCCCATTGTTGAGGATAGAACGTGAATGTGAGGAGGTCGATCCAGTCGCCTGCTGAGCGCAGCACCCGTGCTGTCCATTGTTCGGCATGAGCACCGAGCGGAACGTTTGTGGCGATTGTGATCGCCGGATCCACCGCTTTCATTGCGTGGACAAATGCAACATATTTGGCGGCATATTCTTCGGGCGACGCATGCCCTTTCGCCCACTCCCCCCATTGCTCGTCACCGACTTCCCAGTAGCGGACGCCGTATCCCCGCTCACGGTTGCAGTAGCGGACCCATGCCGCGGCGACCTCTATCGGGGCATTGAAATTGACCGTTATGAACGGCTCGACACCAACAGCCCTGCACAGGGCAATGTACTCGTCCGTGTCCATTTCGGAGGGGTTATTCGCGGGGTCGTTCCAGAGATATGCATCAGCGTCATTTCCCCCGGGATATTTGAGCATCGTGATTCCCGAGGCACGAATCTTCTCGATGGCATCCCGGTCACATGTGAGCAGCATATCCCCTGTCCGTTCCGGAAACAGTGACTCGTCCCACCGGGCGGTGTTGATGCCATACAGGAAGGGATTGATGGGTCGGCCGCTGGCGTCCGTCCGAACTGTCACAACGGTAGAAGAAGTCTGTGCTGCTGCCTGGCCGGACCAGAGCGAGAAGACGATGATCAGGCAGACAACCGTCGCTGCCTGTCGGGCTGATTGCTGGTGAGCCGGTTTCACGGGAGGAGCGGCGCAAGAAGCCGCTTCTCGAACGGATCAATATCAAAGGCAACTGCATACTGGACCCCGGCCAAAGCGCCGCGCATGCGTGCAAGTGACACGTAGTAATCCAGGTATGCGAACTGCGAAATCCCTCCCTTGATGAACTCGTACAGCACAATCCATTTTCGCCACTCATCAAATTCCCCGGAGACGTCGACCAGATGATACGGCGTGAACCCCTCGGGGTCTTCCCAGTTCTCGCTGTACAGAATGCGGTGCACGCCCTGATGCCGCTCATGACCGGTGTGGACCCCTTCAAGAGATGCGAGCAAGACGGCATCGTGTACGATCCGGTGTGTCACACTATGGTCTTTATGAATGCTGGACCGCCAGTGCGTCAGGATGTGTGTAGGGCGGATCTGCCGGATCCTGTCCGCGACATAGAGACGTGCTTCATCGGTATCCGGCAGTTCGCCGTCGCGATACGGGCCGAACTGCACCTCTGCCTGCATGGCCTGAGCCACGGCGAGAGCTTCACGACGTTTTTGATCGCCGTAGACCTCCGGGGAGAGCCGGGGGTTTCCCCCTTCACCCAGAGTGAGATGCAGCAGGACGACCCGGTCCCCGGCGACGGCATGTTTGGCAAGGACCGCACCACAGGTCACTTCCACGTCACCGGCATGAGCACCGATGGCCAGGAGCGTTTTCTGTTTCACACAAGTCCCTTCTGAAGAATTGAGAACCGGCGTGTTTCCGTAAATCCGAACTTACCGTAGACACGGGCTGCCGCATCGTCTGTCCACATCACCCAGGCATCATGATACCCCTCGCGCCGCATCCTTTCCAGTGTTCGGGCCAGGAGGACAGTTCCGATTCCACGTCCCTGGTATTCGTCGGAGACCCCGAATGGCCCGAAGTGCGATCCCTCGAACTGACAATACCCGATGATTTCCTCCCCGTGAGTGACCACGGTGATCTGGTCCGTCCGGAATCCGCCGCCAGTGAGGCCCTTCAGATTCGCCCGTTCGACGCGGACCCAATCTGTTGGCATGGTCTGTTCGAGAAACGAGAGGAATTTGAGAAGGTCTATCCGCCGATAGGGACGGATCTGGATTCCCTGACCCGTAAGCTGCTGTTCTTTCGCCAGAACGGCATCGGGAACGGTGAACAGGACGATGGAGGCATCCATGCTGAGGGCCTGCTTCTGCTCACGATAACCCTGACCGAGAAGGAACGAGAGGAGTGGCGCGTACGCTTTCGTGTCAATCCCGGGCGTGAAGTATCCCGACGGATACGTCGACATCCACACGTCGTGTTTCCCCAGCAGCCGGAACCGTTGCTCAACGCGGTCGAGCAGAGGCCCCGCTACGGTCGCAAGGGGAAGATCCGGTTCAACACCGAGAGCAGTGATCCAGGCCCTGGTACCATCAGGATCCGCATCCCCCGGAGGCATGCGTATCCCGGTCATCCCGAGCACAAACCCCGTCAGCCGTTCACCCTCCCGGAGCATGAGAAAAGACCCGGGATCGAAGTTCTCGTCGAGCAGTACCCGCCTCTCCAGCGTATCTTCGGTGATTGCATCGGGCGGGAGCGACCGCGCCCAGAGAGCAAGGAGGTCTGACCGATCGGCATCTGCATATGGGGAGATCGTCATGGGCTCACCCGTGCTGCGCTGTTACCGTTTCGGGTAAAGGTAGTTCTCTTCGATCTTCACCCGTGCAATTTTTCCGTCAGGACCGAGTTCGAAAACCACCAGCTCACCGCTTCCATCGTCGCCGGACATCCGGAAGGTGTGCTTGCCCTCGGGAGCGAGTTCGGTGATCGCTTCCAGCGGATTCTCTTCAGGTGGATAGTTGTATCCGTACAGAACGAGTTTGTTGTTCATGATCATGACGTCGGTGTCCCATCCGGAAGGGTCTGCATAGGACCCTACGTATGTCAACCACGAGTGGTCGGGCTTGGATTCGGGCTGAGGCAGTGTGGTGACCCGTGCGAGGACTGGCGCCAGCATGCTCATTGCCCTGCCGGCGAAAAAGGACGGGACGCCGTCATCTGCATTGGTCATCACAATCACCCCGACCTTTTCTTTCGGACTGATTGTGATCTGGGATCGATTTCCGCCGACCCATCCTCCATGACCGTACGTGACGCGTTCATCGCTTCTGATCACTGAAAAACCCAGGCCCCGGCCGCTTCTCCAGCTTGGTTGCAGCCAATGGACGCGGTGCATCTCCCGGAGAGTGCTCCCCTTCAGAATCTGTCCCGGCGTATTCCTTCCTTCCAGCAAATGAAACGATGCAAACCGGGCGAGGTCCTCCACGGTGGAAGAGAGGTTTGCGGCCGGGGTGATTCCCCTGGCATCCATGAACGGACTTTCCCGGCGTGATCCGTCGGCGAATCTCCGCCCGTAGCCGGTAGCAAACCGGGGAAGCAGGTCCGGGGGCGGGACCACGCTCGAACTCCGCATGCCAAGAGGTGTGAAAATGCGCTCTGCGATATACAGGGCATACGCCTCACCGGACGCTGCCGCCACCACTTCTCCCAGGATCGCCATTCCCAGATTCGAGTACTTGAATGTCGTTTCGGGTTCGAAGATGCTTTCCTGGCGGTGCAATGCGGCAATCATTTCCTCGCGGGTCGGAAAAAACGAGTAATCGGTCCAGTATGGATACGCCGATTCTCTCGGGAGCCCCGATGTATGCGTCAGGAGCTGGCGGATCGTGACCGCAGGTCCGTCGGGATATCGATTCACGTACGTGAACCAGGGAAGATGTTTCACCACCGGATCATCGAGCTGGAGTTTCCCCTGATCACGCAACTGAAGGATCGCTGTACTGGTAAAGGTCTTGCTGATGGAGGCAATCCGGAAAATGGTCTGGGGAGTGACCGGGGTCCCGGTGTTCAGATTTTCAACGCCGAAGCCCCGCGTCCAGACAAGCTCCTGATCGTGCACGACTGCGATGGCCAGTCCGGGAACACCCCTGAACTCCATCTGGGCCTCGATCCATTTCTCCAGGAGCGTGATGACGGGAGCGACCTCAGGGTGCTGGCTCAGGGGCTGGGCCCAACAGGAGGTATGCGCGACGGTAGCCAAGAGAAGGAGGGCAAGCAGACGGTGGCGGACCATTGAATATTCTCCGTGGTAAAAGAAGGTGTGCACGATAATCAGTGTATTGCGATCCACGCCATGCAGATCGACGAGAGTAAATCCCAGCCGTACCGTCCCCGGCTTCCTTCGTACAGCAAGACAATCCAGCTCCCCGCTTCATAGACGGCAGGAAACCAGATCGCCCCGCCGTCGGGGGAGCCTCGAGCGCCGGCCCCGAACACAGGGTTTCCGGGATGTGGTTCCCAGTACATCAGATCGCGCGACCGTGCAAGTCCGAAGTATTCCGGCTCGTCAACAAAATCCGTACTTCCGCCATACATCATATAGAACCAGGCACCCGACCGCCAGAGACGCGGGGTGGTCACTGACTTGCCGTCCCAACGGCCTTCCGTCCCGGTAAACACCGGCTTGTTTCCCATCGGGAGGAACTTCTGCCCGTCCATAGAGAACGCCAGATACACTTTGTATCCCACACTATCCCGTTTCTGATAGACCATGAAGAGTGTATCGCCGAGGAGGACAACGTCCGGCGACCGCCCATCCAGGACCTTTCCGACCTTCATGAACTTCTCGCCGTTCGTGCTCGATGCAAGGCCGATGCTGTTCTGCTCGGCACCGATTGCGGAATAGTACAGGAGAATCTTCCCCCCGAAAACGATCGCGGCGGGATCGCGGACATCGTCCGCATCAAACTGCCCCGGCGCTCCTCCATCAACCACCGGTAATCCGTTGTTCAGGTCCCGAAATCCGAGCCGCATAGGTCCCACATCTGAGACTTCAGCGACCCCGATGCGGTCATGGAAGGCCTGTCCCGACCCGGGAAGCGCACCGTTACCCCGATAGAAAAGCAGAGTTCGCCCTTCGAAGGAGAGAAACTCCGGGTTTGCAGTCCAGCGGCTCTTCCACGTCGACCCCGATGGTGAGATGACCGGATTGTCGTTGTGCCGTGTCCAGGCCTGCACATTGGTGACATAGTCCCGGGAAAAGAGATCCCACAGGTTTTGGCCGGACCCCGTCCCGGCAGCGGTCAGAAGGGCGAACGCAAGAGAGGGCACACGAACGGCGTGCCGCCATCGGGTCCACCCCCGCAGTGTTCCGGCGTGTCGCATATCATCGCACCAGGAATCGTTCTTTGAATGTCGGGTTCGCTCCTGCCATGCGCAAAAACCGGTCAAGAGGAATTACCTCAAACCCGGCGCCAAGCTTGTCCAGGATCCCTCTGACGCGTTTGATGTCACTTGACTCGCGCACGTGCAGGAGAAGATAATACGGCCGGGCCGCATTGACTCGTGCAAGCTCCTGAATGTCCGCGACCGCATCCGCCTCAGGGCGTTCGGGTGAAAGGTAGTAGTCATAGGACATGAACGGTTTTCCGTCGCGTACGGCAAAGGTATACGACGGTGCGTACCCGTTGAGAAAACCTATGGCTTCGGGCATGCCCTCATAATACGCATCGACAACCTCACGGGGGAGATCGGTGTTCCCTTCGACCGTTGCCCCCTCAGAATAGTCCATGGTCTCGAATACGGTCAGATCCAGGACCTTCATCTGGTCACGCGCTTTTGCGATCAGCTGCTTCAGGAGGTTCGGCGGGACCGCCTTCGGGTACAGATACCCGGGCCCTGAGAGACAGCCGACGAAGTAATCATTTGGTGTGGCCATGGTGTAGAAGTATTCCGCCATGGCCGGGGCCATCCACGTGTAATTCATGAGCACTTCCCAGGCGTAGGGGATCTCGCCACGCCCGGGTTTCAACCATGCCCCAAGACCGATGCCGTCTGTCTGAACGCATGCAATATAGACCTTGCGTTCCGGAGTGTACGTTGCTCCGGAAACGAGCGTGTGATTGTTTTTGTACGCGAAGCCCGGTGAAGCGGGCACCTGTGCGCTGAAACTCAGGTTCGGCAGAGTGTGCAATCCTTCCACCCGGTGGCCGTACGTCGAGGTCAACCGCACATGCTCGCGCTCGAGATCCTTTGCATACGAGTGCCACCCCATCACCATCGACATCGGTTTCATTTCGGAGAGGAGTCGGTTGGCAAGTGCGTATTCGGCGCTGTCCGAAGGCCGGCTGGAGAGATCGTTGAAGAAAACCCCTTTGCAAATCCCCCAGTCTGCTACGCCCGGTTTCATGATCGTGCCATGCTCACCTCCGAGCCAGATGATGTACTCTTTGTTGCACCTGTTCCAGTACTGCTGATATGCCCAGGTGTAGATCTGGGCGTCATTCATCCCCGCAAATCTGCCGCGGAAGTCCGCCACAGGCTTCAACCCCTCCCGTTCCGCAAGGGGAATCAGATCTTCGCTCACCACAACCGAACGCTCCAGCCCCGCTACGGTAAAGGCAACAATCAGGGAGGTGCGTACGTTGGTGTCCCACACCACATATCCTTTCACATGCCGCTTGAGGGTCTTCAGAGCCTCCTCCGCGGACCGGAGTTCCCTGAACGAATAGTGACGCTGGTCCCGATAGAATCCGTACACGGATCGCACATAGGTGAAGGGCCAGTTTTCCGGGTACAAAAGATATACCAATGGCCCGCTCTTGTTCACCACACCCTGCAGACTTATCAGGAATGCATTGACGGGAAGTTTGCCGGAGATCTCCCAGTTGTCTTCCAGGGAGATAAGAAACCCCTCCCTCCACCCTGTTTTCTTGAGACGATACCGGATGGCGGGAGAATCAGGACGTGTCGACCGCCGGATTTCATACGTAAGAAGCTCGCCGTTCTCCGATAACGAAAGGCGATGAACAGCCGTGACCGGAATCTCTCCCTGCGATCCGCGGACCATGTGCTCCTCTGTGACTTCCATCGCACCTCCCGATGCCGTAAGCCGAACGGTCCGGCGCGAGCCGACCGGCATCGACAGTCCCATGAAAACGTTCGTCGGAAAGACGCGGTCTGTGACCGGCACCCGGACGGGCGATCCATCGACCGGCAGGACAAGTGAATCCACAAACCGTCGTGATGTTCCGAACTGCCGTACGAGCGTGAACTGCGTCGGCGTTGTGGAGATCCGTAGAGCAAGAGTACCGTACAGATCAATCTCCGTACTCTTGTCCCGCATCGCCTCCCACGAGCCGTCGAACGAAGGTATCGCAGGGGCCGAAAAACCAAGAGCAGTAATCAGAACAACGAGGCTGGCACAAGGTACGAAGCGCATAGGGGATCTCCTTCAACAAACATCATGCATGGACGTACACGTGATAGAGGAATTGCGAGGACACGAGCACTGAGGACACACGTCAAGATACAGATTTTCAAAGGATTGTCAAACAGTCCGCCCCGCGGAAAGCGTTCCTGCCCGCAACACAGCCGCACGGTCGAAGATCTCCTCCCGGGCGATGCCAGCCGCCCGGTACATGGCGAAGATGTTCTCCAGGGGAGTTTCCGGAGGAATGGTGTGCGACGCGGCGAGGATGTAGCCACCCCCGTCGGTGGTCATGACATCCACCAGTTTCCGCGTCTCCCGGTACACGTCGTCTGCATTTCCATGCGGTAGGAGGTGAACCGTGTCTACACCGCCCATGAAGCTCAGATGTGCTCCGAAGTCCCGCTTCAGTTCCGCCGCATCCATGCCGGGGCAGTTGCACTGAATCGGGTTCAACACGTCGATGCCAATCTCGATCAGATCAGGAACAATGGGACGCACGGCACCGCAACAATGGAAGGCAACCGGAAGGTTGCGGCGTTTGCCCACATTGACGATGCGAGCCAGCTGCGGCTTGATCAGCGAACGCCACTGTTTCGGGCTCATCATCAGCGATTGCTGCCCGGCAACATCATCCCCCGTCCAGAGCCAATCGAGAGGATAGCGGTTGCATGCAGCGTCGGAGAGCTCCGCACAGAAATCTGCAGCGCGTTCCAGAAGAACTGCCGCCGTGTCCGGCCGCAGAGCGAGGTCCTCCAGCCCGCGTTCCATTCCTCGGATCCTGCAGAGCAGCTCGAACTGGCAAGGAGAGACATCACACCCGATGAACCATTCCTCCGCATACGGCAAAAGGGCGTCCATGGGATGCAGCAACGTATCGATGCGTGTGGCGGGAAACACGTACGACAGAAGCCCATGATCGTCCGCCTCTGCCAGGGGGGACCGCAACACCTGGTTGAAGGGTCCCTCCTTCACCCACGTGATACCCCAGACATCTGTATGAGTTTCCCCGTCGGTGTCATGAACGATACCTTCCATTGCCTGATTGTTCCCTACCCATGTCTGCCGCACGTCATTGCCGAGTGCTTCCCCCACTTGATCGGCAGGGAGTTCGAGGAGGGATCCGAGCCGCGCAGTGGTTCCGGGATGGAACCACATGAACACCGGAATGCGGTCGGTCTGATGGCGCCCCAGGGCGGCCTGGACACGCTGTTTTGGTGTCATAGTGCGCTGAAACGGTCGAGAAACTGCCGCTCATCCGGTGTCAGACTTCCGGCACCCTTCGTTTCAAGTTTGCTCAGGATGCGATCGAGTTCACTGCGGTTCACTTCGTGCAACCTGTTCCTGTCGATGTTCCGCCAGCGCTCGAGGTCACCCCGGGCAACCGGCGACGGATCGACATGGGCGATCTCGTGGCGTGGCTTTGACCGCCGTTCGCGCAGCCGGAGAAACAGGTAGCCCCCCAGAAAGCCCCCCAAGTGGGCAAAATGGGCAATGTTCCCGCCGCCACTGAACCCTCCGAAAACCGACAGCGCTGTCATGATCACAACGAGATACCGTGCTTCGATCGGGATGATCCCCCAGATCATGATGTTCTCCCTCGGCCAGAACCGCGCAAATGCGAGAAAGACTCCGTACACGGCGCCAGAGGCACCGATGATCGCGGCAAACGGGGTGATGAACGAGAGGAGCGCACCGCTGATGCCGCTGAAAAAATAGAGATAGAGAAAATCGCGCCTCCCCATTTCAATCTCCAGCCTGGGCCCGAAAAAGAACAAACCAAGCATGTTGAACAGAAGATGAAACGTGCCGCCGTGCAGAAACATATATGTCACAAGGGTCCACGGGCGCTCCAACAGCAATCCCGGTACCAGCATCAGGTTGTACGTGATGGATGGCTGGAGCGTAGCAAGTACGTACATAACCACATTGGCGGCAATGAGCCGCATGGTCCAGAGTTGCATCATGCTGATGACCGCCCTCCTGATGGGAATCGTCCTGCAATTAGTGTGTGACGAGGCGCAATGCCGCCGCGGTGGCCTGGAGCATGGCGTCCGCCCCGACGGGAGACCCGACAGCATTGCGCATCCAGAGATCCGGTGCGACGCTCCCGAATGTAGTCATGCGTTCGACTTCCTTCCCGATCGACCCGGACTTCGCAATGTGTTCTTCAACCTGATGGGCGATCAGATGCCCGAGGGGATAGTCCGGCACATAGAGGAACGAATGAATAATGTGTGAGTAGATAGCCAGCAGAACAACGTCCCGCGTGCCGAAGACCGGTGCGTAGTATGTGTTCCAGATATCGCGGGCGATCTGCAACGTTGCTTCTTTCAGTTGCGCGGGCGTGGCCGTCGGGTGATCGTACATCCAGTGCCAGATGGCCATGTCGAGGAGCGCCACTCCGGCAATTTCGTACGTCCCCCAGAAATCATTCACCGTCTTGAGTGCAACATCCTCTTCACCGGCTTTGCGGAGACCGAGGATATCCAGATCATGTGCCTGGAACACAAAGGCAATGGCCTCGGTGAACGCTGTGTTCGGCACACCCTGGAGCAGCGTGTGATCCACGCTGTGCAGAGAGAAGATCTGTTCAACGTTGTGCCCCAATTCATGGACTGCGATATTGAAGCCTTTATAGTTCATCCCCGATTTTCCGATGCGGGTCCTGAGATGAACGTTATCGTTCCGCATCGCCGCGCCCATGGCATGTCCGGAACCGCGCGCAGGATCGACCTGAATGTGTCCGGCCAGAAAGGCGGCACGATCGGAAGAGAAGTCCAATGTCTGAAGAATATGCGGGATGTCCTTTTCGAATGCAGCCGCATCAGGATAGCGCGCAGAAACAATACGGTCAAGTTCCGGCTCGGAATACGACCCACTCGGCCGAAAACCGTTGTACCAGATATCAAAGGGTTCCAGCGGACGCCCGAGACGCACGGCAATAAGCTTCGCAACCCGGCCGACCAGCGGCGAGGAGACCACCTGCTCGAGCATTGCCTTGAACCGAGCCTCGGGAATCTCCCGGTTCTCGTCGAAACGACGGGCAATGAGCGTGGGGGCGGTCGGAGAATAAGGATCCGCTTTGCGCACTGCACGAAACGTCTGCAACAGGACGCGATACCGCGAATCCGGTTCCGGAGTATTCACCGCCGGGGCGCCCCGTCTTGCAGCAACATCGCCGTCGTGCACGGCGGCCGGATGGACCTCGTTGGTAAAGGGATTCCAGTCAACAGCGGGATTGTCGACGACGGCGCCGGGAATCGTCTGGAGAACGATGTGCTCCATCACGCGCTGCATCATCCGCTGCCTCTCCAGTCCCTCGCCCCCCCCCTGGTAGTCGGCTTTGATCTGGTCCCTGAGGTTCCAGTGTGCAAGTAGCCTCATCCCCTCCGGAAACAGACGCTCCCCTTGCCGGTCCAGGACATGGTGCATCCAGATATTGTATTCGGCAATGTACTGGTCCGCCTCCGCAGCCGCGCGGGCTATTTCAAGGTTTACCGAGGCAGGTATGCGTTTCCCGAAGCGCTGTGCGAGACGTGTTTCGGCCCACTGCCGTCGCGACCAGGTTGAACCTTCATTCAGACGCTGCTCCAGCGTGGTAAGCGGAAAATTGAGAAGAACGATGAAGGCGAGTTTATTGGCAAAGAGATCGTCAGCGACGTGGGCCGAGGGATCGTACGCCGCAAAGATCTCGTCCGCGGGGAGGATGGGGCCGAGGTCAAGATCGCTCTGGCGCCGGAAGGCACGGCCAATGGCAGTCATGTGCCCGTCCAGCTCCTCAAGGAGAAGCTCGAACCGTGCGAATAGGCTGTCCCGTGTCGCAGTGTCGGCGATATAGCGTGACCGGACGAAGTCGGTAAATGCTGCGAAATCACCGTCCTCCTGACGCCAGAGATTCGCGACCTGGGTGATGCCACGATGCACGGGTACCCGGTGGCGCTCACCGAGCCGGGCAACCATTTCCTGTCCGAGAGCGGATTGTTGTGCAGTTGTGATCGTCGATTGCGCCGCGAGGTCTGTCGTCGTGACCGCCCCCAGAACTATCAGCCATACCACAATGGTTGCCGGGAGAATCCGTACCATACTTCCTCCTACCTGTGTCTGTTTGTCACTGCGAGGTTGTCTGCTTCTTGTGCATCGTGCCCGAGCCGGATTGAAAGAAGATGCCCACTGCTGCCAGAACGGCAAAGAGGACGATGGCAAGAGGTTCCTGAATACCGAAGGCGCCAACAACGAGATACGCTCCCACCAGTGATGAAAGCACGATCAGTGCCCATTTTAGAATGACGTACGCCAGGACAATCCCCAGGATTGCGCACACCACAACGGGGATCCAGGGAAAGCCTTCGCCCCTCATGCCGAGGTCGTGCGCGAGGATAAACCCCACGTACCCTCCGCCCAGCAGGCCCGCGGCAACCACCGCAACCTTCTGGACGAAGAATGCGACAAAAGCACCTACCACACCGCCGACAACGCCGATCCCAATTGCAGCACCTGGCGATGCTCCTTCAAACAAGGTCGAGGCCAGAGTCATGCCCACGATAAAGCCGATGGCACCCAGAAAAAATCCGAGCCCTTTTCGCCCGAACGCAAGAAGGGCCAGACCAACCACGAGCTGAACGATCTGAATAGGCTGCATAGAATCTCTCTCCCGAGTTCACACGAAGAAGACCGATGTCCGATGCCGATCACCTTATGAAGCAGGTGCCGGTTCGATAGCCTCCAGGACAAGTTCCGCAATGTCTTTGACGTGTACGTTTCCTGTAGCGTCCTTTTCCTTCACCCCGTCTGTCAACATGGTCATGCAAAATGGACAGCCGGTTCCGATCACGTCGGGGTTGAGGCCGAGGGCTTCTTCGGTGCGCTCCACGTTGACGCGTTTTCCTTCCCGCTCTTCCATCCACATCCGCCCGCCACCGGCACCGCAGCAGAAGCTCGTATCGCGCGTTCGCCGCATCTCGATCGGCCGTGAGCCCGTGACGGCCGCAAGAACGTGCCGCGGGGCTTCATACTCATCATTGTAGCGCCCCAGATAGCAGGGATCGTGAAATGTCAGGTTTGCACGGCGCTCCTCCCCGATGCGCAGTGTGCCCCGCGCGATCAACTCCGAAAGAAACGTCGAATGATGGACGACGTCATATTCACCGCCAAACTGTCGGTACTCCTTTCCCAGCGAGTGCAGGCAGTGCGGGCAGGTCACGACGATCTTCTTGACGCCGTATCTGTTGAGTGTGGCGATATTGTCCGTCATGAGGGTCTGCGCAAGGTATTCATTCCCCATTCGCCGTGCCGGGTCGCCGGTGCACTTTTCCTCCGGGCCCAGAATGGCAAAGTTGACCCCCGCAAGCTGAAGAAGCCGCGCGAAGGCGCGGGATACTTTCTGATACCGGGCATCGTAGGAACCCGCACATCCCACCCAGAAAAGAACCTCCGCAGTCTTCACGTCCGCCAGCACGGGGAGGTTCATTCCGTCTGCCCACTCTGCCCGGGCTGCATGACCGAAACCCCACGGGGTAAAGTTGCGTTCGAGGTTGGAAAAGGTCGTTTTGAGTTCATCGGGAAAGCGAGACTCATTCAAGACCAGGCCACGACGCATTTCCACGATGGCATCAACGTGCTCGATCATGACCGGACACTCCTGGACGCAGGCCATGCACGTCGTGCACGCCCACAACTCCTGCTCGGTAATGTAGTTGTCGAGCAGCTGATGGCCCAGGGCCTCCTGCCTCCGGGGGTCCTCACTCGACGCTTCCGCCAGTATCAGCGGTGCCTTCACCATGGTTCTTGCACGGAGATCGACGAAGATCTTTTTCGGATTCAGGAGTTTTCCGGTACTGTTCGCGGGGCATGAGGCCGTGCATCTGCCGCATTCCGTACACGTATACCCGTTGAGCAGCTGTTTCCAGGTGAAGTCGTCGACATCCGTCGCGCCGAACTTCGTCGCAGTCTCGTCTGCAAGATCGATCGGCTTCAGCGCGCCCTTGAGTCCGAGATTGGAAAGGTAGACATTGGGCACCGAGGTCAGCACATGCAGATGCTTGGAGAACGGGAGGTAATTGAGGAAGCCAAGGACGGCGAGCATGTGACCCCAGAAAAAGAAGCGGAACAAGAAGTCCACAGCGCTGTGGTCGAGGCCCGAGAACAGAGCGACAATCGACACAGAGAGAAATCGTGCGCCGTCATGATAGCCGGGATGCACAAGGGTCCGCGCTGCATTCTGACCGAACATCGTGAGCATGACGGTCAGAATCAGTCCCAGGATCAGCAAAGCATCCCAGCGGGAATGCCCGCCGACCTGCAATCGTTTTGGGGGGGCAAAGACCCTTCGGATCATGGAGATCACGACCGCAGCAACAACCAGGAGACCCACAAGATCCTGAAGGAAGACCAACGGAGAGTACAGTGGCCCGAGGAAGGCGAACGAAAATCCCGGGACGAAGCCTTCGCCAATAGACTCGAGCACGGCGGAGAGAAGGATCACAAATCCCCAGAATATGAAGAAGTGCAGCAGGCCGGCCAGCGGTTCACGAAGGAGTTTCGTCTGGCCGAATGCAATCGTGAGAACACGACCGAGCCGCACACCCGGCCTGTCAAAACGGTTCTCCGTTTTGCCGACTCGAAGGTAGCCGATCAGGCGACGCGCATTCCAGCCGAAATATCCGAGTGCCGCTATGAGCACGATACCAAAAACCGCTGATGAGATGGTCATACGCCAGGGCTCTCCTTCTGCCGTTGATCAGGTACATAGTCCGGTACGATGCCGAATGTCGACTGCACACAGATCCTCTCCCTCTCGCACATAGACAAGCAGTCCGTCCTGAACGAAAAATGCGTCGGTGGATATGCCCTTCGCCGTACGGGAGAGGATGTCCGAGTACAGCGCTCTGTCGGACGATGCGTTCAGAATGCGCAGGTGATGGACATACTGATCGGCCTCACCTGACCCGGCACGTTCCATGGCGGCAACGATCAGCATCTGTCCTTCTTCAACCACTTCCACCACACCGACGAGGTTCGTCGCAGGCCACTCCCGAACAATGCTGCTGCCGGCGCTGTGGCCGGCCAGTGCATCAATGACGATGGACTCGGGGAACACAACGGAGGACTGCCAGTCATCCTGTTCGCCCACGGCTCCTTCGCCGAGCGGCGCGCCCGGAGTCCACGCCCCGTTCGACCACAGCACCGAACCGCGCGGAATATCGATTGCCGTCAATCCCCGGTGCAGTGGAAGTGTGGGATTGGCATACCCGTGAACGTACAAGGTGTCACCCCGAACGCCTTCCATCCCCACCCACCACTGTTGCTCCAGCGTCAGACCGCGCCAGAGAGGTTTTCCGGTACGGATATCCACGGCAAAAAATGACGCACGTCGTGCAGCAATGTCACGTGACTCACCGACGATGCGGCCATTCACCGCCGGGTGTACGCGCCAGATTGATCCTCCCGGCGTAAACGTCCAGAGGCGTTTCACCACACGGCGCCGTGAAGGAGGGTTTTCAGAGCCAGAACGGCCTTTGCACGATGACTCAGGGTATTCTTGAGTGCCAGATCCATCTCTCCGAATGTCTGCGTGTGGCCCTCCGGGAGGAATATCGGATCATACCCGAAGCCTCCTGTTCCCCGGGGGCGCTCAAGTATCACGCCACGGCATATGCCTTCGACAACATGGTGATTCCCCGCAGACGGAACAAATGCGATGACCGAGCGGAAACGGGCCGCCCGTCTGCGCGGTGGGACTCCGCGCAGGAGGTGCAGGAGTCTCGCGCAGTTGTCGGCATACGATGCATGCTCTCCCGCAAAACGGGAGGAATACACACCGGGTGCTTCATTCAGGTAGTGCACTTCCAGCCCTGTATCGTCCGCAACGGTCGGGACTCCCGTCCGATCGAAGGCCTCCCGGGCCTTTTTGAGCGCATTGCCTTCCAGTGTCCCCGCATCTTCCACCGTTGGCGGAGCGGGAGGGTAGTCGGCCAGCGTCACCAGGGTGAGCTGAAGATCTGCTAACAGTTCCCGCAACTCTGTGGCTTTGTCGGGGTTGTTGGAAGCGAGGAGGAGCGGTTTCATATGCTCTGCATCCGGCTGAGAAGTGATCTGAGTTCGCGACGTCCGTCGTCGATACTGCGGGGGACATCGATGGTTGTATGCCGGCCTTCCCGATACAGCCACGCGCCGTTGGCCATCACCGCCACAACGTTTTCCGGCCCGCAGGAGTACACGATCGTTGTTGCAGGATGCGCTGTTCCGGTCCCGGTCGGCGCTGCGGGGAGAATGGATGTATCGAGAATCTGCAGGTCGGCTCGCTTGCCAGGTTCGATGCTGCCGGTCTCTTCGCCCAGACCGAGCGCATGTGCCCCCGCCAGCGTGGCCATCCTGAGGACTGAGAGTGCGGGCATCGCCGCCGGCCCGTGCAGCGGTTTCTGGATGAGGGCTGCAAGACGCATCTCCTGGAACATGTTCAAGGAGTTGTTACACGGGGCCCCATCAGCCCCGAGTGAGACCCCGATCCCGGACGACAGATAGCGGGGGATAGTGGCAATTCCCGAACCGAGTTTCAGATTCGATGAAGGACAGTGGAGCACTTTCGCCCGGCGTTCACGCATCAGGCGGACCTCCCCGTCGTTGAGCCAGACACAGTGGGCCAGACAGGTATTCGCATGAAGAATCCCGAGGTGCTCAAAGTATTCTATGTTATCCATTCCGCACCTGGCCCGCACCGCGTCCATTTCAGACCTGTTCTCCGAGGCGTGCGTATGAAACAGCATCCCGGGAAACGATCTCGTCATTGCATATGCTTCCGTCAGGAGCGCATCCGTGCAGGAGAGAACAAAGCGCGGTGCTACAGCATACCGGACCCTCCCCCCGGAAGACCCGTGCCACTGTTCCGCCTGATGGAGCGTGGTCTTCAGCGCCGACTCCGTCGGTTCTCGGAGGCCCGGGTACAGATCGTTGATGTCCATCATCGCCTTCCCGAGAAAGGCGCGGATGCCGGATTCCGTGACAGCCCGGACAATCTCATCTTCGTGATGGACACTCCCCATGTCCATGATGGTCGTCGTTCCGGACCGGATCAGTTCGGCCAGACCGATTTGCGCCGAGGCATAGATGGAATGGGGTGAGTGAGCTGCCTCTAGAGGAAAAATGTACTTCCTCAGCCAGTCGAGCAATCCGACATCTTCTGCAAGCCCCCGGAAGAGGGTCTGGCAGAGATGCACATGCGTATGGATAAAGCCGGGCAGTGCGATCAGACCCCGGAGATCGATGATCTCGTCGGCCTCAATGGCGCCGGAGGCGAGGTCCTCTCTGGTGAGAACGCGGTCGATCGTCTCACCCGTAATAAGAATGCCACCGTCTTCAATCGTACGATCGGCCTGATCACATGTCAGTATGGTCCCTGGTCGCAGGAGAAGGCGTTTCATCCGCGTTATCGCTTTCCTTCGGGAATCAGAGCAGCGATGGCTTCGTCGAGCGACTCCACCTCGACGATGGTCAGCCCCCGCGCCGCGCGTTGCCCGGGGGCATGAGTGCGGGGAAGCACCAGTCGCCGGAATCCGAGCTTTTCAGCCTCGATCAATCGTTTTTCCATCTGGTGGACGGCCCGGATTTCACCTCCCAGGCCTACCTCGCCGACAACCACGGCGTCGGCGCGCAGCGGAGCGTCGCGCAGGCTGGAAACCACAGCCATTGCCATGCCGAGATCGGCCGCCGGCTCATCGACACGAACACCGCCGGCAACATTGACAAACACATCATACTGGCCGAGACGGAGGCCGATCCGTTTTTCGAGAACAGCGAGCAGCATCTGCAGCCGCTTCCCGTCGAACCCCGTGGCCGTCCTCTGGGGTACGCCGTAACTTGTCGGGGCCACAAGCGCTTGCACTTCGACCAGAAGAGGCCGTGTGCCTTCCATGCTGGCAACAACTGCAGACCCGGGAGCGTCCACTCTGCGTTCCGCCAGAAAGACCTCGGAAGGGCTGTGCACCTCCCGGAGTCCGCCATCGTGCATCTCGAAGATGCCGATCTCATTGGTTGATCCGAACCGGTTTTTCATCGCACGGAGAATCCGGTACGCATAGTGCCGTTCTCCCTCAAACTGGATCACGGCATCAACCATATGCTCAACGACTTTCGGACCCGCAATTGCCCCGTCTTTGGTGACGTGGCCGACCAGAAAGACCGGAATGTTGCGCGATTTTGCGAACCGGAGAAACAGGGATGTCGCTTCGCGCACCTGACTGACGCTTCCGGGTGCGCTTTCCAGAGAGGGGTGAAACATTGTCTGCACCGAGTCAACAATCACCAGGTGGGCTGTCGTCTCATCGAGAACACCTGCAATGATGTCCAGGGCCGTCTCTGCAAGAATGAGAATCTGCCCGGGGACTGGCGTCGTCAAACGGTCTGCCCGCAACCGTATCTGCGATGCGGATTCTTCTCCGGTGATGTACAGTGTTGTTACGTCGCGCAACGCCGACGCAAGCTGCATCATGAGGGTTGATTTTCCAATACCGGGGTCGCCGCCGACCAGGACGACCGATCCCGGCACAATTCCCCCTCCCAGAACCCTGTCGAGTTCGGTGATCCCTGTGCGCATGCGGGGTTCAGGCGCTGACGGCACATCAGCCAGGGGGACTGGATGTACCGTGGAGGAGTGCTTCGTACCGCGGCGGGTCCCGTCCTTCACTTCCCGGCGCTCTTCGACAAAAGAATTCCATTCGCCGCAGTTGGGGCATCGACCGGTCCAGCGTGGGGACTCGTACGCACACGACTGGCATACAAAGATGGAGTGGTTCTTGGCCATGGGATCAATTGTAATATAAAGAAATGGGGGCACATACGAAACTCTCCGCCTTGCATCAGGAGTCGTATGTGTGTATATTGAGCGGGGTTGGAGGGAGCCATTGACAATTGTGTAGCGCATGCTGAAAACGATTTTCTGTGTTGTCGGGTCCGTGCTTGCCGGCTCTACCTCTACCCTGTCTGCCTCCCCGCATCCCGTTCCCACTCCCCGCTCTGAAGTTCGCGCCGTCTGGCTCACGACGGCATCCGGCCTCGATTGGCCACAGTCCACGAATCGCGCTGAACAACAATCCTCGTTGCGACGCATCGTCCGTGAAACGCACGACGCGGGGTTCAACACGATTTTCTTTCAGGTACGCGCCCGCGGTGATGCCTACTACCGCTCCCGGTACGAACCGTGGGCCGAGAACCTCACCGGTACTCTGGGGAAAGACCCCGGATGGGATCCGCTGGAGGTGCTCCTCACAGAAGCGCACGCCGTCGGCATAGAGGTTCACGCGTGGTTCAATGTGTTCAAGATCCGGGGGCAAAACCCCGCACCACCATCCACACCCGAACATCCGTCACGGACACTGGCCGCATGGACAGTGGATCAGGGTGGCGAACTCTGGCTCGACCCGGGCCGGCCGGAGGTCCGACGCTACCTCGTGTCCGTCCTGCTGGATCTCGTTCGCAGCTATGATGTCGACGGTGTCAATCTCGACTTCATCCGGTATCCCGGCCTGACGTTTGGCGATCAGGAAACGTATACACGGTTCGGCAAAGGGGTCGGCCTTCGCGAGTGGCGGCGGGATAACGTAACGGCATTCGTACGTGAAAGCTACAGGGAAATTGCCGCCATCCGCCCCCGCCTGAAAATCGGATCTTCACCACTCGGAGTCTACAAGGACGACCACAACGGAAGACAACGGGGAGGTTACTACTCGGTATTTCAGGACTCATATGCCTGGCTGCAGGAAGGGATTCAGGACTATCTCTCGCCACAGATCTACTGGGTTCTCAACCCGTGGAATGACGAGCCGGACTTCGCCCGTGTCGTTCGGCTCTGGAGTGCACTCCCCCGCCAGCGGCATATCTATGCAGGTATCGCTGCGTATCGACCCGAAGTCCAGAAGGATCTTGGCGCGTACATCGATTCATCGCGGGCCGGAGGATTTCCGGGACAGGCGCTGTTCCGGATGGAGAACGCCGTCGCCAAAGGGATCACCGGCAACCGGTACCGGTTGCCCGCCAACATCCCTCCCATGCCCTGGAAGGATCCCGTCCCTCCGCTCCCCGTGGACGAAGTCAGGATCACAGAGCCTGCACCCGGTATCTTCCTGCTGGAGTGGGACAAGCCGCCGGCTGCCCGGGATGGAGACACCGCGCGCTACTTTAACGTCTACCGATGGACCACCGCACACATACCGACCCATCTTCCGGAAGCTCTCGTCACCATCACTGCCCCGGGAACGTATGCGTTCAGTGATTCAACGGGCACCGACGGCCAGACCCGATTCTTCTATGCCGTCACTGCTTTCGACCGCATGCACAACGAGAGCAGCCCGTCCCCCGTCGTCTCCACACGCTCTGAACTGCTGGCTCTCAGGTCCAAAGCTTCGTTGTCGCCACCGACATCGTTGAGTGTCGCGGTCAAGCACGAATCGGGGCAGCCGATCGGCGTTCATTACTCACTCCCTGACCGCACTCGCGTTGCGCTGGATATCATCCGCAGGCGCACCGGGATCCCCGACACCATCCACGTGATGCTCGTCCGTGCTCTCCAGGATGAAGGCGCGTACAATATTGTCACGGATAAGCTGAAACTCCCTCCCGGGTCCTATCTGCTGCGACTGATAACAGACAGAACCACCATCGAACAGAGCATCAGGGTGGAAGAGTGACGATAGCTGAATGAGGCGCCTGTCTAGTGCACTCCCAGCGCTCTCACCAACCAGAGACTCAGGTCTGGCACATAAGTGATGACCAGCAGAGCGACCAGGAGGATGGCCGCGAACGGAAGTATCGACCGGACGACGGTGAAGATAGGTTTACCGAACCGGAGGCTGGAGATGAACAGATTCAATCCCACCGGTGGCGTGAGGTACCCGATTTCCAGGTTGGTCAGAAAGATGATGCCGAGGTGCACGGGATCGACGCCGTAGGCTAGAGCGATCGGGAGGATCAACGGTACAACGACAATGATGGCGGAGAAGATGTCCATCATCATGCCTACAACAATCAGAAAGAGATTGAGCACCACAAGAAAAATAATCGGATCACGCACGAACGTCTTCGTGATTTCGAACAACTGCATCGGTACTTCCTCGTCCACCAGATAGTTCGTCAGACCCATCGCCGTACCAATGATCATCAGGATCGCGCCCACCAGCAGCATGCTCTCACGCATGACACGCGGAACATCCGAAAACAGTTTGAGGTCATGGTAGATGAAGACTTCAACGATGAGCACATAGAACGCCGTCACCGCGGCTGCTTCCGTCGCGGTAAAGGTGCCCGAGTATATACCACCGACGATCAGGACCGGGAGCGGCACTTCCCAGGCGGCGGCGCGCAGTGTCGACCCCACCTCTCCCCAGAGAAAGGGAGTACGGGGAACGCGCATGCGCACACCGTACCGCACCGCGTAAGCCCCGAGCGCGGCAATCAGAAGGAAGCCGGGAACAATCCCGGCAGAGAAGAGCTTATCGATGCTGATTTTTGCCACAACGGCATACAGAATCAGCGGAAGGCTGGGCGGAAAGAGCAAGCCGAGACTCCCCGACGTGGTAACCAGCCCGAGTGAGAACCGTTCGCCGTACTTCTCGTTCTGGAGAATCGGAAACAGGAGTCCCCCCAGCGCAACAATCGTAACTCCCGACGCACCGGTGAAAGCTGTAAACATCGCGCAGGTAAGCAACGCGACGACCGCAAGACCCCCGGGTATCCAGCCGAACAACGCCCGGGCCAGATTGACGATGCGGGTGGGCGCACGACTCTCCGCAAGCATGTATCCCGCAAACGTAAACAGGGGGATCGCGACAAGCGTCGGATTGCTCCCGATGCGGTACAGCTCAACGATCACCGCCGAAGAATCGATGCCCGCAGCGGTGAAACTCATCATGGCGATCGCGCCGATAATGGCAAACAACGGTGCGCCGAAGAGGGCAAGAAGAGCGAGGGCAATCCCGATGAAGAGCGTCTCCACAGCTAGCGTCCTCTCTTCTCCTGTGGGTGGAGAACGAGAGACCCCTGCTCAAACACCTTGACGAAAAAATGCACCATGATAAGCGCGTAGCCGACCGGGATAATCGCCATCGCCACCCAGCCGGGCAGGGAGAGGATGAATTCGCTCCCGGATCCCCTTTCATCCAGAAGAAACGTCCATGAAGCTTGCGCGAGGTAGTAGCACGCTATTGCAGCGAAGAGGTTGGTCACCGTCCCTGCAATATTGCGGGCACGGGGAGAGAGGAATTTCGTCAGGGCATCGATGCCGATATGGCGTCCTTCAAACGCAGCCAGCGCCCCACCGATGAACCCTGCCCACAGCACCATGTGCCGGACCAGAGTGTCCCCCCAGAGCAGTCCTGTCCCAAAGACGTTTCTCATGACCACCTGGGCGAACGCAAGGAGCACCATGGTTCCCAGAAATATCACCAGGAGAACGGTTTCTGCGCGGGCCAGTGTCCGGTCGAGCGCCTGGAGCAGTTTCATCGTGACCCGCCGCGCTGCGCGGCCCGGAAATCCGCGACGCTCTTTTCCACTCTGTTCAGGAAGTCCTCGTCGACCAACCGTCCCACCAGCATCCGGCGAGCCTTCGCTCCGGCAGCGGCGAACTCCTCAAGGGTCTTCGGAGAAGCGACTTCGACAATCTGTACGCCATTCTTTTTCATGGCCCGGATAGCGGCAGCATTCTCTTCCCGGCTCTTGACGGTCAATTCCGCCATGAACTTCTTGCCATTTCGCACGAGGATCTCCTGGAGATCGGGGGAAGCGAATCGAATTTCTTTTTCGAGACCACGACGGCACCGGATGCATCGGCGATGGGCTCATTGAGCATGTACGTGACGCGTGTATGCCATTGCAGCACCACGCCGGCCAGCGGAGACGTGTAGACGCCATTGATCAACCCTGTCTGAAGCGACGTCAGCACATCGGTCACGGAGAGAGGAATCGGACTGATCCCGAGCGCCCGAAATGCCACTTCCGCGATGGCGTCTCCTTCCCACGCCCACATTTTTACGCCGTGCATATCCGCCACCGACCGCACGGGGGTGTTCGTCAGAACGTAGACGAAACCGACCTCCGCCCAACCCAGGAGAACAAAGTCGTTCTTCTGGAATTCCTGGTTCAGCTCCTTTTCAAACGCCTGCTGGAAGTGATCGACTTCCGCATAGTTCTGGAAGAGAAACGGTGCATCGAGAATACGCAGCTTGGGGGAGATTTCACCGACGCCGACACCGGTAATGCCGGCGCTGTGGAGCTGTCCGAGGCGGATCTTGCGCATCACGTCCTTGTCTTCGCCCTGCACACCCCCCGCATAAATCTTGAACCCCAGCCGCCCTCCACTCTCTTTCCGGATCGCTGCATCATAGTCCCTCATCACCTCCATCCAGGTGCTCCCCTCGGTGGCAAGGGTGGCAAACTTGACGGTGTACTGCTGGGCAGATGCCGGGCGGACCAGGACGGCTCCCAGAAGACACAACAGCGTCATGACATGCGCACACGTTCTCACAATACCATTCCTTTCTCTCAGAACAATTCCGAGCGGCGTTCCATCAGGCGTGCCGCTTTTCGTTTGGCAATCGCATTGGCGAGACGAAATTCAGGAAGGATCTCGAGCGACGCCTCCTCGACTTTCCGGAGACAGTCGTCGAACAGCGGTTCATCCAGCGTTTGCACCGCGACCGACTTGGCTTGATAGACATACGTCATCAGGAATTTCCCTCCGTTGATACGGAGTGCACTTTCGAAGTGTTGACGTGCGAGGGTGGTGTCGCCCCCCAGGATCCTGGGCCGGCTGCCGTACAGCATCCCCAAAAATACGTGAGATCCCCCGTAGTAATATTCAGAATCCTGCCGGGCGACGAAATTCATCATGGCTTCCGTTCGCCCCAGGTCCGCGATGGCATCCGGGTTCCCCAGACTCAGGGTTATATAGCTCCCCCAGCCGAATGCGGTCCAGAAGACGCCGGGGACAGAGGAGACATCGCGGCGTTTCAACACTGCCCGGAGGTCGTCAATCGGCCCTTCAAGGGCCCGGGCAAGTTCCGTGTCGTGTCTCAGGACACGCATCCCGTATTCTTTTCCCCTGAGGTAGAACTCCCGCGCCCGATCCTGGAGACTGTCTTCCAGAAATGCCAGGGCGTAGCTGCTGTAGCCCTGACTGAGCAGCAGAAGAAGTTGCTCATTGTCCGGGTCACTTTTCAGCATCACTTCCAGCAGTTTGATGTTCCCGGGAAGCGCTTTTTCAGCGAAGTCGAGGTCAGACTCCTCTGTCAGGGCGGAAAACCCGTCGTGGACGATATTGCTCACCGTGGTGACGGCGATGGTCTGAATGCAGCCGGAGAATATCACAGCGGCTGCAAGAGGAATCAGCACGTGGCGCATAGGGCAACGGATGTTAGTGAAGAATGAAAAAAATATATGCAAAAGGGTTCTTGATAGCAAATGAACCGGCCGGCTTTGCAACTCGACGGGAAATCCGGTACCTTCCGACATGCGTATTCTTGTGGTAGAAGACGAGAAGAAGGTCGCCCGGTTCATCCAGCAGGGGCTTGAAGAGGAACACTACCTCGTCGATGTTGCCCATGACGGCATCGCCGGCCTGTCGATGGCGGACGTCCAGACCTATGATGCCATTGTCCTGGACGTCATGCTTCCGGGAAAGAGCGGCATCGAGGTGACCCGCGAATTGCGGGCCCGCAAGCGCACGACGCCCATTCTCATGCTGACCGCAAAAACGTCGACGGAAGACAAAGTTGAAGGGCTCGATAGCGGCGCCGACGATTACCTCACCAAACCCTTTGCATTCGCAGAGCTTTTCGGCCCGCGTGCGATCGCTCCTCCGACGGGGGGCACAGGAGAAGTCCACTGTCCTCTCCCTGGGCACCCTGGTCCTGGATACCATCACCCATAAGGCCAAGCGTGGCGAACGGACAATCGAGCTGACAGCCAAAGAATATGCGCTCCTCGAGTTCTTCCTGCGCAACAAGGAACGGGTCCTGAGCAGAACCATCATTGCAGAGCACATCTGGGACTATCATTTCGATACCGGAACCAACCTCATCGATGTCTACATCAACCATCTCCGCAATAAAGTCGATTCCGGCTTTGACACGAAGTTGATACACACGGTGAGGGGTGTCGGCTATGTTCTGAAGGAGGATTGAACCGTGCCCTTCCTCTTCCGCTCCGTCCGTACGCGGCTCACGCTCTGGTACACGCTTCTCCTGCTTTCGACACTCGTCCTGTTCGGCGTGCTTTCCTACTACTTCACCGGCGAGACCCTCTCGGAAAACCTCGACCACTCGCTGCGCACGGAGGCCCGCTGGATGCGTGACTTTATTCAGCCCCAGGCCAGCAAACTCAAGCCCGGGAAACGATCGATTGACATCATCCTCGGGAAGAAGGTCAGGCCCGCCCCACCGCCGGACGCAGCTGGCGAAGACAGCACGGTCCAGGAATCCGACGAAATCTGGAACCAGATTTTCCGGCACAGCCTCCAGAGTACGAAGAAGATCTACCTGCAGTTCAACGATCGACGCGGCAATGTCCTGTATCGGTCATTCAACCTTGGAAACGACACCCTGGTAGTCACCGATACGATCAAGACCAATGCTATCCTTCTGACCACCCTTTACCTTGGCGGAGAACCGGTCCGCATTGCCGCCACGCGGGACCGGAACTTCACCTACTACATCGGCTATCCGCTCTCCGAGCTGCGCGATCTCCTGGACAACCTCTTCGCCATTCTCCTTGTCCTCATTCCCATCGCCCTCGCATTTTCTATCATCGGAGGTCTCGCCCTCGCGAAGAAGGCGCTTCAGCCCGTCGATGAGGTCACGACGCGCGCGCGCCGGATCACGGCGGAGAATCTGGATCAGACCATTCCCGTCCGAACCGTCAACGACGAAATCGGACGGCTGATTGCCACGATCAACGACATGATCGCACGGCTCCACGCCTCATTCGCACAGGTGCGACAGTTCTCTGCCGACGCCTCCCACGAACTGCGTACGCCGTTGACGGTTATGCGGGGAGAAATCGAACTTGCCCTCCGGAGCAAGAAAACCCCCGAAGAGTACCGTCGTATCCTTGAAAGCTCTCTCGAAGAGATCCTCCGCCTCACAACAATTATCGATAACCTGCTCACCCTCGCCAAAGCGGACCAGGGATTGAGCAAAGCGGACTTCTCGGAGGTGGACCTGAAAGGGCTCGTCGAGGAGCTCTACGAGGACAGCACTGTTCTGGCAGAAGGAAAGAATATTGCGGTGCGATTGCGCGCCGATACGCCCATCACCATCGTCGGCGACAGAACCCGCCTCAGGCAGCTCTTCCTGAATCTTATCGACAATGCAATCAAGTATACGCCTGAAGGGGGGTCGGTCACGCTTGCTATGGAGCGCCAGAACGGGTCCGCCGTCCTTAGCGTCGAGGACACCGGCATCGGCATTCCTGCTGAAGACCTCAACAAGATTTTTGACCGTTTCTATCGCGTGGACAAGGCCCGTTCACGCGGACTGGGTGGAACGGGTCTGGGACTCTCGATTGCAAAATGGATCGTGGAACTCCATCGCGGGAGCATCTCCGTGGCCAGCGAACCGCACAAGGGATCGGTGTTTACCGTGCAACTCCCTATCACCTGATCAGCGCCACCACCCCTCTAAAAATCGTATCCCAACGAGAAGTAGTACTTCGGCTGCGAGAAACTGTCGTAGTACCAGGCCCACGCAACGTCGAACCGAACGAGAAATGCCAGGAAGAATATCCGGGCCCCCGTTCCCATCCCCATCAACAGGTCACGCGTCACCGTGTTGCCGTTTGCATCCTGCGTAAATGCGACAAAATTCCGCTCCTTGTTCCACGCTGCACCCATGTCGAAGAACATGACGCCGCCGAGACTCTGCAATCCGAGCGGGAGCGGTCCCGCCTGCAGGAACGCAAAGAGAGGATAACGGAGTTCGAAGTTGAACAGGGTGTACTTCGATCCAATCGCCGCATTGTAGTTGTACCCGCGCAACGGCAGACCGGTCTGCAGGAAGATGTAGTCCTCCGCGTTTTCCAGCGGGACGTACCCACCTTCGAACGTGTGGTTGATCCAGTTCTCGACCCCTCCGATGATGAACTTCTGCGGGTTCTTTCCGAAGCTGGCGCCTCCGGCCAGTCGCAGCCCGATGCTGTAATTCCGGCCAAGGCGGATGTAGTGGCGATAGTCGCCGGTGATATTCACAAAGTTGAGTCCGTTCGCCCCGACTTTTGGCGTGCCATACAGGTCAACCCGGTAGCGCGTCCCGGCGATGGGGTTGAGCAGCCCCCAGAGTGAAGTGTCGTGAGTATAACTGACGCTCGGGACAATCACATTGCGATTCTGTGAGGGATCTCCCGGCTGGTCCAGGTTGTCCCGGGAGATACTGAACCAGCTCAAGCCGAACTCTATCCTCCGGAACCGGTCGAAGGGGTACAGCGCCTGGAGATTCGCCCCATACGTTCGGAATCGGTAGAGACTGCCCCCATAGATGTCGTTGACGATGACAAACCGTGCGCTGTGAAAGCCGCCGATCCCGAAATCCATCCGGTTCGGCAGGTAGTAGTATTGCAGGGCATAGTCGCTGTTCTTCAGGTCCAGAAGCAGGTTCGTGGCAAAGACAATCTGATGGTCCCCCATCAAGTCGCTGAATGCCATGATCGTCGAGCCGGTCACGCCGTAGAAGGTGTCGTACCCCGCGTTGCCGTAAATGATGTCGGGCGTGAAGTTGAGTTTGTACTTGTTCACCCTGTACTGGCCCTCGTCATCCATGTTACCCGCGATTGTCGGCAAACGCGCGATCAGCGAATCCTTCGGCAGGTTGTCGCTGTGGGCATCGGTGAACACATAGTTCGAAAAATCCAGCTGGATGTCTTTTCCGTAGAGCTGGACAGAGTCGGTGTGTGTTGTGGCGGTCGAATCCAGGACGGGGTGACTGTCCGCTGCAAGCGGAGGCGCCGTTTGTTCCTTGCGGAAGTTTGTCGGCTCAAGCTCGGCGTTCTTTATGTCCCTCTCGAACGGACTGCGCATCAGGAAAATGTCGAAACCGGCATGGCTGAGTGATGAGAACGCCAGCTTGCTTCCATCGCGTGAAAGCGAAAGCTGGTAGACGCCGCTCAGCGAATTCGTGAGCGGGCGGTGAGCGCCGGTTTCCAGGGTCAACTCATAGATGTTGTTGATGCCGTTCCGATCGGAGACAAACAGGAGCTTCGCGCCGTCCGGTGACGATACGGGCGAGGTTTCATCGCTTCCCTGCCAGCTGGACAACCGACGAACGGTGCGTGTGGCGACATCAATGCTGTAGAGATCAAGCTGATGTTTGAGGAAATCCGCAAAGGAGTCGGGCTCAACGCCGTTCGTCGCCCCCCGGTCCGATGCAAAGTACAACGCCTTGCCGTCGGGTGACCAGGATGGCTCTTCGTCGCTGAACACATCGTCGGTCAGATTGGCAAGAGCCTTCGAATCGAGGTCGTACACGTAGATGTCCGACTGCCGCGCGGTATTTCCGACAAATGCTATCTGCTTTCCATTGGGAGACCAGCTGAGGGAGAAAATGCCGTTAAGGTCAAATGTATGTTTTTCTGTTCCCCCGCTCTTGACGTCCACGAGGATGATCGCGTCCCGTTCGCCCGCTTTTGTGGCAATCGCGATCCGTTTGCCATCCGGCGACCAGCTGATGCCGGGCGTCAGCAGATGGAGCTCCTCGAAGTTGTTTGTCTGCTGGCCGTCCACCACCCTTTCAAGGTCCGAACCATCCACGGAGTTCATGACAAACACATCGAAGAAGTCGTGCCGGTTGGAAATGAAGGCGATTTTGTCGCCCGCAGGCGAGATGGAGGGACTGGTATTGTAGAATCCTCCCTCTTTCTTGTGTTCGGTCAGCCGTCGCGCGTAATCGACCGGATCTTCCCGTTTGGCGATATCGGGCCAGTAGGTAACTTTCTGATCCTTCAGCCACCGTTCCGAGAGCTCTTCCAGGCTGAGTCCGATGGATGAGCGGATGCCGGCATCGACGCTGCGGGAGCTCTTGATGCGATTAAGAATCTCTCCGATCTTCTGTTCGCCGTATTTCCGCGCAATAAAGTAGAAGACCGACTGGCCACCCCGATACGCAAAATATCCGTACAGCTGGTTGATAGGGGGAAGGTATTCATGAACGGTCGCATCGCGCAGGAACATGTCCGAGTCCGTTTCCCACCGCATCGACTCGAATTCTGCAAGGCCTTCATTGAACCAGAGGGGGAGCTGGAGGGTGATATTGTTCGAGATGATGGACTGGATGCTGCCGCCGTAGAACATGTCGTTGATGACGGCATGGACAAGTTCATGGTGAATCACGTGCCGGAATTTCCGGTAGTCGCCTTCGAACGGGACGACAACACGGTTCTTGAACAGCTCCGTCACTCCTCCAATCCCTTCCTCCAGGTATTGGCTGATGACGTTCGTCTGTTGGAATTCGTTGTGTGAATTATAGACGATCAGCGGAACTCGGTTCACGAGTTGATAGCGGAACAGGTGGCTGATGGACGCATAGGCGGATTCTGCGGCCACAGCAGCGAAATCGGCCAGATGATGTCCGTCGTCATAGAAGTACACATCAAAATGATCCGTCTGGAGGTAGGACCAGGAGAACTTCTGATATTGCACCTTATTTTTTCCGAACAACTCGGGTTGGGCCAGTGCAGGAGGGGCTGTCAGGACTCCCAGCACAAACACCGCAGTAACACCGATCCATCTCGCCTTCATGGTCACCCCTTTTCAATTCTGCCGTATACTATTATAAAACGCCTCGCAAAGCTAAAAGTTCCTCCCGGTGTCGCTGAGAAGCGCGAGGTTCAGCTCCCGCGTTTCGGGGTCTACCGAAAGGGCCCGTACCCGCACATGATCCCCCAGCCGGTACAACCGCCCGCGCGTACGGCCGCGAAGCGCGTACTGCCGCTCATCGTACAGATAGTAGTCGTCGTCCAGCTCCCGGACATGAACCAGCCCCTGGATCAGCAGATCGTGCAATTCGATAAACAGACCAAACGTCGTCACTCCGGAAATAATTCCCTCGAATTCATCGCCAATGTGGCGTTTCATGAACTCTATCTGCATGACCTTCACGGAAGTCCGTTCTGCATCGACGGCGATCCGCTCGCGTTCGGAGGACTGTCTGGCGATGTCTGGCATCCGCGCGCGCAGATCGTGAATCCTGTCAGAGGCGGGATCCGAGCGGTACTCCCACAGCAGTCTGTGGACGACCAGATCGGGATAGCGGCGGATGGGTGACGTGAAATGCGTGTAGTGGCGGAAGCCCAGGCCGTAATGGCCGATGTTCTTTTCCGCGTACACAGCTTTGGCCATCGACCGCAATGCCACTTCGTTGATCACCTCTTCGACCTCCGTGCCCCGCACTTTGTCGAGGAGTTTCTGTAACTCCCGCGATGATACACCGGCCTGGGCGTCAAGAGAGAACCCGAATTGCTTCACGAAATTGGCAAGGTCAACGAGTCTGTCGGGTTTCGGCAGGTCGTGGACTCTGTAGAGAAACGGCAGATCTCCCCCCGGGGTTTTCCTCCGGGCTATATCCGCGGCCACGGTCTTGTTGGCCAGGAGCATACACTCTTCCACCAACCGGTGGGCATCAAGCCGTTCCTTTTTGATAATCTTCGCAGGAAGACCCTGGGCATCGAACTGAAACTTGGCCTCTGCGGTCTCGAAATCAAGGCTCCCGTTTTTCCGGCGGCGTTTGTACAGCGCCTTCGCGAGAGCGTTCAGCCGAAGCAACACCTCGGCAAATTCACCGGTGCCGGCGTTCAGGATATGCTGCACCTCCTCATAGGAGAACCGCCGCTTGCTCCGAATCACCGATCGCTCGAACCGGTGCGCTTCGACCCGACCTTCATCCGTAATATCCAGAAGCACACTGTACGTCAACCGATCGGTATCAGGTCGGAGACTGCACAGGTCGTTGGAAAGTCGTTCCGGAAGCATGGGAACCACCTCATTCACCAGATACACGCTGGTGCCGCGTGTATACGCTTCACCGTCCAGCTCGGTTCCTTCACGGACATAGTAGCTGACATCGGCGATATGCACTCCCAGACGGAGCCGCGCGCCGTCGATGATCTCGCACGAGAGAGCGTCATCAAAGTCTTTTGCATCATCGGGGTCGATGGTGAAACAGATCAATCCGCGCAGATCGAGGCGTTGCGCAATCTCGCTTTCCGGGATTGCGGCAGGGAGCGCAGCCGCTGCTTGCTCGATCGGAGCCGGGAATGCCGGGGGAAGCCCAAATCTCCGGGCGACTCCAAGCACCTCAACGCGCGCATCACCGGACACCCCGAGAACCTCAACCACCGATCCTTCGGGATTGAGGTGTTCATCCTCCCATGGTTCGAGCTGGACCACGACCTTGTCGCCCGGTTTTGCCTTCAACAGCTCACCCGCGGGGATATAGATATCACGCGGGAGGCGTTCATCATCGGCAATCACAAAGGCAAAGTCCTTGCGCTGCTCCAGACGACCCGTCACACGCGTGACTGTTCGCTCCAGGACGCGCGTCACCTCCCCCTCCGGTCCCTCATGCGCGCGCGCCTTCCGCGGTTCCGCAAAGAGAACCACTTCAACAAGATCACCCGAGAGAGCGGTATGCAAGAACCGGGGCGCGATACGGATATCCTCTTTCCACCCCTCTGCCCGGACAAATCCCAGACCGCGGCGGGTGATGGAGAGCCGGCCCTGCACGGTCCTCGGTTTTGATTTTCCCGACCCCTTCTTTTGCACCACATATCCCAGCCGCCCCTGACCGTCGGCGACCAGAACACCCTCCCGCTCAAGCGCTTCCACCTGATCGCGCAACGCGCGGTACTGGTCTTTGCCGGAAAGCCTCAGCTTCCGGTTGAGTTCTTTCAGCGTCAGTCGTGCGCGCGGATGCGCCGAAAAGTGTTTCAAGATGTGCGATTTCAAATCGCGCATGGGACCTCCGTCGACATCCATTAGAAGGAAAAGCGATAGAAGAGACGCGCGGAATTTATCCGCTTCAGGTCCATCGCCTGCCCGAATGTTCCCCGCTCCAGCTTGCTTTCCAGTTCCATCATCAGATTCCGGAGGGAGGGCTTGTTGAAAATGCTGCCGAACGAATAGAGTACGCTGAAGTTGGCGTTACCGAGCGGATCGTCCAGGATCTGACCGCCGTACCGCCAGTAGCCACTCCACGCGACGCCGCTCAGGCGTATGTCGGCCGATTCCGTCGTGCCCGACTGCGAGTTGAAGTTCAGCTCCACGGAGCTGATGAATCCGGTTTGTGCGCGGAGAAATTCCGAGAGCGTCCCCGTGAGAAGCGAGGATGCGCCGGTCAGAATCGAACGCCGGAACGTTCTCTCTACTTCCGCCGACACCTCGCCCTTCTCCGCCATGGTGAGGGGAAAGGAACCATAGATGATAAACCCCAGCGCATCCGACTGGACATCGTTGGACTTGAGTCCCCGATACGCGTAGTAGTCGACGTCATCGATGGTCATTGACATCGAGATCGTTGCCGCATTCCGGGGGCCCTTTATGTCAACGATCACCACAACGCGTTCATCCTTGTCGCCCACAACGGAATCCCGGACGGCGCGCGTTCCCCGGTACGTCGCCTGGATATCCAGTTCCGGGTTCATGAAGTCACCCGTAAACTGAATGCGCCCCTCGGCATCAAACCGGCGATAGAAATTGTAATAGGCCCGGGAGATCTCAAGGACGCCAAGCCACCTGCGGCCGTCCCCAGTGATCGAAAAGCGGCCGTCGATCGTGGCCACCAGTTCTTCGCTCGAGATCGGGTTGAAGATCATACGGATCTCGGTTGATCCGCCGGTTGCATCGATGTCCAGATCGTAGCGAAGACCGTCAAGAAACGACACCGAGCCGGCGATCTCTTTAAACGGCCGACCTCCTCCCCCGTTCTGAATCGTCCTGAAGTATCGGTCGGCTGCCGAAAGAACGGACTTCTCTCCGTATTTGGTGGTGTCGTCGTACAGGATGATCGGAACGGAAAGGGCGGATTCTTCGGCAGCCACCTGTTGGGTGGGTGGAAAGATCAGCGTAGAGTTCCGGATGATGATATCACCCTTGAGAAGAGACCGCTCGATGGAGCCGGTGAAGTGCAATCCGTTCGGCCCAATCTGCACGAACAGGTCGCCATACATGGAGAGAGCAGATTTGCGCGTCGCCTCCTTCACGACATGCAGCTGCCCGGTTGCGGAGAGATTGAAGTCTCCCGGTATGAAGTTGTGCAGACGGAAGTCACCTGTGAGGTTCACGAGTCCGGGCTCTTCGCCGTGTTCGTCTCCCGGCAGATTGCGAAGCGCTGCATGTTGGATGCTGATGCGTTCCCCTTCGGCCGCGAACAGCCCGTCAATGCGATAGTACATATTGTTCGCCTCAAACAGGAACCCTGCGTCATCCAGCTGCAATGTCCCGGCATAGCGGGGATAATCTGCGCTTCCCGTGATGGTCAGGTCACAGGTAAGCATCCCGGTGAGTTGATTGAAGCTGGGAAGCAGCGGATCAAGGATGGTGATCGGGGTCCCCACCGAATGGATGGCAAGATTGAAGAAACCGCCGTCGCTGGACGCTGGACGATTGCCCAGTGTCATCGGCAACGTTCCGTCGATCGTCAGCTCGGGTCCGTCCGGTACGCGCCCGTTTGGTACGTCGGCCCTGCTCGAGATCTCCAGCTGGCCGTCGTGGTAGCCGAGCGTGCCGGTCATGGAACCGAAAATGATACCCTGCAGCCCCAGGCTGTCTGCTGTGAACGATGCTTCGATTTGGGGGGTCTCCAGGGACCCGCGCACATCCAGGGACGCGGCCAGGATGCCTGTGAAGGCTTCTTCGGCGGAAGTCGCGTCTTCGCCGTTCGTAATGTACTGGAGGTCGCCGAGATTCAGGTTTTCGGCTTTCAGTGTGCCCGAGACGGAACCGTCAATACCCAGAACGCCCGCAGTGAAAATACTCGCCGGGCCCCGTCGCACGGTCAGGCCGGCGATACGAATCTTCTCCCGGCTGATATTGATCTGCACACCGGGGTCTGCTTCCCAGGCAAATTCGTGATACGCAGCCCGAAAGCTGTCGACCCTGCACATGATGGTGTCTTCCTGCAGCCTCGCTTCTCCTTGGACATTCAGGTGCAGCCGCTGGTTTAATGCGCCATTCATCAGGTATTCTGCATGCCGGTCTTTGATGCGCACATCAACCAGTACGCTATCAAGTTCCGTGCTGCTGATGTCCACACGGCCGGCCGTGGCCTGCACATTGAGATCGGCATCAGTGTAGCTCCGCATGGGCGGAAGGTCAACTGCCCGTATTCTGCACACCCCATCTTCGATGAGGAGCCCTGATTCCACGTCACCGTAAAAGAATTCTTTCACGGACACATTCGTGTCATAGGTCAAACTGCGGATGGATCCGGAAAGTGTCCCCCCGATGGTCGCCGACCCATCGAAGGTCCGACCGCCGGCAATGAGGGATACAAGGTGAAGATCTTTCACATCAATACTATAGGAACACTCCACCGACTGGTCATCCCGTTCCAGCGCGGCGCGGAGGCGGTCCAGTTCCAGGGTATCGACCTGCGATGCGAACAATGAATCGAATCGTGCAAAATTCTCACTGATGAGATAGCGGGCGTTCTTGATTTCAAAGTCGACCAGACGCTGAAGAAAATCGAACGAGAATGCCCCTTTCATGGTCGCGTCGACAAGAGGAGAGGAGAGGTTCAGGATTTTCCGGAGGGAATCTGATTGATCAAGGGAGAGATGAATATCCCCGTCTTTGATTTCATAGTTGCGATAGCGCGATGACGTGACAGCAAAAAAGAAGTCGCCCTCGAGCGTTTCGGCCGTCAGCCCGGAGCCTTTGACGCGAATGTCCATATTGAGGTCGCTCTCATGGTACGGTTCATCGAGCAGCTCAGCCAGGTTCACCTTCGAGGCGGTACCCTCGGCGTAGAACACAGGGTGGTGCGGATCACTCTCATCAAGTCCGGCCGTAAGATGAGTCAGCGCTTCACCGGCGCCGAATTGAAGCGACCCGTCGACCCGGGGGCCGAGTGCGCGGACGTGCGCCTGGGCATCGCGAAGCGGCAGGGTCCTGAATACCGATGAGTCGAGCTTTAGATCCATCGTCGCATCGAGTTTGCCAATTGCCACTCCGGATCCCTCGATCACCACGGAGCCGTTCAGACGGGTCGGCACCCCCGGCTGACCAAAAAGGCCAGCGAGATTGACGTCTCGCAAATCCAGTTGCCCCTTGTACGCGAGAGTCCGGGGACCGCCGATGTGCAGCATCAGATTCTCTGTCCGTATGCTCCCCGCCTCCGATTCGAAATCAGCTTTCAGACGGAAATCCAGCGGTGTGCCGGTGAACCCGGCATCCATCATAACGGCACCCATCGAGGAAAAGTCGGGAAGGCCGAGCCCGGGGAGAAGCGCCAGCGGATCAGCAGGGTGAATGCGGCTTTCATGAATCCGAACATCCAGAAAAAGGTCAGCCGGGTGATGCAGGTTGGATACACGCCCATCGAGGAGAATGTGGCTCTCCCCAAACTGCAAATCCAGGGTGCTCACGGGGAGCGAACCGAACGGTCCATCCGCCTGAAGCGACACGACGGCCCTCCCGGCCAGAATTTGCGTCGCGGGCAGGAGGTCTCCCAGTTCGTAGAAGCTTATCGGATCGGCACGGAGATCGACGGCCGTGGAACAGGTCTCCAGCCCACGGAGATCCACCCCCGCAAGAAGGTCAACGCCGAACATCCCCGCATCCAGCTGTAGATGGGAGCTGTCCGTCATAACACGAAGGTCCGTGACGCGGGCGGACGACGCATCAAGGTCGAACACGCCCGAAAGGTGTCGCACCTGGATGGAGGTTCCGGCAACGGTTGCGACGAGCCGCATGATCTGTGCATGATACGATCGCCTCTCCATGCGGAACGACAGCGCCAGGGAGAGATCATCGAGGCGAAGACGGTCATAGTCTATGGCATGTGGCGAACGTCCGGGTTCCTCCGGTTCGTCAAGTGTGGTGGAGTCAATGACAATCAGCGTTCCTTCGACCAGTTCGAGCCGCTGCACGCGAACGAGCCAGTCGAATGGTGCTGACGACGAGTCCGGCGACGTCGGACGAAGCATTGCGTCAGTGGACCATTGCCCCGCGCGGGAACGAAGCATCCGCACGACGGGCCGGTCGAGGACGAGGCTGTGGACCGATATCGTTCGTCCCGGCAGTTCGAAGATGTTGTACCGCAGACCGACCTGATTGGCAGCAAGCAGGGTGTCCGGGCCCAGGATGATGTGTACTCCCTCGATCGAAAAACCGGTGACCAGATTCCCTGTGATCGAACCGAGCTCCACACGAGCCGCAAAGACAGAGTCCAGCTGCTCGAGCGCGACTGTGCGCAGTCGATCGCGGAAGAACTGGGTCTGTGTCACAGCCGCCAGGAGCAGAAGCAGAACAACGAGGGCTCCTGTCGCGTAGAGAACGACGCGCACTATGTTCTTGACGACTTTCATGCGTTACGTGGTCGGACGTTTACGACGGCCTGCGGCTCCGTAAGCCGTCAGGACCCGATGGATCGTATTAGTGGTGGACCTCCCTGGCGTCAATCGGATCCGGCGGACCTTTCCTCCATGTGCTTCGACAACCTCATGCCCCACAATATCGTTCTTTTTCCAGTCGGCCCCTTTGACGAGAATATCGGGAAGGAGTGCAGCAATGATGTGGGCGGGCGTGTCGTCATCGAAGAAACAGACGTAATCGACACACGCCAGCGCAGCAAGGAGACGGGCCCGGTCCTGATTGGTGTTGATCGGCCGCAATGGGCCTTTGATGCGTTTGATTGACGCATCGGTGTTGAGCCCGACAACGAGAACATCCCCCAGCCGCCGCGCGGCCTGGAGGTAGTCCGCATGCCCCCGGTGCAGAATGTCGAATGTACCGTTGGTGAACACGACGCGTCGGCCGCGGCGTTTGAGACCCCGGCGGAGACGGATCATCGTGCGCAAAGAGACCACGCTCCCCATCAGCGACCCCCCCCTTCTCCGGCATGGCGTAATGTTGTGGCCCGGAGTTCGGCAGGTGTAATCGGGGCAATCCCGACCGCCCCAACCACAACACCGCTCGCGCAATTCGCCAATGTGCATGCTTCACGGATTCCTGCACCAGCGGCAAGAGCCATCGTGAGCGTGGAGATGACCGTATCACCTGCACCGGAGACATCCAGAACGGTATCGGCAACGGTTCCCAGGTGTGTGACTCCCCCACCCGCCTCGAAGAGCGACATCCCGTCCTCCCCTCGGGTCACAAGAATGTTTTCGGCCCCCAGGAGGTGCAACAGTTGTTTTCCGGCACGCTCGACGTCAGCCGTCGTCGTGAGACGACCCCCCAGAACTTCTTCCGCTTCTCGTCGGTTCGGTTTGAAGACGGTGACGTTCCGGAATTCCAGAAAATTATCGAATTTTGGATCGGCCGTCAGAATCTTTCCCGCCTTTCTGGCAATAGCAGTCAACTCTTCGATCAGCTCTTTCGTCACAACCCCTTTGTTGTAATCTTCGATGATGATCCCATCAAGGCTTTCGAGGGAGTCTTTGATGGTCCTGAGCATGCGGGAACGCAGCGCTTCGGAACACGGTTGCTTCGATTCATTGTCTATCCGCACCACGTGCTGGTCCCGTGCGATAACCCGTGTCTTGATAGTTGTTGGACGCCCGGGGTCCACCACGAGTCCCTCAACACCCAGAGCTTGTCCGCTGACAAGTTCCCGTAACACCTCTCCGGGGTGGTCGTCACCGATCGCGCCCACCAGGAGAGGCGCGCCACCCAGGGCGCGAATGTTGTTGGCGACGTTCGCAGCACCTCCGAGGCGGACAGACTCTGATTCCACCTCGACAACGGGCACAGGTGCTTCCGGTGAGACGCGGCGCACCGCTCCCCAGTAGTAGCGGTCGACCATCAGGTCGCCCACAACCGCTATACGCCTGCCCGGGAACTCCCGCAGCAGACGATCAAGATGCTGTTCGGTAAATGTGACCATGTGTCTCCACAATAATATAGAAATGCCCCCTCCCAGACGCAAGGCGGCCAGAGGCCCCGATCACAGCACCGGAGAGAGCATCCGGACAAGCCGGTCAACCGTCAGCCCCACCCGCCGCTCATCAGCAAGGAGAATGATATCAGCGCGCGCATAGAGCGGCTCACGCGCGTGGTAGAGGGTCACCACCCGATCCCGCAAGACATCCTCGGGCAGCCGGTTCCCTTCGTCATCCATGAGCAACGGCCGATCGGTCTTGTTGTGCAGCCGGCGAAGAAGCTGCTCCAGCGGGACCTTCAGATACACGAGGATGCCGGAGCTCTGAATTAATGGAAGTACAGTCGGGTTGGTGAGGGTCCCCCCGCCGAGCGCAACGACCACACCCTCACGTGCACAGATGTCGGCAATGGTCGACTGTTCGAGTGCGCGGAAAAAAGATTCTCCCTCCTTCTGGAAGATCTCTCTCACGCTCCGCCCCAGGGTCTTCTCGATCGCGCGATCGATATCCACAAAATCGTACCCGATCGTATTCGCCAGGATGGGGCCGACGGTGCTTTTCCCGCTCCCCATGAACCCGGCAAGAAAGATTCGGGCATTGCGACTCCGGAGATCCTCAACCATGCCCTTCTCTCCTAAGGCGGGTCATTGCCACTGTGCTGGTGCGCCCCCTGCGGAGGACGTCGGTTCTGGCGGTCGTCATCTGCCACCCGTGTGCCGACGCAAGGGCAAGAAACGCTCTCCCGATCGCACGGTCCGGATCCGCGATCCATGCCTGACCGCCGGGCGCAATGACCGCATCAAGAAGCGCCAGAAGAGGAACGAAATGCCTGCGCTCATAGACGATGTCGGCGCCCAGAACGAGGTCGAACACCCCGAGGTTCCCCGGCGATCGCCAGTCAACGGCGCGGACAGCAACGCGGGCATATGCATCCGGCGAGAGATTCCGCCTGATGTTCCATGCGGCGAATGCCAGCGCATCCGGGTTGTAGTCTGCAAACAGCACCCGGGCTCCTTTGCGTGCAGCGGCGAGACCCGCCAGGCCGAGACCGCATCCGAGGTCGAGCACCCGCTGTCCTTCACGTATTTCTTCTGCCAGACATTTCTCAGCCAGCGCGAAGGACGACGACCAGAGTTCGGCCCAGTACGGCAGGCGTTCATCAACTGCGAACTCCTCCGGGGTGACTGCATCAAGAAGCGCGTCGGGGTTGCGGACCGAGAGGAGGCGGAACTGATGGGAACCAATCGTATGCTCCTGGATCTCGACGTCGAACCGGGAAAGGAGCTCGGCAGGAATGTCTTCAGAAACTGAAAGCGGCTCCAAGCTGGAAGACCATGCCATCCGTGTGGATACTCGATTCGAAGGGTTTCTGAGGGAGGGTCACGAGTATGTCGCCATAGCGCACCTGGGGGACCGGGAAAGAGTTGGTGGCCTCGAACTGCGCGTCGCGGAATTTCATTTCCGCCGTAAGAGAAAAACGATCGGTAAACTGGTAGCTGACGCCTCCCAGCACATGGATGCCGTAGCCGGCGTGCGAACCACTGGACGCAGCATCAAGGCCGGCCAGACGATACTCCCGTTTCCCGAAGTAGGCGCCGACGCCTCCACCCATGAATACCCCGAAGCTCCCATCAGTGATCGGGATTCGAAAATACCCCGTCAGTTCCACAGGAATGACGCGGTAGCCATCGTCGGCTGGGACGATGCGTTGCGCCGACGCAACGATTGCCCGGGTCGTCTTGCTTTCGATGTAGTCCGCCGACAGTCCGATGGACAGCGTGGTGCCCGGAATGTGATATTGCAGTTCCGCCCCGTAGCCAAAGAAATCCGTGAATGATACCGATTGAGCACGTGCAAACGGATCGCTCGCCGCGGGGTTGAGAAACAGCCGCCCCGCTGTGGTGAGGTTCCCTTTCACCAGGACCGAAAAGCGTTGCTCCTGCGCCACTCCCTCGAGGAGCGGGCAGGAGCAAAGAAACGTCACCAGAAGAAGCGCATGTCCTCTACGCATCATCCCACCCTTCACACAATTCGTGGATCAGCGGAAGAACAGATCCCGCTGGTCTTCGATGTCTGCTTTCTCCTTCAGCATGGACAGCCAATCTGACAGGAATCGATTCCGCTTTTCCTGCAGGAGGCGTGACTTAAGCATCTCGCGCTGCGCCGCAAATGCGCTTGAGTCGAACGGGGAAACCGAGAGAAGTTGCACAAGGAACGCTCCACGGGTATTCTGCACGGCCGGAGAAATATCTCCGGGTTTCAGCGATGCGACCGTTCCAAGGAACGCCGGGTCGCGGCCAATGCCGGGAACCGCACTTCCGAGCGTGAAGGACGGGATCTCCTGCACGGTAATGGAGGGATTCAGTGCAGAGATGCGGGTCAGACTATCGCTTCCGGAAAGTTTCTGGCGCAGTTCACCGGCGAGAGCCTTGACCTTTTCAATTTTCTTCTGACGGAGCGCCAGCGGCCGAACGCTCTCCTTCACCTCGGCAAACGGGCGCACACCCGCATCCTTGATTTCCGCGAGGTGGAACACCGCATATCCTCCCGGGGTGGAATAGGGCTCGCTGACGGCGTTGACGGATTCGTTGAAGGTCCAGCGGAGTACCGCCTGGTTCACGCCCACGCCGGGAATGACTGCGGTCTTTTCCTGGACCTGCGCTTCCTTGACCTCGAACGACATTTGTTGTGCTTCGCCCGAGAATTCCGTTTCACGGGCGTTGTATGCAAAATCGCGTGACCGGTCGTACAGCTCATTCTTCGTCTGATTGCTCGGCGTAATCTTGATCGCGATCTGGGCCAGTTTCAATTCTCTGGTATCGCGCCCGTTTACCTTGATGATATGCAGCCCGAACGGGGAGCGCACGGGTCCGACGATCTGGCCGGGACGGGCCGCAAACGCAGCCTTCTCGAACTCCGGAACCATTCTCCCTTTACCGAACCAACCGAGATCGCCTCCCCGCTGTGCGGAACCGACGTCTCTGGAGTACTGCCTGGCAAGCGTTGCGAAATCTTTTCCTGCTCTGGCGTCCCGAAGCACGGCCCGGGCCCGTTCCTGTGCCGCCGTCGTGTCCTCACCGGGTTCCAGGGGAATAAGGATATGACTGGCATTGACAAATTCCTCCGTGCCGCGCCGTTCCGCCAGAACCTTCAGCAGGTGAAGCCCATCCTGATCTTCGATCGGCCCGACAACGCCACCCAGGGGAGCGGCAAAGACTGCCGATTCAATCGTCGGGGAAAGTTCGCCGTGTCGGAAGAACGCTCCGCTGTCGACCTTGTCCGAGTACGTCGCGACAAGCTGCAGGAAATCAACACCCTCCTTCGCTTTCTGTGCGGCCTCTTCGATGTCTTTCTGGCGTGATGCAGAATCGCTCGCAGAGGGTCTTTCGAGAAAGAGGACGTACTGAAGCTTGCGTGTTTCCTCAACGCGGTACTGCTCGAGGTTCTCGTCGTAGTACGACCGGATATCAGCATCGGTCACCTGCACCGCAGAGTCCGGAATAAGCTGGGCGGCATCAAACAGTGCATAGAGGGCATGATACCGGACATTCTGATCTCTGTAGCGCTGCTGGATGTCTCCTTCACCGACGCGCACAGACGCGAGAATCACGCTCTGCAATTTTTCCTGGAGCCGTCGCTGCCGGAGATTGGCCTCATACTGTTTCAGCCACTTGGTGCCGAACTGGGCGTCGCGGCCGTCCGGATCACGGATAAACTGATCGGGATTGCTCAGAAACTGCTCATACATGTCGCGGCGAAACGTTCCGGTGGAATCAATAAAGTTCCGTCGAAGATCTTCGGGAGGGTTGTCTCCTCGCACCCAATCGACCAATTCCTGATTGCTGACCGAGATGCCGAGGCGGTGGACCTGCTCTTCCACAAGATGCTGGGTCACAAGATTGTCCCACACCTGCTCCCGGATTTGCGACAGCTGGTTTTCGTCCGGTTCTGCACCCGACTGGGCTTTTTGGTTGTCGGAGACCGACCGGACGAGTTCGCTGAAATCCTTGTACGTGATTTTGATGCCATTCACTTTGCCGACCACGTCACCCTGGCCACCGCTCATGCCGAGGTAGTCCATTCCCCACTCAAAAACGATCGTGATGACAAACGCGATGAGGAGACCAAACAAAATCACAGGCATGCTGTCACGCATGCGCGTCATAATAGGCATAGGGGGAAACGACCTCCTAGGAACGAATATCGAAAAATGGTAGAGTGCAAAATATACGCCATACAGGCGGGAAAAGCAATGTTTATTATTGACTTTTCAGGGGGTTGGACGTATATTAATGAGCTTCTCTACGAGTTCCCCGAATGCTTGACCCCGGAGGTTCGCAGTGCGTAAGTACAGAACACAATTGATTATCATTCTTGCCGCAGTCGGCATTTCACTCTATTTCCTGTATCCGACATACAGGGACTACGAGCTGCACAAAGAGCTGGGGACGAAGGTGGGCCTTGACAGTCTCCAGTTCGCCGAACAGAACGAGGCCGACCTTCGCGAGGCCCGTGCAAAACGCATCAAGCTGGGACTTGACCTCCAGGGGGGGATGCGGGTCGTCCTGGAAGTGAACGTTTTGAAACTGATCGAAGACCTTGGTAAAAACAAGGATGAGGTCTTCACGCAGATCATGAAGGAAGTCCGCGAGGAAACCCGCCGCTCGGAAGAATCCCCCGTCACCATCATACGCCGCAAGTTTGAGGAACGTCAGATCCGCATGAGCCGGTACTACGGGAATCTGCGGGATGACAACGACAGGGTAACGGCTTTTCTCGAAGATGAGGCGAAGAAGGCGATCGACCGCGCGATCGAGATCGTCGGCAACCGTGTCGACCAGTACGGCGTTTCGGAACCGTCCATACAGAAGTTGGGCGGCACCCGTATCAATGTGGAACTCCCCGGCGTCAGCAAGGAAACCGAAGTCCGCCAGCTTCTGCAAGGCACTGCACTCCTCGAGTTCAAGCTCCTCAAGGACCCCGAGGTGGCCTACCGAGTTATGGAAGGAATCGATGGTACGCTCGCTGCGACAATGACCGACACCTCGGATACGACGGCGGCGGCATTTTCCGGTGACACGACCACGATATCCACCCGCGAAGGGGATATGACTGCCGCACAATTCGCCCGCAAGCATCCTTTCTTCACAATTGCGCTGGTGAACCCCCAGTATCCCGGGGAGGCGATGGTAGCGGAAGAGAACCGGGAGAAAATCCGCCGCTGGCTCGAACGCGACGATGTCCGGCGCGTCATCCCCAGCGATATGCAGTTTATCTGGAGCGCCAAGCCGCATCTACTGGAAGGGAAGAAATACTACACCCTCTTCCCGGTGAAACGGACACCGGACCTGACGGGCGGCGTCATTACCGATGCCCGCCACACGCTCGACCCGAGCTTCAATCAACCCATCGTGACGATGGAGATGAACAGCGAAGGGGCACGCGAATGGGCCCGGATCACCGGCGCCAACGTCGGCAAGCGGATCGCTATCGTGCTTGACAACGCAGTGTTCTCCGCCCCGGTCGTGAGGGGAAAAATCACCGGCGGCAATTCCCAGATCGAGGGGATGGACAATCTGGACGAGGCGCGGCTCCTCGAGATCGTCCTGAAGGCAGGCGCCCTTCCTGCTCCGGTTGAGATCATCGAGCAACGGTCCGTCGGACCCTCGCTGGGCGAGGATTCGATCAGGAACGGCATCCTCTCGTCGCTGCTCGCGACGGCACTGACCATTATCTTCATGGCGCTGTACTATCGTACCGGCGGCCTGGTTGCAGACGTCGCGGTCATTTTCTGTCTCCTGTTTCTCCTTGGCGTCCTCGCCGCCTTCCAGGGTACATTGACCCTGCCCGGCATCGCCGGTGTCATCCTCACGCTGGCGGTTGCCGTCGATGCCAACGTTCTGATCTATGAACGAATCCGCGAGGAGGCCGCGACCGGAAAGACGCTGCGGGCAGCCATCGATGCCGGCTACGAAAAAGCGTTCTCCGCCATTTTCGACTCGAACCTGACAACGTTTATCACGGGTATCATTCTGTTCCAGTTCGGCAGCGGCCCCATTCAGGGGTTTGCTCTCACGTTGATGATCGGTATCGCCGCCAGCATGTTCAGCGCAATTTTCATCACGCGCGTGATCTTCAATGTTCTGACGGAAAAACACGGCTCCACGGTTTCATTCGGCTAATCGTACTTCTCGGGAGATTTTCGGAATGCGTCTGTTCGGCAAAACGAACATCAACTTCATGAGTAAACGGCGGTCATGGTATGTCGTCTCCGCCGTCGTGATCCTCACGGGCATGGTTTCTCTGTTTCTCAAAGGAGTGGATTACGGAATCGACTTCCTCGGTGGCACGGAGATCATCGTCCAGTTCACATCGCCCGTCCGGATCGGCGATGTCCGCAGCGCGATGGACCGCGTCGGACTCGGCAAGGCTGAGATCAAGACGTTCGGCAGCGATCAGGACATCCTGATCCGCACCGTGGAACAAGCAGAGGGCACGCTGATCGCGGACAAGATCCGCTCCGCCCTGACGGAGCATTTTCCGTCGAATCCGTACGAGGTGCTCAAGGAGGACAAGATCGGCCCCAAGATCGGCGCAGAACTCCGGCGCAATGCCCTGTACGCCGTCATCGCCTCCCTGGTCGCCATCTGGCTCTACATCGGCTTCCGTTTCAAGTTCGTGTACGGCGTGGGCGCGGTTGTCGCGCTGTTCCATGACGTCCTGGTCACTCTCGGCCTCATCTCGATTTTCGACGGAATGCTCAACCTGGAAATCTCGCAGAACATGATCGCCGCATTTTTGACGCTGGTCGGTCTGTCGGTGAACGACACCGTCGTCATCTTCGACCGTATTCGCGAGAACAAGAAAATCTTTCGCAGCATGCCGCTGCCCGAGCTGATCAACAAGAGCCTGAATGAAACGCTGAGCCGGACGATCATCACCTCCGGCACGATCTTTGTCGTTCTCCTTGTGCTGCTGGTCTTCGGGGGCGAAGTGACCCGCGGGTTTTCCTTCGCCCTGACCATCGGCATCATCACCGGCACCTACTCGTCCATCTACATGGCAAGCGCTGTCGTCCTCGAATGGTCCGAGCGGACGCGCAGGAAGACCCATCTCATCGACTGAGCGGCAGCCACCACGAAGGAGGGCCAGATGAAGTTGTCCCTAAGCCGGCAGGGAACTGTCGCAGTGATCCAGCTCGACGGCAACTTGATGGGAGGACCCGATGCAACGGCCCTCAACGGCAAACTCCATGAGCTTGTCGATGCGGGAACGAAGCATGTGGTCATCGACCTCAAAGGAATCGAGTTCATGAACAGTTCCGGCCTTGGCCTGCTGATCGGCGGTGCCAGTCTGATGAAAGGAACCGGGGGCGGACTCAAACTTGCCAATGCGTCCGAAAAGATCACCGCCCTCATCAAGATCACGCGGCTCGGCCCGGTGTTCGAATCGTTTGCATCGGTCCGCGAGGCCGTCCAGAGCTTCTCACAATAGTCCGGGCTGCGTCCCCGGAGTCCGGCCCTTCCCTGCGCGGGGCCGGTTTTTTTTTGCCGGAGAACCCGGTCCACCCTTCTCTCACGGAACGGTATTCATTCATGCCCGTCCAGATCATTCTCGGCGCCCAGTGGGGCGATGAAGGCAAGGGAAAAGTGGTCGACATGCTCGCCGAGCATGCCGACATCGTCGCACGCTACCAGGGAGGCGCCAATGCCGGCCATACGGTCTGCATCGGTGACAAACACTACGTCCTGCACCTCCTCCCGTCCGGGATGTTCCACAAGGAGATCGTGTGCGTGATCGGGAACGGTGTGGTGATCGATCCGACCGCGCTCCTCGGAGAAATCGCTCAGATGGAACAGGCAGGCATCACCGTCCGCGGCCGTCTCCTGATCAGCCATAATGCACACCTGATCATGCCCTACCACAAACAGCTCGACGCCATCCGCGAGCAATCGACATCCCCCATCGGCACGACAGGCAGAGGAATCGGGCCTGCCTACATCGACAAGTTCATGCGGGTGGGTATCCGGATCGTGGACCTGTTGAACCGTGACACGCTTGCGGCAAAGCTGAAACGCAATATCGACGAGAAGAATCTGATCCTGACCAAAATCTACGGCGAAACACGCATCGACGTCGATGCCATCATCGCAGAATACCAGGCGTTCGACACGCAGATCGATGAGTACATCACCGACACCAGCCTGTACCTGCACCAGGCACTGAAGGACAACAAACAGATCATCGCCGAAGGGGCCCAGGGGGCGCTGCTCGACATCGATCACGGGACTTATCCCTTCGTGACATCCTCCAATCCCACTTCGGGTGGCGCCTGCACGGGGCTCGGCATTCCCCCGACATCGGTGGATGACGTCGTGGGGGTCGCCAAAGCATACTGCACGCGCGTGGGCCTCGGACCGTTTCCAACGGAGGAGGCATCAAGCATCGGTGAACGCCTCCGAACCGTCGGCCATGAATTCGGCGCAACAACCGGCCGTCCCCGACGGTGTGGATGGTACGACGCCGTCGCCATGCGGCACTCGGCGCGGGTCAACGGCATCCAACGCCTCGTCATCACCAAACTCGATGTCCTCGACATGTTCGAGGAAATCAAGATTTGCGTCGCCTACGAACTCAACGGGAAACGTCTCAAAGGGTTTCCGACGGACCAGGCCACGCTGGAACGCGCCACGCCCGTCTATGAATCCTTCCCCGGTTGGAACACGTCCCTCGCAGAGGCGAGACACGACGATCAGGTTCCCGCAGAAGCTCGCCGATATCTCGAAGCGCTCTCCCGCTTCACGGAAACACCCATCTGGTTTGTATCCGTGGGACCGCGGCGTGATCAATCGTTGTTTCTGACGGCCTGATCCATACCCTCAGGGAGCGTCCATGACTCCTCCAGTCCGCGGCCTGCCGATCGGCAAGGCAGGCAATTTCAAGATCATCCTGCTGATCTTCGCGTCGGCATTCGTGATCGGGCTTCTGCTCTATTCCCAGCGCCTCACAGATCAACTGCTCGCCCGCGAATACGAGATCGTCTCGCTCTACGCCCGTTCGCTCGAATACGTTGCCAACAACAACCCCGATGCAGGGGACCTGAGCTTTGCCTTCGAGGTGATCCGTACCATCGACTTCCCCATCGTGCAGACCGATGCCAAGAATCAATCTCCTCAGTGGAAAAATATCGAGATCGACACGGCTGCAATGTCGCCGATGCAGGAAGAGATCTTCTTTCAACGGCTGCTCGCCGAGATGGACGCGCAGAACAAGCCGATCCGCGTCGCGATCAATGACACGCTTGTCGTCAGCTACCTCCACTACGGGGAATCCGGACTTATCCGCCAGCTCCGCTGGTTGCCGGTGAGCGAGCTGGCCATCGCCGCCATCTTCATCATGATCGCATACATCGGGTTCAGTTACATCAAGAGAAGCGAACAGAGCAACATCTGGGTCGGCATGGCCAAAGAAACGGCGCATCAACTCGGCACACCGTTGTCGAGCCTGATGGGTTGGCTGGAACGCCTTCGCGTGGATGCCGTCAGCAACCCGCAGATCGGCGAGACCGTGGGGGAGATGGAGCACGACATCAACCGCCTCAACAAGGTGGCGGCGCGGTTCTCCAAGATCGGGTCCACACCGAACCTGAAAGAAGAAAATCTGACGGAAGTGATCAGCGACGTGATGTCGTATATTGGCAAACGGATTCCGAAATCAGGAAAAAGGGTCGACCTCGTCATCGACGCCCCGGACAATGCCACGGCGAACATCAACAGGGAGCTGTTCGAATGGGTGATCGAGAACCTCATGAAGAACGCGCTGGACGCCATGGAAGGTTCAACGGGGAAGATCAGCTTTGCCATTCTGCAGAGCGGCGGCCGGACCACTATCGATGTCACCGACACCGGCAAGGGCATCGATCCGAAGTTCCAGAAAGAAATCTTTCGCCCCGGATACAGCACAAAGAAGAGAGGGTGGGGCCTGGGTCTGACGCTTGCCAAGCGTATCATCGAGGATTATCACCGCGGGAAGTTGTACGTTCGGCAGAGCGTGCCGGGCGCCGGGACAACATTCCGGATCCGCTTACAATAGGCGCCGGCGGGCAGCAACGAACACCTGCTTCAACATCGACCGGGTCAACCTCCCGGTGAACGTGTTCTGCTGGCTGGGATGATATGTCGCGAGGAAGGTGTACTCCCCGATTCGATACTCTGCACCATGGGCAAACCGGGGCATGGAGGAGAAGGAAACATGCCCGAGGTCCCGGAATGCCTTCATCCCCGCTTCGAATCCGATCTTTCCCAACCCGACAACCACGCGGATATTCGGCAGGAGGCGGATTTCGTCCAGCAGCCACGACCGGCAGGCGTGCATTTCCACGGGGAGAGGTTTGTTCTTCGGAGGAGCACAGCGGAGAGCGGCAACGATGTAGCAATCGCTCAGCCGGAGCCCGTCGGCACGGTGCACGGACTCCGCCTGAAGTGCAAATCCTGTTTCATGAAGGGCCCGGAACAGCCAGTTCCCGCTTTCGTCACCGGTGAACATCCGCCCGGTCCTGTTCCCTCCGTGCGCGGCTGGTGCAAGGCCGACGAGCAGGACCCGGGCATGCGGATCCCCAAAGCCCGGGAGCGGTTTCCCCCAGTACGCGTGTTCGGCAAACCGGCGCACTTTCGTCCGCGCCGTTTCCTCCCTCCACTTCACCAGCCGGGGACACTGCCGGCACCGGATGAGATGTTTGTGCAGGGCACCGAGCGTCCGAACGCGCGCTCGGGATTCACCCGGTCCCCCGCGATTCACTTCCCCGCCTCTATGGCTGGTGCTTTCCCAAGGACGTCGTCGACGGTCAGATTGGTGATCGGACCCAGGTGAAGGGCGTCGACGCTCGATTGCATCGCCTTCGTATCCCCTACCAGAACGACCGTCATCTTTTCCGGAACGATGTACTTCGTCGCAACTCGTTCGACATCCGCTGTTGTGACGGCCAGAACGCGCTCACCATATGTCGTGAAGTACGTGTCCGGCAGGTCATAGATGATGAGCTCCTCGAGCCGCGAGGCGATATCGCCTACTGTCTGAAAATCGGACGGGAACCCGAGGGCCACGTAGTTCTTCGCCCGTGCGACATCGTCTTCCGCCACGGGGACGCGGATACCGTTGAGTTCCCTGAAGAACTCGATGAGGGCAGAGTCAGTGATCGCGGTATGCACTCCCGCGCTTGCAAGAAACGGACCGGCCAGAGGCCGGAAAGCGAAGGACGATCGTGCGCCGTACGTATAGCCGTGTGTTTCTCTCAGGTTCTGGTTCAATCGCGATCCAAACGAGCCTCCCAGGATTGTGTTCATCACGACCAGCGCCGCGTAGTCGTCGGTCACTCTGGGCGCACCGATCCTCCCGATGCGGATTTCCGTTTGTGCCGCCCCGGGTTTGTCGATGATAATCACCGACCGCTTCTCCACCTGCACAATCGGCGGAGCAGGTGGTGGCGCGGGCGCGCTTCCCTCCCAGCCACCGAAGGCCCCCTCAAGTTTCGGTTTGATGAATCCGGCAGTGATGTCGCCCACGACGACGACAAAGCCGTTGCCCGGACGGTAGGTACGCTCATGAAACGCACGAAGGTCATTGACCTGAAGACCTCGAATCGCTTTTTCGTCTCCGATGCTCAGGGCGCCGTAGGGGTGGCCGCCACCGTACAGGGCAGTGTTGAACGCCACGGACGCAAGCGACCGCGGCTCATCGCGCCATTGCAGGAGGGTTGTCAGCCGCGCTTTCTTCTTCCTCTCGAGCTCCGCCAGCGTGAACGCCGGACGGAGCAGAATGTCCGCCTGAAGCGCAAGTGCGGAATCGAGCTGGTACAGCGGTGTGTTCAGCGTCACTCCCGATGTGTGCAGGCCCGCCGACGCATTGATGGAAGCTCCAAGAAAATCGATGGCATCCGCCAGCTGGAGTGCATCGCGTTCCCCGGCTCCTTCCAGCAGCATCGATGCCGTCATCGACGCCAGCCCCGTCTTGCCGGCCGGATCGTTCATCGCTCCTGTTCTGAGAATGACATTGATCTGGACCAGAGGAACCTGATGTTTCTCCACCAGCATCACCGGGAGTCCATTCGACAACACAAACCGCTGAATGGTCGGCATCGTGAACATTGGAGGCGGACCGGACTTGGGGGGAGACGACCGATCCGGCTTCTGCCCCATGACCGTCCCGGTGCACACAATCGAAGCGAGGAGCAGAAGGCGGACACTCTGCAGGATTCGTATCATCGTCACCTTCCCTCCTTTCGTGCAGGGGCGGCCAGGTCGGTCTTCCCTTGCGGGACAATACTGAGTACAACGCGGGTGTCATCACACAGCACGCGAAGTGCCGCGGCACGAATATCATCGACATCCAGGGCTTTGTACCGCGAGAGATCCTCCTGGAAATAGTCCGGGTTGCCGGTCTGCACGTAATAGGCATTGAGCTGGTCGGCTTTCCCCCCAAATCCACCAACCCCTTCCAGCCGGCGCAGGAATGATGCCTCATACTGATTTACCGCCCGTGCCAGTTCGCGCGGCTCGGGCGCCTCCGAACGAAGCCGGTGCAACTCTTCGGTAATGACTTTCTCCAGTTCTCCAAGCGTGTGCCCTGTCCGTGCGGTCGCTACGATATTGAAGGTCGAACCGACCTGCTGGGAGGCCTGATACGCACTGACGTCCTGCGCGATCTGCAGTTCGTATACCAGCCGTTTATAGAGACGGGAGTTCTTTCCCCCGGTCAGGATGTTTGCAAGAACATCCATCTCTGCATCACCCGGAGAGAACAGCGGCGGAGAATGCCATGCCATGTAGAGACGGGGCAGCTGGACCTTGTCTTCGAGCACGAGACGCTTTTCGGCGCCGAGAAATGCAACAGGGGCTCCCAGCGGGGGAACCGGCGGCCCTGCCGAAACGTCCCGAAACCAGTTCTCGACTAGGGTGCGTGTCTTCACGGGATCGATATCGCCAGCAATTGAGAGACTTGCGTTGTTCGGTCCGTAATACTGCCTGAAGAACTCCACCACATCCTCATAGCGGGCGGCTGAAAGGTCTTCCATCGACCCGATTGTGGGCCAGTGATACGGGTGGTCCGGAGGGTACAGGTTTTCGTCCAGAAGAATGGAGGCCATTCCATACGGCCTGTTTTCGTACGATTGCCGCCGTTCGTTTTTCACCACGTCCCTCTGTCCGTCCACCGTTGCCCGGGACATGGCATCGAGAAGGTACCCCATCCGGTCCGATTCGAGGAACAACGCCAGCTCCAGGGCGTTGGAGGGAATGGTGATCCAGTAGTTGGTTCTATCCGTACTGGTGGAACCGTTATTGTCTCCGCCGGCGGATTCGAGCCATGCATCGTACTTCCCTTCCGGGACGTGGCCCGACCCTTCATACATCAGATGTTCAAACAAATGTGCGAAGCCGGTGCGTCCCGGCTTTTCGCGGCCTGACCCGACGTGATAGTAGAGATTCACGCTCACCGTTGGAGTCGTGTGGTCTTCGTGCAGGATGACCGTAAGCCCGTTCGGGAGAACAAACTGCGTGTAGGGTACTGCGATCCGATTCCCGGCCGCTGCAGCGACTGACGCAGCAACGGCCAGAATGAGCAACGCGCGTTTCATTATTCCTCCAGGAATGTGAACCCCGTATGGACCGCAACGAGGGATCGCCGCATCTCTGTCTCTACGCGCCAGAGCAACTCCGGGTTGCATGCAGACCGGCGGCGCACAGAGACACCGTCTTTTTACCAGTCGATCCCTGCATCGCTACCCCACCCCGGCCCGAGCAGGACAGCGTTGATCAACAATCGTTCGGTTCCATGGAAGAAACCGCGGAAGACCGGTTCCCCGGCAAAGAGCACGATCTGTCCCCGGCCTTTACCTTCCCTCGTGGCGTAACACGTCCGCGCCCACCGGTCCCTTGCCTCCGGCCAGAGCAGACCCGACAGCCTGAGCTTTGCCGGTTCCGAAAACCGGGCCGGCGTGCGCACGGGGTCCTTCGCAAGGTAGGCATAGGGTGCAAGAACGATGGCGGGGACGGTCTTGCCCGCGCCGAACGTCAACCAGTGCTCCTCGTCGAGCTCGACACGCAGTATCGCCCCCCGCGGCATGAAAAGACGTGCCCGCTCATCGAGAAGGGCCAGATCTTTTTCGTTGCCCGTTCCCTCTTTTGCTGCTCTGACCGAATCCGCCCCCATGGTCCCCTTCCAGAGCGCCACACTGTCAATGACCGGTGCACCCGCCTTTGATTCCCATTCGGTCGCGCGTGCGAACTGACCGATGTCTTTGAGGGACTGCCGGCGGAGACGAACCGCGCTCATCCCCGTGCCGGTGTCAGCAAGAAATGCCGCGCCGTTTCCCATGGCAACCAGCGTTCCACCGGATTCCACCCAGTCGCGCAGCTTTCCGAGGCCTTCCTTACCAAAAATGGATTGGATCCTTTGCGGATGTGTGGTCGATGGAAGAACCAGAACGGTATACTTGCGCAGGTCCGCGTTTGCCACGGACTGGAGAGGAAGAAGGCTGACGCGCATATGCAGACCATCTTCGAACATGTGCCAGAGGGCCCCAAAGCTCGTGATACTTGTTTCCGGGCCGCCGACGAGCGCAATCCGTGGTTCGCGCAACAGGATGAAGTCATTGCCGCCAAGATCCGGTCCTGAGGTACTGAGGGCGGTACCGACCGCATGCACCACGATGCCCATGGAATCGGCACGACTGTTCATCGCTGCGTGCAGGCCGGCTCCGTTCTCGCGAACACGGAGGAGCACGGTCCCCCTCCCGTACTGTCTCCCTTCAATCTGGAACGGCAACCGGGCCGACCGGACCTTCCAGCCCTCTTGCAGCAACGAGGCCACCGCTTTGACACCACGGTCGTCGTAGTCGAACAGATATCCGTAGGGGGTTGCCGGGCCTGCACGTTTGCCGGCAGGGGGAGTCAGCGCATGCACCGGAGCAATGGCCCCTGATGGCATCGACGCCGAAGCGTACGCTTCGATTCCGTATGCGAGCGGGAGGGACCATGCGGTAACGTCATAGAGACGCGAGTCCTGTTCCTTTTCGAGAGACTTGCGTTCCTCCTGAAGAAAGCTTGTCAGCATTCTCGGATCGAACTCGAGGATCGCCCGGGCAATTCTGCTGTGGGGCTGATCGAGCCGCACGATGTATGTCCCTGCCGGCATTGTCCGCTGTGCGGTCGCACCTCCGTCTGCAGGAGCCGCGTCGCGCACCACAAGTTCCCGTTCCGCCCGGTGCACCTCGATTCCTAACCAGAGCAATCGTTGCACGAGGTGATCGGTCCGTGCAGCATTATCACCAGGCAGCAGATAGTACGCGTGGGGGACTCCCACGGCGACTGTGGTGGCCTGTTTTCTGGACTCCACAAACGCTTCAAGCAGTGCCTTTCTGTTGCGGGATGCCGTTTCCAGGTTTGCCAGGGAACTCACGACATGGTGATCCACACTTTCGCGGTAGGACAGTATTGTACCGTCGGGGCGTTTGACAAGAGAACCGTCGACCCCGGCCTGTTCATAGAGAATGCCGACGGCATCGTAGTACGAAGCCCAGGAATTCGCATATCCCGGATACCAATCGTCATTCCACTCGCGCGTGTAGTAGCTCCACCCGTGGCGGTCAAATGCCCGCGCCTGATCACCCGAAAACACCGAGATCCAGCGCCGCATGATGGCGGAAAAGTTCGCATTGATCGGCTGTCGTGCCGGCGAAAACAGGTACGTATCATGAGGTCCCATTTCGTGGGAATCGATGAAGACATGGGGCTGCCACCGGAGCACGGCCCGTACGCGGTTTTGTGTCTCCGGATGGATGAGCACAAACCAGTCCCGGTTCAGGTCGAAGAGGTAATGGTTCCCCCGGCCATAGGGCCACACACCGGTGTGGTTCAGGCTCTGCGTATCAGGATTGGGCAGCAGACTCTTCCATTGTTCCATCTGTGCGAGAAACCGTTCCCGCCCGTCGGGGTTCTCCATTGGATCAATGCAGACGATGAGGGTCTTCAGCAACGACAGCGTCGTCTGATCTGTTCCGGCAGCGAGCTGGTACGCAACGTGCAGCGCAGCATCAACCGACGACAGTTCATCACCGTGAATCCCGTAGCCGATCCACACGACGGCGGGGTGAGAATCGGTGATCCTCCGCATTGCCCCGTCTGTCAGCGTCCGCGGATCGCCGAGACTCCGGAGATCGTCACGGAGAGAATCCAGTGTTTCGAAACGCTCGGGAGTTGTGATCACGAGGTAGTATTGCACATGGCCTTCATGCGTTTTTCCCATTTCCATGAGTCGCACTCGTGGCGATGTCTGAGCGAGCGCCCGGAGGTATGTGACAACCTGATCATAGCGGGCCGGGCTTTCGCCCGGAACAAAACCGAGGATTGTCTGCGGCGACGGAACAGACGGGTCGTATGTCCCGCCCGGAGAAAGCGGAGTGGGAAACACTTGTGCCACAGCACACTGACTCATCGCGAGAAGCAGAACAAGACACTGCATAGCCTTCACGGTTTCACCTTCCGAACGGGTTGGGAATGGGGGGGCGGCGTCTCGGCACGCCGGAGCATTTCTTCCCAGCGTCCGATCACTGCCAGACTCTGATCAATATACGCACGAGCGGAAGTGAGATGCAAAGAGGCCAGGAGCCGGTCCGCCGCATACAGCTCCCTTTTGGGCAGAGCAAGGTAGCGTTCTATTGCACGGGCTGTTGCTGCCACGGTGTTATCCCGGCGCCGGTGCCCGGGAGGAGCGTGGCGGGCGAAAAACGAGGCGGCAGCGTTCGTTCTTCCGTGCGCACGGTCTGTCTGTATGTCCTCCAGGTCGTCGAGGAATTGGCCCGCCACTGCAAGGTGGTCGGCGCAACGGGAGAGCGTACGATAGAGCTCCGATCGACCGCCACCGTGGCAGACGGCCAGGAGACCGACCTTCAGAACCGCGTTCTGGTGTGCATAGAGTGTGCGCACACCGCGCTGCGCTCGATTCGTGTTCGTCTGTATCGACGCAATTCGGGAGATCGCATGCAACGACGTCGTCACAAGCTGCCGCTGCTGCGGCCAGAAGGCGGATCGGGAAGGGAACCGGCGACTCAATGCTTCCTGCGCCGCAAGGATCAGAAGTGTTGGCGCGAAGACTCCCGCTCCCGGTTCACGCTGGCGGTCAAAACAATCATCCTGTACCCGGATTGCCAGGGCCAGGCAGTGCTGTGCAAAGAGCACATCCTCCAGGATAGCGCGCGGAAGGGCCCTGTGCCGGGCTGCACACAGCGGCAAATGATACCAGTACGGAACACGGTCCGACGCATGAGGGCGCGTCCGCTGAAAATGCACGCGCAATGCACGAACCTCAGCCGCGAGGGCTGCCGGCCATGATGCCACAAGCACGCGCACACGACGGCGCACGCTCCGGACAATCGACGCGTCACGCCGACGGGCGCGAGTCAATAGAGCGGCGCTTGCGGTGTTTCTTCGTGTGTAACTTCCCAGGGCGGCGGAGGCGGTGGGACTTTCTTGAGCATCCACTCGACGACGATCGAGAGGGCCTCTGCACCGGTCACGGAATACGTGGAATACAGCATCGTGCGGAGTCTTGCACGTTCCTCCTCGGGCAGCATGACCTTTGCCTTCATGAGGGCACCATCCATGTCGGCCAGCAATGCGCGCAGGAAGTTGCGTTTTGTGAAGATAAGCCGGAACACTCCTTCGACGGTGGGCGGCACTGGCCGGCTGGCCTTGCGCTTCAGGGTCGGTCTCTTTTTGAGAACCTTTTTCGCAGCCTTCTTCTTGCGAGGCATGAACCCTCCATTAGTGGTTGGTGTGTGGTGTGGTGGAGCGTGTAAGCGTCAGCAGTCGCTGGCGTAATGCCGACCTGTCCGAACGTGCTGAGTCCTGATCCAGAATTCGTCGATAGAGAAGAATGGCTCCCGATGTGTCGCCGCACATGAGGCGTGCGTTCCCAAGGGCTTCCACATACTCGCTCCTTTCCGGCGCGAGGGCAAGGGCTGCGGTGTACTTGTTCACGGCTTCCCAGGGCATGTCGTCGGAGAGATAGAATTTCCCCAGGGTCGCAAGGGCAGCGTGCTCAGCCATGCCGGCGTCAACCTGCAACCGCGCGAACTCCGTCTCGGCTTCCCGTGCCGCGACTGAGTCGCCCTGACGGCGCGTTACAGATGCCAGGAGGGCATACGTCTCGGGGTATCGGGTTTTTCCGGTGGAAGCGGACTCGAGAATCTCCCGGGCCTGGCGGTCTTCGCCGAGCGCATGGTGACTCGCGGCAAAGAGGTAGTATGCAGGTGCGTATTCCCATCGGGCGCTGATAGCGGGCGATAGTGCGTCGATGGCCCCGCGGTAATTCTCCATCAGATATCTGGTCCGGGCGAGATTGAACAGAAGGATGTAATCGTCAGGAGAGTATTCGAGAGCGAGTTCGAGCTGACGCTCCTGCCCGGTCAGATCATTCTGGAGGAATGTGTCCGCCCACCCGATCATTGCCTGTTCGAACGGACTGGCATCCGCTTCCAGAGCGTGGAGCATGTGCTGGTGTGTGTGTGCCTCGGCAAGCTCTCCTCGCAGGACAAGACCCGGAATAAGCCAGATCCGAGGAGGCACAAACGTCGAATCAAGGTCGATGGCGCGACGCAGCATTCTCTCGACACCCGGCGATCCGGTGTAGGTGAGTTGCGCCGCCTGGAGGAACGCTTTGATGGCTGCAATGGAGTGCGGCCGCCGGCGCAGCCACGACCGGACATCGGAGCCAGACCGCGTGCTGAAAAACCGGACATCGAGAAAATCGGTAATCTGTCCGGCGATGTCCGCGGAGGCAAGGGGGAGATCCTCCTCGCCCCGGCCCGATGCCTGGCACGAGAAAACGGTCTCACCACGGGGGACGTCCAGCAGAATCACACGGATGGTCTGCCCTCCGGCCCCCCGGAGTATCGTACCGCTCACCAGCAGCCGGACTTCGGCGTTCTTTGCCGCTTTCAAAACGCCGGAACCATTGCCACTGAGCACGACCTCGGACGTGCCGGGAAGTCGCTCGGCGAGACTGAACGGGTCAAGGACACCGATCTCACGAACTCCAGTCAGGTCCGCAGAAAGGAGACGCTGGAGCAACCTGGGCCAATCCGCCACGGAGGTGTCGGCAGGCGTCACGGCAAAGGGAAGAACCGCGACACGCATTCGTGCGCCGGCTGTGTCCAGGGGTGGTGTCGGCCCTACCAGGTACAACACCAGAAAGCCCGTGAGAATAACCAGAGCCCCCACCCCCGCCGCGACGTACCGACCCCGGATGCGCCGCCAGGAGGTGGTCGTTCCGCCCGTCGCTGCAAACGGCCAGTGACCGAGGAGTGAGAGGACTTCATCCATGGATTGCGGACGCCGTGCAGGATCCTTGCTCAGACATCGTTTACAGAGGCTGACCAGCGACCCGGGTAAATCGGCACGCAGCCGTTGGAGGTCTTGCGGATCTTCGTTCCCGATGGCATACAGCAGCGCTGCCGGATGATCACCGCGAAACGGCAACGTGCGGGTCAGCAATTCGAACAGCACAACACCAAAGGCCCAGATGTCCGTTCTGGCATCCACCTCGTCGCCGCGCACCTGCTCGGGAGCCATATATCCGATCGTCCCGAGCGTCGTCCCCTCCCCGGTTATCCCCGGTGTGCCCGCAAGCTTTGCGAGACCAAAGTCCAGGATCTTCACAACGCCGTCTTCGGTGACGTGTATATTGGACGGATGAAGATCCCGGTGGACAATCCCATTTCGGTGGGCCTTCGCAAGACCTTCGGCAACCTGACGGACGATGGCAATCACTGTTTCGAGCGGGAGCAGACCGCGGTTGAGCTTTGTCCGGACCGTCTCTCCGTCGTAACAGGCCATCGTGATGAACAGGCGATGATCGTCTGTTTCATCAATGTCATGGATCGTACAGATGTTGGGATGATCGAGAGCAGAGGCGGCACGCGCTTCGCGGATGAAGCGCTCGCGCGCTGCCGCGTTTCGTCCCAGAATGTCAGGAAGGAATTTCAGGGCGATGATACGCTGAAGCCGGCGGTCTTCCGCACGATATACCTCGCCCATCCCGCCACCCCCGATATGCGAGACGATCCGGTAGTGGGAGATGGTCTGACCGGGCTGCATCAGCATCGTTGCACCACGAGAATGGTCCTGTCATCTTCCCGGGTTTCCTTGCCGGACCACTGTTGCACGGCATCAAACACGATCTGCTGGAGCCGTTCGGCCGGGACCGACCGGTGTTCGAGCAGGAGGTCAGCAAGCCGTCCCTCGCCGAATTGTGTTCCCTCACTGTTGGTGGCTTCGGAAAGCCCGTCTGAATAGACCACCAGTGTGTCCCCCGGACGGACCTCTACCTGCTCGTCGTTGTAGTGCCATTCTTCCAGGATGCTGAGAACAACTCCCCCCTGCGTGAGACGTCGGATCGTCCCGTCCGCAGCGATAAAGAACGGGGGCTCGTGACCGGCGTTCGCGTATGAAAGCAGATGGCGGTGGGGATCGAGCACCGCGAAGAAGAGGGTCACAAATTTGTCTGTTGCCGTACTGCGGCTGAGCAGGCGATTGGCTCGCTCCAGGCAACGCCCCGGAGGTTCTTCAAAAAGCGCCTGACCCCGGATGGTCGCCTGAACGTTTGCCATGAGAAGCGAAGCCGGCAAGCCCTTGCCGGAAACATCCCCGAGACAGAGCCCGATCCCTTCCGTTCCCACAGCAAAGTAGTCATAGTAATCACCACCGACGACCTGGGCAGGAACGCTCGCCCCTGCAATCCGGTAGTTGTCGACCGCCGGAGCAGTTATGGGGACCAGGTCGCGCTGAATCTGTGCCGCAAGACGGAGTTCTTCTTTCATACGGAGCAGGTCTTGCTCCGTCTCGTGAAGTCGCGCATTTTCAAGGACCTGGGCTGATTGTGATGCGATGATGGTAAGGAGTCGCTGGTCTTCAGCCGTGAACCCTTCTGCGTTCTGCTTGTTGTAGAGCGTGAGAACACCCCGGAGGTTTGATTTCGCCATCATCGGGACACAGATCAGCGACCGGATGGACGGATCCCAGGAAATTCCCCGGAACCGTTTGTCCGTCGAAGGGTCGATGAGAGTGAGCGGTGCCCGTTCCAGCTGCATCCAGCCCGCAAGTTGCTGATGCAGATGATAATCCCCTGTGGACCCGTCAACAGTCCGGACGAGCGTCTTCAGTCCGCTGTCCGGGCGTTCGTCGATCAGGGTAATGACACCCTGTTCGGCTCGAAGGGCCTTGAGCGATCGATGGATGATGGTCTGGATGATATCCCGGGAGTTGAGGGAACCCCCGATCGCGGTGGCGAGGTCGTTGAGAACAGAGAGTTCTTCAACTGCACGTTTTAGCCGCTGGTTTTCTTCATGAAGCTGGCCCCCGGTAGCCAGCTGCGATGGCGTGGACACCGAGTGTGCCTCCGATTTGTGGTACGGTCGGCAGGATGCAGGTGGAATGAACGACAATGGCTGCCAGAAAGTCAAGCCTTTACCGGCGCGCCCAGACAGTGCGGGCGAGAAGAACATCTCCCTTCCGACCGTCGGATGTCATCCGGTGAACATACGTTGTTTCATCCATGGCACAACTCTCGACACGGATCGTCTCGCCAAAACCGACGGCCCGCTTGTATTCGACGTCCAGGGCGGCAATGTCCCCGCTCCGCCAGACCTCTTCAGGCACAGATTCGGCAAGCCATTCCACATAGTGTACATTATTGACATGATCGTTCATGTCGACGTCGGAACGGCGGACCCTGAACGTGAAGTCCCGGCACGGCAGGCCTTCGACGGATACAGAAGGAAAAGGCTCCTCGACCACGTGTTCACGGACCATGGAATGCATGGGATGTAATTTGTTCCCCACCACAACGGGACGCTTCTTCAGTATATCGATCAGGAGCCAGGAGCTGGAGGCTACCGCAAAGGGCGTGTTTTGGCTTCCGATGTACAGCCGGAAATCACGAAGAGCAAACCGGCTTTCGATGCCGGAGGGCCAGGTCTCGACATCGATCCGGCAGCGTCCCAATGGATATCGATCCACACGAAGCTGGAGGCGCACCAGCATCCATGTCAGATTGTCTTTCAGCAGCGTTTCCGTGTCAAACCCGAGATCGACCGCATTGAACTCGGCCGCTTCCTGTAGAAACCGATAGACGATCCATGCCGGCATCACCCCACGGTGGTCGAGTTCATAGGATTTCAGATCAAGGGAGTACCTCCAGGTGCGGGTCGTTGCCATGATATCAATACTACACACTGGAAATTCATGATGCAACCGGTCACTCCCGCGGCGTGGATCCAACCACCGTTGACCTTTCAGGCCTAATCTCCTATCTTGGAACATCATGAAGGCAAATCTCAACTTGCGAAAACAAGGCATCGTCCTCCCGTGCGGTGCGAAAGGTTCATGGGACGCGGGCATGGTGGAATCTCCCGTTGTCTGGTTCGATACCCGCCAGCTCCGGTATGGCATGGTCTACACAGGGTATGCCGTCGCACAACCTGGAAAGCGGGGGTACGCCGCTGTCACACGTCCACAAGTGGGTCTTGCCTGGAGCACGGACCTGCTGCGGTGGGAGAAAGACCCCGGAAACCCCGTGTTCGGCCCGAGCGGGATTCCGGGAGCGGCGGACGCAGAAGGCACGCCGGGGCCGTTTATTCTGCAGGAAGAAGAACGCTATGCGCTCTTCTATTTTGGGACGACACAGCAGGGATATGAGAAGGGCACGAAGACCCTGAACATCGCGACATCAACCGACCTTGCGAGCTGGACCCGCGCCACAGGCAACCCCATTGTCACGCCTGCGGGAAGCGGGTGGCGGAGAGACGCAATCTGGCATCCGTTCGTCCTTGCGCGGGACGGCCAGTACTTTCTCTTTTTCAATGCATCAGGCATTGTCGACGGCATCGAGGAGGAATACATCGGGTATGCCCAATCGGAGGATCTCTTCCACTGGAACGTGCGTGATGATCGGTCACCCCTTCTGGTCGGCAGCCGGCGACCCGGGACATGGGATTCCACAGGGCGCACCGGCGATCCATGTCTCTTCAGGATCGGTGATGTGTGGTTTATGGCTTACTACAGCTGGGACGGCGTCCATGCGCAGGACGGGATCGCCTGGACGACTCCCGAACGCTTTCCGCTTGGCTGGTTACCGGTGGACAACAACCCGGTTCTGCGATTAGGCCCCCCGGGATCTTTCGATGCGCTTCATGCAGCGAAGCCGTTTGTCGTTGTCGCAGACAACATTTACCACCATTTCTACACGGCTGTTGCCGAAGACCAGACGCGGGAGATCGCCCTCGCGTCGGCTCCTCTTATGGAAGGATCGTTCCAATGAAGTGCTTGTGTTCCGGATTTCGCACTGGAGCGTTCGTCGTCGCACTGGTGCTAGCCGGTTGCGGTCCATCGACACAGATGCCGACCACAAAACCGTCACGTATTCCAGATTCCTGGCCATTTGCGTCGGGAATCCGGTCCGCTGCAGGTACTCATGGCATGGTGGTGAGTGACGCTCCCCTTGCCACCGAGGCAGGTATCACCGTCCTGCGCCGCGGTGGCAACGCTGTGGATGCCGCCGTCGCAACGGCGTTCGCGCTCGCCGTGGTCATGCCTGAGGCAGGAAATATCGGCGGAGGGGGATTCATGGTCGTTCGGACGGCGGACGGAACACATGCGGCGCTCGACTTCAGGGAAAAAGCTCCGCGGGCGGCTTCCCGGACGATGTACCTGGACGCATCCGGCAAACAAACAGACTTGTCGATCACCGGTCATCGTGCAGCAGGCGTGCCTGGCAGCGTCGCCGGGCTGTTCGAGGCTCACCGGAGATTCGGCCGGATCCCGTGGGCCGACGTGCTCTCCTCCGCCATCATGCTTGCCGAACATGGATTCATCGTCACGCCCGACTTCGCCGAATCGGTGCGCGCCGACTCCTCTCGCCTTGCGCGGTTTCCCGCATCCGCCACCCTGTTCCTTCCCGGGGGACGCCCGCTCGCGGAAGGGTCGCTCTGGAAGAACCCCGATCTGGCTGCTGCTCTCAAGCGCATTGCCGACAGGGGACCGTCCGGATTCTACGAAGGGCCCACCGCAGATCTGCTCGTCCGGGAGATGACACGGGGGGGCGGTCTTATCACTCATGACGATCTCCGGAACTATACGGCCGTCTGGCGGACGCCCATCGACATCTCGTACCGCGGCTATCGGATCGTATCCATGCCGCCGCCCTCTTCGGGAGGTACGGCGCTCGCCCTCATGGCGAACATACTCGAACCATATGACCTCGCACATATGGGGTGGCACTCTCCTGAGGCGACGCATCTTGTTGTCGAAGCAATGCGGCGTGCATTTGCCGACCGCAATTATTTTCTGGGCGATCCCGATCTCGTTCCAATCCCGCAGGATGGTCTCCTCTCCAGGGCTTATGCCGCCGAACGGCGTGCAACGATCGACCTGTCACGGGCCACCCCATCGGCACGGGTCGCTCACGGGGAGCCGCACCAGATCCGTGAGGGAACACATACCACACATTTTTCGGTCGCCGATGGCGAGGGCAACGCCGTTGCCCTGACGACCACCGTGAATCTGGGATTCGGGTCTGCAGTCACTGTTGCAGGCGCGGGGTTTCTCCTGAACAATGAAATGGATGATTTCGCGTCAAAACCCGGCAGTCCGAATGTGTTCGGACTTGTTCAGGGTGAGGCCAATGCCATCGCTCCGGACAAAAGGATCCTTTCCTCTATGTCGCCAACAATTGTGCTCGAGCCGGATGGAACGCCGTACCTCATCACGGGCGCAAGCGGCGGACCACGTATCATTACCGCGGTCTTCCAGATCATATCACACGTCGTCGATTTCAACATGGACATCGTCGATGCCGTCACCGCACCCCGTTTTCACCACCAGCACCTTCCTGACACCATCCTGGTGGAGGCCCACGGGTTTCCTGAGGACACCCTCTCGACGCTCCGCCGCATGGGCCATGCGGTGAAAGAAACGCACCACCTCGCCATCGCCCCCTCCATCGTAGGTTTGCACGGAGTCTGGTATGGCGTCGCAGACCCCCGTACGGGAGGGGCTGCACAGGGATACTAACGGTCGCCAGTTCGTCACGCTCAGCAGGAGATGCGCATATGTTCATACTCAAAATCGTTCGGGATTTCATCAAGATCCTGCGTGAGGGGCAAACCCCCGCGCAGGTCGCCGGAGGGTTCGCCTTGGGATCAATCCTCGGTCTCTCTCCTGTGCTTACACTTCAGGGGCTCGTCGTCTGGTTCATTGTCCTTCTTCTGAACGTTAACCTGTCGGCAGCATTGCTTGCTCTCACGCTGTTCAGTCTGGGAGCCTACCTCCTCGATCCCCTGTTTCACTGGTTCGGGTATCAGCTGCTGGTCAATATCGACGGTCTGCGGGGAGTGTGGACGACCCTCTACAATGCACCCATCGCTCCGCTGACCCGGTTCAACAATACCGTCGTTCTGGGAAGTTTCGTTAGCGCGTTGATTCTCTTTGTGCCGGTGTATGTCGGCATGAAACGGTTTGTTGTCGCCTATCGCTCTACGGTCGGAGCGCGGATCGAACGATGGAAGGTCTACCAGATCCGTCAAACGAAGTGCGCTGGTCCAGTGGTATGAAAAACTTCGCGACTTCGGAGGCTGACCGATGAGAAAGAATTTTATCCTTTTCGTACTCATTCCCCTCCTCGTCATGGGTGGCGTTCTCGTCATCTTTCTCGATGGATGGATCGAGTCCGCTCTCGAATCGGCGGGGGAACGCCTGATTGGTGCCCGCGTGGAGATCGATGATCTTTCCCTCACGCTGTCGCCGCTCGGAATCCGGTTTTCCCGTATGCAGGTTGCGAGCCCAAACGATCCATGGAAGAATCTCTTTGAGACCCGCACCGTGCGGTTCGCCATGGACCCCGGGCAACTCCTGCGAGGAAAGTACATCATTGAAACGGTGGAGGTGCAGGATCTGATTGTGGGGACCAGGCGGACGACGGACGGGTCACTGCCGGGCAGCTCGGAAAACGAACGGCGCACACCGGCGGGAGGGTCTTTCGCGGCACTGACCGAGGAGGTGCTCTCCCGCTCGATAGAGAAGACGCCTATCTTTGATCCGGCAGTCCTCCGGAAGGGGATCAATATCGACGCCCTCCTCAAAGCGGCCGATCTCCGCTCACTCAGTCAGATCGAGACGCTCAAGACGCGAGCCGCAGCCGCCTCGCGTCAGTGGGAGGCCATGCTGGCAGACATCGAACAATCAAAACGACGGTTGGGAGAAATCGACTCGAGCGTTCGGGCAATCGACCCGTCGGCATTGAAGGACGTGGCCTCCATCACCGCAGCACTGAAGACCGTTGATGATGCCCGCACAGGCGCGGGTGACATTGTCGCTGCGTACACCACCCGACGGGATGCCATCCGTACCGACATTCAGAACCTCGGCTCTTCGGTCGATGCTCTGAAAGGGATTGTGGCTGACGATTTCGCGAGAGTCCTCGCGCTCGCCCGTTTGCCGGACATCAACAGTATGGGCATGGCGGAGGTGTTGCTTGGAAAACAGCTGGTCAACGACGTGCGAACCTATCTCCGGTATGCCGACCTGGCCCGGGAGAAGATTCGCGTCTACGGGCCCAAACCCGATATGGAGAAACCACCGCGGTTGAAGGGACAGGATATTTACTTCCCCGTTGACCGGGCGTATCCGAAATTCTGGATCCAGCGGATCCTGATTTCCGGCGGCACGGATGCGGCACAGGATCCCGAGTTCTTCCACGCTCGCGGAGAAATCCTGAACATCACCAACAATCAACGTATCACAAGGCATCCCATCACGGCCGAGCTTCGGGCCACCCGCGGACAGACGGTGACGGCATCTCTCTCGCTGGTATTCGACCGCATGAAGGAGGAACCGCTCGACCGGTATGAGGCAACCATAACAGGGGTGCCTTTGACGTCGTACAATGTCGGCAGTCCGGAGTTTCTGCCAGGCACAATCTCCGGTGCGACCCTCGGGGCGGGCGTTACCGTTGCGATTCCGGGCCGCGCCTTCGATGCCCGGACATCGTTGAAATTCCGGACACTGAACATCACCTACGCCTCGCCCTCCACAAACATTGGAGAGCGTATCGCCCGTGAGGTGCTCGACGGCGTGAAAGGGTTCGATGTCGACCTCCGTTTATGGAACACGGGAGGGACCTTCAAGCTGGCACTGGCGACCGATCTGGACGCCCAGTTCGCAGCCCGGATCAAGGCCGTTCTTGGAGCCGAGTTTATCAAACTGCAGGCCGAGATTCGCTCCCGGGTAGCCGCCATCATCGAGCCCAGGCGAAAGGAACTTGAGGCGGCCTACGCGGCCAAGCGTGGTGAGGCGGAACAGGCAATAGCCCGGTATCAGTCACTCATCGATGGCCATCTCGCCTCATTAGAAGCCAAGAAGAAGGAATTGGACGATCGTCTGGAGAAGGAGAAGAAGGGGCGGCTGGACGATGCCGTGAAGAAGATTTTCAAACGCTGAAAGAATCCACCGGGCCCGTACGATACGCTGTTACCCGGTGGGCCCGTGGTGGATGGTGGCGGACATCGAGATGTGCCCACGCCTCCCCCCGAAACGACTTCCGACCTCCGATCTTCGGAGAGCAGTGAGAGTTCCCCCGGGCGTCTATAAGGCTATTCTTGCGTGGGTACAGGAGGTTCTGCCCGGACGAGTTCGTTCCCGCACGCAGGGCAGAACTTTGCAGTCGGATAGATAACGGGTTCCCTGCAACTCGTGCACTCCTCCAGCAACTTCGTGCCACACAGAATACAGTAGGCCTGCCGCTCGGAGAAATGCGAGAAGTTGCCGCACTGGGGGCAGAGCCGGTATCGCTCCCGGACGACAAACGTGTTTGCGTGGGACTTCCGGAGCTGAAGCATAGTGCTTGATATTCAGGGTTTCGCGCGGGTAACTCACGGTTCACCAGAAGTGTGCCAGAACGGAGACCTGTCAAAACAGGTCAATTCGTATGAATCCCTTGGAAGGGGGAAGGAAAACGATAACTCTTGTTGACTCTAACGAAACAGAAGTTTAACGAAGTGGAATATTGAGGTTTTTGATTAATTTCCGCAATCCCGGTCCGCTGAGACCCGTAAGCGTTGCAGCCTTCGCAATATTTCCTTCCGAGCGCCGCAAGATCTCCATGAAATACCCCCGTTTGAATTGTCCTTCGGCTGATCGATAATCCGGGAGATCCTCCTGCCGGCTAGCCATGCAGATTGCACACGGATCCTCCTGACGGCAGACTTGCGCCAACATCGGGAAGTCCCCCAGTCCCAGCACATCTCTCTCACTATAGGCCAATGCCCCTTTGATCGCGTTTTCCAGCTCCCGGACGTTTCCGGGCCACGGATAGGTCTCCATGCGTTTGAGGACATCAGGAGCAAGAGAGTGCTTTTGGCCTTCCAGGCCCTGGACATTTTTGCAGAGGAAATACTCTGCCAGAACTCCTATATCTTCCGGCCTGGATCGCAGGGGAGGAACAACCAGCCGCACGCCGGAGATCCTGTGAAAGAAATCTTCGCGGATGTTTCCCTTGCGCACCTGTTCTTCGAGGCTTTCATTGGTTGCCATGATGACCCGGACGTCCAGCCGTGTGTCGGGTCTCCGCGAATCCTGTCCGACGCGGGAGATGCTCTTGTATTGCATAAATTGAAGAAGCTTCAATTGAACAGACTCCGTCAGGCTGGACACTTCCGGAATGTAGAGTGTTCCGCCGTTTGCAGCCTCGAGTTTGCCGATCTTTGTCTTTTCAGCCCCTGAGAACGCACCTTTCTCGTGTCCGAAGAGTTCCGATTCGATAAGGGACTCGCTGAGGGAGCGCATGGCGAGAGGAATGAACGGTCTGTCGCGCCGGGGGCTTCGTTGATGGGTTTCAAATGCGCACAGGTCTTTGCCGACGCCGGTCTCACCCACGATGAGGACATCGAACGGGAGTGCGGCGAGGCGGCTGATCTCGTAGTGAACGCGCTTCATTGCTTCACTTGCAAACACGAGCCTGTCGTGGTGTTCCGCGAAACTGCTCTGGAGCGCACGCACGCTGATTTCCAGTGACCGCCGCTCGAGGGCTTTCAGCAGCTTGGCAGTTAAGACCTCCCGATTGAAACTTTTAGGGATGAAGTCATACGCTCCGAGCCGCATCGTGGCAATTGCGGTTTCGGTATCGGTGTGATCGGTGACGACAATGACCGGAAGATAGGGGTCGACCTCTTTGTGGAGAATCTGCAGAACCTCGGCGCCGTCGATATCGGGCAGGCCGAGGTCGAGGAGCACCGCGGATGGGTTTTCTGAGCGGGCCAGGTCGATCCCCCGCTTTCCCGTCGACGCTTTGAGAATCTGATAGCGGTCACGCAGGAGGGATTCGACGTCGTTCAGAAATGCGACGCTGTCGTCAATGATAAGAATTCGTTCCATGAAACGATTCAACTTTCGCAAGTTCCACGACAAAACGGGTACCATCCCGATTTGTGTGTTCTAGCCGTAGAACGCCGCCACATCCTTCAAGACAGCGCAGGGCATACCCCAGGCCGAAGCCGCGCCCTGGACCCTTTGTGGATACTGCATTCTCGAATATGCGGCCCCGTACCTCGTCACTGATCCCCGGACCGTTGTCTTCGACCTGAATCTGTATCCGGTTGACCTCCTGGACGGCGCGGAGGACCACACGTGGTGGACGATCGGATTCTGCGCCGGCAAGTCCTTCGATGGCGTTCTGTACGAGTGTGGAGAGGACATCGCTCAGATCGGAAGATTTCATGAGGACGCTGACTGTTTCGTCTGCCCCCTCGTGGTGCACATCAAATGAGCGGGAGGGGTCGCTGAATTTGGCCACCACCAGCCTGAGAATCGCGCTTGCATCACACGTAAACTCCTCACGCACCGTTGCTGTGGCTGTCGCAAGAGTTTCACGGATATCCAACAGCGTTCCCGCAATGTCGCGCGCCGAGATCCTGAGCTCGTCCCCGCGCTCCTTTTCTGAGCCGCAAATGAGCATCGAAACGACCGAAGGGAGCAGTGCCTGGAGTGCCCGTGTCGATCGCCTGAGGCGTGACGCTGCGCCCCTGATCGGGAGCGAACTCCCGCCAAATGCAGGCTCCGTCTCGGCAACCGCGATAAGCGAGGCAAGCAAAAGGAGCTGGGACGCAACGGCACTTTCGAACTCCTCCACCGCGAGCCTGAACCGCTGAAGGGTCAATCCCTCGTCGCCGACCTCGCCGTGTTCGGGATCGGAGAGACTGTCGATGTTCTCCATGAACAATCCCAGACGGTTCAATGTCATCAAGGCGCTCTCCCCGTGCTGGAACGCTTTGATTTTTGTAAGAAGCTTCTCCATCACTTCACTGCGGACCGCACGGTTGAATTCTTCCTCGGACTTCTTCCGTTCCGAAATATCGCGGAGGATTCCCTGCAATCGTCCATCCGACAGACTTTTCGCGCTGACCTCGACCGGGACCACCGTGCCGTCTTTGCGCACCAGGTGGCGTTCGAGGCTCAGGGTCGTGCCCGCACTCAGTTCTTCAAAATGGAGCGGTTCCGCTTGCAGGTCACGCGGGTCGATGATATCCTGAAGTCGGCGCTGCAGCAATTCATCGCGCGAGTAGCCGAGCATTTCGCACGCGCGGGTGTTGACCGCCATTAATCGCCCCGTCGCATCGGCAATCGCAATCGCGTCGGCAGCCTGCTCCATCAGCATGTGGTACTCAATCTCACGCTGATACAGTGCCTGGCGGGCAGCGACGCGGTCGGTGATGTCGGCGAACGCATGTACAAACCCCGCCCAGTTTCCCGTGCTGTCGACCATCAGGTTTGAGCGAGTCTCGATGCGCCGCGTACTGCCGTTCCGGGCAACCAATGTGTCTTCGTTGCTCAGGCAATACACCTGCCCGAGTTCCTTTCCCACCGCTTCGTCCTGGCTCCAGCCTGTCATTACCTCGGCCACGGGATTCATGAAGCGGATACATCCATCTTCGCCCGTAACGACAACGCCGTCATCGATGCTGTTCAGGGTCGTGGCCAGGAGCTGCTTCTGTTCGTAGAGCTCTTCTTCAAGCTTGTGCCGGAGCAACGCGATCTGCAGGGCGGCGTGCAGTTCCGATTCCTCAAAGGGTTTCAGAATGTACGCAAAGGGTTCGGAGAGCGAGATCCGACTGATGATCTCCATGCTCGCGTACGCCGTCACAAACACGACAGGGATGCGGAACTGCTCCCGGACCCTTGCCGCAGTTTCCACGCCATCGATCCCATTCGGAAGATGGATATCCATGAGAACCACGTCCGGACGCTTCTCCCCCACTGCGAGCATAGCGTCCTCCCCTGAAGACGCCATGCCCGCAACGTCATATCCGAGCGCCTGAAGTCTGCTTTGCAGATCCAGGGCAACAATTTTCTCGTCTTCGACGATAAAAACCCTCGGTTTCATACTCCCTTGTCTGTCTTCCGCTCCTCGAGTTATGCCTGTATCATACCCGCTACACCAGTATCAATTTCTTCAAATGTCCTTTTCTTGTCAATTCCTGAGATTCTGATTCTTCTGTCAGTATTTCCGGAAGTTTCGTTGTAGGAACTGGCCTACATAGAAATCAAGGGAAAAAAGAGGGTTTTGCTTCGGGGGATCGTTAACCGGCTGCACAATAGTGATCATCTGGCCACATGTTCTGCCGGCACACACCTCTGAGCATTCCGGCCTACTGTATATTCGTTGCATTGTCCAAGGAGCGCAGAAAACTTTGAGAATGCCCTGCGATTTTCGTATGTTCTGTACCATGCAAGACGTTGCGGTAGGTATTCTGGCAAGAAACGGCACCGTCCTGGCGGGCCAGAGGCGAAGGAATGCCCGTTATCCCATGAAATGGGAGTTCCCAGGAGGCAAAGTGGAGGCCGGAGAAACCCCTGCCCAGGCCCTTGCCCGCGAACTGCGGGAGGAACTTTCGCTCGACACATTCCCCACGGAAGAATTCCTCATCCAGACATGGGAGTCTGGGGACCATACCTATCGGGTCTTCTACTACATCCTCCGATCGTTCCGTGGTGCGCCCGTTAACAACTCATTCGAACAGATTGCTTGGGTGACCCCTCAGGAGTTGCTGACCATGGATATTCTCGAGGGAAATCGGGCAGCCATTGAAAAACTCACCGGCGCTCTTGAGGGACGGGCTCGGTGATTCCTCCCGCACGAGTGAACGTGATTCGCCGCCGGATCCTCACCTGGTACAGACAAAGCGGCCGCACACTTCCCTGGCGCGGGGAACGCAATCCCTACCGTATTCTTGTGTCGGAAATCATGCTCCAGCAGACCCAGGTCAGCCGGGTCCTCCTGAAGTACAGGGAATTTCTGCACCGCTTTCCGACACTCGTTGCTCTCGCCTCCGCCACGCGGGCTGACGTCGTCCGGGCATGGCAGGGAATGGGATACAACAACCGCGCTGTCCGGCTGCACGCACTCGCCCGCACGGTCCTGGATCGTTACGGGGGAGAGCTTCCCCGAGACGAAGCGGGACTCCTCCAGTTACCGGGCATCGGCCGTTACACCGCGCGGGCAATCTGTTCCTCGGCATTCGGTTCGGCCACTTCTGTCGTCGATGTCAACGTCCGGCGGGTCTTGTCTCGCGCATTCTGGAGGGGGACATCCGCAGCGACACTGCGCCCCGTCGCTGATGTCGATCGTATGGCAGCCGTTCTTCTTCCACCCCACCGGGCATACGATTGGAATCAGGCGCTGATGGACCTCGGCGCCACGGTTTGCACGGCGCGAGCACCCCGCTGTCCCGAATGTCCGCTCCGTTCGCTCTGCAGGTCGCGGGCCCGCATGGGACTCAGCACTCCTCCCGTGCGAAAAAAGGAGCCTTCGTTCTACGGAATACCGCACCGGATCTACCGGGGCAGAATTATTGAGTATCTCCGACGTCTGGACCCTGGCAGCTCGGTCCGTCTTCTTCCCCTCGGGATGGCCATCATGCCGGCGTTCTCGTCCCGCAATGCTGTCTGGCTCCGGACTGTACTTGCCGGACTCGAGCGCGACGGTTTGGTGCTGGTTGAAGCTGCAGCGCCACCCGGGCGATCACGCGTGAGGCTGGCATGAATCATCCCCGGTACAGAGAGGTGGACCGGCTGTGTGCGGATTTCAACGCCATCGCGTCTGCCATCCGTTCCCGCCTGCGCGACTTCGCGCGCGTTCAGGACGATGAGCTCTTCTATGAACTGGTGTATTGTCTGCTGACTCCACAGTCGAGCGCTGTGCATGCCGAAGCAGCCGTGGAAAACTTGCGCGCCAACCGCTTCCGCGAGGAAGGAACCGATCCGACCTCTGTGCTCCGAAACGCCAGAAGCTATATCCGGTTCCATAGAACGAAAGCACGCCGCATCCTTGAGATGCGAGCAGGATTTGCAACCGTCCTGGACGAGGTGCGCCGAAGCCGTTCGGTGCCCAATTACGCAGATGCGGAGGGCCAGTCTATGCGCCTCTGGCTGGTCGATCACGTGTGCGGCCTCGGGTGGAAGGAAGGGTCCCATTTTCTCAGGAACATTGGTTATCATAATCTCGGCATCCTTGACCGGCACATACTGAAGAATCTCCGGCACCACGGTGTGCTTGATGCCATCCCCCAGTCGCTGACGCCAAACCGTTACCGCACAATTGAGATGGCTTTTCTCCGGTTCGCCGAGGAGGTCGGCATTTCCATGGACGAACTTGACCTTCTCTTCTGGAGCAGAGAGACCGGAGAGATTCGTAAATAGAGAAAGGACCATGATCGATGAGATTTCTGGTGCTTGGTGCCGGAATGATGGGCAGCGCGATTGCGTATGACCTTGCACACGCTCTACCCACGAGTGATGTCCTTCTCGCCGATCGCGATAAACCGAGAGCCCTGCGTGCGGCGGCTGCAATCGGGCCGCAGGTGCGCCCTTTCCGACTCGATATCAACGATGACACGGCGCTCGCACGCCTCTTGAACGGTTGCGCGGTCGTCGTGAGTGCGGCGTCGTATGCAGTAAACGAAACGGTCGCGCGCGCGGCGATCAACGCCGGGGTGCACATGTGCGACCTGGGCGGCAACAACGACGTCGTGGACAGACAGCTGACGTTGCACGACAGTGCACACGCGCGCGGGGTTACCCTCATTCCCAATTGCGGGCTCGCGCCCGGACTTATCAACATCCTCGCCGTTCATGGCATGGCGGAGTTTGACATCGTCGATGCGATCCATCTCCGCGTTGGCGGATTGCCGCAACACCCCCGCCCTCCGCTGAACTACCAGATCGTTTTCTCCGTTGAAGGGCTCCTGAATGAATACCTCGAACCCGCAGAAGTGATCACCAACGGTTCACTCCAGAGGGTCCCCTCCCTCACAGGCCTCGAAGAGATTACCTTCCCCGAGCCGTATGGACGCCTCGAGGCGTTTCATACCTCCGGGGGGCTTTCCACTCTTCCCCGGACTCTCCTGGGAAGAGTCCAAACGGTCGACTACAAGACCATCCGCTACCCGGGCCACTGCGAGAAGTTCAGCGTGCTGCTCGATCTCGGCTTCGCTGCTGCCGAGCCCGTCCGTGTCGGTTCCGGTCTGAATACCACCCGTGAGTTTTTCACCGAGCTGCTGAAACGCAGGTTGTCGTTTGATGATCCCGATGTCGTACTTGCCCGGGCGACACTCACGGGGAAACAGGGGGGAGTCCAGCGGACTCTTGTGTATGAGTGTGTGGATGCGTATGATACGATGACCAAGATCACAGCCATGATGCGAACAACCGCCTTTCCGACCTCGATAACGGCAATCCTACTCGCTGAAGGAGCAATCACTGCCCGGGGTGTACTGCCCCCGGAAGGGTGTGTTCCCGGTGACCGCTTGATCGCCGAGTTGGCCCGCCGAGGGGTACACATCACCACGCGCCGATTCGAAGGAAACCCGGCATGAGCCAGATTCCGCTCTCAGTTGTCATCAGCACGCGTGCCAATGCACTCGACCGGGAGATCCAACACCATTACCTGGTACACACGCGGTTCCCCCGGTGGGAGTTGTTCCGCATCTTCTTGCGTGCGTTGTTCCAGATCAGGTTCCGCTGAGACCCGTGAACTGCCTGAACCGCCACGGACTGTGTCTGAGCGCAGCTCTCCTGCTCCTGGCACTGGCACGTCCGGATGACGCTGCCGCACAGGTAAACGCCATCAAAGTGGTGTACGATGGGCAGGGACAAAAGAACGTGGTAGTCGGCGTGTTCCGGACACGGGACATCCTGTACGCATCGCTCACCGATCTTGCACAGACGTTCCAGCTCGTCACCTACGAAAACCACATGACGGCGAAGATGGAACTCAAACAGGGCCCCTACCGCATCAAAGTCACGGGAGGAAGCCCGTTCATTGTCGTCACCGATCAAGTGCAGCGTCAGACCGTGTATCAGCTTCCGGCAAATGTCCTGTATGCCGCTGGGAGCTTCTTCGTTCCCCTCCAATCGTTCCTCCCCTTTTTCGGACTAGTCTTCAACACCTCCGCCACCTACGATGAAGCCGGGCACATCCTCGCGGTGGCGTCGAAGACGCCGGCACCGGCGTTCGACATCTCGGGGGTGTTCCTTGAGCCGAAATCCAATGGCATGCTCATCCGGATTCGTTCGTCGCGAAGGGTCGAGGACATGGAGAGCTGGCTGCGGCAGGATGGGTGGCTGTACCTGACGCTGGCCGACGTCCGCGCGGACATAGCCACCATCAACACAATCAAAGGGACAGGTATCGTCAAGGATGTCGTCGCCATCCAGTCCCCCACATCGGTACAGCTGGCCTTCAAGCTGACCGGCAAAGTTGCCACGTCAGAGATTCTCCGTGACGAACAATCCAATGATATCCTCCTCACTATTCGGACGCCCGATCCGGCAGAGAAACCCGGAAGCGGTCAGTCGGAACGAGTCCCCGAGCCGCCGGCTGAAAATCCCGGAAAAGGTCAGGCAGAACGAGTCCCCGAACCGCCGGCTGAGAAAACCACCGACAAGTCCGCCGTCGGCGTTGGAGCACGGAGGTCGGTTCCCACGGTTGCGCCGGATCTTGCCGACCGGAAGAAACGATGGGAGCTGGATGCCATCGTCATCGATCCCGGTCACGGGGGTCGTGATCCGGGTTCGATCGGTGTTACCGGCGTTAAAGAAAAGGACATCACGCTCGGCGTTGCCCTTAAACTCGGCGCGCTCATCAAGCAGGAATTCAAAGACCTCCGGGTTGTCTTCACACGCTCAACAGACGCGTTTGTTCCCCTCTACAGGCGAGGGCAGATCGCCAATGAGGCGGGAGGGAAGCTCTTCATCAGCATTCACGGCAACTCTTTGAAAAAGAAGCCCAGTCCGACCCGGGGATTCGAGGTCTACCTGCTCAGGCCGGGAAGAACGGAAGAAGCGATCACCATTGCCGAACAGGAAAACGCCGTCATTACACTGGAAGAGGGATACGAAAACCGCTACCAGGAGCTTACCGACGAGAACTTCATTCTCGTGACAATGGCCCAGAGCGCATACATGAAATCAAGCGAAGTGCTGGCCGACCTGGTGCAGAAAGAACTGGAAAAAGTCCCCGGACTGCCAAACAGGGGGGTACGGCAGGCGGGATTCTACGTTCTCGTGGGGGCTGCAATGCCGAACATTCTGGTTGAGACAGCATTTCTCTCGAACCGGGCGGACGAAAAATTTCTCAAGAGCTCTGCCGGACAGCGCAAAGTCGCTGATGCTCTGTTCCGGTCCATACGCCGCTACAAAGCGGAATACGAGAAACTCCTGACGGGGGAGTAGCCCCTCATTCCTTGCTTCTGGTTTCATTTTCTTCTATGTTCTCCCTCAATCCATGAAGAATCGCACTCTTGCATACGTTGGAATCCTGGCGGGAACCGTGATCTGGTGCGCCCTGATCGCCGCTGCCCCACTTCTTGCCTCAAGAGGTGGGGAGGGAATGAGCGAAATCCTCTACACCGGGTTTCACCGCGTGTGCCATCAGTTTGACAGCCGTTCCCTGCATGTGTTCGGAAAGCCGCTGGCTGTCTGTTCCCGATGCACCGCAGTCTATGGCGCGTTTCTCCTCGGCACCCTGGCGTATCCCATCGTGTCTGATGTGCGCAGACCCCGTCAACCGTCGAAACTCCTGCTGGGCCTCGCACTTGCACCGATGGTGCTGGACGTGTTCTTTGCGCTGCTTGGCGTGCACGAAACGAACACCCTGACACGGCTGGTGACAGGATCAGTCTTCGGAATCCTCATCCCCTTCGTCATTATCCCTGTCATCCTTGGCGCGGTACGTGAACATCCAACCACCACTCCGGTAGTTATCCACCAATCGAAAGGCGTCCTCGATGGCTGAAAAACCGAGCAAACTGATGCCCGCCCTGTATGGGGGAATCATCATGGGGCTCATCTCAGGTATTCCGTTCCTGAACTTCGTCAACTGTCTGTGCTGCGCAGGCGTGATGTTTGGCGGGTTCATGGCGGTCTTCTTCTATAAGAAAGACCTCGGGCCCGACATGCCTGTTCTCACCAACAGCGACGGCATCGCCCTCGGCGCCCTCGCGGGTCTCTTTGGCGCCATATTTGCCAGCGTCCTGACGGCCATCTTTTTCTTCACCATCGGAAATGTCAGCGCAGAGGCGACGTACAAACTCGTGCTGAGCATCTACGATTCGATCGGAATCCTGGACAAAATGCCCCCCGAGGCCATCGAGCAGATGGAAAGCAGTATGATGGAGGGAGGCCTTTCCCCGACAACCATCATCACGTCCTTTGTGATCAATCCCCTGTTTGGGTTGATCGGAGGACTTATCGGCTACGCTGTGTTCAAACCGAAGCAAGGAACGACACCCCAGACACCAGCCCAGGCATAGGCCACCGGTATTGAGGTATCAGGCCTGAGCATGAGCCACCGCCTGGAGGAGAGTTGTTCACGGCTGCCGGCATGAGTTCGGAGTGGTGCGACCCGCACCAGTCTCGAACAGAAATGGGCGAGGGAATCCGCCCGCGTTGAATTCATGCCGGCTCCTCCAGGAGTCCTGAGGGACATCCTCCTCCTGTCATCAAGAGCTTTTTGCACACCATTCCCCACTGCTATTCTCGCCTGAATTCCCAGTCTTGAGAAGAGACCTCTCTCAAGAGTGACATTTTGCGCCGTTTTTGTGGTAAAGCCAGATGGCACAAAATCTGCTAATCAAAACTATAGATTCACCATGACCCATTCTCCTTCATTGCGTGAGGTATCCATGGATCCTCTTTATTCAATCGGAGAAGCTGCTGACCTTCTGGGAGTCTCGGTCCCCACCCTTCGCCTGTACGAACGCGAAGGGCTCATCATTCCTATTCGCAAAGCGTCACGCCACCGGCTGTATTCCCGGGACGATCTGAAACGCATACGGTGTTTGCGGGAAACGATCAATCAGAAGAAAGTCGGCATAGCCGGACTCCGTCGGCTCCTCTCGCTCATCCCCTGCTGGAAGATCCACCGCTGTGCCGTGTCTGACCGGGAGGCCTGTCCGGCTTTCACGGATGACCAGACGCCGTGCTGGACGGTACAGCTAAAACCCTCAGCATGCGGGACGGCGGATTGCCGGGTCTGTCCGGTGTATTCGCTTGTAGCCGACTGCAGCAAGCTGAAAAGCACGATCATTCAATTCACCATAGACCAGACCTCCTCGCAATGAATCCTCTCTCTCGCAGAAAATTCCTGAAGATTTCCGGTGCTGCCGTCGGCGTTGCAGCCGCAGGCACGGCCGCACTACAGGCAACGAAGACGCTGGCCGGACAATCCATGCGGCCGGAACAGGGAATCCGCGTCACGCCAACGTTTTGTGACATCTGTTTCTGGAAGTGTGGCGCACTCGCATACGTCAGAGATGGACAACTCTGGAAAGTCGAGGGCAACCCGCTCGACCCGCTCAGCAACGGACGACTCTGTCCGCGCGGAACCGGAGGCGTCGGTGCCCACTACGATCCCGATCGTCTTCGGGCACCGTTGATGCGCAGGAAGAACCGCGGAGAGGAAGAGTGGGTTGAGGTCACCTGGGACGAAGCCCTTGCATACATAGCGGACAAAATGCGCACGATCAAGGCGACACATGGACCGGAGGCCATGGCCCTCTTCAGCCATGGTATCGGCGGCAACTTCCTGAAGCACCTCACCAAAGCATACGGAAGTCCCAACATCTCCGCCCCATCGTTCGCCCAGTGCCGCGGCCCGCGTGATGTCGGATTCCGGCTGACATTCGGTGAAGACGTCAGTTCACCCGAACGCACGGACATCCGCAACGCCGACTGTATTGTTCTCATCGGAAGTCATCTCGGTGAGAACATGCACAATTCACAGGTTCAGGAATTTGCCGATGCAGTCGGCAGGGGGGCCACGGTGATCGTTGCCGACCCGCGCTTTTCCATTGCCGCCGGGAAGGCCAGATACTACCTGCCGGTGAAACCGGGAACTGATCTTGCGCTTCTTCTGGCCTGGATGCATGTAATCGTGACCGAGGGTCTGTACGATCGCGAATATGTTGCTCAGCATGGATTCGGCTTCGACGCCTTCGCGGCCTCTCTTGCGCCGCTGACGCCCGAATGGGCGTACCCTGAAACGGGAATCGAGCCTGCCCTCATTCGCCAGACAGCTCGTGAGATGGCCCGTTATCGCCCCGCAACGCTCGTCCATCCCGGTCGACACGTTACCTGGTACGGCGATGACGCCCAACGCAGCCGGGCGATCGCACTTCTGAACGCCCTGTTGGGAAGCTGGGGACGCCGGGGAGGATTCTACACTCCCGTCAGCATGGACATCCCTTCGTTTCCCTACCCCGAATATCCACACGGCGACCGGGGCAAAGTCGATAATCCCGGCAACAGGTATCCGTTCGCGCACGAGACGATTACAACAGGGATTCGTGAAGCAACAGTAACGGGAAAGCCGTACCCCATCAAAGGGTGGATGGTGTACGCGACGAACCTTCTCCATTCCCTGCCCAATGAGGAAGAGACCATCAGGGCAATGCAAAATCTGGATCTCCTGGTCGTCATTGACGTTATCCCCAGTGAGATTGCCGGTTGGGCCGATGTCGTCCTGCCCGAGTCCATCTATCTCGAACGTTTTGACGACCTCAATGTGGAGTGGTTTCGTGAGCCGTTTGTCGCGCTCCGCCAGCCGGTGGTCCCTTCCCCACATGAACAGAAACCCAACTGGTGGATCGCCAAGAAGCTCGGCGAGCAACTCGGACTGGGCGCATATTTTCCCTGGCAGGATATCGAAGAGTACCTGCGGGAGCGTGTGGAAGGGGGCGGTCTCGATTACGACGTCTTAAAGAAGACCGGCATCATTCACGGGCCCAAACAGCCAATCTACTTCAATGAGGGTATGGACGCGTCGTTCCCGACTCCCAGCGGCAAGATAGAATTCTTCTCACTGCAATTACAGAAAGCCGGTTTTGATCCCGTCCCTGTGTATACTCCTCCGTCACAAGGGCCGCCGGGGTACTACCGCTTGCTGTACGGACGCGCTCCGGTGCATTCGTTCAGCCGAACCCATTCGAACCGAATTCTCTCGGATATGATGAGTGAGAACTATATCTGGGTGAACTCCGTCACCGCACGCAGGCATGAACTGACCGACGGACAGTACATCCGTCTCAAGAATCAGGATGGTGTTGTGAGCAACCGTATCAAGGTCAACGTGACGGAGCGGATCCGGCCCGACTGCGTGTACATGGTCCATGGATTCGGCCATACCAGCCGGATGCTGAGACATGCCTTCGGTAAGGGTGCAAGCGATGCAGGGCTGATCACCCGGTATGCCACCGATCCTCTCATGGGTGGCACCGGGATGAATGTGAATTTTGTCACCTTTGAACCGGCGGAGGCATAATCATGGCACGCTACGGAATGCTCATTGATACCCGTCGGTGTGTGGGATGCATGGATTGTGTCGTCGCGTGCAAAACCGAAAATGGCGTGCCGGAGGGGTACAATCGCGACTGGATTGCCTACGACACAACCGGTATATTCCCGAACCTCCATACGGAGATCCGGAGCGAGCGCTGCAATCATTGCGACAATCCACCCTGTGTCTATTGCTGTCCCTGCGCCGCAAGCCATGTTCACGAACGGGGAGGCGTGGTACTCGTGCACCACGAAAAGTGCAGCGGCTGCAAAGCCTGCATCGCCGCCTGTCCGTATGATGCCCGCTTCATCCATCCTGAAGGCTACGCCGACAAGTGCACGTTCTGCATCCACCGTGTGGAACAGGGCATGGATCCCGCCTGTGTCAGCGTGTGTCCGACGCATTGCATGCATTTCGGCGATCTCGAAGATCCGAACAGTGATGTCAGTCGCCTGCTTGCGTCACGCACTTCTCATGCGTTGCTGTCCGATGCGGGGACGAAGCCTCAGGTGTTCTATCTGGAGTAACGAGAGAACCGTTTCCATGAAGTACCCGTACACAAGACGAGGTTGACGTATGCGTGAACTCGAGATCACACGGACGAATCCCATGATTGACCCGGCCCTCCACTTCTGGGGATGGGAGATCTCGGTGTATCTGTTCCTTGGAGGTCTGGTTGCCGGCATGATGATTATCTCCGGGTATTTCCTGTTCAAGGGACGTCACCGGGAAATGAACAGTTCGTGCCTCACGCTCCCGCTGCTGAGCGTTGTGCTCTTGAGTGCGGGCATGCTGGCCCTCTTCCTGGATCTCTCCCATCGCTTGTATTTCTGGCGCATGTATATGACATTTCAACCGGCATCACCGATGTCGTGGGGATCCTGGATTCTGTTGTTCGTGTACCCGGCGTTGATCGCAAATGCGCTCGTCCGACCGCCCTCCTGGCTCGGGCGTCTTTGGTCCGCGATTCCCCGATGGGCGGAGGCGCTTCACCATCATACGCCGGCGATTAAGTTCATCGGTGTGATGAACATGGTTCTCGGAGGATTGCTCGGCGTGTATACCGGCATCCTGCTGAGCGCGTTCGGTGCGCGTCCGCTCTGGAACAGCTCGATACTCGCCATGCTGTTCCTCGTATCCGGTCTCTCGTCGGCGGCGGCCTTCGTCCACCTTGTCGCACGCGATCCCTATGAACGCACGCTGCTGGCGAAGGCGGACAACGGGCTTCTGTCGATTGAACTCGTGGTTATCGGGCTCTTTCTGATCGGACTGTTGAGTGGGACGCGCGTGCACATTGAAGCCGGCATGCTCCTCCTCACGGGCCCGTACGCGCCCGTGTTCTGGGTGTTTGTCATCGGACTCGGTATTGTCATCCCCCTGATCATCCAGTCCCTTGCAACAAGTCACAAAGTTGTTCATACGCCCGTCGCGCCCATCCTCGTGGTGCTCGGCGGGCTGATTCTCCGGTTTGTCATCGTTCAGGCAGGACAGGTCAGTCACTGGACTCGAACTCTTCTCAAGTACTAAGGAGACGTTTCCCATGCATGGTGAAGCAGAAGTGCTCTCTGCGGGCGATGTGAGGCCCGTCAGCGCAGTTCGGCAGCCACAAGCCTACTGGCACCCGTATGTTGCGGGATTCGGCCTCGGCCTTGTGTTGCTGGCGTCGTTTGTTATTATGGGCCGGGGTCTCGGAGCTTCCGGTGCCTTCAGTTCACTCACCGCCGTCACAAGCGGCGTGCTTGCCCCTGAGCACACACGAAACAACGAATTCTATGCTGAGTATCTGGGAGACGGGAGCAGAAGCCCACTCATGGACTGGCTGGTCTTCGAGGTAATCGGCGTGTTCGCAGGGGGGTGGATCTCCGGCGTTCTTGCAGGGCGGAACCGGAAAACGGTGGAGCGGGGACCGTCAACGACGGACCGCATGCGCTTCGTCACGGCATTCACAGGAGGTGCCATAATGGGTATCGGCGCAAAACTTGCCCGCGGATGCACCAGCGGACAGGCGTTAACGGGCGGAGCATTGCTGAATGTGGGCAGCTGGACATTCATGATGTGCGTCTTTGCAGGCGCCTACGCAATGGCATACTTTGTCAGGAGACAATGGCAATGAACGCACCTCTTTTCAAACTCGGCTACTTCGGCGATGACGTGAGTCTGATCATGGCCTTTGTGATTGGAATCGGATTCGGCTTCTTCCTCGAACGCGCAGGATTCGGAAGTGCGAGAAAGCTCACCGCACAATTTTATCTGACTGACATGAGCGTGTTCAAAGTCATGTTCACTGCCATCGTTACAGCCATGGTGGGTCTCTTCTATCTCTCCTGGATGGGTATCGTCGACCTCTCCCTGGTCTATCTCACTCCAACCTATCTCCTGCCACAGATCGTTGGTGGACTCTTGCTCGGGGTGGGATTTGTGGTGGGGGGATATTGTCCCGGGACATCGTGCGTCGGCGCTGCAACAGGAAAAGTCGATGCCTTTGTCTACCTGGGGGGTATCATCGCGGGGATCATCGTCTTCGCGGAGGTGTTCCCGATGGTCAAAGACTTCTATTATGCCACACCGATGGGTCAGGTGACCTTCCCCCAGCTTTTGAACATTCCGTATGGTCTTATGGTCTTTCTTGTCATCCTTATGGCTGTTGGTGGATTCGCGGGCGCAACCTGGGTTGAGCGCACAATGGCAGCACGAAAGGAGGGTGTCCGATGACATCCACCACGCAGAACCGCTGGTCGGGACCCCGGTTAGCGGCGCTCCTGCTCGTTCTCCTGGGTCTGATCGGTCTCTTCGCTGGAAGCCCGTACCAGGGAACAACGTTCACGGTCGATGCTCAGTCCCTGGCACAGATCGTTCAAACGGAAACAGACCATGTCGATGCTGAAACACTGGCGGATTGGATTCTGCAGGGGAAGAACGATTTCCGACTTCTCGATGTGCGGGCCGATAGCAACTTTACCGAGTACCATATCCCGGGTGCCGAGAATGTCCCTCTGGCCGAGATGCTTCAACACGGTCTGCAGAAAAACGAGAAGATAATCCTCTACTCCGACGGGGGGATCCATTCAGCACAGGGATGGTTCCTGTTGAAGGCAAAAGGGTACCGGGGGGTGTATATTCTCCGTGGTGGACTCGATGAATGGAAGGATCGTGTGCTGTTCCCGGAGCTCGCGACAAATCCGACGCCCGCTCAGACCGTTGAGTTTGCGAAAATGAAAGAGGTCAGCCGGTTCTTCGGAGGCACACCGCGCACGGGATCGGCCGGGACCACTAACCTGCCTGCAGTGGTCATGCCGAAAATGCAGTTGCCGCAGACCGCAACGGCGCTACCGGCCGGAACAAAGAAAAAGAAGAAGGAGGGGTGCTGACAGACCATGAAAAAACTCCCAAAGCACTTCACGGCGTTTCAGAAGAAGTACCCGGGCGTCGCCGCAGCCTACGACGATTTTGGTGCTGCGGTCCATGCGGCCGGACCGCTGGACTCACGCACCCGCGCACTCGTCAAATGCGCAATTGCCCTTGCCGCAGGCCTCGAGGGGGGAACACATGCCCAGGTCCGCAAGGCCCTTGAAGCGGGCATCGCCGCTGAGGAATTGCGCCACGTGGCCCTTCTCGCAATGCCCACGATCGGTTTCCCCGCAGCGATGGCTGCCATGAGCTGGATCGACGACCTGGCGCCCTCCCGCCGCCCCCAGCGACGGGTCGCCCGACGTCCGTGAACGTCGCGCCCGCGGCCTTGAGCGGTGTTGTGCTTGCTGGCGGTCAAAGCCGCCGCATGGGACGCGATAAGGCGAGCATCGCGTTTGAGGGGACAACGCTGCTGGAACGGAGCATCCGGCTCCTGCTGCCGTTCGTCAGCTCATTAATCGTTGCTGCAGATCGGCTCGACCGATACACTCTCCCCAACGTTCCCATCGTGGCCGACCCGCTTCCCGATTGCGGTCCGCTCGGGGGCATTCTTGCCGCGCTCGAGGCGTCTTCTGCGAAGGAAGTCTTCGTGCTTGCGTGCGATCTCCCGCTCGTGACGCCGGCACTGGTCCGAACGCTCTGCACCCTCCACCCCGGATCACATATCGTGATCCCGAGCGCGGATGGAGTTGTCCAACCTCTCTGCGGCCGCTATCCGCGGTCGATCCACATGGATCTCCGGCATATGCTTGAACGGGGAGAACGCGCCGTTCTGGATTTTGTCCGGTCGCAACATCATCATATTCTCGACATTGCTCCCGGCGATCCTCTGTATTCGCCGCACCTGCTGTGGAATGTAAACACGGAAGACGACGTACGGATCATCGAACGCCTGCACCGATGAAGGAAGCGACATCCCTTCCGCTTCCCTGGCAGAGGGCCGCCGTGCTCGGCAGCCTCTGGGCCGCCAACGAAATCGTGATCGGCAGCTTTCTGCATAATGTCGGGTTCCCGTTTACCGGCACACTGCTGTCCGCTGTCGGCGTTGCACTGCTCGTTGCCGGCGCCCGGCTCTGGCATGATGCGGGAGTGATCTGGCGCGCAGGCATCGTGTGTGCGCTGATGAAATCTCTGTCGCCCAGTGCGGTCATCCTCGGTCCGATGATTGGTATTCTCACCGAAGCGGTCCTGCTTTTTGTCTTCGCTGTGATGTTCCGGACTACCATGGCGGGCTTCATTCTCGGCGGAAGCGCGGCGACACTGACGCCCATCATCCAGAAAATCGCCACTGTCCTCCTTGCGTACGGATTCGACGCAGCGCGTCTGTACGAGGGTCTGTTCAGAGTTGTGGCGGTCCGCATCGATCTCACGGCCCTCACTCCAGCGACCGCGCTTGCCTGGTTCGTCGCGCTGAATGCCCTCCCCGGAGCTCTTGCAGCAATCGGGGGCGCCATTGTGGCCAGAGATGCAACCATCATACCCCACCCCGGACCTGTCCCTGTTCCTGCGGACTCAGACGGCCCTACCGGGTTGCATGAATCTTCATATTCCTTTTCGTTGTCAGCACTGGGGCTCCATGTCCTGTCAATAATCGTCGGACTGACGGCTATCCCCTTCCTTCCCGCCCTCATCGCTCCGTTCCCGGTTGCGGCGTATCTCGGCATTATTGTCATGCGATATCCGATGCTCCGCCCGAAATTCAAACGCCCACGCCTCTGGATAGAGTTCGGTGTCGTCGCTCTTCTGGCGGGCGTCGTCCTCGGTGCGCTGTCGCCCGAAGGGAAAGGAACATGGTGGACGGGATTGCAGAGCGGGATCCAGATGACCGCACGCGCAGCGCTCATGGTGGGCGCATTCAGTGCCATCAGCATCGAGTTGCGAAACCCGCTGGTCATTGACTGGTTTCTGCGAAGAGGTCTTGGCAGGGTGTCGGCGGCGTTGCACATGGCCTTCCGCGCGCTCCCGGTGATGCTCACAACCCTCAACAATCAACGGCGTATCGTGCGCCACCCGTTCGCCTCGTTCCGGGAGATGCTCTCGGTGATGCTCCGGCAGCTCGACACGCAGGCGCCGGGATTGATCCCGGGTCCGAAAGTCCACATCCTGACCGGGAAGCAGGGGTCCGGCAAGACGGCGTTGCTCGAGCGGGTCGTTGCCGCATTACGTCAGCATGGCATCGCGGCGCGCGGCATTCTCAGCCACGTGTCCATCATCGGCGGCATCCGCATCGGGTACGATGTGCAGAACATTCTCACGGGCGTCAGGGTCCCCCTGTGCAGAAATGCCCCCCCTTCCACAGAGCCGCACGTCGGCCCGTTCGTCTTCCTCGAAGAGGGAATGCGATTCGGACGGGAGGCACTCGCGGCAGACACGCATGCAGATCACGTACCAGTTATTCTCGATGAGGTGGGCCCCTACGAGGTAGGTGGACAAGGATGGGCTTCAGCCCTCCGTACGCTGGTCGGGCAACACAACGGTTGTCTTCTCGTGGTGGTGCGACCGGAACTCGTGGAGAAGGTCCAGGATGTTTTTGGCTTTACGGCACAAAGAGTGTGGGAAGCCGCAGAGACGGATTGCGAGGATCTCGTCAGGACAATGCGCGAGTGATCCGCCCCTTTTTCGCTGCTCACTGCATCCTATAGTCGATACTGATGCGCCTCAACTGAACAATAGGCGAGAAATGGCAAAAAAAACAGCAATCGTCAAACAAATCCAGGGTCTCTCCTTTGCAGCACGAGCGGATTCGGGCCACTGGGTGACAATGGATGGACCGGAAGACCTGAATGGAAGCAACGCGGCATCACGACCGAAAGAACTGCTTCTGTTTGCACTCGGCGGATGCACCGGCAGTGATGTGGTCTCAATTCTCAGGAAGAAACGGGTTCCACTTGACAATCTGGAAATCCGTCTCAGTGCCAACTCGGCAACAGAACACCCCCAGGTATTCACCGATATTCATGTCGAATATGTGTTCCGGGGTGATGGGATCAAACCCGCAGACGTTGAACGTGCTATCGAACTCTCGACCGAAAAATATTGTTCCGTGTCAGCCATGCTGCGGGCAAGCGTACCACTGACGCACTCATACCGGATCGAAGAGGCCCAGCCGGTCGGTTGACCGTCGGGTCCCGCAAAGTCAATGACTATGCAACGCTCAACACTCCTTGTCGTCGATGACGAGCAGGCACAAAGAACTGTGCTTGCGGGATACCTGCGAAAAAAGCATCATGCGGTGCGGGAAGCAGGAACAGTGGCGGAGGCCCTGCGATCGCTTGAACTGGACCATTGTGACGTCGTTCTCACCGACTTCCGGATGCCTGATCGCACAGGTCTCGACCTGCTGCGCGATATCAAGAAACTACAACCCGACGTCACGGTTGTCCTCATGACCGCGTACGGCACCATCGAGGGGGCTGTCGCCGCCATGCGCGAAGGTGCCTATGACTATCTCACCAAGCCGATCGACCTTGATGAGCTGGACATGCTCATCCAACGCGTCGCAGAGCGGCAGCAGCTGCTTTCGGAAAACCGTTTGTTGCGCGACCAGCTCGCACACCGGTTTTCCTTCGAAGGATTCGTATCCCAATCAGCCGCGATGGAGTCCCTGCTGAACACCGCAGGCAGGGTCGCGGAGAGCAAAGCATCGGTGCTAATCCGCGGTGAGAGCGGGACGGGCAAAGAGTTGATCGCGAAGACAATCCACTTCCACAGCCCGCGAAAAGACCTCCCCTTCATCGCCGTCAATTGTGCCGCACTCAATGAGAATCTGCTGGAAAGCGAACTGTTCGGGCACGAGAAGGGTGCGTTCACCGGTGCCGACCGACAGCGGCGGGGCCGATTCGAGGCGGCTGACGGCGGAACCATGTTCCTGGACGAGATCGGAGACGTTCCGCTCAGTACCCAGGTACGACTCCTGCGCGTTCTCCAGGAACAACAGTTCGAACGTGTCGGCGGCTCGGAGCCGCTCCATGTCGATGTCAGGATTATCGCCGCAACGAACCGCAATCTGGAACAGTTAATCGGCCAGGGAACATTTCGTGAAGACCTCTTCTACAGGCTGAACGTCGTTACCCTCGATATCCTCCCCCTTCGTGATCGAAGGGATGATATTCCGCTCCTCCTTCAGCATTTTGTCGAACAGTTCGCCAAGGAAAACAAGCGTACGCCCATGACCTTCTCCCGTGAGGCGTGGGATCTTCTCCTCAGATACCCCTACCCCGGCAATGTTCGTGAATTACAAAATATCATCCAGCGCGCGGTTATTCTCGCCCGGGGAGAACTGATCACAACGGACGACCTCCCACCACCGGTGAAGACGCTCACGCCCGAAAGTCCGGGCCACGCATCACGCGCGATCGCTGACCTTCCCGGCCAGGTTGACCGACTGGAGAAGGAACTGGTCCTTGAAGCGTTGCGTTTACAGGATGGCAACCAGTCGAGAGCCGCAGAACAGCTCGGTATCTCCGAACGGAACCTGCGGTACCGTCTGAAGAAATGGGGCGTCAAATGAGAACAGGCCAGAGGAGTCCAGATGCATAAATTTGATCCATCCAACGCCCAGAGGCTTGAACGGCCAGAACGCTATGAACTCCTTCCGCCCCTGGAGGTGCTTCGCCAATTCGGCGTCGGTGCCGGCATGGCCGTCGCGGATCTGGGCGCAGGAACGGGCTTTTTTACCCGTGCCGCTGCGGAACTGGTGGGACCCCAAGGACGAGTGTATGCTATCGATATGTCGCGCGACATGCTTGACCACCTCGGCACCACCGGCATCCCTCAGCATGTGCAACCGGTCCTTTCCGGGAATACAGCGTTCCCCTTCCCAACGCCATCGCCGATCTCGTATTGATTGCCTTTGTCACTCACGAGACTCCGGACATTCCACGGTTTCTCGCTGAAGCCGCACGTCTGACAAAAGCCGGCGGGGCGATCGCCATCGTGGACTGGAAAAAACAGCAGGAAGAGGCCGGACCGGAGATGCAGGAACGCCTCGATGAAGACGATCTTGTCAGTCAGATCGGCGCCTCCTTCACCATCCATGACCGCGGCTCGCTGAACAGTTCGCATTACTATCTCATTCTCCACCCCAGAGGATCATAACCGTGCATCTCCCGTTTGCCGATACCGGGCTCGTTCTCTCCTTCTTTGTAGCCATGCTGTTCCCGCAGGGAACAACGATACCTTCGATCCTTCCCGCACGAGTCGAATCGCTGATGCAGGGCGATTCAATCGCATTCTTTCTGGATGTCCGAACAGCGGAAGAGTTCGTCGGGAACCTCGGGCATGTCCCGGGATCGATATTGATTCCCGTGCAGGAGCTTGAAACCCGTCTTGATGAACTCGCCGCGCATCGCGCGAAGACGATCATTATCATCTGCCGGTCCGGTGTCAGAAGCGGACGGGCGACGGTCCTCCTACGCGCTCACGGGTACGAGGCTTTCAACATGGTGGGAGGGATGCTGCGATGGAATGCCGAAGGCCGGCCAGTAGCTGACGGGGAGACCCGATGACGACGACGCAGATCATCCTGTACGCTCTCCTGGCCTTCATTATCCTGGTGTACCTCAGGCGTTTTCTTCTGACCCGCTCTGTCGTCCGGTATTCATCGGGACAGCTGGCGGACCGTCTGAAGCAGGGAGGCACGACACTCCTGGACGTCCGAACGGCTGCGGAACACCAGAGCGGTCATCTCAAGGGTTCGCTTCACATACCCCTCCAGGAACTCTCCCGCCGTTCGGATGAACTCCGCACACACAAAGAGCGTGAGATTGTCTGCTACTGCCAGACCGGCAGCAGGAGCCTCTTTGCAGCGGCCAGGCTCCGGCGTGAAGGGTATTCCGCCGCACACCTTGAGGGAGGAATTGCCGATTGGAATTTCACTCAACGTCCGAAAGGAACATCACGATGAAATACGGATTCTCGAAAAGTCTCACCATTTCCTTCGACGAAGCAATCACGAAGGTGACCGAGGAGTTGAAGAAAGAGGGGTTTGGCGTCCTGACAACGATCGATGTCAAAGAGACTCTCAAGAAGAAGCTGGATGTCGACTTTCCGAAGTACACGATTCTCGGTGCCTGTAACCCTCCCTTCGCCCATAAGGCGCTGCTTGCGGAAGAAGAAATCGGCCTCCTGCTTCCCTGTAATGTGATCGTCTATGAAAAAGAAGGAACTACCCGCGTTGCCGCGTTCGACCCGATGGTCATGAGCGCAATCCTTGGAAACCGGCAGATGGAGGAAATTTCGGATCAGGTGAAAACTCGGCTCCAGCGTGTTCTCGATGCGCTGTAACCGCTTGCTCACTTCGGTCCGCTTGCCGGTGGTGGTTCACTCGCCTGCGTGGTATCGGCCTTGGTGCTTCGCCGGCACAAAGGGCGCCCCGGGATTCCTGCGCAGCCCGAAGAAATGCTGGATCCCCCTGATGGTCCGTTCCGCCGCACGTCCGTCGCCGTAGGGATTGACGGCTGTGGCCATCCTGGCATACGCTGCCGGGTTCGTCAGCAGCAACCGTGCAGTCTGAAAAATCGCGCGTTCCTCCAGACCGACAAGTCGTACCGTGCCGTAGCGAACAGCTTCCGGGCGCTCGGTCTTTTCCCGCAGTACCAGAATCGGCTTGCCCAGAGCAGGCCCCTCTTCCTGAACCCCTCCGGAATCCGTGATGACCAACATCGACCGCGCCATGATGTGGATGAAGTCCATATAGTCCAGGGGCTCCAGCAACAGGACGTTCGGCAACGTTTCCAGTTCAGGCCTTACCACTTCACGCACAATGGGGTTCTTGTGAACCGGGAAGACGATGAGTGTCTCCGGTAGCTCGATGGCGAGCCGTCGCAACGCACGGGCGGCTCCCCGCATCGGTTCTCCCCAGTTTTCGCGCCTGTGCATAGTGACGAGGATGATCTTCCGGCGATCGGCCGGAAGTGCACGGAGAGCAGGAACGGTGAAACGGTGTTTCCGTCGTACCGCCAGGTGGAGCGCATCGATGACCGTATTGCCCGTCACCTGAATTGATGCCGGATCGATGTGCTCACGGAGCAACGCCTTCCGCGCCGTATCGGTGGGAGCAAAATGGAGGTCCGCAATCACACTGGTCAACCGCCGGTTGATCTCCTCGGGAAACGGCTGCTTTTTGTCATTGGTCCGTAGTCCCGCCTCGACGTGGCCAACGGGCACGTGCCGGAAGAATGCCGCGAGACTGCCAACAAATGTTGTCAGCGTGTCACCCTGGACCAGGACCAGGTCGGGCTTTTCGGCCACCATAATACTATCCAAAGCATGAATGGTGTTCCGGGTGATCTGAGCAAGCGATTGGCGCGGTTTCATGATGTTGAGATCGTGGTCCGGCCGGATGCGGAACACTTCGAGGACCTGGTCGAGCATGTGGCGGTGTTGTGCGGTGGCAATCGTCACCACCCTGCACCAGCGTCGTTCCTGGCGCAGGCGGAGGATGATGGGTGCGAGTTTAATGGTATCAGGTCGTGTGCCGAAGATGACGGCGACGGTCTTTTTCATGGAGTTCCGGAATCGTGGTCCAGGGATTGGCGGATTTCGCCGTGGTACCAGACAGGCACGGATGAAAATACGGAACATCCCCATGAAAAGCGAAAGGCACGGGCTTTATATCCGTGCCTCTTGCACCGAATGCGTTCTCTCTCTCGCATTAGAATGCGCTGACGAAACCTACGGTCAGCTTGTTGGCCTTTTGTTCGAGATCGTATGTATATTCTCCGACCAATCGGAGATTGCGCGCGAACATGTACCCGACATGGCCGGTCACTGTTCGGTATCGTAGGTCGGCGATATCCGAGTCGACCCAGTTGACCAGAGCCGTTCCATACCAGGAAGATTTGTCCCCGTCTGGCATGAAGATCACTTCGCCCAAAGCACCGCGCGTTTTCGTCTTTTGCCCTGCGCCGATAAGGTAGGGATTGTTATCCTGGCGCTCGATGTACTGCGCATTCAGCTCAAACGGGCCTGCCGAGATCGTCATGTCCGGCCCAACCATCCAGAGCGCGTTGGTCATGCCGTTGTCCGCCTCTTTTCCAAAGTACGCAAACCCGCCCAGGCGGAAATGTTCACCGATGTCCTGGGAGATGCGAAATGCGGTATTCTTGTATTTGTCGTTGTCAAAGTTCCGCGACGCATCTGCCGCACCGATCCCGCTTCCGTTGAGCACCTCAACGATGATATCCGTTCCTGTGGGAAAACCATACGTCAGCATCAGGCCTCGATCATAGGTGAGATTGGCGGCGGACTTTCCCGGCCTCACGCGGTACACCTGGTAGTCTTCCAGGGTCAGCCGCAATTCCCTCTTGAAAAGAGGATCGCTGACCTGAAACTGACCGGCGTATATATCGAGTTCGGTATGAAAGACGTTGTTAAACACGACGAAGGCGTCTTCAAGGCCCGCCACCTCACCCCGTTCCCCGAAGAAGAAATAGAAATAGTAGGCAACGTCTTTTGTGATGAGTCCGCCGGAAATGAGCTTGAGCAGATACGGCCATTGCATGTCGGACCGTCCGGATGTCTGCGGCTGCCAGCGTGCGTACCCTTCCAGCCGGAGGGCCAGGGGGAGTTCGCGCATCAGCTGCAGTTCGTCGTCTCCCGTCTCCCGGAAAAACCGCGGTGCATCTTTGTCCGGCAGCTGAAACCCGTTGCCGGCAAACTCGTCGCCGTACGGTTTCAGCCGGGGAATCGGCTGGTGACAGGTGTTGCACGACATGTCATATTTCCGTGCGAACGCGGGAATGGCAAGAGCGTCTCCTGCAAGCACCAGAACAAGCAGGATGACCGCCAGCGTGGCAAAGAAGCGCATTTTCATGGGTGGTCTCATGGCAGAATTGTGATGTTTGTGGTGTGATGATTCACCTCGATGATTTCGGCTTCTTCCATTGGCACACCGAGAAATTCTGCCACCGGGGTGGGAAGTTTCTGGTAGTTCACCGTTGCCGTAACGGTCAGCGGTCCGGGCGCGCAGGACGTGGGAACTGTCCACGAGAACGTTTCCATCCTGGTTTCTCGCGGACCGATACGGTAATCGGTTGCCTGGGATGCCGTATTCCACTGCATGATCGTCATGCGGCCTTGTGGGTCGAGATATGGCAGACGGAAAATACGGTCGCCCACTGGTACGCCATCGCGCTCAATGCCTTTGAAATCGGGGAGGTCGAGCGGGATACCCATATCCTGGTACGCAAGTGTCTGTGCCGCAATGGTGTACTCTTCCCCGGGGAATCCTTTTTTGTCCACAGGCAGGTGATATGTATTCCCCTTTGCATCCGTTGCAACAACATGCAGCCAGACCATCCGTTCTTCCGCGGATCCTGTGGGGAATTTGTGGCCGGTCTTCTGATTGAAGAGGGCTACCGTGAGTTTGAGAAACTCACCCGGCTCAACTTCTCTCGCGTCAGGGTGGATGCGGACCTCGATCGTACCGCGGACTTTGCCGGGGTCATGCGCCCCGTGGAACAGATGTTGCCACGCATCATCAACACGCGGACTCAGACTTGCAACCTGCCCGTTCGCTTTGGTCATGTGGCAATCCTGACACCGGACTCCTTCTCTGGCATACGGGCCATCTTTCCATTCGAGGTGTGTAGACTTCACCCACACTCCATACGGACTCTTCTCATTGTGGCATGTTCCACAGAATTCTGCTTTCGAGATGAATTCCAATTTCCGCGTCTCATGGGCGGGCGAGAGAACACCATCCCTCGGTCCGAATTTTACCTTTCCCGGCTCGGAGTAGTAGTTGTAGTTGTGCGGGGTGTCGCCGGAGAACCCCGCAACGGTATGGCAGAAGTCGCATGACACCGACTCGTTGGCCCGGCTGTTCGCTTCGGGCTTCGGGGGCGGGACATCCCCGGCGAGAAACGATATCGGTGCGTGGCACCCGTTGCATCCTGCTTTCACGCCGGCCACTGTGGGGTCTTTCTCGGCATGCGGGACGGCAAGTTTGAAGTACTCGATTTCATCCCAGTGATGTGTGTAGGCCTGCGACATCATTGCCTGTTTCCACTGCTGATAGAAATCCTTGTGGCATGACGTGCCGCAAAACGCAGGCTTGTCGAACTCCTCATACGTGCGGGACCCGAGCGCCTCGTCGCCGGACAGCCTGGTCTGTGCACCAGCCGTCAGCACAAACATCAGTGTAAGGACCACTCCAACAATTTTCTTCATCGTGGCGGTCTCCATGCAAGGGAAATACCGATATCAGAAGGGCAGAGGACAACGTAATGGAACTTCGCAAAAAAAGTGCCAGGATACGTCTTCCATTTTTTGCCCCCAAAAGAGGGGATTGTGCATCGACTGCTTTGCCTGGATTCGCAAAGATAGGAATTACCTGCGGCCCGCATCAAGGCATGCGGAATGTCCGGCAATTGGATGGTCGGATTCGACATTCGTGTCGACACACTTCGACGATTGTGCCGAATCGGTCCCTGCACGCCGACGGTCGATCAGGTCAACCAACCCTGTAAGTGGTTACGCTTAGATCAGTTAGGCGTGGAGAGAGCACGCTGGCACGCTCGTTGCAAGTCTACCGATCAGTGGCCAAGAGATCTCAGAACCGCATCCATCAATCCACATAGATTCTGGAGAACGTCATGAACAAGATTCTGGCAATAGTCCTGACCCTCGCGCTCGTGCTCTTCCTCGGCGCGATCACCAACGACGCCGCAGCGCAGACTGCCGGCAAAGCAGCCAAAACATCGGTAGGGCCTCATGGGCCCATCGACTCCGACGGCGACGGCATTCCCAATCACAGCGACCCGGACTACACGAAACCTCAGGATGGGACGGGGAATACGTTCGGGAAGATGCACTCCGGCAAAGGAAGTGTCGGCAAAGCTCACGGAAATAGCTTCGGTCCGGGCGACGGGACCGGCAAAAGTGGCATCGGTCCGCGCGACGGTTCCGGATTCGGTCGCGGGAACGGCACTGGTATCTGTGACGGCACCGGCCCGAAAGGGAGCCGGCGTGGCCGGTAACTGATGACGCCGATCACCATGGATGCACCCGCGGGAGGAATAGGCTCTACACTCCCGCGGGTCCATTCCACTGCAAACCGGAAACGCCGGAGGCACTTTCGAACATGTTTTCCCCATCAGGAGGACAGGCCATGCGGATACGCCGTGCTGCATTCGTGATCCCTCTGCTCTTACTCGCTCCCGCACTTCTTGCGCAGACTGCCGACACGACAGCCATAAGGAAACAGCGGGCACACCGGCAGGAAGCGTTCCGCGACGAAAATGGCAACGGCGTGAATGACCGTTTGGAACGCCGGATACTCGCTGCCGAGCGGAAGAAAGACCGGTTTGTTGATGCCGATGGCGACGGTATCTGTGACGGCCGCGCAGGCGGACTCGGCTTCCGTCGTGGCTCCGCAGGCTCATTGCCCGGGGCAGGAGGCCCTCAGGCGGGCAAAGAAGCAGGCAAAGGAAACCGTTCAGGACAGGGAGGGAAGAAATGAAGCTGAGGTTGCTTGGTCATGCGCTTCTGCTGACTCTCCTGTCTGCAATGATCCCTCTCCCTGTCATGGCTCAATTGAGTTTTCAGGGAAAGATCAGTGCAATGATCGACGACAACGTCAACAACAACAGTCTCCGGCTCTCTGACCGCATTACCTCCCTGGGTCTCCAGGTCGGTCACGACTGGGAAACGGAACTCACCAACACACAGCTCTTCGCCACAACTGCGTTGAACTACCACACGTTTGTACCCGGACGGACATTTCAGTATCACATGGCAGGACTCGCATATTCCCGATTGTGGGGAGACGACGAGGAAACTCTTCTGAATGCAGGGGCAACTGTTGGTTTCCGTTCCGATCGCGAAGAGTATCTTTTTTATGATCACCGGATGATATCTCTGTACGCCAATCTCAAGCATGCTTTCTCCGGGGGGATGCTCGGGCGTGCAGGATATACGCTGCGGACACTCCAATTCTCGGAGCTCCCGGCATTCAACTATACTGAACACGTTCTTTTTGCTCAATCGTCGTTCTTCCTTCCCTCCCGTACCACGATCATTCTTCAGACGGATATCGGCGCGAAGCTGTATGGAACGGCCAATGAAGATTCGGTTTCTGCAACGCAGGGGAACGGGAGAGGTCGATCCGGAGAATCCGTTTCGGCGCCGGGCGTGATACAGGCAATCGGAAGCATACGGATCGGACAATCGCTCACTGAGGGGACCGGTCTCAGTGTGACTGCAGGCTATCAGGCGAACCTGCTGAAGGAAGCCCGTGTCCTGGGATCAGAATTCGGCATGATGTCCGATGACGATCTCTTCGATGACCATTACGGATACGAGGGGCCACAGGCGGGTCTGATGGTGACACAACTTCTTCCCTGGGACATGAAGCTCAGAATCAACGGGTCGTGGCAGGAGCGGCAGTATGCAACACAGGCGGCATACGACCTCGAAGGGATCCTCGTCGATCCTCACCGTTTTGATGTCCGCAGAGCGGTCGGACTGCACCTCACCGTACCACTGACGCCCCTGGGGTGCACGGTGGAAGCTGCATACGATCACATTAGCAATCGATCCAACGATCCGTTCTTCACATACACCAACAACGCTTTCGTCATACAGATATCGTACCCCTAGCCGCGGGGGAAGAACCGTCGGTGATGGGAGCATTTCTCGTGGAATTGAAGTACATTCCCTCCAGGTGCGCGCTCCATGAAGGTCGCTTTCAACATCCCACCACGCTCTCTGGTGGCCATTACGGTCATTGTGGGAGCGCTCATGATCGTTTCGGCATTCTGGGAACTTGAGCAGAGCCGCCGGGAACTTGCCCACGTCGTCCAGGAAGAAGCCCTCTCCCTCGTCGAGACGATCCATCAGGGGAGCGTCAATACCATCCTCGCTTCCGAGCAGCTCGAGCGCTTTCTCACCGAGCGTCTTCTGAACAATGCCTGGTTCATTGCCCGCCTGGACAGTCTCGGCCTGCTGACACATGCACGTCTGGCACAGATTGCACACGCAAACAACATCTTCCGCATTAATCTCTTCGACCGGAATGGGGCCAAGGTTCTCTCCAGCCACCTTCCGTCAGACGAACACAGTGACATCCCCGCCCAGCATCTCCCCGCTGACATTCTTTCGCCCATCCTTCACGGAGAGAAGGGCAGTCTGGTGATCGGCCTTAAGGATGCCCGCTTTGAGGACGGACAGCGGTATGCCGTCGCCATCCGCCGTTTGCGCCCTGGTGGAGGAGCAATTGTGCTCAATCTTGATGCAGCAGAGCTCCTGGAATTCCGCAAGCGGATCGGGATCGGCAGACTTATCCGCGATCTCGGCGACAACAGCGGTATCGAGTATGTCGCCCTCCAGGATGAGGATGGGATCATCGCCGCCAGCGGTGCGGTCACGGAGCTGTCATCGTTTGCAGCTGACTCTCTCCTTCCCTTCGTCACGCACAAAGATACGACCGTGATGAGAGAGATCAGCTTCGGCTCGACGTCGGTGATCGAGGTTCTCCATCCCCTGATTCTCGAGAACACCACTGCAGGTGTTCTCCGGATCGGACTCTCCATGGACGAAATCCGAGCGACCGAAGCACGGATGCAGCGACGGATGATGATCGTGTCACTCGTCCTGGTCCTTCTCGGCATCTTGGTGACGATAGCCATCGTTGCGGGCAGAAACTACCGGCGTGTAGAGGCGGAACTCCAGAGGCGGGAAACGTTGAGTGCGCTCGGCGAGCTCGCATCCGGCGTTGCACACGAAATCCGGAATCCGTTGAACGCCATTGCCATGATCGCACAACGGTTCGAAAAGGAATTCTCCCCCCGCAATGGCGCTGAGGAATTTGCAGCGCTGACCGGAGTTCTCCGGAGCGAGGCCAGGAGGGTAAACGGGATTGTCCAGCAGTTTCTTCGGTTTTCGCGGCCTGCACCCCTGCAGGTGGCGACCGTGCACACAGACGAGTTCATAGCCCACCTTGCTGCGATTTTCAGGGAGGAGGCAACGGCACACGGAGTGGCGTTCAGGGCGGAGTCGGAATGCACCGAAGCGCTCCTGATCGACCGGGACCAGATGACGCAGGCCGTCCTGAACCTCCTTCAGAACGCCCTGCATGCAACACCCACCGGGGGAACCATCACCCTTCTCTGCAGCGCAAGCGACACGCATGTATCTCTCACCGTGACCGACACCGGAGGGGGCATTCCCGACGCGGCACGAAAGAAGATCTTCAATCTATACTACACCACCAGACCCGACGGCACCGGCATGGGGCTGCCGATGGCACAGCAGATTGTCGCCCAGCACCATGGCGAAATTGATGTTGAGAGTGCTGTCGGCCGCGGGTCGCGCTTTACCATTCGCCTGCCACGGTACGGAGGTGCTGGCATGTAACCCGCATAATGTTTCACCAGCCGAGGACCCAACCGATGCACCCTCTCATCCTTTTCTCCGTTCTCTCCATGCTTCTCCTGGTCCGAACCCACGATGCACGTTCGCAACCCGCTCCCGTCACGGTTGTGAGCGGCGAATCGCAGGCGTGTCTGGACTGCCATGAGTCTGTCACGCCGGGGATCGTGTTCGATTGGCGTACAAGCCGCCATGCCATGACCACACCCACCGAAGCGCTGGCCCGCCCGGTGCTCGAACGTCGGTTTTCCGCATCCGTCGTGCCAGCGGCGACCGGCGGTGTGGTCGTTGGATGTTATGAATGCCACGGCCTTCATACGGCCGATCATCGCGACGCCTTCGATCACTTCGGGTACACGATCAACGTCGTCGTTTCTCCCAACGACTGCCAGACCTGTCACCCCACCGAGGTCATGCAATACAGCGGGTCAAAAAAAGCGCACGCGCACGACAATCTGGTGAAGAATCCGGTCTTCTCCGCATTGATGGAAACAATTACACGCACGGACGGGGCGGAACGAGGTCAGGTGCGATCGGGATCCTCGTCGCACAATGCGCGATGGGAAACATGTCTCGCCTGTCACGGAACAACCCTCACCGTCAGCGGAAAACGGACCATCGAGACGGACGCCGGAGAGGTGGAAATTCCCGTCATCGCAGGCTGGCCGAATCAGGGGGTCGGCAGGATCAACCCCGACGGGAGCCGCGGTGCCTGTACAGCGTGTCATCCCCGCCACGGGTTCTCAATTGAAATCGCCAGAAAACCGGAAACGTGTGGTCAATGCCACCTCGAGCCCGATGTACCCGGGTACAACGTCTTCAAGGAAAGCAAACACGGCAATATTCTGGATGCAAAGAAGAGTGCGTGGAACTGGGATCCTGTACCGTGGACCCTGGGAAAGGACTTCACGGCACCGTCGTGCGCTACCTGTCATAACGCTCTCGTCGTGACTCCCGCCGGCGCAGTGGTGGGCGAACGAACACATGATTTCGGGTCAAGACTGTGGGTCCGGATTTTCGGATTGATCTATTCACATCCTCAGCCGCTGAGCGGAAAAACCTATGAATTGTCGAATGCCGACAGGCTGCCGCTGCCTGTGACATTTTCCGGAGTACCTGCTGCTTCCGGCCTGATCAGCACTGACGAACAACTCCGGCGATTGAATGCCATGAAGGGTGTATGCCGGAACTGCCACGGAACGGATTGGGCTGACCGGCACTTTGCCAAGCTGGACTCCACGCTTCTGGAAACCGATCGCATGGTCTCTGCGGCGACGGCGCTGATAGCTTCCGCGTGGGACGCAAAAACGGCTGACCGCTCAAACCCGTTCGATGAGCCCCTGGAACACCACTGGATCAGCCAGTGGGTCTTCTACGCCAATTCCGTTCGGTATGCGTCGGCCATGGCGGGACCCGACTATGCCGCCTTCAAGCACGGTTGGTGGGACCTCCACCGGAACCTGCGGGAGATGCAGGAGTATCCCGGCGTAAAGCACAGAGGGAAGTGACGGGGGTGTAGACACCACGGCTCCTCCTCTCACGGACGTGAGAGGAGGAGCCGTACTGTTGTGCGCAACTCCATGCCCCGCAAAGGTCCTCCGGAACTCCTCCTACTTGGTATCAAGGATAATCGGCAGGCCGTCTTTGCCGGCACCGACGATGACCACCTTGGTGTTGGGTGAACTGCTCAGCTTCTCCGTCGCTTCGATACCTTTCCACCGCAGGAGCTGTTCACTGATGCCTGCAGCAACGATGGTCTGAAAGTCTGCGATACCTTTCGCTTCAATCCGTTTACGGTCAGCTTCCTGTCGTTCCTTGAGGAGAATGAACTCCATTCTCTGTGACTCCTGGTCGGCTCGCTGCTTCTGTTCGATCGCCTCAGTCAACTGCGAGGGCAGGGCAACATTCCGCAGGGGGGTCGACTCGATGAGTATGCCGCGCACGGCAACGGTGCGCGCCAGCTCGTCCAACACGGCCAAACCCAGCCGTTCCCTCTCTGTGGAATACAGGGCGCTTGCCTGAAAGCTTGCCGTCACCGACCGGCTGATGGACCGGAACTGCGGGATGAGGACAATATTTTCAAAGTCACCGCCTGCGATGGTCTTGTACACGCTTGCCGCAGAGTCCGGATTCAGCCGGTACAGAACACTGATTTCAAGACCGATGGTCAGACCTTCACGGGACAGCACCTGCATCACCTCTTTATGTTCGCGCGTTTGAACAGAGAACTTGTGCACGCGCGCAAGGGGATTCACCGCGTTGATCCCAGGCGGGAGGCTGCGGTCAGAGACGATGCCAAAGACGTCCACGACCCCGACATGTCCCGCGGGTACCTGCGTGAAAAATTGCGACAGCGCTACGAGGATGAACACTACAAAGGCGAGCGACGCAACGCTGGCAAGAGAACGAAACGAAGGATTGTTCTCTTTGCCCTTGCGTGCCGCAGAGCGCCAGGCCACAAGGGCGACAACCGCAATAATAATACTGAAAATAAAGAGCACTCTTGACCTCCCCTCTTCAGGTGTTTATGGTTATGCTGCACGGAGACGTTTGACAACGATCAGTGTCAGATCGTCCGCAGGTGGTTCATTTCCCTGATGTTCGGCAACGGCTGCAAGCAAGGTGTTCTTGATTTCCTCCGCTGTCTTGTCGTGCACCGATGCGACAAGCGATGCGATCCGATCGTCACCCAGGAGTTCCTGCCGTGCATTCATGGATTCAGACAACCCGTCGGTGTAGAGCACCAGCACATCTCCCGGACCAAGGCTCACCGTTTCCTCGTCATAGATCAGGCCCTCCACAATCCCCAGAAGCGTTCCTCCTGATTCGAGAGTTCTGACGTTTCCATCGCTCGCCATCAGAATGGGAGGGTTGTGCCCGGCATTCGCATAATGGAAGGTATGCGCACGGGGATCGAGAATGCCGTACACAAGGGTCACGAACTTCTCAACAGACGTCGTCGCCGCTATGCGCTGATTGAGCACGGTCAGACACTCCCCGGGGCCTTTGAACTCATGTGCGACATCGCGTACCGAACCCTGAATATGGGCCATCAAGAGGGCTGCCGGGAGTCCCTTCCCTGAAACGTCGCCGATGGTGACGGCGATCCGTTGTCCGTCCAGTCTGATAAAATCGTACAGGTCACCAGCAACCTCACGGGCGGAAACCGCGGTGGCAGAAAAGGCATACTCCGGCACAGAAGGAGTGTGCCGTGGAAGCAGGCTCATCTGGACCTCGCGGGCCGCAAGGAGGTCCCGTTCGATCCGGATTTTCAGGCGCTCCTGCTCGTAGAGCCGTGCGTTCTCGAGGGCGATCGCCGCATGGACGGACAGCGCATCCAGAATCCGGGTGTCGTCGTCCGTGAACACGCCCTCCCGCTTGTTCAGCAGCTGGAAGACCCCGGTGACAGCACCTTCCTTCGTCCGGATGGGCATGCAAAGGATCGACCGTGTCCGGTATCCGGTCTGCCGGTCGAATTCCGGATTGAACCGGGGATCCAGATAGGCATCGGGGATATTGATCAGGTCGCCCGTCGCGGCGACATACCCCGCGATGCCTTTGCCGATCGGGAGGCGAATGGTCACGCGGCCAGAAGTGTCCAATCCCTTCGCCACCCGGGTCCACAGTTCCTGGCGCTGCGCATCCAGCACATAGACCGTCCCGCGTTCGGCATCGACCAGCCCGAGCGTGATATCAACGAGAATATCAAGCAGCTCGTTCAGATCGAGAGTGGAGTTCAAACTTTTTGTTGCTTCAATGAGCTGCTCGAGCGCATGAATTTCCGAGCGGTTTTGATCGCGCAGGCGTTGCGTTTCGGCAACAAGGGTGTTGTTCGTTGCTCGCAGGCGTATGCTGAGCACCTGAAGGAGCCGGACGGCGACGGACCGTGACTGATACAGCAGGTTGTCAAAATCTGCTTTGCGGAGGGTGTATGTCACGCAGGTGTCCATGGCGACCACGCGAGCCGATCTCGGCCGGCCGGCGATCAGTTCAAGCTCGCCGAAGCAGTCTCCCGGATGCAGAAGGGCCAGCAATCGTGATTCGCCGTTCGTGGACCGCTTGGAAATCCGGATCCGCCCCTCGGCCAGAAAGAACACCTCGTCACCGTACCCTTCATCCTCGATGATGACCTGATCGGGCTGGTAGACATGCTCGATCAGCTTCTGTTCAAGCTCACCGAACTCTTCGTCCGTCAGGGTCTCGAGCAGTACATTGTACCGGAGACGTTTCCAGCGCAGGGGGTCTTTGATCATGGGCATGATGCATCGCAACATAACCGCCCCGGCAAGGAAAGTCAAGGGAAATCCTGCTGGAATCTTTGCATTTCCGCGCTGGAGGCCGTATGTTGCCTGGTATCACATCAAGTCAGGAGAACCCGTGGAACCCATCAAACCACCCCGAACTGAAGCCCGGTGATCTCATCGGCATTGTCTCCCCTGCAAGTCGCATTGCAGATCCGGCGCGGATAGACCAGGGCGTTGCATATCTGGAACGACTCGGCTACCGCACTCTTGTCGGCGCACACGTTCTGAATACATACGGCTATCTCGCCGGAACGGATGAAGAGCGGGCGGGCGACCTCAACGAGATGTTTTCCAACTCCGAGGTCAAAGCCATCATGTGCATCCGGGGGGGATACGGCACTCCGCGCCTGCTCTCGTTGATCAACTACCGGATGATTGCCCGCCACCCCAAGATTTTCGTCGGGTACAGCGACATCTCGTCGTTGCAGCTCGCTCTCTGGAAGAAGTGCCGGCTTGTCACCTTTCAGGGACCGATGGTCGGGGTAGATCTTGCCGATCCCCTGGACGGGTACACCGAGGAGTTATTCTGGAGAATGCTCACATCGACCAAGCGGGCCGGGCACGTACTCCCTCCGCAGGAACCCACGGTATCCCTGCGAGGCGGCAAGGGGACCGGCCGCCTCCTGGGCGGCAATCTTGCCCATCTCGTTTCAATCCTCGGCACAGTGCATCAACCCTCGTTTGAAGGCGCAGTGCTTTTTCTGGAAGACATCGGGGAAGAACCCTATCGGATCGACCGTATGATGACCCAGCTGCGGCATGCAGGAATTCTGCATCGTGTCAAAGGAATCCTGGCCGGGCAATTTACAGACTGCGCACCGAAAGACGAGACCAAGCCATCGTTTACGGTGGACGAAGTCCTTTCGGAGTACTCCGCATGGGTCCCGACTCCGTTTCTGGCTCATCTTCCGTTCGGACATGAGGCGAGGAAAATGACCATGCCGCTGGGTATTCGCGCCAGAGTGGATAGCGGCACCAGAACCCTTGAATTCCTTGAGGGATGTGTGCGCTAGGGGTCGGTTGAATCTCTTTGGAAATTGTGCTACAATGCATACATGTACAATGCTGCCGTGTTCGGATCCGGACGCGGATCCAATTTCCAGGCCATCCTCCAGGCCGTCCAGGCGGGCCATCTTCCGGGTGTCCGCATCGTCCTCGTCCTCAGTAATAATTCTGACGCGGGCATCCTGGACGTAGCCCGGGCCAATGGCATCCCGGCACTTCACATAAGCCAAAAACACTATGCGTCCGAGGGTGCTTTTGCCAGCGCTCTGGGAGAGAATCTGCGCAAAGCCGCCGTCGATCTGGTTGTCCTGGCTGGGTACATGAAGCGTTTGCCTGCCCAGGTCGTGGCGGAATTCCGCAACCGCATCATCAACATCCACCCGGCTCTCCTTCCCCACTTCGGCGGGAAAGGAATGTACGGCCTGCGTGTTCATGAAGCGGTGCTTGCGGCCCATGAGCCGTTAACGGGCGTGACGGTTCACATTGTGGACGAAGACTACGATCACGGACCCATCGTGCTGCAACGCACGGTCCCGGTGCTTGCCTCCGACACTCCCCAGGGCCTGGCAGCCCGCGTTCTCGAGATGGAGCACGTCATTCTCCCCGAGGCCATCCGGCTGTTTGCAGAAAACAGGGTCTCGGTACTCAACGGTCACAGTCACGTTCGTCTCCGTCCCGTACAGGAGTAGCAGTGCCTCGCATCCGGCGTGCCCTTATCAGTGTCTCCGACAAGCGTGGTCTCGCGGCGTTTGCCTCCGCACTCCACGCCATGGGCGTGGAAATCCTCTCCACAGGAGGAACATTCACCTTCCTGCAGCGTGAGGGAATCCCGGCGCGGCAGGTTTCCGATGTCACCCGTTTTCCGGAGATACTGGACGGGCGCGTGAAGACCCTGCACCCCGTGATCCACGCCGCCCTGCTCGCTGTTGCGGACAATCCCGAACACGTCCGCCAGCTCGATGAACACGGCATCACGCCCATCGACATGGTCGTGGTGAATCTGTACCCGTTTGCAGAAACGGTGGCACATGGGGGCGTCTCACTTGCCGACGCGGTTGAGCAAATCGACATCGGCGGTCCGTCCATGCTCCGCTCCGCGGCAAAGAATTTCCGGCACAAGGCCGTCGTCGTGGACCCGCGCCTGTACGATACGCTCCTGGAAGAGATGAGGGCACATGAGGCCGTGCTGAGCGACGAAACCTGCTTTGCTCTCGCACGTAACGTCTACCGCCACACTGCCGCGTATGACGCAGTCATCGCCGACTATCTGGACGGTGCCGGCAACGGGCACGGATCGTTCCCGCCGTCATTCAGGGTCGACGCACCGCGTGAGCAATCCCTTCGGTATGGAGAAAACCCGCACCAGCATGCCGCCCTGTACGGGCACTGGGGGTCGTTCTTCACAAAGCTCCACGGCAAGGAACTTTCGTTCAACAATATTATCGATGTCTCTGCTGCTGCATCGCTTGTGGCAGAGTTCACCGAACCGGCGGTGGTGATTGTCAAACACACCAACCCGTGCGGCGTCGGAACCGGAGACAATCTCGCCGACGCGTATGCCCGTGCGTTTGCCACCGACACAAAATCCCCCTTTGGGGGTATCGTGGCGGTGAACCGTCCGCTCGACATGGCTGCGGCACAGCGGATCAATGAGGTGTTCACCGAAGTCATCATCGCCCCGGAATTTCCGGAACAGGTTCTTGCCCTGCTTCAGAAGAAGAAAGACCGTCGCCTGATCCGCATCCAGGGGGATGTCCGTACACGGACCGATCACGATGTCCGGAGCGTGCCGGGAGGGTTCCTGGTCCAGGATCCCGATGTCCGGCCGATGGATGAACAGGGTCTCCGGGTGGTGACGCGAAGGGAACCGACGGTCGAAGAGATGCGGGCGCTACGTTTTGCCTGGTGTGTCGTCAAACACGTTAAGTCCAATGCGATCGTCTATGCTGGCGCCGATCGGACGCTGGGGATCGGAGCCGGCCAGATGTCGCGTGTGGATGCAGCACGGATTGCAGCATTCAAAGCAGCAGAAGAGGGACTCTCGCTGGCAGGTTCCGTCGTAGCCTCCGACGCATTTTTCCCTTTCGCCGACGGTTTGCTGGAGGCCGTGCACGCGGGGTCCACGGCGGTTGTTCAACCGGGGGGGTCTGTGCGCGACGAAGAGGTCATCGCCGCAGCAGACGCACATAACGTTGCTATGGTATTCACCGGTATCAGACACTTCCGACACTGAGCGCTATGGGATTGTTCTCGCTGTTTTCCGCCGATCTTGCGATTGATCTCGGGACCGCAAACACCCTGATTCACATGAAGGGGAAGGGCATCGTCCTGAATGAACCCTCAATCGTCGCATTTGATCGAAACACTAAAAAGATCGTCGCCATCGGTCATGAGGCCCAGCAGATGTTGGGCAGAACGCACCGCGATGTCCGCACGATCCGCCCGATGAAGGACGGTGTGATCGCGGATTTTGAGATTGCCGAAGGGATGCTTCGTGAGTTCATCCGGAAGATCCACGCGAACTGGATGCCCAGCAGGAGAATCGTGATCAGCGTTCCCAGCGGCGTCACGGAAGTGGAAAAGCGTGCGGTGCGGGACGCCGCTGAACACGCAGGCGCGAAGGAAGTCCATCTTGTCGCTGAACCCATGGCCGCGGCGATTGGTGTCGGCCTTGATGTCGAGGCCGCCGTGGGAAACATGATTGTCGACATCGGGGGCGGGACAACGGAGATCGCAGTCATCGCCCTTTCAGGCATTGTCAATGAGGAGTCGATCCGGGTTGCGGGCGACGAAATGAACAATGCCATCATCCAGTTCTTCAAGAAGAACCACAACATTCTTGTTGGGGAACGGACTGCGGAAGCCATCAAGTGCGAGGTGGGATCGGCGATGCCGATGAAAGAGGAAGTGTCCATTCGCGTCAAGGGGCGCGATCTGGTCAATGGCATACCCAAAACGACCGAGGCAAGTTCGGTGGAAATCCGCGAATCACTCAGCGAACCGGTCGGCCAGATCATTGAAGCGGTGAAACTCTCGCTGGAACGAACACCTCCGGAACTCTCTGCGGACATCCTGGATCGCGGCGTCATGCTCAGCGGCGGCGGAGCATTGCTGCGGGGCCTGGACGAGCGACTGCACCTGGAGACCCAGCTGCCGGTCCACGTTTCCGAAGACCCTCTGACAGCCGTCGTCCGCGGCACCGGCTTGATCCTCGAGAACATCAACCGCTACTCCAAAGTCCTGCTGAAAAGCAAGCGGTACTGACCGCGCACGCCGGGGAGGTTGGCTGTTTCTGGAATGTTCAAACGCGCGTATGATATCGCCATCCTTTTCAAGGAGTACTTCCTCCTTGCGGTGTACCTCGTACTCGCCATCGCGCTCTTTGCGTTTAACACCACGGATCAGGTGAGAGTGCTACGCAGTCATGTGCTGGGCATAACGGCGGCCCTGCAAAACGCTGCAGGGTTCATTCCGAATTACTTCTCCCTCCGGGAAGAGAACAGGATCCTTCGCGAACAGAACCTCTCGCTTTCCGATGAGGTGAACCGCCTTCGTGAAGCAAAGCTCGAGAACCTGCGCCTTCACTCTCTGCTTGATCTGAAAGACCGCCCGGCATTCACGTATATCACGGCCTCGGTGGTCGGAGCACAACTCCAATCGTTGCGGAACACGATCACCATTAACGCCGGATCCGATAACGGAATCAGGACCGGCATGCCAGCCGTCACCAACCAGGGGCTGGTGGGAAGGGTCACTGCCACCAGTAGGAGCTATGCCATCATCCAGCTTCTTCTCCATAAGGATCTCCGCGTGAGCGCCCGCATCCAGCGCAGCAGGGTCACGGGTATCGTCCGCTGGATGGAAGGACGGACCCTGCGCATGGCCAACGTCCCCAAAACGATGGATGTCCGGCCGGGGGATGTACTGGTCACATCCGACTACAGCAGCATTTTTCCCTCCGGGATCCGCGTCGGCATTATTGCCTCGACACGGGAAGTTCCGGGGGAGCTCTTCCAGGAAATTCTCGTCTCACCTGCGGTGGACTTCGACCGTCTGGAAGAGGTCTTTGTGGCCACCGTCCTGCCGGATTCGAGCCGCGTCGCGCTCGAACGCCGGGTTGCCGAGTAGGTGATCCGGCCGTGCAACGCTCGCTCACCTATATCGGCATCTCCCTGGCAGTCCTTCTCCTGCAGACCACCCTCGTTCCGTATGTCGCCGTCGGCGGTATCGTCCCCGATCTTGCACTCATCTGGATCGTGTATCTCGGGATTACGCGGGGCCACATTGCGGCCTCCACCGCAGGGTTTCTTCTCGGTCTCCTGCTGGATGTGCTTGCCGGCGGAGACACCATGCTCGGACTCTCGTCGTTTGCCAAGGCCCTCGCCGGATTCCTCGCAGGATACACGTATAACGAAAACAAAATTACACAAATCCTGAGCGGCGCTCAGTTCCCGGGCATCCTCGCCGGCGTCTCCCTTGTGCATAATCTCGTCTATTTTCTTATCTTCCTGCAGGGAAGCGATCTCTCGTGGAATGATGCAATCATCCTCTACGGTATCCCGACAACAGTGTATACCGTGCTGGCGTCGGTGATTGCCGTCTTTATCTTTGCCCGTCGATACCGTACCTGACAATGGCTCTCCAAGACGACATACATGTGTATCAGAAGCGGCGCGTGCTCTACGCGGTGATCGCCCTGATCGTTCTCGTGTTTGTCGCACGCCTGTTTCAGCTCCAGATGATCTACAAAGATGAATACGGCAAGAAATCCGAGGAGAACAGCGTCCGTATCATCACCCGGGAACCTGTCCGCGGGTACATCCGTGATCGGAACAATGTGCTGGTTGTCGACAACCGCCCGTCCTTTTCGGTCACCGTCATGCCATACGAATTCGACAAACGGAGTATCCCGTACCTGTCCCGTCTGCTCTCTCTTGACTCTGTCTATATTGTCGACCGGTTGAAACGCGGCGAAGCGTATTCCCGGTTCTCACCCGTCAAGATCAAGCGGGACATTGACTTCCGCGAGCTGTCCGCGCTCGAAGAAAACCACGATCGGTTGCCGGGGGTTGACTATCAGGTTGAGTCGAAACGCTGGTATACCACGCACGCGCGGGCATCGCACGTTCTCGGCTACACAAAGGAAATCTCCGAATCGCAGATCAGAACGCTTGTGGGGGAATATTCCCAGGGAGACGTGGTTGGCTCATCGGGTGTCGAAGCAGGATACGAACAGAGCCTGCGGGGGATCAAAGGGGCCGAGTTCAGCACGGTCAACGTACGGGGTCAGGTCGTGGGAAGCTTCGAGAACGGCAAGCTTGATGTGCCCGCCGTTGACGGCAACGACCTCGTCCTGACGATGGATTTCGGCCTGCAGGCATTTGCCGAGTCGTTGATGGCCGGTCGGAGAGGAGCCATCGTTGCCATCGATCCAGCGGACGGCGGGATCCTCGCCATGGTCAGCGCGCCTGACTACGACCTCTCCCTCTTCAGTGGAGTCACCCCTCCAAAGCTCTGGCGGGCGCTCAACACCGACGAATCTCGCCCCTTGTTCAACCGGGCGACACTTACGAGATACCCTCCAGGCTCGACGTTTAAGATGGCTCTGGCCATTGCCGCCCTCGAGAGCGGCGTCGTCACCCCCTCCTGGCGTGTTCATTGTACAGGCGCGTTCCGCCTCGGAAACAAAGTGTTCAAAGACCTCCATGTCCACGGGAGCGTGGACATGATCAGCGCATTGCAGCAATCCTGCAACGTCTATTTCTATCAGTTGATGTTGAAGACCGGGCTCGACTCCTGGTCGTACTATGGCAGAGAGCTGGGGTTCGGCATGCTGACCGGCATCGATATCGGCGAAGAAAATCCCGGCCTCCTGCCAAACACGGCCTATATGGACCGCCGGTACGGACCCTCGGGATGGACTCGGGGCTTTCTCCCGAGTCTCGGGATTGGCCAGGGAGAACTGGGCGTGACGCCTCTGCAAATGGCCAGCTATGCCATGGTCCTCGCCAACCGCGGGCATTACCACCAGGCCCACACGGTCTTCGCCGTCGTCCGAAAACAATACAAGGCTATCGATACCCTTGCCTTTCAAAGCAGGCGGGTCAATGTTTCCGAACAAACGTGGGATGTCGTCCGGGAGGGAATGCGACGCGCCGTACAGCTGCCCGGAGGAACAGGAGGACTTGCGCGCATCACCGGCGTCGAAGTTGCCGGTAAGACGGGCACAGCACAGAATCCTCACGGCCCTGACCACGCATGGTTTGTCGGGTTTGCGCCGTTCGACAACCCCCGCATTGCGATCGCCGTCCTGATGGAAAATGCCGGATTCGGTGGATCACATGCAGCCCCGGTTGCGGGCATGTGCATGGAACAGTATCTCTACGGACGCCTGGTGCGCTTCGATGGCGTCGCACGCAGACCGGCTAACAACCCTATTGCCTCCGGTCCCGCTGAACCGAAGCTCGCAGCCGGAGGCCGGTAGCATATGTGGAATTATCTCAAACGGTATTTTGACCTCCCGATAGGCTTTACGACACTCGCGCTGGCGATCATCGGTCTCGTTTCCATCTACAGTGCCACGTACGATGCCCGGGCGTCTGAAATATTCTACAAACAGCTTGCCTGGGTGGGAATCGGGACCGTAGGAATTCTCGTCCTCACGTTTATGCCGTTCCGTTTTTTGCAGTCCATCTCGTATCCGGCATATTTCTTCTCTGTGCTGCTTCTCATCATCGTTCTCCTCCTCGGGAAGACCGTTTCGGGATCGACCAGCTGGTTCACGATTGGCTCATTTCGCATCCAGCCATCGGAATTTGCGAAGATCACCACGGTCCTGATGCTGGCGACCTATCTCTCACGTAGCGATGTGTCACTCCAATCGCCCCGCGGGTTGCTAACCGCCGCCGGGATAGTGTTGGTTCCCGTCGTGCTCATCATGATGCAGCCGGACTTCGGGACAGCGGTGATCTATGGCGGCATGTTCTTCGTCCTGCTGTACTGGGGGGGCGCATCCCGCTTCACCCTGGTCGCAATCGTCGCCCCTGTGGCCGCAGCCCTGGGGGCGTTGTTCGGAACAACGCCGTTTCTGATTGTGGTGGCTTTCTTCGGCGTTGTGATCTACGTGCTTCAGGAACACCGGCTCGTGGCAGCTGTGGTTTTTTCGCTGATGGTCCTCGTCGGCATCTCGGTTCAGTTCATCTACGACGGCCTCCGTCCGTATCAGCAGAAACGTATTGACACGTTCCTGGACCCGAATGCCGACCCCCTCGGGGCAGGATACAATATCCTCCAGTCCAAGGTGGCCATCGGCTCGGGGGGCCTCATCGGCAAGGGATATCTTCAGGGATCGCAGACCCAGTTGAACTTCATCCCCGAACAGTGGACGGATTTCATTTTTTGCGTCCCCGGCGAGGAATTCGGGTTTCTGGGAGCCACGACCGTCCTGGCGCTTTTCGGTGTCCTCCTGATGCGGGGGGTCACGCTCGGTTCCACGGTCAAGAGCCGGTATGGCGGTTTGGTGGCAATCGGGTTGACCGCCGTGTTCTTCACGCATATCGTCATCAACATCGGAATGGCCCTGGGGTTATTCCCGGTGATCGGTGTTCCCCTTCCCTTCATGAGCTATGGTGGATCGGCGATGTTCTCGAGCACCATCATGGTGGGGATCCTCATGAACCTGTACACCAACCGCAAAGAGTACTAATGAAAACAACCCGCACCAAACGCCGTCACCCCCTCGAAGTTCCCGTCAAGACCCTGCGCTGGCGATGCACTCCAGCCATGATCGGCACTGACCGGATTGAAGACGTGACACCGTTGCAAGAGATCATCGGACAGGACCGGGCGTTGCGGGCCCTGCACCTTGGCCTGGAGATCCCGCAGAACGGCTATAATATCTTCGTCACGGGCATCGCCGGAACCGGACGCACCACGACCATCAAGCGTATGCTGCATGACATCGAGAAACGCCCGGCGGAGCTGACAGACAAGTGCTATGTCCACAATTTCCGTGACCCGGATCTGCCCCTCCTGATCACACTCCCGGCCGGGAAGGGTATGGCCTTCAAAAAAGACATGGCTGGACTCCTGAACGAGTTGATGAAAGCCATTCCCGCCGTGTTCGAGAGCCGGCGCTATGCCGACCAGCGGAAGAGCACGCTCGAGCATTTCCAGCAGCGGCAGCGTTCCGTGCTCCGAGAATTCGAAAAGCGCGTGCGCGAGAAGGGGTTCGAAGTCGTCCAGGTTCAGGGAGGCGGCACAACCCGTCCTGAAATCGCACCGGTCGTCGAGGGAGCTCCGACAAGCATGGAGCAGTTGCACACACGGGTCGACACCGGAGATATGAGTGCTGACGATTTGAAACTCCTGGAGACTCAGCACGCGGACCTTGAAAAGCAGATGGACCTGGTCATGCGCGAGATGCGCAATATCGAGCGCAAGGCCAAGAAATCCCTGGATGACCTCAATCACCGCATTGTCGTTCCGGTTGTGGAAGAACAGCTCGAAGAACTGCGGCAGCGCTATCCCGTTCCCCGCGTCCAGGACTATCTGGACGATCTTGAGCACGATGTCCTTGAAAACCTTTCTCGCTTCCATCCGCGCGACGAACAGCAACAACCTCTCCTCCCATTCGCCGCGCAGCGGGAAGAAGACACCTTCCTCGAATATCATGTAAATGTCATCGTTGATAATACCGACGTTCCCGGGACCCCGGTGATTATCGAGGCGAACCCGCGATTCAAGAACCTGTTCGGCACGATTGAACGGGTGATCGACCGCAACGGCCTGTGGCGCGCCGACCACACGCGGATCAAAGCGGGGTCGGTGCTGAATGCTGACGGGGGATATCTTGTCATCAACGCAATTGACGCCCTGACAGAACCCGGCGTATGGAATACCCTGAAACGCGTGCTCCGGAATCGTCAAATCGAGATTCATTCATATGAATCGGGCATGTTCGGACCGAGCTCGGCCATCAAGCCAGAGCCGATCGACATCACTGTGAAGGTGGTCATGATCGGCGATTCCTCAATCTATCATCTCCTGTTCGGTCTGGACGAAGATTTCAAAAAGATCTTCAAGGTCCGGGCGGAATTTGACGTCGAGATGACAAACGACAAAAAGTCCATAGAATCCTATGTATCCTTTATCAAGACACTGAGCGACCTCGAACACCTCCTGCCCTTCGAAGTGTCCGGCGTTGTCGAGGTTGTGGAGTACGGCGCCAGACTGTCCGGCCAGCAAAAGAAACTTTCAACACGCTTCAGCATCCTGGCCGATGTCCTCCGCGAGGCCAGTTACTGGGCGGCAAAAGAAGGAAGCCAGCGCGTCCATGACACGCACGTCCGCCGAGCCATCGACGAGCGCATTGAGCGCGTAAAGATCGTCGAGGAGAAAATCCACGAGATGATCCTCGACGGCTCCATCCTGATCGACACAGACGGCCGTGTGGTCGGCCAGGTGAACGGTCTCTCGGTGTACCAGATGGCAGAACACGAGTTCGGCCGCCCCTCACGCATCACCGCCAAGACCTCGATGGGACGCGCCGGTATCATCAACATCGAACGCGAAGCAGCAATGAGTGGACCGTCGCACAACAAAGGGGTCCTGATCCTCAGCGGCTATCTGCGCTGGAAGTACGCCCAGGACAAGCCCCTGGTCTTAAGCGCAAGCATTGCCTTCGAACAATCGTACGGGGGGGTCGACGGAGACAGCGCGTCTTCCACCGAGGTTTACGCCATCCTTTCCAGCCTCGCCGACCTGCCGATCCGTCAGGATCTCGCCGTCACAGGATCGGTGAACCAGCACGGAGAGATCCAGCCCATCGGAGGTGTCAACCAGAAGATCGAAGGATTCTTTGATGTCTGTAAGGGAAAGGGCCTGACCGGCACCCAGGGTGTGCTCATCCCTCAAAGGAACGTCCAGGACCTTATGCTCCGCCGCGATGTGCTGGAAGCGGTGGAAAAAGGACTCTTCCATGTCTATGCGATCAACACGATTGACCAGGGGATTGAAGTCCTGATGGGTACGCCGGCAGGCACCCGGAAGGGGACGGGGAAGTACACCGCCGGAAGCGTCCACGCACGAGTCGACGCACGCCTCACGGGATATGCACGGAAGCAGAAGGTCTTTGATCGATGACCACCGACGAGTTCCGGTCGGCTGCCCACGACCTTGTCGATTGGATGGCCGACTATCTCGAGCAGGTTGATTCCTTTCCGGTCAGACCCGACGTCACACCCGGGGAAATTCTGCGTCAGCTCCCCGATCATCCCCCCGAGAATGGAGAGCCCTACGGCCAGATTCTGAGGGATTTTCAGACGATCATCCTGCCGGGGATGACTCACTGGCAACATCCGTCCTTCTTCGCCTATTTCCCTGCCAACTCCAGCCCTCCTTCCATCCTCGCAGAAATGCTGACGGCAACTCTCGGAGCCCAGTGCATGAGCTGGGTGACGTCGCCCGCAGCGACGGAATTGGAAGAACGCATGATGGAGTGGCTCCGGTCTATGATCGGACTCCCCTCTTCCTTCACCGGCGTCATCCAGGATACGGCTTCCACTGCAACGCTCTGCGCTGTCCTGACCGCACGGGAGCGGAGCTCGGCCTTCAGGGTGAACCAGCGGGGCTTCTCTCCCGAAGTTCGTTTCACGGCATACTGCTCTACGGAAGCACACTCGTCCGTGGAGAAAGCCGTCAAGATTGCCGGCATTGGAAAAGAGTTCCTGCGAAAGGTCCCCGTCGACGGAGACTTTGCACTGGTCCCTGATGCCCTCGACGACGCAATCCGGCGCGACCGGCGCCGGGGATACACTCCCCTGATCGTCGTCGCCGCCCTCGGCACAACGAGTTCCACCGCTCTTGATCCTCTGGAACCGATCGGCGCGGTGTGCCGGAAGAACGGCGTCTGGTTCCATGTTGATGCCGCGTACGCCGGCTCCGCCCTCATTCTCCCGGAGATGCGGGGAATGCTCAAAGGGGTCGAACTCGCAGACTCGTTTGTGTTCAATCCGCACAAATGGCTCCTGACCAATTTCGACTGCTCGGCATACTTCGTCCGCGACACTGAAGCACTCGTACGCACCTTTGCCATCCTTCCGGAATACCTCAAATCGGCAGAGGGAGAACAGGTAAAGAACTACCGCGACTGGGGGATCCAGCTTGGCAGGCGCTTTCGTGCACTGAAACTCTGGTTCGTACTTCGCAGCTACGGAGTCCGCGGGCTTCAGGAAATCCTCCGGCAGCATATCGCCATGGCACACCGGCTCGCCGACACCATCCGGACGACGCCGGATTTCGAGCTTCTCGCGCCCGTCCCCCTCAACCTTCTGTGCTTCCGGTATGCGCCGGCAGGCAAGCGCAACGAGGCGGATCTGGACGCGCTCAACGAAGAGCTGTTGCATGCGCTCAATGCAACCGGAACACTCTACATCACCCACACGCGTCTCGCGGGGAAGTATACTCTGCGTATGGTCATTGGCCAGACAACCGTGAAGCAGGACCACATCGACGCCGCCTGGGCGTTGATTCTGGCAACGGCCCGTGCTTTGACAGCGAGATCCTCGTAACAGCGTTCGGTGGTTCCCTGTCTGCCCTGTTTGGTTTTTCCCGCCGTTTTTCCTTTATTTACTATTCAGAGATTCGCATTTCCCCTTCCAATTCTTCACTACCATGATTCTCACAGACAGACAGATCCTTTACGAAATGGAAAAAGGGACAATTGTCATCGACCCCTTTGATCCTTCGAACCTCGGCTCGAATTCGTACGATGTGCATCTGGGAAAGACCCTCGCGGCGTACCGCGACGAGATTCTGGATGCGCGGGCACACAATCAGGTCGACTACCAGGAGATCCCGGACGGCGGTCTCATCCTGTTGCCACACAGGTTCTATCTCGGGGTGACGGTGGAATACACCGAAACACACAGCCATGTTCCTTTTCTTGAAGGGAAGAGCAGTATCGGCCGTCTGGGCATTGATATCCACGCAACAGCCGGCAAGGGGGATATCGGGTTCTGCAATACCTGGACCCTTGAGATTTCCGTAAAACAGCCGGTGCGCGTCTATCACGGCATGCCGATCGGACAATTGATCTACTTCGAAGTGTCCGGTGAGCCCGCCACACTCTACCGGCAGAAAGCGAACGCAAAATATGCGGTGCGGACGGACAAGCCGGTCGAATCCATGATGTGGAAGAATTTCCCTCCAAAGGAGCACCCATGAAAGTATTCTGCCACTCGTACCACCTGACTGTTCTTCTCTCGCTGCTCATTCTGGGCGAAACAGGCCTCGGCCAGGTCAGGCGGCCGCTGACGATCGAGGACATGGGGCTCATGAAACGCATCGCAGCACCGGCACTGTCCCCCGACGGTCAGTGGGTAGCATACGCGGTCACGACCCCCAATGTCGCCGCCAACAAGAACGCCACCGATCTCTGGATATCCAGGATCGACGGATCGGCGCACCGGCAATTGACAACACACCCGGCGGCGGATAGAAGCCCCGCGTGGTCTCCGGACGGCAAGTGGATTGCCTTTGAATCCTCCCGATCCGGCGAGAACCAGCTCTGGCTGATCAGTGTTGGCGGCGGTGAACCCCGGCAGTTTACCACGCTTTCGACCGGAGCATCGCAGGCCGTCTGGTCGCCCGACGGAACGACGATCGCCTTTGTGTCTGAAGTCTTTCCCGAATATTCGGACAAACCCTTCAACGAAAGCGATTCGCTGAACAAGGCCCGCCTCACGGAGCTCTCGGAAGGGAAGGTCAAGGCGCAGGTGTTCACGCAGCTGCTCTACCGCCACTGGGACAGCTGGGTGCAGGGGAAACGGCAACACATCTTTCTGCAGGCTATTGCCGGCGGAGATCCTCGCGACCGTACCCCCGGCAACCGTGACGCCGTCCCGACGTCGTCGACGTTTTCTGCCGGTATCGACTTTGCGTTCTCTCCCGACGGAAAGGAAATCGCGTACACTGCAACACCACTGCCGACACGGGAAGAGGCGTGGAGCACCAATCACGATATCTACATTCTTCCGCTCGCGGGCGGACCACCCCGCCAGCTGACATCAAACCCGGCCGCCGACGGATATCCGCGCTATTCACCGGACGGCAGGTACATCGCCTACCGCGCACAATCGCGTGCGGGATTTGAAGCGGACCGCTGGGAACTGATTCTCTACGATCGCGCTGCCGGGACACGGCGGAGTCTGACGGCATCGTTCGATGCCTCGGTCGGATCACAGGTCTGGTCACCGGACAGCAAGCGGCTCTACTTTGAAGCGGAAGAGAAAGCGCGCACGCCGCTGTTCAGCGTTTCTCTCGCGGGCAATGATATCCGCAAAGTCGTCGATGGCAGAACAAACCGCGATCTCGGCATCACCAGCGACGGAAGCATGCTGGTGTTCATGCGCGTTGCCGCAACACGTCCGGCGGAAGTCTACCGGGCGGGTGCCGACGGCAAAAACCTGCGTCCGATTACGCGGGTCAACGATGACGTCTTTGCCGGATTGGACATCCCGGAACCCGAGTATCTCTGGTTTGAAGGTGAAGGAGGCGTGCGGATCCAGGCATGGCTTTACAAGCCACCCGCATTCAACCCCGCACGCACGTACCCTCTTGTCCTCATGGTGCATGGTGGTCCGCAGGGTGCGTGGGGCGACAGTTGGTCGTACCGCTGGAACCCGCCGCTCTGGGCCGCACAGGGGTATGTCGTGCTTGCTCCCAATCCCCGTGGCAGCACAGGATTCGGACAGAAATTCACAAATGAAATCAGCGGCGATTGGGGCGGCAAAGTGTTCATCGATCTGATGAAAGGGCTCGATACCGTTTCATCCCTTCCCTTTGTCGACTCCACACACCGGGCCGCGGCAGGGGCTTCGTTCGGCGGCTACATGGTAAACTGGATCCTTGGCCATGCCGGAGACCGGTTTCAGGCACTGGTGACCCATGATGGGGTCTACAACTTTGAGAGCATGTATGGCTCGACGGATGAGGTATGGTTTGATGAATGGGATCACAGTGGCACCCCATGGGACAAGCCGGAAGATTACAGACGGTTTTCCCCCCATGCGTACGCACAGAACTTCCGCACGCCGACATTGGTCATTCACGGGGCTCTGGACTTCCGCATTCCCTACACCGAAGCGATGCAATTGTTCACCGCTCTGCAACGCCAGGGAGTCCCGTCGAAATTCCTCTTCTTCCCTGACGAGAACCACTGGGTGCTGAAGCCGGCAAACAGCGAATTCTGGCACCGAACGGTGTTCGATTGGCTGAAAACCTATCTCCAATAGCGTCGGAAGAACCCCGGCGGGTATTCCGTTGTTTATAAAGGGTACATCCCCTTTGGTTGAGAACACACATCGAGAAAGAAGAAAAACGGCTATGAAAGAACAATTCCGGCAGCAGATCATCGACCTGCTGACACATGCGTACTGGATGGAAATTGAAACCATCACGAACTATATCGCGAATTCCGTGAACCTGGATGGGGTACGGGCAGAGGAGATCAAAAAGAGTCTTGCCGCAGATGTGGCAGCAGAACTGATTCACGCCCAGATGCTTGCCAAACGCATCAAGCAGGTCGGCGGGCAGGTGCCGGGGTCCATGGGGTTCCATGCCAGCCAGAAATCATTGCAACCGCCTGCGGATACGACAAACGTCGTTGCCGTCATCCGCGGCGTTATTGAAGCCGAAGATGCTGCCATCGCCCACTATGGCAGGCTGATTGAACTGGCCGGGGAAGCCGCAGATTACGTCACGCAGGACCTGTGCATCACCACCCTCGCCGACGAAGAATCCCACCGCGTGGAGTTTGCCGGGTTCCTGAAAGAATACGCCAAACAGTAATCGGCGAACACGAGAGGAGTTGCGCTATGCAGCAGTACGGAACCGGGACACATCCCCTTGAACAGATCGGTCTCAAGAATCTGGGCGGCATCTACTGGAACCTTTCTTCACCGGCGCTGTACGAAGAAGCAGTCCGGCGTCGCGAAGGATGGATCTCTCACCTGGGACCCCTCATCGTCCGGACCGGGCATCACACGGGCCGGTCGCCCAATGACAAATTTATCGTTCGTGAACCGTCGAGCGAAAAGAAAATCAACTGGGGAAAAGTCAATCAACCGATGGAAGAGGCAAAATTCAACGGGTTGATTGCCAAGCTCTGCGCGTATTTCCAGGGCCGTGATGTTTTTGTCCAGAACCTCTATGCCGGTGCCGACCCACGGTACCGTATTCCGGTCCGCGTCATCACCGAATATGCCTGGCACAATCTGTTTGCCCGGAACCTCCTCATCCGGCCGGATGAGCCGGTGATCCATACGTCACCGGAGACCTGGACGATCATCGATTCGCCACGATTCCACGCGATACCGGAGATTGACGGAACCCGGTCCGAGGTGTTCATCGTTCTCCATCTCGCGCGTAAGCTGGTGATCATCGGTGGAACAAGCTACGGCGGCGAAATCAAGAAGAGCGTGTTCACAATTCTGAACTATTTGCTCCCCGACCAGGACGTTTTTCCGATGCATTGTTCCGCGAATGTCGGTCAGCGGGGCGACACCGCACTCTTCTTCGGCCTTTCGGGTACCGGGAAGACCACCCTTTCAGCAGACCCCGACCGAGCGCTTGTCGGTGACGATGAACACGGGTGGAGCGACAATGGCGTCTTCAACTTTGAGGGAGGATGCTACGCCAAGGTCATCCGTCTCTCGCCGGAAGCCGAGCCGGACATTTATGACACGACACGTATGTTCGGGACGGTTCTCGAGAATGTGGTCATGGGCTCCGAAAGCCGCCGTGTCGATCTGGATGACCAGTCGCTCACCGAGAACACGCGCGCGGCATATCCTCTGAGCCATATCACCAACATCGTCCCGTCTGGTATGGCGGACCATCCGCGCAACCTCGTCATGCTCACCGCAGACGCCTTCGGTGTTCTCCCTCCGATTGCCCGGCTCTCTCTCGAACAGGCGATGTACCATTTCCTGTCGGGATACACGGCAAAGGTCGCGGGGACCGAAAAGGGGGTCACGGAACCACAGGCCACGTTCAGCACATGTTTCGGAGCACCGTTCATGCCTATGGCTCCGACGGTATATGCAGAACTCCTCGGAAACCGTCTGAGGCAGCACAACGTCCATGCATGGCTGATCAACACAGGTTGGACGGGTGGGCCATACGGAACAGGGAAACGCATGAGCATTGCGCATACGCGGGCCATGGTCCGCGCAGCACTCAGCGGAGACCTGCTGTCAGTCAAGACCAACCCCGATCCCGTCTTCGGGCTCCTCGTCCCGGCGGCTGTGCCCGGGGTGCCGGCGGAGGTGCTGAACCCCCGCTCCACATGGGCTGATGCGTCAGCCTACGACGCAAAAGCAAGTGATCTTGCGGGTCGTTTCAAGAAGAATTTTGAGCAGTTTGCCTCCGCTGTCTCCGCCACAGTGCGTGACGCGGGGCCAGCGTGAGTGACATGAAGACTATCTCCTCTTCCCTGTACCATCGGGTTCTGCCTCCGGAACCATCCGGAACGGCACTCCATCCGGCAATTATTGTGCTTCACGGACGCGGGGCCGACGAGGAAGATCTCCTCGGACTGGCTCCGCTCCTTCCCCGACAGGCATTTGTCGTCAGTGCCCGCGCCCCGTTTCCCTACGAAGGCGGTGGATACACCTGGTACGATGTGCAGGAATTCGGCAAGCCTGACGGGAGCAGGTTTCGTGAAAGCTGCGACCGCCTCGAGACCTTTCTGGCCGACGTCCGCAACGGCTACCCTGTTGATCCGGGTGCGATAGTTCTCTTCGGTTTCAGTATGGGGGCAGTGATGTCCCTCTCCACCGCACTTGTGTCACCGGAAACAGTGCGGGGAGTTTCAGCGAACAGCGGCTATGTGCCGGAAGGCACCCATCTGGCATTCCGCTGGCAGGATCTTGCCGACACCGCATTCTTCATAACGCATGGCACGCTGGATCCGGTCATCCCCGTGGCTCTTGCACATCGCGCGCGGTTGATGTTCGAACGCTCCAATGCGCCATTTCAGTACAGGGAGTACCCGGCCGGGCATGAATTGACGGATGATGCGCTTCGGGAAACAGTGGAGTGGATGGAGGGGTTGATGCAGGGAACCTAGGAGAGGGCATCCCATGCTGCCTGCAATGACACACACACAGGGGCGCCCCGAGTCGGGCGCCCCTTTTTCTTAGCCTACTTCGCGAGTTCCTGTGCGTCTCTCACCGCCATAGCCGTAAGATTCACGATATCGGCCACTTCGTTCCCCGGTATCAACAGGTACACCGGCTTGTTGATGCCCACGAGAATCGGTCCAACCTGCTCTGCCCCACCCAGTTTGCCCAGGAGTTTGTAGGCGATATTGGACGATTCCAGATTCGGACAGATCAAGACGTTCGCTCCGCCTTTCAGGGAACTGAACGGATAGAGGGTCTCGATAATCTCCGGCGATACCGCCGTGTCGGCCATCATTTCACCGTCGACCATCAGTTTGGGTGCGCGCTGCTTGACCAGTTCGGTCGCCCGCGCCATTTTGGTGGCCGATGGGTGTGGTGTACTGCCGAAGTTGCTGAACGAAAGCATAGCGATGCGTGGTTCGACGTTGTAGCTTCGCACCTTCTCGGCAACATGAATCGCGATGTCAGCCAGCTCTTCGGCTGACGGGTCAAAGTTGACGGTTGCATCCGCAATGAAGACCACATCGTTCTTGAAGATCATCATATACATGCCGGCAAGCGTTGAGGTGCCGGGCACGGTTTTGATGATCTGCAGGGCCGGACGGATGGTCCCGGGATAATTCTGAGTGAGGCCTGCAACCAGACCGTCAGCATCCCCCTCGTTGACCATCATCATCCCGAACGGCACGATCCGGAGAAGCTGTGTGCGGGCATCCGTCCTGGTCATCCCTTTCCGTTTCCGCATCTCATAGAACCGGTCGATGTACGTGTCGAGCTTCGCAAATGATTTCGGTTCGACGATCTCGATTCCTTCCAGTTCCAGATCAAGCGCTTTTGCTTTATCGGTAATCACCTTCCGGTCGCCAATCAGGATCGGCCTGGCAATCTCCTCATCGAGGATAATCTGGCTGGCCCGGAGGATCTTGTCTTCCGTTCCTTCCGGAAAGACGATCCGTTTCGGTTCCTGTTGCGCTTTGTGGATAAACACGCGCATGATTTCTTTGGACCGGCCGAATCTGCTTTCGAGGCTGTCGCGGTATGCATCCAGATCGGCAAGGGGTTGCCTCGCCACGCCGGTTTCCATCGCTGCCTTGGCGACGGCGGGGGCCTCCCAGAGAAGCACGCGGGGATCGAGTGGTTTCGGGATAATATAGTTGCGTCCGAATTTGATCGGTTCGCCACCATAGGCCTTGATCACCGAATCCGGCACGTCTTCCTTGGCAAGCGTTGCGAGCGCAGTGGCGGCGGCGAGCTTCATTTCGTCGTTGATCGCCGACGCCATAACGTCAAGCGCACCCCGGAAGATAAAGGGGAACCCGAGCACATTATTCACCTGATTCGGATAGTCAGAGCGGCCTGTGGCCATCACCACGTCGGAGCGGACATCGAAGGCGTCTTCAGGCATGATTTCCGGATCGGGGTTGGCCATGGCGAAGATGATCGGATCGCGTGCCATGGATTTGACCATGTCTTTGGTCACCACCCCCTTGACGGAGACACCGGCAAACACGTCGGCCCCTTTCATGGCATCCGCCAGCGTCCGCGCCTTTGTCTCGATGGCGAAGTACTCCTTGTACGGATTCATTCCTTCCTTGCGGCCTTTGTAGACCACACCTTTGGTATCGACGAGAATCAGATTTTCGCGCTTGACACCGAGGGTAACGTAGAACTTTGCGCACGCGATGCCTGCCGCCCCGGCACCGCTGAAGACGACCTTCACCTGATCGAGCTTCTTGCCGACAATCTCCAGCGCGTTGATCAATCCCGCACCCGAGATAATCGCTGTCCCGTGCTGGTCATCATGGAACACGGGGATGTTCATGGACTTCTTGAGCGTTTCTTCGATGTAGAAGCACTCCGGCGCCTTGATGTCTTCGAGATTGATACCACCGAAGGTCGGTTCGAGCGCCTTGACGATTCTGATGATTTCGTCTGAGTCATGGGTGTTCAGTTCGATGTCAAAGACATCGATATCGGCGAATCTCTTGAAGAGAACTCCCTTTCCTTCCATGACCGGCTTGCCGGCAAGTGCACCGATGTCGCCCAGTCCGAGCACGGCGGTGCCATTGGTCACCACCGCTACGAGATTTCCCTTCGCGGTGTACTTGTAGGCGTCGGCAGGATTTGCTTCGATTTCCCGGCAGGGTTCGGCAACGCCGGGGGTATAGGCGAGTGACAGATCGCGCTGGGTGGCACAGGGTTTGGTCGAGACGACCTCGATTTTTCCTCGGCGTCCGAGACTGTGATAGTCGAGCGCATCTTGTTTGCGAATCATGGCCATGACAGATGCTCCTTTTGTGCGTCAGGGGATCGGCGGGTTTTTTCGCGGAATGCTTGTGAGAAGCCGTGCGTGATGCATCGGCACTGATGTATCTGTACTGACAAGATACGACAAAGCAATGAATGGGTCAAATCGCCATCACAGTTCCCGGCTCGCGCGTCATCTTGCTTTTCAGACCCGTAATGCGTAGAATGGAGAAACCACTACGTTCCATTCATCAGATGTCGCGCGGTGACCACCCTCCGGACACCAGTCAAAGCACCGGCTTCGTGTGGGGACCGACCTCACGTCCGTAGTGTCTCCGCTCTCGCCGCACTTCACTCCCCGGGAACTCTGGAATCCGATCCTCGTGCGTCACTCATTGTGCCGGGAGCCTGATCGGTATGGCCGGGAGCGTGCTCCGACTGCTGGCAAGCGTTCTTGCAACCGCGGTCATCGCCGTCATCTCCGTTCTCATCCTCCCCTGGAATCGCCACGGGACGCTGTACCACAGGGTAGGACGGTTCTGGTCGCGCACGCTGCTCCGCATCTGCGGGGTCACGGTTCGCCTCCGGGGTGAAGAACATATTAGTGGCTCTCAGACAAGAATCTACGCGGCAAACCATGCAAGCATGTTCGATATCCCCGTGGTCATCGCCGGCTTGCCGGACGATATCCGTGTCGTGTACAAGAAGGAGCTCGAACGAATTCCGATATTTGGATGGGGGCTGAAGTGGGGAAGCTATATCGGCATCAATCGCGGCCGGGGTGCGGAAGCGCGTCGCAGTCTTGACGAGGCCGTGCGGAAGATCCGTAACGGCGCATCGGTTCTGCTCTTCGTGGAAGGGACGCGGACATCGGATGGTGCACTCCAGCCGTTCAAGCGGGGGGCATTTCACCTCGCCGCCCAGGCCGGCGTCCCGGTCATCCCCCTGACGATCAACGGAACGTTCAGTATCGTTCCAAAGCATTCTTTGCGAATCCGCCCCGGGGTCGTGGAGCTGGTGCTGTCTCCCCCGATCCCCGTGCGTGAAGAGGCAACCAAGGAAACGGAGCTGCAGCTCATGCGTCAGGTACGAACCGCAATCGAACAACACTATCGTCCGCAATAGGAGCTTCCTGTGGCCGTTACCATCGCTGATGTCGAACATGTCGCCCGCCTCGCCCGCCTTGCCTTCACGGATGAGGAAAAGGAAACTCTGGTGCACCAGTTGAACAGTATTCTGGAATACATGGATCAGCTCAACTCGCTGGACACCGATGCGGTCGAACCGTTGTCGCATGTGATTTCGTACGGGACAGTCATGCGCGATGATATCGTGAAGCCGGGCGTGTCTCGCGGCGAAGCGCTGCAGAACGCCCCGGCCAGCACCGGGGAATTCTTCAAAGTGCCCAAAGTTATCGACGACCGATGAGCGATCAGCCGACAGGTCGCGTTGTCGCGATCATACCCGCCCGATACGCCTCCTCCCGCTTTCCGGGGAAGCCCCTGGCCGAGATCGGCGGCCAGCCGATGATCCGTCACGTCTATGAACGGACGGCACAGGCACGGACCGTGCAGTCAGTCATCGTGGCAACCGATGATGAACGTATCGCCAGCGCTGTCAGGGCCTTCGGGGGAAAGGTGAGCATGACGTCTCCCCTTCTCCGGAGTGGATCAGACCGCATTGCAGCAGTTGCACACGACCTGCCGTCGGCCGAGATCATCGTCAATGTTCAGGGAGACGAACCGCTGATACCACCCCGGATGATTGACGAGGCGGTTCAACCGCTTCTCGACGATCCCTCTCGTGCGGTTGGCACACTTGCGCAAAAGATCGATCACGCGGAAGATCTGGTCGACCCGAACATTGTTAAGGTGGTCCTCGACCACGCCGGGCGCTGTCTGTATTTTTCCCGGTCTCCAATCCCTTTCGGTCAGGGGCTGACATCGGCCGCCCTCCTGCAGACGACGCCGGTGTACCGGCACGTGGGGCTGTATGTGTTCCGGAAGGACTTCCTGCTTCGTTTCACGGCACTCGAACAAACTCCTCTCGAGCGTGCTGAACAACTGGAACAGCTCAGGATCCTCGAACATGGTTACTCCATTCATGCGGTGATCACCACCCACCAGAGTTTCGCGGTCGATACACCCGCAGACCTGGAACGGATCAGGACCATCGTTGGAACCCGCTCATGACAGAAGAACAAAGCAAAACCATTTTCGGCCATATCCGGACTACGTTCCTGCGCGGTATCGGCGTCATCATCCCGTTGGGCCTGACGTACTGGTTCTTCCAGTCAATGCTCAATGCGGTCGATGGCATCCTGCGCCCCCATCTCGATACATGGATCGGTCGACAGATCCCCGGGATCGGTTTCCTCAGCATGGTCGTGCTTATCCTCCTGGTCGGCCTGCTCACCCGGAACCTGATCGGGCGACTGTTCCTGGCGTGGTTCGAGAACCTCGTCCGGTCCATTCCCTTCGTGCGGTCGGTGTACTCGGCGATCAAAGATCTGGTTGGTGCCTTCTCTCTCGGCGGCAAAAGCAAGACCTTTCGTCAGGTCATCATGACCGAATACCCGCGCCCGGGATTGTACTGTATAGGGTTTGTCACCAATGAGATGCCGTACCGCGGCACCGACGGTCTTGAGCGGGAGTTCCTCAATGTCTACATCCCGAATCCTCCAAATCCGACCTCGGGATTTCTCGTCCTTATCCCCAAAGAGGAAGCGATCAAACTCGATCTGAGCATCGAAGAAGGCTTGAAGCTGGTCCTGTCGGGCGGGATCGTCATTCCGCCGGTCCTCACAGGACGCAAACTGGTATCTCAGGAAAGGACACAGGCGTGACACGGCACAGGCAGGTCAAGTACATCTTCGTCACCGGAGGAGTGGTCTCCTCTCTCGGCAAAGGGATCGCTTCTTCCTCCATCGGCCTCCTCCTAAAGTCCCGTGGCCTGCGGGTCACAATCCAGAAATTCGATCCGTATCTCAATGTTGATCCCGGTACCATGAATCCGTTCCAGCACGGAGAAGTCTATGTCACGGATGACGGAGCGGAAACGGATCTGGATCTCGGACACTACGAACGGTTTCTCGACATCACCACCTCACGACGGAACAACTCCACAACCGGTCAGATCTACCACGAGGTCATCAGCAAGGAACGCCGGGGGGATTTTCTGGGTGCCACCGTTCAGGTGATCCCTCACATCACCGACGAAATCAAGCGGCGCTTCGAGGCGCTCGGTGAAACGGGAGAGTATGACGTCATCATCACCGAGGTGGGCGGGACCGTCGGCGACATCGAAAGCCAGCCGTTTCTTGAGGCAATGCGACAGTTTATGTTCAAACTGGGACGCAAGAATACCATGGCCATCCATGTTACCCTGGTGCCGTATATCACTTCCGCAGGGGAGATCAAGACCAAGCCGACACAACACAGCGTGAAAGCGCTGTTGGAGCTCGGGATCCAGCCGGACATGCTGATCTGCCGGTCGGACCGGCCGCTCTCCAAGGACGTCAGAGAGAAAATTGCCCTTTTCACCAATGTCGACACGGACTCCGTGATCGACGGGCGCGATGCCTCGACGATTTATGAGGTCCCCCTGATCTTTGCGGAACAGGAAGTCGACGAAATCATTCTGGACAAGCTCGATCTCACCTGCCCGCGCCCCAATCTCCGCGATTGGAAAAAGTTTGTAGATCGCGTAAAGAACCCTTCCGGACGTGTCCGGATCGCCATCTGCGGCAAGTATACGGACCACAAAGATGCCTACAAGAGCATTGCCGAGGCCTTTGTCCATGCCGGTGCGGCGAACAATGTTGCTGTCGACCTGGTGTGGGTCCGGGCCGAAGACGTTGAGCGCGACGGTGCAGAGGCGCATCTTCGCGGGATCGCTGGCCTCCTTGTTGCTCCTGGTTTCGGTGAACGCGGCATCGAGGGGAAGATCATTGCGATCCAGTATGTCCGAACGAATACCATCCCCTTCTTCGGCATCTGCCTCGGCCTGCAGTGCGCCGTCATTGAATTCGCGCGCAACAGGTGCGGACTCGGTGATGCCAACAGCACGGAATTCCGACAGACCGATCAGAACGTCATCGACATGATGGTGGAACAGAAGAGGGTTAAGGAGTACGGGGGAACGATGCGGCTCGGGGCATATCCGTGCAGGATCGGCAAAGGGACGAAAGCCTATCGTGCCTACAAAACCGATCTTATCCACGAGCGGCACCGGCACCGTTATGAACTGAACAATGCCTTCAAGAAAACGCTGGAAGAACAGGGCTTGGTGATGAGCGGGATCTGTCCGGACAACGATCTTGTAGAAATCATCGAGCTCCCGGACCACCCCTGGTTTGTGGGATGCCAGTTTCATCCGGAACTCAAATCTCGTGCAACAAATGCGCATCCGCTGTTCAGAGAGTTTGTGAAAGCGGCAATGGAGCGATGAGGGAGTCCCCCTAGAGATTCACCATTCGTCGTGGGGAAGCACAGCATGACGGACATAGCGTACCGCACTGGAAAAAACCTCGATCTCGATGAGGTTGTCGCGCTCTACAAAGCTTCGACCCTTGGGGAACGCCGCCCGGTCGACGACCGTTCGCGCATGACTGCGATGCTCGAGCACGCGAACCTCATCATCAGCGCCTGGGATAACGCTTCCCTTGTTGGCATCGCACGCACGCTGACGGATTTCCTGTACGTCGGATACATGTCCGATCTCGCCGTCCACAAAGAGTACCAGCGGCGGGGGATCGGCGTGGAATTGATCCGCCGCACCCGCGCCCGGATGGGACCCGATGCACGCATTGTTCTGCTCGCCGCACCGGCGGCCGCCGACTACTATCCGAAAATCGGATTCACCAGACATCACAGCGCATGGACCCTCGGCGCCCGCGACCCCTTCCCTCCTGATGCCGCAACTCCCTGAGGATGCCATGTCCGTGTTCATGCGAGAAGGGTACTTCTTCACTCTGACATATGCATCTGCCCTCGTCGCAGCATCCGGCGTGCCGCTCGTGGCACCGGAATATTTTCGCCTTCCTCCGGCTGTTCCGTTTGTTCCTCTCATGATCGGACTCTGCTGCGCTGCCGGACTCTTGCTCCAATGGCGGCAGATTCGCACACTCACCCTGACCTTCCTCGTCCTGTGCTCGGTCGCAAGCATCGCCGCCGCCGCGATTGCGGCTCAGAATGCTATCGCGTGGCTCGTCCTCGGCATCCTCTTCGGAATTCTCTCGATGACTCTTCTCCTGTCTACCAGGATCCGCGCCTATCTGTGCGCCCGGTAGACTCAGCGTCTTTACATTGGCGGGAGAAAATTGTATACTTTCCAAAGCACCACCGTCGCCGCACACGCGACGGGAACGAGCACACCGTACCACCGTCCAGTGAGGTACCGTGAAACATGTTCGCGAAGGATCGCTCAACCGCCGCGATGCGCTCCGGGGACTCGGCGCTCTCGCTCTTGGCGGAACTCTCGCCCCCTCCCTCTTGCGTGCCGACTCACGTTCGCATGCCTCTGACGACCAGCTGCCGGCCAGACCATTTACTAACAAACCGGTGACGTGCATCATCCTCGGCGCCGGAAGCCGGGGCAACACCTATGCCGCATGGTCGAAACAATACCCGGATCAGATGAAGGTCATCGGTGTTGCCGAGCCGGTACCCTCGCGGCAGGAACGCTTTGCCCGCATGTATGACATTCCTCCGGAACGCCGGTTCAGAAGCTGGGACGATGCGCTTGCCGTTCCGAAATTCGCTGACGCAATTCTCATCACCACACCTGACCAGCTGCATCATGGCCCTGTTATGCAGGGTCTGGCGCTTGGATACAACATCCAGCTCGAAAAGCCGATCGCCACGAGGTGGGATCATTGTGAGGAGATTTTGGCGCACCATGCCCGCTTTCCACGCATTGTCGCGGTGTGCCATGTGCTCCGGTACACCACCTACTTTAAGAAACTCCGCAGTATCGTGGAATCCGGTGTCCTGGGTGAGGTGGTAACCATCGAACATCTCGAGCCGGTCGGCTACTGGCATCAGGGACACAGCTTCGTGCGAGGGAACTGGAAGAACTCTGGCTCTTCCTGCCCGATGATCCTTTCAAAGTCGTGCCACGATCTCGATATCATCCGCTGGCTGATCGACGAACCGTGCACATCTCTTGCCTCCTACGGATCCCTGAAGCACTTCCGCACGGAGCAGGCTCCTCCGGGCAGCACGATGCGGTGTACCGACGGCTGTGCGATTGAGAAGGAGTGTCCCTACTCAGCCATCACGCTGTATATGGACATGAAAAACCATGGATGGCCGGTGTCCGTGATTACCGAAGATACGTCGGAAGCGGGCCGTCTGAAAGCCCTCCGCGAAGGCCCCTACGGGCGCTGCGTGTACCATTCCGACAACGATGTGGTCGACCATCAGGTGGTGTCAATGGAATTCGGCAAAGAACGGACCGCATCGTTCACCATGACGGCATTCACGACGGGATCGCGGCGGACCCGTATCATGGGCACGCTGGGTGAAGCCACCGGTGATACGCGCTTTATAGAAGTGGTCAACTTCAGGAACGGGCAGAAAGAGACGATCGACACACGCCTGGCGGATACGGGCATCGGCAGCGGCCACGGAGGAGGCGACTACGGCCTGATGGAAGCATTCATCAGGGCCGTCCAGTATCAGGATCCCTCGTTCATCGCTTCATCACTCGCCGTGTCGATGGAAAGTCACCGCATGGCGTTCGAAGCCGAGCGAAGCCGACTGGAACATCGGACAATCACGCTCTAAACGGGGACTGCGCCCGCTTCGGGACAATGGACGACCTGCTCTCCACACATAACACCACACAACCACTCACAGACGCGAGGTAATCATGGCCAAGAAAAAAGGAAGAAAACGCACAACACATCGGAGTGTCTCCGGTACCAAGCTGTATGCCGTCCGTGACGCCAAAGGGCGTTTCGTCGATATCCAGACATACAAGAGGGCACACGGAGCGGATATCCGGCGGAAGGGGAAGAAGGAAAAAGGCAAGTAACTCCCCGCCGTTCACTCGCCATTCCACAACGGGAACCGAATCCATGAGTGCGTCAGATCTCCCTGCACACGGCATCATTGCCTGGACTGATCTCACGATTAACGATGCAGACGGCATAAGGGACTTCTACCACGCAGTTGTCGGCTGGGATCCGGTTCCCGTTCCGATGGGCACATACCACGACTACCAGATGAATGCCTCCGGAACCGATCAACCGGTCGCAGGTGTCTGTCATGCCCGTGGAGTCAACGCCGACCTTCCACCGCAATGGCTCATCTACATCACTGTTGCCGACATCGACGCCAGCATCAAGCACTGCACCGATCTGGGAGGGTCGGTTGTCTCCCGCCCCCGCGGCATGGGGTCCCACGGACGGTTCTGTGTGATCCGTGATCCGGCAGGTGCAGTCGCCGCACTCATTGAACCGCCACGCCCAATTCCAGAGAAATAGGCAACAGGAACACGCGGGAATGAGCTTCCGTGATCTTGTACTCCGCACACGCACCATTCGCCGTTTCCGGCAGGACCGGCGACCTTCCCTTGACGTACTCCGCGGGCTGATTGACCTCGCCCGGTGCACTGCATCGGCCGGAAACATGCAGCCGTTGAAGTTCATTCTCTCAACCGATCCCGATCAGAATGCCCGCTTCTTCCCATTCCTCCGGTGGGCGGCATATCTGACAGAATGGAGCGGGCCGTCTGACACCGAACGCCCCACAGCGTACATCGTCATCCTCCAGGATACCCACGTTGCCGCTTCACTCAACTGCGACCACGGCATCGCTGCCCAGACCATCCTGCTTGGCGCAGCGGAAGCAGGTCTTGGTGGATGCATCGTCGGCTCGGTGGAGAAGGAAGGGCTCGGTCATCAGCTTTCGCTCCCCGACCATCTCCAGATCCTCCTCGTTCTTGCTCTTGGTTCTCCCGCGGAAGAAGTCCGACTGGAAACCCTGCGGCCCGACCATGACATCCGCTACTGGAGAGACGCCGACGGCATTCACCATGTTCCGAAACGGAGCCTCGACGAGATCATTGTCGCCCAGTACGGAAACGAGCCGGCCTCATGATGATCGGCGAAACGCTCCTTCTTGCCGGCGGAATTCTCCTGGTGGTCCTGGGCATTATCGGCGTCATCGTCCCAATTCTCCCCGGCGTCCTTCTGGTCTATCTGGGATTGTTCCTTGTTGCCTGGAGCGACGGTTTTGTACGTGTCGGATGGGTTTCTCTTGGAGTTGTCTTTGTGCTTGGCGCCGTGGCCTGGGTCATCGACGTCGCCACCACGTCGCTCGGTGCCCGGCAGTTCGGGGCGAGCCGGTGGGCCGCACTCGGTGCGGCAGGAGGCATGATCATCGGACTCTTCTTCGGCCTGCCAGGCCTGATCCTGGGACCGTTCCTCGGAGCCCTGACCGTGGAACTGATTATCCGCAAGGATCTCCTCGAAGCCGGCAAGGCCGGGGTCGGATCATGGCTGGGACTCCTTCTCGGGACAGCCCTAAAGCTCGCGCTCGTCTTCACCATGATCGGCATCTTTGCCTTGGCGTACTTCTTCTAGCACCACCGCAGGGTTTGCTCACGACCTCCGGTGTTTTTCGCACCTGGTAACACGGATCACGTCACCGGGCGTTTCCCTCGCCCTCTATTCCATTAGCGCCCCCTCTTGTGGATTACTGCACACGGGAACTCCGATAACCACTCCTCCGTTCTGACTGGTTCAACGGGTATTGCACGTATCCTATCAAAGGGAGTTCTTTCTATGTTGCCATGCCGCCGTTCCTTGTGCCGTCTACTGACTCTCGCTGGCTTTGCGACCTCAACCCTTGTCGCACAGACCGGCCGGACCGATCCGGTCTACGATTCCTATCTCGCTCATATCGCGGCAGCAAGCGGATCACTTCGGCTGAACGAGCCAATCGAGGCGGCCCGATGGCTCTCGGGCGCCCCCGTCTCCCACAGGGGGTGGGAATGGCACTACCTCTCTGCGCGCAGCGATGCCAGCATCGGGACGGTCTCCGTAGAGCCAGCGCGACCCATCAGAATCAGCACAAGCCCGGATGCCGCCACCGTCGCTGTGGCCCTGGATAACGGTCAGATCCTGCTTGTTGATGCTCAGGGCCGGAAAGAAGCCGGCCGGATCACAGGCCACACCGGTGCAGTCTATGACACCAGATTCTCTCCTGACGGCACACATCTCGTGTCCGTCTCCCGGGATAGCACACTCCGGGTCTGGGATATCCGGGCGCGGAAGGAGGTCTGGCGTGCGCCCAGCGGCGGCGCCGGTCTCGCGAGCGTCGATTGGAGTCCCGACGGGAAACTCATCGCTTTTTCCTCCTGGTATCGTGCACCCACCTGTGTCGTGGGGTTTGTGTCATTGTGGGAGGCATCGTCCGGAAAGCGTGTCTGGCAAACTGAGTTTGGTGAAAAACCAATTGTCGTTGTCCGCTTCAGCCCGGATGGCAGATATCTCGCAGCCGGTACCTGGGGATGGCGCGTGGGCCTGTGGCGTATGGAGGACACAGCAGCGGCACCTGCAGTCTTCCACTTCGACGATGTTCCGTCCTACTCAGCCATCGATGACATTGCGTTCAGCCCGGGCAGCGACAGGATCGCAGCGGCAACAAAGAACAGCAGCCCGCGGGTCTGGGATGTCGCCTCGGGGAAACAGATCTTCGAGTTGCGGGGACATCAACAACCTGTCTTCGCCATTGCGTTCTCTCCCGATGCTTCCCGGATCTATACCGGAGGAGCTGATGGCACTATGCATGTGTGGGATGCCTCCTCAGGAACACTGATCACGAAGGCCTATGGGAACACCGGGTCGATCACATCAATCGGGGCGCCCGCGCGTGCACCGTATCTGGTCTCATGTGCGGCCGATCAGACTGTTCGGTTCTGGGACGCGCGCTACGGTGAGGAATTTACCGATACGAGCGCACGCGACCGCCACGTGTACGGGTTCGACCTGAGCCGTGACGGATCAACGATGGTCATGGGCGGACCACGTGCATCGATCGGGGTCTGGGATGCAAAGGCGGGAACTCCGCTGCGGACATTCCCCGGTCTGCCGTCATCGATCAATGCGGCCTCGATAAGCCCAGACAACAAGACTGTAGTCGCCTGCACCTGGGACTCAACGGTGAGGATCTGGAATATACACACCGGAATGATCGTGCGTGACCTGCCGGGGCAGTTGGGCGGAAGCAGCAGCTGCGTGTTCAGCCCCTCGGGCCGGTATGCAGCATCCGCATCCACCGAGAAGGCGGTCGTGCTCTGGGAAACAGCAACCGGCACGCTGATCAAAAAGCTCCCGCTCAGGGCTGCTCCCTACGTCGTCCGATTCAGCCCTGACGGCGCGTTACTCGCTGCCGGTACCAGAGACGGCACGCTTGTGCTCTGGGATGCCACAACGTTTACCCACCTGCGCACAGTCCAGGCCGACAGGTCTTCCCTCTACTCGATCGCGTTCTCTCCCGACGGCAGGCGCATCGCCACCGCAGGAGAAGAGCCCACCGCCCGTGTCTGGGATGTCGGCACCGGCAACCTGGATCATGATCTCCAGGGTCATGCACAGCGTGTGTGGGCCGTTGCGTTCTCTCCCGACGGCAGCCGGATCGCCACCGGTTCCGCTGATCTGACCGTACGGCTGTGGGACGCCGACCGTGGAACCGGGGTCCTCATCATCTCCGAATGTACCGACCCGGTGTACAACGTCCTATACTCCCCGGACGGCAAACGGCTCTACGCAAATGCATCGGGAGCGCAGATCGCAGTATTCAATTCGGAACGTGCCATCCCCCGATGATCTGAGGAGTATCGGAATCCCCGCGAAGGATCTTGGCATCGGTGGGCGGAAATCTGTATATTACGCCTGCACGCCATGCAATTCCACCGGGAGCAATATCTCGAGCTCATGACCTTCGGGGCCATCGACCGGCCGATGTTCGTCGAGCTATTTGGACTTCTGGTCGGGGTCGACAAGGAATGGCGCAACCAGGGAGCCACCCCCGAAGAACTCTCCCTCGAGGCCTTTGACTGGGACTACGTCCCCGTCGTACAGTGTGGCGGAGCTACCGGCGTCCATGGCGGGCCAACCCCGGTCATCGTCGAGGAGACCGATGACGTTCTGATTCGTCGCGACGAGCTGGGCCGGCTCACCAAGCTGTTTAAGCATGCCGCCACAATTCCGCTGCCACTCGATCACCCCGTCCGCGATATGGAGACCTGGCTCGCCGTCAAGCCGCTCTTCGCGTTCTCTCCCTCCCGCATTGATCGTACCGCGCTGGAACAGGCCCGTCAAGCCCGGGCAGACGGGGCCATGGTTGTCGCTTCCATCCCCGGTGGGTTCGACATCCCGCGCGATCTGATGGGAGAAGAGCTGGCCTGTCTCGCGTACTACGAACAGCCGGAGCTCATGCGCGATATTCTCGCGACACTCGCCGATACATCGTTGCGCGTCCTGGATGAGGTCACCCGGCACGTGGTTATCGATCAGCTCTCCGTTCACGAAGACCTCGCCGGAAAGGCCGGGCCGCTCATCGGACCGAACCAGGTGCGCGACTTCATTCACCCGTACTTCGCAGCGGTCTGGGATCTCGTCTCTGCACGCGGAACACGAATCTTCGACATGGATTCCGACGGAAACGTCTGGCGCGTGCTGGATGCGTTTCTTGAATGTGGGATCAACTCCATGCATCCCATGGAGCCTGCCGCCGGAATGGACATCGTTGAAGTGCGGAAAACCTATGGCACGCGGCTGGCAATGCGTGGTGGCATCAACAAGCACGTCCTTGGCCAGGGTCCTGATGCCATCCGGGCAGAGCTGGAATACAAGATGCAGCCAGCACTGCGTGCTGGAGGCATTGCCTTCGGGCTTGATCACCGTATTCCCAACGGTACTCCGCTCGCGCACTACCGGTATTATGTGGAGCTCGGCCGCCAGATCCTCGGAATCCCTCCCCTTGCGGGAAGCGGACGGGGATGGCAGCGAATGGCATTCTGACACCACCGACATGACCCATCACATGGACCCCTCAGTCATACACGCAGAACCCCCATCGACCGTACGCGATCTTTCGGTATCGATGGCACGCATGCAGATTCTCTCGATTCCGTTCGCGTTGGCCCCACTCCTGATTGCGGTTGTTCCGTTTCTCCTCCTTCATGGCTGGGATGGATTTTTCCGTGCCGCCGTAATTTTTCGCCATCCGTGGATTCTCAGCATAGTGCTTTTTGGAGGCATTGTCCTGCACGAGATGCTGCATGGGGCAGCATGGGCACATTTCGGCAATAAGCCGTTGACCACGATCCGGTTCGGTATCCAGTGGAAAGTGTTGACGCCGTATGCCCACTGCCCAGAACCGTTGGAAGCGCGTGCGTACAGGCTCGGGGCAATGACGCCTGCTTTTCTCCTTGGCATCGTTCCCGTTGCCCTCGCCACAACCACAGGTCCGGTCTGGCTCCTGTTTCCCGGCCTTCTCTTCCTGGTAGCTGCCGCCGGCGATTTTCTTATACTCTGGCTCCTGCGCGGTGTGCGTCCCACACAACGTGTTCTCGACCACCCCGATCGCGCCGGCTGCCTGATCTACGACGAATACCAACAGCAGGAAAGGGTATCATGAGTATCGCTCTCGAATTCTGGGGTGCCGCCCGTACCGTCACAGGTTCCATGCACCTTCTCACCGTCGGACAGAAACGAATCCTTCTCGATTGCGGCATCTACCATGGACGTCGGGACGAAGCCTTCCAGCGGAACAGTACTTTTCCTTTCGATCCCGCATCCATCGATGCGGTAGTCCTCTCCCACGCCCACATCGATCACAGCGGCAACCTCCCCGGCTTTATCCGGCAGGGATTCCAGGGACCGATCTACTGCACCGGTGCGACACGGAGCCTGTGCGAGGTCATGCTCAAAGACAGCGCCTACATTCAGGAGCGCGACGCGGAATTCATCAACAAGCGGCACAAGCGCAAAGGGCTCCCGTCGGTAGACCCTCTCTACACGCAAGAGGATGTCGACAACACCATTCCGCTGTTCAAGCCCCGGAAGTACGGTGCTCCGTTCGATGTCGCCGAGGGAGTCGAATGCCGGTTCGAAGACGCCGGGCACATCCTGGGGTCTGCAGTCACGTCCCTTCATCTCCGCTCGAACGGGCACCGGACAACACTTGCCTACTCGGGAGACCTGGGAAGGCCGAATCTCCCGATTCTCCGCGACCCCGTGGTGATCGGTGAGGAAAGCACGGATTACTTACTCTGCGAGAGCACGTATGGCGGCCGCTTCCACAAGCCCGTCAGAGACATGGTAGATCAGCTTCTGGAACCGATCGAGCGGGCCATACGGCGCAAGGGGAAGATCGTGATCCCGGCGTTCAGCGTCGGGCGGACCCAGGAGATCGTGTATGTCCTCCATCAGCTCAGTACAGCCGGGCGAATCGACCAGCTGCCGGTCTTCGTCGACAGCCCCCTGTCTGTGAACGTTACCGATGTCTTTCGCGCGCATCCCGAATGTTACGACGCGGAAATGCGTGCGATCCTTGATTCTCCCGTGGACAACGACCCATTCGGATTCAAGCGCCTTACCTACGTTCGGACACTCGAAGAATCGAAAGCGCTCAATGAACGTCCGGGACCCTTTATTGTTATCTCCGCGTCCGGCATGTGTGAAGCCGGCAGGGTCGTTCATCATCTCGCCAACTCCATCAGCGACCCCCGGAATATGGTCCTCATTGTGGGTTACCAGGCAGAGAATACCCTCGGGAAAAAGCTGGTCATGCGGGAACCCGTCGTGAACATCTTCGGCGAACCCCATGAACTCCGGGCGGAAGTCGTGGTTCTCAACTCGTTCAGTGCTCATGCCGACCGAAACGAGATCCTCGACTACCTCCGGAAATTCCCCCGGAAGCCCTTTAAGAAGACGTTTCTTGTGCACGGCGACCCCGATCAGGCGGAGAAGCTCGAGGCAGGACTTACTGCTGAAGGCTTCGGCGATGTTCTGATTCCCGCGCGTGGAAACCGGGTTGTGCTCGACTGACGAATGCCATGTATCCGGCTCGATGGTTCGTCCTCCTCACGATCGCCGGCATGATGATACATCTGCCGGCACCCGGACAGGAGTCTCAACGCGATGCCGAGCCCTTGGGCGCACCTACAGATTCTCTCCAGCAGATGAATTCCGCACGTATCCTGTTTGACAAGAACCTGAACACATTCAACTGGATCGGGGGGATCACTCTTGACACCACGTTCGGCCGCACGCGGGTCGGATTGTCCACGCTCTACCTTTCGAACATCATCCTCGTGGATGGGGCACTCCAGTCGTCCCAGCGCTCCTCCGAGAGCGCGCAACAGACCATCACCATGCTTGTGGACCATGCGTTGAGCGCTCCGATTACCATCAGGGGAGCATGGTCGTCTCTGGTGTACTCTGACAACAAAGCGGTCGGTCTCAGCAATGCCTCGAGCCACACCGCCCTCGCCGGATTCGCATTGTTCCCCCTTGCTTCGCTCTCGGTGATTCCGTTGGCAGGGTACCGGTGGGACAGTCAGGGTGACATACGCAATCGGGGGCTCGCGCTCGACCTGGGGGCTGCACTGGACGGCATCAACCTGGACGGATACATGATCCGCGGGAATGCGCGGTACAAGCGCGACGACCTCGACCCGCGCCTGATGGAACACCATCAGGTGTACGCAGGCGTGCAGAAGGCATTCGGACCGTTTTCCCGTGATAGTCTTATGGCCGCATATTCCCATGTGCGCCGGGATTTCTACCTGTTTGGTGACAGCGCCATCGAAAGCCGAACGGACCGCATATTTTCGTTCGCGAACCTGCTGGAATATGACATGACCCCGGCATTGGGCGCACGTGCCTTTGTCAGCATCAGTAATCGCGGTCTGGACAAAGACTCCCGACGGCAAATCGGCGACGCTGCTCCCACGGCGTTCGACTCGCACATTGACGAGTTCAGGTTTGAGACTTTTCTGGAGACCATCTATCGTTCACCAGGCTCGGAGATGCAGGCAAACCTCCGGGTCGGCTATGCTGAGCGCGATGAAACGCACCGGCTGAAGGCAGCTGACAACCTCCCTCCGAATCTTTCCGTCCTGCTTGCAGAGAGAAACCGACAGGAGCAAACGAAAGACAACACCGCTCGCCGGGTGGTTCTTGCCGGTGGCGTGATCGTCCCTGTCTCAGCGTCTGACAGGGTGACATTCAGCGGGTCGGCAGCTATTCTGCGGTACGATACGCCAAGCGAAGCGAACCTGGAGGACCGGGATGAGCTTCTCATAGCGGCAACAGTCGGGTCGCGTCACCGGCTGACGCCCGTGCTTGATGTGGGAATTACGCTCGACGGAACGTTCAGCCACCTCGTGTATCTGTTGAAAGAGCGGAGTGCCAACAACAATATCAATCGGGTACTGCGGCTTACTCCCCGTCTGCTGTACGACCCGGCGCCATGGTTTGCAACCATGAATGCTTTTGAAGTCCTCGCCAACTACACCGTGTACGATTTTGAGCAGGAGGTTGCCCTCGCCCGGAGTTTCTCCTACCGTCAGTTTTCCTGGATCGATTCCACCCGCGTTGAGCTCACCGGAAGGATCGGGCTTGACTTTTATGCCTATTTAAAGTTGTATGAACGTGGCCTGCTGCGGTGGGATGAGTTCAAGGAAAGAACCGAAAATTCAACGGTAGATCGGACGTTTTCCGGCCAGGTCCGTTTTTCCCCCGGTCAGGATATGTTGTTTGCGATCGGCATCAGATATTTCAGCCAGTCGCGGTATGTGTTCAAAGATGCACAGAAGAGTCTGGATACGTTTTTCAGCAGTGTGGGCCCGACGTGCCTTATCCGCTGGGACATCGGCAGCACCAGCCGCCTTCTTTTTCGGGGTTGGTATGAGCGGCGAAAGCAATCCGATGGCACGATCCGATCCCTGGCAAGCATGACAATGCATCTCTATGTTCACTTCTAATCGGGTGTCGCCGTGAAAGCCCAACCAACAGTCTTTCGTCTTTCGCTCCGGAGTAATCCCGGCAACATCCAGCGTGTCGAGAAGTTCCTTGCAAAGGTCGGCAAGGCCGTAAACCTCGACGAGATCCAGACACACAAGCTGATGGTGTCCCTCACCGAAGCAGTGAACAACGCCATCATCCATGGCAACCGCTCCGATGCCCGCAAGCGCGTTTCCGTGATCTGCGAAGTCCTGCCGGGATGGCTGGTCTTCCTGATCGACGACCAGGGCATGGGGTTTCAGCCGGAAGACGTTAAGAACCCGTTGAAGGATGAAAATCTGTTGAGGGAAAGCGGTCGCGGAATATTTCTCATGCGAACGCTCATGGACAAAGTGGAATTTGAAAGGACGGGAAATGGGATGCAGGTCCGTCTCTGGCTGAACATGGCAAAATAGCTGACAGAGACGTTCTAGCGGATCTCGGTGATTTCGAACGCCGCTCCACGGGGCGAATAGTCGGGTTCGAGACGAACGCGGAGGAACCCGGGGGGGACGTCCGAGACCCAGAAGCTGTAGTCGACTGACGGGCCGGACAGGTCCACCCGGTAGCCCGGAAAGACCGTTTGCTGACCCTTGACGCGCACAGAAAACATCTCGGGCGCGCCGGAAATCCTGCCATAGACCGCCTGCGTCTGCGCCGAATCGATATACCCCACCAGCCACGATTTGCCAAACCCCAGAGAGAATGCCGCGATCCGTTCCCATTGTCGGGGCACGCTGAACTGCCGCTTCTGTACGCGCGCAAGATACGACAGTATGCCGTACCGGTAGAGGTCCCCCTCGGCCGTAAACGCAACGGAAACCGTGTCATACACACGGATGACGGTGTCGCGCAGGGCAACGGTGCTGTCCTGAATCGTCGTTATCGATTCAAATCCCGACTGCGGTCCGTACACTGCGAGGACGCGGGACAATGCCTGCGTCCTTGACGATGGCACGGTGTACCCGAATTCGTCGAGTAGCCATGCATTATACAGGTAGGTGTCGCCGGCGGTAAACTTCATCCGGAAGGCGACAGGCTCAGCGCCAGGGGCGTCGGTCGTCCCTTCCCGACAGGAAAGCGAGACAACCCCGAGGCAAAAAAGGGCAACCCGGAGGGTTGCCCTTGTGGTGGCTCGTGATATCACTGCTGTCAGAGTGTAAGTTTGGCGATGCTGCCCTGGACATCGGCGGCTGATTTTGCCAGCGCGGCCTGTTCGTCGGCATTGAGCTTGATCTGGATGATCTGCTCCATGCCACCTTTGCCGAGCTTGACCGGCACACCAACGAAGACATCCTTCAGTCCGTACTCGCCCTGCAGGTAGACGGAACACGGGAGAATCCGCTTCTTGTCTTTTACGATGGATTCAACCATGGCGACCGCCGAGGCTGAGGGAGCGTAGTACGCGCTGCCGGTCTTCAGGTAGTTGACGATCTCGATACCGCCTTCACGGGTCCGCTTGATCAGCCGTGCCACGGTCTCGGCATCCATCATCTCGGTGATCGGAATGCCTGCGACGGTGGAATAGCGCGCCAGGGGGACCATGGAATCGCCATGCCCGCCGAGCACAAACGCATTGACGTCTTCGACAGACACCTTCAGTTCCAGGGCGATGAACGAGCGGAACCGTGCAGCATCCAGAACACCCGCCATACCCATGATGCGATGACGGGGGAGTTTTGCGGCTTTCATTGCAACATAGGTCATTACATCGAGCGGATTGGAGACGACGATGAAGATGGCATTAGGGGATTTTGCCACTGCGGCTGCTGCGCACGCTTTGACGATCCCGCTGTTTGTGTTCATCAGATCGTCGCGGCTCATGCCCGGTTTCCGCGCGATACCGGCTGTGATGATCACAATTTCTGAGTTCGCCGTCTCGTCATATCCATTGGTACCGATCACCCGAACGTCGGCTTTTTCGACGGGGGTTGATTCATACATGTCAAGGGCCTTGCCCTGCGGGATCCCTTCGAGCACATCGACAAGAACCACTTCGTTTGCAAGTGCTTTGTCGGCAAGACGCTGTGCTGTCGACGCCCCTACATTTCCCGCACCGATCACCGTGATTTTCATCATTGACTCCGGAGCTGGTGGGTAAGTATGTTACGGTTTGGGAAGCACGCTGACAATATTTCTGGCTTTGCGGATCTTCTTGAAGGCGACAAACCCGTTGACCTTGGCAAACAGCGTATCATCCCCGCCAATACCGACGTTTTCTCCGGGGCTGAACCGTGTGCCACGTTGACGAACGAGGATGCTGCCCGCCAGGACCTGTTCACCGCCAAACCTCTTGACGCCCAGACGCTGTGCATTGCTATCGCGGCCGTTCCGCGAGCTCCCAACACCTTTTTTGTGTGCCATGGTGTGCCTCTACTTGCCAATACTGAGAATTTCAACCTGCGTAAATCCCTGACGGTGTCCACGTTTGACGCGGAAACCTTTACGGCGTTTCTTCTTGAAGACTATCACCTTCTCGGCCTTGCCGTGTTCCACGACAGTGCCTTCCACGTATGCGCCGGCCACGAGCGGGTTGCCCACGGCGATCTTCTTCTCGTCGCCCAGCAACAGGACCCGGTCGAAGCGGAGTTTGGTTCCCGGCTTCTCGCTCAGACTGGGAACGAGAATCCGGTCTTTTGGTAACACTTTAAACTGCCTTCCGGCAACTTCAACGACGGCAAACATCTCTGGTTGTCCTCTCGATAGATAGGATGTAAAAGGTACCAAAATCCGTCAAAAAAGTCAATCCTTCTCTTTCCCGAAGCCCAGCATTCTGAGGCCATTCACGATAACCAACAGGGCTGCCCCATCATCCGCAAGGATGGCCATCCAGAGAGTCGCCGTTCCAGTCAGCGCGAGGACAAAAAATAGGAGTTTGAGTGTCAGTGCAATGGCAATGTTCTGGCGGATAATCCGCATGGCTTTCGTGCTCAAATCGAACACAAAGGGGAGTTTTTCGATGGAATCCGACATCAACACCACATCTGCGGATTCCAGCGCGGCGTCACTCCCCGCTCCTCCCATCGCGATGCCTACCGAGGCCGATGCAAGGGCCGGTGCGTCATTGACCCCATCGCCAACCATGGCCACGACGCCATACTGATTCCTCAAGGCTTCGATGCGCTGAACCTTCTGGTCAGGCAGAAGCCCGCTCTCCCAGGCATCGACTCCCACATCATGTCCGACCCGGGCTACCGCTGTTTCGTGATCGCCGGAAAGGACAACGGTGTGCTGTATCCCGGACTTCCTGAGCGCATCCATGACGGAAGCAGTCAGGGGACGAAGACGATCCTGAAGCGCTATCACTCCCAGCGCCTTCCCCCTGACGCCGAGAACGACCGTGGTCTTCCCCTCTGCTTCATGTGCATCGAGGATCTTTATGACGTCCGGCGTACAGAACTGATGCTCCCGGCACAGTTCCCGGTTTCCCAGGAGATAGGTTGTGCCATCCACATCAGCTGCAACGCCGCGCCCGGGGAGTGATTCAAAGCGTGTAACACGTGCTCGATCGTATGGTAACCCGCGCGAACGGGTCTCCATCATGAGGCCCCCGGCAAGAACGTGTTCGGAGCGGTGTTCGATGGCTGCCGCTAATTGCAGAAGTTCGCCGGGCGACCTGTGGTCGAGAGGAATAACATCGGTCACGCGTAACCGGCCTTCCGTGAGCGTTCCGGTCTTGTCAAACGCCACAGCACGGGTCCGACTGAGTACCTCGAGATCTTTCCCGCCTTTGATGAGAACACCACCCCGCGCGCCCCGTGTGAGCGCACTGACCAGTGTGACCGGCGTTGAGATGACCAGGGCACATGGACAGGCGATCACAAGCAGGACCAGCGCCCGGTATATCCACACCATCCATTCGGCATGCACGACAAGCGGGGGCAGAACCGCAACCAGCACGGCAACGCCGAGAACCGCCGGCGTATACACACGCGCGAATGAATCGATGAATCTCTGGACCGGAGCACGTTTGTGCCCGGCCGCTTCGATCAGCTGGATAATCCGTGCCAGCGTTGTCTCTTCATACCGATGGGTCGATCGGATACTCAGGGAACCTCGCCCGTTCAGCGACCCGGCAAACACCGCGTCCCCCGGTTTCTTCTCGACTGGCAGAGATTCGCCGGTGAGATGGGCCTGGTCTACAGTGGACAGCCCGTCGAGGACCTTGCCATCGAGCGGTATCTTCTCTCCGGGACGGACAATCAGCAATTCCCCGGGAGCGACTTCGGTCGCAGGAACGACCTCTTCACGCTCACCACGAACCACACACGCCTGCTGCGGGGAGAGTTCCATGAGCGACTGGACAGCCCTGCGGGTCCTGGCTGCGCTGTATGATTCGAGAAGCAGAGCCAGTGAAAACAACACCACAACGGCCGCGCCTTCACTCCACCGATCGATCCCAAGCGCGCCGAACACGGCAATCATCATCAGCACATTCATGTCGAGAACGCGATTGGCAAGAGCCGCACGGGCTTTGAGGGCGAGATGCCATCCCCCCGCAACAATCCCGGACAGCAGGAGCGCGCGGGCCAGCAGCTCCGGTGCTCCGAGGAATTCGCCGAGTATTCCCCCCACCGTGCAGATCGCGGCAATGACGGTTGTCAGAACAAGGGGATCACGGAAAAATCCGGGAGGAGGGGAAACATGATCCAGGCTCTGCCGGCCCGAGAATCCGGCGTGGCGAATCGCGCGGAGAACCTCGCTATCGCCAAGGGTGGGGTCGACACGTAATTCCGACGAAAGAAGGCTAAAGGTGTAGCGTCCGGACCCAACGGAAGCATCCAGAGATTTCCGGAGCAGAGTCTCTTCGGTTGCGCAGCACACCCCGGAAACGACATACCTCCGGCGTTTGGCATTATCGCTCATCGCAGCTCCCGCTCGCTCCACCGGTGCCTGTCGCCTCATCGATCATCCGGAGTCCAGGCATGTCTGCTATCCATCGTTTTCAATGATGTTCGAAGGTAGCGATACAGACGCGGGGCCGTGACAAGGCAGATCATTGCAAAGGTTGCCCCCGCGATGAGATCAATGACATAATGATACCGCTGGTACACCGTCGCCATAATGAGAAGAACGCCGATCACAAGCAAGATGTGACGCGTCGCCAGGCGGTACCGGTATCCGAAAAGGATCAGGACCAGGGTCATCATGGTATGCCCGCTGGGGAATACGTCACGCTGCGCAGCCGCCATCGCCACCGCGTTGCTGACGCCCATGGGGACAGACTCACCCACATTCACGAACCACCTGAGGTAGGGTGTTAACCAGAGGCCCGGAAGCTCTGCATCGAGAATTCCGAAATCATGGAGGGTGAAGCGTGGCCCGACTGCGGGAAGGGTGAAGTAGCCGAGATAGGAAAGATAGAATCCGTAGACGCAGGTGAACATGAAAAAATGGAACACTCCTGTCGAGTGCTTTCTGTACAGCTCGATGCCTACGAGGATAAACAGAAAGTAGAACAGGGTATAGGCGATCTGCAGGGCCTCGGTCAGGATGGGATGCGAAAACGATGCAAGCCATTGTGTCGGGTTGACACCGAAAATCCACCGGTCGATGGCAATCAGGAGGTCATCGTAATCGACCCCGTTGTGGATCGGCTTGATCATGAAATACAGTTCTTTGAACGTGAAGAACACCAGTGGCGCAACATACCAGTCATGCACGATTCCGAGCAGAGTGCCCCGGCTCCGGTCCCGGGCGCGCGCAAGCACAATGATGCACCCGATCACGAGGAGGTTGATGGATACCATCACCCACCATCCCGGTATTCTCGCGGCAAAGAGGGTATTGAGAATGGTCAGGACGAAAAAGAAGCCAATGATCACCACGTCTGCCGAATGAAGGGTGCGCAGTACCGATCGGAACGTCATGCCTGTGTACTCCGGAGTCCGCCGGCACGGGCGAGGTCATTCGCCAGACAAGCGAGTTCTGAGAGAGAGAGGGACTCGGGCCGGCGTTGCAGATCGATCTCGGTCGGCAGGTCGGTTGCATCGGGTAGAAAGTACCGTAACGAGTTGCGCAGGGTCTTCCGGCGTTTTCCGAAAACGGCGCGGACCATCGCCCGGAAAAAACCTTCGTCGGTAAGGACCACGCGCGGCGCAGGCAGCATCGTCAGGCGGACGAGTGTTGAGGTCACCTTGGGCTGCGGGTAAAATACTGTGGGAGCAATATCAAAAAGCATGTCGACATCCGCGTACAGTTGACAGGAGACAGCAAGAATTCCGAATTCTTTGCTTCCGGGTTTGCCTGCGACCCGTTGGGCAACCTCACGCTGCATAAGCAGTATGGCATCCCGCATCGCCGCACGGTGCTCGAGGAGATGAAAGAGGATGGGAGAGGTGATGTTGTACGGGATGTTTCCCACCACACGCAGCGTCCCCTCCTGTGCAGCCAGGGCGGTCAGATCGAGATCAAGGACGTCCTGATGTATAATCTCAACATCTCTGCCTGCCAGCTGCAAACGCATGCGATCAATCACCCGCGCGTCAATATCGATGATGATCAGGCGTCCCGCACGCCCGGCCAGGTCCATGGTAAGCGCACCTTCTCCTGGCCCGATTTCGACAAGGACGTCGTCCCGCTGTGGGGCAACTGCTGCAATGATCTTTCTCGCTGTATTCGGATCGCGCAGGAAGTGCTGGCCGAGGGAATGGCGCGGATACAGGCGGGGAACACGCGTCACGGTCACCTTTTCTCACCTACCCATGTTTGTCGCCCCCCCCTGTTGGCCCAGAGGGCGGAAAAACAGAGCATGCAATATAGAGAAGGAGCGGGGCAATGTCAACGCACACCCCGCGGCGTTCATTGATTCTCAAGGGAGAAATGGTTAGCTTGATATGAATGAACCATTCGGCCCCTGCCTATGTCTGATGCCATGACCACAACTCCCGACCAACCGGCGCCGCCCGAGTCCACGCAACCCGCGGCCAGCAACCAGCAGCGCCCTGCGCAGCAGCAGCGGCCCCGTCAGCCCCAGCAACGGAACCAGCCGCGCAATCAACAACAACAGCAGCCGGGATGGCTTGATCTCAGTGTCATCGTCCCTCTGTATAACGAGGAAGAGTCCGTCAAAGAGCTGCAGCAACAGCTCCGGTCGACCCTCGGACGCATGAACGTCCGGTATGAAATTCTCTATGTCGATGACGGGAGCACCGATCGTTCGTTCCAGATCCTGCGGGACCTCAAGCGCAATGACCGGCACATCCGGGTCATACGTTTCCGCCGGAATTTCGGGAAGTCCGCCGCACTCGCCGTTGGGTTCGAAAAGGCGCTCGGGAATATTGTCATTACGATGGACGCCGACCTTCAGGACGACCCATCGGAGATCCCGTCGCTCCGCCGCCGCGTCGAAGAAGGATACGATCTCGTTTCAGGATGGAAAAAAATCCGGCGCGATCCCCTGAGCAAGAAAATCCCTTCCAGAATTTTCAACGCGGTCACAGCGCTGCTGACCGGCATCAAAATCCACGACTTCAACTGCGGTCTGAAGGCGTACCGCCGCGACGTTGTAAAGACTGTCAAAGTGTACGGCGAGCTGCACCGGTTTATCCCGGTCCTGGCCCATTGGGAAGGGTTCCGCATCGGTGAGATGGTGGTCCAGCACCGTGCGCGAAAATACGGCAAGACCAAATTCGGCATGGGCCGCTTCTGGAAGGGGTTCCTGGACCTGTTGACCGCATTGTTCACAACCCGGTACCTTCGCCGCCCCCTGCACCTGTTCGGCCCGATCGGGATGCTCCTGACGCTCATCGGCTCGGCCGTCGATCTCTGGCTGATCATCGAATGGTACCGCGGCCTGACCGCCCTGGGCAACCGCCCGTTGTTCATAGCCGGATCTCTCCTGATCATTATCGGCATCCAGTTCATCTCCATCGGACTGCTCGGCGAAATGATCAGCAAGACCAGGACTTCGGTCGAAGAGTATTCCATCCGGGAGTTCTTGAAGTAGGGATGGGATTGCATGACCACGCCATGGGCCTCCCTTGACGCGCTGAAACGCGATTGCCGCTGGTTCCGCGGCGACGTCCCTTGCACCCCCCACAAGACGACCGGCTGCCATTGCCGCGAACTGGATGGCAGTCCCTGTGCCGAGTACGTCCCGCAGGCAGGCAATATCCTTATCATCAAGCTCGGGGCCATCGGCGATGTCATCCGCACAACCCCACTGCTCCGTGCACTGGCCGAACGGTATCCGGCCCACCGCATCTGGTGGCTGACGCACAGCCCTGACGTCATCCCCGAAACGGTCGACGTCGTCCTGCGGTTCACTCCCCAGGCCCTGGCAACCCTTCAGGCTATGCGGTTTTCGCTTCTGCTGAATCTCGACAAAGACCGGGAAGCGTGCGCCCTGGCGGAAATTATCCGGGCCGACACCAAAAAGGGTTTCACCCTCGTCGACGGCAAACCCTTTCCGATCGACAGGGATGCAGAACCGAAATTCCTTACCGGAGTTTTCGACGATCTGAGCAAAGCAAACACGCTCAGCTACCTCCAGGAACTGTTTGCTGTCTGCGGCCTTGCATTCAACGGTGAAGAATATATCCTCTCGAATCGCGCAGACGAGGGATACCGCTGGAACCTTCCGCGCACCAAACCAATTGTGGGGTTGAACACCGGATGTGGAGGCCGTTGGGTCTCACGACTCTGGCCCGAAAAGAACTGGGTGGAGCTGGCGAAAAAACTGAAGAAGGCGGGAGCCGTGCCGCTCTTGCTCGGCGGCGAACAGGAGCATGACACGAACCGCCGCATCGCCTCAAAAAGCGGCGCCCGGTATCTCGGCCATTTTCCCCTTCCCCGTTTTATCAATCTTGTTGATCAGTGTCAGGTCGTCGTGACAGCGGTGACCATGGCCATGCACATCGCCATCGGCCTGAAAAAGCCCGTGGTCCTGTTCAATAACACGTTCAACAGGCATGAGTTCGAGCTGTACGGCCGTGGTGAGATCCTCGAACCCGAATTCGACTGCTCCTGCTACTACTCCCCGGTCTGCCCGAACAACTGCATGCAGTATGTGAGGGTGGCAACAGTGTTCGCGAGCTGCCGGCGACTCCTTTCAACCTGATTCTCCCTATGGCAAAACCAAAGCGAAAACCAGACCGGTCCGATCACGCTCGCTCCTGGGAGCCAACGGACTTGCAGAGCATCATGTTCCTCACGCTTCTGACCGGCATTTTCTTCTTCAGGATCCTCGCAGGGAGCGCGTATCTGTGGGAAGATTTTATTTATCAATGGTATCCGTTCCGACAGTTCGCAGCTACGTCGCTTGCAGCGGGGAACCTGCCCCTGTGGAATCCTTTCACCGTCAACGGCATGCCCTTCCTGGCGGAGATTCAAACAGAGGTGTTCTATCTCCCCATGACCGTCCTGACGCTGCTGGTGCGCGACGGGCGGCTCAATGTCTACTGGCTCGAGCTGGTCAACGTCCTGCACTATCTCCTCGCGGCCGGCGGGACGTATCTCCTGGCCCGTTCCTACGGCCTTCGCCGCATCCCGTCCATTCTGGCGGCCATCACATTTGCCTTCTCCGGTTTCCTGGTGACCCATGCCATTCATCAGGTGATTACCGGCGTCGCAGCATGGTTTCCTCTCATCCTCTATCTGTTCCGCAGGGCAATCACGGACCGGCGCTGGACAATGGTGTTCGTGGCGGCACTGGCACTGGGCCACAGTTTCTTCGCCGGGTCGCCCCAGATGTCCGTGTACCTGTACTTCTTCCTCTTCTGGTTCATGGTCTTTGAGCTGCTCACGGTGGTCGGGTTGAAGAAGGCATTGAGCCACGATGGGCGCGCCATCATCCTGCGGGCTGCGACCGTGGTTGTCCTGTCGCTCGGTATCACAATGATCCAGCTGCTGCCGACCCGGGAACTCTCCGAATTGTCGGTGCGCGCCCAGATCACGTTTGAAAAAGCGTCGGAAGGGTCGTTTGCGTGGAGCCAGATGCTGACGTTCCTCGCCCCGAAGTTCTTCGGCGCCTCTGATGCACAGGCCTACACCTACTGGGGACCCGGACCATACTGGCACTACTGGGAGACCTGCCTCTATATCGGAGTTCTCCCGTTCCTGCTGGTTCTTCTGAGCGTGCGTCTCATCAGAACGAACCGTCCTGTTGCATTTTTTGCAGCTATCGCAGTGTTTGCACTTCTGTTTTCCCTCGGCAACAACTTCCCCCTCTACGGCCTGTTTTTCAAATACGTTCCCGGCTTCGACGCCTTCCGCAATCCGGCGCGGATGGGTGTTCTGCTGACGTTTTCAGGAGCGCTGCTCGCGGGTTTCACGATAAACCATATCCTGTATGGTATCGAAGGCGCGCAGCAGGAACGTGCGTGGAAGAAGGGGGTGCTCCTCGCGGGAGGTGGAAGTACAGCGGTGATCATCCTCTGTCTGCTCGGAGCGGCAGACGGGTTGCTTCCGGCCCCTCCTCAGCAGAAGATCCAGATGGTTGTCCATAACCAGCTGATACTCAGCCTGGTCCTTGTCGTCACGGCCACCGGCCTGCTCACTGCGGCGCTCATACGCAAAGGTTCACCGGTTGTCCCCGGAATCCTCCTGTGTGTGCTTGCATTCGTCGATGTCTATACGTTTGGCGCGGGACACAACGCCGGACAACAGGACCCCACCGATCATTTCCTGAGAGCCGAGCCAATTGTCCGTTACCTGAAAGCGCAGGAAGGGATCTTCCGTGTGAACACACGCAACTCCCAGGGCATGATCATGGACCGCAACCAGGGGATGTTCGACCGGATCTACACGATGGAAGGATACACCCCTCTCGTATTGAAGAGAGTGTTCCCCCCTGCAAGCGGCACTGATCCGTACTTCGACCTCCTGAATGTGCGTTACTACACCGCAACCGATACGGCGCGGGGAACCATTTCGCTTCAGGAGCGCAAGCGCGTTCTCGGGCGTGCACATGTCGTCTTTGATGTCGTACCGGTCAGGACAGGCGATGAAGCCGCCGAGAAGATGCGCTCTCCGGCGTTCGACCCCTGGACCACGGCTGTGGTAGAAGACACGTCATACGTTCCTCCCCGTCATGGATCAACTGTTCCACAAGGGTCCGCCCGGATCCTCGAACATCAGCCGAATCGCATGGTCGTGGATGCCCGGCTCGATCAGGAGGGGCTGCTCGTGTTGAGTGAGGCGTTCTATCCGGGGTGGCGGGCGTTCTCGGATGGACAGGAGTTACCTGTGTACCGGACCAACTACGTGCAGAGAGGCATACCTCTTCCACCAGGCACACACCATGTTGAAGTACGCTACGAACCGGAGCCCTTTGCCCGTGGTTCTCTGATAACGCTGGTCACCCTCGGAATGTGCCTTGCCGGCATAGGCGCGGGAATCATCCGGTCGCGCAAGAAGGATTCGGCCATCAAGCCTGGTGCGGTTTCATCATGAACATCACTATTGTCGGTACAGCCTATCCGCTGCGCGGTGGGATCGCCCATTACAATGCATTGCTCGCTGAGGCGTTGAAGGCCCGGCATACTGTCAACACCATCACGTTCAAGCGCCAGTATCCTGCGATCCTCTTTCCGGGCAAAACCCAGCAGGAATCGGGAGAGTCGATGAAGGCCGAACCCGCGCCCGAGCTGATCGATTCAATCAATCCGTTCAACTGGGTGAAGATTGGCCGGATGATTCGTGATCAGCGTCCCGACCTGGTGGTTTTCAAATACTGGTTGCCGTTCTTCGGCCCCTGTTTTGGAACGATCGCACGCATCGTCCGGCGCAACCACCACACGCGGGTCCTGTTTATCTGCGACAACGTGTTGCCGCATGAGCGTCGTCCGGGAGATCTGATGTTCACCCGATATGCGTTCCGCGCGGTCGACTACTTCATTGTCCAGTCGGCTGCAGTTGAGAAGGACTTGCTCGGGGTGTACCCGTCTGCGGAATATCGATACTCTCCCCATCCTGTGTACAACATCTTCGGGACACCTGTCCCCCGGGCCGAAGCGAGGAAACTCCTGGGAATCACTGAACCGAACGTCGTGCTGTTTTTCGGGTATATCCGCCGGTACAAGGGTCTCCACGTTCTGCTGGAATCCCTTCGACACATACCGGAGGCGCTCTCCCTCCGCGTGCTTGTTGTCGGAGAGTTCTATGACGGCGAGGAGGCATACCGTTCCCGCGTGCGCGATCTCCATCTCGAAGGCCGCGTCACAATCGTCTCGGAGTATGTTCCAAACGAACGGGTCCGGCTCTACTTCTCCGCCGCCGATGTGGTGGTGCTCCCGTATCTTTCAGCCACACAGAGCGGCATTGCCCAGATCGCGTACCACTTCGACACCCCGGTGATCGCAACAAATGTCGGTGGGCTGGCCGAAGTTGTCCGCGACGGCAACACCGGGTTGATTGTTCCCCCGGAAGATCCAGAGGCACTTGCCGACGCGATACGCCGGTATTTTGAAACCGGACTTGGTTCGAAATTCCGGCCCACCGTCAGGCAGGAAAAGACGCGCTATTCGTGGGAGAACATGGTCCTCGCCATTGAGTCGATGGCCACACCGCCATGACCGGACCACATCCCATCGCCATCGGGAAGCCGGCGGAGTTCGGGCAGGAGCTTCTTCGGAGGAGAGACCGGCTCGTTCGCCGGCACACGACCCTCACCGGAAAGAAGGTCCTCGATTTTGGATGCGGGAATGGTGCACAATCGATGACCATCGCCCGCGACGCCGCATTCGTTGTGGGAATGGATGTATCGATGAACCACCTGTCAGCGATGCAGCACAATCTGGATGTTACGGCTGCGGAATCTCTGTTCGGGGTGTGCATCGACGGTACCGCGATTCCGTCCCGGGATGCGACCTACGACCTGGTCGTGAGTTTTGAAGTCCTTGAACACGTTCAGGATGAGCGTCGGACATTGCAGGAGATATTCCGTGTTCTCAAGCCTGCGGGAGAATGTATCCTGACTGTTCCAAACAAGTGGTGGATATTTGAGACACACGGAGCGCGGCTGCCGTGGCTGAAATGGAATCGTGTGCCGTTGTTCTCCTGGCTTCCCACCCGGTTGCATAGACGCTGGGCCATGGCGAGGATTTACCGGCGCGGGGAGATTCTCTCCCTTCTTGCCTCAACCGGTTTCGAAATCATAACAAGCGCCTATATAACTGCGCCGCTGGACGTCATCCGTCCCGGTCCTCTGCAGACCATCCTTAGAAAGACTGTCTTCCACTCCGATAGCACACGGGTGCCCGTGCTTGCTACCGCCGTATTAGTTCATTGTCGAAAATCAGGGGAGAATAGAATGTCGACTCCCCCGATCATCACCGTCGTGATAGTGAACTGGAACGGCAAGGATGTCACGCTGGAATGTCTGCATTCTCTACGGAGTGTCACGTATCCCGGCATGAGGATCCTGGTTGTTGACAATGGCTCGACGGACGGTTCAGTTGAGGCATTCAGGACCGCATTTCCCGACGTCGAAGTCCTTTCGCTTCACGAAAACCGGCGATTTGCGGGAGGGAACAACATCGGCGTGCAGAAAGCTCTCGAGGACGGGGCTGACGCCGTAATGCTCCTGAACAATGATACCGTCGTAGATCCAGGTATGCCAGGCTTTCTTGTGGAGCATCTCGGTCGCGACAATCACTGCGGCATGGTAGTGCCCAAGATCTACTACCACCAGCCGCCCACATGCCTCTGGTATGCAGGCGGGGGAATCTCGTTCTGGACCGGTACCATGCGCCACCGGGGCATCAGAGAGACAGATCGCGGCCAGTATGACCGCGCAAGCGAGACGGAGTACGCCACTGGCTGCTGTGTGCTCGTTACCCGCGAACTCATCTCCCGCGTCGGCATGCTGGACGAGTCCTATTTTATGTACACCGAGGATGCCGACTGGTCCCAGCGTGCACGCATGGCCGGGTACCGGATCATGTATGAACCGCGCGCGAAGGTCTGGCATAAGCTCTCCGTCAGTGCCGGAGGCCATCTTTCGCGCTTCAAGCTGTGGAACAAGACGATCAGCGCCTTCAGATTCTTCGCACGTTATGCCCGTTGGTACCATTGGTTGACATTCCCATGGCTTTCCCTCGTCGTAAACGCCTGGACCGCTCTCCGGTATCTGACGCAGAAGCGGCGCCTGACGCACAGCAGCACGTAATCAGACAGACGCGAACGTGGAATTCAGCAAACACCTGACGAAAAGTATCTGGGGACTTGCCGACAAGGCGCTTCCGGTCGCATACGGAATCGGCTACGTCTATCTGGTGATTCGCGTCCTGCCGGAGGAGGAGTTCGGCAACTTCGTCCTCCTCCAGGAGATATTCCTGATACTCTCGGGCCTGGCCACCGCGTTCGCTCTGCAACCGCTCTTGAAGTACGCAGCTGAGAATACCGGAGATACCGGCGGCATCATAACCATAAGCGTGTTGCTCAACCTGGTCTTTGTAGCGCTGAGCACCGTATGTATTGTTCTGGTTCGTGGATCGCTCGCGTCCGTTTTCAACGCGCCCTCGTTCGCACCGCTGCTTCTCCAGCTCCCGGCACTGATGGCAGCATCATTTATCCGGAACTTCGCCCTCATACTCCTGCAGAGCCGGTTTCTGATCAGCCGTGTGTTCTGGGTCGACGCCCTCCACTTTCTTGGCGCACCGGTTCTTGTATGGGTGTACTCCCGGATGCATCTCTTTGATTCCGCAATGGACCTGGTCGTCATCAATATCATCTCGCTCTCGGCATCATCGGCGCTCGGCCTGATTCTGACCAGTTCACTTCTCCGCACGGTCCGGAGGCCAACGGCTGCCGAGGTCCGGAAGGTCTGGGAGTATGGCGTCTACTCCGTCGGAGGTGTTGTGAGTTATCTGGTCTATACCAAAGCGGACACCTTCGTCCTCTCGGCGTTCACCGGTCCGGTGCAGGTGGCCGTGTACAATTCCGCAAAGGTATTCACCCGTGTGTTCGACATGATGAGCCAGATTGTGCAGATTTTCGTGTTCCCTGCCACTTCCCGCCTCTGGGCCCGCGGCGAATCAGGAGAGGTGAAAGCGGTCGTGGAGAAAGCTACGAACTTCCTGACTCTGGGGATGATTCCTGTCTTTCTTCTGTTCGTGATCTTCGCTCCTTTCCTGGTGACAGTCATTTATGAAGGGAAATACAATGAAGCCATTCCCCTTCTGCAGATTTTTGCTGTCCTGGCGCTGGTCCTTCCCATTGCGGAAGTCGCACGGAACACGCTTATGGGGCTCGGCCAGGTCCGGAAGGCGTTCACTATCAGCATGCAGGCATTGTTGTTGAGCCTTGCCTTCTACTTCGCGCTGATTCCGTTCTGGGGAGCGATGGGAGCTGCCGTCGCCTTTGTTCTTGGCGGTGTCTCGCTCGCGTGGCTGGCATGGCGCGCCATGATCCGGGATGTCCCGATTCGGTATTCAGAGGTGATTGCCCGGACGAATGACGTCTGGCGTTATCTCAGGAGGCAGCTGGGCTCATGAACGCCGTGCGCAAATACTATCAGACCATGGTGGAGACCCTTATCGGTTCTCAGCGCGGTATCAGGGATGTCCTGGTGTTGATTGTTCCGCAGGTCGTTTCTGTGCTTTCGGCATTCGTGACCTCGGTGCTTATTGCCCGCGGGCTCGGTCCGTCGGGAATCGGGAAGTATGCATTGATCTTGAGCGTCTCGGGCGTTGCCGCTTCTCTTTCCGATCTTGGCATTGGCCAGACGGCCATCCGTTTTGCATCCCGGGCGGCGGCCCTCCACGACACCCCGGCGCAGATGGCGGTGCTGCGGTGGGCGTTCCGGCTGCGGATCGTCTTCTCGCTGGTAGTGACGGCTCTCCTCGTTGTATTCGCGCCGGAACTTTCGGAAGTATGGAAGTCGCCTGATCTTACACCGTTGATGCGGATCGGTCTGCTCGGTGGCATTTTTACTGCACTGGCATCCATTCCCTCGATTTATTACCAGTCGTTGAAGCAGTTCGGCCGCAATGCCGCGATCAATGTCGGGCAGTCGGTGATTGCCCTGGCGGGTATCGGCATTATTGCCTATCTCCAGCTCTGGTCGGTTCAAAATGTCGTGATCATTACCGTGATTGCGGCCGGCGTGGGGGCCGGGGTCTTTCTCCTGTCGATTCCCCGGATCGCCCTCGTGGGTCGCGGTCCGGTCCCCACCAGTGCCCGCGAGGTATTCAGAAAGATCTGGAAGAATCCGCTGTCGAGTGCATCAGCGTCTCCCCTGCAGGAGGACGACAGTCCGACGACGTTTGCACGGTTCAATCTGGCCTCAACGCTCATCGTTCTGGTCATCCTCCGCCTGGATGTCTGGCTGATGGGGGTGTTTCTGGACTCGAGCGACGTGGGAATCTATAGCATCGCAATGCGTTTCGCGACTCCGATGTCCATGCTCCTCACCGCTATCGGTGGTGCGCTCTGGCCGCGGGCGTCGGCACAGATGACTCTGGCTGATATTCGCACATTGATGCAGAAGACGTTTCGCCTGAGCATTTCACTTGGACTCCTGAGCATCATCTACGCCGTCTTTGTGCCGATTCTTGCTCCTCTGCTCTTTGGAGAGGCTTTTGAAGGAAGCACTCTTTTGGGTCAGGTCCTGTGCCTCCGGTTTGCGGTCGCGATCGTGATTGCACCCGTCGGCGTGATTGGCTACAGCCTCGGCATGGTGCGCATCTACTGGCTTATCAATCTCATCCAGCTCGTCGTCGTTGCAGCGATCAACATCATCTTTTTGCCTGTTCTCGGTCCACTCGCTGCTGCGCTTGCTCTGCTTGTGAACGAACTCATTGCCGTCGCGATCGTTGGCGGATTGGTCTGGAAGAAGCTGGCGTCAGCAAAAGGAGTTGCACATGTCTGAGCAGTCAAATAAATACCAGAAAGACAATCTTGTAACCGTTTGGGATTCCGTGTCAGAGGAGTACGATGAGGCGTCGTACTGGCAGCTCCCTGAAAACCTGGCAAATCTCGAGACGCTTGTTCAGCATATGGGTAACCCTGCGGGGAAGCGGGTGCTTGAAGTCGGGTGCGGCAGCGGTCTTACGACACTGGCGCTCGCGCAACGCGGGGCCCTCTGTTCACTCCTCGACTTCTCGCCGGTGGCTCTTGACCATGCCGCCGTTGCATTTCGCAGGGCCGGCCTCCCTGCACCCGAACAATTCCTGCAGGACGCCTTGCACAACTCCCTTCCATCCGATACCTTTGATCTGGTCTGGAACGGTGGAGTGATCGAGCACTTCTATGATGAAGGCAAAATACTCCTCATTCAGGAAATGGTGCGTCTCTGTGCACCTCAAGGGGTCGTCGTCATCCTCGTCCCCAATCGACTCGCATGGCAGCTCCAAATACGTCAGGCGTGGCAGAAGATGCGCGGGACATGGAAGTACGGTTTCGAAGACGACATGAGTCCAGGCCGATTGCTTCGAATGGCGAAACGCTTGGGCCATCACGATGCCATTGCGTACGCATTTAACCCTGTGGCCGCATGGCGGTGGATCCCACGAACAACCAAAATTCTCCGGTGGATCGGCGTTGATACGCTGAAGCACCATATGCGTCGATCTGCAACAGGACTGATAAGTGTGCTTGTGATTCGCAAACCGTTGCGCCAAGAGGTGGACGTGGGCAAGACCCGTTGATCGAATTTCCCATCCAGAAATACATCAAGGACGTTACCGCTCGACGCATTTTCGATATTGGCCCGGCGAACCCCTCGTTCGACTGTGTGACAACCCGGGCAACCGGTGTGCTGGTGATTATGGTTCTGTAGATCTATCAACATTGCTCTTTTGTGCCGCTGTTATGAAAAAGGAATACCCTATGTCTGATTCCACGTCACCCGGTTTTGTCTCACGTCTTCTCAAGGTGCTCAGGCGAACCGATCTTCAGGAAGCAATCGTCCGGGAGATAGAGAGAGCGCTCCCTGAAAATATGGCGGGCCTCTCCGGTCCGATCGTGCTTCCAGACATCTATGGACGGGGGCTTCCCGAGCGAGTCGTGGAAATTTTGTTTGCTCGACTTTCCTACCGTACAGGGGTGCGCGTTCTTGATGTCGGATATGCAAACATTATGCGCTGCCATCAAGCAATGCTCCTCTCGCTCCCACACTCCCGCGACATCACAGGGATCGACATCGCGGAACCGAACGACACTGTCCGCGCATTGTATCAGCATAGCGTCAAAGCTGATATCACGCGCACTCCCTTCGAAGCTCCATCGTTCGACTCATACGGTGTATCTCGTCCCTCGAACACTTTGGCATGGACAACTCCGGATATACAGCGGATTTCAAAAAGGACGACACGATGGACCTGCTGGCAGTTCGGGAAATGCTTCGGATCCTTGTTCCAGGAGGTCGGCTCCTCATCTCGGTACCGTACGGCCGTTTCGAAGATCTCGGAACGCAAAAGAACTACGACAAAGAGCATTGGCAATCTCTTTTGACGCTTGGGAAGACAACGGCAGAGGTTCGTGAGTGGTATTTCCGCCATACGTTTGGCCAGGGCTGGCACGAAGTTCCATCTGAAGAGCTCCGTTACGTTGGTTACTATGACCAGGCAAATGCGGGGGCCGGCGGCCTCGCCGTCACGATGATGACGAAGCGGTGAATGCAAATGGAGATGCTCCTCGACGCGACCGTGTTTGAGTTTCCTCCGACGGGCATAGCAAAAGTCACCGCCGGACTGTGCTTGGCCGCTATGGCAAAAGACCGGACGCTGGCAATCACCGCCATTCATCGCCGCCCGCTGCACCCGACATTCCCGCGGTCCATTTGCACACGCTCCACGGGCCGCTTTCTCCCCTATCATTTCTGGCGCTCGTACGCGTTCCGGAAGGTAACCGCCACAGTTCCGGTTGCTCTTTTTCCCTGGAATGGGGACGTCCCTGCACTCCCCGCCGGTGTCACGTGCGTGTCGATCATCCACGACGTCCTTCCGCTCGTCATACCCGGCCACTTTGCCAGCACGCAGGACGAGCATGTCTATCGAAAGCGCATCCAGCAGGATATTGACAGAAGCCACCTGCTGTTCACGGATTCTGTATATTCGCGAAATCAGATAACCTCCAATTTCCGCACTCGCCACGAACCCCGCGTTCTCCGGTTCGGGCCCACTCTTGTCCCCCGATCCGATCCGTCGCCCCGTGCCCTCAATGCGCGTGCGCCGTTTTTCTTGTACGTTGGAGGATATGACAAGCGAAAGGGAATTGAACAACTGCTGGAGGTGTTTGTCTCCCTCCACAGGGAAAAAAAGATCACTTCACGTCTTGTCCTCACAGGCAGCCGGAAGTACTTTTCGGAATCCTTCCGGAACCTGGTCGCCACCGGACGCGAGATGCAGATCGTGGAAGAACGAGGCTATGTCGACGACGAGACATTGGGCGAGCTCCTCCAGCATGCAGCAGCGCTGGTGTATCCCTCCCGATTTGAAGGCTTCGGCCTCCCTCCCCTCGAAGCCATGAGTGTCGGCTGCCCGGTGATCACCACACGGCAGACGTCACTGCCGGAGGTCTGCGGTGATGCGGTACTGTACATCGATCCGGATGACAGGGCGGCCTTCGGCGATGCACTCTCTGCAATCGAGCGGAATCCGTCTCTCCGGGACGAGCTCCGGGCCAAAGGGCTGCGTCAGGCGGAAACGTTCTCCTGGGAGCAGGCGGCGGCAACATTTCTCACCGCCCTGGGGGATACCCTCACGAACAGGGAACGCTCATGAGAGACGCCATCATCGTTCTCGAGCCGATGTGCCGTGGGTTCGAGCATGCCCAGTTTAACGCTCCCCTGCTGCAGAGCATCGCGCTCGCTTTTCCGCGATCTCCACTGGTATTTATCGGTGATCCGACCCACATCGACCACGTCCGGTCAATGGTGGCACGCGAGACCCCGTCGCTTCTGGTGCAGTGGCAGAACATCACCCTCCCTGATCGCACGCTTTCCCCGCGCCGGAGGTTTCAGCAGGAGAAACGGATTATTGCTGAGTGTTTCCGTCTGACTGCCATGTGGAATGCAAAGGCTCTGCTCTTCGCCTCTTCTACCGACACTTCGGTTGTTGCTGCAAAGCTGTTGATGTACCGGTCCGCAGTTGCGGCGCCTGCGGTACTGATTTTGCATGGCGTTCTTGCAGGGCTGGAGGACCGATCGCGCATGTTCCATCGATGGCGCGGTATCTCGCTCGCCCTGAGAATGCCCCATCCTCCCCGGATGCAACTGGTGGTCCCGGGTCAGCCGATACTGGAGTACCTGGATGAGCATTTTCCGGACATAGCAGCGCACAGCCGCGCTCTCGACCATCCGTCGTTCTGGGATACCCGTGCTCTGGCTGAGTCCATTCCCCCGGGGCCGGTACGATTCGGTTTCTTCGGTGTGAGTGCTGTGCCGGGTTTCGAGATTGTCGTCGACATCGCGAGGACAATGAAAAACGAGGGGATACCGGCGGAATTTTCGATGGTCGGCCACCTGAACCATCCTGATGATCACATCCGGGATACTTCGGCAGTCCCGGATGCTTCCCGGTCCGTACTTGAGGCCGGGGAGTATATCAGGCGCGCACGGAGCCTGACATATGCGCTCTGGACCACCCGCGCCCACCGCTCAGGACTCGTCGCAAGTTCAACATTCCTTGACACGCTTTCCTTCGTCAAGCCAGTCATCTACCTTGGCAATCCGTTGATCGACCGCTATGCCCGAGACATGGGAGATATCGGATATCGATGTGCCGATGTCGGGGAGATGATGACCGTGGTGCGATCGCTGGCAACTGCATGGCCTGCAGATCGGTATCGTGCTCAGTGTGCAGCGATCCTCAACGGACGGTCGATGTTCGATCCTGCAACGGTCGGAGCCTCTGTCCGGACGATTGTTGAAGAAGCGGAAACACGTCGGTGATGCTTATCTTCTTCTCCGATATCACCTGGGACAGCCTGTTTCAGCGCCCGCAACACCTTGCGGTGCGCTTCGCCCGCAGATTCCCCGTTCTCTGGATCGAGCCGGCAGTCCTCGGGCATCGGCGGTACTGGCGCCCGGTGGAAGCGGCTCCGGGTCTGTATCGCCTGACACTTCCGCAATTTCCGCATAATGCCAGAAATCGTCGCATCAGGACCGTCACACGCACCTTCAGTGCGTCTGCTCTTCTGCGTGCAAGCCTGTTTCACGCGCAGCGAGCGATCATACGCAGGGCCATGCACGTGCTCGCCATTGTACCCGGCACGGCGTCCGTCGTGGTGCAGAATTTTCAGTTCATCCGGATAGCGCGCGATTGTCAGCCGGCACGAATCCTCTTCGACTACATCGATGACGCCTTCGGATTCACCCGTTATCCCCCATACGTACGGAGAGAATGGCGGACCGCGCTCAAAGATGCCGATGTCCTCACCGCAACATCGAAGACCCTGGTCGGGCTCATGCAGAAGGAGGTCGACAGAGAGATTGTGCTTGTGCCGAACGGTGTCGACCTCAAACCGTATCAATCAGAACCCACGCGCCCGTCGGACCTCCCCACTTCCGGACGCCGCCTGGTTGTGTATGCAGGGACAATTGCTTCGTGGTTCGACTTCGATCTGCTCGGGAAGCTCGCCCGCAGCACTGCGGATGCGGATTTCGTGCTGATCGGCCCGGTCCACCCGGATGTCGCCACAGTGGCGGAGCAGTTGCGGGCGATTCCCAACTGCTTCTTCCTCGGGCCAAAGCCGCACACGGAGATCCCGCACTATCTCCTGCATGCAGATGCAGGCATCATTCCCTTTGTTCGGAATGCTCTCACGGTGGCAGTCAATCCGGTGAAGCTGTACGAATATTCCGCTGCGGGCATTCCGACGGTTTCCACGGCATTTTCTGACGACCTGGAGGAGGTCCGCGGGCTTGTTGCCATCGCGGGCGATACTGATGACTTCATCCGGCAGATACAGAAAATCCTGGCCATGTCTTCGGACGAGAAATTGAGATTGAAAGAGAAGCTTCGTACTTTTGCAGAAGCCAATACCTGGGATACACGGGCTGAAACCCTGGCACGCCTCCTGGAGGATGCTGGATACGCAAGCAAGGACAACATTATCTACCTAAAGAGACGAAAGATCGATGCCTACATCGCGTGCGGTCGAGAGAAGCATGGCCTGCGAGATGATCCCCCTCCCCGTGGGCGGATGCCGAAAGGGCTCACACCCCAGGACCGCATGCGGCGCAAAGTTCGGACTCTCAAAGGGAGACGGCTCTACGCCAGACGCAAGGCGATCGTTGAGCCACCGATCGGTCAGATCAAGCATGCGCTCGGCTTCCGGCAGTTCAGTCTCCGAGGTCATCCAAAGGTGCAAGCCGAATGGTTCTTGGTGAGCGCGGTACATAATCTGAGGAAACTGTTCACCGCTTGTCTCCAGAAACCTGCGATACGGGACCTGCTCCTGGTCACCTGATCACAAAACGAACGATTGTCAAAGAACTAACCTGGTGAACCATCCAAAAACAGGCTTCACCGGATTCCAACTATATGAAACTACATACTCGGACAGTCACCTAGAGCATTCTCCCGACCGGTAGACCGGCCGTACCATCGGATTCCACGACACGGACACACTCTCATGACGAAACGCGCAAGCCGCAAAGCACAGCCAAAGCCGCACGTCGATGAGCCCGCATTTCTTGCGAAGCTCACTCCGCTTCAGCGCGATCTCCTCTCGGTTGCGTTTCTCTATATTCTGACCCTCGTTGTATTCCGGGGGATCGTCTTCGACAATGCCGCGTTCTCTACCGAGGGAGATACCGCTGCGGCCCTCAGTTATTCACATGCAGGAAATGTGATCGCAGAATCAGAAGGCGTCGACGTCCTCTGGATGCCGGCCTTTTTCAGCGGCATGCCGACATTCGGAAATGTCGCCTACGTTCCGCACAACGTCAGTTATGTACAGACGGTGATCCAGACTGCGCTCAACCTTCTCTTTCTCAACGGGCACTGGACATGGCTCGTCGTGTACTATTTTCTGAGCGGCCTGTTCATGTTCCTCCTCATGAGAGTACTGGACTTCTCCCGTCCGGCCGCGGTGCTGGGAGCGGTCCTGTTCATGCTCGCGCCGTTCAATATCGGTCTTGCAAGCGAGGGACATGGTTCAAAATTGATGGCCCTCAGCTATGTGCCGCTGGTGTTTCTGTTGACGCATCTCCTGTTCGAGCGGCGCGACATTCTCAGCTTCGGCCTCCTTGCCGCAGCCATCGGAACGCTCGCATTGACGAATCACATGCAGATCGTCTACTATGCGTTCATGGTTATCGGCCTCTACCTTCTCTACACGATCGTCGTGAATGTGCGTACGGCTCCGGGAAGAACGGCATGGATCACGGCGCTTTTTGTCGGAGCGCTTGTGCTCGGGCTCTGCATCGCATCGTATATCTATCTTTCCGTATATGAATATGCCCAGTTTTCAATCCGCGGCGGTGGAACCGCCGGATCCACCGGCGGGCTTACCTGGGAGTATGCGACAAACTGGTCATGGAATCCTCTGGAATTGACAACCCTGTTCATTCCCTCCTTTTTCGGATTTCAGACTCCGTACTACTGGGGGACGATGCCGTTCACCAATTCCACCGTCTACATCGGCATTCTGCCGTTGCTGCTCGCAGTCCTCGGCGTTGCATATCACCGGACCAGACTAACGGTGTTCCTCCTCGTTCTGACAGTCGTATTCTTCCTGATGTCATTCGGTAAGCACTTTGCCGTCGTCTACGATCTGCTGTTTACGCATCTCCCCTTCTTCAACAAGTTCCGCGCTCCGCAGATGGTGCTCCATCTGTTCCCCCTTATCGTCGGACTTCTCGCAGGATACGGGCTGGAGTTTCTTTTGAATCCGGGGGACCGTCGCAAGGACGTCGATCTCACATGGCTCACCCGGACGCTTCTGATTGTTGCGGGGGCTCTGTTCGGTGTCCTGATCATTGCAGCGCTGATGAAAAGCTCCCTGTTTCAGACGCTCAGCGGATCGATGTTTGTCAAGGAAGGCGACATCGAGATGTACCGTCGGCAGTACGGGAACCAGGTCAATCAGGTCATCGCCCAGCTGAAGGAGTCCCGGTTTGACGCACTCTGGAAGGACTTCGTCAAATTCGTGTTCCTGGCTGCGGCATCGATCGGCATCGTCGTGCTCTTCCTGAAGCGCAAGTTGTCGATGACCGTTCTGATCGTTGCGGTGTTCGCACTCATCCTGACCGATCTCCTCATCGTCATCAACAAGGGGGGCTACATTGCACCCAAACCGCATGCACAACTCGATGAGCAGTTCAAACCGGATGCCACAGTTGCGTTTCTTCAGCAACAGCCCGGGTTGTTCCGTATTTATCCCCTGGGAAACCTGTTCATGGACAATACGTTCGCCTATCATGGCATCCAGTCCATCGGGGGGTACAGCGCTGCCAAGCTCAAGATCTACCAGTCTATGCTTGACTCATGCCTCTTCACGAGCAACGATCCCTCCTTCCCCATCAACATGCACATCGTGAACATGTTGAATACGGAGTTTCTTGTGGCGCAGGGGCAGCTTCCGGAAGATCGATTCCAGCTTGTCAATGTGGATAACACGAAACGTATTCTCACATACCGGAACCCCGGCGCTCTGGCACGGACGTTCTTTGTGGACACGGTTCTCGTTGTGCCGCCGACCGGCGTCTATGGAGTGTTGAACAGCCCCGCGTTCGACCCCGCCCGGATGGCCGTCGTCCAGAAGACCCCTTCCGCCTCCTGTTCACGACCGGACAGCGCACAGGCTTCCATTACCGGGTACCAATCACGCACGATTACCATTCAGGCGTACACATCTTCAACGGCGTTGTTGGTCTTGAGCGAGGTGTACTATCCGGCCGGGTGGACTGCCGCAATTGACGGCCAGGAGGCAGAGATTCTTCAGACCAATGCTGTTCTCCGTTCGGTCGTGGTCCCGCCGGGCAGGCACGAGATTGTGTACAGGTTTGATCCACCGATGTACGCAGCCGGTTACACGATAACGCGGATTGCGTGGGCAATCGCGCTCTGTTGTGTGCTGATTGGCCTCTGGCAGCTTCCGGCTGTCAGGGCACGATTCAAGCGTACAGAGAGGAATGTCACGGTGTTGTAGCTTATTAGAAATGTCATGTATTTAAGCTTAGTAGAAATGTCAGGGCTGGATTATGCGTTGACTCTCTCCCCCTGCTTGGCTATATTGCAATGCCTACGGGGGGTACGGCATCATGGACAACAGGAGAAACACCGAGATGGCGGATATCTCTCAAGATGCATTGGGAATGGTAGAAACGAAGGGTCTGGTCGGTTCAATTGAAGCAGCCGATGCAATGGTCAAAGCCGCACGAGTGACACTCATCGGCAAAGAGACCATCGGCGGTGGCTACGTGACAGTTCTCGTCCGCGGCGATGTCGGGGCGGTGAAAGCCGCGACCGATGCCGGGGCGGCGGCCGCCCAGAGGGTCGGCGAATTGGTGTCCGTCCACGTCATTCCACGCCCGCATGTCGATGTGGAATTGATCCTGCCCAAGAGACCAGCAAAGTAACTGACGTCCTCTGGCGATGATGATCTGAGGGTGGATCTGGCCGCCGGAGGGGTCACATGACTTACCACTATGCTTGAATACGCGCTTGGATTGGTAGAGACCCGCGGCCTCGTCGGTGCGATTGAGGCCGCTGACGTCATGGTGAAGACGGCAAACGTTCGCCTTCTCGGTAAGGAAATCGTGCGTGATGGGCTGGTGACGATTCAGGTGATCGGCGATGTTGCTGCCGTGAAGGCCGCAGTCGAAGCCGGTGCCGCGGCTGCCGGCCGTGTCGGAGAACTCGTCTCGCAGCATGTAATTCCCCGGCCGGTCGATGATATCGAAAGCATTCTCGCACGTCCCGTTCCTCCCCCGGCGACCGAATCTCATGAAGTGTCCACCCCCCGAAAACGGCCCAGGAACCCCGAACCCGAACTCAGCTTCAACGCCTCCGAATCCGATACCCCCGCACACAAAGCCCTGGATGAGATGACGGTCCGTCAACTCCGTACACTCGCGCGCGACACCGGCGGGCTGGGGATCCAGGGACGAGAAATCTCCAAGGCAAACAAGGAGGAGCTGATCAGAGAGATTCTGAAAGCCAGGTCAGGCACCGGGCACTAGGAACCGGGGAAGGCGGGCTCTGAGATATCGTACGCCGCGTCTCTCTCCTCACTCATCTGCATTGCAATGAAAAAGCGCCGCATTCACATTATCCTCACAACGATCCTGATCGGCGTTTTCCTCTGGCTGTCAGTCAGCCTGCGCGAACAATATCAGATCACTGTCTCTGCCCCCCTTTCCATCGAGGAGATCCCCGAAGGAATGGCCATTCGCACGCCTGTTCCGCGAAACATTCAATTGCGGTTCAGGGGTGACGGCTGGCGGCTGGCGGGGCTGCTGCTCGGTTCGGACATCAAGGTCAACATTCCTCTCAGCGCACTCCCGCAGGGAAGCCGCACATTAACGATCAACGAAATCATCGAACGCCTTCCTCTCTCGCCGGGGGTTCAGCTCGTTGATGTGAAACCGGAGACGGTGACGGTCTGGCTCGACCGCCTTTCCCAGATCCGGGTTCCGGTCGTTCCGCAAATCACTGTTTCCTCAAAAGAAGGATTCGGGCAGGTTGGACCTGTGAGCGTAACACCGGAGAGTGTCCTCGTCATCGGGGCCGAATCCGCCCTGGCGCACGTCACATCATGGAAGACCGCCCCCACAGACTTCCTCGAGCTGAATGGACCTGTGGAAAAAGCGGTTCCGCTCGCGCAGAGCGAAGGGCCGATGATCCAGTGCTCGCCTTCAACCGTCCGTGTCGCAATCAACGTACAACCGTTTGCCGAGAAGGTGTTCAGCGGCCTGCCTGTCGAAATCCGATCCCTTCCTCCTAACAGAGACGTGATCTTCATCCCCCCAAAGATGGAGATTGTGGCGCGCGGGGGCATCCGTCAGCTTGCCAGTCTTCTGCCAGTGGATTTCCAGGTCGGCGTCACCTATGAGCGCATCATGCTCGATACAACGGGGACAATTGAACCGGATGTTACAGGGCCTGACGGAATTCAGATCGTAAGCCGTCGTCCCGAAAAGCTGCAGTACATTGTACGAAAGCGTCTCTGATGCTCGTGCAGTGTATTATCCAGCCCCGGCCGCTGTCTGGCGCGACGAGCTGGAGGAGCGCGACCATGGGAGTATCACACTATGCGATTGTGCATCAATATTGACCATATCGCCACGCTCCGGGAAGCACGGGGGGGCGTGGAACCGGATCCCGTTACCGCCGCTCATCTCTGTGAGCTTGCGGGGGCCCAGGGGATTGTCTGCCATCTCCGCGAGGACCGCAGGCATATCAATGACCGCGATCTTCGCCTGCTCAGGGAATCGATCAAGACAAAGCTCGACCTGGAGATGGCTGCCACCGACGAGATCGTCAGGATCGCCATCGAGACGCTCCCAGAACTGGTAACGTTCGTCCCGGAGCGGCGGCAGGAGCTTACCACGGAAGGCGGACTCGATGTCCGCGGGCACAAGCATCATCTGCGCGATGTCGTCCAGGAGATGCACAAACACGATATTGAAGTGAGTCTGTTTATTGACCCCGTGACTGAACAAATAGAGGCCGCACGGGAAGTCGACGCTGACAAGATTGAGATTCATACGGGCGAGTACGCCAATGCGCACACCGAGCGGGAGCAGCATGATCTTCTGGATGTGGTCCGTTCGGCGGCACGGCTGGCGCGGGAATTGGAAATGGGCGTAAATGCAGGCCACGGATTGAACTACCTGAATATCATTCCTTTCCGGTCACTGGAAGACATCGAAGAAGTCAGTATCGGCCACGCCATCATTTCACGCGCGGTGTTTGTCGGCCTCGATAGGGCCGTGCGAGAAATGCTCGATCTGGTGCGCTAGGGAAGACGATCCCTCACCCTTCCTTCACTGTTTCTATCCTCTCCCCAGCACCCAGACGGCAAGCAGCAGGAGGATGGTAATAACGAGGATTCGCGGCAAGACTTTCATAGAGTACTCTGACCCGTGAGCGGCTCTAGACTACTATCGTTACATCACTGGGCTCCTGCAGAAACTCTTTGTTCGCGATCGAGCATGATCATATCCCGATCTCGGTTATTGTGTCAAGTGTTTTTCGGCCACGAACCACCGGGATGGCTGCCGTCACCATCAAAAACACAAGCGCCATCAGGGCGGGTTGTACTCCTCCGGTCGCGTCGTATATCCACCCGGCAAAGATGGGCGCCGGCGAAGCAAGAATGTTCGCCGAGAAGAGCAGTCCGTACACCTGTCCCACTCTTTCCGCTCCCCAGAGCCGCGCCACCGACGAAGCATAGACCACCAGAACCCCGCCGTAGTTAAATCCCGTCAGAAGAGCGAACAGAACGATTCCGTAGCGACTGTCGAGAAGGAGAACCGAGAGGCCAAGCACGGCTGATTGGAGCAGAAGATTCGCAACCACGGCCCATGTCACGGTCACTCGGTCGGCCACAAACCCCCAGACAATTCTCCCTGCAGCATTCGCCACGGCAAAGAGCGATACCGCGGCAATGGCGGTTTCCGCTGTTGCGGACGCAGAAAGCTCCTTGAGATTGGCATTCACCGCAAACCCGGCGGCAAGTCCGGTCACCATGGCGGCATACAGGATGCGAAATGCCCGCGTGGTCAGTATCGCCGGCACGGAGAGCACATCGGGGTGTTTGGGCGTCACAGGAAACCGCATCGGTAGTGCAGCAACAAGGATCACGACCATGAACACAACTCCGTACACGGCGAACAGAGCAAATGGTGTTGTGGTACCGGCAAGGAGGAGCCCGCCCGCAGTATGGCTGATCAGTGCAGCACCTCCGCCGAATCCTGCAACGGCAATCCCCGTCACAAGTCCCTTTCGATCGGGAAACCACTGCACCAGCACCGCGATAGGAACCACATAGGCAAATCCGACTCCGATCCCGGCAAGGAGTCCGATCCCGAGAACGGTAAACGTGAAATCACTCGAGCCGAACGACGCCAGGAGCCATCCGGAACCGAAGAGAATTCCCCCGATCAGAGCGCACACCCGTGGGCCCAAATGGCGGAGCAGAACACCGGCCAGCAGCATTGTCGCAGGAAAAGCAAGATAGAACACGGTAAATGGAAGCTGAATTTCGCTTTGAGTGAGACCCGTGAGTTCACGGAGGGGCCTCACAAACACCGACCATGAATACGTGGCTCCCAGACAGAGCTGCATTGCAAACGCTGAAAGGAGGATAATGGAACGTCGGGGAAACGTCATGGCAGCCCTTCAGCGAGATGACACCGGTGGTTTTCCTGCGGGCTCAACGGGGAGAGAGACGGTATGTGCCAAGAGAATCTATTGTGATCACAGGAATCCGGTGTGTGGCCTCGAAGGCTTCATACCCCGGTTGCAGGGTCTTCCAGAACGCCAGCCTACCCGCGTCCCCTTCAAACGCGTCCTCCAGCGTTTTCATCCCGGCTTGATCCAGCCGACGGGGAAAAATGTGCACCGGTATCCGTTCCTGTCCGCCAGCCCGCGCCTGTACCGCGAGCCAGTACACCTCTTTAATCCGGTCGTCCTGGATCGGGATGCATCCAATGGTTACACAATCGCCGTGAATCATGATGTCGCCGCCGAGTCTGGGTTTAATGCCCAGGACGCTATCGGATGCATTGGGGTAGTTGATGCCAAGTGAGAGGTAATACGTGCTTGTCGGGTTGAAGATATTGATGTAATAGAACCCTTCGGGGACCTGCAGATCGCCTTCTTTTCGTTTCGGCCCGGGGATGCCTGAGCGTTCGCAGATGGGGTACTCTTTCATCAGAACCCATCGAGCGGTATCGGCATCGCGGGCCCAGAGTTCCAGAACTGCTTCCTGCTTGAACGTTCGGAGGAAGATCTCATGAGGTGGGTAGAGGAGACGATTCGAAGTCCAGAACGTCCGCAGTTCATCATCTTTGTCGTTCCGTGCTTCGCGGACACGTGGAAAGGCAAGCTGGTCGGAAAGGAAGTCCTGCCCCTGCACGGCTATCCCGGGCAGAATACTCAACAGCGTGAATATGCAGAACATTCTTACCATGGTGTCTCCTGTTTCTTCATAGAGCGGAAACCCGCCGGCGCAGGCTCTACGACGTCTCCCCCGAGTGCCAGTGCGTTCACGGGTGCGGTCTATGCTGAAAGGCCCGGTATCATCCGGGCCCTTGTGAGTAAGATAGCGTACATACTCACACCTGGTATCGTGTGATGCTACCGCACAAGGACCATGGTCCGCACGGCACGCGTACCGTCGAAGAGAGCACGGCAGAAATAGATGCCCGATGCCCTGCGCTGTGCGCTCCAGCGTATCAGATGCGACCCGGCCGGACGCTCTCCATCCAGAAGGAGATCCACAATCTGCCCGTGGACATCGAATACATCCACCCGCACATGACCCGCTCTCGGAAGGTCAACCTGAAGGGAAGTGCTCGGATTGAAAGGATTGGGAAAATTCTGGTGCAGCACAAATGACCGTGGCAGCGTTGACGCGCCCCCTCCGGCGGATGTCGTCTCGTATACATACGGTTCGTTCAGCAGATGCCATTCGTCTTCCTGCTGGCCATTGTAATCCCTCCGGAGATACTGCGTCCGCAGGCTGAAACGGTCGAAACTCTCCAGGGGCGTCGGCACCGCAGACCCATCCGCCTTCCACTCATAGAGCGGTATCGAAGAGGGATTCAGAATGGAAGAGAATCCGCGTTCACGGGCAACGTGCAGGTAACCGAGATTCCCCGGTTCATGTCCCCCGATCCAGTAGCCGATTGTATCGACGTGGAAGGTGTTCTTCCCGAAGATGATCATGTTGGTGAGATGATCGATCCCTTTTCCGTCCGGCGAGGGACCGGCAAGAAAAGGTCCTTCGCGCCCGTACACGGCTTCGATAATGTTGAGCCCTGCGTGCGTCACCGAGTTGTTGTCCATGCACCGCGTCGCCCAGGTCTCCTGCCAGATACCCCCGTCCTCGCCGGGCTTGTCCCACCGGGGCACACCGGCAGCAAGATGCCGGTTGTAGTTCTCGAGGATCCGTGCTTTCGCGCCGGGCTGGATGTGCTCCGGAGCAATGCTCATTGCATCGTTGTATCGCATGCAGTGCTGCACATACGGTGCTGCAATCGCACCCTGGATGTTCTTGGCGCAGAGCGTCATCCCCATCAGATGGGTCTTGAGCTTGGCAATATTCAGAAGCCATGTGTCAGGCGCGTTGACCGGCCAGAGGAACGGAATGCGTGTGAACCAGCCCTCGCCGGGCACATCGATCCACTGGAGTTCGGATTCCGCGATGACGCCGACAGGGTCATCAAGCTTGCGCAGGTCCGCACCCGTGCGAACGGCCATTTGCGCATATCCACTGTTGGCGAACTGACCTGGATCATTGACTTCGCGAAGGTAGAACTGGTTTCCTGTCAGCCCCAGCAATTTCATACTCTCAATGACGCCTTCGACAAAATACGCGTCGGTGACAATGCCCATGCTTTCGACGTCGGTGTTGGGCATCATGACGATATTCGGCTTGATGGCCACACGGTTGCTCAGGGGAATTCCCCCCGTCGCCATGGGCACAAACACGGATGAGCCAAAGGTGTATCCCGCCTGCTTGACTGCCGCAGAGTTGGTCTTGGCATCGACATTCGTCCGCATGATGAAGACTGCGCCGGGGTTGGCCTCGATGAACGGGTGGACGCCGAAGAAGTCGGCGGTGAGTTTTCGTGTGCCGGCAAAGAGATCGGCCGGGCGTCAGGGCAACTGTCGCCCCGCCTGCGGCGAGGGTCTGGAGGAATGAGCGGCGGGTGAACATGATGTGATCCCCCTGCATGTACACGATCAACTTCTGTAAGAACTATACGGAATTATTATGGAATGGGCAACTGATGATACCGCTCATTCATCACTCTTTCATGTCCCCATTTCTTCCCATCCCAGTATTGAAGTCTCTTCTTCTCCTCCTCCAACGAATCTCCATCCGGTCTCCTCTTCAGCCTCCCTTTCTTCACCAGATACTCCGTCAGCATGTCGTAATCATCACCCGGGTTGATCTCCAGCAGGTTCATCGAAGCAGTCAAACGTGTAATTCAGCGATGCCGTCAACGTGTCCCGGGTGTCCGTCTCAACCACACCATCGTCCACCCGAACGGTCACCAGACCCTGTTCACTCTCCGGGACAACCATGCTGGCGGAGTTGTTTTTTTGACTCTTCATGCTCAAGGCGCCGACTGCGGTTCGGGGAATAAGAAGATAGATCTTCTCCAACGCAGGAGGAACATTTGCGCACACATACTCATTGCGGGTGGGCGAACAACCGTTCAGATATCGCGGGCCAAGCACAGCAGCAAAAGCGCTCCGGTATGCATTGTTGACCCCGCAGAGGATGACCTCCTGGTACCCGTCGCGGTCGAGATCGGCAAGTGCCATATCCATGATATGGCCTATGTGCACGTAGCGCGCTTTTTCTCGCCCGGTCTCCCGGTCGACCGCCACAAGAAGCGACGGAAATGAAGGACCATGGTTCGCCGTTATGAGAATGTCTTCCTTCCCGTCTCTGTCAATATCCAGGAATTGGATTTCGTTCAGGTTGTACACGGTGCTTTCGCCCTCGCTCTTGTGCGGGAACTGCAGTCCGGGGTTGGGCCGCCAGTCCCACCGGACCCGGCGTGCGTCAACATCCCAGCACCGCAATTCGTCAGGACCATTCAGGTCCGGACGGCTGAACCGGAGGAACACGACAACCGGATTCACCGTCTTCCCGCCGGGGAGTAACCCGAGCCGGCGAGGCGCACTTGCTCCCCACGATGCAGGAGCAAGAATATGCTCACGACTCTTCCGGTCGATAGGGACTTCGGAGATGATCTCTCCAAACTTGTTCTTCACCGTCAGGAGCTGACCGTGAAACTCCACGTCCGCCGGCTCGCGATCAATGGGGCCCACAACAAGCCAGAGGAGCACCAATCCCAGCGCAATCGTGGCAATGCCGGCAACAATCCGGGCTTTCCCCCGCCAGGCAAGACGGGCAACATGACTGACCAGCGAGACGAGGCTCCGCTCAACAGCACGGGCATCATAGAACACTTCACGGAGCTCACGAACGCCGACAATATCAAGGCGGCGATGAGGATATCGTGCCTCCAGCTCCTGTGTATGCGCCTCGGCAACATCCTGCTGCTCCCTCGGAACAACAAGTGCCTCGACCGGCGAGAACCAGACGGCGTCAATCTTCTGCCTCAGGGTTCCCCCTTCTACAGGCATCACCGTACCGGCTCCGTCTACCTCTCCCGTGATCGCCACGGTGGGCTGAAGACGGTACTGTTCCCGTTGACCGGTCTCATGGAGAATCCCGGCAACGACCAGCGCCGCGAGAGCAAGATCGGCTGAACCTCCCTCGTGCAACGACTGACGTCCTCGGAATTTCACATGCCCCTTGATGTACCGTTCTGCAATGCGGGGATGCATCTGCGTGATCATTGTCCGCGCAGCCCGGGCAGCGACGTCCCAGGGACCCATCTGCACGTCCTGTGCTCCAAAGACCGCAACATCGGAATACAATTCATCTCTGTCGCCTTCCACGCTGCCCGTCACATGGAATTCAAGAAGTCGCAATCCTCCATAGGAACCATCCGTTGTCTGCTCAACCAGCGGATGCTCCACGACCGGGACATAGCAGCAGATGCCGGAGAGCATCCCGGCTGCCTTCCAGTGCGACAGGATATCTCGCAGGGTGTGAACATTCGGCCCGCCCTGTAGCTCCGCCTCGGCAAGCCACCGCTGACACATCTGCTGCGGGCTTTCCCCTCCATCCCCCGGCGACAGCGTCGGGAACGAATCGGGTACGTCTCCGCTCAGAACCACGCCGGCCTGTTCACAATCCCCGGCATAGAGATAGAGTTCGGCGAGACGGGCCTGGAGTTCCCGCAGGAGATAACCGAAGAGTTCGTCCTTCGCGAGATCCTGAACGGCCGCGCTCAACCGTTGCATCGTATGGTACAGCGTATGGAGTGGCGCGGGTGACATGCCAAAGGTTGGAAGACCGTCGAGCAGCTCCTTTAGCCGGGGAAGGCAATCGCGGACGTACGACTCGTAGCCAACGGTGTCGGCATCGGGAATGCTCAGAAACTGTTCACATGCAGTAATCTTCTGGAGTGGCGTAGCCGGATAGGCAAGGACAACAAGGAGGGACTGATAGCGCCGCTCGACATCAAGAGGGTTGATCATGGGTACTCAGGGCCGAAAGGCGCCGGCAGACGTGGACAGACTGTGCTACTGGTACAAACGCAACATCAACGATCCTTCCTCCCCCTTCAGAGGAATTTCAACCGTGCCGTGAACAAGCGTTGCAACAGAAATGCCGCTCGCCATTTTGAGGATGGCTGTCGTCGGAATGTCCGATCCTTCGCTCCCGCGCACCCTGATGCAAAGCCTGCCATCGTCCAGGTCGAGTTCGACAGCATACTCCTCCGATCCTTTCCCTGCGTGGCGCCGCATCGCATGGTCCTGAGGAAGGTCTGCCGCGCGGAAGCTGAACACCGCCACGGGCAGTTTCAGGAGGCCTTCCACCTGTCCCCAATCGACCGGTTCATCCGAAGCACCGATCTCAAACGACACCTGGCCATTCTGATCCGTCACGAACTCTCCCACGGCCGGCAGCGAGACCACGACACAGTCTCGTTTCCGCGGGTCGTCCGCCAGGACGTACATCCGGTAGGAATGCTCGCGCCCTTCACGGCGAATGCGGACGAGCGTCTGTTCGGGTTCCGATGCCAGCGTAGCGACCGTTTCATTCAACTGGGGGGCATGGGACTTCACGGTCATGGCTGCAAGGACGGTGGTATAGCTACTGTTCAGCGCGCCTGCATGCGGTTTTGCACGATACGGGTGCAGCCGTATGACCCGTGGAGTCGGAAGAATCGCTTCCATCATCCTGGAAACTGCATCTGGCGCCGATCCGGGAGCCCGCCGCAATTCCTCGTGGAAATGCCGGAGCCCTTCCTCAACGGCCTTGCAACCGGCACACTGCTGCAGGTGGTTTCTCAGCTCCGCCAGCTGCTCGGGAGCAAACCTGTCCGGATCGAGAACGTACATCTCCAGTGTATGTTCATCACTGTGGTGCATATGATCCTGGTTAGCTACATCCTCTCCGGACCGCAGAAACCACGGCAGGACGTATCAGAATTCACCTTTCATGCGTTCCAGCAGCTCTTTTCGAGCCAGCTTGACCAGATACTCCAGATGGCAGCGGTGATAGTGCTGGTACTGTTGAGCGTCTACACACGGCATTTCCCGGATGAGATGGCGAATGTAGGCACCCGGGTTGCCGTCATTTTCGACGAATTCTCCCAGAAGGATGGCCGCTACCGTCGCCACATATGCCCTGTAGACATCTGCGCTCACTTTCCCTTTCGCCACATACGTTTCGTACTTGGCCTCCGACACGCTTCTGACACTCTCTCCAATCGCAGTTCGGATCTCTCCCATTCGTAAGTGCCCATGGCATTCCGGCCCTTCGGGTGGTATGTCGCCTCCCATTCGGGAAAAGGCGGTCCGGATCAGGAGCGCAAGCATGGTGAGAGGGAAACCTCTCCTGTAGATCTCCTGATCATTGAAGACCTCGGCAACTCTTGCTGCCACATCCCGAACCGTTACAGTCCGCGGAAGTTGAGCAATCAACTGCCCTTCCAGATATTCCCATGGCATCTCCGGCAGCCGCCGTGTTCTGTCTGTTTCCGACACAGCCTGGACCCATAGTTCGCCCCCCCGCCGTTCTTCCGCCAGGGATGGTGTCACGCGGATCGCGTTGCGCAGATTCCGCAGGATTTTTTCCAGGGATGGATCGGTTTCTTTGTACAGGTGGGCGAGTTGCTGGTGCACTTTGCTGAAGACCAACCGGCGGGTGCATGCGAGAAGTTCTGCCTCGCTCAGCACTGTCCATAGAAGCGGTTCGTAGTACGCGTGCAACTGGGGGAACCGGCCGTCCTGGTCGCGCTCAAACAACGGACCGACGCAATCGATGGCCAGGTCGTCGATGGTGATGCCGAAGAAATCAGGATGGAGGGAGCCGCTGTACGCCCGTTTGTGAAGATAGACTGTGGCGATATGAACTGCAGCTGACACAAATGGCTCGATGTCCGCATGAGCCGGATGCGGGGAAAGGATACGCCGGAGTGCCTCTTGAAGCTGCATTACCCCCCCTGATCAAAGCACAGCGGACGTCCGGGCAGAGGGCGTCCGCCCTTTATCAATCACGAGTTTCCAGACGCCGGATCTCGTCCCGCAGGGATGCCGCTTTCTCGTACTCTTCTTTTTCGATTGACTGTTTCAGCTGGTGGTGAAGCTGTTCCAGACGGGTCATCTTGTTCATTGGCTGTTCTTTGGAGGCTGCACCCTGTTTCGGCGGCTTCGGGGTTCCACCTTCCTTCTGCTGCCCCTCTTCCTCTTCTTCTTCCGGCACGAACGAGGCCTCGTCCATGACTGTTGTCGACACGAATATCTGCGCGCCATAGCGTACCGCAAGCGCTATAGCGTCGCTCGGCCGTGAATCAATCAGCTGGTTGTCGATATTCAGTTTGGCGAAAAACGTCCCGTCCCGCAGGTCATCGATCATCACATCGGTGAGCTCCGACCCGAACGCGGTGATGATGTTCTTCATGAGGTCATGCGTCAGCGGACGAGGAGGTTTGATCCCTTCCATCTCGAGGGCGATTGACTGCGCTTCTGCCTGACCGATAATAATCGGAAGGCGCCGGGTCCCCTCAACCTCGCGGAGAATAAGCGCATACGCCCCGCCGCTGGCGGGGTTCGTCGAAAGTCCGAGTATGTCTACCAGTACACGTTCCACAGCAGTTCCTCATGAGCGAATGGTCGAAAGCCGGATGAGCGTCACTCTCACCTGCCCAGAGCCTGTTTCAGCTGCGCGGTCAACTCGGGAACCACGTCAAACACGTCTCCGACGATTCCGTAGTCGGCGATCTGGAAAATCGGGGCATCCTTGTCCTTGTTGATCGCCACGATGTACTTTGATGATGACATTCCGGCGAGATGCTGTACCGCGCCGGAGATGCCGCAGGCGATGTAGAGGGTCGGTGAGACCGTCTTGCCCGTCTGCCCCACCTGCTCATCGTGGGGTCTCCAGCCCGCGTCAACAACGGCCCGGGAGGCGCCGAGACCTGCACTCAGGACTTCCGCGAGTGCTTCGAGCATCGGAAAATGTTCGGGTCCTTTCATGCCGCGGCCGCCCGAGACGATAATATCGGCTTCCGTAACGTCAGGGCGCCCGGTTGCAACCGTGACATCCTGGACGACGGTGGCAAAATCCGCCGGCTCGAGGGAAACGGTCCTTTTCTCGATCGCTGCCTCATCCTTCCCGGGAACCGCATTGAACACATTCGGGCGAAGGCTGAACACTTTCACCGCCGTCTTCACCCGCACATCGATCATCGCTTTCCCTGCATACACCGGCCGCGTCGCGATCACATCGGCCCCTTCCACTTTGAGAGCGATACAGTCGGACGCCAGGCCGGCGCCCAGTTTCATGGCAACCCGTGGAGCAAGGTCTTTCCCCATCTGGCTGGCCGGAAGGAAGACCATGCCGGCGTTTTCCTGTTGTGCCACCGCGGCGATAATTTTTGCAACGGCCAGGTTGGCGTGCGCTGCAAGCGAAGGGTCTTCGACAACGAACACACGCGTTGCGCCGTATGTGCCGAGTTCCCGGGCAAGGTCGCTTATCGTGCTACCGACGACCAGGGCAGTGCACTCGGCACCGATCTCATCGGCGATATTCCGCGCTGCGCGGATTGTTTCGAATGACGATTTCTTGAATTTCTGGTCTCGGTGTTCTGCAAAGGCGAGAATCATCATATGACTTTGGCCTCCTCATGCAAGAGCCGGATCAGCTCAGGAACTGCGGATTTGTCGGTGCCAAGGATTTTTCCCGATGCTTTGGCCGGTGGCTTATGCATGGAAACAGTTTCCACCCACGTCTCGGCCGATGCAGCCGGTTTCTCTTCAATCGGCTTGCTCTTTGCCGCCATGATGCCTTTCAGCGAAGGGTATCGTGGTTCATTCAGCCCTTTTTGGGCCATAAAAACCGCTGGCAGCGTTGTCATCACCGTTTCGTGCCCACCTTCAATCTCCCGATGGCAAACGGCTTTTTCACCCTCGATGTCGATCTTCACCGCGACGCTGACGGACGGAAGGCCGAGCATTTCAGCAACAAGCGTCCCGACCTGGGCATCGTCGAAGTCGATGGACTGTTTGCCCAGGAGAATGACGTCCGGCGTGAGGGTTTTCAGCTCGGCGGCCAGCGCAGCCGCAATGCCGTACGAATCGCGTTCGTTCTCGTCTTTGAGGAGGACGGCCTTGTCCACCCCCATCGCGAGAGCCTTGCGGAGGGTCTCTTTGTGTTTGTCGCCCCCCAGACTCACGGCAATCACCTCTCCCTTGAATTTCTCTCTCATGCGGAGCCCTTCTTCCAAGGCAATCTCGTCATACGGGCTCAGCATATAATTCACCCCCGTCCGGTCGATACTCAAATTATCGGGGCCAACCTTGATTTTGGTCTCGGTATCGGGGACATGATTGATACAGACTACAACCTTCATACACAGATCTCCGGTAATAGGGCATTTTAGGGTACAAAAATATAGGTACAGACGCACTCAAAGGCAATAAACTTTGACTTTGTCAGGCGAATTGCATAGATTAAGGGTCCGTTAGGCAATTCCTTTTCGTATTTCATCCTGGAGAAGCAGCCGGATGGCTCAGCACAAATCGGCGGAAAAGAGGGCGCGCCAGGCAATACGCCGCACAGCCCGCAATGCCCAGTGGAAGTCGCGCATGCGCAATGCGATCAAACGCGTACGAACCACGAAAGACAAAGAGAAGGCGTTGGTCGCGCTGAACAAGACGGTGAAATTGCTTGACCAGCTTGCGGCCAAGGGCGTCATCCACAAGAACATGGCATCCAACCAGAAGTCACGCCTCACCAAGTTTGTCAATGCGCTGAAGTAACCGCTCCAACTCTGCAAGACGTTCACCATGGCGCCCTGCCTCGGCCGGGCGTTGCTGTACCAGCTTTCTGTAGGCCGCAACAGCTGCTTTGTACTCACCCTGCTGGACCAGAATCTCGGCAATCGTCGCGCTCACAATCGGGATGTCCGTTTTCGTGGCATGCACATCCTCCCGGGGAGCGACTTCCCCCGTTACCGGCGGTATCCGTTGTTTCACCTGCTGCAGCTGACGAAGCATGTACTCCACCCCTGTCTCGCCGGAATGCACAGCCGTCGTTTCCACTTTGTCGCTATTCCGCGCCGCTCTGGCAAGAGCGTCCCGGAGACTTTCGATGCCCGGCTGCAACCGATCAGCTTCACGATATGCTTCCAGGGCATCTCCCGGTTTTTCAACCGATTCCCAGCAGCGCCCGAGTATCAGAAATCCTGTGGCGTACCGCGGAAACGCGCGGATACCCGCCCGGCACAGTGCAACCGCACCCTGGATATCGCCGTGTGAAAGCCGTTCTGCAGCCCACTCGGCAAACCGCGGACCGATGTTCTCCAGAGGGGGCATGTCAACTACCGGACCGGGGCCGCCGTGCAAGGAACGCATGCTTGAGGGACATCACCGACACAAAGGTGAAGCCCAGAAAGAACATCAGCTGGAACGGTACCGCTGCGATCTCCAGAAAATACACCGAGGCAACGACGCCCACCAGACAGTACACGGCAAGAAAGAGCTCTACAAAGACCGTCCCGCCGATCTTCAGCGGAACGTAGGTCTTGTCGCGCCAGGAGTCCTTCTTGGTCTGAATACTGTATTTCGGCGTCCGGACAAACTCACTCTTCCGCTTGAACAGCCCTTCGAGTACGGCGCGGCTGTTGTTCACCGCAAAGCCCATGCTGCCGGCCATGAAGACCGGGAAGAGAAAAATCCGTTTTCGCCAGTCGGCGTAGACGTCCTTCTGTGAAAAGAGGTAGAACAGAAATGAACCGATAAAAGCGAAGACGAAGACCGACATGAAGGCGAAATAGGTATCGTGCATGCCGGCATGCTTGATGAAGACCAGGGGCACGTTCAACACACCTGCCAGTATAATAAAGGGAAACACGAGATTGTTCGTAAGGTGAAACGTCGCATGCACCTTGATTTTCAGAGGAAGCGGTGATCTCCAGACGACGGGAAGGATCTTCCGGGCGGTTTCGATCGCGCCTTTCGTCCATCGGAACTGTTGGGACTTGAGCGCGTTGATTTCGGAAGGCAGTTCCGCCGGCGACGTAACGTTGTTCAGATACTTGAACTGCCATCCACGGAGCTGGGCCCGGTAGCTGAGATCCAGGTCCTCGGTAAGAGTGTCCGCCTGCCAGTTGCCCGCGTCGAGGATGCATTCCTTCCGCCAGACACCCGCCGTCCCGTTGAAATTGATAAAGAATCCGACCTTGTTCCTGACCGACTGTTCGATCACGAAATGGCCGTCGAGGGCCATTGCCTGAGTCCGCGTGAGGAGCGAATAGTCCGAGTTCAGATGTTCCCAGCGGGTCTGGACCATGCCGATGCGGGGACTTGTCTTGAAATGGGGTATGGTTTTCAGCAGAAAGTCCTGCCGCGGCACGAAATCAGCATCAAAGATCGCAATAAACTCGCCGCGTGCCGTCGTCAGGCCGTCGCGCAGGGCACCGGCCTTGAACCCCTGCCGGTTCGTGCGCCGGACATGTTTGATGTCGAACCCGAGCTTCACATATCGCTGCACATACTGCGATACCACATCCACGGTTTCATCCGTCGAATCATCCAGCAGCTGAATCTCCAGCTTGTCTTTCGGATAGATCATGGCGCAGGATGCGTCAATGAGGCGGCCGACGACATACAATTCATTGAAGACGGGAAGCTGCACGGTGACGACGGGATAGGAATCCAGCGTCTCCACGGATGGTTGTTTGCGCTTCTTGTACTTCAGGTAGTAGTAAATCATGATGAAACCGTGCGATCCGAAGACAAACAGAATGGAGAGCGCGGAGATGTATGTGATAAGAATGAATTCTTCCATAGCAGGAGTTTTTTGTTTGAAGAACCTTAGATTGTGGAGGAAAGTCTCATTGATCGTTCTTGCGACCCGGTGGCGTGCGGTGGTCTGCCGGTCACATCCCGGCACGCATCGCATTTACCAGCCGGACACGGTTTCCAGCAGGATGTCCTCTGTGATCTTGCGGATCGCTTCCTGGAGTCCTACCTTTCGCTGCGACAAACCGCCGCCCGAGTCATAATCCCCCCAGTTGGAAAAATTCTTTTCCCATACTTTGCGTCGGAGTTTCATGTCCTGAAACGTATATTTCACCGTGACGGTAATCCGCCGTTTGCTTACCTGCTCTCCCTGCTGCACAACCAGCGGTGCATCGGAGACCGAGGCGATGGCGCCGGTCAGCAGCGCGTCCGCGGAACTCCTGTCGGTTACCTGCAGGCTGTTGTCACTGATGAAGAGCGTCGTGAGCTCCTGCGTGAACTCTTCCCGCAACCCCGGCTCGCCGAAACCCGATTGATCATCCACCAGAGGGATGCCGATCGTCTTCAGATGTGCCGGCACCGATGCGCCGGTGAAGGAGTAGACGCAGCCCGCGAGCGAGATGAGGAGAGCCGAGCCTGCAAGAATGGCCCCCAACGGAAACGGGACGCATGGTGTTCCGCGTTCTCTCTGCATTCTGCACTCGTCATTTTTCATGCGCCACCGGCCATTTCCCTACACCGTTTCTCTGCTCTCCAGCCCGTACTCTTTGATCTTTCTGTACAGCGTCCGCTCGCTGATGCGCAACGCCCGCGCAGCCACGCGCCGGTTCCCCTTGTACCGCTCGAGCGCTTCGGCAATCACGCGGCGCTCCATTTCTTCCAGAGCAAGACTCTCGGGTTCGGCCGTACGGGAAGCGCCGGCGGGTTCCACCGGTGCCGCCTGCCGCAACAGCTCCTGTGACTGCAACTGATCGAGCACCACGGTCTTGAGCTCGAGAAGATTGCCCTTGATATCGAGAAGGGCACGCAGAATCAATTCCCGTTCGGCCTGTTCGACACTCTTTCCGAGGGGAACAGGAAGATGTCGTTGCTCCGGCTCCTGCCGGTACGCTTTCAAATACTTCTGCACGTTGGCGGGTTCAAGAAACTTCCCGTTTTCGAGCACCAGCATACTCTCCACGACATTGCGCAGTTCACGCACGTTGCCCGGCCAGTGGTACGATTCCAGCACAGCCATGGCGGCAGGGCTGATCCCCGCGAACGGTATTGTGTTCCGGCGTGCGACATCCGCAGCAAAATGCGCGAAGAGAGTCGGAACGTCCTCCACCCTCTTTCGGAGTGGGGGAATGCTGATATTGACGGACCGCAATCTGTAGAACAGATCGGCACGGAATTGCTGGGCCTGGACTTCCGATTCCAGGTTCTTGTTCGTCGCTGCGATCACACGGACGTTGACCGTCCGCGGCACAGACGATCCCACGCGCACGAATTCCCCGTTTTCCAGGATCCGCAGAAACTTCACCTGCGCAGCAAGCGGCAACTCTCCCACCTCATCCAGAAATATCGTGCCGCCGTCGGCGAGTTCGAAGTACCCTTTGCGCTGTTCTGACGCCCCCGTGAAGGACCCGCGCTCGTGCCCGAAGAGTTCGCTTTCGATGATTCCTTCCGGGATTGCACCGCAGTTCACGGTGATCAGAGGCTTCTTTGCGCGCTGGCTCGCGGTATGAATGGCCTTGGCAATAACCTCCTTGCCAACGCCACTCTCACCGGTGATCAGCACGGTAATATCCGTCGGTGCAACCTGTTCGATCACCTCGATAATTTTCCGCATCTCCACGGATTCACCGAGAATGCCGTAGGTTTCGCGGAACCGCTCGGGGTTCAACTGTCTCGCCGCATCCATACCCTCACTACCCCTATCGTGATACCACAATGGCGTCCAAACCCATACTCTTCTTCACCTCACGGGTCGCTGCTTTGGCTTCATCATACGATGGGTAATCCCCCACCAGGACAATAAAAAGCGAACGGGTGTCTTTGATTTTGCTGATCATCTCCGTAGAGTATCCCTTCGATTCAAACCGGGACATCAACGCCTCGGCATTGGCATGGACGGTAAATGCGCCAACCTGAAGCGTGAAGCGCGCGGGTGATGCCGGTTCTGCTTCCACCTGCGGCGGCTCCACCTGTGCCGGAGTCGGGTCCGGTTGTGCAGGTGTCTGCTCCGGTGTCGCCTCCCGCCCCGGGACCGGTCGCTGCGTCTGGCCGGGGGAAACGGGTAGGCCACCCTCATCAGCGCGTTTCTCCGCCGCACGCGCCGGCCGGTTCACATCCGCCATTTCACCCGATGCCCCCCGCACATACGGGGAAGCGGGATACGATGACTTCAACTGATCCAGTTTGAGCTGCGCCGTGCTGTAGAGCCCCAGCGCATAGTAGAACTGGTAGATCTTGTAGAGTGCATCATCTGCCCATTCATTCTGCGGGAAATTATCGACGATGCTCTGATAGGTCCTCACCGCATCAGCCCCTTCACGCGTGAGAAGAGCCTGAAGATAGAGGACGCCGGGATTGTTCGGGTAGTCGGTCAGCAGGGTGGGAAGCTGTGCCCGCACCTGTTCGCTCTGCCCCTCATTCACCTGTGCAACCAGTTTGTGAATGTCCGGTACCACTACCTGTGCCGGCGCCGGAACAACCAGGGCCGGCAGAAACAGGAATAGCACACACAACGTGATCAAGCAGCTTCTCCTTCCGATCGCAGCGGCTCTGCAACACGCCGGCCGAACAACGTGGCCGTGTTGGCACGATCGATCGCAATGTGGACATAGTCTCCCGCCGTCTCCCCCGCGTGGGGAAACACGACGGTCTTGTTGGTATCGGTGCGACCCATGAACTCCGCATCGGACTTCCTACTCACACCTTCCACAAGAACTCGCTCGACACTGCCGATGAGACCCTGATTGATCTCTCCGGAGATGGTCCGTTGAAGTTCAATGATTTCGGAAACACGACCGTTCTTGACATGGTCCGGAACCGGATCGCCCATGTCCCAGGCCCTGGTCTTTTCACGGGCCGAATACATGAATGTGTAGGCGCCGTCGTACCGGACGCCGTATATCAAGTCTACCGTCTTCCGATGGTCTTCGTCCGTCTCACCCGGAAATCCGGTTATGATGTCGGTCGTCAGGCTGACCCCGGGAATCGCCCTGCGGATTCTCTCAACCAGGCGGAGATACTCATCAGCCGTGTATGTCCGGTTCATGAGATCCAGAATCCTGTCCGAACCGGATTGCACCGGCAAATGTATGTATTTACAGATGTTCTCCGTCGTGGCAATGGTCTCAATGAGTGCGTCCGACATGTCCTGCGGGTGTGACGTCGTAAATCGTATCCGGAGTGTCCGATCGACCGCTGCAACCGACCTGATCAGTGCAGCAAAATCATGGCCTCCGTCGCTGTAGGAGTTGACGTTCTGCCCGAGGAGTGTCACATCCCTGAATCCGCGGGCGGCCAGATCGCGCACTTCATCCACTACGCCTGCAAGTCCACGGCTTCGTTCACGACCACGGGTGAACGGCACGACGCAAAATGTGCAGAACTTGTCACATCCCCGCATGACCGAAATCCATGCATTGATGCCCTCGGTCCGCAACGGCATGATATCGTCGTATGTCTCGACCCGGGACAGGCGGACGGCAATCCCTTTTTCCCCTGCAAATGCTCCATCAAGGAGAGAGGGAAGCCTCCGGTACTCATCCGGACCGACAATCACATCCACCAGACGCTCTTCCTCAATAAAACGCTCCCGCAGCCGCTCCGCCATACACCCCAGGATCCCCACAACGAGATCAGGCTTTTTCCGTTTGCGGGCGTTGATCAATCCCAATCGCCCGCGAATCCGCTGTTCTGCATTGTCCCGGATTGCGCATGTATTCAAGAGAACCACGTCCGCCTCGGCCATCTCGCCGGTGAAGACGTACCCCCTGGACGACAGAATTCCGCCAACAAGCTCGCTGTCAGCGGCATTCATCTGGCACCCGTAAGTTTCAACGTAGACGCGACGGGACATTGGGGGTTTGGGTAAGGTGCTCATGCTGAAAGCTGTCAAATCTACTGACCTAGTGACAAAAAAGCAATTTTAGCAGATTAGATTTTCGTTAAATGTTTTTAATTTGAGGCATTTTTGAGGTTTTTCTGCTGAATTGTGACAAATCGGCAGATTGCAATTTTCATCTTCGCCCTCACGAGTGTTCCATAATCCGAATGCGTTTCGTATCTTTCGATGCAGTCCACTGATTCGCAACTTGTCCCCTGAAACGTATGACACCCAATGATTTAATGAATGGCATCCATGCCAAGGCAAAAACTCTCAAAAAGACCATCGTTCTTCCTGATGCAACCGACGAACGGGCCGTCCAGGCAGGACGCATTCTGGCTGATCAGGGTATCCTGACACCTGTCCTGATCGGTGATACGGCAGCCATTGAAGGGGTAATGAAGAAAACCGGGACTTCGCCCGCGGGCCTTCAGATCATCGATCCCACGCGATCGGAGAAGTTGAACGACTTTTCAAGTGAGTTTTTCACGATGAGGAAGTCAAAAGGCCTCGAGCTGACCGAAGCGCGCCGGCTTATGACTCAGCCTCTCTATTTCGGCGCGATGATGGTGCGTACAGGTTTGGCGGATGGCAGTGTTGCGGGATCGCTGTCAACGACCGGCGATGTTCTCCGGGCGGCAATTCAGGCGATCGGCCTCGCTGAGAATATCACGATTGTCTCGAGCTTCTTCCTGATGGCTTTTCCACAGAAGGTCTATTCCTTCGCCGATTGCGCAGTGGTTCCAGATCCCACCCCTGAACAACTTGCCGACATTGGCATATCCACCGCTGACAACCACCGCCGGTTGACGGGCGAGGAGCCACGCGTCGCGATGCTTTCTTTTTCAACGAAGGGGAGCGCCGCTCATCCGCTCGTGGAAAAGGTCCAGGCGGCAACATCGCTGTTGAAGGCCAAACGCCCCGACCTGATCGTGGATGGGGAAGTACAGCTCGATACTGCGATTGTCCCGAACGTTGCCGCTTCAAAAGCTCCGGGGAGCCCGGTGGAAGGAAACGCCAACGTTCTGATCTTTCCCGATCTCAACGCCGGCAATATCGGGTATAAACTCGCGCAACGGATGGCCGGAGCTGACGCGATCGGTCCTGTGGTCCAGGGCTTACGGAAACCTGCATTCGATCTTTCCAGAGGATGCAGTGTCACCGACATCGTGAATGTCGCAGCAATCAACGCCGTGATGGGGGCTGTCTGATTCCTTCTGGCACCAGTCATGGGCGCAGAGCGATCGAGCGCACCAGAGAGACTATCGCGACTGTTTCTGACGTGGCCGGGTCGCGGGCGAAAGGGACCCGAGAGTGACCGCACGGTGGGCCCCGGTGACGCGCGGGATGTTTACGGAATGCCCGGCGCCCGATTCGTGCGCAAGAACCGCGAAGCAGATTGCTTCCTTCGCATCGCCGCTCATGCCAAACTCGTCGGCCGTCGACACCGTGATGCCGCCAAAGAGTTCCTGCAATCCTTCCAGAAAGAACGTGTTTCGCGCGCCTCCGCCACTGACGATGACCCGTTGAACCGAAACCGTCCGGCGTACAAACCGGACATACGCATCATGGACGGCAAGGGGAGTAAGGAGCGCTGTCGTGTGGACGATGTCGGCGGCAGGGCGCCCGGCAGACCTCTTGAGGATTTCGGCGATACGGTCATCACCGAACATTTCACGACCGGTGGATTTGGGTGGACGCTGGCGGAAGTACGGATGCGCTGAAAGCCTGGCAAGAAGTTCCGGAATGAGCTGTCCTCTGCGCGCGGTTACACCATTCCGGTCAAAACGCCGATGATAGAGCCGGCGCATCAGGCCGTCGACCAGCATGTTTCCGGGCCCGGTGTCGAACGCAAACACGTCCGGCACCGCACACCTGCGGGGGAGCACGGTAAGATTGGCAATGCCGCCGATATTCAACAGAAGGCGTCCCTCTGTGTTCGACCGGAACGTCAGCCAATCGAAATATGGAACGAGGGGTGCACCCTGCCCGCCCACAGCCATGTCTGCAATCCGGAAATTCCCCACGGTCGGAATCCCGGTCAACGTTGAAAGCGCAGACGTGTCCCCGATCTGCAAAGTCGCTCGCACGGTCTTCCCCGCCATTCGGACCGGGTCGGGGAGATGGTGGATTGTTTGCCCATGGCATCCGATCAGGGCAATGGAAGACATCGCCACCCTTCCCTTGCGCGCCACGGCGCGGACCGCGTCGGCATACAGGTGCGCCAGGAGCATGTGCAGACGCGTTATTTCATCGACCCTGCTGGATTCGGGCAGGGAATTACGGAGCAGCATTGCCCGCACGTTTGCGGGAAACGGACGTTCCAGATACGCAATCTGCTCAAACCGGGTGGCACTCCCCGTCCCCCTGATTCGCAGGAGAACCGCATCGACCCCGTCGAGTGACGTCCCCGACATCAGGCCCACGACAAGCTCGCCACGCTGTTCGCCCGTTTTCCCGCGCATCCTTGTTTCCTTCCCTGGGATTTTTCTCATCGTCTCACTTTTTGCACTTCTCTCTTCTTTCTTCATTCTTACATCCCTCCTTTGTATCTTGGTCGTATGGCTATCCCCCCTCTCCTCGGAACCCATGTCTCTGTCGCGGGCGGCATGCATACGGCCTTCGATCGCGCAGCGCGTGTCGGATGTTCCACCATGCAGGTCTTTGTCAAAAATGCCAACCAGTGGGCGGGCAGACCGCTGACCGATAGCGATGTTCAAAACTACAAAACGGCGGGCGCGCGTGCAAGCGTCTTCCCGGTGGTGGCACATGCGGCGTATCTGATCAACCTGTGCGCGACACGGCCTGAGACGCTTACGAAATCGCGACTGGGCATGGAGGACGAACTCAGCCGGTGCGGGGCGCTCGGTATCATGGGCCTCGTAGTCCATCCCGGCGCACATCTTGGTGCGGGCGAGGATGCTGGCGTGCGCGGGATCGCCGAATCTCTCAATATCATTCACGAACGCACGGCCGGGTGTACGGCCCTTTCCCTGCTGGAGGTCACCGCAGGCCAGGGGACGACCATCGGGTATCGCTTTGAACACCTGCGCGACGTCATCGGGCTTCTGGATGATCCTTTCCGTGCGGGCATCTGCCTAGATACGTGCCATGTGTTCGCCGCGGGCCATGATATTCGCACAGCCGCAGGATGGACAACCATGATGGATGAACTGGACAGGACGATCGGGCTGGACCGGCTGAAGGTCGTCCACGTGAACGACTCCCTGCATCCATGCGGCTCGCGCAAAGATCGTCACGAACATATCGGCAAGGGAACCATTGGTCTTGACGGGTTCCGTCACCTCATGAATGACCCGCGCCTTCAACAGGTTCCAAAAATTCTCGAGACGGACAAAAGCGACGACATGCACGAAGATATCGAGAATATGGACCTCCTCCGTTCCCTTGTCAGGAGTACGCCTTTATGATCCGAATGCTGATCGTCCTTCTTGTCCTCGTTCTGCAGAACGGAACTGCGCTCGCACAGGAGCTGTTTCCTGTCCGTGACGCCGGTGAGGCCCGTGACCGGAGCTATGACGTCCTGCACTATCGACTCGACATTTCCTTTGACGAGCCCACACGTTCTGTGAGCGGCAGGGTTGCCACCACTCTCGTTCCGTTTCAGCCCGTGTTCCGCACAATCGTATTCGATGCGGAGGAAATGGACATTTCCAGGGCCGTTCTCCTTCCGGTGACTCCCCTCTCGTTCACCCGGCAGGAAAAGACTGTCACGCTCGTGCTGGACAGGGCCTACACGCTGGATGACACGCTTACCGTGGCCCTCGATTACTCCTGCACCCCACGGAAGGGGCTGTACTTCATTCAGCCGGACTCAGCATACCCTGCAAAGCCGCGGCAGATCTGGTCGCAGGGAGAGGACATGGACAACCATTTCTGGTTTCCCTGCTACGATTTTCCCAATGACAAGGCCACCTCAGAAGTCTATGCAACGGTGGCCGAGGATATGACAGTCCTTTCCAACGGTGCGCTGGTCAGCGTGCGCGCGAACAGTGCAACACGAACACGGACGTTCCACTGGCGTGAGAACCATCCGCATTCCTCGTACCTGATCATGCTTGCCATCGGTAACTATGCGGTGCTCACCGATAGTGTGGGATCCCTTCCACTCCAGTACTACGTCTACCCTGATCAAACTGATGATGCTCGCATCTGTTTTCGCGAGACACCTGCAATGATCCGGTTCTTCAACGAAAAGATCGGTTTCGCCTATCCCTGGGAGAAGTACGCTCAGGTACTGATCAACGAATTCGTTGTCGGGGGGATGGAAAATACCAGCGCAACGAGTCTGGCAGACGATGCGGCGGTCTTCGATGCACGGGCCCGTATCGACAACTCCCCGACCAGCCTGATCGCGCATGAGCTGGCACATCAATGGTGGGGTGATGTGGTCACCTGCAAAGACTGGAGGCATCTCTGGCTGAATGAGGGCTTTGCCAGCTACTTCGATCCTCTGTATCACGAAGCAACCAGGGGACGCAACGAGTTCGATTTCACCATGTATGAGGCACAACGCTCCGGGATCAACACCGATAAGACACTCGGCCGCAAACCCATAGTCAGCGTGGGATCGTATGGCGCGAATCTCTATCCACGCGGTGCGTCCGTCCTGCACATGCTCCGGTTCCTCCTGGGGGATGAACTTTTCTGGCGCTCCCTACGTCACTACATCACCAAGTATCAATTCCTGCCGGTCGATACCGATGATCTCAAAGTCGCTATCGAGGAAGTCACCGGACAGAATCTGTACTGGTTCTTCGACCAGTGGGTCTACAAGGCCGGCTATCCGGTCTTTGCCGTGTCATCGACGTGGGAGGATTCCACGCTTCTCCTCTATCTGCATGTGTCACAGCGGCAGACGCTGGACAGTTTGACCGGCGTCTTCCGGACGCCGGTGGACATCGAGCTCACCACGGAGCAGGGATCGGCCACCCACCGTGTGTTCATTGACAGCAAGGACACCGTGATAGCACTGAGCGCGCCATCCCGCCCCCGGATGGTTATCTTCGATAAGGGAAACTGGCTCCTCAAGGAACTCGACGTTCTGCAATCCGTGCAGGAATGGGTCATCCAGGCTACCGAAGCCACGCATCCCATCGACCGTCTGCGGGCTCTCGAATACCTCGCGACCGTTGACGATACGACGACCGTTCTTCCGGTCATTGACGGAAGGGCTCGTTCCGACCCGTTCTGGGGGGTCCGCAGGGAAGCGGTGCAGATGCTCGGTATGATCAGCGGCAGCAGCGCCCCGACCCGGTTCCGTGCGCGGAAATCGCTGTTGGAAGCAGTCCACGATCCACATCCTGCCGTCCGGTCCACTGCTGTCGCGTTTCTCACGGACTCCGGCGATGTGGAGATGATTTCGACGTTGCGGGGTCTCCTGAGCGATTCAAGCTATCAGATTGTTGCTCGTGCGCTGCGCGCACTCTCGAAGGCAGATCCCCTCGGCTCGCGACAGATCCTTGTCGACCACCTGGATACGCCTTCGCACCGCAATGCTATCGCCGCAACAGCGCTCTCCGCGCTGGCTGATGTGGACACTGCGCTCGCCCGGGAGGAGGCTCTCCTCCGGGTTCGCTACGGGTATCCGTCACCCGTTCGCGGAGTGGCACTCCGCATTCTGCGACAGCAGGCAACACGGGGGTCCGTGAGCGCCGGGGTGTTCCTGCCGCTGCTGCGTGATACGAACGTCTGGCTCCGGAACGCTGCCATCAATGCCCTCGGCGATTGCGGCAGCCAGGAATCCCTCTCTCCCCTCGACACCATTGCAGCGGATCCACGGAACCCGTCGGCAACCGCAGCTCGGAGGAGCGCAGCGCGAATTCGTTCCCGTATCGATTCCAAAGGATAGGACATGGATTTCCTCCGCAACGCTGCAGTCATTATCGGCGGAACAAGTCTTGCAGGCGGGGCGGGCACGATCCGCGGAACCATGATGGGAGTCGTGTTCCTCGGCGTCATCATCAACGGGATGACAATGCTGAATGTGAGTGAATACTGGCAGCATGTTGTCCGTGGGGCACTCATTCTGGCAGCGGTCCTCCTCAACCGGATCCAGGTCAGGCACAGCCGCTCAGGGAGCACTTCATGAATGGTTACCAACGGATACAGGCGGCGCTGCACGGGACGAAGCCCGACACCGTACCCATCATGCTCCACAATTTCCAGATGGCTGCGAGAGAATACGGAATCACGGCGGAACGATTCCGCAGCGATCCTGTCGCCCTTGCCGGGGCATTCATCGACTCCGTAGAGCGGTATGGGTACGACGGCGTTGTGGTCGACATCGACACCGTCGCGCTGGCGGGAGCCGTCGGGGTGCCCGTCGATTTCCCCACGGATGAACCCGCACGGCCGAGCGGGGCACGGCTGCACTCCATTCGCGATGTGAAATCACTGCCTCCGGTCGACCTGAGAAGTTCGGAACGTGTCCAGGTGTGGCTGGAAGCCACACGCCTCCTCAAACAGCACTTCGACGGGGAGGTGTTCATCAGAGGAAATTGCGACCAGTGCCCGTTTTCTCTCGCCGCAATGATCAGGGGGATGGATGGATGGCTCATGGACCTGCTGGATCCGGACCTGCAGGAGAAGGTGCGGTTGCTTCTTGACTACTGCACAGATATTACCGTACATTTTGTACGCATGATGGCAGAAACCGGAGCCGATATGGTGTCCAACGGCGATAGTGTTGCGGGAACAAACATGGTGTCACCGGACATCTACAGACGCTATGCGCTCCCGTCGGAACAAACGGTGGCCCGCGCTGCTCACGATCTCGGGCTCCCGTATGTACTGCACATCTGTGGAAATGCCGGTCCTATTCTCGTCGACATGATGGCGAGCGGAGCCGATGGCCTGGAACTGGACCAACAGACCGATGCACTTCTGGCAAACCATCTCATGCGTGATGACGTCGTGTTTATCGGCAACATCGATCCAAGCGCCGTTCTGGCGCGCGGGACGCCAGATGAGGTCGCCCGTTCAACCGGCGCATTGCTACGCCTGTTTTCCAACACACCACGCTTCGTGCTCAACGCAGGGTGCGCCATTCCTCCAACCACACCGTCGGAGAATCTTCATGCAATGATCCGGACAGCACGGCAGTTCCGCCCATGAACGATCTCCCCCCGACGCTTGTGCAGCTCGGCTGGAACAGCTTCTTCGAAGGACATTGTGCTCCATACCAGCCGGATGGCCTGACCCCCGCACGCGTCATGGTTCGCCAGAAAAACAGATACGTACTCTCGGATGGCGAACGTGAATGGAAGGCGGATATTGCCGGTCGTATTCATTACACGGCACGCAGCGCAGGCGACTACCCGGCGGTGGGCGATTGGGTTGTCATCCGCCAGCGCCCGGAAGAAGGAACGGCTACCATCCAGGCAATCCTTCCCCGTGCGTCTTCCTTCACCAGGCGGAGCCCTGGCAACCGCGACGAAGAACAGATTGTGGCTGCCAATATCGACACCGTGTTCCTCGTGAACGGCATCGATGCCGGTATCAACATCAGGCGCATTGAACGATTTCTGGTCGTGGTTGCTGCGAGCGGGGCACAGGCCGTCATCGTGGTGAACAAAGCAGATCTCGACCCCGCAATCGAGGAGACCATCGGTGACGTGCGTGCTTCATTTCCCGACCTCCCTCTCGTTGTCACCAGCGCAACCGAACGATCCGGTCTCTCCGGTCTCCTGCCGTATCTGACAGAGGGGAAAACCTCGGCACTCGTCGGACCGTCCGGGGTCGGCAAATCAACACTCATGAACGCCCTTCTCGGCGAAGAACGGTTCGCCACCGGCGAGGTGCGGAATGGGGACAAACGGGGACGCCACACGACGAGCCACCGCGAACTCGTTCTCCTCCCCACCGGAGGGTTGGTAATCGATTCGCCCGGGCTGAGGGAATTACAGCTGTGGGACATCAACGACAGCGTCCCTGAGACATTTGATGACATCGATGCGATGGCTGCCCGGTGCAAGTTTAGAGACTGCCGGCATTCGGGAGAGCCGGGGTGTGCCGTTCAGGAGGCCGTGGAGAACGGACTGCTCGACGCTAACCGCCTTGCCAGTTACGACAAGCTCCGGCGTGAAGCGGCCTATCAGGAACGGAAGACAGATAAGGCGGCACAACTGCGAGAGAAACAGCGATGGAAGAAATTGATGTCGCAGCACAGACGAGGGGACAAGAAGTAGACAGCGTGTTTTCCTGGAGTCGCCGTACGGCGAGGTTTAGCCGGCGGGCCCCCGCAGGACTCGCGCCGGAAGCATCAGGAGCGCCTTCAGAAACGAAAACAGCGCATCCACCGTCAGACCGACGAGCCGGAAGGGAAGCATCAGGAGCCAGACGAAGGGATAGAGAATCAGCGCCAGCAGCGCGAGCGGCCAGCAGATAACCAGGAGAACCAACCAGAGCAGGAATTTGACCATTGTGCACCTCCACTCCATAATACGGAAGCACGATGGAAGGGTTGCAGTCCGACAGCTGCGCGGGGATCGCCAGGCATGTCCGGTGAACCAGCCATCCGTCTATCAAAAATAGTAAAGGTACTTTATCTTCACAACTGCCGCCCGCCCCGCCACCTCCATTTTTCGCCCCACCGTAGTGCCAACACCATTCACGATGTCCCGCCGTTCCTGCACCTCGTTGAGGGCCAGATACACCCAGCTTTTCGGAAGGAAGCTGTAGGAGAAGAGGAACCCGACAATGATGCGTTCCACCTGGTCCGATGAACGCAGGAAAAGATTGTCGACATACACGCGGAGGTTCAGGTTGTTGACGGGCGTGAACGAGAAGAAGGGACGTGCATTGTATGTAATGTCCTCTATACCGCCGTCGGGTTTTCCTTCCACGTACATGTCGTACGTGGTGCCGATTTCAAGCACATCGAGGAGCTTCCACTCTGCATAGCTCCCCAGCCATGTGTAGTGTCCGAGGTACTCGCGTGAGAAGTTGTAGACGTGAGCGTAGCCACCCCACACGTTGGCATGCCACCGTGGGGAAATGCTGAACCACGTGCTGAAATCGAACTCGTACCCGGTGTACTTCACTCCGTTGTCGTTATTCCTACCCAAGGAGAACGATGTCTCGAATCCCCAATCGCTACGGAACTGTACATTCAGTCCCACCGCGCCGCCCCAATCTGTGAACAGGTCTTCGTGTTCATAGTCGACAAAGAACCCGCTATACTGGAATACCGATCTTATCGATCCTGAGTCAAAGTACCACATCGGTCCGCCGAGGGCTGCCAGGTTCGCGGTCCCTTTCCACGGGACATACCCGACCTGGTCGACATCAAATTCGTTGCCGATCACACGTGACCGGACCAGGATGCCATAATCTTTCGTAAACATTCTGAACCCGGCGGACCCGCCGAAATCACCTTTGGTGTTGTTGATGGAGCGAGCAATCTGATAGGCAAGTTGATAGGACGAACTGCGGAACGCCCCGTCGATGTTGATCACGCCGTCGAGTCCCGCAGAGGTGTGTTTGCCGACGAACAATATCCCCACAGAGGAATTGTCGAGGACCTGCTTTTTCACACGAGCCGAGGTGAACACAGCTGCCGGTTCGTGCACGAGCTCTCCCTCATCGTCATAATTCACACTGCCGGTGCGGGCAACAAACGCACCATATTCCCAGGGGCCGAGGCGACCGAAGCTCTTGGCCCCCACATTGAGCGGAACAAGCTCTCCGCTCCCGACAAAACGACCGATCCTTCGGGAATAGAAGAGCTCAAGTGGCCGGTAGAATCCCGAGTTGCGTTCGCGTCCTGCAGCCATGAACACTTCGTTGCCGGTGGTGAAAAACGGGCGCCGTTCCTGGAAGTAGGATTCGTACCGTGAGATGTTGAAGTCGATACGGATCGGCTTCAATTTGGGCGAAGTCAGGATTGCCTGTCAGCTGAAAGGTGAGTTGTTCCGATGGGTTGTAGAAGATGTCGATGCCCGCGTCGGGCTCGACGTGATAGGCGTTGTTCCCCACGTAGTCGGCCTTGGCCAGCGCGACGGGATACACCTCGAGATTGAGTCCTTCGACCACCGGCTTGGCGCCGTTGAGAATCAGGCGTCCGAACTTCGAGATCCGCTGTCCTTCCGCCTGTTCGTATTTGCACCAATAGAGGTCCTCCCTCGTGGAGGTCACCCAGCGGTCAAAGTCCAGACCCCATTCTTTCGACTCGCCGTCATAGCGAATGGATTTGAACGGAATCTCCATCTCGACCACATACCCCCAGGGGTATGCTTGTACGTCCCCGAACCAGACTCCGTCCCAGCTGTTGTCCCGGTCACGCCCGTCATCGACAAGTCGTGCATCGTACAGCACACCTGCTGCAGAGACGGCAAATTTGTAGGCGGTGCGTTTGTCCATGAACGTATCGAGCATCAGGGAGACACCGTCGCCGCTTGCCTCATCGTGAACGCCGGCAATTTGCTGAAAAGGGGAATTGGCGTGGTAACAGATAACCAATGCATAGAGCGCTATGTCGGTGGCTAGAAGTTTCGCCACAGTCCGCTCAGACGGTGTCTGTCCATAGTACGGCGTCAGCTGCTCGAAGTCGGCAACGGAATCCGCACGGTCCCATACCGGATCGATAACACCGTCAACCGTGGTGGCGTCTTTGTGGACTGAAGCACGATAACCTTTTCCGCCCTCACACCGGCGGTGACGACAATACAGGCAGCGAGGAGAGTCAGAAGCAACCATCGGAAGGGTGAGGGAGACACATCAACCATCGTGATCCACCGGAAATGATCGCACTACCCCTTTAGACGCACGTGAGCTTCTGAAAGTTGCGCACAACGGTCCGATTCGTCGCAAGCCGGCGTGCCCACATTGCATCTCGCTGGGTTTCTCTCTATTTTTCGTGCTCATATCCACCAGACCCATCCACCAGAAATCCGGCTCCGTTATGGAATCTGTTGAACTCTTCCTCCAGAATCTCAGCGATCTAATCTGGGGATACCCTCTGCTCATCCTCCTGTTCGGCACACACATAGTCCTCACCTTCCGCCTGCGGTTCATCCAGAGGTATATTGGCAAAGGGATCCGTATTTCTCTGGGTCGTTCGTCGGAGGGGAAAGGGGACGTAAGCCAGTTCGGGGCTCTGACCACAGCCCTGGCGGCCACTATCGGGACCGGCAACATTGTGGGTGTCGCCACCGCCGTCGCTGCAGGGGGACCGGGAGCGGTGCTCTGGATGTGGCTGACCGGTGTGTTCGGCATCGCAACGAAATACAGTGAGGCGTTGCTGGCCGTGAAATACCGGATTGTCACCCCCTCGGGCCTTATGGCCGGCGGGCCGATGTACGTCCTCGAACGGGGACTCCGACAGAAATGGCTCGGGGTGCTCTTTGCATTTCTGACTGCCGTGGCCGCGTTCGGGATCGGCAACATGGTTCAGGCGAATTCAATCTCGTCGATGGTTCAGACCTCATTCGGCATTTCGCCATGGTTCACCGGAGCTCTTCTGACTGTTCTCACTGCGAGTCGTGATCATCGGCGGCATCAAATCCATCGCTCGCGTCTGCGAGGCGCTCGTCCCCTTCATGGCGATCACATACGTCGTGGGCTGCATCGTTCTTCTTATCATGCACATGAGCACCATTCCCGACACCGTGGTTCTTATATTCCAGTCGGCCTTCTCCGGTCACGCCGCCCTTGGAGGTTTTCTCGGCGCAGGAATGAAAGAAGCGGTACGATACGGCATGGCCCGCGGACTCTTTTCGAATGAATCGGGACTCGGGAGCGCGCCGATCGTCGCTGCTGCAGCACAGACCAAAAACCCGGTGCGACAGGCGCTGGTATCGTCCACAGGAACGTTCTGGGACACCGTGATTGTCTGCGCCATCACCGGCATCGTCATCGTAAACTCCGGCGAATGGATCAACGGACTGAAAGGCGCAGAACTGACGCATGCGGCATTCTCCGATTTTCCTGTCGTCGGACCGTTCGTCCTTACAATCGGCCTGCTCACATTCGTCTTCTCCACGATCCTGGGATGGTCGTACTACGGGGAAAAGGCGGCCGAATACCTTCTGGGTCCGGGGATCATTGCTCCGTACCGCTGGCTCTGGGTGATCGCCGTGATGCTGGGCTCGGTTCTTTCTCTTCCCATCGTCTGGTCGTTTGCCGATGTGGCCAACGCCCTGATGGCGATCCCGAATCTGATCTCCCTTCTGGCTCTGAGCGGCATCATTATCGCAGAGACACGGAAATATCTGTGGGACGGAAACATTGAAACCGAAGCAGAAGACACCACACGCACCTGATGGAAGGACCGTTCATGAAGAACAAGGTCGCCCTTATTACCGGCGCATCGCGGGGAATCGGCAGGGCCACTGCCCGGATGTTCGCCTCCGCGGGAGCACACGTCGCACTCCACTATCACCGGAACTCAACGGCCGCGGCGGAGACACTCCAGGGGCTCTCTGGCTCCCGTCACGAGATGTTCCAGGCCGATCTGGGGACCGCTGCAGAGGCAGAACGGCTCGTCCAGAGCGTTCTCGCGTCAATGAAGAAGATTGATATTCTCGTTAACAATGCTGGGGTGTTCGAAGACCATCCACTTCCGTCAACAGATTTTCCGACGTGGGTGAAGGCATGGGAGCGGACGGTCGGTACGAATCTGTTCGGTGCCGCGCATGTCAGCTATTGCGCCGCTCGTGCCATGATCGAGCAGGGGGGTGGGAAGATCATCAATATCACATCCCGTGGTGCTTTCCGGGGCGAACCCGACGCGCCCGCATACGGTGCCAGCAAAGCCGGCATGAATGCCATGAGCCAATCGCTGGCTAAAGCGCTCGCCCCCTACGGAATTCTCGTCTACGCCATCGCACCGGGATGGGTCGATACCGAAATGGCCGCAAGTGTGCTCAAAGGCCCCGACGCAGCGTCGGTCCGCAATCAAAGCCCTCTCGGGCGTGTCGCGGATCCGGAGGAGATCGCCCGGACCGTTCTCTTTCTTGCCGGCAGCGGGACCGACGCCCTCACGGGCTGTATCATCGACGTCAACGGTGCGTCGTACCTCCGGACCTGATCGGAACGTCTCGTTCCAGTGAGTGAGGGTTTCTTTTCGCACGCACACCTGGTTGCCTCAGGTACGTCCCTACGCAACATCCGCCGAGAACCATCCTGAGGCGAATCGTGCGCTTGACACCGAGCGCCGAGAACGCTACTTTGCTGTCATGGAAACGCTCCGCGAGACCCTCCACCGGAACACCGTACCGGGACAACTCTACACTCCCCTCGAAAAACAGTGGGTGCTCTGCACGGCGTGCGGACACAGATGTAAAATCCCTCCTGGTCGCGAAGGGATATGCAAAGTCCGTTTCAACGTCGACGGCACCCTGATGGTACCCCATGGCTATGTCGCCGGTCTCCAGATTGACCCCATCGAGAAGAAACCCTTTTTCCACGCACTTCCCGGAGCAATGGCACTGAGTTTCGGCATGCTCGGGTGCGACTATCATTGTGCCTACTGCCAGAACTGGTACACCTCACAGGCACTGAGAGATCCAGCGGCTGGTGCTCAGCCCGATTCGGTTACCGCCGAGGAGATCGTTGCCGCCGCAGAAAAAACACCGTGTGCCCGTTCTGACCAGCACATACAACGAACCACTCATCACCACCGAATGGGCCGTGGAGATATTCTCCCTGGCAAAAAAGAACGGTTTGCGATGTTCATACGTATCGAACGGCAACGGTACACCTGAAGTCCTGGAATATATCCGCCCCTTCATTGATTTTTTCAAGATCGACCTCAAAAGCTTCCGGCAGTCCAATTATCAGCAGCTCGGAGGGAAGCTGGAGAATGTGCTCGAAACCATCAGGCGGCTTGTTGCGATGGGGGTCTGGGTCGAGGTGGTAACGCTGGTTGTGCCGGGATTTAACGATTCCGACGGAGAATTGAGCGATATTGCGGGATTTCTGGCGTCCGTCTCACGAGACATCCCCTGGCATGTTACGGCCTTTCATGAGGACTACAAAATGACCGATCCACCCCGGACACCGGTGTCGACCCTCCGCCGGGCTGCGGAGATCGGGTATAGAAAAGACCTACATTTTGTCTATGCTGGGAATCTTTCTGGCCAGACTGATGGTTTAGAGGATACACGCTGCCCGTCATGTCAGGCCAGGGTTATTGAACGGCAGGGATTCATGGTGCTCGCAAACCGGATTCGGGATGGTGCATGCCCGGAGTGCGGAGTGCGGATTGCGGGTGTGTGGGAGTGAGACGAAATGACTCAGAAAGACGAGAGAGAAAAGACGCGGAGTCGAACAGCAGATTCACTCACGATCCAACAACCAAGGAGGATACCATGAAGGCAGTTGTGGCAGTCGCAGTGTGTTGCATGTTTCTTGCATCGTGTGCGCCCCCCGCGCCCGATCTTGCCAAGGTGCGGCAGGAAGTGGAAGCGCTCATGGCCAAAGCCGAACAGGACATGCTGGCCGGGACAATGGACACAACCCTCGCACAGTACACCGATGACGCCGTATCGATGCCCAATTATGGTCCCCTGCTGAAAGGAAAGCCTGCCATCAAGGAATACTATGTCCAGATGATGGCAATGGGATTCAAGTTCACAACCGTCGACTTCGTAACAACGGACGTGATGGTGGGCGGACAGTATGTGTATGAGATCGGGACATACACGATGACGATCCAGATGCCCGGGATGCCTGACATGCCCGACAACGGAAAGTACATCACCGTGTATGAGCGGATGGCGGACGGGTCACTGAAGATCAAAGCAGAGACCTGGAACACCAACAGGCAGCCCCCCATGCCGGAACACGCCAGTTAACCAATCACTCCCGGAAGTGCGAAGGGCCCGCGCGGAACCGTCCGTGCGGGCCCTTTTTGTATCCGTTTTCGGCCGGGCACACCGGCTGCGGACGTGCGAGGCCGGTGCACACAGACACTCGCGTCACAGTCCGAGAGAGAGACCGCCGCCGAAATAGATGATGGGAGGAAATGTCACGGTTGTGTAGTCGTTTCCTCCCGCCGGCTGGCTCAGGAATCCGATTTCCACATGGGGTGCAACTGCACTTCCAACGTCAAATTGCACCTCAATGCTGGGCCCGATGCCGAAACCCTTCACGGCGTCAGCATACTTGAAGTCGCTCATGTACAGACGGTACCCCAGATTGACCCCGGCTTTGATGGCCACAGCTCCCCGGGCTACAACGAACCGCGCCTTGAGCGAACCGCCGAATTCCAGCATCGTGGCTGTTTCCGACGACTCTCCATATGACGTGGGTGCGAAGTTTACAAAGATTCCCATCGAAAGCTTGGGCATAAGGTAGAAATCCGCAAAGATGCGTGCCAGAAATGTTCCGTTCTGGCTCACCTTCGCGTTGAAATCGGCAGCAGATATTTCATCGCTCGGCAGCAGAAACGCTCCAGTGAAGCCGAGGTCTGCATCGCGTGAAAGAAAGCCCCGGGACTGCGCCTGTGTTGTATTCGGTCCACCTAGCAGAAGCATGGAAATGAGGAGCGGTACAGAATGGCGGATTGTGGAGTTCATGCTCGTCCTCCTTGTGTGGTGAGAAATCAGGTGAACACGGAGGCACCCTCATGAATGCGGATGAGGTATCACAAGAACATACAGATGCACAAGGAGAAGTGCAACCCCCGGCTAGACATCGGAGCGGGATTTTCTTGAACACAGACACAAAACCGGGGTCACCGCCGCGTAATCGGCGCCTTCATGGCCGGGCTCTTTGCCATGGCTTTTCTTCGAAGACTGCCGGGCATGAGTTCAATCGCATACCGCAGCGCGGTTCGCGGCATCATGCCCCTGTGGCGAATGACATACGCATACACCTGCTGCCTGTGGAGTTTGCTTGCCTCCTTCAGCATCCATCCGTATCCCTTCTGCACGATATCGTCGCTGTCCAGCAGGAGAATGTCGGCAATGCCGAAGATCTCATCAAGAAATTTTCCACGCCGTGCCGGGACCACGAGTGATACCGCCGACGCGCGGCGCATCCAGCGGTTTCGGGACCGTGCCCAGGTTCTGAGCTTCGGGAGATATTCCGGGTACATCTCCAGAAATGTCCCGACCGTGTGATTGCAGAGGGAGTCGCAGGTGGCCCAGTTGCTCACGTACCGCCGCACCCACATCTCAAAGACCGCAAAATCCCCTTTCGTGTACTGCTTTCGTACAGCATACGACCAGAGGCATGCCACCGCAGCTTCTTCGAAATGTCCGGACTGCCACAATGCTCCGCACAGCCCAAAGATCTCTTTTTTGGGCCGGCACTGGATGTCTTTGAAGGAGTGCCGGGCAATGGCGCGTATACGGGCCGCTCTCACGCCGTAGAGGACGACCTCTTCTTTGAAGAACGTGCGGCCGCTTTCCCGCGCCTTCCTGTTGGCACTCCGTTTAGGATCGCGGCGGACGTTCTGAAGGACTATCGTCATTGTGTTCCCTGCTGATTGGGGATCGCAAGCGAATGGACGGTTTATCGATTCCGTTGTGAGCCCATGGCATGCATGATCTCCAGGGTGGCAAAGGGCCCGGGCTTATTCAAAGTGTTTGAACTCTACCCATTCATAGCTCAGCGGAGTTCTCCGGTTCTTACAGATCCACACCGTCTGATTATTCTCATAGGGCATGCAATACTCGTCGGTGAACGTACCGGCCTCGAGCACAGTACCATAAGATTCCTTCAAGGCATCCATCGTGCCACCCAGACGGATCACGACTTCACCGGTGGCGTTCCGGGGTCCCCACATCCAGTAACTGTTGTGGCCGCTGATCGCCTTGGGAAGGTTGTACCTGGCACCGAAGAAATCAATGGCGCCGGCTTCTCCATAGTTATTGCCATAGAGAGTGCATGTTGCTTTCTCCTCCGGCGTGAGCGTTCCGTAGGCGTCGGCCATAGCCGCAACCATCCTTTCCCAGCCAAACATGTCTGCAAAGTGCTGCGGCAGTGCATTCAGCTCCTTCTTTTCTACAGAGGACGGTTTCATGCCGAGAAGGCGCGTATACGCAATGAACGTCTCAACTGGGAGTACCGCTATCGTAAGCGGAGCAGTGATGGCACCGCTCAGCACCAGAAGTGTCACTGCCACCGGTTTCAACCAGGCCCAGCGATACCGGAGGACGAAGGTTTCGACCGACACCGCGCCGACAGCAAACAGCATCGGAAAGAGTGGTGCAAGGTACTCCGCCTTGCTGGTCCTGTTGATGGAGAGGATAAGGAATACCGTCAGGTAGATCAGGGGTAGAATCCGGAACTGTTTCGTGGACTTCGCGAAGAGGAAGTAGGCCACTCCGGACACCCAGTAAAGAATTGTTCCTGGATTCATAGTGAGCGACTGATCGAGAAAGAGCCCCACGGGCGATACGCTGGCGTATTTATAGAGCGACGCGTTCCTGATGAATTCGAGCGTCGGGAAGCCGTGGGCGATTTGCCAGAACAGGTGCGGCGAAGCCAGGATCACCGCAAGACTCGCGGAAATCCAGACCCCCGGTCTCAGAAACTGTCGGCGGCCCGGTGTGAGAAGCAGCCCCACAGCAAATCCGGTCCCCAGCCAGAGAACGCTGATCTTGTTGAGCAATCCCAGGCCGAATACAACGCCGAGAAGATACCAGTATTTCTTCTCGTCCCGTTTCATGAGAAGAATGATTAAATACAGCGCCAGTGTCCAGAAGAGTACATCAAACGCATTCATGGAGAACACGGAGTACGCCCACAACAGGAGCGGCGCGGCCAGAATCGAGCAGGCAGCCAGAACCTGGGCGAAGATCTTCCCTCCCAATTCTCGTGTCATCAGACCGGCAAGGACAACCACAACGCCGCCTGCTACGGCAGGAAGGAGGCGCAAAGCAAAAATCGAGTCGCCAAAGAGCAGGCGGCTCACCCACAGCACGGCCATCGACAGGGGGGGCTGGTCAACGTAGCCCCAAGCCATGTGATCCGTACAGGCGATATAGTATAGCTCATCACGAAAATAGCCGTATCCGCCGAAGATGTTTGTCATCGCATGGACGAGGAATTTCACAAATCCAAGAGTGACAAGGATGCCGGTATCGGTCGTCGCTAACGACCAGAAAGAAAGCGGGCGGCGTGTCGTCTCTGGTTCCATGAGTCATCACCTCTGCTGTCTGTACCGGGGAATTGGCCTGATACGCACCTTATGATCAGTCAATCGATGTTCGCAGTGTAGAATGCGCTTTCTAGTGCTGGTGGAGAAGTGACTCCGATGAAACCATGACAAATAGTGACTCCTTCCCATCCAGAGCGCCCGCTTTGCTCAGGCTGTCAAACTCAGCGCGAGTGTACACTTCCAGGGTGCTGTCGCCATACCAGAGTTGCGGACCGAAGCTCCGACCAAATGCATCAATTTCGATTCCGGAGAAGACCAGACGCGTACGATCTGGAAGAGAAGGATAGTGGAGCAGCATCTGTGTCTGCACTGAACGTACGACAGCTCCCTTGCGAATCAGGTGGTTGGTACCATCGTACACCGCGGCGGCCGAGGGTTCGGATGCCAGACGTTTGGTGAAAGAGACCCGGTTCCCTGCAACAACGAGGAAGAGGAAGAGCAGGAGGAAGTGCCCGGCATAGCGGGTGAAGCGACGCGGGATGAGCGTCTCGCCGTAGAGAATTGCCAGAGTGAACAGCGGCACCAGTGAATACACAGCATAGTAACGGAAGAGGTGGTGCGTCAGCGGGAGTACGGAGGCTACCCCGGACACCGTCCACACCACGAAGAAGAGGACTTTCCTGATCGCCCCGATTTCGATCCGGCTGTGCCGGAGCACGGCGACAAACACCCCGAGCGAGAGCGCAAGAGATCCCACAAGGGCTGCATGCTGCGGTGATGGGGACGGAAAGAACGGGAGCAGGGCCTCGTGGGCCCAGCTCAGGAGAAGGCCGGCATTGCCGATGATATGCGTGCCGGTGAAGTCGATACTGTAGGGGTGGGCCGGATCCATCCCGGTGCCACTCATCGTCAGGAGCCGCACTGCCCCGTACGCTGCAAGAACCAGACCGTGCCCCCACAGAACGCGGAGCCGCGGGCGGTCAAGGAGAAGCGCATGGGCCACGAATACCAGCAGGAGCGGCGCTGCAGATTCTTTGAAGAGAAGCGCAAGAAGGTAGAACACCGCCGAGATGATCACCCGCCGATCCAGGTAGAACAGCAATGAAAAGAGGAAGAGAACGTGCGCCCCGAGGTCGGAGAATCCCACCATCCAGAGGAGAGTGTCGGCATGGATTGTGGTGCTTGCGGCATAGAGAATGGCAACTGCGGCTCCCTGCCCCCGGTGTCCGGTGATCCGTTCCACTGTCAGGGCCCCCAGCACACCGTTCGCAATATGGAGCAAGATCGCGAGGAGGTGATACGGGAACGGATTGGCGCCAAACAGCGTGACGGTCAAGAGGAACACCACCGACGTCAACGGGCGATACAGGACCTTCCCCACGGGAGAAAAAGCATCCGCGAGATAGCCGAAGACCGGTGTCGTGCGGATCTCATGCAGCACGGTCCAGTCGTCCTGCACGAACGGTTGGGAGAACGTTGAGTAATACAGAAAGACGGAGACGGCCGAAAGGAGCAGGGCAAGGGACGAGTACCAGAAGAGCGGTCTCACACGCGATCCCCATGAGTCTCCACTCGCCGACGGCTTGCCGCCAGCGGAGTTGTCTTCGCTCATGTTTTCCTTTCAGCGCGCAAAGATCATCTTGAGGGAGATGAGCAGAAGGACCACGCCGAAAATTCTTTCGAGCACGGCATCCGGCACGGCTGTCGCGATCCGGGCGCCGATGAGGCCTCCCAGAACAAATCCCAGGCAGACAAACGCGGCAATCTCGAGGTTCACGTACCCGGCTTTGTAGTATGTCCATGCGGCGAGGATACCGATCGGCGGGACCAGGAGTGCCAGCGTCGTGCCCTGGGCCTGGTGCTGGGAGAGCCCGAACAGAAAGACCAGTGCCGGAACAATGATGACTCCTCCGCCGATGCCGATAATTCCGCTGAGAACGCCTGCAACCAGTCCCAGAAGCACATACAGAGGCCAAGAACCCATGGTGGAGAGTCCCCTTTCGTATCGGGATCACAGTGTGGAGATTATGCGCGAAACGATGCTCTCGGACAATTTACCGTGCGGATTGAACATTGTCAATGTGACTGACAGCACGTGGCGTCACACACTGTCGTGTTCAGAGAAGCGATACCTTCAGTTCGACAAGCGCCTTGGCATCCTGAACGTCCATCTTCTTTCTAAAGGTTACTGTAACACTTCTGAGGGGGCCAATCTTCCTGGAGACGATGAACTGTTTTTTCAGATCATCGGAGAGAGTACTCGCCTGAATCGCCTTGCGGGCTTTGTCCGTGAAATAGGCCGTGATTCTGAACGATCCCTGAACGACGGAAAGCCAGAAGACCGTCTTCGATTTTCGGGAAGTCTTCATCAACCAGCTTTTTCCGTCGTTGTAGTACTTCCACTGCTTGGTGACATCTGGGTACTGGGCATTCAGAAAGTCAAAGAAAGAGGTCCAGAGCGGGAGTGTCCGGCCCAAATGAAAGGCGAGGACATCATCGGTGGGAAATACACTCTCATCTGTGAGAACGGGTCGATCCATAGGGATACTCCAGCAGAAGTTGGCGAGCACGCACCGGTGGCACGAGTGAACCGCGAGAACGGCGGATACGATCGGATGACCGCATCAATCTACCGCATGAATCTCTCAGGATCACTGTAGGTGATCGACGCTAAGGAGCCGGGGCTGCTTTCAGAAAACGATCCAGCTCACGGCCGGGAATGCGGGCACCCAGAATACAGGTGTCCGCACCCTGGTATGGGAAATACACATCCCCCTCCCAGAAATACGCCCCGCACACAAACACGACGTTGTTGACACCGAGATCGGCGTCTCCGGTTGTCTCCGCCGGGGTGGATGGACGGAGCAGTGGCTCAGCGCGAAGAACGACGGGGTCGGGATGGTCCGGATCGCAGAGAGCGATTCCGAGATCGTATTCCCGACTCCCCTTGCTGTCCCGGTTGCCGACATGGTAGAGCACCAGATATCTGCCATCGGGCAGGAGCATGGGCGGTGCGCCGCCACCGACCCAGACGTCTTTGAATAGCGGGTTTGGCAGCCAGGTCATCAGGACGCCACGGCTCTTCCATTCACCCAGAAGGCTGGTGCTTTCTGCCCAATGTACCATCATGGGATTCTCCCCTTCCATCGGGCGATGGAGCATCAGAAGGGGTTTTCCGGGGACCGGCTCAAAGAGCATTCCGTTCTTGTTGTCGAGGGTATTGAATGCCCCCCGCAGCACTCCATGTTTCGTCCAATGGACAAGATCCGTGGATGTTGCAATTGCGATGCGCACATGGTTGCGTTCGGGCCCCGGCGCATATCCTGTATAGATCATAACATACTGAGCACCGACACGTGTTATCCGCGGATCCTCCGCGCCGAGGGTTTCATACTCCTTTTCCGGGACGATCACGGGCTGTTGCAGGCGGGCAAGGAGACGCAGGTCGGGCGAACAGACGGCCAGTCCAAACACCGACCGCGTATGATCGACATCCCGGGTTTTCGTTCCCTGCGCACGGTACAGGAGAACCACAAGGGCCCGTTCCCCGAGAAGGGTCTTCCGGACGGATTCATCGACGGGAAGAGCGCGCACAACGGTCTGAATCATCGCAGGATCATCCACGAGAACGCACGCCGGGTTGAACGTGACTCTATTCTCCCAGGCATGCGCACCGATTCTGGTAATAATCGGCACGCCGTCGTGGAGCCGTTCTACGAGGGGTGGAGGTGTCGTCATATGTCTTTCGGAAGTGATAGAGTGGCTGCGGGGTAGATCGATCGCATCCGGATCACAGGAATGGATTGTTCACATCTGCCCTCTCAAGCGCCGCCACGAGCTCAGCTGTCCGCAGACGGGCAGCAAGGAGATACGTGTCGGCACCGCCATAAATGATGTACATGTGCTCTCCCCATTCATAGGAACCGCAGGTGAAGAGGACGTTCTGCACCTGCAGCGACGAGTCTGAGCCCAGCTCTTCCGGCGTTTCCGGGACCATAAGATGCTCAATGCGGCTGCGGATAACCGAGGATGGATCACCTGTGGCATCGCGCAAATCCACCAGGGCGGCATCCAGGTCGTATTCCAACCGGTCGCCCTTGATACTATTCCCCGTGTGGTAAATCATGAGATACCGGCCGTTACCCAGGGGGAGAGGAACCGAGCCGGCGCCGATCCATGACTCCCGAAAGCGCGGATTCCGGAATGAACGCATGATCGGTCCCAGATCGTGCCACGAGCCTTCGGGTGAGTCCCCGACCGCCAGATGCATGGCATAGTCAGAATGCTCCAGGCCCTTCCACCATGGCCGATGGAGCAGAAAGTACTTTCCGTCGACCTGTTCCGGGAAAAGGACTCCGTCCTTGTTGTAGTGCAGATTTACCTCGCCCTGCAGTGGTCCGAGTTTTTCCCAGTGCAGGAGGTCTGTTGAGCGCGCCGCGCAGAGCTGAGCATGGAAAACAGTCGCCGGATCCGCTTTCAGTCCGCAGTAGACCATATAGAATGTGTCCCCGATACGCGTAATCCGTGGGTCTTCAGCGCCGAGGAAATCGTCGCCGGTACTCTTGACGTCGGGATACAGAACAGGTTCACTATACCGGTGGAGCAGCGTGAAGTCCGGCGTGAACAGAGCTAGCCCTATGAAACTCCTGACAAAAGGAAGCCCGGGATCAGTTTCGGGCCGCGCACGGTAGTGAATCACCACAACGCCATGCGCAAGATCGGGATCATCCAGGGAGCGCCGGGGAAGGAGCGTCCTGATGATCCGATCATTGACTGCGGAACGTTCAAGATGGAGTGCGGCCGCATTGAAGGTCACCCCGGTCTCCCACCAGTTATGCCCGGGAGAGAGAATCGGCACGCCGCCGTTACATCGTTCAATGGAAACGGGAAGAGTGTTCATCGGTGCACCTTATAAGAAAACGTTGTCATCTGTAGAGACTCCTGATGGTGATTGCCTTCCGCAACGTGGCAAGAGACAGATCGCTCCTCAGGTTCACCTCTCTTCTGCCACCTGCGTCGAGATCGAACCAGTTGTCGTAAAAGAAGGTGTCGCCTCGGGTGGTGGCAAGGAAGACTCCAAGAGCCATCTTCTTTGACCGCACAAAAGCCCGGTATTCCCGGGGGCCGGTCTTCCTGACCGTCACCGATAGGCCTGCCGGCAAGAGATGAAGATGCTTGGCCTCACGGAAGAAATGCCGGTTTTCAGAAATGGTCACGCCGTTGTCAATCAAGGCTGCTGAGATGCTGGTTGTTGCGCCGTCCGCTTTCTCGAGAACAGCGGGAGGAACGGTAAACAGTTCCAGGGAGCCGTTTGCAGGAATATCGATACGCAACTTCGCGCGCCAGAGCACCTTTCCTGTGAACGATCGGAGTTCCATCAACAGGAGGGCAACGATGGAGTTCAAGCGTGTCATTCGTACCCCAGACCTCAAGTCCGGAGTCGTGCGACGCAAACGACACAAGGACAGGTGCAAAAAACCGCCGGGCAAAGTAGTACGCAGCTTTCGGCCGCAGATCGGCATCAATCACCGACCAACTGGTCACCGGCCAGCAATCGTTGAGTTGCCAGAACAGTGCTCCCGCCGTACGAAACTTGCGGCGCCGCCAGTGCTCCACGGCACACTTGAGTGCTTCGGCCTGCACCAATTGACCGGTATGGAAGAAATCCTCCCCATTCCGTCGCCACCGAATAGTGTGCGGCCTGAAAACGAAACAGGCGCTCTGTTCCCTCCACCTGCTTGTTGTGATGTTGCATCACGGGAGACTGCGGGAACCGGTCTTCGGGAAGAGTTACGCGCTCGAGCGTGCGACGATCAGGCGGAGCCTGGAATCCGAATTCCGATACGAACCGCGCCCGGTTTGAGCGGTACTCGGGAAAGTCTTTCCACAGACTCCATACCTCCCACTGGTGGTGGTTTCCGTTGTCCTGTTCGTTGGGGAAGCCGTCACCATATGGAGTGCTTCGCCAGTACGGCCGGGTGCCGTCGAGCTGCCTGCACGGTGGCAGGAAGGAGATCCCGGAAGATCGTCGCGCCACGCATGTCATCCGGTCCCTTGCCGGGATTTGCGGAGCAGAACCCCCACTCACATTCGTTATTGCCGCACCAGAGAACGACGGAGGGATGATTCCGCAGCCGCACCACGACCTCCTCCGCCTCCCGCCGTACATTGTCAAGAAATTCCCGATGGTCCGGGTACTCGCCACAGGCGAACATGAAGTCCTGCCATACCATCAGACCAAGACGGTCACACAGATTGTAGAAGAGATCCTCCTCATAGATCCCCCCACCCCATATGCGTATCATGTTCATCGATGCGTCCCGTGCCATCGTCAGCAGGCGGGTGTATGTCGCCTCGGACACGCGCGGGAGGAAACTGTCGGCCGGTATCCAATCCGCACCCTTGCAGAAGATCGGCGTTCCGTTGACTTCAAGGATGAAACGAACGCCCATGGTCATCGGGCTCCTGCACGAGTCGAACAGTACGAACGGCGAACGGAACGCTGAGAGTCTGTACGGTTTTCCCGACCGTTCCAGAGCACGATCGTCGCCGTATAGAGATGCTGGGCACCGTATCCGTTCGGCCACCAGAGGCGCGGATGGGGCAGTGTCTGCTTCACAACCACTTTTTTCCCTTCACCGGGGACCGTCGACTCCAGATCGGTCTCTTCTCCCGATACGCGCATCTGCAGCTCGTACCCGGAGCCCTGCACATGATCTACGGCGACCTCAAGCTCGATCTCGGCAGTATCTGAACTCAGCGATACAACCCGCACCGAAGGGTTCGCCAGGCGGGGTCCGGAAAAGGCCTCGATCCGCAGCGGCCTCCAGATCCCCGACGTGGTCAATGTTGGCCCCCAGTCCCACCCGAAGGAGTACTGTGCCTTGCGAATGTATGCCCGGTGGGGTTCCAGAGCTACTTGGAGATTGCCGTATTCTTTTTCCAGTGCCTTCGAGAATTCGGTAGGGGAATCAAAGACGATCTCAATGGTATTGTGGCCAGGACGCAACGCTGATTTCACGTCGAACCTATGGACAACAAACATGTTGTGCGTGGAACCCACATGCATGCCGTTGATGGATATGTTCGCTACGGTATCAAGCCCGTCGGCAATTGCCACCGCATGCTCCTCGTGAAGAATGGCCTCCGGGACATTGAACGTGCGGCGATAGACCCAGCACAGCTTGTCAATCCACTGTACCTCATTCTCGTTCATACGGTAAAAGGGATCCGGGATTTTTCCTGCCGCGAGAAGGTCGGTATGGACGGTTCCGGGGACGGTTGCGTGCATCCACCGTGTCACACCGAAAGAACGACGCGGAAAGACTTTGTGCCTGTCCTCTCCACGAAACTGCCATTTGCCTGTGAGATCAAGAGTGATCATGGATCATCGTCCGATCGGTTTCCGATACCCAATAGTCTTCTGTATATGCCGTTACCGCAGGAGCAGTATCCGTACCACATCGGTGTGTGCTCCCGCCGCCAGGCGGCAGTAATACACCCCGCTCGCCATTGAACGCCCGTCGAACCATGCCGTGTGGTGCCCGGCCGGGAGGGGACCATCGACCAGTGTGGCGACTTCTCTTCCCAGGATGTCATATACCCGCAGGTCGACCTGAACGTACCCGCCCGCCCCTGCCGTCGACCCTCCGTGCATCGCAGCATCCCCGGTGCCAATGTCAAAATGGATCTCTGTAACCGGATTGAACGGATTGGGAAAAACTCCTGTTAACGCGGTTACAACAGGATCCTTGGAATCTCCTGGTCCGAAAACGCCGGTCACCACCTGCCAAAGGCTGTGCACCTGGGGAGGGTTCATCCCGTAGTCATAGACGCTGATATCGTCAATCACCCCGGGGAAATTGTAGTTCGCATCGCCGGGAAGCATTTGGCCGACCATCAGATCGATCGGAGGTTTCAGGAGGGTCCCACTCCACGGAGCAAAACGTTCAAGAATCCCATTTACATAAATATCAAGATCGGTACCGTTGTAAACACCGGTTACACAGTAGTGGGTACCCGTCACAAGCGTGGTCCGGGAATCGATATCTTTCACGCCGTTCGTTGTCTTGATCGTCCATCGGACCTTTCGCTCGGGCGTGAGAGAGATCTTCCACCGGTTCTGCCAGCTTCCATGAGAAATAAGAAACAATTCCTTGGTTCCGAGCATTCCCGGCTTCACCCAGAGATTGACTGTAATCGCAGAGTCACAGTTCAGGACCGGCGTGTTCGTCACGCGCAGAGAGCTTGTGGCACCGTTGAAGCCGCAGGCGTGGGATGCAGTCCCAAAGCGGTCGGCGACATATGTGATGTCCGTCGGCGTTACCTGGTTGGCGTATCCGCTGGCATCGGCCACGGAGCCGTTGCACGGTATGAAGAGGATACGGTCGCCGGTTCCTCCCTGCGCAAAGTCCCGAACCGGCACCACGATGCTGTCTCTGACCGTTCCTCCCTGTCTGTTGGACACTGTGCATCTGAGCGTCCAATTTCCGACAACCACGGTGCCGTCCACTGCACAGAAGAATCGCTCCCGGTTATCGATCCCGCTGCGGCGTCCCAGAGGTACGAGAGAGTATCGCCGGACGCATCGGCTCGCCCGGCAAATGACGGTTGTCGTTTCCCCCCGATCGACTTTCCCCGGAACTGCAACCATTTCAGAAATGACCGGAATAGAGAGTGCCGAATCAACGACAGTGACACGAACGTTCCCCGCCGTGCTGTCGCCGTGCGCATCCATAACCATGCACCGAATGTCGTACGTTCCCTCACCGTGGGGTGCGGTCCATGAGACATGTGCACCGCTCCCGGCCAGGGTACCGAGAGATGCCGACCAGAGGTAGGTAAGAGAATCCCCATCGACGTCCACGGAGGTGCAATACAATTGTGCGGTTCCGTCTTGATACATGGGGGAAGGTGCCGCACCGATCCCTTTGATCCGTGGGCGGTGGTTCGAAGGAACATGTCCCGACCGGTAATCGACCACCACACCGTCTATCAGCATTCGCTCTTCATCATAGGACATCACTCCTCCTGCCGGAGTGATCACCGCCACAACCGCCTCGCGCGACGGAATCGTGAGAGTCGCAGAGCCGGAAGCGCCCTGCACAAGATAGGATTTCGACAGGACGTTGTACACGTCAGATGTTCCGCCTGTGAGAGTCAACTGCACGTCGTGTGCAACCGTATCCGGATTGTAGTAGAGATACGTGGGATAGGCCGGCCCATGAAAGTAATCCGTCGCCAGCAGATCGAGCCTGAGGAGCCCCTGAACTTCCGTGGTATCGATGATCGCCCCGAGAATACCGACGTGCGATGAACTGTACAGCGAGAGATTTGTCGCCGCCCATCCCCCCGCAATCGCATCACCGGTCGCATAGGGTGAAACCGATCCGGGACCCCGTTGACGGAGGGCTTCGTGAGCGATGACTGATGCAGGATCGTATTGGATCGACCATGCCCTGCTATCCTGCTGCGCGTCCGTGAGATAGGCTCCGTAAAAGAGTCGGGACGCGTTGGCTGCATTCAGCACCCATTTGCCGATCGCGTTTGCGAAGCGGGAATCGTATCGCACAAGCGGCACCAGTGCCCCTATCTGTTCGAACGTGTTCATCGCAAACGGATAATCATTGACGCCATTGATCTCTCCGATCAGTCCCGAACAATCGTACCCCCCCCACCGTCCGACCACCGCGCCCCAGCTCCGGATCGGCGAGACGTTAAAACACCAGTTGACCATTTTTTCCACATCAAACGTGGTCCCCAGTTCGGCATTCATCCGTGCAGCGATGCCGGCACCGTACGCCAGCTGTAATTCATAGGCGGGATTCGTCGTGTATGCGTTTAACTCTTCCAAACACAATTCGGCGCCAAAGCGATATTTGTCGTTCCCGGTCACCACGGAGGCATTGTACAGAAGCCAGGCGATGGATCCGCCAGCCTCCGGTTCGTGCGGCATGTCGTTGTTGGGCGTCATCGTTGCAAGGTACCACCCGCGGTGTTCGAGACTCGGATGCGACCACGGTGTCAGACTCCCTCCCATCGCGAAGACCGCCTGCAGCCATCGGTCGGCCACAGTCGTGAACTGCCTGTTGAAATCTCCGGTTCCGGGATAGGCAGAATACACTTGAAAGAAGAAGACATTCGGCATGACGTCGTACCACCAGTCGGAACCGCTGCTCGTCACCGGCGCATTCAGGTACACATTCTCCGCAGGACGGTTGTTGAAGTACTCCTGGCACATCAGTGCCCAGTTGTATCCCTGCTGGTTTCGTTTGTCGATGCCGCAGAGCGTCGCACCCAGAACAGCCGGAAGCACGTTGATCGCCTCGCCGGCCTCCGTACGATCATCCCCGACATAGGTGTGAAGACCGAAACTCGTCTGTCCCGGATAGTTCTCGGTATTGGTCAATCAGAAAGACAAGGGGAAGGTACTCCCCGGTCCTCCCGAGATCAAACGCAAGGGAGTCGTACTGAAGCGCCACGCGCCTCCAGTTGCGCATCTGATACGGCGACGGCATGTCCGGCATCTGCGCAATCCGGGGCACGACAATCTGCTGGGCCATTACCGCTGCCTCAAGCAGGACGATCAGTGCTGCAAGAGAGAATACCTGGTAGTGGTGTTTCATCAGGGTCAAGTCCAAACGTGGTAGATATCACTCAAACGAGAAATGACCTGCTTCGGCGTCGATGCGCAGGGTGAACAGTGTTCCTCCGGGGAGTTCAAAGGTTCCGGAGATATGTGCCGGCATCGATGTGCTGCTGACTTTCCTGCTCCGGATGTACTTCATCGCTTCCGGATAGAACTCAAGCTCCACCAGAGCATTCAGTGCTTCGATCGTTGACTCCGCGCCCGAGTTCCGGTTCACCTCCGTCCGGTTTTTCAGGCCGTCGTAGCACCGACCGGTTGAAGGATCATACATCGGTGTTCCGGCGGCATTATTGCCGAAGAACCATGAGGCGCTCAGACCGGCAAGGCGAAGGTAGTCGTGGTTGCCTGTTGCTTCATACAACCGGACAAGGCCCACGACCATGGGCCGGATACTATAGGCAATCTGTTCGAATTCCACGCGCGATGCGGGCAGCCGGAGATCCATCTCCTTGAAGAGCCCTTCGCAGAGGAGGCGTGAGTAGAACCCGTCAGCCTCCCGTTGTGCACGGACAATCATGTGTTCGTCGCCGAGGGCTTTCCCTGCGGCGGCGAGCGCCTGGGTCTGGCTGTTTCCCCACATGTGCCACATCGTCCGCCACGAACGGAACATGCCAAACGGGTATGTCTTCATATCTCCGTCCTGCATTGCCACCAGACCGTCGGCAAGACGGCGGATGATCGTGCGGAGTGTGTCCGTCGGCTCCGCCCGATAGTACTCCACGAGTCCCAGAACCATTTCAGAAGTCGCATCGGCACCGGATTCATACAGCAGCCATTGCGGGATTCGGAACCCTCCCTCTGTCTCCGTCTGGCCGTACCGTGCGAGCAGCGCGGAAGCATGGGGCAGTGACCGCTCCATCGCACCCGCGAGCAGGGTCGCAAACGCAGGATCGACCTCCTTGAAGACGCGATACCCGTGGCCGATTCCCCACACTGCCCGTGCAGCCCACCAGCCGAACGACTTGAAGCTCGTTCTCCCGTCCCGATTGATGGTATGGTCTTCGAACACGAAATTGTAGAACTGTCCGTCTGAGTCCTGCATGGCAAGGACGAAGCCCAGCAGTTTGCGGGCGCGGACAAGGCTCTCGTTCCTTCTGTTCAGCTCAAAATCGCGGAGGTAGAGCACCGCCGCACGTGCTGCATCATCCACGCAGGCGATTCCCTCCGGACCAGATTCCTTTGCATCCACCCATTCATAATCGGGATAGTTTGCATACACGTGCACGATGGAAACAGTGTCACCTGCCAGCGTGATCTCGTCGGTGAGATGTTCGAGATGGCGGAAACTCACGAGCGGGGTGTTCCGTTCACCCTGACACGCAAGCGGAGCAATCACGAGAAGGATCCAGAACGCCGGGGCAACGAGGCCCCGGATCGCCAGCCGCCCGGGACGGCTGCTATCGGGACGATCATCTTCCGGTATGCGCACAGCTCTCCTCATGGGATGATGATACTCTTCAGGGTGAGGCCTTCGCGGTGTTGCCGTAGTGCCTCGTGCACACCCTGCAGAGGGAATCGCGCAATGGGAAACTCGTCAACGCGCACCCTGCCCGAGCGCAGAAGCGCAATTGCCCTGCTGAAGGTATGCGGATTTACATAGGACCCGACGATCGTAAGCTCCTTGAAGTACACGCTGTTCGGTTCCAGCGGGACGGTGCTGCCAATGGGGCACACACCGAAAAACTCCACCGTACCGCCGCGGCGGGCAAGCCGGAGCGAAAGCTCTGCCGTTGGGGGTGTCCCGGCGCATTCGATAACCACATCCGCTCCTTCCGGAGCAACCGTGTAGACAGCCTCTGCAACATCCATCGTGTGCGGGTCGATCGTGAGGAATGCCCCGATCGATTTTGCCAGAGCGCGTTTCTCGGCGAGCGGTTCGACAAGAGCCACAAGGGCCGCCCCCGCATTCAGCGCAAGCTGAAGCATGATCTGACCAATCGGGCCACCGCCTATGATCACAACGAAATCTCCCGCAACAATGCCTGCTCTGTCGATTCCATGGACCGCACACGAAACCGGTTCCACAAAAGCACACAGTTCGGCACCAACTCCATCACCCAGCGAGTGCACCTGTCCCGCCGGAACGATGGAAAACTCGGCCATGCCGCCGTCGATGTCCACACCGAGCGCGCGCAAGGAGGAACAGAGATGGACCAGACCGCGCCGGCAATACGAACACGTTCCACAGGCGATATTGGGATCGACAGCGACGCGCTCCCCCACGGTGTGGTTCTTCACCTGCGGACCGGCATCCACAATGGTTCCGGCATACTCGTGGCCGAGAATGACCGGGGGCGTTGAACGGGAAGTTCCTTCGACAATGTGCAGATCTGTCCCGCAGATTCCGCACGCTTCAACATCAATGAGTACGTCGTCATCGCGAAGCGGACGGAGGTCTTTCGTCACGATGTCCAGACGCTGTGAGCCTGAATACTGCGCTGCGTTCATTCTTCTCCTGAGCATGCCTTGCCGCGCTGTCAGAACAGGATCTCCAGCCGATCGTCCTGCGCCGAGGCGTTATACTGAATCCGGAGCACCAGTGTCCCCCGCGGCGTTCCCGTTACGCCCCAGGTATTCCACACCGTTCCGTTCAGGGCGACTGACCGGGGATACCAGGGAGTAATCACCGTCACCGTTGTTGCATGACCCGGAAAAGAAGAAAGCCCGAGTGTCATGCGGCGTTTTGGCGGATCCAATGCCGCTGTGCGCAGAATCGCATTGACACTGTCGAGGAACGGATACCGGATAGGTCCCATCTCGATGTTCAGAGTCGAGGCGGATGCGGCATCAAGGGGAAGAATGCGCGACGGGATTTCGCGTGCGTCGGCAAGGAACCGCGTCAACATCGTACCGCTGCCACGCCGGTTCATCACCTTGGCTCCGCCGAATGTGTACGCACACTGCACGTTCTCGAGGGCTCTCGGGGCATCTCCGGCCACGGTCACGTTCCAGATATTGTCCTGCATGCCGGCCATCCGGTATGCGCTGCCGGCACAGAATCCTGCCGCCCACATCATCGTCGGTTTGTCCACACGTCCGTGATCGCTTGCGTCCGCATCGGCGAAGCGGTATTCATACAGCGCAGGCTGTCCGGAAGGGCTTCTGACAATCCCGTCCAGTGTCATGGTCTTCGTGAAGAAGTCAAACGCACCTTCGATGTCCCCGATCGACCTGACAGCCCAGGCATACCAGGCGTTGCCGAGATACCATACGCCACCATTTGCATAGGTAAACGCATCGCCTGCTTCATTGCCTTTTACAACGTAGAGAGCTTTCACCGAATCGGTGTGGAAGTCAGCCGGTGCAACGGTCCGCAAACCGAGCAAAGGGTCGAGAAGATGTTGTTGTGCGGTCGAAACGAGTTGTTGCGCGTGCTCAGCCGGAAGCTGCCCGTACACTGCGGCAAGGAGAGGGCCCATATAGATGTGTCGGTCCCGGTCCCCGCCGATTGTGTTCAGAAGATATCCGGCCTGGTCGTCCCAGAGCTGTTCACGAAGTCCGTTCCTGAGCTCCGCCGCGATTGTTTCGTAACCGCTCAGTTGTGAGAGGTTACGCCCAACCCACGCCGAGATAAACACATACTCTTCAAGCGCGCGAACAGTGAGGATCGTCAGATAGGCGCGCGCTCCGGAGGCATGGCCGAAGTCCCACCAGTCGGGCTCCACCCCGTGCATCACGTTTCCCGAACGCCGGGAGAGGGTTTGGGTGAGACTCTTCGTCAGCAACGGATAGATGCGCAGGACGGTGGCTGTGTCCATCGTGTGACGGAGATACGTAGCCGCGCCAAGGATGAACCATATATTGTTCCAGTTCCCCGGGCTGCAATACTCTGTCTTGAAGCCGTCGTCTTTCCAGTAGTATGCATGCGGGATGATAGAATCGCGGGCAAGGCCCGCAACATAGAGCAGGTCGCGCCGGACCCGGCCCGGATCGAAAGCGATCGCCGAGAGGTCCGTCAAGAGCAGGTCGTGGGTAAAAAAGAAGTTGTATTCGGCCGGACAGGGCATTGGAACGACGACACCATCGAGGGAGTGCTGATTGGACGCAAGAAGCGCGCGGGCATACGAGACACTGCTGTCCGTCCACGCATGGCCGGAATGAAACCCCGCATCGCCGTATGCTGCACGGCGGACTGCGGCGCCGTACTGTGCGACGTCGTCTTTCCATACGCGACCGATGTGTGCGGCCGTGCCCGGAAGTTCCTTCTGTGGGACGCTGCTGAGGAGCTGAATAACCTCTGCCGAATCACCGGGGGCCAGTGAGATGCGATAGGTGAACGCAGCAACGGGCCGGACGGTTGTCCCCGGACGCGAAACGGTGCCCTTTAGGGGACCGTCGCGCTCAAGCCAGTTCGACCAGCCGGAATCCGACACGCCAAGCTCTTCGGCGCTCGTGGTCCAGGATGAGGGTGGAATCCCGGCGTTCTGCACAATGACGGCGGGAGTGGCAAGCTGCGCATCATCGAAGCGCGCGGTCACGGCATGGTACCGTGCGTCGTATTCGGTGTGAGCCGAATCATACCACGCATAGGACTGGCAGCTGCGTAGTGTCAGCCTCATGTGCGTGTAGAGCTCCAGTTCGTGTGGTATCGAACCACTGTTCAGAATGCGTATCGTCATTACCGTCGATACGCTGCTTTTGCCAAAGTCGTAGGCTATGCTGAACCGGAGGTCTTCCCGCGTCCAGTCAAACCGCACGGTATGCGGCGACAGGACATACTCCCATGGTCCTTTTCCCAACCACTCTTTCTGCTCATGGTCCACCCTGATCCCTACCACCACCGGGCGGGAATTTCCCCGCTTCCAGTAGTCTGTACTGAGATCGATGCTGTTGGCAACGGGAGTATAGAAGCTGATGCGCGATGGTAACGGGGCGGCTGTCATGACACTCGATGCCGGCCAGTGGACCGCCGACCTCGACCTGCCCATAGTCCCCGGCGAACCGGACGGCGATCCCGTCCTCCCACCGGTAGACCGGCTGTGCGGAGGCCTGTCCTGCAGCTGCCAGCATAACCAAAAAGCATATACTCCTCAGCGCCATACTCATCCTTTCAAACCGGTTGCCGCCATGCTCTCGATGAAGTGCCGCTGGAAGAACGCATAGGCAACGATAACCGGCAGCGCGAGCAGGGTGGCGGCGGCAAGCAGTGACCCGAGCTGCGCGTCCGCTTCCCCACCGATCGTGAATATTGTCACTATTTGTGGCATCGTCATCATCGTCCGTTCTCGCACGACCAGCAGCGGCCACAGCACCTCATTCCAGCTCGTCATGAATGTCAGGATCGCGACAGTCACCATGACCGGACGGGAGAGCGGCCACACGACGCGGAACAGGATCGTAAGATCTGCGGCCCCATCAAGACGCGCCGCATCGATGAGACCCTGCGGAATCGCCAGAAAGAACTGGCGGAAAAGAATAACGCTGAAGGCACTCATCATCGTGGGTGCGATCAGGGCAACATAGCTGTCGGTCCACCCCAGCGTCACCATCAGAATATATTGCGGAATGAGCACAATCTGAAACGGCACCATCATCGTGAACAGCAGAAGCGTGTACAGAGTCTTTGTGCCGATAAACCGGAGCCGGGCAAGGGCATAGCCGACCATCGAACCGAAGAGAACGACCGATGCGGTGGTTGCACATGAGACGATCAGGCTGTTTACAAAGGCCCGCCCAACGGGGATTTTCGTAAGGACCGTGTGATAACTGTGCAGCGAAAAGTTGTCTGACCAGAGTCCGAATCCCGATATCTCGAGTTCCGGTTTAAGCGATCCCGCAATCATCCACAGAAACGGATATGCAAAAACGACGGCGCCAACAATCAATATGATGTATCGGAGAAGGGTCTTCATGCTGCCTGCTCCGTCCCGAGCATCTTCCGCTGCAGGAGGACAACGAGAAGGATGATCATGGCATAGACAAATCCCAGCGTCGCCGCGTACCCCATGTGGCTGAAGTAGAATCCCTGATTGTAGATATACAGCATCCCCGAGAGCGTGCTCTGCATCGGCCCCCCGCCGGTGAGGACATACGGTTCAATGAAGAGCGAGAAGCCGCCTATCGTGGACAGAACGACAATGACGATCATCGTGGGATGGAGCATAGGCAGCGTGATGTGCAGGAACTGCCGTGCCGGCGTGGCACCGTCGACGCTTGCCGCGTCATACAGCTCGCGTGGAATGGTCTGCAGCCCTGCGAGGAACAGGACGATGTAAATGCCCACATTCTTCCATGTCGCCATGAGCGCTATCGCCGGCATGGCAACGCGCGGATCCACCAGCCAGGGGACCGGGCCGACCCCGATGGCGCGGAGCATGCCGTTGAGAATCCCGGTATCAAACGAATACAACTGCTGCCACAAAATCGTTACAACGACTCCTGAGACAACCACCGGCATGAAGTAGATCGCACGGAACAGGCCACGCGCAGGAAGTTTTGTATTCAACAGCAGCGCAAGACCCAGGGCAACGGCAATCTGCAGGGGGATGTGAAGACCCAGGAAGACCAGTGTATTCTTCAACGACGCATAGAAGAGCGGATCCTGGACAAGCCGGTAGAAGTTCTTCAGGCCGACCCATTCCATAGGTGTTACGATATTCCAACGATGGAATACCAGAAGAAGCGAGAACGTGAGCGGATAGGCAACGAACGTGAGAAAGAAGATCACATACGGAAGGATGAGCCCGTAGGCGCTCCGGTCGCTCTGCCTGAGCATCTGTTGCCATCGTGTCCGGTACGCGGTCACCGGTTCCACTCCACAATCATGGCTGTTCGCTTGATCATTTCACGGGCTGCTTCCGGAGGCGGCGTTTGTCCATAGACCGCACACGCTTCGTACACCTGCGAAACCGTGTCAAAAATCTCCTTCAGATCGGGTGCTGCATCAATTCCCCGGATGTGCAACAGCTGACGGCCGAATTCCGCCATGACTGGATTTTCCCGGAAATAGCCGGCAAAGAGAGGATTGGAAACAAGATCGATACGCACCGGCATCTGATCGCACATCTGCAGGAGCAGGAGGTCGTGCTCTGGCCGGACGAGAAACTTGACGAATTCCCATGCGGCTTCCGGGTGGCGCGTGGTGCTGAAGATGGCGATGTTCTTGAAATCGCCGTATGTGTACACAGGCCCCTGGTGGCTGTCGGGCACCGGCAGCGGGGCTACCCCGTAGTCCATGTCCGGCGCAAATTTCCGGATGGTCGCCACCTCCCATGGACCGGAAAAGTGGGTCGCTTTCATCTGCAGGAGAAAAGGATCACCGCCCTGGAAAAACGTATGCGGGAAGATCCCCTCCCCGTAGCATGCACGGAAGAAAGCGAGGACCTCGGTTGACGCACGTTCATCCGGGTTGAGTTCCTCTCCCGTGAACAATGTTCGCCCGGACGAGGCAGCTATGTAAAACGGATAGAAGTCGAAAAGACGCTGCCACCAGATCGGACGGATGTCGCGCTCTCCCATCCAGATATCCGTTTGCCCGTCACCGGTGGTGTCACGCGTGACAACCCTGCCTGCGGCAAGATACTCGCCGTAGGTCCGCGGCGGCCCCTCAATACCCGCCTCCCGGAGGAGACGCTTGTTGTAGTACATCATGACGGGATTCGACTTCCAGGGGAGCTGATAGAAGTGGCCGTCCGGACTCCGGAATGTCTGAAGGACATCCTCGACAGCACGCACCCGTGCGATGGAGTCGAATCCGGGAAAGCGGTCCAGTGCAATCAGACCATGCGCACGACTGTAGTCGTACAACGCTCCGGGTTGAATATTGGAGCAGATGTCGGGCGTTGTCCCTCCTGCGATAGCCGCAAGCAACACCTCTTCGGTGGATTGGCTCACCGGAATCGGCTGCATCCGGACACGCATCCCGGGGTGCATGGCGTTCCAGCGCTTGACCAGCGTGTCGGCAAGGACGATTTCCTGCGGATTCGGTGCAGGCCAGTAGGTCAGTTGGAACTCGTTCTGACCGCCGGGACCGGATTCCTGATTGCGTGTACACCCACTCAGCACGACGATCATCAGAACGATGATATGTGCGCACGGTTTGTTCATGTCACTGCCACGTTTGCCAGAACACATCGATAGTCGGAAATGCTGGCCGCGGAAACGTGCCACCCTTCTTGGCTACCACCACATCGATGGCACGGGGATCATGCTCTGCATCCACGGGAATGCGGCGGAGGTTGTGTTCATCGACAGAGACCGGGTACTGTGCCTTCAGGCGTGTCAGGGCACGCAGGAGACGCTCCGAGAGAGCACGTTCATACCATTCGCGCAATACGTCGTCCCGCACCTCGTCGTACGGCCGGACCACGCCCGCACTGTCACGAAACGAACCGGGATGTTGCACATACCAGTCCTGCAGTGTCGAATCCGACCATGTGATCGTCCGGCGCAATGAATCTTTGGCCACCTGGTACAGGAGTTTGTCCCTCCACCACCTCTTTTGCACGACCACACCGGGACGCTCTTCAAGACGTCTGTTCATTGCCCGGCGGACAAGGAGTTCATCGCGGACCATGCGCCATACAAGGTCTTCCAGCGACAGGAAGAACGCCTCCGGAGAAGTGAGTCGGAGTTTGAGATTGAGTTCACGGAGCCGGTACCACTGGAGGAACTCTCCCAGGGTGATGATCCCCACTCGCATCGTGATGAGAGGCAAAGATGCTGTGCTGTCCGCCCGGACGTAGTCCACCGAATCATTCTCTGCCCGGAAGCGGTCGGCAAGACCCCATGCCTCAAATCGTTCCGGCGGAAGGAGTTGTATTCCCAGATGGGCGCGGAGGATGTCGAACGCGCGCCGCTGGATAACCGGATCCGCATCAAGCATTATGGTTTGTGTATAGACACCGGAGAGGCTGTCGGCCTTCATTTGCATTAGTGCCTGCCGGGCATTGGTTTCCGCCTCTGCCTCCGCCGAGGCTGTCGTCACCGCGTTCACCCACTGAGAATCCACCTGGACGATATACCAGCCGTCCGGACCCTGCACGGCGCCAGAGGGCTTTCCCACGCTCAGTTGCTCCACAATCTGCGCCATCGGGGCATTCCGGCGCAACAATTGGAACATGGTTACGGTCATGGAGCGGTCATCGGGGGAAATGCTGCTGTCCGCGCATTGCAGCTGAAACAACGAATCGAAGGATGTTCCGGCCTGGAGAGTATGCATGAGGCCGTCTGCAGCCGCCCGATCGGGCACATACAACCACCGGACTGTTACCTCAACCCTGTCGCCCTGAACGGCCTTTGCGATCTCCCCGTCCGTCAAACGGACAGTGCTCAGCACGTCATCGCGGTACAGCTCTTCGGTGGCCATATCCCCTTCCACTGCCGCAAGATTTCCCGCAACACGAGGGTCCCCTTCCTTCCCGTTCGACCGGCCACCGAGCGCGAGGAGTTTCTCGTAGATCATGAAGTCGAGATGCCTGCGCCGGGAATCGGGGCGTTTCTTGACGAACGATGGGCCAAACAGATAGCTGAAGAAGAATTCGCGTGCGGTAATCGACTCCGGGCCCACGCGTGCCACCACAACATCCGTCGAGAGCGTGTCGAACGGCGTGGGAATGAGAAGCTCGCGCACATTCAACTCCTGTGCGGAGAGAGTCCATCCCCCTCCGGCCAGGAGGAGCAGAAGAAACAGTCGCTGCAGTGTGGCATGCACAGGCATCAGGGCAGCGGACAGATCCCATCGTCTCGAACCGGTCAGAACCGCACCCCCAGGGAGATCATATTCACTCCACCCAGCCTGCCCATATGGTTGTAGGCATAGTCGAGCTTCACCATCGTGCTGGAGGTAAAGAGCATCGTCGATGCAAGACCGAATCCGAGCGACAGTCCTCCTTCGGCTTCTTCAAGGAAAAGCGAATGATATCCGGCGCGCAGGTACAGAAACTCCCGATAAGCCACTTCTGTCCCTGTGCTGACGCTTTCGTAATTGTCGCTGGGATGAAGGGCATCGACAGCTATGGTCCACCGGTACTCGTCGTTGCGGACAGGATCGAACGAGAGACCCAGGTGGAACAACAGCGGCAGGTCCCATGATTCCATCTCGATCGTTGAGGGAATCCGCTCGTTGGAACCGAGTATTGTGGGATCGACGCGGCCGAACTGCCGTGTATCGCGGCCATCGAGCTTCATCGATGTTCCGAAGTTCGAAAGCGATGCCCCGATGACCAGCCCGCCCAGCATATCAGTACGGAACATTGTACCGATGTCCAGAGCGAAGGCGCTTGCGGATTCGTGCCAGATGGTCTGCTGAATGTACTTGACCGTGACACCGACCGTGAACCGGTCGCTGAGGCGCCGTGCGTACGACAGACCCAGGGCAAGATCCCCCGCACTAAAGTATTCGCCCGTTCCTTCCGGCTGGTCGACCGTGCGCACTTTCATATCCTCCATGGAGAGGGATGTGAAACTGAGGCCGATTGTTCCGAAGTCGCCGAGCGGCAGGGCGAGGGCCGCAAAATCGAACTTCGTGTCCGCAATCCATGTCATGTGGGTCGCCATGACTTCGTTCTGCTCGAACCGTGCAGCCCCCGACGGATTCCAGTAGAGGGCCGAGGCGTCGTTCGCCAGGCTGACGAAGGCTGTTCCCATTCCCATGGCGGCAGCACCAACCGGGATTTCCAGGAAGGGCGCTGCGACCGTTCCGGTCTTCGAGACATTTCTGGACCCAAGCTGGGCGACTCCCGACACGGGAAGTGCGAACAGGACCAGGAAGAGCACACTACGCTGGTACGTCATACGCTCTCACCTCCTACTTGAGAACGGCAAACTTGCCGACCATTGTCCCCAGACCGGGGGCATCAACGTGATAGACATACACGCCATAGGCGATATCCATGCCGTCGCGTGACACAAGGTTCCATGCAACCTGTCCGTCATCCAGCGACCCATCGTGTTCAATGGTCTGCACGAGCCGCCCTGCGATCGTGTAGACACGGATCGTACACTTACGCGGAAGATGGATGAAAAAGATTCGCCGTTCGCCCCGCCCGACGGACGTCGTGGAAGGCTCCCACGATGCTGCCCCCGCATAGGGGTTGGGAACAACGGCGACCTTGCTCAGGTCCGCTTGCGCCCTCGCAACGTCATACTGTGGCGGCTGTGATTGGAAACCGTAGTACTCGCCGGTACGAAACGGCTTCTGCGTGGCAATCAGATAGACGTCTCCCGGTTGCGGCGGGCGCTGATCCGCCTCCGCAATGGTCGTGTCCTTGGTAAATGCAAGCGACCAGGTGAATCGGGCATCGCGAAATGAGGGCGCACGTTTTCCCGATGAATCGCCGATAGCTATGAAGAGCGCTTCACCGGGGTCGAGGGCAGCATTCGCATTCTCATCAAAAAACACGAGCGCTATGCTGTCACGGTTCTCCGTCAGGTTGCGGATCACCACATTCGACGGATTGGGCTGTGAGAAGGTGGACCGCGGAAGTGCGATCGATCCCTGCCCCGGGGCGGTGAACCGGATCTCAAAATCTGCGGGATAATCCACGCGGCGCAGCGCGAGCGCTCCCTGCCCGAACGCCGTATTGAAGCCTGCCTCCGTGACATACGTCGTGGAGCCCGTCTTCCACCCGGCCTTCACCCGGTCTATCAGCACGGACTGATCGTTGTCGATGGTCACACTAAAGCCATGCGTAACCGGAGTGGTCACTTTCTTCGAGGGCATGCGCTGCGGGGTGATCAATGTGTCCCCGGTCGTAAGATCGACAAGGAAGTAGTACGGGTTCGATGCCGTATGGAACGCGGTCGAATCGGTGAACCCGACTTTGTAGGAGTGGTTGGGCCGAAGGGAATCCGGATCGAGAATCTGCCCGACCACCGTTCCCGTCCCCGGACCAGTCGCAGCAGTTACAGGGAGCTTCCCGGAAACATACCCTGCCGCAGCCGGGCGTGGAGTCACAGCAGCTGTGTTCACGTCTGTCTTGACACGGCCGTTGATATCCACCTTGATAATGCTCGTGCACTCGGATGGCGGAATACCGAGGAACTCTCCCTGAATGGTTGTCGTCGTAAAACCCTGATCGTACGAAACCACGGCATAGTAGTAGGTCTGTCCGTTCTGAACGGTCGAATCAATAAACGAGTGTTGAAGACCGGTATCGTCGCCGAGATAGAACAGGGCACCGTTGACGTCGACGGGATGGAGGCCCGTGATGCCGTCCACGACATCGAACTGTGCGAGCGGTTTGCGGTAGGTTGCTTTGCCGTACGCATCCGTGATGATCTTGCTTTCCAGAAAATTCGGATCGGTGCTCCGGTAGATCCTGTACCCCTCGAAATTGTACTTCTGGTAAAAAGCATCAAACGTACGTTCTGCGCGATCATCCCAGTAGATCGTCACCCGTCCGTCGGCGGGAATCGCTTTCACGACAGGCTTCTCGGGCGGTTTGGCGAACCGGTAACTTGCATTGTAGATCTGCTGGACGGTGCGCTTGCGGCGGAAGAGATCGTCGATGTCCATGCCGAAAATCATGGCCATCGAGAAACGCTCCGTTTCTCCGGTTTCCTGGATGCGGCCGGACTGTAAAGAATAGGAAGTACTGCCGTTAAGCCGGAAGATATAGCTGGAAAAGTGATTGGCGAGGTTCACACCGACGAGCTCACCTCCGTGCGGAGCAGGCAAGGATGAAAGCGCCTGCCAGTTTCTCTCGTCATTGTTCAGATCGTAGGTGTGGACTGCAGAGATCAGGAACCCCGTCAATCCAAGCTGGTCCGATTCATCCTTGTCGAGGATGCCAAAATTGGGTTCGCCCTGATCGGGCTTCCCGTTTCCCTCTGTCCCGTCACGATCCGGCCCGAGGTACCCTTCATCCAGCGGCCCGATCCCATCGCTCCCGACATCGTCATTCAACGGTTCGCCGGTGTCCCATGCCTCGTTGCCGTTGACATCTTCGTAGGAGCGCCAGTTGCAGTTTTCATCCGCGTCCCAGTGCGGCTTCCATCCTGTGCCAAAGAAGAGGCGGAACTGGGCTGTGTCACGCACCACGTCTCTCAGAAAGGGATCCTGGAACGGTTCGGTGACGAACACGTTCGCAGCATTGTCACGACGCTCATCCGTAAGACCGTCGAGGTCGTTATCCCGGGCATCGTTGCTCAGTCCCGGACTCTCGAGAAACGCGTATCCGGATAAACCGACCGGAGTCCAGTTGCCCGGATTGCCACGTGGAACGGTGGACCATGCATAGGAGATGTTCAACAGCTTGTTGTAATCCCCGGCATTGTTCGACGAATTGTCATGCCCGCCGATTCCCCAGTCGACGTACTGCGCAAACAGAGCCCGGGAGTAGTCCGTCGTCGTCATGTTGGTGATCTCGTAGTGCCAGAAGATCACATCTTCCGCAAGGACCTGTGACCACTGGAACCCACGCACCCGCACCTGCATCCCCAGACCTCCGCGCGACGTATCACCGGCATCCGGCCGGTAATTATACCGGAGCAGATATTCCCTGTCCTCGTCGTCATCGTAGACGAAGTACGTCTCCAGATCCGCATTCTGGACCCCCTTGCCAAAGTAACCACTCCAGAACCCGTTCCAGTCAGCCGGCCGGTCGGGCCAACGCGACGGCCAGGTTGTCCGATCGTTGCTCACAGCCGGGCTGGGCTGAAATCGCGCCGCGTAGCCGGGGAGCGGCCACCAGCCGTAGGTTACACCGGTCGACCTGTCGTATCTGGTGTACTCATAGTAGTTGGTTTCGAGGGGATGGAAGGTGATCGTCTGCGAGGGATTGGCAGGATCCGGCGCACGCGCCTCTGCCTGCACGATCATCGCAACGCCGTCAACGTACGTGTGATTGGTCCCTTTCGGCCACACGCCGCTCCGGCTCGGCTCGTTGAGCCAGTCCGCCACCTCTCCGAAGTTGTAGTATACGGTGCCGACGAGGTTCCCATCCATGTACCCCTTCTTGGTTTCCCCGTGGTTGCCTTTCGTCTTGTCCACAATGTACTGGCCGAAACCGGATGCTGTTCCACAGGCGAGAAGGATCAGCACAACGGTAAGCGCACGAAGGACGCGTGTGTCAAGCGGCATGACAAACCTCTTCTGTGTGAAAGACCCGCACATGGTCGGGCCGCTGCCTTCTAGAATCCGATCGACGCCCCGACAACGACCTGACGCGGGGCTGAATAGAAGTCGGGCCGCGTGTAGTATTCCTCCAGCGTGTTCGCCCCGCGGGGGGCTTCCTGCGCACGCGTGAGCTCCAGCGTATAGCCGGCTCTCCCCGTGTCTCCGAAGACGTCGAGTTCGTTGGCGGTGTCAAAAAGATTGTACACCTTCACAAACACCGAGAGTCGATACGGCACCCAGGGGGATCTCCTTTGTGCAATACATATCGACGGTGTAGAACGCCGGTCGTGTGTCGCTGTTCTCCAGTCCCGTACGCTGGTTGAGCAGTGACGGCGTGTACGGAAGCCCGGATCCGAAGCGCGCAATCACACTCGCGATGAAATCATTCGGCGTCCCCAGCGTCAGCGTGGCATTCAGCGAATGCCGCCTGTCCCAGCTGAGCGGCACGAACGCCCGGTTGCTCTCGATGGGAGGGCTGGCCTGTGCCTTATTGTAATCGTCGTTCGGGTCGGAGGCGTCCCCTTTGGCAATCTGATAGGTGTAGTCGACATTCGCTCCGAACCCGCCGGCGAGCCGTTTCTCGAATGACAGCGTAATCCCGCGAACGGACCCGTAGTTCCGGTTGACATACTTGCCGAACTTCTTGAAGTCGTTCTTGATGTGAATCTCCAGTCCGAGAAGATTCCGGATATCCTTGTAGTATCCCGTCAGCGTCACTCCGATCGTCGGCGTCAGCTCCTGTTGCAGACCGATCTCATACATGGTGGTCCGTTGTGGCTCGAGGTCGGCATTGCCAATGGTATTCCCGACAAACTCGGGGTAGTTCCCGGTGAGCGGGATACGGAAACTCGGGATTCTTGTACAGAAAGGAAAACGCCGGTATCTGAAAGAAATGGCCGTACGAGAGGTGAACCGCCCCGCGATCCGTAATGGGATAGGAAATGCCGATACGCGGGCTGAACTGATACTTTGCGGTGGCCTTGGTGAACAGGGGGCCTGCATATGGTGGCTGCAAGAGCATCAAGCGCCGCAATACTGTCTGGGCTGACCAGTGTCATCCCGTCAGGTTCAAAATAATCGAACCGCACTCCGGCATTCACCACAAGGTACTCCAGCTCGATCTTGTCCTGCAGATACGCCGACAGTTGAAACGGATGGTTGGTGTACTGATTGTAATCAAAGCTTCCCGGAGGCGGAAGTTGCGGACGATATCCGTTCGTGGGATCGATGCGGATCTGAAAATCTTCGTACCGCAGACGTGTGCCGCTGGATATCCACCCCACCCTTGATCTGATGCACCGGGGTGATCTGTGCCGTCAGGTCGAGCCGCCCTGTGAGGGTCGTGGTTGTATGATTGAAGTGCCAGTTTTCGGTTCCACCGGTCAGGAAGGAGTTTGCTCCGGCATCCTGCTGGCGTTCCGGCTTCACATAGCGCGGATCGAGAGGGTTCTCGTAAACATATTGCTTGTAGTCGCTCACAAATGCCGAGGCGGTCGCGTCCAGAAACGCCGACTCGCCGAAGACATGCGTGTAACTCCCGCTGACGAGATAGCTCATCTGCCGCCGCTGGTAGTCGCCGTCGGGATTCAGGCGATGCTGGTGATCATAGTCGCGGTAGGTGTTGTGCTGATACAAGCCCTGCAGGACGATCCCTTTCGGTACTCCCCACCTTTGCCTGCAGTTTCCCCTGCAGCGTGAAGCGACGGGAGTAGTTCATGGATACATCCTTGCCGTCACCTGTTGCCCCGATATACCAGTCTGCACGATCGTTTGCGGAAAAATTCGAGGAGTCGGAGGGATTGAACGTGCGTGTGCCGTAGATTGTCCCGTTGTCGTCAAGGTACCGCCCCGAGACAAAGAACCGCAAAAACTGATCCGCGACAGGGACGGGTCCGCTCAGGCTTCCCTGGATATTGTAGACCCGTGAATACAGTTCCGGGAGGAACCCCAGAAGCTTCTTGGGATCACGGCCGACGAACAGGTTCTGTTCTGTCCGTCATGTATCCGCCGACGTACGCGGACGCCTCGCCGGTATAGCGTTCGCCCGCAATCTTCGTCACCTGGTTGACAATACCCGACATCGCTTCACCATACTCGGCGTTGAATGTCCCGCTCAGCACCTGGACTTCGGCAATGCTGTTGACTTCCGCCTGCATGGTATAGCCGCCCGAAAAGACGTCGTTGACCGCAACGCCGTCGATCAGATACTTCACTTCGTTGGCCCGGCCTCCGCGGAAATGGCCGTCCACAACCCCTGCCTGCAGATTGACCACCGACGCAACATCCTCCAACGGAAGGGCGGCGATCTCATCGCCGCTGACCGATGCGGTTGTCGACGTGAGGTCCTTCTGCACAATCGGCCGCTCTGCAGTGATGAGGACGTCGCTCATTTCGACGGTTTGCGACCGCAGGCTGAAAGGGATGCGCGTTGTCTGATCGACGGTTACCTTTACGGCATTGACCGTCAGGGGCGTGTAGCCCACTGCAGAGGCCCGAACGGTGTACGTTCCGGGCGGAATGTTCAGAATGAAATACTCGCCGTCGATATCCGAACTTGCGCCCAGCGTCATGCCGACAACGAGCACGTTGACACCCGGAAGCGCCTCGCCGGTCTGAGCATCGGTGTACCTTTCCGGCGATCTTTCCCGTCGTGCCAGCATACAGGTACACGCCGACACAACAGAGCACGGCGATGAGGCTCGCAACTATCGTAGTCCTCATGATGGCTCTCTCTGATGATACATCTGCGGGGGATGCCCTCTACGGGCATCCCCCGCATGCCATACTATTTGATGAGCATCATTTTCTTGATGATCGACGTCTGGCCGGACACCAGCCGGTAGAGGTACACACCGGTACCCAGCGTATGACCCGCATCATCCGTGCCATCCCACGTTACTTCATACCTGCCCGCCGACCGGTAATCGTCGGTCAGCGTACGGATCTTCTGGCCGAGCATGTTGTAGATGACGATCGACGTGCTTCCCGCTTCCGGAAGTCCGAACTGGATCTTCGTGGAAGGGTTGAACGGGTTCGGATAGTTGTCACTCGAGCTCATACGACGTCGGAAGCGTACCCTTCTGTCCGCCGATGGCCGTGGTGGCACCGATCACGTTGATGGTCACATCATCCCAGTAGATCGTCCCGGTGAACCGTGCGTACACATGCAGACGAACCTCCAGCACCTTCGCATCCGCCGGCACTGTCACATCCAGCGTGTACGGCAGTCCAGTCGAACGATGTCACTGCCGGGAACTGCCACGTGAAGTCGTTCGCCTGCAGCACGTCGTACCCGTCGTTGTTCCCGCCTTTGGCGAACCACAGCGGCGTGAACCCACCGACCACGTCCCCGGATACAGTGCCGCCGAATCCGGTACCAGGTTCGCTCCCCTTCAGCCATGCTGTCAGACGCACGATATCTCCTCGCCATCACGTCAGTGCCGAGGGATACGCGCTTCATCCCCACGAAGCCGTCATGGGGCTGGCGGGAGAACGGCATGTCGAACTTCAGCGAATACAGCCCGCTGTGCGCGGCTTCCGTCGTCACCACCGTGTTCTCGAACCCGTTCTCCAACACTCCGTCATTGCCTCCAATCGGCGGCATCCAGTAGTACCAACCCGTCGGATACTCCAGGTTCGATCCCCAGTGCTGACCTGCCCACTGGCCTGCACGACCGTAGAACATCACGTCGTCCATCCACACCGTCCCTGTCGCGTTCTTTCCCGCCACAAACTTGACGATCGTCTTCCACGAGTCCTTCGGAAGGATCACATCCCCCGGACTGTTCGTATCCGCCACCCATGCCCGACGTCGATGCCGTCGACTGGGGAATCGGCAGCTTGAACACCCCGATCGGCGCTCCCGCACTGTCGTAGAACTCGTACGCCAGATACCACTTCGCATCTTCCGTCGCCGGGCTCACGTTCACGCCCTGTGTCCGTACCCACGCACCAAGGAAGATGTCCACGTTCTTGCTGTGCTGTCGGCGACCAGATGTCGCACATGTTGTCCGACACGAACGACGCGCTGTCGCCCGTCGTCGTCTTTGCAATCTTCAACGACCGCAACCCTGAATGGTACTGGTCTGTCGCCCACGTCAGCGTCGCGCCTCCCGTGTTCCCCTCGTTCCAGAACGCCGGCATCATCCCTTCAAAGCCGCCGATCTCCGTGATCGTCGGAATGTCCAGCTTCTCCACCGTCAGGTCATCCCAGTAGATCGTTCCGGTGAACCGGGCGTACACATGCAGACGTACCTCCAGCACCTTCGCATCGGCCGGCACTTCCACATCCAACGTATACTGTTTCCAGTCGAACGACGTCACCGCAGGGAACTGCCACGTGTAAGTCGTTTGCCTGCAATACATCGTATCCGTCGTTGTTCCCGCCTTTGGCGAACCACAGCGGCGTGAGACCCACCGACCACGTCCCCGGATACAGTGCTGCCGAATCCGGCACCAGGTTGCTCCCCTTCAGCCACACCGACAACCGGAGCTTGTCGCCCGGTTGCACGCCTTCAAGCGCACTGATGTCTTTCGGAATGCCTGCGAGCATGACGCCGCCGCCGTTGGACTGTGCAAACACCACCCGTTTTGCGCCCACGAAGCCGTCATGGGGTTGGCGGGAGAACGGCATGTCGAACTTCAGCGAATACAGCCCGCTGTGCGCGGCTTCCGTCGTCACCACCGTGTTCTCGAACCCGTTCTCCAACACTCCGTCATTGCCTCCAATCGGCGGCATCCAGTAGTACCAACCCGTCGGATACTCCAGGTTCGATCCCCAGTGCTGACCTGCCCACTGGCCTGCACGACCGTAGAACATCACGTCGTCCATCCACACCGTCCCTGTCGCGTTCTTTCCCGCAACAAACTTGACGATGGTCTTCCACGAGTCCTTCGGAAGGATCACATCCCCCGGACTGTTCGTATCCGCCACCCATCCCGACGTCGATGCCGTCGACTGGGGAATCGGCAGCTTGAACACCCCGATCGGCGCTCCCGCACTGTCGTAGAACTCGTAGGCCAGATACCACTTCGCATCTTCCGTCGCAGGGCTCACGTTCACGCCCTGTGTCCGTACCCACGCCCCAAGGAAGATGTCCACGTTCTTGCTGTGCTGTGGCGACCAAATGTCGCACATGTTGTCAGACACGAACGACGCGCTGTCGCCCGTCGTCGTCTTTGCAATCTTCAACGACCGCAACCCTGAATGATGCTGGTCTGTCGCCCACGTCAGCGTCGCGCCTCCCGTGTTCCCCTCGTTCCAGAACGCCGGCATCATCCCTTCAAAGCCGCCGATCTCCGTGATCGTCGGAATGTCCAGCTTCTCCACCGTCAGGTCATCCCAGTAGATCGTTCCGGTGAACCGGGCGTACACATGCAGACGTACCTCCAGCACCTTTGCATCGGCCGGCACTTCCACATCCAACGTATACTGTTTCCAGTCGAACGACGTCGCCGCAGGGAACTGCCACGTGTAATCGTTTGCCTGCAATACATCGTATCCGTCGTTGTTCCCGCCTTTGGCGAACCACAGCGGCGTGAGACCCACCGACCACGTCCCCGGATACAGTGCTGCCGAATCCGGCACCAGGTTGCTCCCCTTCAGCCACACCGACAACCGGAGCTTGTCGCCCGGCTTGATGTCCTTGCCGAAGCTGTTGAACGAAACCCGTTTTGCGCCCACGAAGCCGTCGTGGGGCTGGCGGGAGAACGGCATGTCGAACTTCAGCGAATACAGCCCGCTGTGCGCGGCTTCCGTCGTCACCACCGTGTTCTCGAACCCGTTCTCCAACACTCCGTCATTGCCTCCAATCGGCGGCATCCAGTAGTACCAACCCGTCGGATACTCCAGGTTCGATCCCCAGTGCTGACCTGCCCACTGGCCTGCACGACCGTAGAACATCACGTCGTCCATCCACACCGTCCCTGTCGCGTTCTTTCCCGCAACAAACTTGACGATGGTCTTCCACGAGTCCTTCGGAAGGATCACATCCCCCGGACTGTTCGTATCCGCCACCCATCCCGACGTCGATGCCGTCGACTGGGGAATCGGCAGCTTGAACACCCCGATCGGCGCTCCCGCACTGTCGTAGAACTCGTAGGCCAGATACCACTTCGCATCTTCCGTCGCAGGGCTCACGTTCACACCCTGTGTCCGTACCCACGCTCCAAGGAAGATGTCCACGTTCTTGCTGTGCTGTGGCGACCAAATGTCGCACATGTTGTCAGACACGAACGACGCGCTGTCGCCCGTCGTCGTCTTTGCAATCTTCAACGACCGCAACCCTGAATGGTACTGGTCTGTCGCCCACGTCAGCGTCGCGCCTCCCGTGTTCCCCACATTCCAGAACGCAGGCATCGTCCCTTCAAAGCCGCCGATGCTGTTCAGGTTGAGGGGTTGGGGGATGGCTGCCGCGCAGACGAAGGTGAGCACAAAGCCTACCAGAAGGAACTTTGAACGCAACTCCATAGCGACCTCCATAAATGTATGAGTGATGAGTGAGGTACACCATCGGTCCGGCTGCCAAGAGAACAGATGAATGCAACATCGTTCACCAGGATGGCACCGGAGGTGGATTACTGTGAGTTATAGGGTTATGTCTTCAGGCGCATTATTCACATATGATGGGACATGGTTGCAGCTGGATTCCCGCACAATCAAGTCGACAGGGAGGTGTTTGGTCACCAGCATAGTGTCCCCGTTCTTGATCATGGTCACGAGTGTGTCAACCGCCTGGCGGCCGAGTTCTTCTTTGAACACGCGCAGGGTTGTCAGGCGTGGTTGCATAAGCGAGCTCATTTCGATGTCGTCGAACCCCACGACAGCGATGTCGTTGGGGATTGTCAGATCCGCCTTCCGAATTTGTTGAATGCAGCCGATCGCCATGGCGTCATTGGCGGCAAACACCGCCGTGGGTGCCGGTTTCTGTTGGAGCAGGCGGAGCATGGCGTTTGCTCCGTTGGCAATTCGCGAGTCTGGTTCCGTGATGTCGATCAGGCGCTCCTGGACGGTCAGGCCTCGTTCGTTGAGCGCTTCGTGGTATCCTTCGAGGCGTTCGGCAAGGCTCGGGTGTTCGATGTCGCCGCTGACGAACGCGATGTGTGTGTGCCCGCATTCGATGAGATGGCGTACGGCTGCTCGGGCGCCGTTCTTGTTGTCGATGAGAATCGAAGCGTAGCGCTTTCGCGGAACTTCGAAGTCCACCAGGACGATGGGAATACCGAACCGATCGACATGCTCGACGAACCGTCTGGAGACTTTCCCTGCGATGATCACGCCGTCAACATTTTGTTCGAGCAGGTAGCGCGGGAGATCCTTCTTCTCCGAAAAGCGATGACTGACGGTCGCGAGAAGGAGATAGTAGTTTTGCTCACGCGCGGCGAACTCGGCTCCCAGGAATACTCGTGTATAGAATGGCTCCGCTTGTGAGAAGTGGTCGTCGCGAAGGATGAAGCCAATGTTGCCACTGGTTTTGGAGGCAAGCCCGCGTGCTGAGCGGGTGGCGTGATAGCCCAGATCCTTGACAACCTTCATGACACGCTGGCGGGTCTCCTCGCTAACGTACCCACGGTTGTTCACCACAATGGAGACCGTGGAGAGTGAGCAGCCGGCCTGGCGCGCGACATCTTTGATTGTCGGGCGTTTCACACTGCACCTTCTTGTCGGGCAATGAACACAATACCACCAGGAAGGAAGATCTCGAAATTGACATCGAAACGCTTTTATAAGATATGGCCATTCCGTCGAGAAGTCAAGAAAAAAATGTGGCCTGGGCTGTGTTCCTGATAGAAAATACTCGAAACGATTCTATATAATGACACAGATATGACGGAGTTGCGACGTTTGGCCTTTCTCCCCCCAAAAAGGCGGGATGCCTGTTTCACTGGCCAGCGGCACGGGGATAACTCGGCTACCCGAGCGAGGAACACACAAGAGAGGATTTCACGAGAGAGGATCTCACTGGAGGAGGTCGCCAGAATGAAACAGCATCATCCTTCAGAACGGCCGGCAAAGAAATCCGCCCGAACGTCGGCTATCGTGATATACGTTTCATCCGATTCCCCAGCAGAAGCAGCCTCCCACTCAACACAATGATGAACAACCCCACTGCCGGCCCTATGTCGAGAAGACCCTGTGTGTCCGGCGGCCAGGGAAAAGTGGCCACATTGAGAACCATGAGCAGTAGGCCGAGGAGCGCGGACGGTACACTCCACCAGAGGCCAAAATCGGGATGCCCCTGCAATGCAAAAGCCAGAAATAGCAGGGCGGTGCCGATGAACAGATCCCAGGCAACATCAAGACCCATATCCACAAGTCTGATTGACGTTCGCGCGAGTTCAAGCGTCTCCTGCGCGTTTCGGGTTGCGTTCTGGATGTACTCCTCCATGCCGGTCTTCACCGCAAGCTGTGCCGACATCATCGCAGCGACAAGCACAAACGCAAGGGATGCAAAGAGGAAGGCCAGGTGGTTCGCCGCACTTGGCTTCGAATGTCCGACAAACCGGAACAGTGAAAAAACGAAGATAGTCGAGAGTATGGGCCAGGCCATCGCAAGCACGTACGTTCCGACCCGACTCATCGGGACCATGCTGGCAATCACGTAGCACAGTGTGCCGACAATACCGGCGATGCCCCCCACAATGAAAAGATGCGGAGTGTGATCATTGTTCATCGGCTTCTTTTCTCCATGGTGGACAAGTACTTACATCATGGTGCGTTCGGCATTGCCGGAACCGATCACCGACCGACACAAAACGTACATCGAGCCACGATCTAGCGCTGCGCCTCTGAGCGGTCATGTTTCAGATAAATCGTTTCAGCCGGACCCACATTGCCTCGATCGTGGTTCTCGGTTTTGTGCACAAGAAAACTGCCGCATCATCGTCATATGGCACCTCAACATAGCCAACCCGCTCCACGCTCTCAAAGTAGTGCCCCAGCTCATGCGCACCATACCCAACCGCAAGCACCGCCGCACCGGAATAACCGCGGGTTCCCCACATCCAGTAGCTGTTGTGCAGACAGATCGCCGGCGGCAGGCCGTGTGTTGGACCGAAATGATCGATGGCTCCCGCCAGCCCGTACCACGATGCGAGAATCGCGCACTGTTCTCTCTCATGCTGAGGCAGCGCATAGTACGCCATGGCAACTGCATCAACTTTTTCTTCCCATCCAAACCTGTGTGCGAAATGCAGCGGCAGCGCCACCCCTTCTCCCTTTTCCATTCTGACGATCTCCCGGAGACCGAGTGTTTTTGCATACGAGACAAACTGTTCCACAGGCAGGATGGGGACAGCGAGCGGCATGAGCACCAACCCGGAGAGTGTGATCGCCGAACCCAAAACCCGGGCAGGCCAGCGGATTCTCTTCCTCAATGAAAAGCTCTCCAGGGCAACGGCCCCTGCAGCAAGCAGGAGCGGAAACACCGGAAGCAGATAATAGAACTTGGAGTTCTGTACGACGTAGACCGCGATGAGCATCACTGCCGTCCACCCGAGAAACCTGAACGCTTTCATCTCCCCGGCAAGAAGAAGATGGAGCGTACCTCCGATCCAGAGGGGAAGTGTCAACGGATTCAGTCCAATGGCCAGCTGGCCAAGCAGTGTAAGAGGTGACAGGGAGAGGTTCTTGCCCTGGGTAACATTGTGCATGAATTCGAGCGTCGGCCAGCCGTGGTCGATCTGCCATGCAACGTGCGGCAGAAACATGATGAGCGCGATGGCACCGCCCAGATACAACCATCCCGAGCGCACCACGTCCCAGCGCCGCGTGATGATCAGCCCCATCAGCACGGAAAAACCCAGCACGAGGAACGTGTACTTGTTCAGCAGTCCGGCTCCGAACAACAGACCCAGACCGATCCACTTCATCAGAGTGGGAGCCGAAAGAGTGTGTGCGAACGCATACAGAAAAAGCGTGCACAGCATGATATCGACCGGATTCATCGAGAAGAAGCTGCTGAGGGCAGGGAATGCCGGAGCGAAGCAGATCGACAGCGCCGCGAGCGCCTGTGATGTTGTTCCTCCTCCAAGTATGCGGGCGATGCGCGCAGAAAACAATACCGTAACGGCTCCGGCCAGACCCGACAGGATCCGGAGGCCGATCATTGTTTCACCAAATATCCAGGTGCTGACGAGGGTCAGGAAGGCGACCATGGGCGGATGGTCCACATACCCGAAGGCGAGATGTTTGCTGCAGGCGATATAATAGAGCTCATCGCCAAAGAAGCCGTATTGACCAACGGTGGCCAGTGTGAGCAGGAGAAAAAAGGCTGCGGCTGCGTGTGGAATGGTCACAGAGCTGCGTATCGCAGAACTGTATCTGTTCAGGAAAATCATCGACACCGCCCCACCTCCGCTTTCATTGTATGCCACAGTCTGGCCAGTGGAAAGACTATCGCAACCTGCTGTTGGCAGTGTTCTCGGAACGAGTGTCCCACGCAGACCAGATAACCACAAGCACGCCGTGGTTATTTCACGCTGTGTATGGTTCTGATCAAGTCAGTCAGGTCATACCCCCCGTGCTCCACCTCAGCAAGGATTTCTTGAAGTGTATTCTCCTCCATTGCGGGGCTCCGCGAGAGAATCCACAGGTATTCCCTGTCCGGCTCCCCGATCACGGCATAGGAGTAATCCGGCGCAAGGAGAATGATCCAGTAGTCGCCCCAGACAAACGGCAGGAACGAAAGAAATGCCGGAGCAAAGCGCACTTTCAATTTTGTCTTTGGACCGTCGGCATCGGCCGGTTTCGCTCTTCCTTCGGCTTCACTGATCGTCCCGTCTTCCTTCCGGCAGCGGTTGACAACCGTAATGGTCCCGTCGTCGAGAAGTGTGTAGGTCGCACGTACATCGCCAACACAATGTTTCTGAAAGCTGTTTGGGAGCCGCGCGATCTCGTACCAGGTCCCCATATACCGCTGCAGATCAACTTCGGGAACCACAGTCAGCTGTGGCTTTGCCGTTTCTTGAACGTTGACAGTAACCGTGAATGCCACGAGCAAAGGAAGGCAAAAACAGTTCGTCATGGTGCGATTCTCGCAGAGTGAGTGTCAATGCATATCCTTCGGGACTCAGCATCGGGTGAAGCAATTGGATCGGGTGCTGAAAATATTGCGCCCATTCGCGAGAAAGTCAAGAAACCTGCACAATATCCGGGAGAGCGGAGTGAGAAGATGATGCTAGCCTGCATAGGTTCATGAACGAAGACGGCATTACTTCAGATCAGAATATTTTGTGGCTTTCCCCTTCGCTTTATGTACCGGATACTTCCGTCCATTCTCCACCATCTTGTGTGCCAACGCCCTGTCCAGATCGATATTGAACTCGTGGGCGAGCAGCAAGAGCCAGTAGTAGACATCCGCCAGCTCTCCCTCAAGATCTTTCTCCTTGCCGGCAGGAAGCCTGTTGTTCTTTGTCCACTGAAAAAGCTCCAGCACCTCGGCTGCTTCAAGCGAAAGCGAGATTGCCAGGTTCTTGGGGAGGTGGAATTGTTTCCATTCCCGCTCGTCGCGGAATTTCAGGATGCTGGCAAGGCTGTTCTTCTTCATCGATCTCCGAAGCTCCATTTCACTCCGCGCACTGGACTCATCGCTTGCCGATGTGGACTTCCGGTCGAAAACAGCGAGACCGTACTCCCTGCTCTGCAGCCCCGTCGCCAGTCAACGATCGGGCGCAGCCACGGGCTGCGCCGTCATTTCCCGGCGGCAAAGAACCGTTCAATCTCCTCCAGGGTTTTTCCGCGGGTTTCGGGTGTGAGTTTCCAGAAGAAGATTGTCGCGATGAAGCAGGTCGCCGCAAATGTGAAGAATCCGGCGTGCATGCCGAATGTGGTGACATACCAGGGGAAGGCGAATGCGGTCAGGGCGTTGATGCTCCAGTTTGTGAATGTCGCAATCGAGGAGCCGCGTCCCCGGACGCGGTTGGGAAAGATCTCCGGGGTCATCACCCAGATCACCGCGCAGATCGACACCGAAAGGCACGCCATATATACACCCAGCAGGATCACGATCCAGAGGGCAGGGGCATTCACAAGCATGAGGATCGCGGTGGCCGTGATAGCGCACGTGACGCACGCCATGCCGCCGACCAGCAGCGGTCGCCGTCCCCATGAATCGATCTTCCAGATGGCGAACAGTGTAAACACCAGGCCGATGGTGCCGAGCGCCACCTGATACAGGAGCGCGCTTCCGCTTTCCAGTCCCGCCTCCCGAAGAATCATCGGACCATAGTAGACCACGACGTTCACACCCGTCAGTTGTCCGAAGAAGGAGAGGCCGACCCCGAGCACGAGCGCTTTGCGGAGACCGGGACGAAACAACTCGCGCAGGGTCCCTTCCTCCTGCTGAAGCGCACCTCTGATTTCCGAGAGAACCCGGGATGCGGCATCTGGACCGTCGATGCGGGTGAGAACGGACTGCGCCCTCTGTTCATGTCCCACCTTCACCAGATAGCGCGGACTTTCGGGGAGGACAAGAAGCAGGGTCGTAAAGACGGCTGCGGGAATCATTTCCGCCCCGAACATTCCCCGCCACACTTCGGCGACGAGGACATAGTGGAGGAAGCTGCCGGCGTCTCCTGTCCCGGATGCCCCCCGGGCATACGTCAGGAGAAGGTAGTTCATGAAGTACGCAGCCAGAATGCCGATGCCAATCGAGAGTTGATAGAGGGCCACCACGCGGCCGCGCATGCGGGCCGGTGCAAACTCTGAGATATACATCGGCGCGAGGACCGATGCCATGCCCACGCCCACACCGCCGACAGCGCGCGCCAGAGTGAGGATGTGAAACGATTCAGGAATCGTGGAGTAGAGGGCTGAGACAAAGAAGAAGATGCCTGCGACGATCAGGACCGGCTTCGGCCCGTAGCGGTCGCCGAACCAGCCTGCAACGGCGGCGCCAAGGATGCACCCGATCAACGCGGCGCTGCCAAACCACCCCACCGCGACCTTCGAAAGCTCGAACTGCCGTTCAACATATTCGACCGTCCCGGAGATCACGGCGGTATCATAGCCGAACAGGAATCCGCCGAGCGATGCACTCAGGCAGATCCACGCCAGGAAGAGGATGCTGCCCTGGCTGGGTGACGGACTCTGGGCGAGACGGGTCACGTGCGGTCGTTACCCTGCGTTTTTGTCTTCCTGCATAATGCCGAAGATATTTCCCTCAGTGTCTTTGCAGTAGGCGAGCCACCCCACACCCTTGACCGGCATCTTCGGGACCGCGAGACTTCCACCGGACTTGAGGGCCCTGGTAAGAGATTCGTCTACCGATGCGACGCCCATGGTGCAGACGTACGCGTTGACCGGTTGTCCCTCAGCGGGCGCGCTGCCGCGGCGAACTAGGATGCCCCCGTTTATGCCGGGCTCCTTGTCGGAACCGGTTCCGACAAGCCAGTACCGGTTTTCGTTGGGCATTTCGACTCCCGGAACCACCCATTCCTGGATGTTCCAGCCGAACACATCGTGATAGAACTTTGCTGCCCGTTCCGGTTCGGCGGCATGGATTTCGAAGTGAACGACCCTGTTCATCGGCTCCCTCCCTCTGACTCTGCAGCTGACTGAAATCCAGGAAAACGAATTTTCAGACAAAACTCAATACCCGAGAGTAATAACATCACCTCATTCCTCCGGGATCTCTGCCTCGACCAATTTTGTCAGGAGGATGAGTGATTCCTGCCACCCGAGATAACACGCCTCCTGCGGAATGACGCCCGGTATCCCTTCCTGCACCACATTTAGCTCGGTCCCACAGGATACCTTCGTCAGGGAAACGGTTGTGCGCATCTCACCCGGGAGGGCCGGGTCGTCGAACTTGTCCGTGTAGCGAATCCGTTCGTGCGGCACCAGCTCAAGATACTCTCCGCCGAAAGAATGGGCGTGGCCTGTTGTGAAGTTTGTGAATGACATCTTGTAGGTGCCGCCGACTCTGGCGTCCAGATGGTGAACCTTGCCAGTGAAGCCGTTCGGTGGAAGCCATTTTGCCATTGCATCGGCATCGAGAAACGCGCGATAGACTCGTTCGGGTGTTGCACGGAGGACGCGGTGAAGTCGGATGGTGTATGTTGCCATGATTGCCTCATTCTCCATTGTGGAATTCGTTTCATAATTGTTGTATCTCCTCTAACACAGTAAACATCAGATCAGTTTCCGCCGAAAACTGCCTTTCTCTCATGTTTTTTGTATCTTTCAGGCCATGAATCCGGTTTCCCATCCCCCGACCATCTCCCTCATCATCGCGGTCTATAACAAACCGGAGACCCTCCGGCTCGTTCTGGCGGCGTGCACGAGACAGTCGAAAACCGACTTCGAAGTGATCATCGCAGACGATGGGTCGGGAGCAGCTGTCGCCGACGTGGTCAAGGAAACGAAGGCGCAATACCCCTTCCCGATCAAACACCTCTGGCACGAAGACCAGGGCTGGCGCAAGAATACCATGCTCAACAATGCCATCCGGGCATCCTCCACCGAGTACCTTGTGTTCATCGATGGCGACTGCCTCCCTTCGCGACTCTTCCTCCAGGACCACTACCTGGAGCGGGAGCCGAAGACCGTTCTCCTCGGCAGACGCGTCGAAACCAGCAAACGATGGTCTGATGCTCTGACGCTCGACTCAATCACTTCCGGGAGCTTCGAAAAGTACGGCTGGAACGAATGGAAGGATGGACTCCGGGGAGACGCGTTGCGCATCGAGGATGGAATCCGTATGCCAGGCCGCTTTGTCCGCACACTTCTCCTCCGCACCGTACGCGGTATGCTGGGGTCGAATTTCTCGGCCTGGAAGTCCGACCTGATAGCAATCAACGGGTTTGACGAACTCTACAACGGACCCGGATGCGGCGAGGACTCGGATCTTCAGTACCGCCTCTCCCTCATCGGCGTGATCGGGAAATCCCTCCGTAACCTCGCCATCCAGTACCACGTGCACCACCCCCTCACACGTGTCTCCGATGCCTGCTGGGACCGGTTTGAAGCCGTGAAAAAAACACGGGAGCCGCGATGCACACATGGCATCGAACGGCTCCCGAACACATCATCCTGAACATTTCCAGGATGGCTGCTGCACCGCCTTCACCCATCCCGTGTGCTTCACAAACTACTCAAGCTCAGCGGCCACCGCGACCTGACATGGTGGCCACACGCCATCACCTCTCGACTTCGTCCCTGTGCTGCTGCATCGCAGAGGGAACTTCCTTGTACCCCGCCGGCACCTCGAATTCTGATGCCGGAATCGATCGCTGCTCGAGCTTCGTCACAACGGTGGACATCTGCTTCGACATATCCATAGCCATTGGAAACCCGTCGATCTTCGCCATTGCCTCCACCATTCCGCCGCCCATCGCTTCGTTGAACTCGGCCATCCGGCGTGTTTGCTCCATCATGTCGGCCCGCATAGCCGCAAAACCTTTCACGTCAGGCGTCACCCAGAGCGACATGGTCTCTTTGCCATTGTCCGTAACTACGTACTTTGCACATGCGTAGCCGCTGATCATCTTCTTCTCACCGGTCTTCTTCACCTGATAGCTGTGCGGCTTCTTCTTCCCCGGCATCCGGTCACCCATCATCTGCTCCATCATCTTCCGCTGCTCTTCAGGCATGTTCTTCATTTGTTCGTCCAGTTTCGCCATCTCCGCGCTCATTCTCTTCCCCGCCGATTCGAGCTCCGCGAACGTCATTACATTGTAAGTCTTGTTGTCAGGCTTCACCGTGTACAGCTTTTGCTGGTCGAATCGGAAAATGATAAAGTCCTCGTCCCCTTGGGTCACCTTCATCATCTTCGGCGCATAATACGACTTTCCCATCATGGTCTTCCCCTCTTTCCCGCCGATCGTCGTGGCACTCTCCCAGTACATCCCCTGGCCGAATGTTGTCATGGCAAACACCGCCACAAGACCGATAACCAGAATCGACTTCATCCCTGTACGCATGGAGCAATCCTCCCTAAAGTAGAGACCCTTACTTCTGTTCGTCCGCAGGCTCCTGCGGACGTGCTACGATAATGCCGGTGTGCGAACGGATACCCTGCAGATATTCTGCAATCGATCCGTCCGAAATCACGACCTTCTTCCCCGACAGCGGCGCATGCAGGAACCGCACTACGCCATCCTTCCTGATCACCATGCCGGTGTGCGATACATCCATCCCCTCCATCTGCGTGCTCGTGCCAATGATGTCGCCGTCGCGCAGATACTCCTGCACGCCGGCCACTTTCGCCGTGGGGATGTGAACGAGGGGAGCGGACGACAATCGTTCCTCGGCGATCCGGATTCTCTGCAGGTTATCCTCGAGCATGAGTTGCTTGTATGCGTCGCGGTGGGTGCTCATGAAATTGATTCTTTTGGTGTATTCCGTACCGCCGAAATGCCTGCTGACATTCCGGACCAACCCCTTGCGCACATTATCTCCGACCCAGTCCGAAAAATAGTGCAGACGGCTCGGGTACCCGCTGATGACCCCTGCCCGGTACCGGATAGTCGTAAGTTCGTGGCGGAAGTCATCGAAGCCGGTCTTCCCGGCGGCAAGAGACCGGCTGAGCGCAAGCATGCTCTCGACGAACGTCAGGCAATCGTACCCCCTCAGGTTGACCACCAGATGCTCTTCCCCCTCCGCTTCCAGCGAGTGCGCCACATACGGTGTCCCGACAAAATGTTCTCCGAGCGCGGTCATGATCTCTCCCACCGGCCGCCCGGTCAATTTCTCCGCCTCTGCCCATGCCATGGTGGATGCGAAAATTTCTTCGTCGGTAAGCTCGGGTGCAAAAGCCCGGGCGATGGTATTCCCCCCCAGCATCGCAGCCCCGCCCAGGAGAACAACGCGCCCCAGAAACTCCCTCCTCGTCGGTCCTTTGTTTTCGGTCATGGTGTCGATCTCCCGTCCGTTACTGTCGATGACAGAGAATCCTAGAATGGTGGTTCTTCCAGCTGCGCCGGCATCGGCTGCAACCCTGTGAGCGCGGGGTTTTCGAACCTCGCGAACCTGTGCACAAACGTAAGACTGACGTCGTCAATCGGGCCGTTGCGCTGTTTGCCGACGATGATCTCTGCTTTCCCGGCCACGTCCATGGCCTTGTCCGATTTCGGATCAACGTACATTTCCTGCCGGTGCACAAATGCCACAACGTCGGCATCCTGTTCAATAGCACCCGATTCGCGCAGGTCGGAGAGAATGGGGCGTTTGTCCGTACGTCCCTCCACGGCACGGCTGAGCTGGGAAAGAGCGATCACGGGGATGGCCAGTTCTTTTGCAAGGGCTTTCAGCGACCGTGAGATTGCCGAAATTTCTTTCTCACGGTTCTCCGCCGCCCGTGGTCCCTGCATGAGCTGAAGGTAGTCAACGATAATGAGACCGACATTGTGCTCCGCTTTCAGCCGCCGCGCCTTTGCGCGCAGCTCCAGGATGCCGAGGCTTGCAGAGTCATCGATGAAAATCCGCGCCTTCGCCAGTCGGCCGGCCGCGTGGCTCAGACGGGTCCACTCCTCTTCAGGCAGCCGTCCGGTGCGCACGGCATGTGCATCAGCCCGCGCCTCGGCGCAGAGAAGACGCATGATGAGCTGTTGTATGGACATTTCCAGGGAAAAGATACCGACGGTTGTCGGCTTGCTCTTGTGCAGCGCCGCGTTCGATGCAAGCGAGAGGGCGAACGCTGTCTTACCGGAGCTCGGCCGCCCCGCGATAATGACCAGATCGGAATTCTGCCATCCGCCGGTCAGCGTATCCAGGTCACGGAACCCCGTGGGCACCCCCGTCACCCCTTCATTTTTGCCGTGGATGCTCTCGAGCATCTCCAGCGTACTGTGCAGGGCGCGGTCCATCGACACGAAACTCTTCTTGAGACGCCACTCCGAGATCTTGAAGATCGATTGCTCGGCCTCGTCCAGGAGCTCGAAAGCGTCTTCGGCCGGACTGAACGCTCGAGAGGCGATGCGGGCGCCTTCACTGATCAGCTTCCTCAGAATGGCCTTCTCGAGCACAATGCGCGCATGATACTCGATGTTGGCCGCAGAGGTGACCTTCATCGTCAGTTCGACAAGGTACGACTGTCCGCCGGCCGCATCAAGCTGCCCGCGGCGGCGGAGTTCTTCCGTTATCGTGATGCTGTCAGCCGGCTCGCCCCGCTCAAATAGCGCCGTGATTGCCTGGAAAATCCTGCGGTGTCGGTCGGAATGGAATGCATCTTCGTCGAGCACCTCGATGGCTTTGGAGATAGCCTCTTTCTCGAGCAGCATGGCACCGATAATCTGCTCCTCGATGTCCACCGCGTGCGGTGGGACACGCCCTTCGGATTGCTGGCGGTCGGTCGCAAGGTCAATGCCGCCGCGCATCGGCAAGTCAGCCATGACGCACCTCCTCCGTCCCCGGTGACGCGTCGATTTTTCCAGCATGCAGTTTCTGAATGGCCTGGAAATCCTCCCATGCAGGCGCTTTCCAGTTCGGATTGCGCAACAGCGCAGCGGGATGATAGGTCACCATGAGCGGTGTCCCCTCGAACTCCAGCACACGCCCCCGCAATCGTCCGAGACTCTCGCTCGTGTGGAGGAGGTTCTGTGCGGCGGTGAGTCCGAGACAGACAATGAGCCTGGGCTTGACCAGCTGGATCTGTTTCCGGAGATACGGCATGCAGTGGTCCACTTCACCCGGTTGCGGTGTGCGGTTGTTGGGCGGGCGGCATTTGAGGATATTACAGATATACACATCGCTCCGCTGCATGGAGATCGCCGCCAGGATTTTGTTCAGCAACTGTCCGGCGCGCCCTACAAACGGTTCTCCCTGCCGGTCTTCATCGGCACCCGGCGCTTCACCCACAAACATCAGCGTGGCATGCGGGTTCCCGGTCCCGAACACAAATTTCGTGCGCGTCTCACCCAGCGAACACTTGAGGCAGTTGTGAATTTCTGCGTCGAGCGCTTCTATCGTTGCGGCGTCGGCCCATGATTCCCGGGTACTGTGCTCCGGAGGCCGGGGCGTCCCGCCGAACAGATCGCCCGTTCTCTCGGCAGGGGCGGATGCGGGTGGTTGCTCAGGAGTCTCATGAGACGGTTGCCGGGGAGTGCGTGGTTCAAGCAAGAGAAAATCTCCGAAGACCTCGCGTTCGTCCTGCAAAACACGCTGAAGCATTGTGAGAAAATCTGCCATAGGCTGAATGTCCCGGTGTCATCGGGATGGAGGAAGCAACCGGACGATCCGGTTCAGGATCTGGGTTGCCACATCATATTTGGACTGAAGGGGAAGAGGCGTAACGGCGTCCTCCCGGTCGATCAGTGTCACAAGATTGGTATCCGAGCCGAAGGCAGCCCCTTCCGCCCCGGGGTCGTTCAGGACGATAAGGTCCAGGTCCTTCGCTTTCCGTTTCGCGCGCGCATGCTCGAGGGCGTTGTCGGTCTCCAGCGCGAACCCGACGAGGACCTGTTGCTTCCGCCGGTTTGCCGCCTCGCGAAGAATATCCGGGTTCTTCACGCAGTCGATGCTGAACCGCTCCTCTGCCGTTGCGTCGCGCTTGATCTTCGTCTGCGCAACGGCTGCAGGGGCAAAATCCGCCACCGCGGCCGCCATGATAAGAACCTGGCAGCTGTCGAACCGTTGCAGTACAGCGTCGCGCATTTCGCTTGCGGTCTGCACGTTCACCCTCTGTACTCCTTGCGGCGTAGCAAGAGCGACAGGGCCGGCCACCAGGGTTACCGAGGCGCCCCGGAGCGCAGCCGTCCGGGCCACGGCAAATCCCATTTTGCCTGATGATCGATTGCCGAGATAGCGCACCGGATCGATTGGTTCCTGGGTTGGGCCCGCGGTCACCAGCACCTGAATGCCTTTGAGATCCGCCGCGGAACCGTCGAGGAGTGCGGCCACGGCGTCGCACAGAACATCGGGTTCGGGCATGCGGCCGGGACCGGTCAGTCCGCTGGCCAGTTCGCCCGATTCCGGTTCGATGATGGTAACCCCGCGCTCGCGGAGGACCGAAAGGTTGTGCTGCGTGGCCACATTGGTGTACATGTCGGCATCCATCGTCGGCGCCACGACCAGCGGACAGCGAAGCGCCAGCACGAGCGATGTCAGAAAGTTGTCTGCCATCCCCGCAGCGATCTTGGCCAGGGTGTTCGCCGTTGCGGGTGCGATCAGCATCACATCACCCCAGAGGCCGAGATCGATGTGTTTGGTCCATTGTGACGTCGGCTGCTCGGGCGACGGAGGGAACATATCGAGGATCACCTCGCGGCGGGAGAGCGTTGCCAGGGTGAGCGGCGTGATGAACTGCGTCGCCGCTTGCGTCATCACCACCTGGACTTCAGCACCGTCGCGGACAAACTCGCGGACCAGCAGCGCGCTCTTGTATGCAGCGATTCCGCCACTTACACCCAGCAGGATATGCTTGCCCGCACACATGACGATGAGACCCTATTCCTCTGTTTCTTCTTCCTCTGCCGACTCGTCGTCTTTCGGCAGAACGATTTCTTCCTTTTCCTTGTACCGCCACTCCACCCCGTCAGCGATGAGCTGGTCCAGCGCCACATCGGCCGGCTTGGGTCGTTTCTCGAACTCCAGGCTGATCTTCAGCTGATCGGGGTTGATGTCGTTCTCTTCCCCTTCTCCTTCGGTCTTGGTGGTGATCAGCTCGATCCTCTGATTGAATTCGATCTTGATCTCGTCGTTGATCTGGCGGGCGCGTTTCGACGTGGCCACGATGCACTCGTGGACGTTCTTTCCCTCCTGGTTGAAGTATTCGAGATCAATGGGTTTGATAGGCATGGATACGTACTCCGGTCTATGACTGCATGAGATGATTATGAACAATCGTCTGGACTTCTTCGACAGCTCGTGCGAGCACGTCGTTGACCACCGTGTGGTCGAACTCTTTTGTTTTCGCCAGCTCCATTGGCATGCGTTCGAGGCGCCGGCTGAGCGTTTCCGCATCTTCCGTGAGCCGCGCACGGAGCCGTTGCTCGAGCACTTCCAACGACGGAGCACTGATGAAGATCAGCAGCGCTTCCGGATATTTCTGTTTGATGGACAGGGCACCGTTGACATCAACATCGAACAGGAGGTTCTGTCCCAGCAGCAGGGCCGCGTCCACCTCGCTCTGCAGTGTCCCGTACAGATTGCCGTAGATTTCTTCCCACTCAACAAACTCGCCTGCCGCCACACGCCGTTCGAACTCCTCGCGCGTCAGAAAGAAGTAATCTTCGCCGTCGATTTCACCCTGCCGCATGGGGCGAGTTGTCGCCGACACCGAGAAGCGCAACGACAGGTTCCGGCCGAGCATTTGGTGCGCAATAGTAGTTTTCCCCGAGCCGCTCGGCGCCGAAATGACAACGATTTTCCCGCGTCCCGCCGCCGGAGTTGCTCCGTTCATGCATTACTCGATGTTCTGGAGCTGTTCCCGAATCTTCTCGAGCTCCTCCTTGATGCCCACGACGATGTGGGCGATTTCCTGGTCGTTCGATTTGGACCCGATCGTGTTGGCCTCGCGGTTCATCTCCTGGATCAGGAAATTCAGGCGCCGCCCGGCTGCGTCTTCTGCGTCGAGCGCTTTGAGAAAGAACTTGTTGTGGCTCCGGAACCGCACACACTCTTCCGTAACGTCGAGCCGGTCCGCTATCAGGGCAATCTCCAGTTCCAGACGGCCTTCGTCGACGGATTGGTTCTCGAGAAGCTGACGGATCCGTTCTTTGAGCCGTTCTCGTTCACGGGGTACCTGAGTCTTCGAAAGTCGTTCCACGTCATCAAGATGCTGGCTCAACAAGGCAATTCGCGTCCGGAAGTCGTTTTCGAGTTCCTGACCTTCTTTGCGGCGCATCTGTTGAAGGTCGGCAATGGCTGCGTCGAGCGCACGCTTCGTCAACGCCCACTCCGCTTCATCGGCAGTGGTCTCTTCCTCCTGTTCCAGGATGTCCGAGAAGTGCAGGAGATGTTCCAGCTTCACCGTCTCCCGCAGCTTAAGCGACTTCCTGAGGTTCTGCAGAAGCCTGTAATATGCTCTCGCAGCATCAGGGTTGATCTGGACCGGAGCCGTCTCGCCGATCTTGCGCTCCAGCGTCACGGTTGCGTTTACCTTGCCGCGGCTCAGGCCCCGACGAAGGATGTCTTTGCAGTCGTTCTCGCGCATAGAGAGCGGCCGGGGAATCCGGAGAGCGATCTCCAGAAACCGATTGTTGACGCTGCGAAGCTCTGCAGTCACATGAATACCGCCGGACATGGCTTCGCCACGCCCGTAGCCCGTCATACTATTAATCATGACTCCCGGTGCATTTTGTGCCTAGGAAATGAAATCTACGAAAAAGGCAAAGGACTTGCAAACCGCTGGATTCTCCAGGCATTTTCACGCTCGCCGGGTGGAGCGATCTTCAGAATCCTGTAGAAATTATCCACACACTGTCCACAGGAATTTCCACAAATCCGTAGAAAACATGCAGTATTCGCAATCTTTTTGTACATTGTGCATAACTTCATGCATGCCTCGCACCATACTATTTCCCTTGCACTTAGCGAGCTCCAACGATGGGTTCCGGGATCCGTCATCGGTGAGCTGTTCACGCAGGAACGGGATGAATTGATAATAACGTTTCAGGGCCGGGAGCAGGCCATGTTGATATCGTGCAGAAGTGATCTTCTCCTCCTGTTCCTGCATCCGGCGCTGACGCGCGCCAGAAGAAATTCCACCGATGTGCTGGCGGACGCCGCCGGGAAGACCGTGACGGAGCTGACGATGCACCCTTCCGACCGCTCTTTCACATTCATTCTGGACAACGGGACAAACGTACGTGCCCAGTTCTACGGGTCGCTTGCCAATGTGTATCTGCTCGACACATCGTCCACCGTTCTCGATGCATTCAAGCGTCCGCGGGATGTCGTCGGTACGCGTATCGATCTCCCCCCTGCTGTTGCCATGCCGGATATCGAGGAAGCGGTCCGTCTGATTGCCTCAGCCGGGGATCAGCCCCTGCAGACGGCCGTCAAGCGCATTGCACCTCTGCTGCCACCGGTGGTCATCCGGGAGATGATTTCACGTGCGGGCATCCCTCCTGCTCACCGCGCTGGAGCGTGCACTGTTGCCGAGATGGACCGCCTCCGGACCACCTGGACGGAGATCGACCGTGAGCTTGTGTCGCCGCAACCGCGGCTCGTGTTTGCGGGGACGGAAGAAGGAGCGGCTTCAGGCCCCCTGAAACACTTTTCACTCATCAGTCTGACGCATGTTCAGGGGTGCCAGGAGCGGCTCATCCCGGATATTCATGAGGCGCTGAAGGAGTTTTATGTCCGACGCAAATCGACGGAACAGGTTGATGCGGAGACGCACCGCCTGAGGGATGCAGTGCGCCGTCGCAGGGACCGGGCCATGCGGACAATGGCCGCAATCCGGGAGGATGCCGGACAGGAAGACAGAGCTGCGCGGTATCAACAGTACGGTTCGCTCCTCATGCAGCACCTGCTGGATATCCCCCGCGGAGAGGAATCGTGGACCGTTGACGCTGACGGTACGACCGTGACAATCCCTCTGGTACCTTCGTTGAACGCAGTCGGAAACGCCCAACGCTGGTTCGAAAAAGCAAAGAGCTCGCAGCGATCGCATGCGCTTGCAGCTGACCGGCTGCTGATCTACGCCTCCGTGGCGGAACGGGCACAGGCGCTGCTTGCCGATCTGGAAAAACTTGCCACACGTCACGATCTCAAGGCTTTTATGAAAGAACGGCGGGATGAACTCGAGGCCATCGGTGCGACGGGAAAGGACGATGAGGGTGAACGTGTTCCATTCCGCGTCTTCACCGTGCACGGCGGATTTGAAGTATGGGCGGGCAAGAGCAGCAGGGACAACGACGCATCTGACGCTGCATCATGCTCGACCGGACGATTTCTGGTTTCACGCGCGGGTCGCGTCCCGGATCGCACGTTGTACTGAAGGTATCGTCGGCCCGCGGTGAACCGGGAAAACGGGCGCGGCTCGAGGCGGCAGCGATTGCGGCGTATTACAGCAAAATGCGCACAGCCCGTATGGTCCCTGTGGCCGTCACCCGCCGCAAATACGTCCACAAACCCCGCGGTGCACCTCCGGGCACCGTGGTCATCACGCGGGAAGATGTGTTACTTGTGGCTCCCGGCCTTCCTCCGCAACAGAAGCACTCTCTATCGCACAATGAGGAATAATACCATGGCTTCCCGCCCACAGTCACAGCGCACCGGGCTTGCAACGCGTGCCATTCATGGCGATCAGCTCCGCGCATTCCGCGGGCCGGTCGCACCACCGATCGTGCAGACTTCCACCTACCGGTTTGCGAATTCGGATGATGCAATGCGGTACGCCTCCGGCGATCCCGAGGTCTACGTCTATACCCGCTATCACAATCCCACCGTCCGCCGGGCGGAAGAGCACCTTGCATTGATGCTCGGTGCGCCGAAGGCACTGCTGCTTGCGTCCGGGATGGCGGCAATTTCGTCGGCGGTGCTTGCCGTCGTCAAGACCGGCGATGCGATCCTGAGTACGCCGGCGCTGTACGGCGGAACGTACCGGTTTTTCCGGGACATCCTTCCCCGCCATGGAATCACGGTCCGGTACATGAACCCGGACCGCATTGCGTCCCTGGCCTCTCTCATCACTCCGTCGACGAAGCTGGTCTACCTTGAAACCCCCACGAATCCAACGCTCGGCGTTGTCGACATCGGAGCCGTCGTGCGCGGCGTGCGTGCGGCACAGCGGCGTACGGGAAAGAAAGTCACTATCATGGCCGACAATACGTTCGCCACGTGCATCAATCAGCAGCCATTCGCATGGGGCGTCGATATCGTGGTCGAAAGCGCAACGAAGTATCTCGGCGGACATTCCGACATCATCGCCGGCGTTGTGGCGGGTCCGGCTGATCGTGTGAAGGATGCACACACGCAGATGAAGTACTACGGCGGCTGTGCCGACCCGTTCGCGGCGTACCTGTTGCTCCGCAGCCTGAAGACCTTCGACCTCAGGGTGAGGCGGCAGAATGCCACGGCGATGGCGCTTGCGTCCTTTCTCGAGCATCAGCCGCAGGTCGCCCGCGTCCTGTACCCCGGCCTGCCTTCACATCCCCAGCACATCGTTGCACGCCGCCAGATGGTCGAGGCGGGAGGAGACGGGTACGGAGGGATGGTGACGATCGAAGTGCGCGGAGGTCTCCGGGCAGCGGTCCGTCTGTGCGACGCCCTCCGGGTCGCCGTCAATGCCATGTCTCTCGGCGGCGCCGAAACCCTGGTCAGCATTCCTGTCTACTCGTCACACGTCAATATGAGCTCCCGTGAACTCAAGCGACACGGTGTAACCCCCGGGATGGTTCGTATTTCGGTCGGTTTAGAGGATCCGGAGGACATCTTCGAGGATTTCCGGAAGGCGCTCCGCCGGACGGGGCGGCGGTAACCGGCCCCGGTTTTCTTGACCTTCATCCCCCTTTTGTGTAGAATAGTGGTCTAAGGTCAATCCTGCCATCGAAGCATACGATGGCCGGTGCAACTCATCCCCGCAACAATTCGTGGAGTATCACGGTGAAACGGAGCAATCGTCTGTGGCACAGTGCCCACCTTCTCCCGGTCGTCGCTGCTCTCATCCTTTCCTGGTCTCTCAACGGCTGTGCGCCGAAGACCCAGGACACTCTTGTCGCCAGCATTGGATCGACACCCATCACGCTTGGAGATTATGAGAAGTTGTATGTGAAGAGCAATGGAAGCCGCGACGCAGGCGCACAGGCTTCCCCGGAAGAGCGCCAGAAATTCCTCGACCTGATGATCAAGTATCGCCTGAAGCTTACGGATGCGTACCAGAAGGGGATGGACAAGCGATCTGATCTCCTGGCTGAGATCCAGCAGTACAAGGGAAGCCTTGCGGCTTCCTACCTCACTGACAGGGTGCTCGTCACGCCGGCGGTCCGCCAGATGTACGATCGCAGCAGGGAAGAACTCCGCGCAAGTCACATACTGCTCACCTTCACGCAGGGCGCCACCGCGGAAGATTCGGCAGCAGTGTACAAACGTGCCGCAGAGATCCTCGCAGAGCTCAAGGCCGGCAAAGACTTCGGCCAGATCGCTGTCAATGAATCACAGGACCCGGGCGCAAAGCAGAATCGGGGAGACCTTTACTATTTCTCGGTGGCACGGATGGTCCCCGAATTTGAGGATGCCGCCTATGCGTTGAAGGTCGGGGAGGTTACGTCCACACCAGTCAAAACCCGGTTCGGCCTTCATATCATCAAAGTCACCGAACGCAAACCATCGTCCGGCGAACGACGGTGCAGTCATATCATGATCCGTTTCCCGAGCATGAGTCCGTCGCCCGACGACACCGCAGCCGCGCTTGCCAAGATCATGCCGTTGGTGGACAGTGTGAAGCAGGGTGTGGATTTTGCCGAGTTGGCCCGCCGCCATTCCGAAGACGGCGGTTCATCCAATCAGGGGGGCGACCTCGGATGGTTCTCGCGCGGGCGTTGGCCGCAGCCATTTGACGAAGCCGCCTTTCATCTGAAGGTGGGCGAGACGTCGCCGGTGATCCGTACTGCCTACGGCTACCACATCATCAACTGTTCCGAGACCCGTCCGCCCAAGACGTTTGACGAAGCGCGCCAGGAGTTGCAGAACAAGTATCAGGAACAGCGGTTTCCGGCCCGGTATGCCGAATTCCTCGCCGGCATGCGCACAGAAGTTGGTTTCGTGCGTATCGATTCTGTTGCAACACAGTTCACGACATCCTTCGATTCCACAAAGACCACGCGCGACAGTGCCTGGACCGACACGCTGGGTACCGCGTTCCGCCGCGCCGCGATGTTCCGCGTGCACAGCGGGCCGATCAGCGTCGACTCTGTCATCGGGATCATCAGGAGCCATCTCGAATGGTCGAACCTATCCCTGCACCGGATCACCCTCTCCTCGACGCTCGACAAGATCGCCGAGCAGATTGTGTTCAGCGCAAAAGCCGATCTGCTGGAGAAGCAGGACCCTGAGTTTGCGGCTCTGCTGCGCGAGTATCGCGAAGGAATTCTCCTCTATCAGGCGGAACAAGAGCAGGTATGGAACCGCGTCGCAACCAACGACACCGTGTTGCGCGACTATTTCGAGCAGAACAGGAACAAGTTCACCTATCCTGACAGGGTGCGTTTCACAGAGATTCGTGCCGCCAACGAAACCCAGGCAAAGAACATCCGGAACGCTCTCGATGCGGGCTTGACGTTCGAGCAGATCGTACGAGAAGATTCCGTGCGCATGAAGATGCCGACGCTGTTTCCGCTTCGGTTCGCAACGGGAAAGAGTGCGCTGGACCGCGGGGCCACACAAACGCTGAAGGCGATTGGACACCAGCTCACGGGCGACCCGGTACTGCGGGCACTGCTCACCGCGTATCCCGACACCAGTGTGCGCAGAAAACAGAATGAAACTCTCGCCCAGAAGCGGCTCGACACCATGAAGGGATTTCTCACAGAAAAGCTGGGCATCGGCACCGAACGAATTCTCACTGAAATGAAGGCACAGAAGTTCGGCGCAGCCCGCGAAAAAGACACCGCAGCGCTCCAACAGCAGGTAAAACTCCAGCTGATCGGACGCCAGCCACTCGTGATCAGCCCACTGGAGGAGCACCTACTGGCTCCGGAGACTGATGAGCGTGCGCGGCGTGCAGACTCCCTTTCCACCGGGGCAGTCTCTGCGCCATTCTTCATGAAGGTAAGCTTCTCGCTGGTGCGTCTCGACGGCCGGGAATCTGCCCGCTTGAAGACGTTCGAAGAGGCCGGTGCCGAAGTGAGCAGTGCATTCCAGGACTACGAAGCAAAACGCCTCGAATCGGAATGGCTCAGCCGCATCCGTCAGCAGCATCCGGTTGTGGAATACAGGGAGAATCTCGGGAAGGCCTTTGCCCCGCCCCAGCAATAGCCGGTATGCCATCGCCCTCCTCGCGCTCGTGTCCATGCTGGCAGCAGGGTGCGACAGGTCCGGCAACCGTGGCACATACGTTGCACGCGTGAATAATGCGGTACTGACCGAGAGGGATCTTGCCGTTTCTCGCGATTCGCTCGGAGAGACCGCAGCCCGTTCACGCGAGTATGTGAACGAGTGGATCATCACGGAGATGCTCTACCAGGAGGCAGAACGAAGGGGCCTGACCGAAACGCAGCCGTTTCAGTCGCAGCTCGAAGCCGCACGCAAACGACTCGCCGTCGCAACGTTGCTCGAAGAAGAAGTCTACGGTCCGGTCGACAGCAGCGCAATCACGGAGGAGGCGGTAAAGGCATTCTTCGACTCATCCGGGACCGCCTTTGCCCTGCGGGATGACGTGGTCCAGGTCAGCTACATCATTTTCCAGAACCGGGAAGCTGCCAACGCGTTCCGCTCGCGTGTTTTACGCGGTATGCCGTGGGACGGTGCAAAGCGTGAGTTGCTCGCCGATCCTGCTCTACGTCAGCAGGTCGTGCATATGGTGGAACACGAATACGTGACGCGGGCCATGCTGTATCCAGAAGAACTCTGGAGGCTTGCCCGCAGCCTGCCGCGGGACGATGTCTCGTTTCCTCTGAAGACCAACGACGGCTATTATGTGCTCCAGGTGCATCGGGTCCTGCGCCCGGGAGAAGTCCCGCCGCTGGACTATGCCCGGCTTGAAGTGCGGGCGCATTTGCTGATGGACCTGCGCCGCTCGCGGTATGAAGAATTTCTCGGCGCCCTGCGCGGACGGCATTCCGTCGATATCCGCGAACCCGCAATCGATGCGGGAGATTCTCTTTCCAAGGAGTAGGATGATGCGTGCAGTGAAGAGTGGTGGATTGTGTGTCCTGGCCTGTGTCCTTGCGTTGCTCTCCATGCCGGCCATTTCGCAGGTACTCGACCGGATCGTTGCCGTCGTGGAGAAAGATCTGATCCTCGAATCCGAACTGAACGCACAGGTCCAGTTCTTTGTGATGAACAACCGGATGGACCCGAAGTCCCCGGGCCTGCGCGATCAGGTGCTGCAGTCGATGATCAATGAAAAACTGATCGTTGCCAAGGCTATTGAAGACAGCATCACGGTATCGGACGATGAGGTGCAGCAACAGCTCGATGCCTCCATCCAGCAGCGCATCCAGCAGGTGGGTTCGGAAGCGCGCCTCGAAGAACTGTACGGCATGCCCCTGAACAGGATCAAACGGGAGTACCGCGACGAGATGCGCCGGAACTTGCTTGCACAACGCCTCCAGCAGCAACGGTTCGGGTCTTCGCAGATTGGCCGGTTTGAAGTGGAAGAATTTTTCACGACGTATCGCGACAGCCTTCCCCGCGTTCCCGAGGAGGTCGAACTGGCACATATCTACATCAAGCCGGGGTTCAGTGAGGCGGAGAAGGCGGCGGCACGGGCGAAGATGCAGCTGTTGCTCGATAGCCTCGCCGCCGGCATCGACTTCGGCGAGCTGGCCAAGCGCCACTCCGAAGATCCCGGCTCGGCACCGCAGGGCGGGAGTCTCGGGCTGGTCCGGCGCGGACAATTCGTGAAGGAATTCGAAAGTGCCGTGTTCAGTCTGGCCGACGGTCAAACGTCAGGAATCGTTGAGACGGAAATCGGTCTGCATATCATTCAGTTGATGGAGCGCAGGGGCGACGCCGTACGCGCTCGCCACATTCTCATGCGTATCGAGCGCACCGAGGCAAGCGATTCGGCAACAGTGGCACTGCTCGATTCGCTCCGCACGGTGGCCCTGGCCCAGAACAACTTCGCCGAGCTTGCGAAGAAGTACTCCGAAGACAAGGAGACCAATATGGTCGGCGGCGCACTGGGAACGCTGGAACTCGAGCAGCTGGACAAGACCTGGTATCCCACCGTCGAGCCTCTCTCGCCCGGCAAAATCAGCATGCCTGCCCGCCTGCCGGTGGGGAGTTCGTACGGGTATCATATCGTCCTGATGCGGCAACGCATCCCGGCACACGAGATGAACCTCGAAAAAGATTACCACAAACTTGAGACGCTTGCCCTCAACTATAAGCGTTCGAAGGATTATCAGGTGTGGCTCGACGATTTGCGCTCCAGGATTTACTGGAAGATCTATCCCTAACGCCGGAGGAGTTCCTTGTCACCCCGATCAACACCGACCCCTGGCGCCGGCGACGTCGATGACGCACGCCGTCTGAAAGACGCGTATGATTCGCTCCGGACCGAAATCGGCAAAGTGATTATCGGGCAGGATGCCGTTATCGAACACATGGCGATTGCGCTCCTCTCCCGCGGCCACTGCCTTCTGGTCGGTGTGCCCGGTCTCGCCAAAACCCTCCTCATCCGCACCCTCTCCCAGGTGCTGGACCTCAAATTCAACAGGATTCAGTTCACGCCGGACCTGATGCCCAGTGACATCACCGGCACCGAGATCATCGAAGAACAATCAACGACGGGCAGCAAACATTTCCGGTTCGTACACGGCCCGGTCTTCGCAAACATCGTGCTCGCCGACGAGATCAACCGCACGCCGCCCAAGACCCAGGCTGCCCTTCTGGAAGCCATGCAGGAACACCGCGTGACCGCCGCGGGGACGACGTACACGCTCGCCGAACCGTTTTTCGTGCTCGCCACTCAGAATCCGATCGAGCAGGAAGGAACATATCCTCTCCCCGAGGCGCAGCTCGACCGGTTCATGTTCAATCTCTGGCTGGATTATCCCTCGCCCGACGAAGAGGTGCATATCGTGAAGGCCACCACAAGCCTGCATGTGCCCGCCCCACGGCACGTGCTGTCCGGCGCGCAGATCGAAGCATTTCAGGACCTTGTGCGCCGCGTTCCGGTGGCTGACAACGTGATCGACTATGCCGTACGGCTCGTACGGACAACGCGGCCGCAGGCGGAAGGTGCGCCGCAGTTTGTCCGAGACTGGCTCCGCTGGGGAGCAGGCCCGCGTGCATCACAGTATCTTATCCTTGGCGCGAAGACCCGGGCGTTGCTCTCCGGACGTCATACACCCGACATCGACGATGTGCGGGCACTTGCAGGGCCAACCCTGCGTCACCGCCTCGTCACCAATTTCAATGCGGAAGCCGACGGTGTTACCGCGATTGAAATCGTCGACCGGCTTGTCCGCGAATCCTCCTGAGTATCATGCCGCAGCTTGAGGTTCGTCTCGGCGCCTCACCCGCACTCGTGTTGCTGGCAATTGGCGTCGCCATCGTTCTCGCCTGGTTGTTCTACCGTTCGACCCTCCCGCCTGTTGCGCCCCTGCGGCGGCGTCTGCTGCTTGTGCTGCGCGCATCCGTCCTAGTCCTGCTTGTCCTCGCTCTCGTCGACCCGATCATCCATCTGATCTCCACAACAACCACACCGCCTGTACTGACGCTCCTCATTGATAACAGCCGCAGCATGACGGTGGTCGACCGGCTGGGAGACCGATCGCAGCAGGTCCGTACTCTGCTGCAGTCGCCGGCTCTTCGCACTCTCGCCTCCCGCACAGATCTCCGCACATTGAGCTTCGGCACCTCTGTCCGGCCGGTTACGGACGGGAACCTGGACTCTCTCCGCTTTGATGAAGACGGAACGGATATCGCCGCCGCCCTTGCGACTTCTCTCGGGCCCGGCTCACGTGGCGCCGCTCTTCTCCTGTCCGACGGCGTGTTCACGCTGGGCCAGAACCCCGTGCATGCAGCGGAGAATGTACTCATCCCTCTGTACACCGTTGGCATCGGCGATTCCTCCGAACAACGCGACGTCGTGATTACGCATATCGCATCGAACGCCATTGTCTACAGCGGGACGACCGTTCCTGTCGAAGTGCTGATCAAGGGAGCCGGAGTTGAAGGGCAGCGTGTTGACATCAGCCTGCTGGATGGTGGGACGGTTCTCGACAGAGCTTCGCTGACCTTTGAAGAAGGAACGCGCGAGTACAGTGTCTCGCTCTCCTACACGCCATCCACCGACGGTCTGCGGTCGCTGACGGTCACTGTCTCCTCCGTTGCAGGCGAGCTGACAACAAAGAACAACCGTCGCACGTTTACGGTCCGCGTGCGCAAAAGCAAACTGCACATCCTTCTGCTCGCGGGTTCTCCGTCGCATGATCTCGCACTCATGCGGCAGACCCTCGCCGAGCAGCCGCAGTTCGCCGTCACATCATACACCCAGAATCCTTCGGGCGGCTTCTATGAGGGGACCTTCCGCCTGCAGGATCTTGATTCTGCGGATTGCCTTGTGGTGTCGGGCTTTCCGACAGCCGCAACAGCATCTGCAATGAACGAACGTCTGCTCGGCGCCCTGCAATCACGCCGGTTACCGTTGTTCTTTCAGGTGACACGGGAAACCGATTGGCGCCGGATCGGTGCATGGCTTTCCTTTCTCCCGTTCACGGTCGAAACGCCGTCGTCCGCTGAACAGGAGATTGCCTGTGAAGCAACTGTGGCCGAGCACAGCATGCCGCTCGTGACGCCTGCTCGGTCCGATGGGACGGACCCCTGGGCCGTCCTGCCGCCGGTCTTCGCAACGCGGAGCGTCTTCCGCCCGCGACCTGAAGCCAGTGTGCTGGTCGCCGCGCAGGTTAGGGGACTTACTGGTCCTGCACCCGTGCTCGTCGCCCGAAGTCTCCAGGATCGGCGGGTGCTTGCGCTTGCGGCCCACAGTATCTGGCGCTGGCGGCTGATGGCACAGCGGTCCCCACTCACACGCCAATTCTTCACTGAGTTGCTGCGGAATGCACTTCTCTGGTTGACGACGCCGGAAGAAACCGGACCTGTCATCGCCCGGCCGTTGAAAGAACTCTTCGCAGCGGGAGAACCTCTCGTCTTTGAGGCGCAGGTGTATGATGCCCGTCAACAGCCGGTGAGTGATGCAGAAGTAGAACTTGTTCTTCAGGGAGCGACGGACAACACACGCGAGGCGGTACTCACGCCCAGGCCGGGCGGCCGGTACAGTGCTGAAATCCAGGGCGTTGGTGACGAGGGAACGTATCGGTACAGGGTGACCGCACGACGCGGAGGGCAGACACTTGGTGCTGACAGCGGGAGAGTCGCTGTTGGAGGGACTGCGATTGAGTTTCTCAACACCAGGATGGACCTGGCGACATTACGGCAGATCGCGGAGCGCACCGGCGGGGAGTTTCTTCTTCCTGCCGACATCGGCCGTCTTGATTCGCTCCTGGAGCACTCCCCTTCGTTTGCCCCGGTCGTGACAACGTCAACTTCAGAAATCACGCTTCGCAACTGGCCCTGGCTGGTAGCGGCCATCGTTCTTCTTCTTGCGGTGGAATGGTTCCTCCGCAAACGAAGCGGAATGATCTAGCGTTTCTTCTTTTTCACCGGTTTCCCGGCTGGCTTCTTCGGTGCCGGGCGTTTCTTCTGTGGCGGTTTCTTTCCCGCCGGTTTCTTCCTGGCGGGTTTCTGCTCCACAGGTTTCTTTTCAGGAGATTTCTTCCCGGCGGGTTTCGTCCGCAGCCTTTTCCCGGCAGGTTTGTTGAGATTTCCTCTCAGCTCCTTTCGTCTGCGCCTTCACCGCCTGCTTCCCCCTCACCTTTTTTTTTTCGTCTCCGGTGAACAGGTCAATCTGCTTTTCTGGGTCTTCGTCAGCACCCCCGGGGGCTCCGGTCTTGGTACCGTTGCCGTTTGTCGGCTCTTCGTCTTCGGCCGGGACTGACGCGACATCGGACACGGAGTCGCCTGCATCCAGCTTGATGAGGCGTACGCCCTGGGTGTTCCGCCCTGCAAGGCGGATATCGGCTGCATGCTGGCGGATCACCACACCGCGGCTTGTGACGATAACCACATCGTCGTTCTCCATCACCTCCTTGATGGCCACCATGTGCCCCGTCTTGTCGGTGGTCTTCACGGTAAAGATCCCCTTACCGCCACGGTGACTGATACGGTACTCTTCTGTTTCGCTCCTCTTGCCGAATCCTTTTTCCGTCGCGACAAGAATCGTCGTGCCCGCGCGGCGAAGGACCACCGCGCCGATGACGGTGTCTTTTTTGCCGAGGCGGATGCCGCGCACGCCGCTTGCCGTGCGGCCCATAGTCCTGACCTCATGTTCGCCGAAGCGGATGGCCATGCCCTCGGCCGTGCCGATCACCACGTCCTGCTTCCCGTCAGTAAGGTGGACATCGACCAGGCGGTCGTTCTTTTTGAGCCCGATCGCGCCGACACCGCTCTTCCGTGGATTGCTGAAATCTCCGAGAGCAGTCTTCTTGATCACGCCCTTTTCCGTGGCCATGAAGACGTTGAGCGGCGCGTCGAACGTCTTGACCGCCACATACGATACGATGGTCTCGCTGGTCTCCTTGGAGATCAGGTTGGCAACCGATTTGCCCCGGGTCGCTCTTCCGCCTTCCGGGATCTCAAAGACCTTGAGCCAGTAGCAGCGCCCCTGGTCGGTAAACAGCAGGATATAGTCATGCGTCGAGGCGATGAACATCGCTTCGATGAAGTCGTCTTCCCGTGTTGCTTGCTCCCATGCTTCCCCGGCCGCCGCGCGACTGACGCCGGTAGCCGCTGACCGGGAAACGCTTCACGAAGCCGTTGTGGCTGATGGTGATCACAACCTGTTCTTCAGCGATCATGTCCTCGATGCTGAACTCTTCGGCTTTATAGACGATTTCCGTTCGCCGCTCATCGCCGTACTTTTCTTTGATCTGCAGCAGCTCATCCTTGATAATCTGCAACTGGAGCTGCTTGTTCTTCAGGATCGCTTTCAGGCGTTCGATCAGCTTGATCGTTTCGCGGTACTCGTCCTCGATCTTCTTTCGCTCCAGCCCTGTCAGGCGCTGCAGGCGCATATCCAGGATCGCCTTTGGCCTGGATCTCGGAGAGCTTGAACTTCTTCATGAGTCCGAGTCTGGCCGTCTCGACATCGCGCGAGGCCTTGATCAGCTTGATAATCGCATCGATGTTATCCAGCGCGATGATGTAGCCTTCGAGGATATGCGCGCGTTTTTCCGCTTCGTCAAGCTCATACTTCGATCGGCGGACGACCACTTCGTTCCGGTGGGCGATGAAGTGCTGCGATCATCTCCTGCGAGCGTCAGGACCCTGCGGGCGCCCGTCGACCAGGGCCAAGCATGTTCACGCCGAAGGTGGTCTGCATCTGCGTATGCTTGTAACAGATTGTTGAGAATCACGTCCGCATTTGCATCGCGCCGAAGCTCGATCACGACTCGCAGGCCGTCCCGATCCGACTCGTCCCGGATGTCGGAGATATCGTCAAGTTTCTTGTCGTTGACCATGTCGGCGATCTTCTCGATGAGGTTGGCCTTGTTCACCTGGTACGGGATCTCCGTGACGCACGATGCTCTGGCGATCACTCTTTCCGGTCTCGATCGCTCGCGCGTGCGCGTACCACGATGTCGTCCCGCGCCCCGTGATGTACGCCTGGCGGACACCATCATACCCGTAAATGATACCGCCTGTCGGGAAGTCCGGTGCCTTGACGATCTTCATCAGTTTTTCGGTCGTGATCGTCGCTCTTCGATGAGCGCGATGCATCCGTCGATCATTTCCGAGAGATTGTGTGGCGGGATATTTGTGGCCATGCCGACGGCGATACCGCTTGAGCCGTTGATCAGCAAATTGGGGACCAGCGACGGCAAGCACCGACGGCTCCGTCAGCGTCTCGTCAAAGTTCGGGACGAAATCGACGGTGTTCTTCTCAAGATCGCGCAGCATCTCCTCGGCGATGCGTGTCAGTCGCGCCTCGGTGTACCGCATGGCCGCGGCCGAATCACCGTCGACCGACCCGAAGTTTCCCTGTCCGTCCACGAGTGGATAGCGCATGGAGAATTCCTGCGCCATCCGGACCATGGTATCGTACACAGCGCTATCACCATGGGGGTGGTATTTCCCAAGCACCTCGCCGACGATTCGGGCGGATTTCTTGTACGGGCGGGTTGGACGCGAGGCCAAGATCGTGCATGCCATAGAGCACGCGCCGGTGAACCGGCTTGAGGCCATCGCGGACGTCCGGCAGAGCCCGCGAAACGATGACCGACATCGAGTAGTCGATGTACGATCCCTTCATCTCGTCTTCGATATCGACGGGGACGATCTTCTCGTTCAGCGTTGCCATACCGTATCTAATCCTTTGTCGCTGTCAGCGATTACACATCGAGGTTCCGAACGTATTTTGCGTTCTTCTCAATAAACTCACGCCGGGGCTCCACTTCGTCTCCCATCAGGATGGAGAACGTGCGGTCCGCATCAGCAGCGTTTTCGATGGTGACCTGGAGGATTGTCCGCGTTTCCGGGTTCATTGTCGTTGACCAGAGCTGCTCGGGGTTCATCTCGCCCGAGGCCCTTGAAGCGAGAAATGAGGACCCCGCCAGTGGCCATGGTACCTCCTTCTTCGGCTGGTATCGTAGACTCCGGTTCTTTCGGTTTACCCTTCTCGGTCCTGAGCCGACGCATGATGTCATCCCGCTCCTCGTCGTCAAAGGCATAGAGCTCTTGTTTGCCCTTCTTGAGTTTGTAGAGCGGCGGTTGCGCAATGTACACATGTCCGAGCTCGATCAGGTCCTTCAGGTGCCGGTACATCAACGTGAGCAGCAGCGTGCGAATGTGAGACCCGTCGACGTCTGCGTCGCACATGAGAATCACCTTGCCGTACCGTAAGCGCTCTGCAGTCGAAGTCACCGCCGACGCCCGTGCCAATTGCTGTGAAGATGTTCCGGATTTCTTCGTTCTCCAAGGATCTTGTGAAGGCGGGCCTTCTCGACGTTCAGGATTTTTCCTTTCAGCGGGAGAATCGCCTGAAACCGGCGGTCGCGTCCCTGCTTGGCGCTCCCGCCTGCCGAATCTCCCTCCACGAGATAGAGTTCGCAATGCTCCGGGTCGTTGATCGAGCAATCGGCGAGCTTTCCAGGGAGTCCACCAGAGCTCAGCGCGTTCTTCCGGCGTGTCAGGTCCCGCGCTTTGCGTGCCGCTTCTCGTGCCTCAGCGGCACGCATTGACTTTGTCGATGATGCGCTTTGCATCCCCGGGAGTTGGACTCAAGCCAGCCAGCGAGCGCTGGTCCCAGCACACCTTCGACGATGCTCTTGACCTCACTGTTCCCGAGTTTCGTCTTGGTCTGTCCCTCGAACTGGGGATCGGGAACCTTCACGCTCAGCACGCCGGTAAAGCCCTCACGAAAATCATCACCGCTGAGGACGATACCACCCTCCTTCAGCAGCCCATTCTTGTACGCATAGTTGTTCAGCGATCGCGTAAGGGCGCTTCGAAAGCCCACCAGGTGGGTTCCTCCCTCGTGCGTGTTGATGTTGTTCACATAGGTGAACATGTTCTCGCTGTACTGCTCGTTGTAGAGGAACGCCGCTTCCACCTCCACGGGGCGATTGATTCGTCGTTATCGGTTCCTTTGGCGTAGAATGGCTTGCGGATCACGACGGGCGCGTCGCGTCAATGTAGCGTACGAATTCAACAGACCGCCCTTGAAATGAAACTTCTCCTCCTGATCGCTCTTGTTCCGCCGATCCTCGATGCGCAGCAGCACATCCGAGTTCAGAAACGCCAGCTCGCGCAGACGTTCCGCAATGGTCTCAAACTTGAAGACACGATTCTTGAATATCTCCGCCGTCCGGCATAAACGTGACGATTGTTCCCTGTTTTGCCCGTTCCGCCTTTCCCGTGACTTTCACCGGCGCCACGGGATCCCCGCGTTTGTATTGCTGGTACCAGATCTTGCCGTCTCGGAAGACTTCGACGTCGCAGCCATTCACTGAGGGCATTGACCACCGAGACGCCGACGCCGTGCAGGCCGCCGGAGACCTTGTAGGTATTCTTGTCGAACTTGCCGCCGGCATGAAGGACCGTCATGACCACTTCGAGGGCGGAGCGTTTCTCCTCCTTGTGGAGGTCGGTCGGGATGCCGCGACCGTCGTCGACTGACCGTGACGCTGCCGTCTTTGTTGAGAGAGACATCGATCGTCGTGCGCAAATCCGGCGAGGGCCTCATCGATCGAGTTGTCCACCACTTCGTAGACCAGATGATGGAGGCCTCGCGTGCTCACGTCACCAATGTACATCGCCGGCCTTCTGCGAACGGCTTCAAGCCCTTTGAGAACGGTGATGTCTTCCGCTGTGTAGCCGTGGGCAACCGTAACGCTTTTTTCCTCCTCGCCCCGGGAACGTCCACTCTTCGTAGCTACAGATTGTTTCGCCATACGGGTTCTTCAGACTCCTTACTGATCTCTGATACCTCTGTGCTCTTCTGCTGCCGGGTGGGCAGCAGCCGGATCGCTGTTAGCGGAACCGGATATCCTTAATCACATTCGTACCGATAGCATCATTGACCTTGCGGATGATCTCTCTGCGTTGAAGGGTCAGTTCTGCGCGCCATGGTGCGCTGGCCACACCGACATACAGAATGCCGCTTTCCACGCGTTGCGGTTTCGTCACACGGGCGATTTGTTCTCCCACAATCACTTCCCATTCCGTCAGTACCGCGTACCGCCGCAGCGTGGCATCAATCCCCAGGGCCACGGCAAATTCCTCCAGGGCCTGTGCAACGGCAACCGGTTGCTTCTTCGCCTTGGTGCCCTTACGCGTGCTGCGCCGTGCACGTGCCGCGTTCAATCACAAATCTCCGGTGATGGCTGTTCCACGGGACACTCTGTGCGAACACCCCCTCATCTGTCGCAGTGATGACGACCTGGCTCTCATCACGCAGACGGCTGAGCACGCGTTCCGCCCGAGACGGATCCAATTCAGCGAACACATCGTCCAGCAGCAGCACCGGACGCTCGTTCCGCACATCGCACACATACCGGTGCTCGGCGAGCTTCAGAGCAACCAGCAGCGTCTTCTGTTCCCCCTGGGAGGCGAATGTCTGTGCGTTCATGCCCCGCACTGAGAATGCCATGTCGTCGCGATGCGGACCTGAGGCCGATGCCCCCCGCCGGAGCTCTTCTGTCCGGCGTGCCGCCAGCGTCGTCCCCAGAACTCCCGCAATCTCTCCCACAGCAATCCCGGGCACGATCCCGGGAACGGTGACATACTGTACAGTCAGCTCCTCCGGCGCACCGGCAATCTCTGCGTACGCCGCGATGAGCGTTGGCCGGATTTCTTCGATAAAGGACATCCTCCGGTGCAGAATGCGGCTCCCAATTACTACCAGTGACTGTGTCCAGGGTTCCAGGGCGTCGGTGGAGATGCGGCCGCTTAAACGTGCGTCGAGCAGGAGACGATTCCGCTGCCGCAGAACCCTGCGGTATTCCTGCAGGTCCTCGAGATACGATGGACTGGTCTGGCACAGCACGATGTCCAGAAACTTGCGACGCTCTGCCGGCCCGGCCGCGATGATACCGCCATGTTCCGGCGAAAGAATGACTGCCGGATACTCGCCGACGACACCGGAGATCTTCTCCAGGCGCGTTCCGTTGACCGTAATCCCCTTCTCTCCCGCCATACTGTCGAAGACGACGTGAACGTCGGATGTTCGTCCTGCGTCATCGACAAACACGCCTCTGATGTCAAAGAATCTGCCGCCGTTCATGAGCGCTTGCTGGTCGGCCGCACCAAAGAAACTCTTTCCGAGGCTCAGATACGAAACCGCCTCGAGGATGTTCGTCTTTCCCTGGCCGTTATTTCCAACCAGCGCGTTGATCCCGTCGCCGAAGTGCAGGGCCGTCTGCGCATGATTGCGAAATTGCGTCAGCCGGAGCTCGAGCAGGCGCATCGGAAACAGCCTTCTTAGAATACGGCAGCCCCGCTTTTGGCGGGGCTCCCGTGTTTACACACAGTGATTGGACGGCATCCGGGCTTCATCACTGGCGTTCAGGTATTGATTCTCACCGGCATGATCAACATCAGACTATCTTCATTGGCCGGCGAGTCGGCCGGTGAAACTATTCCGGCCCGCGTGGGCGTGCCGAATTTCATCACGATCTGATCGCCGTCGAGATGCGAAAGAATGTCTACAAGATACATGGCGTTGAACCCTATTTCAAGAGCCTCAGCACTGTACAGACATGGGAGCGTCTCGAATGCCTCTCCCCCGAAATCCACATCCTGTGCGCTGATTTTCAAGGCATTTGACGCGAGATCAAGGCGCACCTGGTGGGTGCTGGCATTGGCGTACAGGGCAACCCGTCGGATCGATCCTATCAACTGATCACGGTTGATCGTCAGGGCCCGCGTGTTGTCAGCCGGGATGACACTTTCATAATTCGGATAGGTTTCTTCTATCAGGCGCGAAACCAATACTGTCTGATCAAATTGAAATCGTACGTGTGTATCGCTCGTGCTCATAGTGCATGTGCCTGTTTCAAGCGCTTTGAGCAGTATGCCCATGGCCTTTGCAGGAATGATGAGATCACGGCTGAGCGTGACAGGATCCTTCGACGTGTACACAAAACGAGACAGACGGTGTCCGTCGGTTGCAACGGCGCGTAATTCCGGACCGTGTGCCTGGAGGAGAATTCCCATCATCGCGGGTCGCAGTTCATCTATACTCACAGCAAACGAGGTCCGGTGTATGAGTTTTCGGAATATCGAACTGTCAAGAACTATACCTGTCGTTCCCTTGAATGGGGGAACAACCGGATATTCCTTTGCCGGCTCACCCGTGAGTATATATTCCCCGTTCGGTGTGACAATTCGTATTTTGCTCGATTGAATGTCGATTGTAAATGTTGCATCCGTCACCGGAAGAGATCGGATGGTATCACTGAGGCGTTTTGCAGGAATGGCAATTTTTCCGTCCTCTGATCCCGTTACCTCCAGAATCATTGTGGACGAAATCATCTGGTCTGTCGCCGTTATACTCAGAGTCGAATTGGAAAGGTCAAAAAGAAATGTTTCCAAGATAGGCATTGGCGATTTGGCAGGAACAACACCGCCAAGCTTTGCCAGTATGCGCTGGAGGTCCGAAGTGCCGACTGTAAATTTCATCGTGATCTCCTTGGGAGGGATGATAAAATCCGGGTCCAATATTCTCTATCTCGGTAAATATACGCATTATTACTATAATAATCCATTCTACCTATATATACATATAAGAATACTTATAGATGGTGTGAATATGTTGACAAAAGAAAAAATGATGATGAAAGACAGTTGGGAGACTGAAGAAAACGACGTTCCGATGAAGGAGAGTCTGAACCGAACCGGTGTGAATGATGAGCTTTGTTATGCACATGAACAAAGAAAAAGAACGAAAGAAGAAGACTCATAAGGAATAATACACCGCGAAAAAACCGGATAGAACAATGTTTGCACAGGTTTTTGCCCACGCTTTCCACACACGGGAGAGACAGAACACGAAATGGTGATACTCTTAGACATGGCCGAGAAGCTGAAGGCGCCGCTTTACCTGTTGTACATGAGTTTGATATTTGCCGTCGACACGCATCTGGTCTTCCACGGATTGATAGGCATGAATGACAGTACTGTGATCCCGTCCTCCGAAGTGAAGGCCGATGGTCTTCAGGGAGGCGTTGGTTAATTCCTTTGCAAGGTACATGGCAATCTGCCGTGCATTGACGATTTCCTGTTTGCGCGTCTTTGCCCGAAGGAGGTCTTCCGGAACATTGAAATAATCACAGACAGTTCGCTGTATTGTTTCGATGGTAATTGGAGAGCGGACATCACCCACGACGACTTTGAGCACGTCCCTGGCGAGGTCGAGCGTAATTTCCCTCCCCTCGAGGGACGCTCGCGCAAGCAGGCTGATAAGGCACCCTTCAAGTTCGCGGATGTTGCTTGTGACGTTGGCTGCAATGAAATCAACCACGTCCTGCGGGAGGTCAATGCCGTCCGTTTCGCTCTTCTTGCGGAGAATGGCAATGCGAGTTTCAAGATCCGGAGGCTGAATGTCCGACGTCAGGCCCCATTGGAACCGGGAGAGAAGCCGGTCGTCCAGGCCTTTGAGCTCCTTGGGGGGGCGGTCGGAGGAAAGGACGATCTGTTTGCCCAGTTGATGCAGCTCGTTGAACGTATGGAAGAAGTTGTCCTGGGTTTTTTCCTTACCGGAGAAGAATTGAATATCGTCGACAATCAGAAGGTCCATGCTCCGGTAGAAGTTGGAAAAGTCGCTGATGCGATCGCTCTGGATGGCCTCGACGAATTCGACGGTGAATTTTTCGCTCGAGACGTACATGACGCGCTTGGCTTTGCGCGTGGCAATGACGTGGTTTCCGATGGCCTGCATCAAGTGCGTCTTGCCCAGGCCGGTTCCTCCGTAAATCACGAGGGGGTTGAATGACGTGCCGCCGGGATTATTGGCGACGGCAGATGCCGCTGCCCTCGCGAGCTGATTGCTGTCTCCCTTGATGAAGTTCTCGAAGGTATAGCGCGGATTCAGGAAGTTCGGAAAATTGACCGTTGGTGCCGGCGGCGGTGCCGAGAGTCGCGACGGGACGGGCGGGGGCGAGGGAACCGCCTGCTGCGTCGGACGGGCCGGGAGAGCAGTTTCCGGCGTGTACTCGAGCTCCAACAGAGTTTCATCTGTCCGGATGGCGTAGTCGAGCCGCGCATCCGGTCCAAGCACCTTCGTGATCGTGGAATTGATGATGCTGTAATAGTGTTCTTCGAGCCAGTCGAAGAAAAACTGGCTGGGCACCTGTACGGTCAACGTGCCGGCCTGCAGTCCCTGGGGAAGGATCGGTTCGAACCAGGTCTTGAAGCTCTGGGAATTCACCCGCTCCTTGATAAGGTCGAGGCAGGCCATCCAGACGCGTCTGGCCTGTTCGAGCTCCGATGGTGGGGATGCGATCACCGGCCTGTTAGTGCTGGAAAGATCTGCGGTTGGGGAGTTGTCCATATCTTCAATCATTTTATGCACAGAGTTGTGCACATCTGTGGAATTCACTCTTGGATTCTTCGTTCTTCACAAAGTTGTCAACAAGTACACATTGGGCAAAAACCGCCATAACATCACCCAAAGGAACATCTTGTACAGCTTCGTTCGCTTATTAGGTGATGAACGTCAACAATTGTGGATCGTGGCCTGCGGGAGTACGACTGGGCGCTTGTTATGCACAACTTATCAACACGGCTCCATGGACATGACCTACGTGGATGATAACACATCCGGTGGGGCACCGCAAGGGATTTCTTCGGTATTTTCACTTCAACCCGGTTGAAACTGTGGCGTTTTTTTTATAGCTTATGACGCTTAGTCCAATTTTCTAAAATTCACAAGCTTGTCGGGGCAGGTTCCATGAAGCGCACGTATCAGCCACACAAGAGAAAGCGCCGCAATACGCACGGCTTCCGGGCTCGGATGGCCACAAAGAATGGCCGCCGCGTGCTGTCCCGCAGGCGCGCCCGCGGACGGCGGAAGCTGACGATCAGCGACGAACGGTAGTTGAAAAAGGTAGAAACACTCCGCGGCCATGGGAGCTTTGACCGGGTTTTTTCGCGTGGCCGCAGGCTGGCCGGCACCCTGGTCCAATGCGTGTTTCTGCTCGAGGTGTCCGATCAGCCTTCGCTCCGTGCCGGATATGCAGTTCCCCATAGGGCCTACCACGCGGTTCGTCGCAACCGGCTCCGTCGGTTAATGCGTGAGGCCTACCGTCTGGAGAGTCCATCTCTCCGCTCCGCGGTTCTTGTCTCGAAGGTTTCCGCCGATCTGGTGTTCCTGTTCCGGCCCAGAAAGGAATCGCACGTTGAACGAGTCACGCTCCACCCCATCCGTGCAGAAATCGCAGGCTTCTGCCAGCGAATTCAGGAACGCGTGGAAGAGCACTCTCATGCGTGAGGTTCTTGTGTTCCTTGTGCGAGGATACCAGATAGTGATCACGCCGTTCCTGCCGCCGAATACCTGTCGCTTCTCTCCCACGTGCTCACAGTATGCGATCGATGCTCTGCACAAATACGGAGCACTCAGCGGAAGCTGGCGCGCTCTTAAGCGCATCGGGCGATGCCATCCGTTCCATCCGGGCGGGTACGATCCCGCGTGACGATGATTTTTCTGACGAGGATTGGTTATGGATAGAAATTCAACGATCGGTTTTGTGCTCATCGGCATCGTCCTGATTGCGTGGATGTGGCTGCAAAGCCCGCCGCCGCACACTCAGCCCGCAGGGCGCGACAGCGTGAGCGTGGCGCCCCCCCCGCGCCAGGAGGGTCAGCCGCCCGTGCGGACACCTCCCGTTGAGCAGCCGAAGACACAGAAGGAAGCCCGCCCGCTGGGAAGCTACTTCGCCGCGCGCGCAACAGGAACAGAGAAAATTGTCAAGATCGTGACCGACCAGTACACCGCAGAACTGAGCACAAAAGGGGGCGTACTCAGGAAATGGGAGCTCCATGCCTACAACACCTGGGACGGGTTTCCCGTGCAGCTCGTGGACTATGATCACGGCGGAGACCTCAGCGTGCTGTTTACGTCCCGCGATGGAAAGCTGATCAACACACACGACCTCTATTTTGACATAAGCGGAGGCCAATGGCAGACAGTCCGACTGGAAAATTCGGATTCCGTTGCCATCTCACTGAGCCTTCCGGTGCAGGGAGGCGGACGGCTGGTGAAAACATTCACCTTCCGGAACGGAAGCTATGCGTTCGGAGCAACGTTCCTGTTCGAGCGGATGGATTCGGTTGTGTCCAATTTTGAATACCACGTCGTCTGGGAGCACGGATTGCAGTACGCGGAGCGGAATAGTGTCGATGAAGCAAGCTTTGCGATGGCGTATGCGCATTCCGGCGGTGAGCTGACGGAGATTGATGCTACATCAGCAGAGGAGAAAGCCCAGCGCGATATTACCGGAGCCACAAGCTGGGTGGCAACGCGGAACAAGTATTTTATCGGAGCCATGATACCGCTTTCGCCGAAGAGCGAAGGAGCGTTTCTTGAAGGGACGCACATCATACTGCCCAACAATGGCGTGAAAGAGTCGTACCTGATGGCGCTCAAAATGCCGTTCCGGGGAGGCGCCATGGAACGGTCATCGATTGAGATGTACCTTGGCCCGCTGGAGTACGATACCGTCAAGGCACTCGGGGTGGGTGTGGAGCAGACCATGAACCTCGGTGCCGCGTGGATCATCAGGCCAATCGCCGAGTATGTGATGCTTCCGCTGATGCAGTTCCTCCGGTTGTTTATTCCCAACTACGGCGTGGTGATCATCCTCTTCTCGCTCATCATCAAGGCCGGGCTGCATCCGCTCACGCGGACGAGTATGAAGGGGATGCGGAGGATGCAGGCGCTGACGCCGCTGATGAACGAGATCCGGGAGAAGCACAAGGATGATCCGCAGAAAATGAACCAGCAGGTGATGAACCTGTACAAGGAGTACGGGGTCAACCCGGCATCAGGCTGTTTGCCGTTATTGCTCCAGATGCCGATCCTCTTTGCCCTCTACTCGGTGTTCCGGGCCTCGATAGAATTGCGACAGGCGAACTTCATCTGGTGGATCACTGACCTGTCCATACCGGATGTTATCGCGACACTTCCCTTTACGATCCCGCTCTTCGGAATCACCGAGGTCAGCGGACTTGCGGTGGTGATGGGGGCGACCATGTTCATTCAGCAGAAGATGACCGTGACGGACCCGCGGCAGAAAGCCATGATCTACATGATGCCGATCATGATGGTCCTCATCTTCAACAGCCTCCCGTCGGGATTGAACCTCTATTACTTTGTCTTCAATGTGCTGTCCATCGGCCAGCAGATGTTGTTCAACCGCCAGCATAAGGATGAGCCGTTGCGGAAGGTCGATCCAAAGAAATCGGGAGGGGGCTTTCTTGCCCGCATGACAAAGGATCTGCCGAAGATGAAGTAACGCGCTGTGTGCGGAAGCGAGTGCAGACAAAGGCCTGCCCCTTGGGGCGGGCCTTTTGTTGGTACGGGGCGCCTGACCGGCAGGGGAGGGGTGGTTGCGTTGCGCATCGGTGAGGAAATTCGTACACTTGAACTCTCTGGAGTCCCACCACCCACCCGCAGAGCACGGTATGATTGCAGAACGCACAGGCGAAACCATTGCAGCCGTCGGCACCGCTACCGGTACGGCCGCCCTGGCGGTGGTGCGTTTGAGCGGGCCTGATGCCCTGGCGATCGGTGCCCGCGTATTCCGTGGGCGGACGGATCTCGGCCGCGCCCCGGGGTTTACGGTGCACCATGGCTTTCTTGTTGATGAGTCCGGTGGGGAGGTAGACGAAGTGCTTGCAACCGTGTTTCGGGCTCCTCGCTCGTATTCTGGGGAGGATATGGTGGAATTCGGGTGTCATGGCGGTCTGCTGGTAACGCGGTTGGTGTTGGAGGCGCTGCTCGGGGCAGGTGCTCGGTTGGCGGAACCGGGGGAGTTTACGCGACGTGCCTTTCTGCACGGGCGGATTGATCTGTCGCAGGCGGAGGCGGTAGCGGACGTGATTGCAGCCGGGAGCCGTCGCGGCCAGCGTGCATCGCTCGAGCAGGTTGCCGGGCGGCTTGGGGCGCGTGTACGGGAGGTGCGAGGCCAGGTATTGGACTTATGTGCGTTATTGGAAATCGATCTGGATTTTGCCGAAGAAGGGCTCGAGATCATTGCGCCAACAGAAGCGGCCCGGCGGATTTCGCTCCTGCGCGCGGCTATCATGAACCTCGCACATTCGTACGCGCACGGGCGCCTCTGCCGTGAAGGCGTCTCTGTTGTGCTTGCCGGCGAACCGAACTCGGGAAAATCCAGCCTCTTCAATGCCCTGCTCCGTCAGGAACGGGCGATTGTCACACCAGTTCCGGGAACGACACGGGATGCGCTTGAAGAAAGTATTGCCATCGATGGACTTGCATTCCGTCTGACGGATACGGCCGGGCTGCGCGAAACCGTGGACGAGGTGGAACGGCATGGGGTCGAGCGGTCGCTGGCAGCGGTGCGATATGCTGACATCATTCTCCGGGTGCTTGATGCCAGCGTGTCGGCGTCGATTGCCGACCACGTGGGCACATTCCCGGATGCGTCACGAGACCAGCATGTGATCTACGTTCTGAACAAGTGTGATCTGCTTCCGTCGTGGCCCGCCCCCGCCCGAACGACAGGGGAACAGCCCGCGAGCACCCCCGCTGTCGCGGTTTCAGCAATCACCGGCAAAGGTCTGGAAGATCTGCGTAGCGCGCTCGCACATGAAATGGAGGGAGATCTCCTTCTTGGCGAAAACGCGGTCTATGTGACGAACCTGCGGCACAAGGAGGCTCTTTCAAGAGCCGGCGTTGCTCTCGACACCGCCCTCGAGTCGCTTGCTGCAGGGACGAGCCTGGAGTATGTGGCTTTTGATGTGCGTGAGACGGCACACGCCCTCGCGGAAATCACCGGAGAGGTAACAAGCGAAGAGATCCTTCATCATATTTTTTCTCAATTCTGTATCGGGAAGTGACAGGACGGCCAGATGTTTCACGTGAAACAATCATTCAATGTGTGTGTGGTCGGCGGAGGACACGCCGGCATCGAAGCGGCCCTGGCCTCGGCACGCATGGGTTGCTCGACCGCCCTTGTCACCATGGATCCGCATGCGACGGGGCGGATGTCGTGCAATCCGGCCATTGGAGGGAGCGCAAAGGGGCATCTCGTCAGGGAAATCGATGCCCTTGGCGGGGAGATGGGAAAGATCGCCGATGCGACCGGTATCCACTTCAGGATGCTGAACACATCGAAAGGCCCTGCTGTCTGGTCTCCAAGGAGCCAGAACGATCGGGAGTGGTATAGCCGGGAGGCGCTCTCCAGGATTCAGGCGCAGCAAGGGCTCTCAGTCGTTACAGGTCTCCTTTCCGACATCTTCATTGAGGACGGCGCAATTGTTGGAGCGGAGATCAACGGCGAACAGCTCATCCGATGTCAGTCGATTGTGCTCTGCAGCGGGACATTCCTCAACGGCATCATGCACACGGGAACACAGACGACAGTTGGGGGGCGCTATGCCGAACCGGCATCGATCGGCCTTACGGAAAAATTTGCCCGGCTCGGATTTGTTTCAGGGCGTTTGAAGACGGGGACTCCTCCGCGGATCGATGGTGCGTCCATCGATTTTGGCGAGACCGAGGAGCAATTGCCGGACGAGAGACCGACGCCGTTTTCGTTCCAGACGGCAGAGATCACGAACCGTCAGATCCCGATGTATCTGACGTATACCAACCGGGAGACCCACGACGTCCTGCGAACCGGATTTGATGAGTCGCCACTCTTCTCCGGCCGTATCAAAGGCATCGGCCCGCGCTATTGTCCATCCATCGAAGACAAGATCAACCGGTTTGCGGACAGAGAGCGCCACCAGATCTTTCTGGAGCGTGAAGGGTATGATTCGCCTCTCGTCTATGTGAACGGGTTTTCATCGAGTCTTCCGGCGCGCGTGCAGGAAGCAGCACTGCAAACGATCCCGGGGTTGAAGCGGTGCCGCATGACGCGTCCGGGGTATGCTGTGGAATATGACTTCTTTCCACCGCATCAGGTCCACCACACGCTGGAGACAAAGCGAGTCCGCGGACTTTTTTTTGCAGGCCAGATCAATGGAACGAGTGGATATGAAGAAGCGGCGGGGCAGGGCATCGTGGCCGGCGTCAACGCCGCGCTCCGGATCAACGGCCGTGATCCATTCTTTCTTGACAGGAGTGAGGCATATATCGGAGTCCTTGTTGACGACCTGATCAACAAGAGCACGGACGAACCGTACCGCATGTTCACGTCACGTGCGGAGTATCGTCTTGCTCTGCGGCAGGACAATGCCGATAGCAGGCTCATGAGAAAAGGAGCGATGCTAGGCCTCATCCCCGATGAAGCCATTGCGAAGCTCGACGCCAAAGAAAAGAGGGTACGTGACGCGAAAGAGCTGATGAAGAGCGTCCGTGTGAGCGGGAAGGATCTGCAGCATGGCAAGCATCCTGGTTGGGAAGGATCGGTTCCCGAAAGTGAGACAGTCTATCAGCTCCTCAAGCGCCCCGAAGTCACGCTCAGCGGAATCCTCTCGCTTCCTCGCCTGAGGGAGTATGCGCTGTTTTCCCGGCTGCAGGATGATGTACAGGCCCGGCTCCAGATTGAGATCGAGGTCAAGTATGAAGGATACCTGAAGCGCCAGGACAACCACATCAGTTTCTTCAGGAAGAACGAGGCGATGATGATCCCTGGCGGAGTCGATTACCATGCGATACGATCCCTCAGCAATGAGGGGAGGGAAAAGTTGACGAGGGTTCGCCCCTCGTCGATCGGACAGGCCATGCGCATAAGCGGTGTGACGCCCGCCGACATTTCGGTGCTCATGATAGCGCTTCTCAGGTGATGTTTCACGTGGAACAGTCCCTTCGCCTGCTTGGCATCCTTCGCTCGCGCGGTGTTCCATTCTCCGATACACAGCGAGAAGCGATAGATGCGTATGTTCAGTACCTGCTCGAATGGAACGCGAAGGTAAACCTGGTCTCCCGGAGGGATGAAGAGAACGTCTGGGCGAGCCACATTCTTCATTCGCTTTCTCCGCTCTTCCATATCTCCTTTCCGGACCGGCTGAATGCTCTGGATCTGGGTACGGGGGGTGGATTGCCGGGCATTCCGCTGGCGATTGCGCAGCCGGACTGGCGAATCGTCCTTCTTGACTCCATCCGGAAGAAGTGCACTGCAGTTGAGGATATCGTTCGGAGAGTTGGGCTCGAGCGTGTGACCGTAGCAACTGGCAGGGCGGAAGATCCGTCTGTGCTTGCCACTTATGGCGGACAGTTCGATATTGTATTGGCCCGTGGTATCGCGCCTCTCGCAGAGCTTGTCCGCTGGTCGCGTCCGTATATGCGGCCTGATGGTGGCGTCATACAGGTACGTGGGGCGGATGGTGCGATAGCGCTGCCCGTTCTTCTTGCGTACAAGGGTGGAGATCTCCAGTTGGAGGAGAAGGGGATGATGCTCAAAGAAGGGATTGCGCCGTCTGCCGTTGTCCCTCTGGTATTCGGGGGGGATGATGATGGGGTATTGCAGGAGAAGAAGATCGTTGTTGTGGAAGTACCCGCGGTCCGTGGAGGGAAGCGGCAGGGACGGAGGACGTAGGGAAGAGCCGGGAGGGATGGTGGTGTGCGGAAGCCGGGGGTGAATGTCTTGGGGGGAACAGAGTCACAGGGGCACAGGAGTCGTGGGTGCCTCGAACGTCATCGCTCACTATATATCCGTTATTGCACAATGACCAGAGAATTTTCCGACGCACTCGCCCGCCTCCTTACCGAGCAGCGGAACCCCGATTCGATGACCATGGACATAATGTCCACGGAAGAAGTCCTTCGGCTCATCAACGCGCAGGACAAACTCGTCCCTATTGCCGTGGAACGTGAGATTCCGTACATCGTCCGTGCCACGGAGCTGATTGTTGAATCCTTTCGCGCCGGAGGACGCCTCCTCTATTTCGGTGCCGGCACGTCCGGGCGTCTTGGTGTGGTGGACGCCTCAGAGTGCCCGCCCACGTTCGGCACCGATCCGACGATGGTTGTTGGCGTGATCGCAGGGGGCGATGCTGCGATGTTCCGTTCCCAGGAAGGTGCGGAAGACAGCGAAGCACAGGCACGGAAGGACGTGGAGGGCCATGGTGTGACGGCGCACGATACTGTCTGCGGCCTTGCAGCAAGTCGTCGCACACCCTATGTCGTGGCAGCAGTGGCCCATGCAAAAACGCTCGGGGCGAAAACGATCTACGTCACGACAAATCCACGATCCGAATTCAACCTCGATGTCGATGTGGCTATCTGTCCGGAAGTCGGCCCCGAAGTGCTGATGGGATCCACACGGATGAAATCGGGAACCGCCCAGAAACTCGTCCTCAACATGCTTACCACCACCGCGATGGTCAAGCTGGGAAAGGTGTATGAGAACATGATGGTGGATCTCCAGCTGACGAATAAGAAACTGGTGGAGCGGTCGAAACGCATCGTGATGATGGCGACGGGCGTTGACTACGACACTGCCGCCGCGGTCCTGGAACGAGCACACGGCCATGTTAAAAGTGCGATCGTGATGATCAGGGTGGGTGTGGACCTGATCGAAGCACAGCGACGGATCGCGGCAGCGGATGGCTTCGTACGCCGCGCCATTGGCTAGGGGATCCCTTCCGGGCTTTGTTCACGACACACGGGCACGGAGCGCGACACGCGCTCTCATGGCGAATGAGAACACACGACATCCATAGATGCCTGCGGAACAGATCCAGCATCGCTGACAATTCATGAGTACGCCTTCCCCTCTCTTTCCCTCTCTGCTCGACGACACCGTACTCCTGGATGAACTGATCCGCCGTGTGTCGGATCTGGAAGCGGGGAAGACCTGCACCCTGACAGGGATGGCCGGCTCAATGACGGCGATCGTGCTGGCAGCACTCTCCCGACGCACCGTGCGTCAACTTCTGATTCTCGCCCCCGACAAAGAAACGGCTCTTCGCCTCTCGGACGACCTCGGTCTGCTGGCCGGCTCCGAGCGCGTCCGGGTATTCCTCGGGCGTGAGGAGAAGGAAGCAGTGTTGACGGAGCGGAGCCGCGAGGTCAACGATGTGCACACGCTCCGGTCTCTGACGACGGAACAGACCGCGCTGGTGGTGACGCATCCCCAGGGTGCCCTTTTGCGTGTGCCGTCTCCTGCGGCGGTCCGCGCCAACGCATATACCCTTGCAGCGGGAGGGGATGCGGAATACGGAACGCTGATTGACGTTCTTGGCAGGTTCCGCTTCGACCGTGTCGATCTCGTGCAGAAACCGGGGGAATATGCGGTACGCGGAGGAATCATCGACGTGTTTCCGTTTGTCGGGGAGAATCCGTTGCGCATCGAGTTGTTCGGGGAGACGATAGAGTCGGTGCGGGAGTTTGACGTGACGTCGCAGCGTTCGATCAGGACCCTGTCCTCGGCGCTTCTCGTGCCCGACCTGATGGCGGGTGACGGGGAGGAACCCGCCGGCAGCGGGATGCTTCTGGACTACGTCGCCGATGGGGCCCTCCTGGTGATGCTAGAGCCGTTATTGGTGGAAGAGGGATTCCGGCGTCTGACAGCGGCTGAGACCCACCGTGAGCGGCTTCACACGGCCGACCGGTTTCGCGACGTGGCCTCACTCTTTCCCGCCATGCACCTTGTTACCCTGTCAGAACGCTCCGCAGATGTCGATGCGGGCGCACGACCCCAGCCGTCGTTCAACAGCAGCACGCAGGTGATGTGTCGGGAGATTGCCGAACGCCAGGCGGAAGGATACCGGATCCTCCTGACGTGCGACAGTCAGTCGGAACTCAACCGCCTGAAAGAACTCCTCGGTACGGCTGCCGCTGCACCTGCCGACGGGCCGGCTCCCGATCTTGCTGTCATCACCTTCTCCCTTGAAGCACTGCATGAGGGGTTCGTGATCCCCTCGTTACAGCTTGCCGTGTTCACCGAACACCAGGCGTTCGGACGGATCAAACGACACGGCAAACGACGTCGCCCCCGCTTCAAGGGGATGTCCGAATCGGAGATACAGCAACTCCGCAAAGGCGACTATGTGGTGCACGAAGATTTCGGCATCGGAAAATTCGCGGGGCTGCGCACGATCCGTGTCCGCGATGTTGCAATGGAAGTCGCTGCCGTCACCTATGCCGAAAACGATACGCTGTACGTGAACATCAGCTATATCAACAAGCTGCAGAAGTATTCCTCAAAAGACGGACATGTGCCGGCGCTCCACAGACTGGGCAGCGGCGAATGGGAAAGGCTGAAGGCACGGACAAAGAAGCGCGTGAAGGATATCGCGCGTGATCTTATCGCCCTGTACTCACGGCGGAAACACATGGAGGGGTTTCCGTTCCCCGACGACGGACCCTGGCAGGCTGAACTCGAAGCCTCCTTCATGTACGAAGACACCTTTGACCAGGCCAAGGCGACAGTTGATGTGAAACGCGACATGGAAGCGTCGTCGCCCATGGATCGACTCATCTGCGGTGACGTGGGGTTCGGCAAGACCGAAGTGGCGGTGCGTGCTGCGTTCAAAGCCGTTGTAGCCGGTAAGCAGGTGGCCGTTCTGGTGCCGACGACCATTCTGACCATGCAACACCTCAACACCTTTCGTGATCGTGTCCAACGTTACGGCGTCTCGGTAGAGGCCCTCTCCCGTTTCACGTCAAAAAAAGACCAGGTACAAGTCCTCGCCCGCTTGCGGGAGGGGCTGGTGGACGTGATCATCGGGACCCACCGCCTCCTTTCGAAAGATGTGGGATTCAAAGACCTCGGTCTGCTCGTCGTCGACGAAGAGCACCGGTTTGGCGTTGCAGCCAAAGAGAAGCTCCGGCAGATGCGCACGCAGGTGGACACGCTGGCCCTGACAGCGACGCCAATTCCCCGGACGCTGCACTTCTCGCTGATGGGCGCGCGCGACCTCTCGATCATCGCAACGCCCCCCCGGAACCGCCTGCCAATTCTGACCGAGATCACGCAGTGGAACGATGATCTCCTCCGCGAAGTCGTTCGACGTGAGCTGCAGCGTGGGGGACAGGTCTACTTTGTCCACGACCGCGTGCAGACCATCGATGCGATCACCGAACGCCTGCAGGGCCTCCTGCCCGGTGTCCGGATTCTCTCGGCTCATGGACAGATGCAGTCCCGTGAGCTCGAAGAGGCCATGATGGCGTTCCTCGAGCGGCGGGTGGATGTTCTGGTGTCGACCAAGATCATTGAGTCGGGGCTCGACATCCCGAACGTGAACACGATCATCATTCACCGGGCTGACCGTTTCGGGATGGCGGAGTTGTACCAGCTGCGCGGACGGGTCGGGCGGTCGAACGCCCAGGCCTATGCGTATCTGCTCACGCCGCCGGTTTCCGTTCTGACGAGACCCACGCTGCAGCGTCTGCAGGCGCTCCAGGAGTTCACCGAGCTGGGTTCCGGATTCAATCTGTCGATGCGCGATCTGGAAATTCGCGGCGCAGGAAATCTCCTGGGGAGCGAACAGAGCGGTTTTATCGAGGCCATGGGGTTTGAAACATATACGCGCATCCTCGAAGAAGCTGTGCAGGAGTTGAAGGAGGAAGAGTTTGCGGACCTTCTTCCTGCAGGAGTCGCGCGACCCGGGGCACCGTCACAGGTCGTGGTGGAAGCTGAGCTCGAGGCATTTCTGCCGGAAACGTATGTGGGGAGCGAGGCGGAGCGCCTGACGATCTACCGGCGTCTGCATGCGCTGAACACCAACGAACAGCTGGAAGAAATCGGTCTCGAATTGCGCGACAGGTTTGGGCGTCCGCCGGTGCAAGTCGACACACTCTTCGGGGTAATCCGTTTGAAGCTTGCCGCCGGCCGCCTGGGGTTCCCGAAGCTGCATCTTACGGGCGAACGTCTCGAGGTCTCATTTCCTCCGCACGCCGATGGAGCGTTTTACGGATCCGACAAATTCCAGCGGCTCATGACCGTGATCTCACATATGCGCGGTCGGGGCGTCCGAGTGGTCCAGTCCGACACGTTGCTCAAGACCGTCGTTCCTCTCGCTTCTGCCGGCGACGATGGTTCAGCGGTGGACCAGAGTCTGGCATTTCTCCATGAACTCTCCAGTTCTGTGGATAATGCCAGTCAGGTGGGTAATCCGGCCGGATAAATTCAGATCCTTCGTTTCGGTCTCCTCGCTAAATCCTCCATTTCGCGCCAGAAAGCGTATCTCCTCACTTGACTTTCATACCCAAATCCATATCTTACGGGCGTATCGTGGGTAAAAGTGGGTTACAGGTGGGTACATTGTACTAGAGGTAGACCATGTCTTCCTTCAAAGGGTCATACGCATACTCCGTTGACAGCAAGGGACGTATCAACATCCCCGCGCGCCTCAGGAAGTATGTCTCGACCGATGCAAACGACACATTTGTAGTGACACGCGGGTACGAGCAATGTCTCTACGTGTATCCCCTCGACGAGTGGAACAGACTCGAAGAGAGTATTCGGCAGCTCTCATCCACCAATCCCCGTCACCGCTTCTTCATGCGGACACTGCTGGAGCGTGCGACAGAGTCTCAGCTTGACGGACAATTCCGCATCAGCATTCCCAAAGAGCTCCTGCACTTTGCCCATATCGAGAATGATGTTCTCATCCTCGGCGTTCTTGAACACATCGAAATCTGGAATCCCGGCAAATACGAAGAGTACCAGAAGGCACAGGCTGAAAGTTACGAGACCGTAGCGCAAACCGTTCTGCAGAAGTAGCGCCGTGGAGGATCCATCGTTCCATATCCCGGTCCTGTGCCGGGAGGCGGTGGATCTCCTGATCACCGACGCACAGGGCATATACGTTGACGGAACGGTTGGCGGAGGCGGACATGCGCTGGAAGCATGCAGCCGTTTGAGCGGTCCCGGCAGGCTGGTGTGTCTCGATGCAGATGAGGAAGCGCTTGAAGCCGCCCGCGCTCGCCTTGCGCGGTTTGCGGAACGAACGGTGTTTCGTCATCGCAACTTCCGCTTTCTCCGCGCCGCGCTCGAGGACCTGAGCGTCACACGGGTGAACGGCGTGTTGCTGGACCTGGGCGTGTCGTCGCATCAGCTTGATGTTCCGTCACGGGGCTTCACGTTCCGTGACGATCAGGTTCTGGATATGCGGATGGACCGGCGGCAGGGCACGTCGGCACGCGATCTGGTGAATTCGCTGGAGGAGCGGGAGCTGGCGGACATTCTCTGGCGATTGGGCGAAGAGCGTTTCGCGAGGCGAATCGCCCGGCGGATTGTCATGCAGCGGCCCGTTGAAACCACAGGCGCACTGCGGGAAGCGGTCGCCTCGGTCGTCGGCCAACGTTTTCTGACGAAATCGCTTGCCCGTGTCTTTCAAGCGCTTCGCATTGCAGTGAACCAAGAGCTGGAGAGTCTTCAGGCAGTATTGCACGATGCCGTCGGGCTGCTCAGTCCGGGCGGCAGGATCGTGGTGATTGCATATCATTCGCTCGAGGACAGGATCGTCAAAGAGCTGTTCAGGGCGGAATCAACACGCCCGTTCGTCCGCGGACTGCCGGTCCGGGATGATCAGGGACCTGCGCCGCGGCTCCGTCTTCTGACACGGAAGCCGGTCACGCCGCCGGACGCAGAGACGGCACAGAACCCGCGCGCGCGCAGCGCCAGGCTGCGGGCTGCAGAGCGTATGGACGTGAGAATGGATCATGCATAAGAAGGACGACGAAGCACTTATTGCCGCCGCGCCGCCGCGTGAGAACCGGTATGTCTACAATGGGGATCGGCAGACGGACCTAGCGGGGTACGCCCTTCGCCAGAATCGCCGGCCGGCACGCAGAACGATATCCACGTTCAATATCATCGTCGGCCTGTTCATCGTCTGCATTCTGACCGTTCTGTACATCAACAATATAATAGTGGTCAATCAGCGTCTGGCTTACGTCAGTGAGCTGCAGGGAAAACTGCAGCGGCAGCTCGACCGGAATGCGACTCTCCAGGCGGACGTGAACAGAAAATCGTCCCTTGACAGGATCGGACGGATCGCGGTGGATGAACTGGGCATGAAGTATCCACAGGAGCAGCCGGTCTGGTTCGAACTGGATGGTGATCTGAAAGCCCGCGCCGCCGAACTCCGGCAGGAGAAGAAGCCGTGAGTGGAGCAATGCCGGATGCAGCGGCCGACAAGTCTCCCCGTGCCCGATTGCAGAGGCGGGTGCTGTTTTTGAAGATCGTCCTGCTGCTGTTCACGGTCGTTCTTGTGCTCCGGCTCGTTCAGATTCAGGTCGTCGACGCCCCCCGGTACCAGGAAGCAGCGCGTCGTCAGTACGAATCGCGCGTGGATCTCCCTGCTGCGAGGGGCATTATCAGCGACCGGACCGGCAAGGTCCTTGTGTCCAATGCCATGGTCGTATCATTCGGCGCCGATCCGAAAGTTGCGGGAAACGAGCGGAGGGAGATCGCGCAGCAGTTTGCGCGTGTTTTCCGCAAAACATCCGGCACCTATCTCTCGGCGATGGAGGATGGCGAAAAAAGATTTGTCTGGCTGGAGCGGGGCGTCCAGCCGCTCACGGCCGCCCGCATACCGTCGCACGAACTGCGCGGAGTGATCGTGCTGGAGGAGCCGAACCGCCTCTACCACTATGACCGTACAGCCGGACAGTTGCTGGGTGTTACTGGGCGTGACCATGCCGGCTTGAGCGGACTTGAGTACCAGTACGATACATGGTTGCGGGGAACGGACGGCTATGTCGTGTTGCAGCGCGATGCCCTTCGCCGGATCCGACCCTCCGTCGACTACCCGCGCGTGGAACCGGTCGACGGCCACAACCTGGTCCTGACACTCGATGTCGAATACCAGGATGTTGTGGAAGAGGAGCTTGCACAGGGAATTGCGCGGACCCAGGCCGATGGCGGATTGGTGATCATGGTCGATCCGGCGACGGGTGAAATTCTCGCCCTGGCGATCTCCCCCTCGTTCAATCCGAACCGGACCGGGGAGCTGGACCAGGCGACGCTCCGGAATCGAATCATCACGGATACGTTCGAACCGGGGTCCGTCTTCAAGGTGGTGACAATAGCAGCAGCTCTTGAGAAAGATGCTGTGCGTCTCGATGAGAAGTTCAACGGAGAACGGGGGAGGTATGCTGTCCCGCTGCCGGGAGGGAAAACATATCCGGTAAACGATTCACACCCTCTTGGTGTGGTCCCGTTCCGGGAAGCCGTGGAGAAGTCCAGCAATATCGTCATGGTGAAAGTGGCGAACCGGATCGGTGCGGAAGCGATGTATACCACGGGCCGTGCATTCGGATTCGGCACGCCCACCGGTATTGAACTGCCGGGCGAAGTCGGCGGACTTCTCAAGAAGCCCCGCGAGTGGTCGGGCACGACACTCTCCGCGCTTGCGTACGGCTATGAAGTTGGTGTCACCCCGCTGCAGCTCGTCATGGCCTACGCCGCCGTGGCGAACCACGGCATTTTGATGAAGCCGTACGCAGTGCGGCGGGTCGTGAATGCCGAGCAAGACGTGATTGCAGAAAACCGTCCGCTGCAAATCAGGCGCGTGGTGTCCGAAGAGACTGCACGAATTCTGACATCGTTGTTTGAAGGCGTGGTAGACCGCGGCACCGCGACACAGGCGAAGGTCCCCGGTCTGCGCATCGCCGGGAAGACCGGTACGGCCAAGGTGGTTGTGAACGGGCGGTACGAACCGGGAAGCTACACTGCATCGTTTGTCGGATTCTTTCCCGCAGACGACCCGCGCGTGGTCTGTCTGGTCATGCTCGATAAGCCGCGGGGTGGAGTCTATTATGGCGGACTCGCGAGCGCGCCGATCTTCAAAGGCATTGCGGAGAAGATCTTTACGCTTGCCGGCCGGTTCAAGACGCACCAGGCTCCGGCAATCGCGCGCACAGGGCGGCGGGCCGTCCCGGATGTCGTCAACCTGAAAACGGATGTTGCTGTTGCCTTGCTGAAAGGGGAAGGCTTCGATCCGCAGGTCGCCGGAGGGGGAACAGTCATTGTGGAACAGATACCTTCCAGCGGCACCATGATGGCCCGACATGCGGAAGTGAGCATACGGACAAACGACAATACACGCATGCTTCCTGGAGGCGTCGCCCTCGTTCCCGATCTGCGCGGCCTGAGCATGCGCAGGGCGATTAACAGCCTCACGCTGCAACACCTGGATGCGTCCATTGTCGGATCGGGGACAGTTGTCGGGCAGACGCCGCTCCCCGGTGAGCGTGTGCGGCAGGGTACGGTGGTGACAGTGCGTTGTGAACCGCGCTCTTCAGCGTCCATCAGCTCGTAGAAAGAGAACTCCCATGCTTCTCGCGCGGCTGCTGGACGGAGTGCAGGTGAGCAAACTCTTTCTGCTCCATTACGGGGCGAAGGCGCCGACGCAGGATATCGAGATCCACAACGTGCAGTATGACTCACGCAGGGTGGAGCGCGGGGATCTGTTCGTTGCGTTGCCGGGTACGGCAACTGACGGCGCCCGTTTCATCGAGGATGCGGTCGAACGTGGCGCTCTTGCGGTCATGATGCAGGACAATGCTGCACACCCCGATGCGTATTTTCAGCATACGGGTGTGATGAAGATCGTTGTTCCGGATGCTCGGAGGGCGCTTGCATGCGCTGCGGCGAATTTCCGCGGCCGGCCATCGGAAAAGCTCCGGCTCATTGGCGTCACGGGGACAAACGGCAAGACCACGACGGCGTATCTCATCAAAGCCGTGCTGGAGGCAGCCGGAGAACGCGTCGGATTGATCGGAACCATCAGCTATGACACGGGCACGCAGATCGTTCCGGCGACACACACGACGCCCGAATCGGTTGATCTGCAGTCGCTGCTGGCAACGATGGTAGACAACAACTGCAGCGCCGCCGTGATGGAAGTATCGTCCCACGCGCTCGCCATGCACCGGGTCTACGGACTCCGGTTTGCGGCCGCGGTGTTCACGAACTTCACGCAGGACCATCTCGACTATCACGGGTCGATGGAGGAGTATTTTCAGGCGAAGAAGATGCTGTTTGATATGCTTCCCGGTGATGCAGTGGCTGTGGTGAATGCCGATGATCCTGCTCACGAGGCGGTGTATGCGGGCTCGAAGGCACGGCGCGTGACGTACGGGACCGGTAACGCCGATGTTGTCGCGCGTGATATCCAGTTGAACGTGGAAGGAATGGCATGTACGGTCGTGCGGAACGATGTGAGCACGCCGGTCCGTTCAGCGCTGACCGGGCGATTCAATGTGTTGAACCTTTTGGGAGCATTCGCTGTGACGTCAGAACTCGGCGTTGAACCGTCCCTCGTTGCACAGGGCCTTGCCACACTGAAAGCCGTGCGGGGACGGTTTGAACAGATCCTTGCTCCCACCGGGTGGACCGCCGTGATCGACTACGCGCACACGCCGGATGCGCTGCAGAATACCCTTCTCGCACTTCGTGAACTTCTTCCCCGGACCAACGGCGCCAGGGTGATCACGGTCTTCGGGTGCGGCGGGAACAGGGACCGGGACAAACGACCGAAGATGGGAAGGATCGCTTCCGAGTTGAGCGATATCATCGTCATTACATCCGACAACCCACGTCAGGAAGAACCGCAAGCCATCATTGATCAGATTGCTGCCGGTGTCCTTCCCGGAAAGACCGTGTATACGGAAATTGACCGCAGGCAGGCGATCATCAAAGGCCTTCTCCTGGCTGAAGCGGGCGATGTTGTGCTTATCGCGGGCAAAGGACACGAAGATTATCAGGTGGTCGGTTCAACAAGGAGCCATCTGGACGACCGCGAAGAGGTGGAAATGTTCATCCGGAACATGAAATGAAGATCACCGCATCCGATCTGCGCGCCGTACGCCATGTGGCGCTGCATGTTCCTGCCGGGGTCCCACGATGGAACGCAACGGGGGTCTCGACGGACTCACGCACGGTTGCAGCAGGTGATCTCTTCGTAGCACTCCGCGGGGAACGGTTCGACGCGCATCTCTTCCTTCCGGACGTGCTGGCGCGCAAGGCTGCGGGAGTCGTTGTGGATGTGCATCACGCGGACCAGGTTCCGCCCGGCGTAGCGTCCCTTGTCGTCGAGGACACCGCTCGTGCGTTGCAGGAACTTGCCGCCCGCTATCGCCGGAAGTTTGATCTCCCGGTGATTGCTGTGGGAGGGAGCAACGGGAAGACCACGACGAAAGAGATGATTGTACGGGTTCTGGCAAAGCGGCACCGCGTGCTGAGCACGAAAGGAAATCTGAACAACCATATCGGTGTGCCGCTTACGCTGTTCGGACTGACATCGAAGCATGACATCGCGGTGGTGGAGGTCGGAACAAATCACCCGGGAGAAATCGCCGTTCTGCGCGATGTTCTCGGTCCGACCCATGCATTGATCACAAATATCGGGCGGGAACATCTGGAGTTTTTCGGATCGGTCGATGGCGTAGCCCGTGAAGAAACCGCACTCTGGGAGCAGGGCGAGGGCAGAGCGCCGCTGGCTTTTGTGAATGCCGACGACCATCTGCTCGTGCGCGCTGCACGGCGTCTTCGCCGCACCGTGACGTATGGTATTCGCAGTCGTTCTGCGGATGTACGGGGAAACGCCGTACGACTGACCGGCGACGGCACCGTGTCATTCCAGTTTTCCGGAAAGCGGATGCGAAAACCTGTGGAGGTCGACCTCGCTGTACCGGCGGAGCACAACGTTTCGAATGCGCTGGCCGCGATTGCCGTGGGATTGTTTTTCCGGGTTCCGGTGGGCGATGTGCGGGACGCCCTGCAGGAATTCCGTGCTGCGGATAAGCGGATGGAACTCCTGAAAACCGGTGGCGTAACGATTCTGAATGATACGTACAACGCGAATCCTGATTCGACCATTGCGGCTCTGCAGACGCTGGCTGCTCTCCCCGCAGCCGGCAACAAGATCGCCGTCCTTGGCGACATGCTTGAACTGGGGATGGAAAGCTCCACCGAACACGAGCGGGTAGGCCATGTGGCGGCAGAACTGGGAATCGATTACGTCCTGACCTTCGGGGCACTGGCGCGCGACATCTCCCGCGTACCGGGGTTGCGGACGGCGGTGCATTACGATCAGAAAAACATGCTTGCAGAGTATCTCCTGGAACTGCTGGGGCCTGGCGACGCCGTCCTCGTCAAGGGGTCGCGGGGGATGCGGATGGAAGACATTGTGATCTTCCTGCAGGAACGGCTCACGGTCCGACCGTCGGCGGCGGGCTAGAGAGAAACTCAGGACAATCCAGACACGGTATGCTCTTTTTTCTTTTCGATTGGATTGAGGCCCTGTATCACCCCCCCGGGTTCGGGGTGGTGCGCTTCCTGACGTTTCGTGCAGCCGCGGCTGCGGTCACCGCGCTCCTGATTGCGTTCTGGCTCGGGCCGAAAATCATCCGAACACTCCGCAACCGGCAGATCGGTGAGTCGGCGAAGCTCGAGGCGCCCAAGACGCACCTGACGAAGGCGGGAACGCCCACGATGGGCGGACTCATCGTGCTGGCCAGCGTTCTGGTGCCAACGCTGCTCTGGGGGAACCTGACAAATGTCTATGTGTTGCTCATTCTGTTTGTGACGCTGATGCTCGGAGCAGTCGGGTTTCTCGACGATTATCTGAAGGTTGTCAAGAAAAAACCCAAAGGGCTGATCGGAAGGTACAAAATCGTCGGGCAGGTCGTGGTGGGGTGTGTGGTCGGCAGTGTGATCTATTTCTTTCCACACTGGATTGACGCAGATCTCTGGAAGATCAGCTCATCGACCACGGTCCCTTTCTTCAAGAATCTCGAGCTCGATGTCGGCGTGCTGTATATCCCGATGGTGGTGTTTATCATCACGGCCATGTCGAATGCGGTGAACCTTACGGATGGACTCGACGGCCTTGCCATCGGCATCGTGGCCATTGTGGCGCTGACCCTCGGGGTGATCAGCTACATTTCGGGGAACGCTCTGCTCAGCGATTATCTCACGATTCCGTTCCTTCGCGGCAACGGCGAGTTGGTGATTTTCTGTGCGGCGATGGCCGGAGCTGCGCTCGGGTTCCTCTGGTTTAACGCGTATCCGGCGCAGGTGTTCATGGGCGACACCGGCTCCCTTGCGCTGGGCGGTGCACTCGGGGCCCTCTGCGTGCTCATTAAGAAAGAGCTGTTGCTCCCGACTCTGGGCGGCGTGTTTGTGGCGGAGACCATGTCGGTCATTATCCAGCGGCTCTATTTCAAGTACACCAAACGGAAATACGGCGAAGGGCGCAGGGTGTTTCGCATGGCGCCGCTCCACCATCACTTCGAACTGCTGGGATGGCCGGAGCCCAAGATCGTCACACGGTTCTATATCGTGGCGATTCTGCTGATGATCGTCAGCCTCGCCACGTTCAAGGTGCGCTAGGGACGATGGATCGCGGCGGGATACGACACACACGGTTCAGCGTTATCGGCGCGGCACGCAGCGGTGTTGCGGTCGCCCGGTTGCTTTCGACGGAGGGTGCACAGGTGTTTGTGAGCGACAACAAATCTGCGGAGACGAAACGTGCGGAGCAGGATGAACTGCACCGCCTTGGCATCCCGTACGAATTCGGCGGACATTCGCCCCGGGTGCTTGACGCGGACGTACTGGTCCTCAGCCCCGGGGTTCCGTCAACCGTGCCGCTGGTCCGTGAGGCGTTGGACCGGGGCATAAGCGTGGTGAGTGAGCTCGAAACCGCCAGCTGGTTCGCTGCGGGTCCGGTCGTGGCCATCACCGGAACCAACGGCAAGACCACAACGACCACGCTGACAGGCCGGATGTTCACCGATGCGCGAAGACCGTGCGTGGTTGCAGGGAACATCGGTACGGCGTTCTCGGATGTGATCGGGGAGTTGACACCCGCCCATACGGCGGTGCTCGAGGTGAGCAGTTTTCAACTGGACCATGCAGAGACGTTCAGACCCAGGGTTTCAGTCCTGTTGAACATCACGCCCGACCATCTGGACAGGTACGAGCACAACTTCGAAAAGTACATTGAAGCCAAATGCCGCATCTTTGCGCGGCAGGGCGAGGGAGACGTGGTAATTTACAACCGGGACGACGACATCTCCCGCCGGGTGGTGGAGCAACGGGCCGGCGCGGCTGTCCGGCGGCTTCCCTTCAGCGTCTCAACGTCCCTGACGGCGGGTGCATGGGTGCAGGACGGGACTCTGACCACCAGGATTGACGACAACGCAACACCCATCGTTCCGGTGGAGGAGATCAGCATTCCGGGGACACACAATCTGTACAATGCCATGGCGGCAACGCTGGCAGCGCAAGTCATGGGTATACACCCCGCATCCCTCCGGGCAACCCTGAAAAACTTCGGGGGCGTAGAGCACCGTCTCGAATTTGTGCGTACGCTGAACGGCGTCACGTATATCAACGACTCCAAAGCAACCAATGTTGATGCCGTCTGGTATGCACTGCAGAGTTACACCGCGCCGCTCGTGGTGCTGCTTGGTGGACGCGATAAAGGGAACGACTACACGCGCCTGGTGGACCTCGTGCGGAAACATGTGAAAGCGATCGTGGCAATCGGCGAGTCGGCCGAGACCGTCCGGACCGCGTTTTCAGGAGTCGTGCCGGTGACCGTCGCCACAACAATGGACGATGCGGTGCATTGTGCGGCGGACGGTGCGGTCCGCGGAGACATCGTCCTGCTTTCGCCTGCCTGTGCGTCGTTCGACTGGTTCGAGAACTACGAACACCGGGGCAGGGTGTTCAAAGAGCTTGTGCGCAGTCTGCCTGAGACCGGATCATGATCATCAGCAAAACAAAGAAGAATCACATCGACATCACGTCGCTGATCGTCGTTCTCATGTTGCTGGTGTTGAGCGTCGGCGTTGTATACAGCGCGAGCGCAAGCTGGGCACAGGAACGTCTGGGAGAAAGTGAGCGCCTGCTCGGCAATCATGCTGCGAAGGTGGTCCTCGGCCTGATGGCGATGTTTGTGATGATGCAGGTGGATTACCGGATCATCAAGAAGTTTTCGAAGCAGTTCCTCATCGGTATCGTCGTGGTTCTGCTGATCACCATCGCCACTGGAGGCGAGGTGAACGGAGCGGCGCGATGGCTGCGTTTCGGAGGGTTCGGGATTCAGCCGTCGGAGTTTGCGCGACTCGCGCTGATCTTCCATCTTGCGACGCTCATTGCGTTGAAGCGGGAACGGCTCCGCGATTTCACGACAGGGTACCTGCCGATGATGTTCTGGATCGTGCTTGTGTCCGGCCTGGTTCTCCTGCAGCCGGCTTTCAGCACCGGGGAGCATGCTGATCGTGGTCAGCGTGATCATCATCTTTCTGGGTGGTGTGCGGCTGAGCCACCTCGGGATCACCGTGGCGGGGATGGTTCCGTTGCTCTTCGTGTACATGGTGGGTAAAGAATACCGGATGGTTCGCCTCCGGACGTTCATTGACAGCGTGATGTACGGTGCGGTGAAAATGAACCATCAGGTGTATCAGGGGATCCTCGGGTTCGGAAACGGCGGTCTGTTCGGACTGGGGCCGGGAGGGAGCAAGCAGCGCGAGTTCTATCTTCCGGAGGCGTACGGCGATTTCGTGTATGCGATCATCGGTGAGGAATACGGATTGATTGGCGCCTTGTTCGTGCTGACGCTCTTTGTCATTCTTCTGCTGCGCGGACTCAAGATTGCGCGGCATGCGCCTGATGAGTTCGGCCGGGCGCTTGCGCTCGGTATCACGATATCCATCACCCTGTATGGTCTGGTCAACGCCGGCGTTGCACTCGGCGTGCTCCCGACCACGGGTCTGCCAATGCCCTTTGTGAGCTACGGCGGTTCGTCCATGCTCGTCTCATGTCTGGCAGTGGGTGTGCTCCTGAATATTTCGGCGCAGACTGATCTGCACCCGCGGCTTGTCGCGGAACCGGGGGCGGTTCGTCCACTGGAACCCCGTGCAACGGCCGCTGTAGGCAAGGTGTACTGACTATGGCTGTTCGCGTTGTGTTTGCCGGTGGAGGGACCGGCGGCCATCTGTTTCCGGCCCTCGCGATTGCGGACGCGCTCCGCACGATCGATCCGGAGGCGGCAATTCTGTTCATTGGAACACAAGGGAAAATCGAGGCACGTGTGGTACCGGCACAGGGATATGACTTTGCACCGATCTGGATCAGCGGGCTCCGGCGGACGGTGTCGCTTCCGACCCTGGCCTTCCCGCTCAAAGTTGTCGTTGCGCTGGTTCAGTCGTTCTTCATTCTCCGGAAGTTCGGGGCGGATGTTGTGGTGGGGACCGGCGGCTATGTCTGCGGTCCGCCCGTCTTCATGGGATCCCTGATGGGTCTGCCGACGGTGGTACAGGAACAGAACAGTGTTCCGGGAACGACCACCCGGATTCTCGCACGGCGGGCGACACACGTGCATCTGGCATTTGAGACGACCCGCCGCTTTCTGCGCCGGGAGGACAATGTGATGGTCAGCGGAAATCCCGTCCGAGCTGCGGTGGGCACCATACGCCGGGCCGAGGCAGCTGCTGCTCTCGGGATCGATCCTGAACGCAGGACGCTCCTGGTCGTGGGTGGAAGCCAGGGCGCTGCATCGATAAACGCGGCCATCGGTGACGCAGTGGCGGACGTGACCGCAGCCGGTGTGCAGATCCTCTGGCTCACGGGAGAACGGGAGTACGCCAGACTGGCAGCTGCACTCCCCCCGTCTGTGCCGGCGTCCATGGTGACGATGCTGCCATTTTGCGAAACAATGGAACGCGCGTATGCCGTGGCAGATCTCGCGGTGTGCCGGTCGGGCGCGACGACTCTTGCAGAACTGATGTGTGCCGGCGTGCCGTCGATTCTCGTTCCCTATCCGCATGCCGCGGCAGACCACCAGACGGCGAATGCACGTGCCATGGTGGAAAAGGGAGCGGCGATGCTGTGTCCGGACGAAGACGCTGGAACAGCGTTACAAGGAATGGTGCTCGATACACTGTCGCAGCCGTCAACATTGATGGCAATGGCGACTGCAGCGCGGTCAATGGCCCGCCCCGATGCGGCGATGGCCATTGCGCGGTCACTCTATCACCTTGCACGAACACGACATGACGGCTGACGAAAAATCGTTCAAATACAAACTGGACTTCTATTATCAATCGGCGTTGATCTATTTGCTTACGCTGATCGTCTACGGAGGCATCCGGGGGAACTTTGTCGAGGCCAAGTTCGAATACGTCCTCAATGATCCGCTGATGTACGTGATCGTGTTCTTTGTGCTCATGTCGCTTGTGACGCTCGCGCTCAACGCGCTGCGCAACAGACGCCTGGTCATCGCGCACGACGCGATCATCTTCCGCCACCGCTGGAATGAACGCCGCATTAGCATCGACGAGATGGAATGGATGCACATCGGACGGGAAGCGGGAGTGCAGACCGGCGGACGGTTCCAGGTGGTCGTGTTCAAGATCAAGGAACGCAGGCGGCTGTACCGGATCAGGGTCGGCCGGTACGAGCGTGAGCGCGACCTGATCCACGAAATGCACGCCCTCGCAGCACGCGTGCCCAAACGCACCCGGCGTTCGTGGCGGCGGCCGCGTATCACCGATCGGTAAGGACGGACAGGCATGTTTTCTTCAATTAAGAAACTCCACTTTGTCGGCATCGGCGGCATCGGCATGAGCGGCATTGCGGAAATCCTGATCGATCAGGGATTCACCATCACCGGATCGGACCGCGCGACAAGTGACAACACCGAACGGCTGGCTGCCCTGGGTGCGCACATCTACGTCGGCCATAGCGCCGGTAACGTCGAAGAGGACGTCGATGCACTGGTCTTTTCATCGGCGATTCCGCCGGACAATCCGGAAATCGTTATTGCACACCAGCGCGCGATCCCTGTCATCCGGCGGGCCGAAATGCTGGCCGAGGTCATGCGTCTCAAATACGGCATCGGCATCGCCGGCACGCACGGCAAAACCACGACGACCTCGATGGTCAGTCTCGTCCTGATGGAGGGAGGAGTGGATCCGACGGTTATCGTGGGAGGCCGTCTGCATGGTCTCGCCGGTTCGAATGCGCGGATGGGCAAAGGAGAGTTCATCGTTGTGGAAGCCGACGAGTACGACCGCTCGTTCCTTTCCATCACGCCCACGATTGCAGTTCTGACAACACTGGAAACAGATCATCTGGACTGTTACCGGGACCTTGAGGACATCAAATCGGCCTTCCTGCAGTTCGCCGGCAAGGTGCCGTTTTACGGGTTTGTCGTCCTCTGCCTGGACGAACCCGCGTTGCAGGAAATCATGCCGAAGATCAAGAAGAAGATCATTTCCTACGGACTGAATGGCCAGGCAGACGTGCAGGCGGTCGAGATCTCGCACAAAGAGAACCGGAGCCGCTTTACGGTCCTGCGCAACGGCGACGAGCTGGGTGTCGTTGAAATCCAGATCCCCGGCAAGCATAACGTGCAGAACGCGCTTGCAGCCATCACCGTCGGTCTCGAGCTCGATGTTCCCTTCGCGCAGGTCAAGGCCGGGATTGAAAAGTTCACCGGCGTCTTCCGGCGCTGGGAAGTCAAAGGTGAAATCAACGGGATCACGGTCGTCGACGACTATGCGCATCACCCGACGGAAATCAAAGCGACGCTGGCAGGTGTGAAGGCCGGGTGGCGGCGGCGTGTTGTGTGCGTGTTCCAACCGCATCTCTACTCGCGGACCCGGGATTTCTATGACGAGTTCGGCCGATCGTTCTTCAATGCCGATGTGCTCGTGGTGACGGACGTTTACCCGGCCCGTGAGGAACCGATTCAGGGAGTGACGGGCGAATTGATCGCCAACGCGGCGAAACAATTCGGTCACAAGCAGGTGCACTATGTCGCCGACAAAACCACGGTTCCTGCATTCCTCGACGGGATGAAACGCGAAGGGGACTTCATCATCACCATGGGTGCGGGCGACATCTGGAAGTTCGGCGAGGAATTCCTTGCCCAACTGAAAGGAGGGCGCTGAGACAGTGCCTCTCTTCCGGCAACGCCGATCCACCGAGAACACAGGAAAAAGGCGCGGAGGCCTTGTTCTTCTGATTGTGCTCGCACTTCTGGTTGCGACACTCACCGGAGGCGCCCAACTCTGGAAGGCGGACCTCATGGCCCGCACCGTCCGGGTGGAAGGCAACCGGATCGTTCCGTCGGAGAAGATCATTCGTGCGGCAAATATACCGATCGGCGAGCGCCTCGAAGAGGTGGATCTCGCGGACATACGCACCAGGGTGCTGAAGAATACGTTTTTCAAGGATGTTTCCGTGCACAGGGATTATCCCAGCCGGATTCGTATCCGCGTCCTGGAACGCATTCCCGTGGCTGCTGTTGTCGCTGACCGGCTGTATATGATCGATGCCGAGGGAATCATTCTTCCACCGGTCCGGTCTGATGAAGTCTTCGATCTCCCGGTCATTACCGGTGCGGGATCGCTGCAGACCTGTACACCGGGAAAACGCGTGAGCCATCCTACGGTACTGGAAGCACTGGAGATTGTGCTTGTTGCGCGCACGCTCCAGGATCGTCTGTATCACCGGATCTCTGAGGTGCATGTGGCGTCAAATGGTGATCTGGTGCTGTACACCGCAGAGTATGGCATCCCCGTGACGTTCGGGCGGGGTGATGTTGTGAACAAGCTGGTGCTCCTGGAAGGGTTCTGGAATGCCGTCGTGAGCAGCCGTGGTGCGAACGCTCTGCGCGCGCTGGACCTCCGTTTTGCCGGGCAGGTCATCGCGCGCTGGGATCCGTCAACCGAAATCGTGTCGAACTGAATCTTGTCTCCGGAAGGAATCACAATGGACAATATGATCGTAGGTCTGGATATCGGCACCACAAAGATCTGTGTGGTTGTTGCCGGGACCGATGCAAACGGCAAGGTGAATATCCTGGGCATCGGCCGTGCCGTTTCCGACGGGATCACCCGCGGCGTGGTGACCCACATCGACCGGACGACGGCTTCCGTGGCCCACGCGATCGCCGAAGCACAGGCTTCGTCCGGTGTGGCCATCCGCTCCGTGATCGTGGGCATTGCCGGCGACCATATCCAGAGCTTTCAGAGCCGGGGTGTGATTGGCATCAGCGGCCCCGAGCATGAAGTGACGCGTGCCGACATCGACCGGCTGATCGAGGACACCAAACGGGTTTCCCTTCCGGCTGACAGAAAGATCATCCACGTGATCCCCCAGGAATTCATTATCGACGGACAGGATGGCATCTACGATCCGCTCGGCATGTCGGGTGTGAGGATGGAAGCCAATGTGCACATCATCACCGGGCTCGTCAGCGCCGCCCAGAACATCTACAAGTGCGTCCAGCGCGCCGGACTGGAGATCAGCGACATGGTTCTGGAGCCGCTGGCCTCCAGCTATGCGGTGCTTGATGATGAAGAAAAGGAAGTGGGCATAGCGCTGCTGGACATCGGTGGCGGCACGACGGACCTCGCGGTGTTTGAAGAGCGTACCATCCGTCACACGGCGGTGATCGGTGTTGCGGGGCGCAAGGTCACCGATGATATCCGCAAGGGGCTTGGCATTCTCACCGAGCAGGCGGAACGGCTGAAGAGAGAGCATGGCTGCGCATATGTCTCCTCGGTGATCGACAATGAACCTCTGGTGCTCCCGGGGGTCGGCGGCCGCACGCCGGTGGAGATCGACAAGCGTGTTCTTGCGCAGATCATACAGCCGCGCATGGAAGAGATCCTGGAAATCGCGGCACTGGAAATCAAACGGTCCGGCTATGCGAAACACCTGGCGGGGGGCGTTGTGCTCACCGGCGGCGGTGCGCTCGTCAAAGGGACGGCCGACCTGGCGCGCGATGTCCTCGGCATGCCGGTCAAGATCGGCATCCCGGCCGGTTTTTCCGGCGGCCTTGTGCGGGAGATTGAGAATCCGGCCTATGCCACGGCCGTGGGGTTGATCTATCATGGTTTGAAGCACTCGCAATCCACCGGCAGCATGGGCAGTGCATCGGTGACAAAAGAACGGACATTCAGCGGGGTCGCCCGGAAAGTGCGTGCATGGTTTGATGCGCTCTAGGGTGAATCCTGAAACAAGTGTAACCCATAACCCATAGGAGGATTACCGGTGATCGAACTGGACAATGGCTTCGATCGTGGTGCAAAAATCAGGGTCGTCGGCGTGGGTGGCGGCGGAGGCAACGCCGTCAACAGCATGATCAAAAAAGGTCTGCACGGTGTGGACTTCTTCGCGATCAACACCGACCTGCAGGCTCTGCAGAACAGCGCGGCGGCGCACAAAATACAGATCGGCAAGAACCTGACCCGCGGCCTCGGCGCCGGCGCTGACCCCACGATCGGCTACCGTGCGGTGGAAGAAGACCGCGAGGAGATTGCCCGGTCCCTGACCGGCAGCGATATGGTTTTTGTGACCGCAGGAATGGGCGGCGGTACGGGGACCGGTGGTGCACCCCTCGTTGCCAACATCGCCCGCAGCCTCGGCGCACTGGTCGTCGGGATTGTCACACGCCCGTTCCACTGTGAGGGGAAGAAACGCTCTTCTCAGGCCGATCAGGGGCTCGACGAGCTGCGCAAGCAGGTCGATACGCTCATTATCATCCCCAACCAGAAGCTGCTGACCATCGTGGAGCGCAACACGCCGCTCACCGAAGCTTTTGAGATTGCGAACCAGGTCCTTCACGGAGCCACGCGCGGCATCTCCGAGCTGATCACCGTTCCCGGACTGATCAATGTCGATTTCGCGGACGTGCGGACCGTGATGCGGGAGATGGGCGATGCGGTGATGGGCTCGGGCGTAGCCGACGGTGACAACCGCGCGGTAGAGGCGGCCAACATGGCCATCTCCAGTCCGTTGCTTGAGGACGTCTCCATCAGCGGTGCCCAGGGCGTGCTGGTGAACATCACCGGCGGTTCTTCCCTCTCCCTGTTCGAGGTTGAGGAGGCGACGGAGATCATCCATGACGCAGCGGGTGAAGATGCCAACGTCATCCTGGGTGCGGTCATCGACGAGAAGATGACAGACGAGATCATGGTGACCGTCATTGCTACCGGGTTTAACCGGCGCACCGCTCAACAGACGGCGGCTTCCCGCCATGCGAAAAGTGCCAAACCGGTGGACCGTATTCCTTCGGGGGTAAACGATCTGCAGCTGCTCGACGAGCCCGCCTATGTCCGTCGCGGGGTCCCTATCAATCTGCCGACACAACGGGGCGAGCAGGAGATGCCGAAAGACAAGATCGACAAGAGCGATCACGACAAGCCGGCATTTCTGCGCAAGGTGATGGACTAACAGCACTCCGCATTGTCCGGATGGCGGACGGCCGACGTCCGTCGAGACACTCCTCCTGATGCGCGGCGCCTGCAAGCCAGATAGCTGCAGGCGCCGTGGTTGCTTCTTCTTCCCTCCTTTTCTACCTTTTGTTCATGCGTATTCTTCTTCTGATTCTCTTTCTTGGAGTTTTTGCGGCGGATGCATTCGTGCAGCCCTCCCGTCCGACAAGCGCCGTCCGTATCGCGCGTCTGAAGTATGCGGGCGGAGGCGACTGGTACAACGACCCGACCGCCGAAGTAAACCTCCTTCAGTTCGTACAACGGCAGACCGGCATTGATGTGGACCCGACCTATACAGCCGTCGAGGTCGGCAACGAGCAGCTCTTTTCCTATCCCCTCGTCTTCCTGACCGGCCATGGGAATATCGCGTTCTCCGAACAGGACGTGCGTAATCTCAGGACCTACCTCGGAAACGGGGGGTTCCTTTATGCCGACGATGACTACGGCATGGACAGGGCATTTCGCAGGGAAATGAAGAAAGTCTTCCCCGACCAGGATTTTGTTGAAGTGCCCTTCTCATCGGGACTGTACCAGGCCCCGTTTGCGTTCCCGTCCGGCCCACCCAAGACTCATGCACACGACGATAAACAACCCCGGGGATACGGACTTTTTGCAAACGGGAGACTGGTCGTCTATTATACCGTTGAAAGTAATCCCAGCGACGGGTGGGCAGATCCAGACGTGCATGGCGACCCTCCCGCAAAGCGTGAGGAAGCGCTCCGGTTCGGGACCAATATCGTGGTGTGGGCACTACGCAGGTGAGCCAGATGGACCAGCAGGGACCGATCGGTGTGGAGGAGATCCTCCGGAGGCTGCAGGTGCTGCGGCACGCGGAAGCAACGACACGGGTCGTGCAGGCAGTGCTGCGCACGGGCCTCCTGGCCCTCGCCCTGTTTGTTGTACTCCTCATCGTTGAATCACTCCTCCACCTCCCCCCTTTCACCCGCACAGTGCTGGTTCTGTTTTCCGCAGCCGGTGTCGTGGGATATTTCGTGTGGATTGCCGGCAAACCTCTCGGTCGGCTGCTGGGGCTTCTCGGCTACGAAGCGGACGAACAGACTGCTGACCGCGTCGGCCGAGGTTTTCCGCACATCAAGGACCGCCTCCTCAACCTGCTCCAGCTTCTGCGCGATCGGGAGGCTTCGGGGCGATTGTATTCGCTCGACCTCATCGATGCGTCGTTCCGCGACCTGTCGGAAGAAGTGCAGCCGCTTGATTTCACCGTCCTGGTCGACCGTTCAGGCCTCCGGTCGTTGGTCCGGTTCTTCCCTGCCGTAGTGTTTGCGATCGTTGCCGGCCTTGTCCTTCTTCCCGGGACGCTCGGAGGCGCCGCATACCGGTTGCTTCACTACAGTACCGAGTTCACTCTCGCGCCGGATGTCACAATTGCTGTGGAACCAGGAAATGCAGAGATCGTGAAAGGTGACGATGTTGTCATCACCGCACTGGTTCGGGGGAGCACAGACCATCCGATTCGCCTGCTGGTCCGGCCGGAAGGACAACTAGCGTTTGAAGAGCGCCCCCTCGATCGGCACGGAGAGCAGATGTACGGGACGACGCTTGCAAGCGTCCGGCTTTCCATGCACTATCGTGTCGAAGCCGGTCCGTATGCAAGCTCGGAATATCTCCTGCGTGTGCTGGATCGTCCGGTGGTCAATATCCTCCGCCTGCGTCTCCTCTACCCGCCCTACACAGGGCTGGCCTCCCTGCGGATGGATGACAACATCGGTGATGTAACAGCGCCCGCCGGAACGACTATTCAGATGGAGGTGGAGACGACGAAAGAGCTTGCCCAGGCCGTCGTGTATTTTAGTGATAGCACGGCACAGGCTCTGCAGGTGACGGGAAAAAACGCCGCCGGCCGGCTGGCCCACCACAAAGAGCGACGGTATCATCTGGTGGTGAAGGACCGCGATGGCGTGGCAAATGCCGATCCCATCGACTACACCCTCCGTGTTGTCTCTGATGCGGCGCCAACCGTTGCCATCGTTGCCCCGGGAATAAACCTGAATGTTTCAGGCGACGAGAAGCTGGCGGTGCTCATACGGGCATCCGACGATTATGGTCTCTCGCGCCTGCGCATCGGGCACAAGCTTGTGCAGTCGAAGTATGAACAGGCTGCTCCGGAGTTTACCTTCATCGATATTCCACTGACGGGTCGGGCGGGACAGGAGTGGCTGGTCCCATACACCTGGGATCTCTCCACGCTGCGCCTCGGTCCGGAAGATGTCGTCCAGTACTATGCGGAGGTGTTTGACAACGATGCTGTCAGCGGTCCAAAGTCGGCTTCAAGTGCCGTCTTTTATCTCCGGCTTCCATCCCTCGAAGAGGTCTTCGCCGCAGTGGACAAAGGACACGACCAGAGCAGCGAGACGTTGCAGCAGTCGCTGACCGAGGCCAAGGAGGCGAAGAAAGAGCTGGATGATCTCGCCCGCGAGATGAAGAAGCCAGATCAGAAGATGACGTGGGAAGACCAGAAGAAGGCCGAGGAACTGGTTCGCCGGTATGAAGAGATCCAGAAGAGAATGGAAGACGTTCAGCGCACCATGGATACGATGCTGGACGAGATGCAGAACAAGAAAGTGATTTCAGAAGAAACGCTCCAGAAGTACCAGGAGCTGCAGCAGGTGATGACCGAGATGAATTCACCGGAATTCGCCGAGGCCATGAAGCGGCTCCAGGACGCAATGCAACAGATGAGTCCGGAAGCCATGAAACAGGCGCTGCAGAAATTTTCTTTCTCCGAGGAACAGTTCCGGAAGAGTATCGAACGGACGCTGAATTTGCTGAAACGGATCCGGATCGAGCAGAAGATGGACGAAATGCTCAAACGGACGGAGGAGATGCTCGGGAAGCAGGAGGAGTTGCACAAAGAAATGGCCGATTCGCTCCGGCGGAGCGAGCGGAAGATGCAGGAGGCGCAACGGAGTCAGGACGATGTCCGCGAGAAGTATCAGAAGCTCGAGAAAGAACTTGCGGAGCTTGAGAAAAGCATGGAAGAATTTCCTGCGGAGATGCCCGTCAAGGAGATGCAGGACCTTCTCCAGAACATGAAGCAGGAAGACCTGGAGAAGCTGCTGCGGGAGATCAGCGAGCAGATGGAGCGCGGAGAGATGGACCGCGCGGCGACGCAGCAGCAACAGGCCATGCAGAAGATGGGCCAGATGATGCAGGGGCTCCAGCAGATGAAGCAGCAGATGCTGCAGAACCAGCAGCGCCAGATTGTGAACGAGATGCGGCGTGCGGCGCATGACCTGCTGGAGCTGTCGCGGCGCGAGGAGGAACTGAAGAACAGCTCGCGCGCCATGGATCCGACATCGCAGCGATTCCGGGAGAACGCGCAGGAGCAGATGAACGTCCTCCGCGACCTGGGCAACATCACCAACAGGTTGTCGGCGCTTTCCCAGAAGACGTTCTCCATCTCTCCCGAGATGGGCAAAGCCATCGGCGAGGCGATGCAAAAAATGACCGACGCTCTGCAGTCGCTGGACCAGCGCAACGGCGGGGCCGCGGCGCAGCAGCAGAGCGGTGCCATGGGAGCGCTTAACCAGATCGCCCAGCAGCTGCAGGATGCGGCGCAGGGGATGATGCAGGGGGGAGGACAGGGCATGGGCATGGGAGGGTTCCTTCAACGCCTTCAGCAACTCGGCGGACAACAGCAGGGGATCAATGATGCCACACGGGGGCTTACTCCGGAACAGGCCGCCGAACTCGGACGCCTGGCCGGCGAACAGGGGATGGTGCGAAAGTCGCTCGAGGACCTTGCACGCGAGGCTTCGCGGGCAGGAGAATTGAGCAAACTGCTGGGCGATCTCAACAGGGTCGCACAGGATATGCGGGAAGTTCAGACTGACCTTGCCGGAGGTTCGGTCAATCCGGAAACACTCCGCAAGCAGGATCGCATTCTTTCGCGTCTGCTCGATGCCCAGCGCTCCATGCGGGAACGGGATTTCGAGAAGAGACGCAGAGCGGAGAGCGGCACAACCACGGCCCGCCAGAGTCCGCCGGAGATCGACCTCTCAACACAGGAAGGACGAAACCGGCTACAGCGTGATCTCCTGCGCGCGCTGGAAGAAGGGTATGCGCGCGACTATCAGGAGCTGATCAAGAAGTACTTCGAGGCTCTGCAACGATGAGACCGGCGGAATTTGCTTCCCACGTTGCTGCGATCTATCCGGAGTTCCGGGCAGACCACCTCACGCCCTCCGACTGCACCCACGCACCAATCCAGAGAGAGCTCCGGCAGCTGGCAGCAAGCCCGCTGCTGAGACTCGAGGACATCGGTCGCTCGCTCGAGGGGCGTGTCCTCACGATGGCGAGTGCAGGGAACGGCGCACGCCGGGTGATGCTCTGGTCGCAAATGCATGGCGATGAACCAACGGCCACGCTGGCATTGATGGATATTCTTCATGCGCTGGTTCTTTTGCACGATGAGCCCTGGGTGAGAATCCTGCTACAGGGCAGTACGGTGCATATGATTCCGCTCGTGAATCCTGATGGGGCGGAACGGAAGCAGAGGCGGAATGCCGTGGGGATCGATGTCAACCGTGACGCGCTGGTTCTGGCGTCACCCGAGGCGCGTGTGTTGTTTGACACGCAGCGGCGGCTGCGCCCCGAGTTCGGGTTCAATCTTCATGATCAGGAGTTGAGTTCGGTCGGCGACTCATCTGCGGTCGCGGCGCTTGCCCTTCTTGCTCCCCCGCCGTCACCCGATCGCTCCGCCACGCCAACGCGATTGCGCGCCATGCATGTCGGGGCGCTGGTCAGCCGCATTCTCGAGCCGCTCGCCCGCGGCCACCTCACGCGCTATGACGACGTCCACGAACCGAGAGCATTCGGTGATCTTTTTCAGGGTACCGGGACAAGCACGGTGTTGATTGAATCGGGTCACTGGCCGCAGGATCCGAAGAAGGAGTTCGTCCGGAAGCTCAATGTCGTGGGGATACTCACTGCCCTTCGTGCGATTGCCAGTGGCGCGTATGAGGACACCGAGCTTGACTACTACACCCGTCTTCCTCAGAACGGAAAGAGGGTGGTCGATGTGCTCGTGAGAGGGGTGTTGATGCAGCATCCGTCCGGATGGACGCACACCGTTGATCTTGGCCTCATGGTCCTTCGCGCTGGCGGCGGTTTGCAGCTCCAACATATTGGTGACCTGCGGACGCATGCCGGTTTGCAGACTCTTACCGTGGCAGACCGTCCGGTTCCTGCCGAATCGCTCCGTTTTGAACAGATCTTCACTTCCCAACAGCTCTCCGACCTTCTACAGATCTGTCTGCCTGCATGATTCCGATTGTGCTCTGTTTCGGGAGAGGGTTCCTTGACACTTCAAAAAGTTTGTCGTACTTTTAATCTTCGTTGAATCTGACACCCGTTATTTCGCACTCCGATGATGAAGGGCGCAGGAAAAACACCGAAACAGAGCGAATTTGAAGCAGAGGCCCTTCCCCACGCGGATCTCCTCTACAACTACGCCCTCCGAATGACAAACAACCGGGCGGATGCCGACGACCTCGTCCAGGAAACCTTCCTCAAAGCATTCCGATTCTGGGACAAGTATGAGAAGGGAACCAATATCCGCGCATGGCTGTTTAGAATTTTGAAAAATTCGTACATCAACCGCTACCGGCGGGAAGCAAAAGAACCGGACACGGTCGATTACGACGAGATTCAGAATTTTTATCATACAATTCGCGATGAAGCCGCGGAAGCAAACAACCCGCAGGAATCGTCATTCGGAAATCTGCTGGACGATGATATTGCCACCGCAATCGCCGATTTGCCCGAAGACTTCCGAACGGTCGTCATCCTCTGCGACATCGAGGCACTAACCTACGAAGAGATTGCAGAGTTCCTCGATTGTCCTCTGGGTACGGTGCGCTCACGGCTCCATCGCGGCAGAAGTCTTCTGCGCACACGGCTCTTGAAGTATGCAAAAGACCGCGGTTACGCGGTGGAGGGTTGAGACCTTCGCAGCACGGTGAGGGCCGGGACGAGAGACGGGAGATCCAGCGTTGAATTGTCGTGAGTGTGATGAACAGATAACGCCGGCCGTCGATGACCACCTCCAGACCAGCGCCAAGCAACCCTTTTTCGACCACGTCGCCAGCTGTCCGGGATGCCGTCGGGCCTACGAAGCAGAACGCTTCATTACCGGCTTGATCCATCAGCGTCTGCACATGATCAAAACACCGGATGTTCTTACCGCATCCGTATCGACGATCATTGAACGGGAACAACAGGGTGGTCGCTCTCACGGAGTGGTTCCCCTGCCTCGCCGTACCATTCTCTCATGGTCTTTCGGATTAGCCGCAGTACTTCTGCTCGGCTACCTCATTGTGGGTCCTCTGCAGAACTCCGCGGACGTCGGTATTACCGATCATGCGGATGTCGTGCAGGCATCGCTTCTCCATCTTGCCGCAATGACTACCGGTGGTGCAACTCCGCAGGTGGTTTCGCATGAACCAACAGTCCTGGAACGCTATTTTGCAGGCAAGACCGAATTCCCTGTCCGTGTTCATGCACTGCGCGATTACATTCCTTCGGGCGCCGTACTGAACGAAGCAGCCGGTGTTCCGTTTGCGTATGTCGTGTACACGGGCAACGGAGAGAGGATCTACGTGTATCAGACCTGCTGGCGTACCATCCAGGCCGGCGCACCCCTCGATCTTGCGCCTGAGATCAAACGCGCCTTGCTGGAAGGTCACCCGTATGTTGAGGAAGACGCTGATGGCAGAACGATGGTCTTCTGGACCGAAGGCCGCACGCTGTGCGGTGCCGTTGCGCGGATGCAGCGAAGAGATCTCCTCTCACATCTCGCACTTGCCGGTGGTACGATTCCCGCAACACCGTAATCCGTTCCGCTTCGCCCCCCGTTTCTTGACAAACGCCCTTTATTGTGGTACCTTGATGTGCTTCACCTACCACGAATGATCATCCATGGATAACGACCAGACCCTGAAACCGGAACAGCCGGCTCACTCTCGTGAGACCATTCCCACACGCATGCCGGTACTGCCGCTGCGCGATGTGGTGATTTTTCCCTATATGATTTTTCCCGTGCTTGTCGGCCGGGAGTCGTCGCTGCGTGCAGTCACGGATGCCGTGGAGCGGGACAAATACATCTTCCTCGTTGCGCAGAAGAATTCGATCACGGAAGAACCGGGTATTGATGATGTGTACCGCGAGGGAACCGTTGCACGCATCATCCAGGTACTGAAGTTGCCCAACGGGCTGATCAAGATTCTGGTGGATGGCATTGTGCAGGCCGACGTTGAGCATTTCGAGCAGAATCCGAAGTACCTCGAGGCGGAAGTCCAGCTGCACGTGCCACCCGCAACGCTGGACGCGGAACTCGATGCCCTCCTCCGGCATACCTCCTCCCTGTTTGCGGAGTACGTGCATCTGAACCGCAATGTCCCGAGTGAAGTTCTTGTGGCATTCGAGAACACCCGCGAACCGCTCCGGCGCGTTTTCTACATCGCGGCGAACATCATGCAGACGGTCGACGTCAAACACCGCATCCTGGAACTGCAAGGCATCCGGGAACAGCTCCATGAATTGATCCGGATCCTCAATTCGGAAATTGACGTCCTCAAAATCGAAAAGGAAATCGATACCAAGGTCCACGACAACATTGCCCGCTCACAGCGAAAATTCTTCATCCAGGAGCAAATCCGCATTCTGCAGGATGAACTGGGCGATGAGGAAACCTCCCCCGAGCTGTTGAAGTTGAGAGAGGACATCAAGAAGGCGAAGATGCCGAAGGCGGTTGAGGAAAAGGCGCTCGAAGAATTCGGCAAATTGAAGAAGACCCCTCCCCTCTCGCCGGAATCCACCGTGATACGGGGCTATCTGGATTGGATGATTGCCGTTCCGTGGCAGAAGCGGACGAAGGACAATCTGCGGATCGCCCATGTGCAACGGATTCTGGACGAAGACCACTTCGGGCTGGAAAAGCCCAAGGACCGTATTCTCGAACACATCGCAGTCCTCAATCTTGTCCGCGAAATGAAAGGACAGATCCTTTGTTTTGTGGGGCCTCCCGGTGTTGGAAAAACGTCGCTGGCCAAATCGATCGCACGGGCTCTCGGGCGGACGCTCGTCCGGATTTCACTCGGCGGGGTGCGTGACGAAGCGGAAATCCGTGGCCACCGGCGTACCTATATTGGCTCCATGCCCGGTAAAATCATTCAGTCGATGCGCCGGGCGGGTGTGATCAACCCGCTCGTGCTGCTGGATGAAGTCGACAAGATGAGCATGGATTTCCGCGGGGATCCTTCCGCCGCCCTCCTCGAAGTGCTCGACCCCGAACAGAATGTGGCGTTCAGCGACCACTACCTCGACGTGGACTATGACCTGTCGCATGTGATGTTTATTACCACGGCAAACGTCCGGTACAGCATACCACTTCCGTTGCAGGACAGAATGGAAATCATCGAACTCCCCGGATATCTGCACCACGACAAAGTGGAGATCGCACGGCGTCATATTATCCCAAAGCAACTGAAGGAACATGGTCTCGAACACCGTCAGGTGGTGATTCAGGACGGGGCGATTGCGAAGATCATCACCGACTACACCCGTGAAGCAGGTGTCCGCAATCTGGAACGGGAAATCGCTTCGGTGTGCCGCAAAGTGGCGAAAGAGATTGTCGGATCGAAGCAGGGGAAGAAGGCGGGGAGCAAGAAGAAGGGCGCTCCTGCGTCGATCGCGGTCGATGCCGAGCGCGTGGAGAAATTCCTTGGCGTGCCCAGGTTCCGGAGCAGGAAAAAGAGCGGGGAACATCGAGTCGGGTCTGTGACGGGGCTGGCCTGGACCAGCGTTGGCGGCGATATTCTGCACGTCGATGTCACCGTGATGCGCGGGCAGGAAAAGCTCACGCTTACCGGTCAGCTCGGGGATGTGATGAAGGAATCGGCGCAGGCGGCGCTCAGCTACCTGCGTTCGCAGGCGCAGCAGCTCAGGCTCTCACCTACCTTCTTCAAAGGAAGGGAGATTCACATTCATCTCCCGGAAGGGGCCATACCGAAAGACGGACCGTCGGCCGGTATCACGATGGCGATGGCCATGTATTCGGCGATCAGCGGCAAGCCGGCCCGCAGTGACGTGGCCATGACGGGAGAGATCACGCTCCGGGGGGAGGTCCTCGGTATCGGCGGCCTGAATGAAAAACTTCTCGCAGCGCAACGGAGCGGCATTACAACGGTCCTGATCCCCCAGGAAAACGTCAAGGACCTCGCGGAAATACCTGAACGCGTAAAAGAAGGTCTCCGGCTGATTCCCATCAGTCAGATAGAAGACGCACTCGGGCACGTCTTTCCACGGAAGAAACGGACATCATCGTGACAGTGGTGCAGCGGACATGAGCGAGTACATTGTTACTGCCAGGAAATGGCGGCCCATGGTCTTCGAAGACGTGGTCGGCCAGGACCATGTAACGCGAACCCTCCGCAATGCCCTTTCCGGCAAGCGGCTGGCGCATGCATACCTGTTCAGTGGTCCACGCGGCGTCGGCAAAACGACGACCGCGCGCCTTCTTGCCAAAGCCGTGAACTGTCTCCACCCGAAAGACGCCAATCCCGACAACGCCTGTGAAAACTGTTCAGAAATCACGGACGGGCGTAGTTTTGATGTCCAGGAAATCGATGGTGCATCGAATCGCGGCGTTGAAGAAATCCGCAACCTGCGTGATGCTGTCCGCTATGCGCCGGTAAAATGCGCCTACAAAGTGTATATCATCGACGAAGTGCACATGCTCACGAAGGAAGCGTTTAACGCGCTCCTCAAGACGCTCGAAGAACCCCCTTCGCATGTCCTGTTTATTTTTGCCACCACCGAGCTGCAAAAAGTCCCCGCAACAATCCTCTCGCGCTGCCAGCGGTTTGAATTCCGACGGATCCCCCATGCAACAATCATGGAAAACCTTGCGCAGATTGCGAAGGAGGAGGGGTTGAGTCTGGAAACCGATGCGCTGTCGCTGATCGCGCGGAAGGGCGACGGATCGCTCCGCGATGCGCAGAGCCTTTTCGATCAGGTTATCGCTCTCTGCGGTAACGAGGTGACACTTGTACGGATGCAGGAGGCGCTCAATATCGCCGATACGGAAGTCTATTTCCGTGTCACGGACCTGATGGAAAAACAGGATGCCCATGGGGGCCTCATGCTGGTGGATGACCTGATGGGCGGCGGATTTGATCTGCGGGAGTTTCTCTCCGGACTGCTCGAACACCTGCGAAACCTGCTTGTGGCGAAGGTGATGGGAAGCACCGAGCTGATCGAGGCATCGGATACGTATCGTACGCGGTACGGTGAAACCGCAGGCCTGTTCTCTGTGGGTGATCTCCTCCGCGCCCAGCGGCTTGTCCACGGCACCGATCAGGCCCTGCGCTTTACTGCCCAACCCCGTTTCCGCCTCGAAGCGGATATGGTGCAACTGGTGACCATGCCGAGGGCAACGGACCTGGCCGGACTCATCGAGGGGATCGATGAGCTAAAAAAAAAACCGGTCGGTAACCTAGACAGCCACACCCGTGCACCTGCTCCCGCAGATGCGCAAGCGCACCATGCTCCGGCTTCATCCGGTGCACGAATCGCTCCTCCGTCTGATTCGCCGCATCGAACTCCAAGGCCACAATCCCGGGACGAGAACGCACCGTCCTCACCAGCTCGCTCCGCGGGGGCTTCATCACATGTTGACGGCACAGATCCACATCCGCCTGCCGGGCGTTCGCCGCATGAAGACGAAGTGCGTTCGCGGTGGCAGGAGTTTGTTGCAGAAGTGGGGCAACAGAAGATTTCTCTTGGTGCCGTTCTGGGAGCAACCTCGCTCCTGGGCGTCACCCGTGGTACGGTCCGCATCGGGTGCGCGGATGAATTCCAGGTTGCGACGGTTCAGCGCAACCGGGAGGTGCTGGCCGAGATATTTTTCAAAGTATTCAACGAACGTGTTCGCCTGACGGCAGAGGTGCAACCCGTCTCCGACGAAGCGCCGGAGACGTCCGAAGGGTCACAGGCAGACGAAGAACATCCGGTGATCAAAGCCCTGCGGAAAGAACTGGGCGCAGAGCCACTCTAGCGCATCCCCACCCTTCTTTTTTTCATCGTTCCTCGGAATTCCTTCCCGCCGCGTGTAGTCATAGGTGAACGTGCCACCGCAGAAGCGGCGGCAGAACTCCTATGCTTCGAGAAACCACTCCATATCTTCCCTGCACAGTCGTACTTACCGGTGCGGCACTCCGGTCCGGCTCTGGGATCACGGCCGACAGCAGCGCGCTGGTTCGTCCGCCCACGCCGGAAGGAGCGATGCTGTTCACCCGGGGAACTGGCGGGCACTCTGGCTGCGGCAGATGGGTTCTGCCGGGCGGCGGACGCACTCGGGCGAAGCGTCAGGCTGAACCGGGAACGCCCCTGCCGAGCGTGGAGGTCCGCCTTCCGTGGTGCGGGACACATCGCAGCCGCACCGGTGAGACGAGCAGCGTAAGAGAGAAACGGGATCCGGAGCGTGGCGAAGGGGGAAACGCATGAAGGTGATCACCGTTCTGACCGCGTTTGTCATTGCAGGAATTCTGGGAGCTGCTGCAGTGGACAAACTTCTCCACTGGCATCTTTTTGTGGATCTTCTGCAGCGCAATCCAATCGTTCCACAACGGGGAGCGGCGGCGGTGGGAGGTGGGGTCGTGGCAGCCGAACTTGCCCTCACGGCAGGAATGCTATTCGGAACGTCCCGCCGCACCAGCCTCTTAGGAGCGGGGATCCTGTTTACCGTCTTTGCCGTGGTCACGGCTGTTCTTGTGGTTGTTGCTCCTGGCCGGCCATGCGGGTGCTGGTTCGCGTTTCCATATGCTCACGCCGACCTTCTCCACGTGTTCCAGAATCTTCTCTGTGTCGCCCTCTGCTGGTACGTCTGGTGTACCGGCACGTTCGGTTCGAAGCCCGCGCCGGAGACATAAGATGCTCAGGCATGTGTGTCTCCGTCACAGTACCACATATCGTCAGGAGGGAAAAATGAAACCTGTGCGGTCGTATATTGCGATCCTGCTACTGGCAGGCGTATGCTGTGTCACACTCCTGGGCGTCCCTGCTCAGGCAACGGCGGCCGCGCCGTTCGGTTGTTCGCAGATCGGGTGTAGCGGCGGACCGGATAATTGCATGGCGGTCGAGATCTCGATCAAGGGTGTCTCCATTGCGGTCACCTGCTTCATGCGGGCCCCGGCGGGGCCGATCCTGTGAGAGCAAGGGGCAGTACACACTCTCGAGGGAGACAGTGCCATGCGACGTGAAAGGCGGTTGCTTCTCCTGCTGACCGGCGCGATAGCCGCTGGAGTCGTCGTCGGCCTGGTCCTGGTTCCGGAAGAAGAACGTGTCGAGAAACTCGTTTCTGGCACACGCTCGCCGGGAGCCACTGCAGTGGACACGATTGCACCGCAACAATCAACCGGAAGAATCTGGAAAGCGAACAGGCTCGAGCGCGGTATCACCATCGGTTGTGCACCGGGGCCTCTCCTGTCTGCGCCCGTCAGCGTCCGTACCGATGCGGACGGTGATGTGTACGTCCTTGACTGGACTGACCGGTGTGTCAGGAGATTCTCCCACGACGGTGTGCCGGTCCGTGTGTATGGGGGTCAGGCAGGACAGGGTCCGGGCGAGTTCACGAATCCGACCGACTTTGATGTCGCGGACGATGGAACGGTCTGGATCTGCGATCCTGTCAACAGCCGCATTACCGTGTTTGGTCCGGATGCGCGACTCCTGAAGACCATTCGTCCCGAACGCCCTCCATTCCGCATCGCCCTGTACGGGCCGGAGGGCTACGTTCTGATGTCGTCTCCCGCAGGTCCGAAGCTCTTCGCACGGTACGACCGTCGGGGGACTCTGATCGGGACCTTTGGCGTTCTTGCAGACCAGCAGGAGCGTGTGGGTATTGCTCTGGATGGCCGCATGGCAGGGTCGAGTGACGGCCGGTTTGCATACGCCGCCTATCGTGCCGGTGTTCTCGGGCTGTTTGAGTATGGCAGGTCCCCGGAACACTCCTTCGTCCAGACCATCGATCATGTCGGCCTCCCGGATGTTGTATCGCGCAACGCCGGCGACGTCCACTATGTCCGTGTCTCGCCTGACGCACGGCGGTTGTCACTCCATGTGAGTCTTACTGGCGATGAAGTCCATGTGCATGCGGGCTCCCGTGGTACAGAAGGTCGAGGTGTCATGGATGTGTACGGGCATCCGGACGGACTGTACAGATGGTCATATCTCCTGCCGGCGGGTCTTACCGTTGCCCACGTGTCCGGGCACAGGCTCTACGGCATTGCCGACACAACCGTTACAGTGTGGGAGATGGACACGCTTTCCACATCAGAAGGAGAAGCCCTGTGAGCAGATCACATGTCTTGAACACCGTTGCCGCAGCCGGACTCCTGATTCTTCTTGCTACGGTAGCACTTCAGGCCCGTCCACCAAAACCGTGCGTGTCATGTCGGGGTGATCTGGGATGCGCCGGAGGGGTGGACCAGTGCGCTGAGGTGCGGTGCGACGACGGGACATGGTACTCCTGTCTCGGTGCCTCCCGTTTGCCCTGAAAGGAGAAAGCTATGATTCATCATTGTTCACGGCGGATCATCGGTGGGGCGTTGGCGGGGCTGCTGATGCTAGCGCTCCTCACCATCATGATCACGGGTGTTGTCGAAGGAAAGAATGTGGACTGTTTTCCCTGCGCACTCGTGCAGTGCTCCTGCGGACCCGATCAGTGTGCGGGCTATTCATGCCAGGGAGCGCAGGTTATCTGCTTCACCCGAAGTTCTTTCTGAAGCAGAGTTCGCAAATTTCCCGGGGGAATGCGGCACAGGGATGTATCCCTCGAGCTGCGGGATCGAGTGGAAGGCATCCGTGTCGCCTTCCCGCCGGGGAATAGTGCTGGTATGTACGGGGGTCTTTGCATGCGGGAGGCAGATATCACCGGGCCCGTTTGCTCTCTCCCGTGTCCAGGAGAGCCTTCGGAGGAGGGAGATGCTGTGCCTTGACTCTGACGGCAGATTTTGTGATTTTGACTACGTGAAGTGCACGCATCACAGAAAGCGGATAGGGCGATGAGAGCGGTCAAAGCGCTGGTGGTCGTTCTTTGTCTTCCCGCTGCGTGGGCCGTCGGGCAGACGAGTGTGGCAAAATACGCAGGGGAGTTTATTGCCCTTGGTGTGGGTGGACGGGCGCTTGCGTTGGGGGGAGCGTATGTTGCGCTTGCAAACGACGTCACGGCGGGCTACTGGAATCCGGCCGGTCTGGCCCGGATCAACTACCCTCAGATTGCCCTGATGCACGACGAGCAGTTTGGCTCGCTCGTGAATCATGATTACGGAGCGGTAGCGATCCCTGTCGGCCCGCGTGCCAGCATTGGTTTCAGTCTTATCCGGCTGGGTGTTGACGATATTCCCGATACGCGCAATGCGGGAGTCGATATCAATGGAAATCTCACCTATGATCCCGCACAGTTCAGCCGCGTGGATCCCGACCGTGTGACGTATTTCAATGCCGCCGACTACGCGTTGTATTTCACGTATGCCCGACGGTATTCGGACGACTTCATGTATGGTGCCAACGTGAAACTGATCCGCCGTGAACTCGGCGAGGCCAGCGCGACGGGAATCGGATTTGATATCGGCATCTGGTACACGCCGATGGACAACCTTGTGCTCGGGGCGAACCTGCAGGATGTGACGACCACGTTTCTGGCCTGGAGCACCGGACGAAACGAGCTGATCTCTCCGACGATGAAGGTCGGGTCGGCATATTTCATCGAAGCCCTCGGTGGCCGGTTTGCGCCGGCGGTGGATTTTGACATCCGTTTTGAAAACCGGAAATACGCAGCGCTTGCACACCTCGGTCCCATGAGCTTCGATCTTCACACGGGGCTGGAATTTCAGTTCAAGGACCTTGTGGCGCTGCGGATGGGGTACAGCGATGTGAAGCAACTCACCATGGGTGCCGGAGTGCACTTTCCCAAACTGAACATTGATTATTCGTTTGCCAAGTTCGACGGCACAGGTCAGCTGGGAAACACGCACCGCATTTCGATGACCTTCTCGCTCGAAAGCGATCAGTTCCGCCGCGTCGGGGAGTAGGCGGTTCCGCAGAATACTATTTTGAGGTAAGGACGCACACGCCGTCCCAGTTCTCCGGGGGCGGCGTTTGCATGTAGGCACGGATCCGCTCGAGATGGAGGAGGCAGGGATAGTCGCCGGGGAGAAGGCCCAGCGCCGCCTCGAAAGCGCGCTGTGCATCCCGCCACTCGCGCGCATAATATAGCTTCTTTCCATCGGCGTACAGATCGAGGAACTCCTGGATCTTGGGCGTCAGGGGCTGGCCTGTCGGACAGAGCAACTCGTACGTCGTGACGTGCTCGTCGCGTCCGATGACGGCCAGACGGTCCAGTTCCCTTCCGCAGATTTCTCCCCGCACGAGTTGGTAGGTCCGTTCACTCACCATAATGCCGCTCCGGTATTCCCGGTTTGCCCCTTCCAGACGTGATGCCAGATTCACGCTATCCCCAATTACCGTATAGGCAAACTTCCCGACGGCACCCATATTTCCGACGACCATCTCCCCCGTGTTGATACCGATCCTGATGCGGATAGCCGGACGCTGTTTCTCATGCCAGGCTGCGTTCATGTCGTGCAGGGAGTGTTGCATCTCCAGTGCGGTGCGGCATGCTCGCACGGCATGGTCGGGCTGGGGGATCGGTGCTCCCCAGAAAGCCATGACGGCATCTCCTTCGTATTTGTCCAGAGTCCCATCATTCCGGAAAATGATTCCGGACATCACGTTGAGATACTCGTTGAGAATGCTGACAAGTTCTTCCGGAGAAAGCCGTTCAGAAATACGGGTGAACCCTTCAATGTCACTGAACAACACGGTCAGCTCCTCCCGTTGTCCTCCGAGAACCAGCTTCTCAGGATGGGCGACGAGCTCATCGACCAATGAAGGGTTGACGTAGGTGCTGAACATCGATTTAATGAGCAGGCGTTCGCGCCGTTCCGTTACCATGTAGTAGGTTGTGCTGATCACGTAGCCGCCGATGACGGCAAGCACGGCATTCGTGACGCCCATGACATAGTGGAAGGACGTAAACAGCACCAGAGCCAGGCCGCCAATGAGCACGATCTCCGCGAGGGCAAACAGGAATCCGAGCAGGCCGATCATGAGATGAAAGCGGGTTTTGATATCGCGCAGGGATGATGTGACGAGGAACGTGATCATGACAAGCACGAGCGTAATAACGGCCGCAGTCCAGGGAGTCTCAACAGTCAGAAAGTCGTTGTGCAGGACGTTTTCAATCACGCTGGCGTGAATTTCCACGCCGTACATCAGATTGCCGCGATTGCCTCCGCCGCGTGCCATTGCCACAGGAAACAGATCCTTGTATTCAGGCACGGTCACCCCGACAAGGACGATTTTGTTCCTGAATGTTCCGTCGTACAGATACCCGTAGGTCGAATCGCTGAACGTATTGATCTGTTCGCCGCTGGCCTGCTCATCGATGGTTGTCACGGAAGCGTCGTCGAGCACATCATGGAAATTGATGTGCGGGAACGTGCCGCTCGGTCCGTAGAAGTTGATCAGCGTCGAACCGGGATCATAGGGCGGTATGGTCCGGCCGGCATACGTGAAGCCGGACCCAATGTGCTCGGGCACAGTGAGTGGTGGAAGGCCGAGGTATTTGTTCAGGATGGCAAAGGCAAATGTCGGCAACGCGCGTTCCGTACCACCGGCCGAATCGACAACGAACATGGTGTTATACGCGCGGTAGACACCATCGGCATCGTTGCGAATATTGACCAGGCCCATGGAGCGGTCATGCGGAAAGAAGATATTCCCATAGTTCTCCGAAGCGGAAACCGTGGTATAGAGTTCGCTGTCGGCTTCGCGTTTCCCGGCGAGCACACCGATCCCGGTTTCACGGAGAGCCGCGAGCAGATCGGTGTCATTGTCCGGACTGCCCGGGTCGGGCGAGCTGAAGAGAAGGTCGATCCCGACTGCGCGCGCACCTGCTGCTTTCAGGTTGCGAAGCAGATGGGCATAGTACGAGCGTGGCCATGGGAACTGTTCGGGGAGCGAGCGGAAGGCATCTTCAGAAATTTCGACGATGACGACATCAGAAGAATCCCGAACGAAAGGGGCGATGCCCCGGAAATGAAAGCGATAGTCGATCGAAGCGAGTTCAAGCCGCTGCAAAATGCCCAGACGGAGAATCGGCTCCTGGGTAATGGTGATAATCAGGAGTGCAACGCCCACGCCGAGGGCGAGTTGCACAATCCAGGTGCGTTGTCGTGAGGAAAGCCGAGTCAGGGCCATCGGGGCTGAGGAGGTCAGATGGTATACCGGTACCGCAGACTGACGATCCGCTCATCCGGCACACCGTCGTTCTTGAAGAACGTGAGCTGGAAGAGCAGGCTCATATCCGGCCGTGCAGTCCACTCCGATCCGAAATCAAGGACGATCCGCTTGTAGTCCCCAAAGGTGGGAGCAACCGTCGCTCCAAGGGTGAGAATGCCTGCTATCACCGTGTACCGGCTGCCGAGCGTCAGAACCGTGTAGTTGACATACCGCGATTCACCGCGGAGTGTGCCGGCCGGGAGAGTATTGCGGAAAATCCCAAGGTTGAATACCGTGCGCAGGGGGATCGTGTAAAGCGTGGTGAGCCCTATCTCCAGTGTGACGTTCTTGACATCGTAGCGGCGGATGGATTCATCCGAACGGTTTGATGTCGAGACGTTGAGCCGTGCAGTGTGGCGGGCACCAAACAGGAAGTTATACGATGACTGGAGGTAAATCCGATTTGTTCCGTCGTTGACGGCTGTGAGGCTGTCTGCGCCGGACACCTGAAGACCGTTGTCGTTCCCGTAGTGGGAAAATCCGACGGTGATCGTCGGCAGATCGCGCCGCGGAAGATACGATGCTGCGATGTTCATGTTCGTGAAGTCGGTTGTCGCCGGCTTGGTCCCGTTGGTATTGTCGGACAGCCGTTCAAACCCCAGTGTCAGAAATACCTGGTTGTCGATGATGCGGGCGCGGTCCACAAGCGTGAACCCCCGGATGTCCGTCTGAAGGAACGACTGGCCAAACGATGTATAGTCATTCCCCCGGTACAGATACGTGAACTTCAGCGAGTTGTCGAAATAGTTCAGGCCGACGCCGACTTCGTATGCGAGTGTTGAGAACGTTTGCGCGGAGAGCGGCCGGAAGTTGTCGTTGACGGTTATCAGCCGCTTCAGATAATCGCGGGCTGTTTTGATGCCGGAAGCGTCGTTTGGATAGACCGAGTCGACGTAGGCATCGGTGAAGGTGCCGCTGGAGATGTCGCTGTTATACGCGCTCAGGGCGGCCTGTCCCGACACTTCAATCCGCCGGTCGTCGAATCGCGCGACAAAATCTGATCCGAAGACAATGTTTTCCTTCGGGCGCAAACCGTACGCAATTGATCCCACATCGTCACCGGCGCTGAGCCAGGAGAATCCAACCTCCCAGGTTTCGTGGTTGCCGATGTTCGGCCGGATGGCGAAAAGGTTGCGCGCATATGTGCCGTAGCCGAACTTTCCCCATGTGATGGAATCGACGCGGCCGAAGGCCGCGGTGGAGTCTTTGCGGAATTCCACACTGACGCTGTCGGCCGGAAAACTCTTCAGGAGTCTCCCGTCAATTGCGCGGCTGATCTGGCCGAGCGACAGATCCATTCCGAAAATTCCGTAGCGGGCAGATGCCTGGAGACCACGGACGCGTTTGCCGTTGAGGATGAGTTCCGGAAGAGTCGGATAGTGATCGCCGTATCCCGCCTGAACCCAGGGGGTCTGAACCCCCAGAAAGAATCGGTGCTGCGGCTGTCGGTCTGAGCGTTCGTCGGACGTGAGAAACAGGTTGGAGTTGATAGTCCAGATACCGGTCTTCCCCCTGAACGTCGCGCCCGCCCGGTTGTACCAGGTTCCCTCGTCCCGTATGTTTTCGTTCCGCGATTCCACCTGCACGTTCAGATTGTAGTCGAACCCGCGCACCGGTTGTGCACTCTGGAGAAGCCCTGCGGCGCTCCCCCGGACGGAAAAGGTCAGCTCTGCAGTGGCCTGGACTTCCCCCTTGCGATTGAACAGACCAACTTTGATGGTGTGCGGGCCGGGGCTGAGACGGAGCCCCTGATTCGAGGGGACAATGACAATCAACTCCTCGCTGAACACCGCTGATGCTGTGACGTTGATGTCGTCCAGTTTGACCTGTGTGGCCCGGCGGACCACAGTGGAATCGGCACGGAGGAGCGAGAGAGAGATCAGGATATCGTCGGGGTCCACGACCGCCCCCGGATCCGGGCTCAGGAACAGGACCTGCGGCTCCTCGTTCTTCCCCACCATCAGGCGCAGGGGCTGCAATGGTGGCGAACGCAGGGGATCCGTTCCTGTTGTGCGGGGATAGGCCTCGCTCGTTCCTGCCTCATCAGTCAGCACAAGATAGTATTCGACGAACGGCGGGAGTATGTAGTCGGCCGGGATCGTGAACCGGGCTGTCGACCCGCGAAGGTCCATTTCGGCTTTCCGGTAGGAACTGGACCCGAATGGTCGGTAGAGAAGGAGGATGCTCGTGGCACGGTGTCCCTGCTGCAACGTGACAGTGAGGGAAACCGGGGCACCTGCACCGGCCTCAGCTGGTGTCACCTCGGTGACGGAGGAGGAAAGTTGCGCCAGGCCCGCGGCAGCCGGCAGGAGCAACAACGATGCAACAACAAGAACAGTGGACTTCTTCATACGCGGAGAGACATCCAGGAATTAGTCGTTGAACTCTATCTTAAGTCGGTTTGTCTTCCCTTTCGGATCGCGCAATTCAATCTCCAGACGCTTGCGTTGATCATCACGAAGTGCTTCAAGCGCGGCGTTGCGCTCCTGCTGGGTGGATGGTCTGCTTCGCAGTGATCCGTCCTTGCCGGACAGACCGGTGAACCCGGCGAGAACGTTGATACTCTGTGAGGACACCGTGTTGGTGAATTCCACTGCGCCTTCGGTGACCGTGAGGGTATCTGCCAGGGGAGTGGCGTTCAACACTCCGGCGGTGCCCTTGATCGATGCGACGGAGGTCGGTGATGTGAACCGAAATTCTTCTCCCGCACGTTGTTTCTGGACGTTGAACCCGACGACGCCGGTCCTGATATCGACGGACTTCGAAAAGGAACTGCCGGACGTTTTCCCGCTCACGGTCAGTTCAGAACTCTCGCGCAGGCGGACGAGGCTATTGTCCTTGAATTTAATGATGGCCAGGGCTCCGGTACCGGTACGAACGACGTCCCCGGAACCCAGGATCTGTCCCCGGTCGGCCTTATTCCAATCCTTCCCTGTCTCTTTTCTCTGTACATCAGGGATCACTTTGCTCAGGAGGCCGACGAAGCCGCCTCCCTGAGGTTGCGCGGCAAGCAGCGACGGGAGGAGGAGAAGGCAACACGCAGCAGATGCAATGCGCACAGACTGTCGATTCATGAGACGCTCCATCCTGAATGGCGCTATTCGATCACGGCGGACATGATATCCGCGGGATTGGCGCGGAACTGATTGATGAGTTTTACAAGGTCCGTCGTTGTAATGGCCTTCCCGTCGACGACAAGCTGGCCTGTCGGCGACAGTCCCTCCGCACGCAGACGATCGAAGACCGGTTTGTACGTGGGGCCGAGGGCGCTCTCAAGTTCGTCGAGCAGGTTTTGCATGGCGGCATTCTGCCCGTCCGCTGATACAGTGAACTTGCGCAGGGGGCTCTTGACCGTTCCGCTCGTTCCTCCGGAGACACCATACAATCCCTCGACATACCAGACATAGGTCTTTCCGCGCTCCAGCGGTCGCACGCCCGCGGCCGGATAGAGGAACGATGTGCCATCCACCTCGGTGAGCAAGTGTGGAATGCCGTTGGTCGCTTCTTCGGGCGAAGACATCGTAGGCTGCATCTCGTACACGGCCAGACGCGAGCGGGGCCCGTCGAACCTCCACTGGAAGAGCGGAAACTCTCCAACGGAGCGGTCGTTCGCAAACGGAAATACGAGATCGAGACGTGAAGGGTTACTGAGAACGAACCGGAAGGTCGCTGCGAATGTCTGTTTGAACTGTTGGGTTGTGACCTCGATCCGGAACGTGTACACGCCGGCAGGGAGAAAACCTGTCGGGAGCGCAACCTGCTCGAGCCGTCGTTTCGCCTCTTCATTCGTTTGGTAACTCTTGCGGATCGACGGGCTGATCAGATCGATATTGCTGAACGACCGTGATCCCTCAATGGTGAACGGAACGGTTTCATAGCTGGAGAAATCCGTGAAGTTCTCGCCGCTGGCAAGCATGACGCCAAGGGTCAACTTCATGGAGGCGCCAACACTCGTCGGTTCCCCCACCGGGGAATTCCTGATCTTCAAATCGATGGTAAATAACCATTTGGGCGTGAGGGAGTTGACGAAGTCGACATCCTGGATCGTCAACACGTCCACCGGTGCCGTAACGGTGGAGATGTCGATAACAGGGCCCTGAGCAAGGACGCCGGGAACTGTTCCGACAACGATGGCGAGGAAGAGGACAACGACTCTCATGATATCGCCCCGCAGGAAAGTGGAAGAACTGCAACTACGCTCAAGTATACGGATTTGGGGTCCGTGTTGCAAATAGGCGGGAGGGCGGTGTTCAGGCCGCCCTTTGCGATCAGAACTGACGGATATCGTTGTACAGGACAAATGCCATGAAGGCCAGGAGGAGAACAAATCCGGCTTTTTGCAGGAGCATGCGGACGTTCACCGGTACTTCACGGCGGAAGATGGCCTCGTAGACGAGGAAGACCATGTGGCCTCCATCGAGTGCCGGAAAAGGAAGGAAATTCAGAATGGCAAGGCTCATACTCAACAGAGCCATGAACCCCAGATAGGTCAGGATACCCAGTTCGGCGGTCTGCGTCGCCATCTGAGCGATCCGAATAGGCCCCCCCACCGATTGTGCAAAGGCGACTTTGCCGGTGATGATCTGCCAGACCTGTTTCACAAACAACAGACTGACGTTGGTCACGTCACTGATGCTCCGGGGTAATGCCTCCCACAGGGAGTATTCCACTCTGCTGGTCGGACCGGTGTACCGGAGCCCGAAGCCGATGCCGATCGTGCCGTCGGCGGTCGGCGTTACCATGCCGTTGAGCACCGAGTCACCCCTCCGCCACTCCATCAGCATTGCGGTCCCGGCATGCTGATGGACTATACTTTTCACCTGGCCGTCGGTATGAAGCGGTGTTCCGTTGAGTGCGAGAAGGATGTCTCCGGGATGAAGTCCGGCCCCATCCGCCGGCAGGCCAGGTTGTACGGTGACGACAACAATTTCCGTGTGAACGGGGATGATGCCGAACGCCGTCTCGTTCGGTTCGGGAATCGCGGAACGGAGGAAGGTCAGATCGACCTGCTGGTGATTCCGTTCGACGGTAACGTGCACATCTTCGCCTATATGCTCTATGTAGACGGCATTCAGGATTTCGTCCCAGTGGGTGATGGGTGTTCCATTGATGCTGAGGACTTTGTCGCCCGCCTGTATCCCCCCCTTTGCGGCGGGACTTCCCTCGACAACCACCCCGATCTCCGTCGTTTCCCGGATGATCTTTCCCTGCACATAATTGATCCCCCAGAAGATCACGACTGCGAGCAGAACATTCATCAGCACGCCGCCCGAAATCACCAGCATTTTTTGCCAGATGGGCTTTGCGCGGAACTCCCAGGGTTGCGGCGGCTGGGCGAGATAGTCCGTGTCGAAACTCTCGTCGATCATTCCCGCAATTTTCACATACCCGCCCACGGGAATCCAGGAAATGCAATAGTCGGTCTCCCCTATGGTCTTGCCGAACGCGCGGGGGGGGAAGCCGATCGAGAAGCGGTCTACGCGCATGCCGCACAGTTTGGCGGCAATGAAGTGACCGAATTCGTGGACGAAGACCAGGACGCCCAGGGTGAGCACAAAATAGAGAACCGTTTCGATGAACTGCATAGGCAACGACCGCTTTTCAGAGTGTGAGTACTGTGTGGTGGTGAAGGATTGACTCCCGGGTTTGCGCATCGACCCGAATCAGTGTTTCGAGATCGGGCTGCGCGATCGGCGTATGCGAATCCATTGCGCCGGCGATCAGCAACGGGATGGCCGTGAACGGGATGCGCCCTTCCAGAAAAAGGTGAACGGCGATTTCGTTTGCGGCATTGAGAACCGCCGGCATGGTTCCCCCGCTGTGGAGCGCCCGGATTGCGAGTGCAAGCGAAGGGAATTTCTCCGTATCGGGCGGCAGAAACGTCATCTGGGCCAACCGCGTAAAATCCAACCGTGTAAACGACGTTGCCGGGCGATCAGGATAGGTAAGCGCGTACTGAATCGGGAGCTTCATGTCCGGCACACCGAGCTGGGCCTTGATCGAGCCGTCCATGAACTCCACCATCGAATGAATGATGGACTGAGGGTGAATCACGACTTCGATCCGATCGGGGGGAAGGCCGAACAACCAGTGGGCCTCGATGACCTCCAGCCCCTTATTCATCAATGTCGCCGAATCGATGGTGATCTTGTGTCCCATTGTCCAGGTGGGGTGGCAGAGGGCCCGCGAGGGCGTGATCTGTCCGAACTCCCTCCTGTCAACATGAAGAAACGGCCCACCGGAAGCGGTCAGGATCAGGCGTTCGACGCTGCGCAGGTCTTCACCCTGAAGGCACTGCAGGATTGCGCTGTGCTCGCTGTCGATGGGCAGGATCCGCACATTGTGTTCCCGCGCGGTCTTCATGACCATCTCGCCGCCGACCACGAGGGTTTCCTTGTTGGCCAGCGCGATGTCTTTCCCAGCCGCAATTGCCTTGAGCGTTGGCTGCAATCCCGCGAACCCGACGAGGGCGCTGATGACCAGGTCCACATCGTTCCGTGTCACGATCTCAAGGAGCCCGTCATCCCCGCTCAGCACCTCCGTGGTGGTTTTGATGGCCGAACGCACACGGGCCGCTGCCTCCTCGGTTCCGAGGACCACGGCACGGGGCCGGAAGCGGTGAATCTGTTCGAGGAGGAGGTCGGTGTTCCGATGCGCGGTGAGGCAGGTAACGCGGAAGCGATCAGACAGGCCGTCGATGACGTCGAGACTGCTCCGGCCGATCGAGCCCGTGGATCCGAGTATGGCAATGTTGGTGATGCGTTTCACAGCGCTCCGCGATGATGAGCAAGGTACACAAACAGGGCTTGTATATCAAGCCGGCGGAAGGTACATTTCCATTGTATGCGCATACGGATCACCGTCATCGTTCTCGGTTTGCTGGTTTTGGTCCCGGGCCTCTATTCTCAAACGCCTGACATCCAGGCAAAGTTTCGTCTGGCACAGGCGCTGGAACAGGCCGGCGACTACGAACGGGCAGTGGAGCTCTACCGTGAGCTCTACATGCGGGATCCTCAGAACCTCGTCTTTTTTGACGCCCTCCACCGTCTCTCCATGCAACTCAAACAGTATGACAACGCGGTGGCGATCATTCACTCGCGTCTGAAACAGCATCCCGGGGACATTTCCCTGCTCGGCATGCTGGGGACCGCCTATTACCGCGCCGGTCGGGAGCGGGAGGCGTTTGACGTTTGGGAGCAGGCTCTTGAGGAAGGAGGGGCTAACCCCCAGGCCTACAGGGCCATCGCAACAATCCTCGTTGAGAACCGGCTGCTCGACCGCGCGGCTGAGGTGTACAGGCGTGCACGCAACGCGTGCAGCGATCCGAAGCTGTTCAGCATCGAGCTGGCGCAGCTCCTGGCGGCTTCGATGGACTATGCTGGGGCGACCGAAGAATACCTGCGGTGGCTCTCACAGAATCCGGCACAGCTCGGGTTTGTGCAGAACCGCATGGCTGCCTATAGCTGGAAAACGGACGGGCGCGCGGCCGCAGTCGCTGCAGTACGGAAGGCGCTCGCCGGGAACGAAGATCTCCGCCTGTTCGAGCTGCTTGCCTGGCTTTTCATGGAAGGAAAGGAATTTCCGCAGGCCCTGGAAACCTACCGCCGCATTGATGAACTGTCGCGCGCAAGCGGGACTGCGCTCCTGGGGTTTGCGGACCGGGTATACCGGGATGGCGCCTTCGCCATCGCCGCCCAGGCATATGCGGAAGCCCTCGAACATCCCCTACCGGCCCCGCGCGTACCCCAGGCACGCTACGGACATGCCTGTGCCCTCAAGGAAATCCAGGTGTCGGCAGACAGCGCAGGAGCGCTCTTCGTCGTCGGATCGCGCCCTGTTTCCGAAGCCCAGACCCGCTACGCCGGAGCAATCGCTTCCTTTCTCCGGATCAGCGAAGACTACCCACGGACGGAGTATGCCGCACGATCACTCTATCAAATCGGGCTCATTCAGCTCCGACAGTACGCCGACAGGGACCAGGCGTTGCGGACGTTCGAAGACGTCCTCGCAGCACCTGCGCTCCTTCCTGCGATCCGCCATGATGTGCAGCTGCGCCGGGGGGAAATTCTCCTCGCCCGCGCGGACACGACCGGTGCTACAGGGGCGTTCAGAGATGTTGCTGCGGCACCGAACGCCACTCCTGATCAGAGCGACGAAGGACAGTTCCGGCTTGCGGAAATCGACTTCTTTGCCGGACGCTTCGATGCCGCCGTGAACAGGCTCTCGCAGATTTCCCTGAACCTGCAGAACGATTATGCGAACGACGCGCTGCAGCTTCAGGCGTTCCTCCAGGAGAATACTGCCACAGCACCGGAGGCGCTTGTTCAGTTCGGCAAGGCCGAGTTCCTCGCACGGCAAGGGAAGGTCACGGAAGCAACCACCCTCCTGAACGAAATCGTGCGGCGCTTTCCACAGACGGCCCTCATTGATGACGCCCTGTTCCGTGAAGGAAGCCTGCTGACCGGTGCAGGGATGTTCCTCGAGTCCATCGCAATCTACGAACTGCTCCTGGGCGAGTTCAAGGATCGCTGTCGCCTTCCCGATTACGCGCGGTTCCGTCTCGGGGAAGTGTATCAGTTCGGCCTGAAAGACACGGCCCAGGCCATTGCCGCATACGAGAAACTCCTCGCCGACCAGCCCACATCGGTTCTGGCCAACGAAGCCCGCAAACGAATCCGGCTCCTCCGGGGAGATTCGCTGTGAACCGCCGACGAAACACCTCTCTGGCCCGCCGCCTTGCCCTTGGGTTGCTTACGCTGGCATGGATACAGGCGGGGGCCGCTCAGAACAAGTTGCTCATCCCCATGGACCTTCAGCAAACCGATCATCTGAAAGCATACGGGATTGCCTACTGGGCACTGACGAAGAATATCGAGGTCGACTGGCTGCTGAACTACAGGGGAGGATCGTTTCTCATCGATGACAATCCCGTGCTCGCAACCGAATGCCGTGTGCGCGGCGTTGCCTGTTCGGAGATCGGAGGGGTCGAGGCCGCCCGCATCTATGCCGACGTCCAGCAGGACGACAACAACATGGATGTTGTCCGTCTTGAACAGGCCCCGCGGGTTGCCGTATATGTTCCTCCCGGATTTCAGCCCTGGGACGATGCGGTGACGCTCGCACTGGAGTACGCGGAGATCGCCTACGACAAACTCTGGGACAAGGAAGTGCTCGGCGGAAAACTCTACCAGTACGACTGGTTACACCTGCATCACGAAGATTTCACGGGTCAGTACGGCAAGTTCTATGCGTCCTTTGCCGGCGCGGGTTGGTACGTGGAGCAACAGGTGACAAACGAACGCGAAGCCCGCTCACTCGGATTCAAGAAGGTTTCAGAACTCAAGAAAGCCGTTGCACGCGGGATCAAGGATTTTGTGGCGAACGGCGGGTTTCTTTTCGCCATGTGTTCCGCTACCGATACATACGACATCGCCCTTGCAGCGGAAAACGTGGACATCTGCGACGTGATGTATGACGGGGATCCTCCGGATCCTGAGGCACAACAGCATCTCGACTTTGCCAAGACGCTGGCCTTTACGGATTTCACGCTCGAACGCAATCCCCTGCGCTATGAATACTCCGATATCGATCAGCCCCCCAGCGATATGCTGGCGGTGCAAAATCCCGAGACCGACTACTTCACCCTCTTCGAATTCTCTGCGAAGTTCGATCCGGTGCCGACCATGCTCACGCAGAACCACGTGAACGTCATCAAAGGGTTCCTCGGACAAACGACGAACTTCAAGAAATCCCTGATCAAGAAAAACGTCATTCTTCTGGCCGAACGTGAAGGAATGAATCAGGTCCGCTATCTTCACGGCAATCTCGGCCGGGGCACATTCACCTTCTATGGCGGGCACGATCCGGAAGATTACCAGCATGCCGTCGGCGACCCGCCCACGGATCTTGCGCTCCACAAGAATTCTCCGGGTTACCGGTTGATTCTCAACAATATTCTGTTCCCGGCAGCCAAGAAGAAACAACAGAAAACCTAAATTCCCCTATCAAATGGAGGTACTATGAAACGAGCGGTGATCGGTGGTCTTCTTCTGCTGAGCGTCTCCCTGGCGTTCGCCCAGGCGCCTTCGGTGCACTTCGGCGTTCAGGGAAACTTCGGCAGCATCAATGTTGCAGAACCGATGAAGAGCGTGTACGGTCCGGGTTTCGGCGGAGGAGCACATCTGGATATCAATTTTGCGATGCTCGCTCTCCGGGTCTCCGGGGACTACATTACATTCGCACCGGACAACGATAAATACCGGCAAGTTCTGAGCGGGCTCACAGGGACAGCGGCCCAATCGTTTGCCATCGAGGGGGGGCGAATCAATATCTTCTCGGGGACCGTGAATCTCAAGACTACGTTTCTGCCCCTGCCGATCGTCACGCCGTACATCACCGGCGGTGTTGGACTCGCAAACATCAGTGTGGATGATGCAAAGATCACGTTCAACGGCGCGCCGCAGGGAACTGTTGCCGGCGTGAAAGGGCAAACCAAAACAGCCCTGAATCTTGGCGCAGGAGTCGACCTCAAGGTCGGCATCACCCTCTACATCGAAGCGAAGTACACCTGGGTCTTCACGGAAGGTGAGACCAGCACATACATCCCCATCTCCATCGGGATCACATTCTAGTTCCCTGCGACTTCTCTGGGGAGACGAGCCACGGGACGCTGCACTTCTTTTCACCGGGCGGGCGCTGGGCCCGCCCGGTCTTCACTAAGACACCAGCTTCCTCACCAACATTCTCACCCCCTCCACCTCCAATCCCGAAAGAGAGTCCAGGCCGGACTCCATGCATACCGTTCGCAATTTCCGCAGCTCTGCCATGGAGCGTCCCGGGGGTAGCGTCCGTGCAGCCAACCGCGCCTGACGCTCGAGCCGTTTCTGTCCGAGAAGCCGTGCGTAGAGCGTGGCCATCGGGAGAACAACGGTCAGGAGAATCGTCGTGATGCGCTCGGTTCCCAATGACGCACCACGAGCAGAGGGTCTACTCCTGAAGTGCAGATGATGCCGCCAGTAGGTATCCGGGAGACACCGGAACACCGCCCGGACGTTTTTCAGGCGGTCCTCCCGTGTACCATGTCGCGCCGTAAGCATGCTGTTGATTGCAGAGAAGCCGGCATGTGGGGAGAAGATGTGGGGGATAAGAAACGCCATGTATGCCAGCCTGGCCGTCGGGAAATTCGCCGGCCGGAGCCGGAAAAACAACCAGTCGGCTTCATGCAGCACTGGAACATGCAACACCGACTGGACCGTACGCCAGCGTCTGCGCAGATCGAGCACATACCGGCGGCTTTTCGGATCGGGCAGCCCGCGGGAAGAAGGAAGAAGAGCTGCGGCGCCAAACAAGAGCGGAAGAATGTCCTCGACGGTCCCGCCCGGCCGCCGGATCATCTTCAGCGTCACATGACGGGAAAGTGCAAGGAATGGGGCGCGGTTCTTTGCGTACCCGAGCCCTTCCATGAGGCCTTCGTACAACAGCTGATCCCACGCATCGCTCGACCCAAGCTCCTGTCTCGTCCAGATCATGCGCGGGACAGGAATATCTTCCGGACGGCCTTCGTAGCGGACCCCCGGTTCGCAGAGAGATCCGGCTTGTTCGGTCAGGATTTGCTCGAATCGGCGGTGAAGCCGGCCAACCTTCTCCTCAAACCATCGCCAGCCCCATCGTTGAAGCAATGCACGGGGATTTTGTGCGCTACGGATCCTTGTGCGCAGTCCTTCAGCGGCGGAACGACGGGGGGCAGCGGAAGGGACAGCGTATCTGTCTTCCCCGGCGACGTGCGTGAGCACAATGGTGGCAACAACACGACCGGCCTGAGTGACCGCAGGCGGGACGGATCCCCTCCGCGTAGCAACAACGTGAAGAACGACCCGGTTGTAATGGGGATCGTTGTGGTGTCCGTGTGCTGTCCAGGCAGAGGCCGATCGATGAACTTCGATATCTCCCCGGAAGAGGCGGTGGCCGATACGGACGCGTGCATCCAGAAAGTCGGGTCCTGCATCATGGTTCCATCGGCCAGGGGAGAGGACAGACACGGAGAGCCCGTCGGTAGTCGACAGATCGGTGCGTCCGGTGGAGTGTGTTTCCCAGAGTCGGCGGGTAACTTCTTCCGGGGGGGTGGGCATACCTCAGAACAGTTCGGCCCGGGCCCGGTTGATGTCGTCGCGTAGTGCGACGGTTGCTGCGCGAGCGGCTGCAGCGTAGTCGTTGCCGGTGGAGGCATAGAGCACAGACCGGCCGACGGTGAGCAAGGCCAGAGTTCCTGTGGTGTCGCACCCGTTGCGCACTGCCTGCCGCACATCGCCTCCCTGGGCGCCAATGCCGGGGATCAGAAGGGGGAGGTGGGGGGCGAGGGTGCGGATTTTCCGGAGTTGCGCAGGGCGCGTTGCACCCACCACCAGGCCGACATTTCCACCGGTATTCCACTTCTTCGCTTTTGCCACGATCCGTTCATAGAGCGGCTTTCCGTTGACGTTCATGTACTGAAAGTCTCTGGCCCCCGGATTGGACGTGAGCGCGAGCACGAACACGCCGTGGCCCGGATGGCGGAGGAATGGTTCAATGGAATCGAAGCCCATATACGGATGGACCGTCGATGCCTGGAAGCCGAGCTCCTCGATCGACGACCGTGCGTAGAGTTCCGAAGAATTGCCGATGTCGCCACGTTTTCCGTCGGCGATAGTCACGACATCCGGGGGGATTGCGGCAAGGGTCTGACGGAGGATGCGCCAGCCATGTTCCCCCATCGCTTCATAGAATGCCAGGTTGAGTTTGTACGCGCAGACAAGGTCATGCGTTGCTTCAATAATGCGTGCGTTGAAAGTGCTGGCGGCATCGAGCGACGTGCCGATGGAAGCGGGGAGCTTTCGCAGGTCAGTGTCAAGGGCGATGCACAGGAGCGAATCGGTCTCCTGCTGAACGGCACGAAGGCGGTCGTTGAACGTCATGGTGGTGGCTTCCGTAGGAGGTTCTCTACTGAATACTCCGCAATCCGTCGATTTACGCAGGAGAGCGGGGGGGACCTGTCAGGTGTACTGCTGTTTCTGTGCGTCGGTCAGGACTTCGTTCATCGAGCCGGTGCGATAGCCCTGGAGATCGATGGTGACATAGATGAAGCCGAGGTTTTTGAAGTACGTCACGAGCTCGTTGCGCAGGGGTTCGTCGACGATGCGTGGCAGTTCCTGCTGGCCAACTTCAATCCGGGCAGTGCTGGCATCATGGAACCGTACTCTGAAGAAACGGAAGCCCCGATCCCGCAAAAACGTTTCGGCTGCATCGACCCGTGTGAGATTCTCCTTGGTAATCCCCACGCCGTAGGGAAAACGGGAGGAGAGGCAGGCGAATGCCGGCTTGTCCCAGGTGGGAAGCCCGAGCTGCCGGGAGATTTCCCTGACCTCGTTTTTGTTCATCCCCGCTTCGAGGAGAGGGGAGCGGACATCGCTTTCATCCCGTGCACGCATGCCGGGCCGGAAATCTCCAAGATCATCGGTAATCGTCCCGTCGGCGATCCACCGGATTCCTTCGCGATCGGCAACGTCGCGCAGCTTCCCGAACAGCTCGGTCTTGCAGTAGTAGCAGCGATCAGGTGGGTTCTCCCGGAATTTCCGTTCGTCTGTTTCTTCGGTCTGTACCACGATGGTGCGTGCGCCTATGCGCGTTGCAAGGTCGACAGCCTCTTCGAATTCTTTTGTGGGGTAGGTTGCCGATTGTCCGATTACGGCGAGCGCCCCGGAGCCGAGTGTGTCTGTCGCCACCTTCAGCAGCAGGGTGCTATCGACGCCCCCGGAATACCCGATGGCGACACTGCCCATGTCGTGCAGAATCGTCCTCAGGTGCGAGAGTTTTCGTTCCATCTCCTGCACTGCCATTGCACCTCTCCTGTGATGGAACGGCAACGACCTCGCCCCGCGATTCCGCAGAACAAGGTCGTTGCCGTGTTGGCTGCTCCCGCCTTACTTGCGGAGCAGGTTTTTGAACTCCTTGATCGACTTCACTCCCGGGAATTCCCGTTCAAAGTCCTTCCGTTTCTCGGGATTGAGAACGAAGGAATTCTTCAATGATTCGACAGCTTCATAGGTACGGTTCAGGACCAGGAGGACCTTCGCGCGGAGGTAGAACCCCTCCGCGGAATCCGGGTTGGTTTCCACCGAACGGTCGAATGCCTTGAGCGCCTGGCGGAAATAGCCGAGTTCGAACAGCGTGTCACCGTAGTCCAACCAGGCATCGGCGTTGGCTGGCTCCAGACGGGTGACCATCCGGTAGCTCAGAAGGGATTCACGGATCTTCCCCATGTTATAGAGAAGATCGGCTTTTGCATACCACAGTTCGGGATATTCGCGGCACAGCTCCAGCGCCTTGTTGTAGTCGGCAAGGGCCCGCCGGTTTTCTTCGAGTGCATCGAAGCAGCTGCCGCGGCCGAAATAGGATTCGTAATGCACAGGATCGAGCCGGATCGACTGCGAAAAGCACTCAATGGCGTCCTTGAACTGACCGAGTTCTTCGTACGCATTTCCCAGGTTATGCCAGGCCGGAAGGTCCTTGGGATCCAGGCGGAGTGTCTCCCGGTAACAATCGATCGCGTCGTGCAGGCGGCCCAGATTGGCGTAGGCATTTCCCTTGTTGTACCACGCCGAAGGGAATTTCTCATGGACGGCCAGAGACAGATCATAGCTTTCGAGGGCCAGATGGAATTGTCCCAGCCTGCTCAGCACAATGCCGCGATTGTACCATGCGTTGAAGTTGAACGGGTCGCGGTCAAGGTGTTCATCGTAGCACCGCAGGGAGTCTTCAAGCTGGTCAAGGTAGTCGTAACAGTATCCCAGCTCGTACCATGCTTCCCGGTGATCGGGATTCCCTTCCAGGAGAAAACGGAAGATCTGTGCCGCATCTTCATACTTTTCCATCTTCTCGAGGGTGACGGCCTTGTTAAAGAGGGCGTCTTCATGGGAGGGTTCAATCTGGAGCGCGCGATCGAAAGCGACGAGGGCCTCATCAAGACGTCCGAGGTCATCGAGCGTGATACCCCGGTTCATGAGAATGTCCGGGTCGACCGGGTTCAGGGAGAGTGCGGTGTCGAACGCAGAAAGGGCCTCCTCGTAGCGCAAGAGGTTGCTTAACACGAGCCCTTTGCGCTGCCAGGTGTCGGCGCTGTAGGGGACGAACGTGAGCAGGCGCTCGACAAAACGGAGGGCTTCATCGAACCGTTCGTTTTCAAACGAGTAGTTGAGAAGTTCCTCAAGGGCCTCGGTGCTGGTGATTCCCGAAACGCTGTCACCGTAGAGATCCTTGTACTTCTTCAGCTCGTCTTCAAAGCGGTCGCGTTTCCCCTCATCGCTTTCATCATCATCAAAACCACCGAAATCCAATTTGCTCATCGCCGCTCCGTAATGCGATACTCCTTCGGTAATAAACGAAAAAACAGGGGGAAGTCAAGCGTTTGATTTTAAGGGGGGCGTAACGTATATTTATACCTTGGTTTTCAATGATTTCTGCTACTATAGACAGGGTGCGGGAGAGAATTGCCGCGGCGTGCTCACGAGCGGGGCGTGATCCGGGGGAAGTGACCCTGGTGGCCGTCACAAAAACGTTCCCCGCCGAGTTTATTACGGAAGCTGCCCGGGGCGGAATCGGCGATATCGGCGAAAACTACGTTCAGGAGATGCTGGCAAAACGCGAAGTGTTGGGAGGGGAGAACATACGTTGGCATTTTCTCGGGCACCTTCAGACAAACAAAGTCCGGCAGATTGCCGGCTGGATTCATCTGGTTCATGCCCTCGACAGCCACTCCCTCGCCCGAGAGCTTGATTCCCGCGCCGAACGGGTGGGACGCGTGATTCCCGCGCTGATTGAAGTCAATACCACCGGCGAACAAACAAAATATGGCCTTGCGCCGGAGGATGTACTTCCGTTCGTGCGCACGCTGGAGGAGTTCCGTCATGTCTGTATTCGCGGACTGATGACCATCGGGCCGTTTCTCCCGGATCCCGAAGGATCGCGGCCGATGTTCCGCACCCTTCGTACTCTCCGCGAGACACTCGCCCGGCACCATCAGCACAATCTGGACCCGGTACACCTGTCCATGGGAATGACGGGAGACTTCGAAGTTGCCGTTGAAGAAGGGGCGACTCTGTTGCGCATCGGTACCGCCCTCTTTGGTTCACGAACGAAACGGGCCACCTGACCCGGGTGCCCTGCGGAGGCGTCTATGAAGCTGACACCACTCGACATGCGAAAACAGGAATTCAAGCGCGTCATGCGCGGCTACGATCCCGTGGAAATCGATACCTTCATGGAAATGGTGGCCAACGAGTTCGAGGAACTCCTGAAGTCGCAGAGAGATATGCGCGATCGCGCTGTGGAGCTGGAGGTCCAGCTCAAAGACTACCGGCAGATCGAAAAGACACTCCAGCAAACCCTGCTGCAGGCCCAGGAAACAACCGGAAAAACGTACGAAGCGGCCCGGAAGGAAGCGGAACTGATTGCGCGCGAGGCCGAACAGAAGGCCGCCGGGATCATCTCCGAAGCGCAATCTGACCTTGCACGCCTCAAACGGGAGCTGCTTGAACTGATGATGCGCAAAGATACCCTCGTCCAGCAGCTGCGTGTGATTCTGAGCGCGGAGTTGGATCTTCTGAAAACACTCGATCTCGGGACCGCGCGGACGCTGGTTGATTCATCGTCGGCAGGAACCGGCAAAACATCCATTGATCTCGACTCTCTGGCGAAGAAACTCGATCATGACGGACCAACGGAAACACATTGACGAAGCCGTACGGTTCCTGCGGTCCAAAACCGCAGCAACCCCGGCCATCGGTATTATCCTGGGTACGGGCCTGGGCGGGCTCGTGAACGAAATTACGAATCAGACGGTGATCGACTACGGGGACATCCCCCACTTTCCGGTCTCCACCGTCGAATCGCATCATGGCAAACTCATCTTCGGCATGCTGGGAAAGCGAAGCGTGGTAGCGATGCAGGGGCGGTTCCACTTCTATGAAGGGTACACCATGAACCAGGTGACCTTTCCGGTCCGCGTCATGAAATTCCTCGGCGTCCGCACCCTGCTCATCTCCAATGCGGCGGGAGGAATGAATCCGCAGTTCCGCAGGGGAAGCCTGATGGTGATCACGGACCACATCAATCTCCTTGGCGACAACCCGCTGATCGGGCCGAACGACGACGCGCTCGGCCCCCGATTTCCTGACATGTCGGAGCCGTACAGCAAGCCCCTGATTGCGCTTGCGGAAGAGGTGGCGCTCGATCTCCGGATCCGCGTCGAACGCGGTGTCTTCGTTGCCGTGCCCGGCCCGAACCTCGAGACTCGCGCGGAGTACCGCTTCCTCCGGCTCATCGGCGCAGATGCGGTGGGGATGTCTACCGTTCCGGAAACCATCGTTGCCGTGCATATGGGATTGGCGGTGATGGGGATGTCGATCATCACTGACGAATGCTTCCCGGACTCGCTGCAACCGGCCAACGTGGAAGATATCATTGCCGTTGCTGCCACCACAGAACCGAAACTGACGGCGATCATGAAGGGCGTCGTTGAACGCCTCCCGGCGAACTGAGAAAGACTCCATGCGCGCGTTCAAGGAACTGACGGAACGGTTGTCATACCCTGCTATCGAGAAGCAAGTGCTTGCCTTCTGGAAGGAGCATCGCATTTTCGAGCAGAGTATCACATCCCGTGAAGGGAGCCCGGGATTCACATTCTATGAGGGCCCCCCCACGGCCAACGGCCGTCCCGGCATCCACCACGTCATGAGCCGCACGCTCAAAGACCTTGTCTGCCGGTACAAAACCATGCGTGGGTTCCAGGTTCACCGCAAAGCGGGGTGGGATACGCACGGGTTGCCGGTGGAAATCGAAGTGGAGAAGCAGCTCGGATTCACGCGCAAGGAAGATATCGTCCGATACGGCGTCGCCGAATTCAACAAAAAATGCCGCGAATCGGTCTGGCAGTACAAGACCGACTGGGAACGCATGACCGAGGAGATGGGCTATTGGGTCGACCTTTCGAGTCCGTATGTTACGTTCGAAAATACATACATCGAGTCCGTCTGGTGGGCGCTCAAACGGTTCCACGATGAGGGGATGATCTATAAGGGGCACAAGATCCAGCCGTATTGCCCGCGGTGCGAAACCCCGCTCTCCTCACATGAGGTATCGCTGGGATATGAGGATGTGAAGGATCCGAGCGTGTATGTGCGGATGAAGACACGGAAGGACCCGGACACGTCATTTCTGGTGTGGACAACCACACCATGGACGCTCATATCCAACGTCGCTCTGGCCGTGGCCCCCACCGTGACCTACGTCAGGGTTGAACACAACGGGGAAAAACTCATCCTTGCCGAAGCGCGGCTACCGGTGCTGGATGGTCCGTATACCGTTCTGGAGAAATTCACAGGGAGCGAACTTGCGGGGCAGGAGTATGACCGGATCTACGCATACCATCCTGTGAGCAGCAAGGCGTTCTATGTGATCACGGCCAATTTCGTGACGACGGAAGACGGCACGGGCATAGTCCACATTGCCCCGGCCTACGGTGAAGATGACAACCAGGCCGCTAAGAAGTACGGCCTCCCGACCATCCATCCGGTGAATAGAAGCGGCGCCTTCGGGCCGGAGGTGACCCCCTTCGCCGGCAGGTTCGTCCGTGAGGCGGACCCGGACATCATCCGGGACCTGAAAACGCGAAGCATTCTCTACAAAAAAGAAACCATCACGCACAGCTATCCACACTGCTGGCGATGCAAGACCCCGTTGCTGTACTACGCGCGGGAATCGTGGTATATCAGCACGACACGGTTTGCCGACCGGATGATTGCTCTCAACAAGCAGATCAACTGGGTCCCTCCGGAAGTCGGTGAAGGGCGGTTCGGCAACTGGCTGGAAGAGAACAAAGACTGGGCGCTGTCGCGCGACCGGTTCTGGGGAACACCGCTCCCGATCTGGGTGTGCGACACATGTCAGAAACTCAAGTGCGTCGGGAGTATCGCTGAGCTACGGGAAGGACATGGTGTGCCCGAGCCCCTCGATCTGCACAAGCCATATGTCGACGGCGTCACGTTCGCCTGTTCCTGTGGCGGGACGATGCAACGAACGCCGGAACTGATCGACGCCTGGTTCGATTCCGGGGCGATGCCCTTCGCCCAGTGGCACTATCCGTTTGAACACGCCGGGCGCATCGATTCCGGCGAGCAGTATCCGGCGGATTTCATCTGCGAGGGAGTGGATCAGACGCGGGGATGGTTCTATTCCCTGCATGCCATCGGCACGTTTCTCTTCGGGAAGCCGGCGTACAAGAATCTGCTCGTCAATGAACTGATTCTTGACAAGAACGGGCAGAAGATGTCGAAGTCGAAGAAGAACACGGTGGACCCGTTCGACATCATGGCCCGGTATGGTGCGGACGCGGTACGCTGGTATCTCGTCACGACCAGCCCACCCTGGCGCCCGACCATGTTTGATGAGGAGGGCGTGGGGGAAGTGCAACGCAGGTTCTTCGGAACTCTGGTCAACACCTATGCGTTCTTTGCCATGTATGCCAACATTGACCGCCCATCGTGGGAGGGTCCGTTTGTTCCGGTCGAAGAACGGCAGGAGATTGACCGGTGGATCATGTCCGAACTGCATTCGCTGGTCCGGCGGTATACCGGCTATCTGGACGCGTATGAGGTGACCAAAGCCGCCCGGAGTATCAGTGATTTTGTGGTTGATCAACTCTCCAACTGGTACGTACGGCGCAACCGGCGCCGTTTCTGGAAAAGTGAAATGGGGCGGAGCAAGCTGGCGGCGTATCAGACGCTCTATACGTGCCTGGACACCGTGACGAAACTGATGGCCCCGTTTGCGCCCTTTCTGGCGGATGAGATCTTCCGGAATCTGAATGAGGTTACAGGACGCGATCCGGCAACGTCGGTGCATCTTTCGTATCTGCCCGAGCCGGATGACCGCATCATCGACCGGGATCTCGAAGAGCGTATGGAACGGGCGGAACAGATTGTGATTCTGGTCCGGGCCATGCGGATGAAAGCGAACCTGAAGGTCCGGCAACCTCTTCGCCGGATCATTCTGCCGATTGCGGACGAGCATGAGCGGGAAGGGGTGCGCAGGATGCAGGACATTATTCTGGACGAAATTAACGTCAAAGAAATCGAATACGTTCACGATGCGTCCGGCATTATCAAGAAGAAGGCAAAGCCAAACTTCAAGACGCTTGGCCCGAAGTTCGGGAAAGCAGTCCAGCAGGTTTCCGCACGCGTGAAAGACATGAGCCCGGAGGAAATCGCCCGGCTGGAGCGGGACGGCAGCTGCACCATCCGGTCGGGGGACCAGGAGTGGACCATCACCACGGACGATGTGGAACTTCTGCGGGAGGACCTGGAGGGATGGCTGGTGGATGCCGACGGGGGTATGACGGTTGCGCTCGATACGACGGTGGACGAACAGCTGCTGACAGAAGGGACCGCCAGGGAGTTCGTCAATCGCATTCAGAACATGCGCAAGGACGCCGACTTCGACGTCACGGATCGCATCGGCATTACCTATGCTGCGCCGGTGCGTCTGCGCGACCGGCTGGTAACAATGAAGTCCTACGTGATGAGTGAGACGCTCGCCGAATCCTTTGAGGCGGGGACCCCTGACGGCGAGAACAGGGTGGAGTTGGAAATGAACGGAGAAACCATTACTGTGTCGATTACCCGCGTGAAGCGCGGCATCACCACTTAAGCAGGAAGAGGTACACGCATGGCAAAGAAGGCCTCAAAATCGGTTGCGGGAAAAGCGACGACGCGGAAGAAGACCGTGAAGAAAGCCAAAACGCCCGCGGCGAAAAAGCAGGTAGCGCGCACCGCACCAACGGCCACCAGGCCGGCGCGGGAAGAAAAGGTTGTGCTCCGAGGAGCGATCGGACCCCAGGCCTATTCGGCTGCAGATCTGAAACGGTTCAAAGAACTGATCCTGACGAAACGTCAGGAAATGCTCGAGGAGCTGGACAATCTCAAAGAGAGTATCATGGACGTCACCACCGGTGAGTATGTCAGCGAAAGCTCCAATTACTCTCTTCACATGGAGCAGGGCACCGATGCCATGGAGCGCGAAAAGACATTTCTGTTCGCGTCCCGGGGCAGCAAGTTCATCAACCAGCTTGATGAAGCACTGATGAGGATCGAGAGCAAATCCTACGGGGTGTGTAAAGTGTGCAACCTGCTTGTCCCCAAAGAGCGGCTTGAAGCAGTTCCGACCGCCCAGACGTGCGCGGAGTACAAGAACACCAACATGCCCTGCGAGCGCGGCCGGCTCGCGATGGCCCGCACGAAGCAGGGGAAATGACGCGTGAGGGTGCTGATCGTTTCGGCTCTCATTGTGGTGTGTGACCAGGTCACGAAGATGCTGGTGCGGGGGGTGGATATCCCCTTTCTCGGCATTACCTGGACGGGGCTCCCATACGGTGTCAGCCGGCCGGTGCTGGGAGAGTTCTTTCAACTGACGTATATTGAGAACCCCGGCATGGCGTTCGGCATTGATCTCGGTGGGAAGCTCTTTCTCTCGCTCTTCTCCCTTGCGGCGAGTATCGCACTCCTTGCGTATCTGTATCATGTGCGGCGCAGCCCGCTGGGCTTCCGGCTCTCCCTGGCCCTGATCCTCGGCGGTGCGGTCGGGAATCTGATTGACCGGGTGTTCTACGGTGTGATTTTCGGGTACGCGCCGCTGTTTCACGGCCGCGTCGTGGATTTCTTTGATGTCGACTTCTTCGATATCACGCTGTTCGGATATCAGATGTCGCGGTGGGCAATTTTCAACATCTCGGATGCCTGCGTGACTGTCGGCGTCCTGCTGCTGCTCTTTTTTCACCGGTCCACCCTGACAGCGGTACCGTCTGTCCCGCTGGATGGCAAGACATCGACCGTTCCCACGATGGAGTCTGCCGGAGATCCTCACTGAGGCGCCCGGCGTGCTATGCCCAGGGAATTTGACATAACCGTTCCTGCAGGCAAAAAGAGGGAACGGCTGGATGTTTTTCTGACGAATCATGTGGAGAACGCGACCCGGACGAAGGTTCAGGCGGCTATCAGAGAGGGACGTGTGCTGGTGGATGGAGCGGCCGTCAGGGCCAGCCACATCGTGGCTCCGGGTGAAGTGATCCACGTCACACTTTCTCACCCCGCACCTCCCGATGTTCTCCCTGAGGCAATCCCTCTCGACATTCTTTTTGAAGACCGGCATCTCCTTGTTGTCAATAAGCCCGCCGGGATGGTGACACATCCGGCGTACAGCAACTATACCGGCACCCTGGTAAACGCGTTGCTTCACCATAGTGCGGAGCTTTCGGCCGTCTATGACCGGACAAGGCCGGGGATCGTTCACCGGCTCGACAAGGACACGTCAGGCCTGCTTGTTGTGGCAAAGACCGATGCGGCGCATGCGCATCTTTCGCGTCAGTTTGCGCGCCGCACGATCCGGAGGGAGTATCATGCAATCGTCTGGGGAACGTTTCCCCAGGCGAGTGGGACCATCGAGGCAAACCTCGGGCGGAGCAAAGCCGATCGGAAGAAGATGGCCGTTGTGAAAGACGGAAAGACGGCTGTCACCGACTACACGGTGCTGGAATCGTTTGCGTATCTGTCCCTGGTCAAACTGCGGTTGAGGACGGGGCGGACCCACCAGATACGGGTCCACCTCGCCCACGTGCAGCATCCGGTGTTCGGTGACCCGACGTATAACGGAAGGCGGCTCCTGTATGGTCCGGGAACGCCCCGACAGAAGGGGGAAGTGCAGTCGATGCTGGCGATTCTCCCGCGCCAGGGGCTCCACGCACGGACTCTCGGGTTCCAGCACCCGGCCACAGGCGAGGAGATAGAGTTTGATTCTCCGCTGCCGGCCGACATGGAAGCGGTGCTTGCGCTCCTGCGCACGCCTCGGGCGGACCGGCGCGGCTTGCCGGTCTGACCATGAAGTTGTATATTACACATACATAACCACCCATATTCCAGGAGAAAGCATGAACGATTCGCGCGACAGCCTGCTGCGCCGTACCGTCGTCCTGCTTGGCGTCGTCCTGCTCTGTTCGGCTGTGACCACAGCTCAGACAGATCTGGAAAAAGCCATGCAGCAGTACAACAGCTCGACAATCGGCGGATACATGCAACCTATCGCTGATCTGTTCGGTGCAAACATGCACGCGGGATATTACCATTCAGCGTACATCCCGCACTCGGGGTTCTCCATAGGCGTCGATATTATTGCGATGGGCTCGATTGTTTCGGACGCACAGAAGACCTATGATGCGGTTGCTCCCGCGGGCTTTGCGCCCGCGTCCTTTCAGACGGCGACCCTGTTCGGCGGCAAAGGGACAACGATCAACCACACCACCATCCCGGGTCTGCAATACAAAGGATCCGACGGGATCATCAACACCTCCATCTTCCCGCTGGCGGCTCCCCAGCTGCGTATCGGCTCGATTTACGGAACTGAAGCAATTGTGCGATTCATCGCCGTTCCTGCGATCGGCGATAACAAACTCCCCGTGATCACCCTCTGGGGGGTCGGCGCCCGCCACAGTATCAGCCAGTACATTCCGAACAGCCCCGTGGACATTGCCGCGGGCGTATTCTACAACAGTTTCACAGTCGGGGATCTGATCAAGTCCAATGGCATCGCGATCAATGCCACCGCCAGCAAGAGCATCAAGATCCTCATGCTCTACGGCGGCCTTGCATGGGAAAAGAGCACCATGAACCTGAAGTACAATTCCACGGACCCGACGGCTCCCCCTGTGGTGGATGTCTCGCTCGATGGAGCCAACAAGTTCCGGTTTACCGTTGGTGTCGGGGTCTCCCTCGGGATCCTGAAAATCTTTGCTGATGCCAACTTCGGATCAGTGACGAACTACTCCGGCGGTATCGGCTTCGGTCGCTGATGCGCCCGAAGAGTGCAGAACACGGAACTGAATAACTTGGAGAAGAACTATGAAAAGCAAAGCACTGCTCCTGTTGCTGGCCGGCATCCTGGCGACGACGGGCTCGACATGCATCAACGACGGGTTCCTCGTAGCGGTGAACCTCACAATTCCGGGATGTTTTAGCATCAGGGAAGGCCCAACATTGAGTTGGACCATCACGGATCCCGGCCAACCTGTCGTTATCAAGCTGGCCGACCAGATCGATGAATCGTATCGTAACAGCATCAAGAGTGCCCGCTATTACGACCTCCGGGTAAAAGTCAAGGGTACCTACACCGGATCGGTGAGCGGCATCTGTTACATCAACAACAGTCCCCTGCTGACCTTTTCGGGGAGCTGGTCGGATTTTGTGAACGGTCAGTCTCTGCTCGGAAATTCTCAACGTGTCACCGTTCAATCATCGGGTGTGGTGGCGCTGGTGGCTGCATTGAACCAATTCAGGACGGATCCCGACGTGGTCATCACGCTTTCGTCGAGCGGTTCCCTGAGCGGACAGTCGCCGGTCCCTGCAGGGCTCTCTCTCTGTCTGGAGATCCTGGCTCAGGTCGATGCGGAAGTGAAGTAGGCGCTTCCGGACTGGCCGGGTGAAACCCACAGCCATATCTCCCGACGAATCCCGCCGGCCGGTCAATCTGCTGGGGATGGGACACGAGGAGCTGCGTTCGTTCGTGGCCGATCTGGGTGAACAGGCATACAGGGGCGAGCAGCTCTTCCGCTGGCTCTATGGCCGCGGAGCGGGAAGTTTTGCAGAGATGACGGACATTGCGCAGGCATTCAGGACACGGCTGGATGCCTGCGCATCCCTTACCGGAGTCTCGTTGTCCGGTCAGAAGCGTTCTCCAGTCGACGGGACGACAAAGTTCCTGTTTGAACTCTCCGACGGTCGTGCGATAGAGAGTGTCCTGATTCCACCGTCGTCCACCCTTGAGGATGATGATGCCGATGAAGATGCCGCTCGTCCGCTTCGTCATCGTCTCACCCTTTGCGTGTCAACACAGGTAGGATGTCCGCTCGACTGTGCATTTTGCGCAACCGGGATTATGGGGTTTACGCGGAACCTCACGGCTGGCGAGATCGTAGACCAGGTGCTGGCGGTCCGCCGCCTGACAGGCGAGACCATCACCAACATCGTCTTCATGGGAATGGGCGAGCCGATGCTCAACTACGATGCGGTGATGCGCGCGGCAGAGCTGCTGACTGACGGCGTGGGGATTGCGGCACGGCGGATCACGGTCTCCACCGCAGGCTGGATCGACGGCATTCGCCGGATGGCAGACGAGCAGCGACGGTTCAGGCTCGCGGTATCGCTCCACAGCGCAGTCGAATCAACGCGCGCCGCGCTGATGCCGGTGACGCGGCGTCACACCCTGGCGGCTTTGCAGCAGGCGTTGCGGGCCTATTACAGGCGCGTGCGGCAGCGCGTGACGTACGAGCACATTTTCTTTGACGGGGTCAATGATACCCCTCACGAACTTCGACGGCTGATTGCGTTTGCCCGGGATATACCCTGCATGATCAACGTCATTCCCTATCATTCCATTGCGTTTGCCGGCCCACGCGGGGTCGGGGAGACCTTGCGTCCCTCGCAGCGACTGGCGGAGTGTGTCGAGGAGCTTCGTCGCGCTCATCTGACCGTCATGGTCAGGAGCAATGCAGGAGAAGACATCGCTGCGGCCTGTGGTCAACTGGTGGTATCGACGCCACCTCGCCGTCGGCGTTCACAAGGGTCGGCAGACCCCGCTGTACCATCACGATCGGAATCGTTCGTATGAGAATACTCTTCTTTGGCCCGCCGGGCGTGGGGAAGGGAACACAAGCGAAACTGCTTGCTGAGGAGTTCGGCATCCCCCATTATTCGACCGGCGACATGCTCCGCGCAGCGGTTGCTGACGAGACTCCTCTCGGATGTCAGGCCCGGCAGTTCATGGAGGGGGGCCAGCTTGTCCCTGATGAGATCATGATCGGCATCGTTCGCAATGCCCTCTCCGCGCCTGAAGCCACACGCGGGTTCCTCCTTGACGGTTTTCCGCGAACGGTCGGGCAGGCAAAAGCGCTCACCGTGATGTTTCACGATTTGGGAATCGGTGCGTTTACGGTCATCAACTTTGATGTGGACGACGAGGAAGTCGTCCGACGCCTCAGCAACCGGTTGATGTGCCCGCGCGACGGAAAAATCTTCAACAGCGATCTGGAAGATGTGCGCCCGGGAGGCCCGTGCCCTTCCTGCGGGGGCACGCTTATTCAGCGCGACGATGATCGTGCGGAAACCGTGCGGGAACGGATGAGGGTGTATCATGCCACAACCAAACCGGTCCTGTTATTCTACGAGAATCTCGGTGTCGTGGCCACGGTCGACGGCGCAGCGTCCATTGATGTGGTCAACCGGGAAATCAAAGCGCTGGTGGATTCACACACCCGCCCATGATGCTTCTTGCGGCTCACCGGGGCAGCTCAGGCACAGCCCCGGAAAACACCATGGCCGCCTTCCGCGAAGCTGCTGACGCCGGCGCCGACCTGATCGAACTGGACGTACGCCTGACGCTCGATCGCCATGCGGTGGTTATCCATGATCGGACCCTACGACGCACAACCGGTACGCGGGGAACGGTCGAGCGAACCACCCTTGCTGCTCTGCATCGGCTCGACGCAGGGGCATGGTTCTCCTCCCGGTTCACAGGAGAGAGAATTCCCACCTTGAAGGAAGTTCTCGAGACACTCCCCGCTCACATCGGGCTCAATATCGAAATCAAGACCGATGGCGACCGGCGGTCACGCCTCGACTTTGCCCGCCGGGTTCTGGACACGCTCCACGGACACCGGAGCAGGCGGCTCATCATTGTATCATCGTTTGATCACCGGATACTCGGCCACCTCCATCGTCTTGACAGCCGACTCATGCTCGGTGTCCTTGCCCATCCGGTACGCGATATGGCCCGCACTCCCTCCGCGCTCGCTGCCCGATATGGTGCGACGTGGTATTTCGTCAGCCATTCGTTGCTGCGGCGGAGACGGGTTACGAATGCAAAGGCGCACGATGTGCGCATAGGAGTCTACACCGTCAACCGCCCTGAACACCTCGCTCGTCTGCAACGCTATGGCGTCGAGCTGGTGTTCACCAACTATCCGGCCGCACTCCGCGCGGCACTTGACTAACGCAAAGGCTGTCCAATGGTCATCATGCAGAGGATTCTGGTTGTTGCCCTGCCGGCCCTCGTGTCCGTCTCCCTGCTCACCGGATGTGGTGATGACAACCGGACACAGCGGACGGCCCTCGACAGCACGCTGACGCGGGCAGAGGGGCTCATGAGTGTGGACCGTGATCGTGAAGCATCCGAGTATCTTCTGGCCTCTCTCACCGCCACTCCGGACATGTGGCAGGGTCCGTCTGCGCCCGACGGCTTCCGCCTCCTTGGGGATCTCTACCGGACGTCTGCCCGTTTTGACAGCGCGATGGTGTTCTATCACCAGGCGGCAGAGCAGTATCGCGGGCAGGGACGCAGATCCGATGCGTATGCGATGACACTTGCAAACGGTGAACTGCTGTGTGCCATGGAACGCAGACGTGACGCAGCAACGCTCTATGATGAGACGCTGCGTCTGGCAACCGTATTCGGCGACAGCGATGCGGCACGTGACGTGCTGTGGCGAAAACTCGCGGTCCACCGTGCGCTTGGTCAGGATGAAGAGGAAGATGCTGTTCTCGAACGCCTCCGGACGTCCGCGCGTATCCATAACGACCGGCAGGAAGAAGCCCGCGTTGCGTTTTCATCCGCGATGAGAAGCGCAGACCGGAGAGAGAGAACCCAGGCGGTTGACCTCTTCCTGCAGGCAGTGATGCTGGCACATCAGGCGCAGGACTCGCTGCTCGGGACACGCGCGCTGATGCATCTTGCGCTCAGCCTGGATGCCCTTGGCCGGCCACAGGATGCCATGGAAACGTTCAGATCGGCCCTTCAGCGCACCGAAGTCCTCCGGCAGGCGCCCGCATTCCACCTAGAGTTGCTCTTCCGCATTGGCAACTTTTCCCTCCGCCAGCACCAGAATGTCCAGGCGGTTCAGATGTTCCGATCGGCGCTCTTCCTTGCGCAGCAGGCGCACAACGCAACTGCCGAAATCTATGCAACGACACAAATCTCCCTTGCCGGCTACGAGCGCGACCGCCAGGAGAGCCTCCAGCAGATCCAATCGGCCTATGAGCAGTGCAGACGCAGCCGGTTCGGACCGGGCGCCGCCTATACGCTTCTTGCCCTCGGCTCACTGGCCGAGCGGGAGAACCGTCTGACAGATGCGGAAAAACTCTACACGTCGGCGGTGAGCCAACAGGAGGCACTTTTCCGTTCACGAGCACCCGACGATGTTTATGTCGAGTGCGAGATGTCGGCGCTGGGACTCCGCCATACCGATGCATCGAGGGCATTGATCGGCCTGCTTCTGCAGACAGGGAAGACGGATGAGGCATTCCTCCACCAGGCCCGGTACAACGCCCGGAGATTCCAGGGGGACGTGTCGGTTGCGGATATTCTGCCCGGGCCCGACGTGCTTGACGCCCGCCTCCGGGAGTTTGCGCACCAACGCGCCGTTCATGTCGGCGCTGAATCGGAGAATGAACGTCTCTTTTCCTCCCGCCCGGAGAACCGTCAACTGGGCCAGGCCATCGCATCGATACTTTCGGCGAGCGCTGCTTCCATGCGTGACCAGGCAGAACAGGTTATTGGCCTCGCCCCGTCACTGTCTCCTCTTGTCGCTGCGGAAGGGCTGAGTACCGCAGAACTCCGGAAGCGGCTTCCCGAAAACAGTGTGGTCGTAACGTTTTTTCCGACGACATCTTCCCTCTCCGTAGCTGCGTTGAGCAGGTCGGGTGAAACCTTTCGCGTGTCCAGCCGCAGTTCAGAGCAGGTGTTGCAGTGGTGTCAGGAGTATGTGGAAAAGCTCCAGGCACGGAGGACAGAGGCGGATTCGCTCGGCCCCGGTTCCCGTCCTCTCGATCATCAGATCCAGGATCTTGCAAGGAATCTGTATGAGGCCCTTGTGCTTCCTGTGGAGGGCACTCTCCAGTCCGGGACGCAGGTTACCGTTGTCTTTCCTGCAGGGATGACGGTAATTCCATTTCATGCGTTGCGCCGCAGTGCGAGCGCGGGAAGTCCGTATCTGGCAGAGCGGTTTGCGGTGTCGTATACGCCACTGCTCGAACTTGTCGGGACCAAGCCACCGTCCCAGAAACGCATCCAGGATGTGACCTGTCTTGGATTTGCCGGGACGACGGCGTGGGACGTGGAGTACGAGTTGCGCGATGTCCAATACTTCTACAAGGCTGCGCGACTGTTATTCGGGCGTGCGGCAACGCTCGACACAGTGCGCCATGTCCGGACCGACGTTCTGCACATTGCCGCAGAGGTGCGATTCGGCCGCAGGCAGCAATTCCTCCAGGGCTATCTCGTTCTTTCGGACGGAATCACACTCACCGGCCAACGGCGGGTTCCCCTCTCCTCACTGTTCGGCCTACCCTCGAACACGTGTGTGATACTGTCGAATCTCGCCGGGGGGACACCGTCGATGCATGCAGGTGTGCCGTACGCTTTGCTCGTGAACGGGAGCAGTATGGTCGTCACCACTGCATTTCTCCCGCTCCGCGGTGCGAAGAAGATCTTCGGTGAATACTTCTACACGACCGTGCAGTCTGGTGGTTCGGGGGAGGTGGCATTCCGGAAGGCGCAGCTGGAGATGATCAGCAGGAAGGAATGGTCGGCGCCCCATCTCTGGGCTCCGCTCATGCTCTGGACGTATTGACGGATTGAGTGCCGGGGAACGTGTGCGGAAAGAGGATGACCGTGTCTACCGGCGGCGAACCTTGATGCTTCCGAGCCCGGAATCGATTGAGATGTTCATTCTCCCGGCGGCGCGGTGATAGTTGTCGGAGATATAGCTGTCCTCACCGTCGCTCTGGAAATCACGATCGCAGTCAAGCCTGGAAACCCAACTCCTTTCGTAACGCACGCGGGCCCCGATATCCTCCGGGACCAGGATAGTAAGGAGCCCCAGCCCCACTTCCACGTCGACGTCAACCTCGTTGTTCAGTACTCCTCCGAAATCGAGCGTGTATGAACCCATCCCACCTTGGAAGTGCAGGTGACGGAAATTGGCGTTACTCAGATTGCGGGCGTCGAACTTACTCACGCCGGACTCAATGTTCAGATTCTCGATTCGTCCGCGGTTTGGCTCATCGAAGGCGAGCGAGACATCGCTGGCACCGGTGGAGAGATTAAAGTCCTTGACATCGAGGCCGGTGAGATTGAAGTCGCCGCGTCCGACGCCCAGATCCACCTCGAATGAAATAGGCACGGCATCCGAAAAGCGAAGATACCATTTCCCGCGGTCAAACCGCTCTAAGTGGATCGCGTAAGATTTGCCGTCCTTCTCGACATTCTCATTGCCCAGCTTGACATCGAGAAAACCGATTCTGTTGCGCACGGCATAGGTGATTTCCATCGGGCCGGCCCCCCCTTTTTCGGGAGCGCTTTCGGCGAGAAGGATCTTTCCTGATTCCCCCCTGCCGATGATGACGGTTCCGAATGCGGAGGAGATATTGACCTTAATCTCCTTCTCCGTCGTCCTACCGATTTCCTTCGTCTGGCTCTGGTTGTTCGGATCGGAGCGCGACTCTGCGGTCGACGCCGAAAGGACGGCCGCGAGGGCCAGGAGTATCGGAATGTACTGTCGTTGCATGGACATTGTTGCCCCTCTTCTCTCTCATAGTACGGCTGAACAGAGCGCAGGTTTCAGCACGCTCCCCTGGAAGCCGGCCTCGTGCTTCTGCTCTCTCCCCTGCAGAACGCTCAATAGTGGCGTATTCTATGGCGGAGCTGTTTGTACAGGAGCTCCCGGGCGCGAAAAATGTGGGCTTTCACGGTTCCGATGGGAAGCTTGAGCATGTCGGCGATTTCTTCGTAGCTGCGCTCTTCGCTGTGGCGGAGCAGGATAACCCTCCGGTACTTCTCCGGCAGGCGATCAATGGCCTGTGTCAGGAGGATGGTGCGTTGATTGGTGATCAGCTCTTTGTCCGCTTCATACGAATCATCGGGGAGCTCGAAGGTATAGTCGCTGTCCTTGGACTCGATGGGTTTATCAATCGAATACATCTGGAGTTTGCGTTTCCTGATGAAATCGATGCAGTTGTTGGTGGCAATCTTGTAGAGCCATGTGGAAAACGCAAACTCTTCGTTAAAGTTCTTCAACGATGAAAACGCCTTGATGAATGCTTCCTGGGTGAGGTCTTCCACCTGTTCACGGTCGCGCACCATCCGATAGATAAAGGCGAAGATTGCATCATGGTACTTCTTCATCAGCTTGGAAAAGGCGGTAGTATCGCCGCCGAGCGCTTCCTTGATAAGCTGTGAATCTTCCGCACGGGAATCGAGGCGTCTCTGATCTTTTGGATCGAGGGAGGGGGGCGACGCGGCCTTGCGGGGCCGTTTCGATGTTGGTTTGGGGCGAGGCATCAGAATGCGAAAAAGGTACAGAAAAGGGCCACAAGGTGCAAGGAGCCCGGTTGCTTCGGGAAATGAAAATGCGTACGTTACGCCATGTTTCTTTCGCTTGAGGGTGTGGATTTCAGCGGGAAGTCGACCCAGGCCCGCATGCTTGTCGATCGGCTCTCCGTCGATCGACCCGTTCGTTTTCTGCGGGAACCCGGGGGGACCGGGATCTCAGAACGGATCAGGGACATTCTTCTCGACAGAACCAACCTCGAACTTTCCGAGGTCGCTGAGCTGTTTCTCTTTTCCGCCAGCAGGGCGCAGCTGGTAACACAGGTCATCCGGCCTGCCCTGCTCAGGGGCGATACGGTCATCTGCGACCGGTACTTCGACTCGACAACCGTCTATCAGGGATACGGCCGCGGACTCGATCTGGACGCGATCCGACGCATCAACACACTCGCGACAGGCGGACTTTTTCCTGATCTGACGATCATTGTCGACATTCCCATCGATGAAATCGAACGCCGTAAGCGTGCGGCTGGCACTGGTTTCGACCGGATGGAAGCCGCCGGGCGCGCCTTCTTCGAGCGCGTGCGGGCCGGCTATGTGGCACTCACCAAGAGTGAACCCGAACGAATCGTCATGGTGGACGGGCTCCGTCCTGTGAACGAAATCCATTCGGATATCTGGACGCTCCTGCTTCAACGGAGCACGACACTTCATCAATCTGTGTAGGCGGGAGTACGTATGAGCGTGGTACACAACTCTTCCAGGACGGGGCAGATCGTTGCCGCCGTCGGACTCGTGGCAGTCATCCTGCTCTTCAACGGTTTCATGATGGCGCCCGACAGCGATCTCCTTCTCAAGATCAGCAAAAGCATCGATATCTTCGGGCGGGTGTACAAAGAAGTGACCACCAGTTACGTGGATGAAATCGATCCTGAACGATTTATGGAAGCGGGAATCGAGGGAATGCTCGGCACCCTTGACCCGTATACGGTCTATATCGGGAAAGACGAAGGTACAGAAGTAGACCTGATGACCAACGGCAAGTACGGAGGAATCGGCATCACGATCGGTCTACGTGAGGGCGAGGTGCGCGTGATCTCTGTCATGGAGGGATATTCGGCGCAGCGACAGGGGATCGTTCCCGGCGATCGATTCCTCGAAATAGGGGGCGTGAAGGTGACAGGGCTGAAACCGGACGAAATCCGGAATCTGACGCGGGGAGATCCGGGCACGGAAGTAAAAGTGGTGATCGAACGGGACGGCGTTCCCCGGCCGCTGGACTTCGTGCTGATCCGCGAAGAAATCCAGGTGAAAAATGTCACCTACGCCGGTATGGTCGCCGACAGCGTCGGGTATGTCCGGCTGGAGCGGTTCTCCCGCCGTGCCGGTGATGAGCTGCGGCAGGCAATCAAGGAGTTGAAGCTGAACGCGGATGTCAAGGGGCTGGTGCTGGACCTGCGCGGAAACCCGGGTGGGCTGCTGGATGCCGCCGTCGATGTCGTCAGTAAGTTTGTGCCGAGAGGAAGTCTGGTGGTCAACACTCGCGGCCGCCGTGCCGAGGCCGACAAGAAGTACTACTCCACGGAAGAGCCGCTCCTGGGGTCAATGCCGCTGGTGGTGCTGACCGACAGGAACAGTGCGAGCGCGAGTGAGATCGTGGCCGGGAGCCTGCAGGACCTCGATCGCGCCCTCATCATAGGAACCCGTACGTTTGGCAAGGGACTCGTGCAGACAATTGTCCCGTTGAACTACGGGGCGCAAATGAAGATCACCACGGCACGGTATTACATCCCCAGCGGCCGCAGCATTCAGGAAATAGACTATATTCACCGCGACCGGAACGGGATTTTCACGGTCACGCCCGACAGCCTGCGCCGCGAGTTCAAAACTGCACACGGCCGCACGGTCTATGAGCTCGGCGGCATCACGCCGGATTCCACCGTCGAACCTCACGATCATGGACCCATGGTGAAGGAGCTGATCCGCAAGTCGCTCTTCTTCCGCTTCGCCAATCGGTATGTCAACGAACACAAATCAGAGAGCATCACGGGCATCACTCCCGCGATACTGGATGCGTTCCGGAGCTACCTGGAAAAGGAGAAGTTCGATTTTGAGGAAGAGAGCGAGAAAGACGTCGCCGGCCTGAAGAAACGTGCAGAACGGTCCCTGTACAGCAAAGAGGTCCTCGATGGAATCGACCGCCTGGCCAAATCCCTGGAAAAGGAAAAAGAACGGAGTTTCGAACGCTACCAGAAACATCTTGAAGAGGAGTTGCTGATCGAGCTGATGGCCCGCATGCATGGCGACCGCGGCCGCATCGAGGCATCATTCAAGACCGACGCCCAGCTCATGATTGCCATTGACCTCGTGCGCAACGCAAAAACATACTCACGCATGCTCCACGGCTAAGGACGATTCCGGTGGATATTCTCACTGTTGTTCTTCTCTTGCTCGGAGGATGTGGAGCGGGGTTTCTTGCAGGATTTTTCGGCGTGGGGGGTGGCGTCGTGTTGGTTCCGATTCTGCTCTTCTTCTATCAGAGCATGCACGTCTCGTCACTGGTCTCGACACACCTTGCATTCGGAACCAGCCTGCTGATTACAGTGTTCGCATCCCTCTCCTCCGCAACCCAGCATACGCGCATGGGAAATGTTGTGTGGAAAGCGGTATTGCTCATTGGCGTGGTGAGTGTGGCCAGCGGTCTGCTCGGCGCTCATGTGGCTGCGGGGCTGGAAGGGAAAGTGCTCCGGCAGATCTTTGGCCTGGTCGTCGGCATCTCAGCGGTCCGGCTGTTTGTGGAGATCCGGAAGACCAAAGTCGAAGAAATGCCGCCGGTCCATGTTCCACCCCTTCTCGGAACAGGGTTCTTTGTCGGATTGGTCTCGTCGCTCGCCGGAGTCGGCGGAGGGGTCCTTTCGATCCCCGTTATGCACTCGCTGCTGAAATTCCCCCTGAAAAAAGCGATCGGAACGTCCAGTGCGACAATCGTCATCACCGCCCTTGCAGCAGGTGCCGGCTATGTGATAAAAGGGTGGGGGAACAGCCTCTTGCCGGATGGATCCCTGGGGTACGTTGGGTGGCTGTATGCTCTGCCATTGATTGCGGGATCGATACCGATGGCAATGGTAGGGGCAAAAATCGCGGGTCGGACGAAAGTGTCACACCTCAAGAAAATCTTCGCCCTGTTCCTGCTGGTGATCGCATTCCGCATGCTGCTGTTCTAGCCCGGCGCGGGACGACGCGGTCCCGCCTCTAACCCGCCCAGGGCGGCCCGAGTCCTTCCTTGACCATCCGGAGGACCTTCTCCAGGTCCGGTTTCCGGTTGACGAAATCCAGACCGTCGGATTGCACCACCAGCAGCTTTCCCTTGGTGTACCGCGCTATCCATGATTCATAGTGCCGGTTCAACTGTTCCAGATACTCCCGCTGTATCGACTGCTCGAAATCACGTCCACGGAGTGCGATCTGCCGCACCAGGGTGTCCACGCTCGCGCGAAGATAGATCAAGAGATCGGGGGGGTGAAGGTAGTCTGTCATGACGGTGTACAGCGCGACGTAATTGTTGTAGTCACGCTCTTCCATATTGCCGATTTCGAAGAGATTTCGGGCGAAGATCTCTGCATCCTCATAGATAACCCGGTCGAGCACCACCGAACGCGTCCCCTCGGTAATGGACTTGTGCGACCGGAACCTGTTTGAAAGAAAATACACCTGCAGCTGAAAAGACCATCGCCGCATGTCACGGTAGAAATCACTGAGATACGGGTTGTCCTCAACCGATTCGTACATCGGCGTCCACCCCATTGCATCGCTGAGGAGGCGCGTAAGCGACGACTTTCCGGAGCCGATGTTGCCGGCGACTGCGACGAAAGCTTTGCGTTGTGTCATGGTGACGTCCGCCTGAAAAGAGAATGAAGAAGATACAACCCGTCGACGGCGCGTGGCCCGGGACGGGAGAGAGCGTCTGCATCGATGCGATAGACATGACCTCGACGAACCGCTGTCAGCTGCGACCATTCGGGATACAGGGACGTGACGGCCCCGGCTGAATCGAGGACATCGGACAAGATCAGGAGCACGTCGGGATCGTACGCAATGACTGCCTCTCTGCTGATGACCGGATATGTCAGGCCGATCGCCGCCGCGAGGTTCCGTCCACCGGCCCGCTCGAGAAGCTCATTCAGGTAGGTGCGCGCACCAACCGCAATGAGGGGTTGAAGCGAAATGAACAGAAGCGTTGTGGTTCTGGCGAGACTGTCCGGAGTCGGAAGACGTCCGACGCGGCTGCGAAGGGCCTTCACAACCCGGCCCGCGCTATCGGTCCGCCCCGTAAGTGTTCCGAGGAGTTCCAGCGACGCAAAAATACCTTCCAGCGTGCGCGGGTTCGTTACGACGAGGGGCGTGCCAAGATCAAGCAGGCGCCGGTAGTCCTCGAGCATGTTACCCTCCATGCTCACGAGGAGGAGGTCCGGCCTGAGGGCGACGATGGTTTCGATGGAAGGACTCGTCATCCCGCCGACATGCGTCTTCAGTCGGGCGGCAGCCGGGTAGGTGCAGTAGTCCGTCACGCCCACAACCTGGTCCCCGGCGCCAATGGCAAACAGGGATTCGGTGATGCTCGGTGCAAGCGTGATGATACGGCGGGCAGGCCCGGAGAGGGTCACCGTCCGGCCAAGGCCGTCGGTGACCGTGATCTGAGCGTTCGCATCGAACAACGCCAGCACGCAGACCAGGGTGAAAAGCATTGAGCGCGGGAGATCAGACATGATCGGGTTGTATTCCGTTGAATCCGGAATCAAAAGATACGCTGAAGGGGTGAGGATAGCAAATCCTCAGTAACTGTCTCCCGTGATCTCCACTTTGCCCTTGAAAGCCCGGTAGATGAAGATCGTATAGGCAATGACCAGCGGCATCCCGATGAGTGCAATGATCAACATAGTCATAAGGGTGGTCTGGCTCGACGACGCATTATACGCCGTCAGGCTGTACTCCGGATTGCCGAGTGCCGGAACGAGGCGCGGGAAAAGGCTGAGGGCGCTCAATCCGATCATGGCGGCAATCATCACCGAAGAGGCAAAAAACGCGCGACCGTATATGCCGGCCCTGGCCGCAACGGGGACCACCGTGGCTCCAGCGAGGAAGAGCACGACGAGCATCCAGAAGATCGGGTTCCCGAGAATGCTTTCAAACAGGAACGGAGACACAACAATCGTCGCAATCGTTGCGAAAATGTAGAGAACAATCGTGGTGATCCACAGCGGGGTGATCCATCCGGCAATCCGCGTGTGGAGATCTCCCTCCGATTTCATCGCCAGGTACGAGGCTCCGTGCATCGTAAAGAGCACAAGGCTGAGTACACCCACAAGCACCGCATAGGGGTTCAGGAGCGTCAGAAAGTTTCCGGTGAAATTGTGCTCCATGTCGAGGGGGACTCCCCGGAGGATATTGCCGAAGGCAACGCCGAACAGTATCGCCGGCAGAAGGCTGCCGATCCCGAACGCCCAGTCCCAGAAGCGTTTCCATCGGAGACTGTCCACCTTTCCCCGGAACTCCAGCGACACGGCGCGGAAGATGAGTGCCGCGAGCAGAAGCATGAAGGCAATATAGAATCCGCTGAACACCGTCGCATAGACGATCGGGAAAGCGGCGAACAGCGCCCCCCCGCCGGTCAGCAACCAGACTTCATTGCCGTCCCACACGGGGCCGATCGCATTCAGGTGGACACGGCGCTCATGGTCGGAACGGGCAAACAGGTGCAGAACGCCGACACCAAGGTCAAAGCCGTCAAGAATTGCGTAGCCGATCATCAGCACGCCGACGAGAAGGAACCACACCAGGTTGAGGTCCATCAGGCTATCGCCTCCTTTCCGTGCATCGGCGGCGGACCATGCTTGATCTTCCTGACAAGAAGATACACGTACAGCGAGCCGAGGAAGATATAGATGATGCCGAAGAGAATGATCGAAAAGAGAATCTCCCCGGCAGAGACGGTGATTGACGCGGCATCGCTTGTGCGGAGCATGTGGTACACGATCCATGGCTGGCGCCCGACCTCTGCGGTGATCCAGCCGAGCTGACATGCCGCGAGGGGGAGCGGTATGGACCAGAGTATCGTCTTCAGAAGTTTCGGGCTTGTCCAGAGTGTCCCGCGCCACATCGTGAAGGTCGCAACGGCCATCAGGAGGATGAAAAAGAGCCCCAGGACAACCATGTTGTGAAATGAGACAAACGTCAGCCAGAGCGGTGGAATTTCGTCGGCCGGAAATTCGTTGATGCCCCGTATCGGGGCATTCGGGTCGCCGAATGCCATCCAGCTGAGCAGGCCCGGGATCTCGATCGTTGCATGCAATGTCGGCGGCTCCGTGGTGGGCACTGCGAAAAAGACCAGAGGCGCACCTTCCTGACTTGTGTAGAGCCCTTCGATCGCCGCGAATTTCTCAGGTTGAGTCTGTGCGACCTGGCGCGCGTGCTCGTGACCGAAGGGCATCAATTCCAAGAGTGAAGTCACAAGTCCGAACAGCACTGCGACCCGCATGGCTTTTTTCGCGAACTCGAGTTCACGCTGCTTGAGGAGATAGAACGCCGCAATGCCGGCCATCATGAATGCGCCTGCGATAAGCGCTGCATCGATGGTGTGGAAGAACCGGATCCACATTGACGGATTGAACACGGCCTCCGCAAAACTGGTCATCTCGGCGCGCCCATTCCGCAGAATGAAGCCTGAAGGGGTCTGTTGCCACGAATTGGCTACGAGGATCCAGAATGCGGATAGCGTGGAGCCGACGGCGACCATCAGAGCCGAAAACCAATGCACACCGCGGGAAACACGGGAACGGCCGAACAGGTACAACCCGAGAAATCCGGATTCGAGGAAAAAAGCGAAAATGCCTTCGGCAGCAAGTGGAGCACCAAAAATATCCCCGACGAATTTCGAGTACTGAGCCCAGTTTGTCCCGAACTGAAATTCCATGACGATCCCCGTTGCAACGCCGACGGCAAACGTCAGGCCCAGGACCTTACCGAAGAACATGCCGATCCGCGTGTACACCTCATCTCGCTTCTTCCAGCCAAGTGTCTCGACGATCACCAGCAGCCACGCGAGGCCGATGGTGATCGGGGGAAACAGAAAATGAAACCCGATGGTTAGAGCAAACTGCAGTCGGGCAAGCAACAACGCATCCATAGATACGCTCCTTACATAATGAATCCTGAATGCTTTAAGAACCGGACGGCCGGGGGGTGGAGATGGATCATACGCCAGGGGGCCGTCCTGATATTTGCAACGTTCGTGCCAAACATGACGGTTTTTGTCGTGTTCAGAACGGGGGTTGCTGAACGACAATCACGGGGTTACCAGAGAAAACCCGGCCTGCATCTTCCTGTTTTCGGGAAAGGAGCACCTCCTGTTCCTGATTGTGAGAACCCCCATCAACGCCGGCCCGGACACGGGAGGGAGCGCGTGACAGGTATGTGCACGGTGCAAATGATTCTTTCCTCAATATTCTGTACCATTCAGGAGGCCTATGGACAAATTCGTCATACACGGCGGCAAGTCTCTTCATGGCACGGTGGCAATCAGCGGCGCAAAGAATGCATCGCTTGCCCTCATGCCTGCAGCGCTTCTGGCAAGCGGGGTGTTTCACTTCCGAAATACTCCTGAGCTTCGGGATGTCAGCACCATGTCCGCTCTCCTCCGCACCATGGGTATTCAGGCGACGCTCACCGATCACGTCCTCACACTGGACACGTCGGGAATCGACAGATTCGAAGCGCCGTATGAACACGTAAAAAAAATGCGGGCATCGATCTATGTACTCGGACCTCTGCTGGCCCGCCATGGTAGCGCAAAGGTTTCTCTTCCGGGGGGGTGTGCCTGGGGCCCGCGTCCGGTCAACCTCCACATCGATGCCATGCGGAAGCTGGGTGCAGAAATCGAGCTGCGCGAAGGGTACATTTACGCGCATGCAAAGCGACTCACGGGAACACGCATCCATTTTGATGTCTCGAGTGTCGGAGCCACAGGCAACGCTCTGATGGCATGCGTGCTGGCCAGGGGGACGTCGGTGATTGAAAACGCGGCCATCGAACCCGAAATCACCCAGCTGGGGGAATTCCTCACACGCATGGGCGCACACATCAAGGGCGTGGGCACAAGCCGGCTGGAAGTCGAAGGCGTGCAATCCTTGTCGCCGGTCGATGTTGACACCATCCCGGACCGGATCGAAGCGGGAACATTTCTTGTCGCAGGTGCGCTTTGCGGTGGCACGGTGACACTGACCGGAGTCGAGCCCGCGCATCTCGCCGCTGTGACCGCGAAGCTGGAAGACGCGGGCGCGGAGCTCACGGCCCGAGACACCAGTATCACACTCCGAGCGCCTTCGAAGATACGTCCTGTCGATGTGACAGCGAGCATCTATCCTGGCTTTCCCACCGACATGCAGGCACAGTGGACCGCGTTGATGTCCGTTGCCGCAGGAACGTCGATCGTAACCGATTCGATCTACTTTGACCGGTTCAAGCATATTCCTGAACTCCTCCGTCTGGGTGCCGATGTGGAAGTGAAAGACAACGCGGCCGTTGTGCGGGGAGTGCATCACCTGACCGGGGCCAAGGTGATGTCGACGGACTTACGGGCATCGGCGTCGTTGATTCTTGCCGGACTGGTGGCCAGAGGGCCCACGGAAGTGTTGCGGGTATATCATCTCGATCGCGGCTACGAGGCCATCGAGAAAAAGCTCGGCCTGCTCGGCGCCGATATTGAACGCGTCGCCGGGGAGGAGTTCTAGCTGAATGGTGTTCCCGCCCTCGCCGTCTCCCACTCGCTCTTCTTCCGCATCCGGCACGAAGCGGGCTGCGAGAACACGCCAGAACATCATCGCTGCGGTTGTGTACGCCGCGGTCGCGGCACTCTGCACCCGGATTCCCCTTCTCGATCATCCCGGCTTTGAGTTTTCCTTTTTTCTTGCACTGACCGCGACCGTTGTCGCCGGATTTCTCACTATTGCGCGGATTCGACCATCATATCGCTCACTCCCCGGCCATGGCCCTTTTTCCCCAATTGTGTTCTGGTGGCATGCACTTCGAGTGAACCTCTTTCTCCTTCTGATCCCGCTCGGCATCATTGTCCTCAACGGCGTACGGGTCCCTCTGTGTAATGTCGGCGAAGGGCTCGCGTTTTTTCTGCTGATTCCCGTGGTCACGGTCGTGTTTTCCGTGACGCTGGGATTGTTCTGTGTGGTGCATTACCGGCGGAGCAGGGTGATGTTCACGCTTCTGTTCGGCCTGACGATTGTGTATGTGATTGGTCTTGGGTATTTCACTCCACCGATCGATTCGTACAATTTCTTCTACGGGTACTTCCCCGGTCTGAGCTACGATGAGCTTCTGCCGCTTGACGGTACGCTGGCGCTTTTCCGGCTCCTCACGCTGGGGGCGGCAGGGCTCCTGCTCTGGTGGTCTGTGCTTCTGTCCGAGCACACTCAACCGACGGACGGTGCCATCCGGAAAGGCGTCACGCTGCTGCGTGTCCTCCTCCGTCGCCATCCGGCCGTTGCTGCGGCTCTTCTTGTCGCAGGGGGTCTGCTGTACTCGTTCCGATGTGAGCTGGGGTGGGAAGCAACAGGAGCCTACGTCCGCGCCACCCTTGGCGGCGAGTATGAAACGGAACACTTCAGTATTGTATATGACTCTTCCGTCACGCGGACGGAGGACATCGTGCGCATTGCAGCGGAACACGAATTCCGGCTCTCGCAGGTTCTTGATGCATTTGCGCTCACGAAAGTCGGGCGCATCCGTTCGTATGTATATCCTTCGGCGCGGGTGAAGCGCAGGTTGATCGGGGCGGGGGAGACCGAACTTGCGAAACCGTGGAGCAGAGAGATCCATCTCACGGCGCAGTCGGTCGACGAGGTGCTCAAGCACGAGCTTGTCCATGTCGTTGCTGCCCCCTTCGGCGTTCCCCTTGTCGGTGCGAGCCTGAGCACGGGACTCGTGGAAGGGCTGGCAGTCGCTGTCGAAGGGAGCTGGGGGTATAGAACCCCGGCGCAGTATGCTTCTGCCTTGCGGAAGGCCGGGATAGCTCCGGACATCCAGGACCTGATGTCCCTCACCGGTTTTGCCGCTCACTCTTCGACGGTCAGTTATCTCTTCGCGGGTGCGTTCACAGGATTTCTCATTGAGCGGTACGGTATGCGGCCCGTCATGCAGGTGTACGGCAGTGGAGACTATACATCCGCCTTTGGATCTCCCCTTCCCGCGCTCATCGGCGCATGGGAGCGTTCCCTGGACAGCGTGGCGGTGGGTGAGCAGGAGCGTGCCGCAGTCGATGTGTACTTCCGCCGTCCGCCGATTTTCGGACGCACGTGCCCGCGCGAGTATGCACGGCGCATCTCCCGGGCCCGCGAGGAGATGGCCGGGCACCGATATGAAGAGGCACGGGAACAGTACGACGGGCTCTACAACGCGTACGGCGGATACGACGCTCTTGCCGGGTTGCTGGTTTCTACGCTCCGCTCCCGGCATCCGGACCGTGTGGTTGCGCACTATGATTCATTGCTGACGCACGACCCCATACCCCGCCGCTATCTGCCCCTTGCGCTCACGGCAGGAGACGCGGCGTGGGTCCTCGGCGATTACTCCCGTGCACGCCTGCTGTTTCAGAGCCTGCGCGATGCAGACATCGCACCCTCTCTCACCGAGGCTGCTGCCATGCGCATATGGGCACTGACCGATGGTGACGCCACTCAGCCGTTCGCCCAGTATTTCCAGGCGGATGTTCCAGATACCGTCCGTGCCCTGATGTTGCGACAGGCGATCGACGGCCCGGGTGACGCGCTTGCCCGCTACCTTCTCGGACGGGTGTTCTTTCGCCTCGGGCGGTACCCGCAGAGCGCATACATGCTCCAGCAGGCCGGCGCCATTGACAGGGACACCCTGCTCGAAGCCCGCCGGTGTGTTGCGATCGGTGACGCGCTCGAACGTGCCGGCGCGTACCAGCAGGCGCGGCGGTGGTACTGGGTGTCGCTGAATGCCGATGCCCGGCCGCACGCCCGGAGGGTTGTCGATGATCGGATTGCCCGATGTGACTTTCTGGAGACGTTCCGGTGATCCTCTCGCCTCCTCCACGCCGGATTCTGATTACACGGATGAAGTTCATCGGAGACATCGTGCTCACGACTCCGGTCATCCGCTCATTGCGGAAGGCATACCCCGATGCCTATATCGCATATCTGGGTGACGCACATGCGGTTCGCCTTCTCGAGGGCAATCCGTTCCTCGATGAGATTTTCCGGTTCGATTTCAGCCGCAGCACGATCCTCGAACAACCGCGTGTGGCATGGCAACTCCGGCGACAGGAGTTTGATCTCGTCCTAGACCTGTTCGGGAACCCCCGCAGTGCGTTGTTGACATTCATGACCGGTGCCCGGGTGCGGGTCGGTCTCGCCCGCAAAGGGCGCGGACGGTTCTATACGGTGCAGATACACGATACTGGACAACCCAAGACGGCCGTGGCTTTTCATGGTCAGTTCCTCACCGCGGTGGGGGTATCGGCAGTAGCGGACCGCCCGGAACTCTTCGTGACGGAAGCCGAACGGGAAGAAGCGAGCCGCATGCTCGGAGTGTCCGGGCCGGTTGTGGCATTGCATCCCGGCGCAACATGGCCTGCAAAACGGTGGCTTCCCGACCGGTTTGGTTCACTGGCAGCTGTGCTCCGGCAAAAACACGGTGTCGATGTCGTACTGACAGCCGGTCCCCGGGATGCTGACGTCATGCAGGAGGTCCGCCGCCATATGGGCGTGGAAACGAAGGTCTTTGCTTCCCTCCCGCTGCGCCGGCTCGCGGCCCTGTACAGCCGGTGTGCGGCAGTTGTTTCGAATGACGCGGGTCCGATGCACATTGCTGCGGCAGTGGGGACACCCACCATCGGATTGTTCGGCCCGGGAGAAGAAGACGTCTGGTTCCCGTACGCGCAGGCGGATGGGCATCGTGCCCTCCGGATGGACGTCCCGTGTCATCCCTGCCATCTGGATGTGTGCAACCGGACCGGTGATGGATTCATGGCATGTATGAAGCTCCTTACCGTGGGGCATGTGGCAGATGCAGTGGGCGAAGCCCTCACCCATCGCACCGTTTGATTTTGTAGACCAATTTGTCGTACCTTTTTTATTGTGTCAGACCTTTCCACCCCAGGAGACCAGATGAAAATGACCATTGTAGATGCCAGAGCTCGTGAAATACTCGATTCCCGTGGAAATCCCACTATCGAGGTGGATATTGAACTCGAAAACGGGGTTCTCGGCCGCGCCGCCGTGCCCAGCGGAGCGTCGACGGGCGAGAACGAAGCCGTGGAACTGCGCGACGGAGACAAGGCGCGGTACATGGGCAAAGGTGTGCAGAATGCAGTCGATCATGTGAACAACACGATTGCCGCGGAGGTAACAGGTTTGGATGCGCTGGACCAGGTTGGCATCGACGAGATGATGATCAAGCTGGACGGAACACCCAACAAGTCGAAACTCGGCGCCAACGCCATTCTTGGCGTCTCGCTTGCTGTTGCGAAAGCTGCAGCGCAATCACTGGGTATGCCTCTGTACAAGTATATCGGCGGCACGAACGCGAAGACCCTCCCCGTGCCCATGATGAATATTTTGAACGGCGGCAAGCATGCCGACAATAACGTCGACTGCCAGGAGTTCATGATCGTCCCCTTCAACGCGGAATCGTTCGCCGAGGGGCTTCGCATGGGCGTCGAAATTTTTCATGCCCTGAAGTCCGTCCTCTCCAAGAAGGGCTACAACACGGCGGTCGGGGACGAAGGGGGCTTTGCCCCGAACCTGAAATCCAACGACGAAGCTATCGACGTCATCCTTGAAGCCATCGCCAAGGCGAACTACACGCCCGGCAAGGATGTCTCCATTGCCCTGGATTTTGCTTCCAGTGAGATGATGGATAACGGCAAGTACCTTTTCTACAAATCCGACAAGTCGACCAAAACCGCCGAACAAATGGTGAAGTATTATCAGAACTGGGTGGAGAAGTATCCCATCATCTCTATTGAAGACGGCATGGCGGAGGGTGATTGGGAAGGGTGGAAGATGCTGACGGACGCCCTCGGCGGAAAGATCCAGATCGTGGGTGACGACGTGTTTGTCACGAACACCACCTTTCTCAAGAAAGGGATCGACATGGGAGTGGCGAACTCCATTCTCGTGAAGGTGAACCAGATCGGCACGCTCACCGAGACCCTGGATGCAATTGAAATGGCCAAACGAGCGGGGTACACCTGTGTGATCAGCCATCGTTCCGGCGAAACCGAAGACGCGACCATTGCGGACATCGCCGTTGCGACCAATGCGGGCCAGATCAAGACCGGGTCGGCGAGCCGCACCGACCGTATCGCAAAATATAATCAACTCCTCCGGATCGAGGAAGAACTTGGTGACACCGCTCTGTATCCGGGCATCCGTGCATTCACTCGGAAGTGATTCTCATGGGTCAGGCCGTACGTTTTGGTACCGACGGTTGGCGCGCAGTGATCGCCGACGACTTCACCTTTGCCAACCTGAAACGCGTCGCTCTCGCGACCGCACGCTATTACAGGAAGCACAAGAAAATCCGTAACGGCATCGTGATCGGGTACGACGCACGATTCATGTCGCGGGAGTTTGCGGAACAGGTCGCGGACGTTATTGCCAATGCCGGCATCCTCGTGAAATTGGCGGACAGCATTGTCACCACGCCGATGATCTCTCTGCTCACGAAACTCGAGAATGCAGCCGCGGGTATTGTGATCACAGCCAGTCACAATCCGGCACACTACAACGGTTTCAAGATCCGTGGCGATTTCGGAGGTCCGGCGCATCCCGAGATGATTGCCGAGGTCGAGAAGCACCTCGCGCGTGTTGTCAAGCTCAAGCGCATCCCGCCGGGCAGGTATACCCGCGCGCAGCTCGTGCAGAAGAAGAAGATCGTGCCGATCAGCATGAAGCAGCGATATCTTGATGACCTGGCGACGAAGATCGATCTGCAGAAGATCCGTGCGGCAGGAATTCGCGTCGCATACGATGCCATGTACGGCGCCGGTCAGACGTCCCTGCGAGAGCTTCTCCCCGACGCGGCACTGATGCATGAGACCTTCAACCCGTCGTTCGGGGGAGTCAACCCGGAACCTCTGATCCAGAACCTCCAGGAGTTGGCAGAGCGCGTCAGAACCGGAGGATTCCACATCGGTATCGCGACCGATGGCGATGCCGACCGCATCGGCGCCGTCGATGAGCAGGGGAATTTTGTGGACTCGCACCGGATCTTCTCCATCCTCCTGAAGTACCTGGTGGAGCAAAAAGGGATGACCGGCGAGGTGGCCAAGTCATTTTCGGTGACGCAGATGGTGGACCTCCAGTGCGCACAGTACGGTCTCACGATGCATGAAACTGCGGTCGGGTTCAAATATCTGTGCCGGCTCATGACGACACGCGATGTGCTCATCGCCGGCGAAGAGAGCGGGGGACTTGGCGTCAAGGGCCACCTGCCGGAACGGGACGGTATCTTCCTCGGGCTCTTGCTCTGTGAGGTCATGGCGGTGCGCAGCAAACCGCTGAGCATGCTGGTCCAGGAACTTATGGAAGAGTTCGGCCAGCACGAGTTCCGGCGTGTCGATCTGCATGTGACAGAGAAAGAAAAAGTGGCGATCATGAAGAGGTTCAAGCGCGGCATAAAGGAACTGGCCGGTTTTGCCGTGACAGGCAGGAAAGACACCGACGGGCACAAAGTGTTTGTGGACAAGGGCTGGGTGCTCGTGCGCGCCTCGGGCACGGAGCCGCTCGTCCGCTTCTATGCCGAGGCGGACAGCGTGGCAAAGGTCGATGCCCTTCTGGCCTCAGCCATGGGGCGTTGACAGAGCCTGCACCCCTCGGTCCATCCGGCCGGGAACACCGGTCAGGGTCCGATTGAAGCACGGAGTGTGAGCGAGGAGTACTCTTATGGCATCCACGATCTACTACACCATCATGCCGGACGGCACGGTAAAGCAGCTGAATCCGTTCACCGGCACTGAGGTATGGGCTGTTGCGGGGCGCCGGAGCCGTCCGATTGCGAGCGAAGTCCCCCAAACCGCTAAACCGATCGACGTCCACACTCCTGAAGACTACTGCAGCTTCTGCAGTCCCCGGTATTTTGAGACGGCGCCGGAAAAGTCCCGGCTGGTCCGTACCAACGGTACCTGGGAACGAGTTGATCTGCTGCCACCCGACCGCTACTTTGAAACAGTTGCGGAATTCCGGCGGACCGGCAACATGTTCGAGATCGTGACCCTGGATTACTGGCGCAAGAACTACGCCTACAAGCTGCCGACGGCGCGGCTCAAATGGCGGGAAGACTACCTGGCGGTACCTGCCGGTCTCAAACACATCACCGATATCGTCCTCTACAAACTCCGGCGGGAGGGAAAGACGGACGAACAGATCGAAAAGATTCCCCTAGCGGAGAAGCTGGCGATCGCCGATGCCTTCTTCGGAGGCGGTCATGAGATGGTGATTGCCAAACGGCACTACAAAGACGGGGCGGTCTACGATACCGAGTTGTATTCATCGGGAGAGATGACCGAAGAGGAGCACCTCTGGTACTTCAAGCTCACAGTCGATGCCATCCGGGACATCGCGATCAACAACCGGTATGTCCGCTACATCAGCGTCTATCAGAACTGGTTGCGACCCGCGGGGGCGTCGTTCGACCATCTCCACAAACAGCTGGTCTCGCTTGATGAGTGGGGTGCTTCCATCCAGAACCAGATCAGAATGCTCCGCGACGACGCCAACGTGTACAACGAATTCGGCGTAAATTTCGCCGCGCATCACAATCTGGTGTTTGCGGAAAACGACTTTGCGATTGCATACGCGGGCATAGGGCACCGCTATCCGACCATCGAAATCTATTCACGGTCACAGGCGGGGCGGCCGTACGAGCACACCGATGAGGAGATCCGCGGCGTCAGCAACATGGTCCACGCCGTCCATGCCGCGATGGGAAGCCAGATTTCGTGCAATGAGGAATGGTACTACACGCCGCTCGACGCGGTGTACAAGATGCCCTGGCATGTGCTGATCAAGTGGCGCGTGACCGTGCCCGCTGGCTTTGAGGGAGGGACCAGCATCTTCATCAACCCCATGACCCCCATTGATTTGCGCGACAGAATGGTTCCCCGGCTGTACAAACTCCGGGATGAGGGAAAGATCGGCTGGCTGCGGATAGCGGAAGAATGCCGCGTGGATCCCAACCCGTTAAAATACTACCTGAAATAAACGTAGTCGACCGGCTCCGGCGCCTCCCTCCATTGCGCCACCTCCACCCGGATCCCTGAGAATCGCAATGGTCTCTGCCGTGAACATATCGCTCCAGTATGGCGACCGGCATCTGCTCGATGGCGTCACCTTCCATATCGGGCCCCATGATCGTATCGGTCTCGTGGGTTCGAACGGCTCCGGCAAAACCACACTCCTCCGCATTCTTCTTGGCGATATCACCCCGGACACTGGATCCGTTACGCGCGCCCGCTACGTCACGGTCGGCTATCTGCCGCAGGAAGGCACCGCTCTCGCCGGGCGTACGCTGTATGCCGAATGCGAATCGGTGTTTGCAGAGATCGTCCAGACACAACAGGCCCTTGCCCAGGTCCAGGAGGCGATGGCCGTGGAACCCCACGATACGGTGGCGTTTGGTGAGCTGCTGGAGATCTTCGGAGAACTCCAGTACCGGCTGGAAGGGTCCGACGGTTTCCGGATGAAGTCCTCCATCGAGAAGGTCCTCACCGGACTCGGGTTTGACGGAGGCGATTTCCAGAGGCTGACCGAGGAGTTCAGCGGCGGATGGCAGATGCGGATCGCCCTTGCCAAGCTGTTGCTGCTCCAACCATCGCTCCTCCTGCTGGACGAACCGACGAACCATCTCGATCTGGATTCGCTGCAATGGCTGGAGGAATATCTTCAGAGCTACCAGGGTGCGGTGATGCTCGTATCGCACGACCGGCGCTTCCTCGATACCATGACACGGCGGACGTTTGAACTCAGCACGGGAACGATGACGGAATACGCCGGGAACTTCACCTTTTCCCTCGAGGCACGCGAAGAACGGCGTGTACAACAGGACGCGGCATTCCGCAACCAGCAGCAACAGATCAAACAGACCGAACGGTTCATCGAACGGTTCCGGTACAAAGCAACAAAAGCACGACAGGTTCAGAGCCGGATCAAACAGCTTGAAAAGCTCGAGCGTGTTGAGCGCGAGGATGACGAAGAGGAGATCACCTTTGTCTTTCCTCCGGCACCGACGTCAGGCCGCGTGCTCATGGATCTCCGTGGGATCGCCAAATCGTACGGGCCCGTCCGGGTGTTTGAGGGGATACATTTCACCGTCGACCGGGGCGACCGCATTGCGTTTGTGGGGGTGAACGGCGCGGGGAAGTCCACTCTCGCACGCATCATTGCGGGAGTCGAGAACTTTGATGCCGGTGAACGTCTCCCGGGGCACAACGTCTCCATCTCCTATTTTGCACAACACCAGGCGGAGGAGCTCGACCCCGGCTTTGATGTGCTGCAAACCGTCGACGCGGTTGCTACGGGCGATATCCGCCGCCGCCTCCGGATCGTTGCTCGGGTCGTTCCTCTTCACGGGCGATGATGTGTTCAAAAAAGTCCAGGTGCTTTCGGGCGGCGAGAAGAGCCGTCTGGCGCTGGCAAAAATGCTTCTGGTGCCCGCGAACCTCGTCGTGCTGGACGAACCCACCAACCATCTGGACATGCGGTCAAAAGCCGTTCTGCAGGAAGCCCTGCTCGGCTTCGACGGAAGCATCATTGTGGTATCGCACGACCGCGATTTTCTCGACCCCCTTGTCACCTCCGTCGTTGAATTCAGAAACGGCAGTCTCCGGAGCTATCCGGGGAATGTCAGCGACTATCTTGAGGCGCGGAGCCGCGTGGAGGAACCGTCCGTGGAACCTGCTGCCGGCGGTTCTCCGGCCCCGGTCCAGGAACGCGACCGGAAACGCCGCGAGGCGGAGCTGCGCCAGGAACGATACGGAAAAACCAGACCGCTGTATGAGCGTCTTCACGCGGTGGAAGAATCGATACGAAAAGAAGAGGAACACAAAGCGGAACTGGAACGGCACATGACGGACCCCGGTCTGTACCGGGAGCCAGACCGCATCCGGGAGATCAACGCGGGGTACCGCGAGATCGGCCTGACCCTTCAGTCCCTGTACGATGAATGGGCCCTGGTATCAGAAGAACTGGAGCACGTGATTGCCCGCTATGAAACAGCAAGAGACCGCCGGTGAACAAAGGCGATACATGTACGGTCGAGGTCGAACGGTTTGGCGCGGAAGGGAAAAGCGTTGCCCGGGTGGATGGCTTCGTCGTATTTGTCCGGAGCGGCGTTCCGGGAGACATGGTGAACGTGCGGCTGACGCGCGTAAAGAAGAGTTTTGCGGAAGGAGAGATCGTGGAGGTTGTCCGCCCGTCTGCACTCCGCACTCCGCCGCGCTGCAAATATTTCGGAATGTGCGGTGGCTGTACCTGGCAGCATCTTTCCTACGAGGGACAGCGTGCGTTCAAACGTCAACAGGTCATCGATGCTCTTGAACGAATCGGGGGATTCCACGGGATCGAGGTGCTGCCGACGATCGGAACGGAGACGGCGTACGGATACCGGAACAAGATGGAGTTTTCGTTCGGGGTGCGCTGGCTGACCCATGAAGAACTGGCGGATGCCGACACCGGCGACGCTTCGAAAAAGAAGGCGGACCGCTTCGGACTCGGGCTGCACATCCCCCGGCGGTTCGATCGGGTGCTGGATCTCGAAGAGTGTCACCTCCAAGCCGGAGAGAGCGCCGCGATCGTCAATGCAGTGCGAGCGTTCTGCAGAGAACACGAACTGAGCATCCACTCAACCGTCACCCACACCGGCTACCTCCGTAATCTTGTCATCCGCACCGCGGAACGAACCGGGGAGAGAATGGTGAATCTCGTGACATCCGAAGAACGTCCTGCGCTCAACGCGGCGTTCTGCGAGATGGTTCTCACCCGGTTTCCGACAATGACAACAATCGTGAATAACATTACAGCACGAAAGTCACAGGTGGCGCTGGGAGACCGGGAAGTCGTTCTGCACGGTCCGGGGTGGATCACGGAACGGATCGGACGCCGGACGTATCACATTTCGGCGAATTCGTTCTTCCAGACCAACACGGGGCAGGCCGAACGCCTGTATGATATCGTTCGCACTCTTGCTGCAATCACCCGGACGGACACCGTCTTTGATCTGTATTCGGGGACGGGGACCATTGCACTCCACGTTGCGGACGATGCCGGTGACGTCGTCGGCATCGAGTCCGTGCCCACGGCCGTAGAGGATGCCCGGAGAAACGCCGAACGAAACGGTGTCACCAACTGCCACTTTCTCCTGGGGGATCTCAAGGAGCGGCTGGTCGACGATCCTTCCTGGCTCGACGAGCATGCTCCTCCGACCGTGATGATCATTGATCCTCCCCGCGCGGGGATGCACCCGAAAATCGTCGAGAAGATCCTCGCGATGAAGCCTCCGCGGATTGTGTATGTAAGCTGTAATCCGGCCACCCAGGCGCGCGACGTGCAGATGCTGTGCGGGAGCGGAACGTACGGAATACTCGTGGCGCACAGCCGGTCGATATGTTCCCGCATACGACCCACGTGGAAAACGTGATGCTTCTTGCAACGACGGGGGGGGTGTGAGACGGCAAAGAACAGAAACGGAACGTATGACCGGCGGTATTCCGCATCGCGTGGCCAGCCTTCTGATCTGCGGTCTGACGACCGCACTCTTTTCTCCTCTTCAGGCGGCTGACCCCCCCAAGGCGATCAACGCCGTTCGAATCTCGACCCCCCCGGTTATCGACGGCATCCTGAGTGACTCCTGCTGGCATGCCGCTCCCGCCATTACCGATTTCGTCCAGTTCGATCCGGTCGAGGGCGCTCCTCCCACTGAACGCACTGCAGTCAGACTCGTGTATGACGACGACGCCCTTTATGTCGGTGTGATGTGTTTTGATTCGTTTGCCCCCGGCATAGTCCGCCAGCTCAGTCGTCGTGACCGGTCCACGGAAGCAGACCGTTTCACGGTGATGGTGGATTCCTATCGCGACCAGCAGACCGGCTTTGTCTTCACCACGAACGTGTCGGGTGTGCAGGGCGATGGCATCTACTCCCAGGGCGGGAGCGTGTACGACAACAGCTGGGATGCAGTCTGGACCGTCCAGACGCGGATCTTTCGCGAAGGGTGGACTGCAGAGTTCGCTATCCCGTGGAACGCGCTCCGGTTCGCGCGTGGCTCCTACGAATGGGGGATCAACTTCCGTCGCTACATCAGTCGGAAGAAGGAAATGCTTGAATGGGTGATGGTGAGCAGGAGCGAACGGTACGTCATTCCGTACTGGGGCGTCATCGAAGGAATCCGCGGCATCCGTCCCCCTCTGCATCTTGACATTGCACCGTACGTGTCAATGAGCAAGAGCATGAGTACCGGGACGGTATCACCTTCATTCCCGATAACGAAGGAATTCCGTGCCGGCTGCGACATCAAGTACGGACTGACACGCAATTTCACACTTGATGCAACCATCAACCCGGATTTCGGCCAGGTGGAAGTCGATCAGTCCGTCCTGAATCTCACAGTGTTCGAGACCCTCTTTCCGGAGAAACGGCCGTTTTTCGTCGAAGGGGCGCCGATGTTTTCCTTTGGCACGAGCGTTGACAATGCGCCGCTGACACTGTTTTTCACACGGCGCATTGGGCGCCAACCCGGAGGGAGTACGGGAATCGTTCCTCCGCCGGGCGGGCGTGTCAGCACAAACCCTCAGGTGACGACCATTCTTGGAGCGGCAAAAATTACCGGGAGGACTCCCGGCGGCCTGTCAGTGGCTGCGCTCGCATCGGCGACCGACGAGGAATTCGCTGCTGTGGAAGCCTCCAATGGAGCCGAATCGCGTCTGCAGACCGAACCGCGGGGGACATACAATGTCATCCGTCTGAAGCAGGAATGGAATGGAGGATCCTGGCTCGGGGGCATGGCGACGCTGGCTGCGTGGGATCAACGGGAGCCGGTTGTATCCGGGGGCCTTGACTGGAACCTCCGGCTTCCGGGTGGATCCACGACAGTGGACGGCTACCTGGCCGGGACACAGACACAGCGCTCAAGCGGCGTGGCGGGGAAACTGCTCTTCTCCCGACTCAGTGCAGACCACTGGTTTCCGACCATCGCCTACAGCTTTTTCTCACGACGATTTGCACCGAACGACATCGGCTTCTTCGCTCAGCCGCATGATCACGGCGGATACCTGCAGATTCTCTATCGCGAAAACGCGTCGCAGGGGATATTCAAACGATACTATGCATCCTTCAATCCCGACGTCCGCTGGAACTGGGAGGGTGTACGCACGATGGCCGACATCCAGGCACAATTCATCGGCGAGTTCTGGAATGTCTGGATTGTGGACCTGACCTACACGCGGAAGCTGCAGGCGTACGATGATGCAGAGCGGGGGATCACCGGGCTGTACCGCCGTCCTGCGGCACATGCCGTTACTGCGAGTATCCAAACGGACGACCGGCACCGGATCTCTGCGTCAGTCAGCGGGGGGTATGAACGCGATGCGCTCGAGAAGATCTCGGGATATGTGCAGGCAGGTCTGACGATCCGCCCCCTCTCGTGGCTCGAGCTCAATCCGGCCGTTTCCTATCAGAATACCCTTCGTGAAGAAGCGTGGGTCTATCCTGACGGTACTCTCACGGATCCGGCCGTCGGCCCCGATCCCTTCAGCGTGTTCGGCGACCGGGATGTGGAGCTGATGGACCTCTCCCTGCGCGGCATTGTGACCTTTACCCGGACACTGAGCCTGCAGTTTTTCACGCAGGTATTTCTTGCGCGGGGGAAATATGAAAAGTTCCAGCGCCTGATTCCCGGCGGTGATCTGACGCCCTACCCGTACGATCGTCATCCTTCATACACCAGTCACGACTTCAACGGGATCACGACGCATGCCAACGTCTTGCTGCGGTGGGAATACCTGCCGGGGAGTACGCTGTACCTTGTCTGGACGCAGCAACGTGCGGATGACACCGGCATCTACACAACGGCCCTCACCAGGCGTCTGGGTGACGTGCTCGGACTTCCCCGCCAGGATGTGATCATGGTGAAAGGGAGTTACTGGTTTTCCCTGTGAGGGCGAAACGGCTTGTTCAGGCGAGTGAGCGCTCGAAGAATGTGACGATACGGCGGAAATACTCCTCACCACCGATCTCAGCCATGTCATTATGGCGCGCGCCGTCAATCAACCAGAGTTCCTTGGGTTCGTTGGCGTTCCGAAAGACCTGCTCTGAGTAGGTGGATTTGATCAGGTTGTCTGCAGTCCCGTGCAGAATGAAGAGGGGGATAGTGACCGTGCGCACTGCGTCGAGAGGGGAGACGGCCGACGCCTTGAAATGGGCGAGTTGTTCGGACCGGATGATGACGATGTTGCGCAGATAATGCCACGGGAGCTTGATCATCCGCTTCTGGTATTCATCGAACACCGTCCGAAGCGTGGCGAAACCACTCTCTGCAACCACCGCAGTCACGCGGGTGTCCATGGCTGCCACCTGAATCGCCACCGCAGCTCCCATGGATGTTCCCATGAGACCGATTTTTCCCACCTGCAGGTCCTGCCGTGCGAACAGCGTGTTGATGACCGTTGTGGTATCATGCTTCTCGTAGAACCCGTACGTACAGAAATGGCCCCCGCTCTCGCCGTGGCGCCGTGAGTCGTACAGGAAGACATGGAACCCGGCGTCATGCAGCCGCCGGGCGATCGGCAGGCCGACGATCTTACACTCGCTGACGCCGTGCAGGAAGATAACCGTTCCGCGGGGCGTACCCTCCGCCGGAATCAGCCAGGAATGGAGCGCGATGCCTTCGGCGGTCTTGAGCGTGAGTTCCTCATACGGAACGCCGAGATCGGAAGGGTGGAGGAGAGGGGTGATCCGCCGGTAGTAGTCGATCGTACGGCGGTGCGGATGGAGAAGCATCACGGGGCCGATGACGAAGAGCACGGTGGAGATAAAGATCATGAACAGCACGAGGAAGATTATCACCACCAGGAGAACGGTCATGCCGCAATATACGGAGCATGCCCGCCTGAAGCAATAAACTCTTTGCTTCTCCGTGCGCATTGTCGTATGTTGACGCTTGAATCGTCTCTCATCCATGGAACGCCCGCGCCGCATAGCCATAGTGCACGAATGGTTCACCTCCATGCGCGGGGGTGAAAAGTGCGTGGAGGCGCTCTGCGAGGTCTTCCCGGAGGCGACCCTCTTCGCCCTGCTGCATACCAAAGGGTCAGTGTCGCCGACCCTTGAGCAGATGCCGATCCGGACTTCCTTCATCCAGCACCTGCCGTTCGCCGCACGACGCTATCGTCACTATCTGCCCCTGTTTCCTGCAGCCGTCCAGCGTTTCAACCTTGAAGAATTTGACTGTGTGATCAGTTCACACCATTGTGTCGCAAAGGGCGTCCGCACGCCGCCGCATGCGCTGCATCTGTGTTACTGTTACACGCCGATGCGGTATATCTGGACACAATACGACGATTATTTCGGTGCGGGGCGTGCCGGCCTTGTGACGCGAATAGGCATGCACATGGTGGTGAATGCCCTGCGGCGCTGGGACGTCCGCACAGCCGCACATCCGCGCGCGTTCATCGCCATCTCCGACAATGTGCGGCAACGGATCCAGACCATCTACGGACGGAATGCCGATGTCATCTATCCGCCGGTCGAAACCGCCGGGTTTCCTCTGTCTCTGCGCGATGAAGGATTCAGTCTCATCGTCAGTGCCCTGGTGCCATACAAACGGGTTGATCTTGCCGTGGAATCCTTTACACGGATGGACAGACGCCTGGTCATCATCGGGGATGGCCCGGATCTTCCCCGCCTCAGGCGTATGGCCGGGCCCACCGTCGAACTTATGGGATGGCAACCGGACACCGTGGTCCGCGATGCTGTCGCCCGCTGTTCCAACGTGATCTTTCCGGGCGAAGAAGACTTCGGGATTGTCCCGGTAGAAGCGATGTCGTGCGGGAAACCGGTCGTTGCGTATGCACGAGGGGGGGCGCTGGAGACCGTTCTGGAGACGCCCGAGCTCAGGACGGGCGTCCTGTTTGACCACCAGACACCCGAGGCGCTCATTGCGGCCATGGCACGCCTTGACCGTATCACGTTTGATCCTCACATCCTCCATTCGTTTGCCCTTCGATTTGACCGTCCCCTCTTCAAACAGAGGATGGAGGAGTACGTCCTCCGGCAATGGAAGGAATTCCGGGCCGGTTCTCCGCAACCGTAAGTCCGTAAAGGTGTTACAAGAGGAGTGCGTTGACTTTCGGACCCATTTTTCGTATGTTACTGGCTCAGATTTCGGGCATGGACCATGAAAGCACAGGAAGCGAGACGAAAACCGGCGGCACGGCACTATGATATCGTCATCGTGCCCTCGGGTGAAGGGAGTACACCACGACGGTTCAAGGCTGGTACCGGCAAACTGATCGGCGTGGGAGCAGCAGTATTCCTGTTTTGCGTCGCAGTGACGCTGGCTATCCTCATGTTCACGCCCATCATGATGGTGCTCCCCCTCCCCAACCCCGCACTTGAAGCCCGATATGGCAAGGAGCTCGTCGAAACACAGGGACGCCTGCACACGCTTGCACAGGATTTCCTGGTCTTGCGTGACTACAACGAACAGCTCAGGCGTGCACTCGGCCAAACGGAGCTGCAGCACGCGGTGGCAGATGTGAAGGCAGGAGAGCGACTCCCGACGCCCTCCGGTCCCTCTCCCACAGGACAGCGGTACAAACGCATGGTGTTTCCCTCCGATCAACAGGAAGGGAGAGCCGAGCGCTCCTCCACGGTACCTGCGGGGACGGCGACAGTGGTATCACGGACGAGTTCTCCAGCGGAACTGCCGCTCCTGCTACCGGCGGAGGGGTATATCTCCCAGGGGTTCGATCCGTCACGCCGCCATCTCGGCATTGATATTGCGGCGAAATCGGGGTCGCCGGTGTATGCCCCATCGGATGGATTTGTGGTGTTTGCCGGGTGGACCTACGAAGACGGGAACATCCTGATTCTTTCGCACGGGTCGGGCTACATGACAGTATACAAACATAATCAGAGCGTATTGAAGCAGGTGGCGACGGCAGTAAAGCGGGGGGAGGTCATCGCCCTCCTGGGATCCTCGGGGAAGACGAGCCTGGGGCCCCATCTGCACTTTGAAGTATGGAAAGACGGAGTGCCACACGACCCGAGCGAGGTCCTGCTCACACCGGTCCGGATTCAGTAGGCTAATGCGTTATCCGGTGTCCGTGGTCGAATTGCGGAATCACCGACAGGAGCGAAGAGAGAGCTATGGCAGAGAAACACGGTGACGGTGAGTTGAGCCTGGTCGGCAGCGGTACGGTTGTCGAAGGAAAGATCAGGACGGAAGGGAGTATCCGGATTGACGGAAAGCTGGTCGGCGAGCTTCATGCAAAAGCCAATGTCGCGGTAGGCATTAACGGCGTTGTGGAAGGCAATCTCAACGGCAAAAACGTTTCGCTGGCCGGAAAAGTGATCGGTACCGTAACGTCGACGGAGAAGCTGGTTTTGGAAGGCAAATCTGTTGTGAAGGGTGATGTTCGCGCCGCACGTCTCGTGGTCGACGAAGGAGCGACGTTCGACGGTCAATGCGTGATGAGTTCGACCTCCCCCGGTGGTAAGCCTGAAGGCAAACGGGAGAGCTGATCCATGCCCGGCCCTGACGAACGTGCAAAGCGATCGGAATCCGGCCGGGCGTGGATGCGGGATGCAGCACCGTTCCTGACCATGGGTCTGGAACTGGCCTTTGCCGTGGTCGGCATGTTCTTTATCGGTCGATGGCTTGACGGGCTCCTGGGAATTGCACCCTGGGGGATGTACGGCGGACTCGTATTCGGGGTGACAGGCGGCTTTATCCGGTTCTTCATGCGGGCTATCGCAATGGGCAATCAGCAGCGGTCGACACCGCGGGAATAACATGACGGAAATGCGCCGGTTCACCCTTCAGGTGGTGATGATCTTCTCCATCGCTTCTCTGATTGCTGCATATCCTCTGCTGCGGTACGGGTCGGACGCTGTCCTGGTGGCGGCCGTGACCGGCGCGGTTCTGAGCACGGCAAACGTCCTCGTGGGATTTCTGACGATCCAGATGACTTTCCACCGTTCCTATACGACGTTCTTGAAGTGGGTGCTCGGCGGCATGGGCGTGCGCATGGCGGTCACGCTGGGAGCGCTGCTTTTGCTGATTCTGGTGTTCCGGCTCCATGCAGTGGCATTGACGGTTGCAGTGGTGAGTTTTTCTCTGATGTATCTTGTCCTGGAGATTCTGGTTCTCCATCGAATGGTCCAGACGAAGAATCAAGGATAACAACGCGTGTCTTTCTCAGGAACGCCGGCATCATCCGATACGCTGCACATCGCCCACGGCGGTGAGGGAAACATCTTCGGGGAGCTCCTGCACCACGTCCAGGATTCCCGGGAACTGGATCTCTGGCCGTTCGGGCACGTCGAACTCCCCCACCTCCCGTCGTTCACGGTGGCCGGGATCACGTTCGACATGTCGATTACCAAGCATGTTGTGTTCCTGTGGGTGGCGGGTTTGCTGCTCTGTCTCGTCGCAACAGCTGTTGCGCGCAGGAATGCCCGCCGGGACGTGCCCCGCGGATTTGGCAACCTGGTGGAAGTCTTCATCGTATTCGTGCGGGATGAGATCGCCATTTCCAATATGGGGAATGCCGGTCTTCGCTATCTCCCCTATTTACTGACCACCTTCTTCTACATTCTCCTGATGAATCTCCTGGGTCTGGTTCCGTACGGCGCATCGGCGACGGGGAATGTGAATGTCACGGCAGGTCTGGCCATCATTGCGTTCGTCATGATTCAGGCGTCGGCCATACGGGCACAGGGGGTGAAACGGTATCTGGCACACCTGACGGGGGGAGTACACTGGTCGCTCTGGCCCATCATGATACCAATCGAGATTCTGGGTCTTTTCACCAAAGGGTTCGCGTTGTGCATCCGGTTGTTTGCGAACATGACGGGGGGCCACATTGTCCTGGTCTCCCTGATTGGTTTGATTTTTCTGTTCCGGTCGTACCTGATCGCGGTCGCGCCGGTGGGTTTTGTTGTCGCGATCAATTTTCTTGAGCTGTTTGTGGCGTTTCTCCAGGCATACATCTTCACCATGCTGACGGCGTTGTTCATGGGATTGGGGATGCAGGCGGAGGGTCATGGAGAAGCGGAAGGCCACGCACACTGATCGTCACGTCATCACACTACTTCTCATTTCGGAGGAACATCATGGAACCCAACGCATTCGGCTATCTGGCAGCAGGTCTCGGCGCCGCTCTTACGGTCATCGGCGCGGGGCTTGGCATCGGTAAGCTCGCTGCCGCGGCGATGGAAGCCAGCGGTCGCCAGCCTGAGGTTGCCGGCCAGGTCCGCACTTCGATGCTGATCGCCGCCGCGCTGATTGAAGGTGCCACCTTCTTTGCGCTGGCGATCTGCATCATCCTTGCCACAAAATCGTAACCGGAAACGGGATCATATCGCATGCTTGAGATCAACCCTGGACTCATCCTCTGGACGATCATTACGTTTCTGATTGTTCTGGCTGTCCTGCGGGTGGTTGCCTGGAAACCCCTGATCGGGGCCCTGACCGCACGAGAGGACAAGATCCGTTCGTCGCTAGCCGAGGCCGAGCTGGCCCAGCAGAACGCACAGAAACTGCTGGAGGAAAACCGTCGCCAGCTTGCGCGTGCGGAAGAGCAATCGCAACGCATCCTCAAGGAGGGACGGGACTTGGCCGAGCGGATCAAGGCCGAGATCATGGAAAAAGCCAATCGTTCCGCCCAGCAGAGCATCGCACAGGCTCGCGACGAAATCAAGCGGGAAAAAGAATCCGCGCTGATGCAGCTGCGGTCGGAAGTGGCCGACCTGGCAATCCTCGCAGCCGGGAAGATACTGGATGCAAACCTTGACACGCCGAAGCAACGCGCCCTGGTGGATGCCGTGATCAAAGACCTGAACAAAGGATAACGGCCGATGCGCAATGTCCGCGTTGCCCGTCGTTATGCGAATGCGCTGATGAGCGCGTCGGAAGAACTCCGGGTACTCGAGACAACCACGACCGATCTTGACCTGGTCGGTTCCATTGTCCGGGGTTCGCGGGAATTCCGTCTTTTTCTCAGCAGCCCGGTGGTGTCCATCCTCCGCAAACAGACGATCGTCCGGGAAGTGTTCGCCAACCGCGTGAGCCCCTCCATGATGGTCTTCCTGGAGCTTCTCATCACGAAACAACGGGAGGCGCTCCTTCCGGACATCATTGAACAGTTCGGGATGCTGCACGATGCAAAACGGGGGATCGTCAATGTCGCCGTCACCACCGCCGTCGACCTCACACCGGCGCAGCGCACAACGTTGCAGACGGAGTTGGAACGGTACACCGGCGCCACCGTCCGCCTGCACATGACGCATGACAGCGCCATCCGCGGCGGCCTGGTTGTTCGGATCAACGATACCGTGCTCGACGCCAGCCTCACCCATCAACTCGAGCGGCTGCGGGAACGATTTGCCCGGGGAACCGCCGCACTCCCCAATTGAGAACGATCATCTGAAGGACCTGGCAATGGCTGAAGTACGACCGGAAGAAGTCTCGGCAATCCTGCGCAAGCAACTGGCAGGCTTCGAAAACGAAACCGATATCTATGATGTCGGTACGGTTCTGCAGGTGGGTGACGGTGTGGCGCGCGTCTACGGGCTCACCAAGGCGCTGATGAGCGAACTCGTGGAATTCCCGCATGGTGTGTTCGGGATGGTGTTGAACCTGGAAGAAGACAACGTCGGATGCATCCTCTTCGGGGAGAGCAGCGAGATCAAAGAGGGAGACACCGTCAAACGCACGGGCCGGGTTGCATCGCTGCCGGTCGGCGAAGAAATGCTTGGGCGCGTGCTGAATGCCCTCGGCCAGCCCACTGACGGCCGCGGACCGATTCAAACAGGAACGTTTTTGCCCATCGAGCGCAAAGCCCTGGGTGTGATCCAACGGCAGCCCGTGAAGGAACCCCTCCAGACCGGCATCAAGGCGGTAGATGGAATGATTCCCATCGGGCGCGGACAGCGTGAATTGATTATCGGGGATCGGCAGACCGGGAAGACGGCCATCGCTCTCGATACGATCATCAATCAACGCTACACCCACACGGAAGAAGCGAAGAAACAGGGGGTTCAACCGGTCTACTGCATCTACGTGGCCATCGGGCAGAAAAGTTCGACCGTGGCCCAGGTGGTCGACAAGCTGCAGCAGGAGGGCGCCATGGCCTATACTGCGGTCATTGCTGCAACGGCCAGTGACCCTGCGCCCCAGCAATACATCGCGCCCTATGCCGGAGCAACACTTGGCGAATACTTCCGCGACAGCGGCCGCCACGCACTTGTCATCTATGATGATCTGACGAAACAGGCCCAGGCGTACAGACAGGTTTCTCTTCTGCTGCGTCGACCGCCGGGACGCGAGGCATATCCAGGCGACGTGTTCTACCTCCATTCCCGGCTGTTGGAACGCGCATCTAAGTTGAGTACGGAACTGGGCGGCGGCAGCCTTACCGCTCTGCCGGTGATTGAAACCCAGGCCGGCGACGTCTCGGCGTATATTCCCACAAACGTGATCTCGATTACCGATGGGCAGATCTATCTGGAACCGGGGATGTTCAACGCCGGCATCAGACCGGCCATCAACATCGGCATTTCCGTCTCACGCGTCGGTGGGAATGCACAGATCAAAGCGATGAAAAAAGTTGCCGGACGCATGCGCCTCGACCTGGCGCAGTATGCAGAGCTGGAAGCATTCGCGAAGTTCGGGTCCGATCTGGACAAGGCCACGCTGGCTCAGCTGCGCCGCGGTGCGCGCCTCGTGGAACTTCTCAAACAGGGACAGTATGTTCCCATGCCTGTCGAGAAACAGGTCGTCAGTATCTTCGCGGGGACCAACGGGTTCCTTGACGACATCCCCATCGACGACGTGCAGCGTTTCGAGGGCGAGTTCCTCGAATTGATGGAACTCAAACACGCCGATCTTCTCCAGGAGATCGCCATGAAGAAAGACCTGACCGAGCAGATGACGGTCGCGCTGAAGAAAATCCTGACGGACTTCAGTGTTTCATTCAAAGCGTCCATCAAAGCGTAAAAGGACGAACGACCCATGCCCACGTTGCGCGAGGTGCGCAGCCGTATCTCTGGCGTCAAGAAGACCCAGAAAATCACCCGGGCCATGAAAATGGTTGCCGCCGCAAAGCTGCGGCGCGCCCAGTCGGGGGTGATTGCGGCGCGGCCGTATGCGCGCGGTATGAAGGCGCTTCTTCAGGACCTTCTCCCGGCAGTCGAACCGGGCGCCGAGCCCCTGCTTACCCCGCGACCGTTGAAAACGCTGGGGCTGGTCGTGCTGACTTCTGATCGTGGTATGTGCGGGGCGTTCAATTCGAATCTGCTCCGCGCATCACTGGCACACCTGGGAGCCGTCCTCCCGGATTTTCGGACCACACAGTCGGTGCGGCTCTTTACCATTGGCAAGAAAGGGACCGACTTTTACGCCAAACACGATCTGCCAGTTGCCGGCAAGTATCCGGGATTCTTCAACCATCTGACGCTCGGGCAATCACAGGTGGTCGCACGAGAGATCATAGACCTTTTCCTGAACGGTGAGGTCGACCGCGTCGATATCGTCTATAATGAGTTCAAATCGGTGACTCAGCAGCGGATCATGATCGAACAGTTTCTCCCGCTTGTTCCCGAAGCGAGGGGAGAAAAGGGCGCCGGCCGGCTGCATGAATATATCTACGAACCGTCGCGCGATGAGCTCCTCCGGGCCCTGTTGCCTCGGTATCTGCATTTCTCCTTCTGGCGGATGTTGCTGGAATCGAACGCCTCCGAGCAGGGGGCGCGGATGGCAGCCATGGAAAACGCCACGGAGAACGCAAATGAACTGATCGAAACGCTGCAGCTTCAGTACAACAAGGCCCGTCAGGGTGCAATCACCCGGGAGCTTCTGGAAATCGTCTCGGGTGCCGAAGCCCTGAGGGGCGGCGACTAACCTGCCTGGCCCCCCATTCACCCCGTTGTAGAGGGGGTGTCTGGTTGCATAAGTTCCCTTTATTCCATATCTTATCATTCCTTGGCACAAAACCGCCCTTCCGGCGGTTATAGTGTCTGAGGTACGACTATGTTTGAAGATCTCAGCCGAAAACTTGATATTGTCCTGAAACGCCTCCGCGGGCAGGGAAAAGTCTCCGAGGCGAACGTTGCGGAGACCCTCCGTGAGGTGCGGAGAGTGCTTCTTGACGCGGATGTGAACTACAAGGTCGCCCGTCAGTTCGTCGACGACGTGCTCACACGGGCGGTCGGGCAGGATGTCCTGCACAGCATTACGCCGGGACAGCTTGTTGTCAAGATCATGCAGGACGAACTGGTGCGCCTTCTGGGGGCCCAGAATGTCGGGATCGCATTTGCTCCGATGCCGCCAACGGTCGTCATGGTGGCCGGGTTACAGGGTTCCGGCAAGACGACGTTCTGTGCAAAGCTCGCTCTTCAGCTCAAGGGTCAGGGACGTTTTCCGCTGCTTGCCGCGGCCGATGTTCACCGCCCGGCGGCAATCGACCAGCTTCAGCTGCTGGGGAAGACCATTGAAATTCCGGTCTACGCCGACCGGCAGGCCGGAGCAGTGAATATTGCGCTCCAGGCTGTGGAACATGCCCGGCACAGTGCCCGCGATGTGGTGATCATTGATACGGCGGGGCGCCTGCATGTCGATGATGAGATGATGCGTGAGGCTGAGGCGATCAAAGCCGCTGTGACACCGCACGAGATCCTCTTTGTTGTCGATGCGATGACCGGTCAGGATGCCGTCACCACCGCCCGGGCGTTCCATGATCGCCTCCGGTATGACGGGGCGGTACTCACAAAGATGGATGGCGATGCCCGCGGCGGTGCGGCCATCTCCCTGCGTGCGACCGTCGGTGTTCCGATCAAGTTCCTCAGCACCGGCGAGAAACCGGAAGCGCTTGAGAAATTTCATCCCGACCGCCTTGCTTCGCGTATTCTCGGCATGGGGGATGTTGTCACTCTGGTTGAGAAGGCGCAGGAACAGTTCGACCAGGAGAAGGCGGGGGAGCTCGAAGCGAAGTTGCGCAAGTCCCAGTTCACGCTGGAAGACTTTCTCGAGCAGTTGCAGGAAGTGAAGAAGATGGGCCCGTTGAACCAGGTGCTCGGCATGCTACCGGGGATGCATCGGCTGCCGGAGAGCGCAACCGTTGATGAGAAAGCCCTGGTCCGGATTGAAGCCATGATCAGGTCCATGACGCCTGAAGAGCGACGCAAGCCGCAACTGCTGAATGGCAGCCGGCGGCGGCGCATCGCGCTTGGCAGCGGGTGCACTGTGCAGGAGCTGAACAAGTTGATGAAACAGTATGAGCAGATGCAGCGCATGATGAAGACCCTCAGCAAGGGAGGGAACTTCGGCCGGATGGCCAAAGGGATGCGCATCCATTCATAGCAGTAGAACAAAGGAGAACGACGTTGGCAGTTCGATTGCGTTTGCGGCGCATCGGCAAGAAAAAGATGCCGGTGTACCACATTGTGGCGGCAGACTCGCGCACGGCGCGCAGCGGCCGCTTTCTTGAGGTAGTCGGCCGGTATGAACCCCTGCGCGAGCCGCTGGCCATCGAGACCAAAGAAGCCCGGATTTTCCACTGGCTGATGAACGGCGCACGGCCTACCGACACCGTTCGCAGCCTTTTCCAGCGTAACGGGCTGTGGCTGAAATGGAATCTGAAGCGCAGAGGGAAGGATGAGGGGACGATCGCTGCAGAGATGGAGAAGTGGCAGGCATTACAGGTGGAACGTGTGAAGCGCGATGCGGAACGGAAAGCCCGCAGAGCCGTCGCGCGCCGTAAGGCGCGTAAGAGCTCGGGGCCTGAAGCCGCAGCGGCACCTGCGCCTGCACCACCGGCAGCCGAATCTCCGCAAAGCTAGTAGGTCTGTGAGAGGTACCCCACCACGAACACTCGAGCGCTGACGGGTCAGCAATGACCCCGGGGGAAGGCAAGCTTCTGAGAGGGCGATGGTGCACGCATGTGTCCACAGGAGGGGTTGTGATGGAAGAGTTCATTGCATATGTAGCCCGGCGTCTCGTTGAACATCCCGAAGGTGTGGTCGTATCGCGGGAAGACAAGGACGAGAAAATCGTGTTCCGGCTCAAAGTGTCGGAACCGGACGTCGGCAAGGTCATCGGCCGCAGCGGTCGCACAGCCCAGGCGCTCCGTATTCTTCTGACGGCCGTTGCCGCTCGTGAAGGAAAACGGGCCATCCTGGAAATCTCGGATTGAAGAGTGGTGCCACTGATCTGATTGCCGTCGGCCGGATCGTGAAAGCGTTCGGGATCAAGGGAGAGGTGGTTATTCGTTTCTTGACCGACTCCCCGGAACGCTTCGCCCGGCTTGAGCATGTGTACCTTGCACGCTGGGATGACAGCAGCGGGAGGGCTGTGGACCCGGTGACGGAAACACGGATCGTGACGGCTCATGTCGAACCGCGAGGTGCCCGTTTGAAATTGGAGGCCCTGAACGACCGTGACGCCGCCGAACGGAGCGTCGGCATGCTGCTCATGATCGGAGAGGCGGAGAGAATGCCGCTCGCGGAAGGCCGTTTCTATGTGGACGACCTGGTCGGCATGCAGGTCGTCAGCGAAGCAGGTGAAGCGCTCGGAACAGTGGCCGACGTCCTGCGCCTGCCGGCACACGACGTGTATGTGATCAGGGACGGTGACCGTGAGTGGATGATCCCCGCTGTGAGCGCGTTCATCCGGACTGTGGATCCCGACGCTCGAAAAATCACGGTCTCGCTCATTGAAGGAATGCGCGGGTGATGCGCATCGATGTGGTTACGGGGTTTCCCCGCCTCGTGCGGGGACCGCTTGACGAAAGCATGCTCAAGCGTGCGCAGGATCTGGGGCATGTGGAGATCGCAGTCCACGACCTGCGCGACTATGCGACTGACCGTCACAGGACGATCGACGACACGCCCTTCGGGGGCGGGTCCGGTATGGTGCTCAAACCTGAACCGGTTTTTTCCTGTGTCGAACGGCTGACCGCGGAACGGCGCTATGATGATGTCATCTATCTGACGGCCGACGGGGAACGGCTGACACAGTCGCTCGCGAATACGCTTTCGCTTTCGTCCGCGCTGCTTATGCTGTGCGGCCATTATAAGGGGATCGATGAACGAATCCGGGAACGTCTGGTGACGCGTGAAATCTCAATTGGAGATTATGTGCTGACAGGCGGAGAACTTCCGGCCCTTGTGCTTATTGACGCGCTCGTCCGCCTCGTGCCCGGCGTGCTGCATGACAGCGCCTCGCTCCTGAACGACTCGTTTCAGGATGGTTTGTTGGACACGCCGCAGTATACGCGACCGGCGAGTTTCCGCGGGATGGAGGTCCCGCAGGTCCTGCTTTCGGGCAACCATGAACAGATCGAACTCTGGCGGCAGGATCAACGGCTTCGCCGGACACAGGATCGGCGCACGGATTTGATGGAACGACAATGATACGTTACTCTGGAGAGAACCATGGAAAAAATTAAACTGGTCGAAGCCACGCAGATGAAAAGTGACATACCGGATTTTGGGCCGGGTGACACCATCAACGTGCACGTCCGCGTGATCGAGGGAGACAAGGAGCGCATCCAGCAGTTTCAGGGCGTGGTCCTCGGCCGCCACGGCGCCGGCATGAACGCAACGTTTACGGTCCGCAAGATCTCGGACGGAGTCGGCGTGGAGCGTATTTTCCCTCTCCATTCCCCCCGGATTGCGAAGATCGAACGCGTGAAGCAAGGGTCCGTCAGGCGTGCAAAGCTCTACTACCTGAGAGAGCTGGCAAGCAAAGCGATCCGCCAGAAGACCAAGGCCTGAGAGCGCGGAGCGGTTGCTGCAGGAACACCTTTAACGGCAGAGCGGCAGGGGACGCGCATTCCTTCCCCGGTCGCCTTTGGCTCATTCCTTTGTCGATCGCCGTCACCTCATGGCCACACGCAAACGCTTGGGGGTCCCGACAGACCTCTGTATCCGACCACTGGTCGCCCACCTCGGCCGCCCCTCACACGAAGCCCAGTTTGATCGCCATGTCGACGTACCCGCACGGCTCGCTCTCGGCATGCGCGCGCAGCGTCTGGACGCCGCTCTTCTGACACCCATCGATTTTGCCCGGGAGTACGCCGGATACGAAATCGTCCCTGGCGTGGGAGTGGCTTCCGCACAGGGAACGGGCACCATCTCCCTCATCTTCCGGGAGGAACCCCTGCATACCGTGTCGACGGTTGCCGTCGACCCGTCCTCCACCTCTGAGATCATCCTTGCCAAGATTCTGCTGGCCGAGGAATACGATGTTCGGCCACAGTTCGTTCCGTCGTCGGGGAGTGTGGCAGACCAGCTCGAGCGCGCCGAAGCGGTCCTGCTCGTCGGCGATGTCTCTCTGCGCGAAGCGGAGCGCCATCCGAACCGGGTCGACCTGGTGGAAGCGTGGGTGGATCTGGTCAACGTGCCGTACGTTCACGGTATCTGGTGCGCACAGACTGGCACGCTGAGTACCGACCATCTGCAGGCCCTGGTGGATGCCGCACACAGCGGCGTAGCGTCGCTCGACGCCCTTGCCGCGGACATTGCGCCCGACCAGTTCCCGCCGCATACGCATGCACTCCTCGCCGACTACCTCCACATGTTCTCCTACACATTGTCCGATGACGACCTCGAAGGAATGCGGGAGTTTCTGCGGTATGCGTTCTACCATGGGGTCATTCCCGACGTCCCGGATCTGACGCTCGCCTCGCTCACGTCTCCGGATCCCGATGGCGACGGCGCCACCGTGCGTTGAATCTTTTTGGAAAGATGGGTACCTTGTCGCCATGCTGAAGTCTCTGCAGATCAAGAACTATGCCCTTATCGATGAACTGACCGTGTGCCCGTCGGGCGGTCTGGTGATCATCACCGGTGAGACGGGTGCAGGAAAGTCGATTATTATCGATGCCCTCGGGCTGGTGCTCGGAGATCGTGCAACGACGGATGCAGTGCGAAGCGGGACGGAAAAGGCAATCGTCGAGGCCGAATTCGATGTTTCCGGCAACGCGCGGGTCAAAACGCTCCTCGAAGAGAACGAACTCGATGTTTCCAACGCTCTCCTGGTTCGCCGGGAGGTCTCCGCGCGCGGACAATCACGCTGCTTTCTGAACGACACACCTGTCACGTTGAACCTCCTGAAGCAGACCGGTGAACTCCTAGTGGACCTGCACGGTCAGCACGAACACCAATCGCTCCTTCGCACCGAAACCCACGGTACGTTGCTTGATGAATTCGGGGGGTTAGGGGGAATGGTAGAGGAGTTTCGTAGTGTGTACGGCCGCCTTCAGTCGCTCGCGCAGGAGATGCGGGAGTTGCGTGAAAAGGAGCAGCAGCTGCGTGACCGCCGGGATTTCTACCTCTTTCAGGCTGAAGAGATCGATGCGGTGGCCCCGCGTGCGGGGGAAGAAGAAGAGTTGGAAACCGACCTCCGGATCCTCGAAAACAGCGAACGACTGCACAGCGCAACGGACGAATTGCACACCATGCTGTACGAAGGAGAGCGGTCCGCACACGATCTGCTCGTCATCGCCCGCAACCAGCTCCACGCACTTGCCGCGATCGATCCGGACTTTGCCGAAGCGGCACGCGAATGCGCGTCGGCCGAGGCCATCGTCAACGAACTTGCCAAATTCATCCAGAAGTACAACGCACAAGTGGAATTTGCCCCCGACCGTCTCGATATGCTTCGTGACCGTCTGGGACAGATGGCTTTTCTGAAGAAGAAGTACGGCGGGTCCATCGAAAGTATCCTGGCCCACCGGGAGACAATCGGGCGCGAGCTGGCGCTGGCAAACAACTTTGATACTGTGGTTGCCGGTATGAAGGAAGAGCTGGAAGCCGCCAGGCAGCACTGTGCGGTGCTGGCCGAACGACTTTCCGTCAAGCGGCACGACGTTGCGCGGAAGCTCGACAAGGCGATCGTGCAGGAACTGGCTAAACTCGGGATCCCGCAGGCACGGTTCCGGACACGAATTGATCACGAGCCGTCGACTCCTGTTCGGGGCCCCGATGGTGACATGCCGGCGAACGCGGTTCTTCGTGGAAAGACCCCGGTGCTGCTGAACCCGCGCGGCTATGACCGGGTCGAATTCTACATCAGTACCAACGTGGGAGAAGAGGAAAAACCCCTTGCCCGCGTCGCATCCGGCGGCGAGGTCTCCCGAATCATGCTGGCGCTCAAGACCATTCTTGCGAAGACCGACAGGCTTCCGGTGTTGATATTCGATGAAATCGACGTCGGGGTCAGCGGCCGGATCGCGCAAGCGGTGGGTGCGAGCATGAAATCCCTTGCGTCCTTTCACCAGGTCGTCGCCATCACGCATCTGCCGCAGATTGCAGGATTCGCCGACAGTCACTATGTGGTCACAAAAACAGAAAACAACGGTCGGGCGATAACGTCGCTTCAACAGCTCAGCCTCGATGAACAGGTGCGCGAAGTGGCGCGGTTGATGAGCGGAGCTGAGGTGACGGAGGCCGGCCTCGCCGGCGCCCGGGAATTGATGGGACTCCGCTGATGCCACTCTCTGTCTACAATACGCTCACACGCACCCTGGAGGAGTTCCACCCTCTGGAGAATATGTCTGTCCGTATGTATGTGTGCGGACCGACCGTCTACGGACATTCGCATCTCGGCCACGCAAAAAGCTATGTCTCTTTCGACGTCATCGTGCGCTATCTCCGCTTTTGTGGCTACAAAGTCCTGTATGTCCAGAACATCACCGACGTCGGACACCTCACCGATGACGCCGACGAGGGAGAGGACAAAATCCTCAAACAGTCAAGTCTCGATCGCGTCCATCCGATGCAGCTCGTCGAGACCTTCACGCGGAGCTATTTTGAAGACATGGATGCCCTTCGGGTTCTCAGGCCTGATATTTCGCCACGGGCGACCGGCCATGTAGGAGAACAGATCGCGTTGATCGGGACGTTGATCGATCGCGGGCTTGCATACGAAGCAAACGGCTCAGTCTACTTCAACGTGAGCGCATTTGCCGATTACGGCAAACTGTCGCACAGAGCGCCGGACGAGCTCACTGCCGGTGTCCGTGTGGAAGTGAAAGCGGAAAAACGTCACCCGGCGGATTTTGCCCTCTGGAAAAAAGCGGACCCGGGGCATATCATGCGGTGGGTGAGCCCCTGGGGCGAAGGGTTCCCTGGATGGCATGTGGAATGCTCCGCCATGGCCATGAAGTATCTCGGGGAAAGTTTTGACATCCACGGTGGCGGACTCGAAAATCAGTTTCCGCACCATGAGTGTGAAATCGCACAGAGTGAAGGGGCCACAGGCAAACCCTTTGCCCGGTACTGGCTCCACAACAACATGGTCACCGTCGACGGCCGGAAAATGGGCAAGTCGCTCGGGAATTTTGTCACCCTTAAAGACGCCTTCGAACGGTGGGGCGCGCCGGTAGTGAGGTTTTTCATTCTTCAGAGCCACTACCGGAGCACGCTTGACTTCAGTGCGGATGCCGTGAACGGTGCTGCCAGAGGACTGCAGAAGCTCCACAATACCCTTCGGAGCCTCCGAGAACGTTTGCGCGCGGCTCCGGAACGAGGCAATCCATCCGGCATCTCCCTTGACACGTATGCGGACGCATTCCGGAAGGCCATGGATGAAGATTTCAACACTCCACAGGCTATCGCGGTGTTGTTTGACCTGTCGCGTGAGGTCAACAGCGCACTGGTGCGCGATGAGGCAATTGCCGGAACCGACCTTACGGCAATTGAACAGTTTTACCGTACGTATGCCGATGATGTGCTCGGCATCGACATGGGTGGGGAGCGGAGTTCTACGGCCGACCGTGATGCCGGGCCGGAGTTTGTCGAACTCCTGATCGCATTGCGCAACGATCTCCGCAAAGAGAAGCTCTGGAGCCTCTCCGACAAAATTCGTGATGGACTCCTGCGCCTCGGTATCGTTCTTGAAGACAAGAAAGAAGGGACCACGTGGAAACGTTCCGGCATGGAATAACACGCCTGCTGTTGCTGGGTACGATGTCCCTCGCCGCCGCCGGTGCGTGGGCGCAAGGTGCTGCCGGCACTGACGGTGGCCTCGAGCCCAGATTCCTCGTCGATATGCCGACCGCAGGCATGCTTGACAAAGGGACCGTCGGGCTTGACGTGGATTTCTATCAGGAAGGAGGGGTACTCTTCGGACTCTCCGCAGGCATCCTCGACAGACTCAGTTTCGGCATCTCCTATGGCGGGTCGCGTCTGATCGGATCTTCGTCACCGGAGATGAACGAACTCCCCGGGGTGACTGTTCGCATCAGGGTGATCGAAGAGAGCCTTGTGCTTCCAGCCATTGTCCTCGGCTTCGATTCGCAAGGCAAAGATGGCTATCTGAAGGACCTGGATCGGTATCGTATCAAGTCCCCGGGCTTGTTTGCCGTGGCCAGCAAGAATTACTCCCTGATGGGGTACTTCAGCATCCACGGCGGTGCAAACTACAGCTTCGAACGCGCGGATGGCGACCGTGACTTCAATGTGTTTGCCGGGGTTGAAAAGACCATCGGCCCCATTCTTTCTCTGATTGCCGAATACAGTCTTGGAATGAATGACAACAGCGGAAAGGCCATCGGAAAGGGACGGGGGTATCTGAATGCAGGACTGAGAATCGCGCTGGGGAGCGGCCTCACACTGGGGGTTAATCTCAAGGACATTATCAAGAACGGTGGCGACATCACGGTCGCAAATCGTACAGTACGAATAGAGTACGCACGTGCGTTCTAGGAGAGGGTGTTCTTTTTTGTAGACGCTGTCCTTGTTTCAGTCCGGCCCTCTACCGGCTTAACCTGCAAATTCACTCAGTATCAGCCATATCCCCACCTTATGGCCAATGGCATTGATATTGCACCAAATGGAGAGAGAAGAGGAGGATACACCTATGAAAACCACTACACGGTCGTTGCTGCTTCTTGGAGCGGCGGTTCTTCTTGGCCTCTGGTCATCCGGCTGCTACACGCAGTTGGGATCTGTCCGGGATGACCGGGACGTCGCGTATGGTGATCCCAATGACTATGAGTATCAGGCTGAAGACACAGTCTCGACGGAGGAGTACGAGAGTGCTCGAGACCAGTTCTACGATGACTCCTACAATTACTATTACCCCTCGGTAACACTCGGACTCGGGTACGGGGCTCCGTGGTACTGGCGGTATCGGTCGTCGTACTGGTACGATCCGTTCTGGAGTGATCCATACTACGGCTGGTGTGGAACATCCTATCCGTCGTACTACTATAACAGCTGGTGGCCACCACTTCTCGTCGGATACGGGGGAGGATATTACGGGCATTACTATGGCACTGGTTCGGGCTATGCCACGCGGTCGGCCGGGTCGTATGGTTCAACACGCACCTTCGGGTCGACACGGTCAGGGGGAACGGTTCGGGGAAGTTCAGGGGGGTCATACGTTCCCTCCTCCGGGCGTTCCGGTGACGGCACAATGGGTACGCTTCCCACCGGGGCAGTCTCCACCGGGCGCCGCAGCACCCAGGGCGAACGCGCGGGGACGACCGTGAACCGCGGAAGCACGCGTGGATCAAGCGGGAGAGACTCCGGCGTCAGGCGTGAAACTCCTCGCACAGCTCCACGACCCGAATCCGGAAACAGGTCAGGCCGTGAAGGCTCGCGTGGCAGCGTGGGCAGCGCCGCACCCGCACCCACACCCGCTCCGGCCAGCTCCGGCGGGAATAGTTCCGGAGGTCGTGAAGCAGGCCGTGGATCAGTAGGTCAGTCGTCACCACCTCCGCCCCCTCCTCCGTCAGGAAATTCGGGAGGAAGCGCCCCTTCCAACACGGGGGAACGCGGCGGAAAAAAGCGCTGAAAGAGATGAGGAAACTATGAACTCGATGAGATTTCGCTCCATATTTCTTGGACTCCTTTGCTTTGCTGTTGCAGCACCTCTTCTGGCGCAGTTTCCCGAGGATGCGTTGCGGCTTGCAACCCCGGGATTCGGGGTCGGGGGACGCGCGCTCAGCATGGGCAATGCATACACCGCTGTGGCATCCGACTACAGCGCCATCTATTGGAACCCGGCCGGCCTCGCGCAAATGCAATTCTCGGAATTTTCCGCCGGACTGTCATATCTGAACAACAAAGACCAGAGCCGGTTCTTCGGGAACACGGAGAACTACACGAACAATGCGACCAGTTTGAATTCGCTTGGTCTCGTGCACAAGATCCCGACGCGCCGCGGCAATCTTGCGATCGGATTTGGCTACAGCCGTCAGGCGAATTTCGCCTCGGGCCTCTCGTACACGGGATTCAATCCTAACAGCAGCATCATTCAAACCTACGCGAGGAACGGTGCGTCCTATCCGAACGATATCTCTGACAATATTGCCTATCAGCTGTATCTTGCGGACATTGACACACTCTCCGGCACGTTTATCAGTCCTATTGCCAACCGCCTCACGCAAACCGCGAAGGTGCTCGAAAGCGGCGGCCTGAATAACTGGTCCATAGCAGGTGCATTCGACGTTGCCAAAGATCTCTCGATCGGTGCAACCCTGACCTATCTCTCCGGAACGTACCGCTATGACCGGAACTACGAGGAACAGGACCGGCAGGGTCTGTACAACACCTATCCGTATGACTTCGACCGTCTGACGATTGACGAGTACATCGAGAGTGACATCTCCGGCGTCAACGCAAAGTTCGGCTTGCTCTACCGGGTTCCCGACCGCTTCCGGTTTGGCATGACGATCAAGACCCCGACGGCATTCACACTGAAAGAGACATTCGGCACGGCTGCGCGCAGCTACTTTGACAACGGCGACATCCGTCCATCCGATGCCCCGCTGGCAACCACTTCATCGGGACAGTACGACGTGCATACGCCCTGGGTGTTCTCCGCGGGGGCTTCGGTGATATTCGGGAATCTCGTTCTCGCGGGGGACGTTGAATACACGGACTGGACACAGATGGAGTTTGTCGATGCCAACCCGGATGTGATGGCCCAGAACCGGGATTTCAAGACCCTTTTCCGCCCGACGGCGAACCTGCGGGGAGGGCTTGAATACGACGTTCAACAGATCGGCGTTCGGCTTCGGGGAGGTTTCATCTACAATCCCTCGCCGTACGAGGGAGACCCGACTGCGTTCGATCAGAAATATGTCACGGGCGGACTGGGGATACTGATCGGGGGATCCAGCATGCTGGACTTCACCTATGCCCGGGGTTGGTGGGATACGTTTCGCTACAACTACAACGCGACGTCGCGAACGGACGAGCATGTCACCACCAACACGTTTCTGATGACGTTCAGCCATCGTTTCTGACCGCCGTGAGCCGCCGGACTCGTCCGACCGGCGGCCCTGCGGTTGCATGAGTAGATCGGTTTCGATATATTCAAGTCCATCATTCCATTGTATGATGGACTTTGTGTTTTTCTACCGATCTGACATTCCATGAGCAGACGAGCCCATGTGCTCGTCGGTATCGCCGGCGTCCTGCTTGTTCTGGCGGTGGCAGGTGTATTCTTCGTGCGTTACCAGCTCACAAAATCATTCCCCCCCGCATCCGGCAGTGTGGCCCTCGGCGGTCTTGAGGAAGAGGTCCGTGTCGTCCGGGATGCATACGGCGTTCCCCGAATCCTTGCTCGCAATGAACATGACGCTCTGTTCACCCTTGGCGTTGTCCATGCGCAGGACCGTTTGTGGCAGATGGATCTCCAGCGGCGTGCAGCACAGGGGCGGCTCTCCGAGGTGTTTGGATCGGTGACAGTGCCGTACGACCGCATGTTCCGCATCGTCGGTTTGCACCGGACCGCCGTGAAGATCGAACAGCAGCTCACGGAGGATACCCGGCGACGTCTTCAGTGGTATAGCGATGGCGTGAACGCATGGCGCACGCACAGCGCAGGCGTGTATCCTATCGAATTCGATCTGCTGCGTTATGACCCCGAACCGTGGACTCCGGTGGATTGCATTCTCGTCAGCCGCCTTCTGGCGTGGGAACTCAACCTTTCATGGTGGACTGACCTGACGTATGGCGCGTTGACCGAACGGCTGGGTTCGGATATGGTGAGTGACATTCTCCCGGCCTACCCACAGGATGTTGCGCCGACACTCTCTTCGGCCGCATGGCGGGGAGGGCTGAGCGCCGGGGTTGCGTTTCTCCATACCGCCCGGGAGTACCGGGAGTTCATGGGACGCCCACTGCCCGTCGGGGGAAGTAACGCCTGGGCTATTGGACCGGGCAAATCCGCCACGGGGAAGGCCATTCTTGCAAACGATACGCATCTTCATCTCTCCGCCCCTTCGCAATGGTATGAAGTCCAGTACCGGATGCCCGGTCTGACGGCATGCGGAATGTCAATCCCGGGCGTTCCCGGAATCGTGACTGGTCGCAATGACTCGATTGCCTGGGGGGTGACGAATCTGATGGCGGACGAAGCAGATTTCTGCATTGAAGAAGTACGCGATGCGGACAGCAGCTATCGGTACCGTGACCGCTGGGTTCCGCTTACGGTGATTGAAGAGGACATACCTGTCCGCGATAGTACCCCGGTGAACCTGCGCGTCCGTTTGACCCATAACGGGCCCATCGTCACAGACATTCACACGCCTCTGAACCGCGCTCGGCCGACGTACGTGGCAAGCATGCACTGGACGGGAGCCGAACCGGATGATCAGATCGGAACGTTTCTAGCGATGAACAGAGCAACAGACTGGAGGTCATTCCGTGCCGCGCTGAAAGAGTATACCGTTCCGGGGCAGAATTTCGTCTTTGCCGATGTCCGTGGCAACATCGGCTATGCATGTGCGGCCCGGATTCCGGTGCGGCGCCGGGGGAGAGGGCTGCTGCCCTTGCCAGGATGGGATGATCCCTCGCCGTGGTCCGGGTACGTTCCCTTCGAATCGCTTCCCCAGGTGTTCAATCCTGCAGGGGGCTATGTCGCGAGCGCAAATGAGAAAATCATCGGAGACTCGTTTCCCTATGTGATTGGCGACCTGTGGGAACCTCCGTCCCGTATCCAGCGCCTGCGTGATGTCCTGGGGACCTCGGGCGCACAGTTCACCGTTCGTGATTGTGAAATCCTCCAGAACGGGACGTATTCCCAGTTTGCCCGTGATGTGTCCCCGTTCTTGACGGCCGCGTGTACAGACAGCGTTATCGGGACTGTCTATGGTGAGCGGGTGCGTGAATATCTTCGCAACTGGACCTTTCGATTCACACGGGAGGATATTGCGACCACGATTTTCCAGTTCTTCCTTCTCCGGTTGATGGAGAACATCTACCGGGATGAAATGGGAGATGATCTGTACCATGATTTCACAACACTCGTCAACGTACCGTTGCGGGTCACTACCCGCCTGCTTGAGGGGGGCGATTCCCGGTGGTTCGACGACATTCGGACACCGGAGATTGAATCCCGCGAGGAGATCATCCGGCGGAGTATCCGTCAGGCCATCGCGGAGTTGAGAGCCCGATTGGGCGACGATCCCCGTACCTGGCGATGGGGAGGGATTCACACCGTTACTCTGCAGCATCCGTTCGGCCTGCAGAAACCTCTCGACAAGATTTTCAATATCGGCCCGTTCGAGTATCCGGGCGGATCAACCACGATGATGAGCGGAGAATACAGTCTGACAGACCCGTTTCGGGTGACTGTGGGCGCATCGTACCGCCAGATCTTTGATTTCTCCCGGCCCGGAGAATATCGAGCAGTCCTTCCCACAGGAGAATCCGGGCAGGTGTTTCACAGGCACTATGACGACCAGACTCCCCTGTGGCTCAACGGCGGGTATCGGACGGTGTCAACCCTGACAGAGGGAAGTGAGATGACAACGCTTCTGTTGATGCCGGTGCGGCGATGACGGGACCCATAACGGACCGGCTTCGCGCCGCCCTTGCAGGGGCAACCCGAGTAGTAGCATTCACCGGTGCCGGAATCTCCGCGGAAAGCGGTGTTCCGACATTCCGGAGCACAGGAGGAATCTGGGAGAAGATGCGGCCGGAAGAGCTTGCCAGTATGGCCGGCTTCATGAAGAATCCGACCCTGGTCTGGGAGTGGTATGCAGGACGAAAAAAGATCATGGCTGACATCCACCCCAATCCTGGCCATGTCGCTCTGGTCAGGATGGAGACTGTGTTTCCCTCTTTTGCAGTGATCACACAGAACATCGACAACCTCCACAGGCGGGCGGGAAGCACCACCGTGTATGAGCTGCACGGCAATATCGAGCGCAACTATTGTATGTCCTGCGGTCGGGGATACACGAACGATGAGGTTCTCGCGGCACAGGGGGTACCCCAGTGTGTGTCGTGTGGGGGAAGAATCCGGCCGGATGTTGTGTGGTTCGGCGAAATGCTTCCTGAAGACCAGTGGGCCCATGCGGTGTCGGCGTCAGAATCCGCCGATCTGTTCTTCTCCATCGGCACGTCCGGCGTTGTCTATCCCGCGGCCTCCCTCCCGTTCGTCGCACAACAGGCAGGGGCGTTTCTCGTCGAGATCAACCCCGAGGCGACACCGCTCACGGAACGGGCCGATGAGTTTCTCCAGGGGCAGGCGGGAGAAGTGCTGCCGACCCTGCTTGAGGCCGCCATTGCCGTCCGAAAGGATCGATCATGAGAATTCTTCCAGGAAAAGCACGCATCGTCTGCACACTCGGCCCGGCATCGCACGACGTCCACAGGCTGACAACGATGCTTGAGGTTGGCATGGATGTCGCCCGGCTCAATTTTTCCCACGGGACGCACGACGACCATGCGCGGCTGATGCACAATGTCCGGGAAGCCGCGCTGCAGACCGGTGTTCCGATCTGCCTCATTCAGGATTTGCAGGGTCCCAAGATCCGGATCGGGAATCTCGTCTCTCCGACCATTGATGCACCGACAGGCAGCCGGCTCATCATCACGACGGATCCCGTCGATGGGGAGCCGGGAAGGATCTCGACCAGCTTTGCCTCCCTCCCGCAGGAAGTTCATCCGGGAGATGCAATTTTGATTGACGACGGGAAAATCCGGCTGCAGGTGATACAGACCGGCGATCGGGAGGTACTGTGTGAAGTTTCGTCCGGCGGAACACTGAGACCGCGCAAGGGTATCAACCTACCCGGTGTCGACCTTCACATTCCCGCCTTCACGCCGAAAGACATCGATGATGCAACGTTCGGCCTGGCCAACGGGATCGACTACACTGCACTGTCGTTTGTTCGAACTGCGGACGACATCCGTGAACTCCGGGTTGCGATGAAGGGCATTGCGGGCGGGGGTGCAGGACACCCGATCATTGCGAAGATCGAAAAACCACAGGCTCTCCGCAATATTGATGCCATTATCGAAGAAGCGGATGGAATCATGGTTGCGCGCGGCGATCTGGGCGTGGAGGTTCCTCCTGAAGAAGTCCCCCTGCATCAAAAAAGCATCATTACGCGATGTGTCCGGGCCGGCAAGCCTGTCATCGTTGCGACGCAGATGCTGGAATCCATGATAACCAATCCCACCCCTACCCGCGCGGAAGCAAGCGATGTTGCCAACGCCGTTCTGGACGGGGCGGATGCCGTGATGCTGAGTGGGGAGACATCCATGGGGGCCTACCCCGTGGAGTCCGTTGCCATGATGACACGTATCATCAACAACGTAGAATCACATCCGGGGGCGAAACGGATTGATGACCGCTGGGTCCGCGAAGGCGACCGGGGACACCAGGAGGCCCTCGGAAGGGCAGCATGTGTGCTTGCCGAGCAGATCCATGCTGCGGCCATTGTTGCGGCCACCCAAAGCGGGGCGACGGCCCGTGTGGTCGCACACCACCGTCCACAGACCATGATTGTTGCTGTAACCACTTCTCCGGCGACCCTGCGCCGGCTGAACCTTATCTGGGGCGTTCACGGTGTGCTGGCAGACCACACCTTTCCTGATTCCGACCGCACGCTGCGATTTGTGCAGGATCGTCTTGTGCAGGAAGGAGTCTTGCGGAGCGGTGATGCCTACGTGCTGATTGCCGGACAGCCGATGTTTGCCGGCGGGGGGACAAACTTCATCAAGGTTGAATCGGTTGGGTGACCCTTCTCAGGCCTTGCTTTTCTTCCCGGCGCCGTCGCGGATTTCGAACAGGCGATCAAGCATGGAGATCTTCAGGAGACTGAGCACCTTCTCGCGGACGTTCAGCAAACAGACATTCCCGCCATGCTCCTTCATCTTGCGGTCAGCGATGAGGAGAGCGCTCAGGCCGCTGCTGTCGCAGAACTCCACATCCTGAAGGTCGACGATCAGCGTCTCGACTTTCGGCTTGCACAGGATGAGAAACTCACCTTTCAGTTCTGCCGCAATGGTAGAGTCCAGCTTCCTCTCCTTCAACGTCAGCGTCACCGACGCAGCGTCCTTCTGCACATCAAACTTCATAGCAGTCTTCCTTCTGTGGAACAACGATAACTGCGGCGCACTCAGGCCGGTGTGCCTGAAAACATCTGCAAGCACGTTGCGAACCTGTCGTACAGAGCACGAGGATGAGCGGGATCAGACTGGACCTGCAGATTGTAAAAGGTGTCTGCTCCGTGCCGGCAGAAGCCGACGCGAACCCGTGCGTTGCTCACCCTACAAATATACCCCGAGGGAAGTAGGAAGTCAAGGTTGAGATCGACTGCGACATCATATTGCCGTGCAGTAATCCGTTGAATGATCGGACGGATCGGGAGATAGAGCCGTGATATTTCCGCATTACTGATGCGAACCACCTCAGCGCGCGGGAGCATCGTGGTTGGAGTGGTATCGTGTTCGGCGGCCACGACGGTCAGCCGCGATTCGCCGATGCTGGTCCGAAGAAAATCGAGGACCGGTTGCACCGAATGCCGTGTGGCCGAGAGCGGGAGAATGACAAGTCCCCGTTTCCCCGGGCTGAAGGAGCCGGTGAAGGAAACAATGGTGTCGCTGCGCCTGCGAAAGGTCAGACGGGCGACACGCAGACCGAGAGAGCGTCGTACGGATTCCAGCATAGGGTCTCACATGATCATGGAAAGAAGTTCGGCTTCGGTAATGACCGGGATGCCGAGGTCACGTGCACGTTTCAATTTAGATCCGGGATCATCGCCTGCAACAACGTACTGAACGTTTTTACTGACAGATGAGACAATCTTGCCGCCTTGCTCCTCGATACGCCCGCGCACCTCCTCACGGGAATACGTCGGCAAGGTGCCCGTGAGCACAAATGTCTTGCCCGCCAGACGTCCTGTCGCAACGGATGGGTCCTGCCGCATCCGGATACCGGCCTGCTCCAGCGCCTTCACCAGAGCCCGGTTGTGCCGGTCGCCGAAGAAGTGGACGATACTCTCAGCAATCGTGGGTCCGATGGCGGGAATCGTCTGCAGATCCTCGATCGAGGCGGCAGCGATCTGAGCGGCAGAGGGGTATGCATCCGCAAGGGTCCGTGCTACACCGGCACCCACGTGACGGATACCCAGTGCGTACAGGACACGGTGAAATGGCTGTTGTTTGCTCTTCTCTACGGCCTCAAGCAGGTTCGCGGTGCTCTTCTCTCCCCACCGCTCCGTAGCAACCAGCGCGGGCCGGTGCTGGTGCAGCACGTACAGGTCGGCGACGTGTCGTACCAGGCCGAGGCCTACCAGTTGATCGACAGCCGCTTCGCCCAGTCCCTCAATATCCATTGCCCCCCGCGAAGCGAAATGTTCGATACGTCCTCTCACCTGTGCGGAACACTCGGCATTTTCGCAATAGAAGTTGACCTCTCCCTCGCTACGGTAGATGCGCGACCCGCATTCCGGACAGACGGTTGGCATACGGAAAACCTGCGCCCCTGTCCGACGTTTGGCCTGGATGACGCCGCTGACTTTGGGGATGACGTCGCCTCCCTTTTCCACGACAACTGTATCTCCCACGCGGAGATCGAGTTCGGTGATATAGTCGATGTTATGGAGGGTGGCGCGGGAAACCGTCGACCCGCCCACAAAGACCGGTTCGAGCTCTGCGACAGGGGTGACGGTTCCTGTGCGGCCGACCTGGAGCGTTATCCCGGTCAAGAGTGTTTCGGCCTTCCGTGACCGGAACTTGAACGCCACGGCCCAACGAGGGCTCTTTGCAATGGTCCCAAGTTCATCCTGCTGTGCCAGGGAGTCGACTTTGATAACAACCCCGTCAATGTCGTAGGGGAGGGTCTCGCGTTGCTCTTCCCACTCCTGCCAGAATGCTACGGCGTCATCAATGCTCTTGCAGGTTTTGACGTGGGGGTTGACCGGGAATCCCAGTTGTGTCAGGAGCGCAAGATTCCGGCTGTGGGAAATTAGGCGCGCATTCGGGGCCAGCAGGGCATAAACGAAGACATGAATCGGACGTCCGGCGACGAGGCGGGGATCCTGCAGTTTCAGGGTTCCCGACGTGGCGTTGCGCGGATTGATAAAGGTCTTTTCCTCGAGCCGGGCTCGCTGTTCGTTCATGCTCGCAAACGCGTTCCGGGGCATATATGCCTCTCCACGGACTTCGATGTTCCGCAATCCGGAATCGGGATTTCTGAGCCGAAGAGGCACGGATCGCACCGTCCGAAGATTGTTGGTGATGTCATCGCCGTGTAATCCGTCGCCGCGTGTCGCGCCCTTCACAAATACGCCCTTTTCATAGTGGAGAGCGATCGCGACACCATCGATCTTCAATTCGGCGACATAGAGGGGGGCCGCGAGGCCCAGGAGTTCCTTCACCCGCCTGTCAAAGTCCCGTATTTCCTCTTCCGAATAGGAATTTGCCAGACTGAGCATTGGCGTTGCATGGGTGACGGTGGCAAACTCCTTCGTCGGCGCCCCGCCGATACGGTGGGTCGGAGAGTCCGGCGTGACCAGATCAGGGAAGCGCGATTCAAGGTCCTGGAGTTCCTTCATCAGCTTGTCATAGGCTTCATCACCGATCACCGGTTCCGCCAGGGCGTAGTACCGGTAGTCGTGCTCGAGGATTTCCGTTCGGAGTTGGAGGACGCGGGTGCGGATGTTCGCCGGCGGCCGGGTCATTCCGTCGACTCGATTCTCACGGGGGATGTGAGAGTCTCCCGGGTAAGCTCCACATTACGGAGAACAGCCCCGCGTTTTCCGAGGGCCCCAAGGTCTCTATTGTTCAGCCGGAACCTGACGCCGCCTGCATTGCCCAGAGTAACGGTGAACCGGTCACGCGCTCTCCAGGAGCGTTGGGCATTGGGGGGAAAGAGATAGTCTGTTGGCGGCAGTGCGTCCACCGCAATCTGGAGCCAGACAGAGTCGGTGGCGCTTGCGCGCAGGGTGAGGCTGTCCGTGCGCCCGGGAGGGAGGGGAACAACGCTCCCCGCCACCGTATCCGGCGGTGTGAAACGCTTTTCATTCTCTTTGACCATTTCACTGAAGGGGATCTCCTGTGGCGGCGTGGCATCGCGTTGCTGTGCAATCACGGCGATCAGCACGATCCCGGCGAGGATCGCAATGGTTGTGCCGATGCCGCGAACCGTCGGGCGAGACCACCAAGGAGTGTTGTCCGATGTCTGTTGTTCCGGCGCCGGTTCGCGGGCGCTCACGGACTTCGCCACGGTTCCTTTCCGTTGGGTGCTGCCGGGGTGCAGGGTATCGAACTTCTGCATGACAAGCACCGGATCGAGGCCTACTGCCGAGGCATAGTGGCGAAGGAATGCACGAACGTATGCGTCGGGCAGGATAGAGGTGTCGCCGCGTTCAAGAGCCTCAAGGAACCGGATATCGATCGACGTCTGACGGGCGATGTCCTGTAGTGTGGTCCCATGTGCTTCGCGGGCCGCACGGAGCTCTTCAAAAAACGATTCGTTGGTCATGATGGCGTCAGTACCTCAGATTGAAAAGCCGGTTGGTCGAGGACTTTCCGCACTTTGTGAGCCAGCGTTTCCAGCTGGAACGGTTTCTGGACGAAGCCGTTGACTTCGCTGGAGAACCGCGGCGTTTCGATGACACCCTTGCCGTATCCGGAGACAATGATGACCCGGACACGGGGATTCAAGGCACGCAGTCGTTCGAATGCTTCCATGCCCGACATCACAGGCATGTTGATGTCGAGCAACACAAGGTCGATGGATGCCTGCCTCGTGCGGTAGAACTCCAGTCCTTCCTCCCCGTTGTAGGCAACGGAAACCGTGTAGCCGAGGCTGGTGAGCAGGTCGCGGGCCACCTCACAGATCGGCGGTTCATCATCGATCACCAGGATATTTTCCGTGCCGTGGGGAAGGCGCGGTCGCCGCTTGCGTGCATGGGGTGCGACGCCTGCAGCATGCGGGAACAGCAGAGTGAAAGTTGTCCCCTCCCCGGCGCTCCGCAGATCAATAAACCCCCGGTGATTCTGCAGAACACCGTAAACCACGGAAAGACCGAGGCCTGTGCCGTTATCCTTCGTTGTAAAGAACGGATCGAAAATGCGGTCCTGAATCTCGCGAGAGATCCCGCCACCGGTGTCGCTGACCTGAATCGCGACATAGGGCCCGGGTTTGACGGAGGAAAAGCGCGTGGTCGTGCCGGCGTCCGCCGTGAGAAGACTGGTTGTCACACGGAGTGTCCCTCCGTCCGACATCGCATCCCGGGCATTCAGGAACAGATTCAACAGGGCCTGCTGTATCTGACCGTCGTCGCCATGCACCGTAGCCAGTTCGTGCGTGAGATTGGTCTGGACGACGATGTCTTTGCTGACGCTGCGCTGATAGAGCGTCAGTGTTTCATTGATAAGCGCGTTGATGTCGACAGGCGCTGCAACCGTTTCCGTCTTGCGCGCGAACGTGAGCAGTTGTCGGGTGAGCGATGAACCCCGATGGGCGGATGACTCGATGATCTCAACGTATTTTGTGAGCTTGTTCCTTTCTGAGAGATGCCGCCGCATGATGGATGCTGAGCCCAGAATGGCTGCGAGGATGTTGTTAAAATCGTGAGCGATGCCGCCCGCAAGATTTCCGATGCTATCGATTTTCTGGGCATGAAGAAGAGCGTCCTCCATTTTCTTGCGCTCGGTAATGTCCCGGGCAACAATGCGGGCGGTGACCGTCCGTCCGGCTTCATCCACGACCAGGGAGGCGTTCAGGTGAACATAAAAGGGCGTTCCGTCCGCTGTGACCATCTGTTCTTCAACATCTTTCAACCCCCGGCCTTCATCGAACATCCGCACCAGCATTGTGTCCACCATATCCCAGCGCTCGGCGGGACAAAGAGCCGTGAATGGTTTGCCGATGATTTCCTGCGGTGTCGTCCCGATGATGGCGGCCCCGTGACGGTTACAGCCGACAATCACATGCTGGCTGTCGACGCTCAGATAGATATCCGGAGCGTTTTCGAAGAGATCGGCATATTGCCGCTCGGATTGCCGGAGGCGTTCAAAAAGCCGTGCGTTGTGAATTGCAACACTGATGTGATTGCCAAATGTTTCCACCAATTCCGACTGTTTCGCAGACAGGAGAGCGTACGAGTCGCCGGCAATGACAAGAACTCCGGCGATGGTGTCTTTCGTGCGCAGTGGCATGGACGCCCAGAACTGGACCCCCAGGCTCTTGAGTTCGTCCGGGATGTGTCCGTGACGACTGCCGACATGTTCCCTCTCGACCCGCGGCTGATTCAGCCAGAGGGAAGGAGATGTATGGGTGCCCGACACCAGCTGGACAAGATCGCATTCTGTCCCCGCGGCGCACCGGAGATTCAGCGTCTTTCCCTCATCGAGGTAGATCCACCCGTAGGGCGTGTTCAGCACCTCGGTGATCTTGGTGAGCGCCGTTCGAAGGATGTAGTCAAGGTCGGCGACCCGGTTCACAGCTTCGGCAACGGTATTCAGGGCGAGGAGCTGGCGCCGTTGTTCATCCAGACGCCGGTTGTTCAAGAGGGAGAAATAGACGCTTGTGAACCCGAAGACGCCCACGGTCACGATGCTGACAACATCCATGAATCGAGGTGTTTGCCCTGTCGCTGCCATGACGCTCACAATCGTGGCCATGCTTACCACGACGGCAGTTGAGGCAACCATCTGGGCCTGTTCAACAGGGCCCAGACCGCGCATGAATGTGCGTATGGTTGAAAGGGGGTTACGCATGATGAAAATGTACGAAACCGGAGAGAGAGTTACAAAAGCCGGAATCGGCTTCGGGCGGCGGGGTCGGGGTACAGAGACAAGAGTCCCGTCACACTCGACGGGACTCTGTGAATATCATACAGCCAGGGACACGCCCCGTCCCTACTTCCTGAGGAGAACGGCTTCCTTGCACGCCTTGGCAACGCGGAACTTGACGACCGTCTTCGCAGGAATTTTGATTGTCTCGCCGGTCTTCGGGTTGCGGCCGAGCCGTTCCTTGCGATTCACGAGCACGAGCTTCCCAATGCCGGGAAGGGTGAAGGTGTTCTTGGCTTCCTTGTACGCCAGGGAGGCCAATTCTTCGAACATCGACACCACGTCCTTCTTCTTCATTTCAAACTTATTGGCAAAGTGGGCGATGATCGCCGTCTTTGACATTGCCTTACCCATTGATCCTCCTTATGGTTGTTTATCACACCGGTAGGTACGGGTGTGAAGATAGCACATTCTCCGGTCAATTCAAACAGGAAAATGCGGTTGTCGTTCTCCTCCCCGCGCTACCACCCATCGAACTCCAGAGGCCTGGTCTCTCCGTCACTGTTGACCAGTTCAACGGTGCATCGTGGGAGCGAATCGAGCAATACTCTGCCGTATGAGCGCGACAGGATCCGTGAGTCAAGGATGCTGACCACTCCCCGGTCCGAAGTCGTCCGGATCAACCGCCCCGCTCCCTGCCGGAGTTTGAGTGCCGCTTCCGGTAAAGAATAGGCAGAAAACGGGTTCCCTCCTCTGTTGGCGATATCTTCAAGACGTGCTTCGATCAGCGGATGGGACGGGACGGCAAATGGCAGGCGGGTGATAATGACATGCTCGAGCGACTCGCCGGGGACGTCGATCCCCATCCAGAAGCTTTCCAACCCGAAGAGCACTGACGTTATGTCCCGTTTGAATTCTTCCAGGAGCTGATGCCGCGACAGTTCGGCCCCCTGGACGAGAAGCCTGATTTCCCGTTCGGCGAGCGGGCCGGCGAGAGCGTCGGCAGTAGACCGCAGGAGCGCAGTGTTGGTGAACAGAACCAGCGCTTTGCCTTTTGTCCGTTCGATAAACGACAGCAGCGTGCGTGGCAGGCGTTCGCGGAATCCCTGAGAATCCGGTTCCGGCATACCCTCGGCAATCCAGATTTTCATCTGCCGCCGCAAATCGAACGGCGAATCAAGAATCACTGTGCGTGCGCTGGTTGCGCCGAGCCGATCCTGGATGTAGTCAAGGGAGCCGCCAACCGAGAGCGTCGCGCTGGTCAGGATGACTGGTCCGTGCGATCCGAAGAGTTTCGGCCCGAGACGCCTTCCCGCATGGTAGGGCGCCATACACAGGGAGACATTGTCGTATGGTGGGTGCGTCGTCTCCACCCAGTATGCCTGATCGGAATCGCCGAGCCGGAGGAACTCTTCGATCACGCTCAGGTTGCCGGAGAGAGCGAGGCGCGCAGCTGCGGTTTCCCGTGCAGACTGTTCATCGTCAATGTGCTCTTCGATCCCTTCGATCCGCGAAAGGATGTCACGGAGCGGCAGGGTGATGGTGTCTGCCACAAACGACGGAACAGTGATTCGGATTTCTCTGCTTCCGGCGCGGGTATTCTGTGGACGCCGTTCCATCGCCCCTGCAGCCCGATCTGCCGCCTTGAAGAATTCTTCGATAACCTCTTCAATTCCCTTGAAGGCGGTCTTCACCGGACGCTTCTCGTGCGCCAGCAGTCCCTTTTTTGTCTTCGCATGGTACAGCCGGTGGGTTGCGGCCAGGAGCCCCCGCCGCGACGCGCGTTGTCCCAGGCCCGACGCAGCAATCGCTTCAAGGGTGTGTGCTTCGTCGAATACGACGAAATCGCCGGGAAAGAGGAACTGCTCATCTGTCTGCAGATACGGGAGCAGCGTGAAGAGGAGGGAGTGGTTGAGGATCAGCACCTGAGCTTTCCGAGCGCGGTCTCGCGCGCGTTGGAAGAAGCAGTTCATGCCACAGGTCTTCAACGCGCATACGCCGGGCTCCGAACAGACTGCGTTCCATACGCCTGAAAGAGGAACAAATCCCAGCGTACTCACATCGCCATCCTGTGTTGTCTCCGCCCATGCAGCGATCTTCCGTAGATGATCTTCCTCCTCGGTAACAAAGAGGCCTGCCGTCCCCGCAAGCGCACTGTGCAGACGCGTGGTGCAGAGGTAGTTCCTGCGACCTTTGAGCGTGTAAGCGGTGAAGTCGGCCTGGAGGATCTGCCTGCTCAATGGCAGGTCTTTGTGCAGCAGTTGATCCTGAAGGTTCCGGGTATGCGTCGACACGATGGCCTTGCGGTTGTCGCGAAGGGCAAACAGAATTGCGGGGAGAAGGTACGCAAGGGTCTTTCCGACACCGGTCGGAGCTTCGATCACGAGATGATGCTCGGTCTCGAGCGCGTCGCTCACGGCACATGCCATACTGTGTTGCTGGGGACGGTATTCAAATCCGGGGAACCGCTGCATCGGGCCGTCCGCCGCAAACAGCGCATCGATCGCATCATGCAGGGAATTCATACGTGCGGAACATACAGAAAATCGGTATGGCATGCCAGCATCCTGTCTTTTCTGGGATTTTTGGTGTATCATCCTCTACCATGCACGTGTGGATGACACTTATCCTGCTCGCCTTTGCGAGCAGTCCGTCAGCGGGGCAAGAGGATTCCGCTGCGCACTGCAGGACCTGGACGGGCATCATCGCTGACGATGCAACGGTCATGCTCCGTGGAGCGTTTACTCTCGGAACCGCTCCCCTCCGCTGGGAGGGGGAGGAGTGGGCGACGGCAGGTGCTGTTGTGACGCTGACCGGCCTCTCTTCCACCCTTGACCGGGGGGCATTGCGGCTAATGGACCGCAACCGCTCGACAACCGCAGACCGCGTGCAACGGGTTGTTGTGAAATACGGAGAAGGGTGGATCCTTGCGACGCTGATCGGGGGAGGCTATGGTGCAGGACTGATTACAGGCGATGACTGGCTCCGCCAGACCGCGCTCCTTGCAGGTACAAGCCTGATCGTCGCATCGACGATGACGCAGATCCTCAAGATCATTGTCGGAAGAGCAAGGCCGTACAGTGCCGACTCCCCCCGGACATTTTCCATGTTCTCGTTCCGGGAAGACAATCACTCCTTTCCGTCAGGGCACGCCGTCGGCTGTTTCTCCGTTTCCGCGATCCTTGCCGCCCGGATCAAGAATCCCTGGGCGACCGCAGGGCTGTATTCGTTGGCCGCTCTAACGTCGCTCTCCAGGGTGTACTCACGCGACCACTGGTTTTCCGACATTGTATTCGGATCGTTGTTTTCCACGGCTGTTGCGCAATCGCTTGTGCGATGGTATGAGCGGGAAAATGACTCGCCGTCGACCACCGGATTGCGCTGGTATCTCCGGCCGGATGGCGTGACACTCGTGTACATGTTCTAAGGGTCACTGCTCTTTGCCCTCCATCAGAAGGAGTCACCTATGCGCTGTCTCGTTGCCATTCTGCTCGCTGTTGGTTTCGCCGGTGCAGCCGCTCAGGAGCCGGTTGCGGAGTCGGACCGCATTCTCGGGACCTGGCTTACCGCAGACGGCAAAGCCCATATCGAAATACTACGGAAGGGGGAGACGTTTACGGGGAGGATTGTCTGGCTGAAAGAGCCGGAAAAGAACGGCCGTCCTGCGGTTGATGACAAGAACCCCGATGAGGCCCTTCGCACACGTCTCATTCTGGGTTTGGAGCTGATGTACGGCTTTGTGTACGACGGTGACGACGAGTGGGTTGGTGGGAGGGTATACGATCCCGAGGGTGGGGATGAATACCGGGGGAAGCTTTACCTTGAGGATCATGAGACCATGGAACTACGCGGCTACGTCATGATTCCGCTTTTCGGCCGGTCGGAGACCTGGAAGCGGGTGCACTGACCCTCTGACAGGAGAGAACGACGCGCCATCTTCCATGGCGAAATCGACGAGTTAAAAAGCACAAGGCCCGGAATGACTCCGGGCCTTGCCAGTTTCGTGTCGGAGCGGGGGGATTTGAACCCCCGACCCCTTGAACCCCATTCAAGTGCGCTACCGGGCTGCGCTACGCTCCGAAAAACTACCGGTACTCATGTAAATGTACACAGTTCAGGGTATAAACGCAACAGGACACGGAGCGGATAACAATTGGAAAGTGAACACCGCGAAAAAGACAGGCCCCCCTCCGTGCAATATTTGCCCGTTTTTGGTATCATGAACGTATTGTCTCTCCGCCAGTGATGAAAAGCTCTCCACTCGACATACCCGCACCTCCCGATGCTGTCTGTGTTCACTGTGGAGATCCCGTCCGCGGCGATGGGCTCGAACACGAGGGCATGCTCTTCTGCTGCAATGGGTGCAAAGTCGTCCATGGCATCCTCTCGCAGGCCAATAACTGTCCGGTCCCACCGCCACGGCCCGCAACCGACCGGCGATTCTCCTATCTCGATGAACCGTCCGTTGTTGAACGCGTCCGGGACTTTTCTGACGGCAATGTTTCAGCAGTCACGTTTGTCGTGCCGCAAATGCATTGCAGCTCCTGCGTCTGGCTCCTGGAGAATCTCTACCGTTTCGACGCGGGGATAGTCTTCTCCAGAGTCGACTTTCTCAAGAAATCCATTACCATACGATTTGCAGAAGAGAAGACCACTCTCCGCAAGGTTGTGGAATTGCTTTCGACGCTGGGGTATGAACCACGAATTTCACTGGATGCTGTTGCGGAGAAGTCTGAACCGGCCACCGACCGGTCGTTGTATGCGAAGATCGGCATCGCGGGATTCTGCTTCGGCAACATCATGATCCTCAGCTTTCCGGAATATCTTTCGGGGGGTGAGGTGGATCCCCCGCTCCGGACCCTCTTCACCGCGGTGAGTCTCGTTCTTGCTCTCCCGGTGCTCTTCTATAGCAGTACCGGATATTTCCGTTCGGCGGTGAGCGGCCTGGTCCGTCGCGTCGTCAATATCGATGTGCCGATCGCACTCGGAATCCTGATCCTGTTCATCCGCAGCGCCGTGGAGATCCTCGGTGGGATGGGGACGGGATATCTGGACTCCATGACAGGGCTGGTGTTCTTTCTCCTGATCGGCAGGTTGTTTCAGAACACGACGTATGACAGCCTGAATTTTGAACGGACCTACACGTCATACTTCCCGCTCGCAGTCACCGTTCGCGCAGGTGGCGGCGAATCAACCGTGCCGGTGACATCGCTTCAGCCCGGCGACAGGGTTGTCATCAGGAACAACGAAATCATACCGGCAGATGCCGTTCTCATCGACGGGGATGCCTCGATCGACTACAGCTTCGTTACCGGAGAGTCACGCACAGTTCCTGCTTCACCGGGTGACCGTGTGCATGCCGGGGGGCGGCAGGTCGGAAGTGCACTGGAGCTGGCGGTGATCAAAAGTGTGTCGCAGAGTTATCTGACCCAGCTGTGGAACGATGCTGCGTTTCACAGCGAGCCGTCAGGGAATCTGGGCAGGCTCTCTAATATCGTGGGCAAGTACTTTACCGCGGGGATACTGGCCGTTGCGGCGGCGGCGGGACTCTTCTGGGTGATCGAAGATCCTTCACGCGCCCCCGATGCGGTCACCGCGGTGTTGATCGTTGCCTGTCCATGCGCCCTGGCGCTGGCAACACCGTTTGCGTTCGGCACAGCAGTACGGGTGTACGGTCGTGCAAAGCTCTACACAAAGAACACGGACGTCGTCGAAGCGATGACCAGGGTGACAACGGTCGTCTTCGACAAGACAGGGACGCTCACCCGTGCAGGCGCTCAGGCCGTCCGGTTCGTCGGCCGGCCACTGTCAGCCGAAGAAATGGCACTCGTGCGGTCGCTTGTCCGCAATTCGCATCATCCGCTGAGCCGCGCGGTGTATGATGCTCTCGCACCGGCGCAGGTGGCCCCGGTGGCGGACTTCAGGGAGCGTGCGAATGCCGGCGTCGAAGGGGTGGTGTCTGGCAGGACGGTCCGGGTTGGATCGCGAGTCTTTACCGGATCGCTGGAGCTCCGGCCGACAGAAGAAGTGGATGTGGTTGACGGGGGCGCGGGCTCGCGCGTCTATGTCTCCATCGATGGTTCTCCGCGTGGCTCGTTTCACCTTCACGGAGAGTACCGTGAGGGTATCGGTGACCTCGTGGGGAGGCTGCGCGAGGCGTACGACGTTGTGGTGCTTTCAGGAGATACCGACCGTGAACGTACCCACCTGGAAGCGCGGTTGGGAACCGGTGTGCCCATGGTGTTTGAACAGGCGCCTGCCGACAAACTGGCGTTCATCGTCGGCCTGCAGGAACAAGGGAAGCGTGTTCTCATGGTGGGCGACGGACTGAATGATGCGGGAGCGCTGCGTCAGGCCGACGTGGGAATCGCGCTCACGGATGATACGGCGGCGTTCACACCCGCCTGTGACGCAATTCTCGACGGCTCCCGTCTCGGCTGGCTCGACAGGTTTTTGTCGTTCGCGTGGACAAGCCGGCTGATCGTGATGCTGGCGTACGGCATTTCCATTGTGTACAATGGAGCGGGTCTCTGGTTTGCGGTCCGGGGGGAGCTCGCTCCGGTCATTGCGGCAATCCTGATGCCCTTAAGTTCGGTGACAGTCGTGGCATTCACCTCGCTCACAGTACAGGCGCTGGCGCGCCGAAAGGGTCTCCTATGAGCGTCGTGGTCGTTCTTCTGGGGTTCAGCATGCTCGTCGCAGGCGGCTTCCTGATTGCGTTCCTCTGGGCTGTACGCTCCGGTCAGTACACGGACCGGCATACACCGTCACTACGCATGTTGTTTGACGACGATCGACGCACGCATGATCGTCAGGACGTTTCCACCCACCATCCTGGAGCACCAAGGGACCATGGAGATACAGACCTTCACGTATGACAACAGGATTGTCCGTGACTTCACCATCGCCACCGTCGTCTGGGGATTCGTCGGCATGCTTGTTGGTCTCCATGTGGCGTTTGATCTTGTCTTCCCGTCGTGGAACCTGGGGCTGCCGTTCACGACCTTCGGCAGGATCCGTCCCCTCCACACGAATGCGGTAATTTTTGCGTTCGTCGGGAATGCGATCTTCATGGGTATGTACTATTCGCTCCCCCGCCTGTGCAAGACACCCATGTTCAGTCCTCTCCTCAGCAGAATCCATTTCTGGGGTTGGCAGGCGATCATCCTTGCTGCAGCCATCACGCTTCCGCTGGGATTCACCACGAGCAAAGAATATGCGGAGCTGGAGTGGCCGATTGACATCGCGATCACGATCATCTGGGTCCTGTTGATCATCAACATGTTCGGCACAATCATCAAACGACGGGAACGGCACATGTATGTGGCGATCTGGTTCTACATCGCCACGGTCGTTACCGTTGCCGTGTTGCATATCGTCAATTCGTTCGAAATCCCCGTCTCGTTCCTGAAGAGCTATCCCCTGTATGCCGGCGTCCAGGATGCACTGGTCCAGTGGTGGTACGGCCACAATGCGGTGGCATTCTTCCTTACGACGCCCTACCTCGGTCTGATGTACTACTTCCTGCCCAAGGCAGCGAACCGCCCCGTGTATTCCTACCGCCTGTCCATCGTCCATTTCTGGTCGCTCATCTTCATCTATATCTGGGCAGGACCGCATCACCTTCTGTACACCGCACTTCCAGACTGGGCCCAATCGCTCGGGACCGTATTTTCAATCATGCTCCTCGCCCCGTCGTGGGGAGGAATGATCAATGGTCTTCTGACCCTCCGCGGGGCTTGGGACAAAGTCAGGGAAGACCCTGTCCTGAAGTTCATGGTTGTTGCCGTAACGGCGTACGGCATGGCGACCTTCGAAGGGCCCATGCTGTCCCTGAAGAGTGTGAACGCGATCATGCACTATACCGACTGGATCATTGCCCACGTGCATGTTGGCGCTCTCGGGTGGAATGGGTTTCTGACATTCGGCATCCTGTACTGGCTTGTGCCGCGGATGTGGAACACGACACTCTATTCCCGCCGTTTCGCCAATGTCCATTTCTGGACGGCGACGCTCGGGATCGTGTTCTATGTCGTGGCAATGTATACTTCGGGACTTACTCAATCGCTTCTCTGGAAGCAGTTTACCGAGTCCGGGACGCTGCAATACCCCAATTTCCTGGAGACGGTTTTGAGGATTTACCCGCTGTACATCGTTCGCGCCATCGGCGGGACGTTGTATCTGGTTGGTGTCATCATGATGATCTACAACCTTGTCAAGACCGCCCGGCAGGGCACTTTTGTTGCGAACGAGCAGGCGCAGGCGCCGCCGCTCACGGTGGAAGATGAGCACCAGAAGTCCAACCGCCACCGTTGGATCGAAAAGCGGCCCGTGCAGTTTGCTGTCCTCGCTCTTGTCGTCATCCTGATCGGTGGACTGGTAGAAGTTATACCGACCTATATCGTGAAATCGAACATTCCCACCATCGCCAGTGTCAAGCCGTACACCCCGCTGGAGGTAGAAGGGAGAGATATCTACATCCGGGAGGGGTGCAACACGTGCCATTCCCAGATGGTACGCCCGTTCAGATCGGAAACTGAACGCTATGGCGAATACTCCAAGGCAGGCGAATATGTCTATGACCATCCTTTCCTGTGGGGTTCGAAGCGGACGGGTCCCGACCTGCACCGCGTCGGCGGAAAATATCCGCATTTCTGGCACTATCTACACATGAACGATCCGACTTCGATGTCTCCCGGTTCATTGATGCCTGCATACCCCTGGTTGTTGATTGACGATCTGGACGTCTCCACCATCGGTGCGAAGGTTGCGGCCCTTCGCAGTATCGGAGTGCCGTACCCTGCAGGATTCGAACAGCGGGCTCCGGAAGATCTCCGGCTGCAGGCAGAACAGATTGCCCTTGAACTGGAAAAAGCCGGAGCCCCGGCTGAACCCACCAAAGAAATTGTGGCCCTGATCGCGTATCTCCAGCGATTGGGAACGGACATCAAGGTCGTACCACAACCATGACGGGGACTCTGCAATGATTGCTGAATACCTGAAGATGCTCGACGGCTCGAACACGATCGGTATCGTGTCCCTTGTTGTCGCTATCGTGGTCTTTGTGTCCATCGTCTGGAAGACCCTCCATATCCCGCCGGCACGCCTGCGGATAATGGAACAGCTTCCGCTCGACACGCCCAACGATCTTCCGGCACAACCCGATGAGGTTACACCATGATCCGCACCGGACTCCTCCTGTTCCTTGCCTCCGGCACGGAAACCGCGCTTCTGATTACCGGATTGCTGACGGCGCTCGCCGTGCTGCTCGTCCTGCTGGTGATGATCATCCCGGCAGATGATCGCGAACGTATGGCCCGTTCCTTTGCCAAATTCCGGCAGTACCTGTTGACGGGTACGACTGAGCGCGTTACGGAATTCGATCATGACTTCGATGGAATCCGCGAACTGGACAACCCTATACCACCGTGGTTCAGCACCTTGTTCCTCGCGTCGGTTCTGATTGCCGCGGTGTACCTCGTGAACTACCATGTGCTGGGGTCTTCGAAGCTGATGATTGAGGAATATCGCGATGAGGTTGCCGCGGCGGATCTGGAGCGGCGTGTGCGGCTCGCCGCTGAAGGAACCATCGATGAGAACGCGCTGGTTGCCCTGACAGACGCTGATGCCTTGAAGCGCGGTGGAGACGAGTACAAGAAGTATTGCGTTTCGTGTCACGGAAACGCCGGCGAAGGTCTGGTCGGTCCGAATCTCACGGATCGGTACTGGATCCATGGTGGTGCCGTGAAGGATGTCTACAGGACGATCAAACAGGGTGTCCCTGCAAAGGGGATGATCAGCTGGCAGCTGGTGTTTTCGCCCAAACAGATCCAGGAGATCTCGAGCTACGTTCTTTCCTTGCAGCGGACCTCGCCCCTGAACGCCAAGAAGCCCGAAGGAGAGCCGTACGCGGCTCCACCCGATTCGTTGGCGGTGGCTTCATGATTGATACGCCCGAACAGTCCGGGAACGGAGAGGAATTCCGCGATTCACTCGGGATTGTCACCACGGAGGGGGGAAGGCGATGGGTGTTTCCCCGTGCCCCAGCGGGACGCTTCCACCGGGCGCGTATCGTGCTGTCGGCCTTTCTGCTTCTGGTCCTGTTCGGAACACCCTTCCTGACCGTCAAGGGCCATCCGTTTGTGCTTTTCAACATCCTTGAACGAAAACTCATTCTCTTCGGGACTGTCTTCGGGCCGCACGACTTCTACCTGGTCGGCCTTGCAGTAATAACGATCATTGTCTTCATCATCCTGTTCACGGTCGTGTTCGGCCGGCTTTTCTGTGGGTGGGTGTGCCCACAAACGGTGTTCATGGAGATGGTCTTCCGGAAGATTGATTACTGGATCGAAGGGGATCACCGTGCACAGCAGCGGCTGCGTGAGCAGCCGTGGAACCGCGCAAAGCTCGTCCGGAAAGCGACGAAGCATCTGCTGTATGGCAGCATTGCATTCATGATTGCTAACACTCTGCTGGCGTACAGTATTGGGACGGGGGAACTGGCAAAGATTGTACGTGAGTCTCCCGGAAATCACCTTGGCACATTTGGCACTGTGATAGGTTTTTCTGTCGTTTTCTACTGGATCTTCATCTGGTTCAGAGAGCAAGCCTGCATTCTCGTCTGTCCGTACGGCAGACTGCAGGGCGTTTTGCTCGATCGACACTCAATCGTCATTGCCTACGACCATGTCCGCGGCGAGCCACGCGGAAAATTTCGACGGAACCGGGATGCGGCGGCAGGAGACTGTATCGACTGTCGTCGCTGTGTCGAGGTATGCCCGACAGGGATCGATATCCGGAACGGAACTCAGCTGGAGTGCGTCAATTGTACCGCCTGTATTGATGCATGCGACACGGTGATGGACGCCGTCCGGAGACCGCGTGGGCTCGTTCGCTATTCATCGGCCGCAGCCATTGCCGGAGGCGCACCGTTCCGCTGGACCGGCAGGGTGGTCGGCTATGCGGTGGTGCTTCTCGCGCTGATCGCGATGGTGACCTACCTGCTTGCCGTCCGGACGCCGCTGGACGTGACGATCCTGCGGACCCCCGGCATGTTGTTTCAGGAGCAGCCTGACGGAAGAATCAGCAACGTGTACGATCTCAAAGTGATCAACAAGACATTTGCGGATATCGCGATCTCAGTCCGACTGCTGGATCCGGCAGGAGAGGTGTTGCTGGTCGGGGATCCTCCCCACGCGGGTTCCCAGCAGGTTGTGGAAAGCAAGATGCTCGTTTACCTTTCTCCCTCGGCGATCACGTCGATGTCCACCCCGCTCTCTTTTGGCATCTATGCTGATACGATGCTCGTGCAGACATTTTCGACCACTTTTCTGGGACCCGTACGAAAACGATGACAGCGCAGCGCCCGAAGAGCGGGTGGGGGACCGGGGTCGTCGTCGTGTTTGCGGTGTTTGTCGCCGCGATGCTGACGGTGACAGTGACATTGATGACGAAGGACGTCGACCTTGTCAACGATCGCTACTATGAACAGGAAGTGAAGTATCAGGAACGAATTATGGCTCAGGAACGCGTCCACGCGAGCGGCAAACCGGTGGGCGTGGAAGTGCGCCCGGGCGGTATCATCATTCAATTGCCCTCCATCGCAACACCGGGAGAAACTGTCGGGCATGTGCGGCTGTACCGGCCATCCAACGGGTCAGCGGATCGCGCGTTCGCGCTGCTGCTGGACACGCTGTGGCAACAACGGATTCCGGCGGCAGAGTTCGCACCCGGTCTGTGGCGTGTTCAGGCTCAATGGACCGTACGAGGTGAAGAGTACTACTATGAACAACCGGTGATGCTCCCATGATGGAATTCTTTCCCGGATTTCTCGTCGGCATTCTCGGCAGTGTTCATTGTGCCGGGATGTGCGGCCCTCTTGCCCTCGCACTTCCCGTTTCCCGGGCCGGTCGCGGCCGGTTCTTACTCGGCCGACTGCTCTATAATGTCGGCCGGATCGTGACCTATGCAGGCCTGGGTGCCCTTGCAGGGCTCGTAGGGAGGGGGATGTTTCTTTCCGGGACCCAGCAGGTGGTCTCGGTTGTTCTCGGGGTCTTCCTGCTCGTGGCGGCCATAGTCCCGATAGTGGGAAAAACAGTTCTGCCTCTCGGCAGCGTGCTGGCCCGGCTCTCGGCACCCGTCCAGCGAACGCTGGGAACGTTCCTGCAGCGGTCGTCGCTGTTTGCCCTGTTCGTGCTCGGTCTCCTCAATGGCCTGCTCCCGTGCGGACTGGTCTACGTGGCACTGGCTGCGGCGTTCACGACCGGAGGTCTTGTGTCGGCGATCCTCTTCATGGTTGGCTTCGGTGCCGGGACCGTTCCGATGATGTTCGTTATCGCAGTTCTCGGGAAACAGCTCCAGGGGGGGATGCGCAGAACCCTCGTCCGGCTCATGCCGGTCTTTGCTGCTCTCGTCGCAGTCCTGATTATTCTTCGCGGCTTGAATCTCGGGATTCCGTATGTCAGCCCGAAGCTTTCCGGAAACGCTACCCATCAAACGATGCACGACCGATAGCGGTGCTCTGTTCTGGCAACGATGAGGAGTTCACAGGGAGGAAGCGGGGGGGGCGTGGTATCAGTTCAGCTTTTTCAGCAGGTCTTCGAGGAACTGTTTCACTTCGACAACGTCCGCGCGGAGCTGTTCGTCCTTGATTTTGGGACGCGGCTTCGGCGGATCCATCAGCTCCAGTTGTTCCGCAGCATCCACCTCCGGCGTATAGGTCTTGAGAACCTGTTTTGCACCTTCGATGGTATACCGCTCGTCGCGAAGCAGTTTCTTGATATAGAGGATGAGCTTGATCTCGCGGTTGGTATAGATGCGGTTGCCCGCGCGGTTCTTCGCCGGATTCAACTGTTCAAACTCCGATTCCCAATACCTGAGCACATACTGTTCCAGGTCGGTGATTTTGCTCACCTCGCTGATGGAATAGTAGAGTTTCTTGATGCCGAGTGATTTCATGATAGGAACCAGTACGGGGAGTATACGGAATCCGCTTGAGAGATGCAACGGACGCGTCAGCGTGTATCGCGTATGCGGGAGAGCCGTATATCGATATCCCTGATTCTCTTCAGTTCGTCACGTGTGGCGACAACTTCCCGTTCCATGTCCATAAGGCGCCTGGTCTGCGAGAGAATGGTGCCGGACTGGCGGCGCACAGCGAGCTGGAGGCTATCCACAAGCACCCGCTGGCGATGCGCATCCCGCGACTGGAACAGGAGCCGGTCCAGAAGCGCGATACTGACCTCGGCCTGAAGCCGTTCATCCAGGGATTTTGTGCGTGCGATCGTTGCGCGGAACCACTGGATGGCAAGAGAGTCGTTTCGTTCGGGGTTGCGGGGACTCGAAAGCATCAGGGCCGTCCTCAGCGTGGCAGTCGCCCCCGCTTCGGTCCCGGGCGCCTGTTCTGCAACGATACTGCACAGATGGATCGCACGCCGATATTCACCCGCCTGGGCAAGTTGCTGAGCGAGAACCAATTGGCGTTCACTCTCCGAGGGATATGCCGCGACAACCCCCGGGGGCGGATTGCAGGTCGCAAATGCCAACGTTGTCACCAGCACGATGATAGGGAGGGAGGTGATTGTCATCCTGTTCCTCAGTTCTTGAGAATTCCATGGACCGGGTGACTGCCGGGCCCGGGCAATTCCACGGTGAATGTAGAACCCACGCCAATGGTGCTTGAGGCATAGACCTTGCCGCCGTGACCGTCGACGATGGCCTTGACGAGCGCGAGGCCCACGCCGGTTCCCTTGATGTTGGCCTGGGCTGCGTTCTTTGCCTGGAAGAATTTTGTGAAAAGCTTGGGCAGGTCGTCGGCGTCAATGCCGATGCCCGAGTCTTTGACTGCGATCCGTGCCCCGCCGCTGCAGGGTCCGATGGAGACCGTGATAATGCCGCCACGGGGTGTGAACTTGATGGCGTTGTTCAGGAGGTTTCCGACAACAGTGGTGACCTTTTCAGCGTCGACGTAGACATTCGTGACCGCCTGTGCCGCGAGACCGATGGTGACATCTTTCTGGGACGAGAGCAGGCGCGCGTTGTTGATGACGGGCGTAACAACCGAGAGCAGGTCGACAGCACGCGGATGAAACTCCATCATGCCGGCTTCGATCTTGGCAAGGTCCAGGAACTGATTGCTGAATGTCGACAACGTGTCAACATTGTCGCGGATGGTCGTGAGCAGAGACCTCTGGCGGTCATTGAGAGGACCGGCGATTTGTTCGGCAAGCATGTAGTATGCAGCATGCATCGCCTGAAGGGGCGTGCGGAGTTCGTGCGAAATCTGCTGCATGACGTCTGCCTTGTACTCGTCGATCCGCTTGAGACGTTCGCTCATAGCGTTGAACGAGCGCAGCAGCATGCCGATCTCATCGCGCGACCGGACCGGAATAGTGTGATACTCTCCGCTGGCGATTCGTTCCGTGCTGCGGCGGAGCTGTGCCAGTGGAGCGGCAATTGCCCGCGTGATGATGAACGCCACGCTCACCGTGGCGGCAAGAGCCACGACCATGAGGAGGATGCCGACATTGATTGATTCAGTCGTGTTGCGTTCGACGTTCGTCAGCGCGCGGGTGATAGCAGCCTGGTTCAGGTGTACCATGCGGTCCAGGTCCTGATGAAGCAGGTTGACGCTGTCTGCAACCTGAGCGGATCGGGCAAGGGGTCGAATGGCGCGCCCATTTGGCACCACTTCCAGCCATGCATGCACTCTCCGGAGCTCTGCGAAGACAACCCGTTCATCGCGTCTCCGCACCGCACGGGCCAATGAATCCAGTCCGGCGACAGATCGCCGGCGTGCGGACTGGAACAGTTCGCTGTAGGCCGGATCACCCACCAGGAGGTATTTATGAAGATACCGTTCTTCGTCGTTCAGCAGTGCATGAACCCGGCGTGCGTAGTCGATTGCCGCGACGTCGGATTCCAACGACGTTGTGACGGCGCCATACACTGAATCAAGATTCACGAGAATGTATCCATGCACAAGGATCATCGTCAGGATGATCACTCCGAACCCGAGCACCAGCTTCCAGTAGAGCGGGAGTCTCATTGGGGTTCCTCGATTAGGGCAACGGCGACAACGTAGGTGTCGGCGTGTGACAGTGAGATCTGAATATGAGCGGAGCCGAGATGCTCACGCAGGCTTCCGTATACCGCAATGCGGGGCAATCCGGACGGATCGTTCGTCACTTCAACATGCTTCCAGCGGAAGTCCCCCGCCCATCCGGTGGCAAGGGCTTTGCTTACAGCCTCCTTGGCGGCGAACCGGGCAGCGAAGTGTTGAAATCGATTGGCTTTCGCGTTGCAGTAGGCGATCTCGGCGGGGGTGAAGACCTTGTCGAGGAATCGGTGCTCCTCGGATTCGATGAGGCGTCGGATACGTCCGATTTCGACAATGTCGATTCCGATCCCCTTGATCATGGCTGACCTCCATCCGCACGCTGCCGGGCATTCTCCCGGTCAATAACCCCGAGGAGTTCAGACACGTCATTCAGTTCATACCGGGCGTGCGACTCCACGGTTCCGAAGGTGTCGCCGTAACGGGCGAAGACCGTGGTGATGCCGACCTGAGCGGCGCCGACCATGTCCCGCTCGGCCCAGTCGCCGACCATCAGAGTCTCTTCGGGGTCGACCTTCAGGATTGTGAGTGCCCGCAGGAATGGTGCGGGACTCGGCTTGCGTTCGCCCGTGTCTTCAAAGGTCACGACGCAATCGAACAGGTGATGGAAATTCAGATAACAGAGGCGCAGCCAGGCCTCGCGCCCGGGGGCGTCGGAGACCACCGCCAGTTTGATCCCGCGTTTGATCAGGGCCACCAGTGTCATATTCACGTGTGGATAGGGAACGAGGGCTGCTTCACGGGCACGGCGATAGGCAAGAACGCCAGCAGAGAGGATCTTGTAATCCACCTTCTGGAAGACGTCGTAGAGAAGCTGGTCGAAGACACTCTGGAATTCGATGCCGCGTTCTTTGTAGATCGCATCGATTCGCGATTGGGCTTCTTCTGCGGTCAGCCCGAGTCCGGCGTCGATCATGGCAGTCACGGCGGCGCTCACGGCCTGCCCTTTCATGCGCATGAAGTCCACCAGCGTGTTGTCGAGGTCAAAGATGACCGCTTTGATCATACGTTCACTGTGCGGCGCGCAGGCTCCTGGCGGCTTCGTCTTCCACAAATGCCCGCACGGCGGGTTTGAGATAGACGTTGTCCAGACCTATTTCCGAGAGCGCCACGGCGATTACCGTGACTTTCCGGGCCGGCATCAACCTCTTGTTGATGAGAAGTAGCTTCTGGTCGCGCAGAATGCAGTAGCCACCTTCAAAATCTCCCCGCTCGAAGCGGAGGGTGACACCGATCTGTGCGGCTGCCGCCTGTAACTCCTCCATCAGGTCTTCGTGCTTCATGACGTGTGTCCGGAAGGCCGGCGGGAATGGTTGGACCGCTGCAAGCAGGACAATCGTGTAGTAGCACAGGAGAGCCACCAGGGGCGCTCCCGCGAGGGCCTGTACACGTGCGAGAAAAAGCTCACGCCACTGTTCCAGTGATCCTCCTCCGGTGAATTCCAGAAGAATCATCCGCGTGTCAAGCACCATCGTGAAGACCTCCACCGGCACAAACACGTACAGGAGAATGGCGCTCGTCATGAGCCATCCATGCTCCCGCAGGCGGAAGGGTGAACGAACAAAAAAAACCACGCTTGCTCCAAGCACGACAATATACCCCCCGATCATCACGAGGGCAAAGAGTGCGAGCAGACGATACAGATGGCGTTCGACATCCGCCGTCAGCGCGCCGTTCAGCGTGAGTGTTCCGGCGCAAGGAGGTCGTTGGCAATGACCGCACGTGCATGCAGGGCGCCGAGCCAGACAATGGCACCAAGCACGAGCACGAACACCGCGCCTCGCCACACGATCGGTGAACGTTGCACGACGGCTGCGCGATGCGGTCGGTTGTCCAACAGCCAGTTCTTGTACCAGCGAAAATCCGAACAAAGGCCAAGCAGATTCTGCAGGGCATGCGGTGTCATCTGGAAATACGTCGATTCAAATCGGGCGCGGTCTTCGTCACTGCCACCGGCAAGCACTTTTGTCACAAGCGTCTTGATCGTTTCCAGCTCTTTGTGCAGCTCGTTCGAAAATGCGGCTGTCTCTTCTTTTTCCGAACCTACGCGGCGCACTGCCCGGGAAGCATGGGTGACGAATTTTGCGTGGAATCCCAGCTCGGCCAGCACATGATCCTGCTCTGTGCGCCGGGCGAGGTCAAGGAGAAATGCAACATCCTCATGCCGGGTCAATTTCCCCCCTGAAAGGGTTTCCAGGGCTCGGAGAAGATCGGCAATCGGAGGGGTTAGGTCCATGAAGTGCAGAACTTGGTTGAAGGGAATATACGAAATGCCGATGGCACTTTCAATTGATTGCTTCTCTTTTCCAGAATCCCGATATTATGTTACCCAACGTGCTTCCGACCATGGCGACAGACGGACAACTCCGGTCCCGGCTGGACCGGCTCATCCAGGGCCTCCGCATCCCTGGAAACCTTGTGGTAAAGACCGTCCTCGTTGCAGGCTTGCTCTTCGCCCTTGCCTTGATGTTTCCACGCGGTGAATCGCTGGAAATGGACTACAGTGCGGGGGCAATCTGGGCGCAGAAGGACCTGATTGCGCCCTTTTCCTTCCCCATTTTCCGCGACGAACGCGAATACCAGCGCGATGTTGAAGAAGCCCGACAACGCGTGCTCCAGGTCTTTGAACGCGATACTCTTGTCACTACCCAGCAGATGCGCCGTTTGACAGACCTCTTCCGCCGTATTGGAGAAGCCGTCAAAGTGAACCAGCAGTACCGGCGGGATCTGCGCCGCCGCGATGAGGCCGCCGTCCGCGACTCGACACTGTTTTCGGAACTTGCAGCCTCGCTCGAAATTCCTTTCACGGCGAGTGAGTGGGTGCTGCTGGAAAGTCTGGCGGGCAACGACGGGTTGAACAGGATGCGGGACCTGCTCGCCGGTACCCTGAGCGATATCTATGCGACGGGCATTATTGACCGGAGCAAAGGGACCATTATCCCCGCCGAAGTCGCCCTGCGACAGGGAACCGTGGAAGAGATCTTCCCCGTTTCGCGCCTGTACGATCATAATGACGTGGTCGGAATGCTCGAAGCCCGCCTTTTGCAGTTTTACAGAGCCGACAACGATACGGTCAGCCTTGCCTATAAGATTGCTGTCATGCACGTTGTCCCGAGCATCATGTTCAGCAAAGAAGCCACTGCGCAATCGCAGGCAACTGCTGTGGACGCCATACCCCGCACGACGGGCTTCGTCCAGGAAAACGAACGGATCATCAGCAAGCATGAACGCATCACGGCGGAGACCCGGCTCAAACTGGTGTCCCTGCGCCGCATGAAGGTGGAGCGGGGGCCCGCATCGGACAGCACCCTCCAGCTCTTCGGGACCACGCTGCACGTGACCATCGTGGTGGTTCTCTTCGGAATCTATCTCTACCTCTTCCGGAAACGTATCTTCAACAGCAACAGGCGTCTTGCCCTCGTTGCCCTGCTCTTCCTGATGGAAGGATTCTTCGCCTACCTTTCCCGCGAGCTGGACGTGACGACGCCGATCGAATACCTGATCGCCGTTCCCGCCGGCGCGATGCTGCTGACCATTATTTTTGACTCACGTGTCGGATTCTTCGGTACCGTCATCATGGCATTTGTCGTTGCGGGCATTCGCGGGAATGACTACGCGATCGCGCTTGCCTCACTCGTTGCCGGGGCCCTGTCGGTATACTCGGTGCGCGATATGAAGAACAGGACACAATTGTTCCGTTCCCTCGGCTTCATTTTCCTCGGCTATGCCCTCACCATCCTCTCCCTCGGCCTCGAACGGTACGAACAGACGTCCGTCATCCTGGAACAGATGACATTCGCCCTTGCGAACGCTATTGTCTCGCCCGTGCTGACGTACGGTTTGCTGATCTTTCTCGAGCGCGTTTTCAGGGTCACCACCGATCTGACGCTGATGGAGCTGGCGCACTTCAACCACCCCCTGCTCCGCATGCTTGCCGACAAAACGCCGGGCACGTATCACCACAGCATGACCATTGCGAGTCTCGCCGAAGCCGCTGCATCGGCGGTGGGGGCCAACGAAGTGCTGGTCCGGGTTGGAGCCTACTTCCATGATATCGGCAAGGTGGTCAAGCCGACGTATTTCGTCGAGAACCAGAAGGGGTCGAGAAACCGCCATGACAAGCTGTCGCCCCGCATGAGTTCTCTGATCATTGCCGCCCATGTGAAAGACGGCGTCGCACTTGCCCGCGAGTACAATCTTCCGGAAGAGGTCATTGACTTCATCCCGATGCACCACGGCACGATGCGTATCGACTATTTCTACAACAAGGCGCTCCAGCTTGCCGAAAACTCCGACGATGAAACAAAACTTGACGAAATCAACGAGCAGGATTACCGGTATCCGGGGCCGAAGCCACAGACCAAAGAAACCGGCATCCTCATGCTCGCTGATGCAGTCGAGGCCGCGGTCCGCACCGTCGACGAGCCGACACCGCAGCGCCTCGAGGATGCCATCGAGGAGCTGGTCAAGAGACGTCTGCAGGAAGGCGAGCTGAACGAATGCCCCCTCACGCTCAAGGATCTGACAAGAATCAAGACCGCATTCCTGGGTGTGCTGGTTGGTATCTACCATACCCGGGTGAAATATCCCGTGCCCCTGAAACCCCGGACCCGGAGACCGCGACCCAAGACTGCTTCCCTGCAGGATGACGAGGGGCAATGGCGACGCTACGCCTACCGGTGATACACCATGAAACGCCTGGTCGATGAGTATCTGCACTACATGGCGCTCGAGAAGAACGCAGCTGTCAACACGCTGTTATCATACCGCCGGGACCTGACGCGGTATTCAAGCTATCTTTCCGCAACTGCCCAGGAAGATCCCCGGAAGGTCACCGCCGAAGTCGCTGCCGGCTTTCTCCGCTCGATGGAACCGGAAGGGCTCGCAGCCCGTTCTGTAATGCGCTGCCTCTCCGCAGTCCGCGGGTTCCATCGGTTCCTCCTTGCTGACGGGATTGCCACCGAAGATCCCACGGAGACACTTGATGCGCCGCGGAGGACCAGAACGCTTCCCGCCGTGCTGACGCGCGGGGACGTGGAGCTGATCCTCACCCAACCGGGCACAACACCCCAGGACAAGAGGAATCTCTGGCTCCGGGACAGGGCGATCCTGGAAGTGCTCTACGCGACAGGGATCAGGGTTTCGGAACTTGTCGGCCTCCGACAGGGCGATATTCATGAGGACGAGCGCATGGTGCGCGTCTTCGGGAAGGGATCAAAAGAACGGCTGGTCCCGATCGGTCCCTCGGCACTGGAATGGATCGGCCGGTACCGGAAGGAATGTCGCGTTCTCCTTCCCCGGCAGGCGGTGTCGCAAGACAGGCTCTTTCTCAATGCCCGCGGAAAGCCGCTCAGCCGTGTCGCCATCTGGCAGATGGTACAGACGTATGCCGGCAGGGCAGGAATCACGCAGGAGGTGCATCCCCACACCTTCCGCCATTCGTTTGCAACGCATCTGCTTGAAGGAGGGGCGGACCTCCGCGCCGTTCAGGAGATGCTCGGCCACGCCGATATCGCTACCACCCAGGTGTATACACACATCGATCGCACATATCTGAAGCAGGAATATGACAGGTTCCATCCCCGCAGCGGCATCGGAGAGTAGTATGGCATCCGCACCACCCACATCGTATCCATTCGGCACACTCGCTGAACGGTCACGACCAACGCTGGAGAATCTGCGGCAAGACATCGTCGGCATCGATACGCCCGTGCCTTTGCTCGACGGGACTGAACGCCCGTATGTGTTCCTGGATAATGCCGCCAGTACGCCTGCGTTCGCGGCGCGTCCTCCGGTGCGTCGAGGATTTCCTCCCCTGGTACTCCGGCGTCCACCGGGGCACCGGCTTCAAATCACTGCTGGCGACAGAAGTGTTTGATGCCGCCCACGATGTGGTCGGAAGATTCGTCGGAGCCGATCTTACGACCAATGCCGTTATTTTCACAAAGAACACAACGGAGTGCGTCAACAAGATTGCCAACCGTGCAGAACTTCACCCCGACGATGTGGTCGTGACCACACTGATGGAACACCACTCTAACGATCTCCCCTGGCGCAAACACTGTCGGGTAATCCATGTGGGCGTCCGGGCCGACGGATTTCTGGATCTTGACCGTCTTCATGAGGTGCTCCGCGAACATCGGTCGAAAGTGAAAATCGTCGCGGTGACCGGCGCATCGAACATTACGGGATATTGTTCTCCGATTCACGAGATTGCCGCATGGGCCCATGAGATCGGAGCCCGGATATTTGTGGACGCAGCCCAACTGGCTCCGCATCGTCCTATTACGATGCTTCCTGATGACGACCCGCGGCACATCGATTTTCTCGCGCTGTCAGCTCATAAGATGTACGCCCCGTTTGGTACCGGTGCGTTGGTCGGGCCAAAAACGTTCTTCGCGGAGGGGGAACCAGATATGGTCGGGGGCGGCGTGGTCGAGATCGTCACGCTGAATGATGTGCGGTGGAATGCCCCACCCCACAAAGAAGAAGCCGGGACCCCCAATGTGATCGGAGGGGTTGCGCTTGCCGCTGCTGCAGGCATCCTTTCGACCGTCGGTATGGACCGGATTGCAGCCCACGAACGGGACCTGCTCGGCTATGCCTACGCACGCCTCCGCCGTCTGCGGGGTATCGATCTCTATGGTGTCACCGACCGGCTTGACGAAAAGGTCGGCACCATTACGTTCACTGTCCAGGGGATGCATCATGCGCTGGTCGCCGCCATACTGGGTGTCGAGGGTGGCATTGGCGTACGGAACGGATGCTTCTGTGCGCACCCGTATGTCAAACACGTACTCGGTGTGACAGAGGAACAGGATCGCATATTCACGGAAGAGGTCCTGTCGGGCGACAAGCGCCACATGCCCGGCATGATCCGGGCGAGTCTCGGATGCTATTCACGTGAACAGGATATCGATGTCCTTGTCGAGATGCTCGAACGCATTCTCCGGGGGGAAATCAAGGGCACCTATACGCAGGACCGCGCAAGCGGTGCCTTTTCCGCCAGTGAATATCAGCCTGATTTTTCCCGATACTTCCGCTACGACGTTCCGGGTATCGTCGGGGAACGCAGACATTCTGAGGCATCGTAATCATCGGAAGGACGACCGGACGTGAGTGTGTATACGTACCGCAATAACCGCTTTACCGTTGAAGATGTTCCGTTCGACGATCTTGTGCGGATCTATGGAACACCGTTGTATGTCTACAGCAGGCAGGCGATTCACGAAGATATCAGACGGATCGAGGACGCGTTCGATGCGACCCCTCATGTGACGTACTACGCAGTGAAGGCGAATGCAAACAGGCACCTGCTCCGGATGATTGCCGCCGAAGGGCTGGGTGCCGATGTCGGATCGCGTGGTGAACTCGCTCTTGCCCTGGCCGAAGGATTCCCCCCATCACGAATCACGTTCAGCGGCGTAGGAAAACGGGACGATGAGATCGTCTACGCACTGGAGCAGAGGATTCTGGCATTCAACGTCGAATCTGAAGAAGAGATAGAGGTGCTGAATCAGATCGCCGGAACGATGGGCCTCCGCGCACGCATCCTCCTGAGGGTGAACCTGGACATCGATGCCGGCGGACATGCCTACGTTTCGACGAGTCTCCGGCACAACAAGTTCGGCATGCCGTACCGCCGCGCACCAGAAATCCTCCGGAACGCGGCGGCGATGCCACACATCGAGGTCCGTGGAGTCCACAGCCATATCGGCTCACAGATCACCAGGCCCGAAGTGTTCGTTCAGGCTGCAACAGCCATTGCGGCCGTGGTTCGGGATGTCCGTGCGGCCGGGGTTCCCGTCCATGATATCGACTTCGGGGGAGGCTTCGGCATTCAATATCACGGGGTCGTGAGTCATCCGTCGCTTCCGCCCGATGATGGCGAAGAACGCAGCCTGTCAGCTGCGAGTCTGCTCCGTCCTGCGCTCCCGCTATTCCGGGACCTTGGCTGTACGATTTCCATTCAGCCGGGGAGGTCTATCGTGGCTTACGGCGGCGTGCTGCTGACCACAGTTCTGTACAGAAAAGAAACAGAGGAAAAGACGTTTCTCATTGTTGATGGTGCCATGAACGATTTGATCCGGCCGAGCCTGTACCATGCGCACCATCAGATTGTCCCGCTGCAGCTCACCGGCGAACCTCACGAAACAGTGGACGTCGTGGGGCCGGTGTGCGAATCGGGGGATTTCTTTGCGCATGACCGGCGATTGCCCCGCATGCGACGGGGCGACATGATGGCGTTGCTGTGCACCGGCGCCTATGGGTATGTACAGGCATCGAATTATAATGCGCGGCCCCGCCCGGCTGAGGTTCTGGTCAACGGCTCAACCCACAGCGTGATCCGGCCGCGCGAGACGGTAGAACAGTTCTCATATCCACAGCCGCAGGATCGATCCGGCGGCGGAAGGACATCATGACGATGCAACGTTTGTTTGCCTTCGGTGTGCTTCTCCTGCTGGCGGGCGTCTCCGGTCTCACGGGGTGCATTCTTATCCGAACCACGGAACACCGGATCTCCATCAAAGCTGACGGCAGCGGCGAGGCAGTGCTCCGTCTCATCGACCTCCGGTCGGATGAGCAGACGGATTCCCTCGTGCAACGCGATTTCCGTATCATGATGTCCTCCTATGATAAAGAGGGAGTGGAAGATTTCGCACGGCGCGGCCGGACGGTCGAACGACGGAACATGTATGCCCGGAATGATACACTGATTGCGGAAATCAGCTATTCGTTTGAATCGCTGGACGCGGTGGAGGGCCTGCGCGTGACCGAAACCGAACTGTACGTGGTTGTGGTGGGCGCGCGGGACGTGGTGCGCACGAACGGACGGGTTGAAGAGTGGCAGGACGGCAGCAGGCGCATAGTCTGGAAGCGTGATGCCCGGCGGCTCTTCTTCCAGATCCGCGAACGAAACCTTCCCCCGAGTACGTCACTCGCCGCTTTGTACCGCGCAATGGAATAGGAAGGACGGCACGCATGGGAGATCGCAAGCTGCGCATCGGTGTCATTTTCGGAGGCCGTTCCGGCGAACATGAGGTGTCGCTCGTGTCTGCTGCTTCTGTCATTGCCGCTCTTGATCCCACGCGGTACGATGTTGTCCCCATCGGCATATCGCGGGAGGGCCGCTGGGTGTCGTCCGGACGGGCGATGGAGCTGTTACGGGACAGACGCCTTCTCGACCAGGAGCCCGAATGCGTCCTCGTGCCTGAGCCGAACCGGCAGGGCCTGCTCGTGGTCTCCGCTCCCGGAGAGTCGGCAACGCCCTTGGATGTTGTGTTTCCCCTGGTCCATGGCACGTACGGTGAAGATGGGATCCTGCAGGGACTGCTCGAGCTGGCCGACATTCCGTACGTCGGCGCCGGTGTTGCAGGATCTTCCCTGGGAATGGACAAGATTCTTCAAAAGCACCTCTTCATCAGGGCAGGACTGAAGGTGGCGAAATTCACCTGGGCGCTGTCGTCTGCGTGCCAGGCATCTCCCCGCCGCGTCGTCGCATCGGTTGAACGCGAGTTACGCTATCCGGTATTTGTGAAACCCTCGAACACCGGGTCAAGCGTCGGCATCGGGAAGGCGCACAATCGGCACGAGCTCCTTGACGCAATGAACGTCGCTGCCGTGTATGACCGGAAAGTGATCTTTGAACAGGGTGTCCGCAATGCTCGCGAGATCGAGTGCGGTGTCCTGGGCAATGATCAGCCCGAAGCATCCGCCGTCGGTGAGATTATTCCTTCGAACGAGTTCTATGATTACGATGCCAAATATGTCGATGGCAAGTCCAGGGCCATCATTCCTGCATCATTGCCCCGGCGCGTCACGACACTGGTCCGGAGTATGGCTATCAGGGCATTCAAGGCCATTGATTGCACGGGGATGGCACGGGCCGATTTTTTCGTTGTCCGGAAGAGCAACTCGGTGTATGTGAACGAGCTGAACACGATCCCCGGTTTCACGTCAATTTCGATGTATCCAAAGCTCTGGGAAGCCAGCGGAATCTCCTTTCCCGAGCTCCTGAATCGCCTCATTCATCTTGCCCGTGAGCGGCACGCTCAGAAGGACACTCTCCGCCGGTTCTACGATCCCCGCAACGACTGGTACCGTCGCTGATTCCGGGCAACTCATCCCGTCGTACCGCATTTCGTCGCAGACAGTCGCGCTTTCGTCGCACAAGGTCAACCGGACCTCCCTGGTTCCGTACACAAAGGCAGATACGGGAACCAACGAGTTGACAGGCGTTCACACTTCACAGGGAGGTCCGAAATGAAAACGACAATGTCTCTTCTCGCGGTGCTTGCACTGGCGGTGTTCGTCACGGCCGGAGCAGTCGCATCTGACAGGACAGTGGCGACGTTGAGCGCCGGGCAGTATGCCAATGCCGAGGCCACGTTGCTGAACGGCCTGCAGGCGGACAATCTGGGCGTCAAGGAAGGATCCGCGTACATGCTGGGCGAGATCCAGTCAACCAAGGCGGTCATCCCTCTGATGAAGATCCTCCGTGCCGACAAGCAGGAATCCAGCCGTATTGTGGCGGCTCTGGCTCTTTGCCGGATCGGCGACGCGCGTGGTATCTACGCGGTAAAGCAGGCCACGCGTTTCGAAAACAGCGAGCGGGTTGCACAGCGGTGCGCGTACTTCTACAATTCGTATGTCAAACCCGGGGCCTTTGAGTTTGCGGTGGTGGGATCCCCGGATGGGACCGAGATGGCGAAGCGCTGAACGCATGATCCGGTAAGCGGTTGCCGGCGTTCTTCTCCCGGCGTCCAGGACGGAGCGGCCCCACAGCTGCTCCGTCGTTATTTTTACACGGCTTGAGCTTTCCCCTATTTCCTCGTACATTGAGCAATCCATGGAAGAGCCCTTCTATAGAAAGCGGAAGCGGATATTTGACCTGAGGGGAGGTCTGCGCCGGCTCCGCAGCAAGAAGCGCCTCGTTCTAGGCCTGCTGGTCGCGCTTCCCCTTGCGGGTTTTGTTGTGTTCGGGAACAGGGGGATTCTGCAACGAGTCCGGCTCGAGAGACAGAAGACCGAGCTGGAGCAGAAGATCCGCGATGCGGAGGTCGAGCAGCAACGCCTGACACGGGAATCCAAAGCCCTGGAGACGGACCGGAAGGCCATCGAGAAAGTTGCCCGGGAGAAATACGGTATGGTCCGACAGGGGGAAACCGCCTATCGCACGGCCCCGTCACAGTAATGGACCTGTTTGAGGGTGACGCTCCGGGGCAGGGCGCGCGGGAAGATGTCCCTCTCGCAGAACGTGTCCGGCCGCAGACCCTCCCTGAATTTGTCGGACAGGAACATCTCCTCGGTGCCGGTCAACCCCTCCGACTTCTCATCGAGCGTGACACCGTCCCCTCCATGATACTCTGGGGACCCCCGGGCAGCGGAAAGACCACGCTTGCCCGTCTCATCGCCCACCATACCCACGCAGCATTTGTCCAGCTCAGTGCCGTCAACGCCGGTGTCAAAGAAGTTCGTGTCATTCTCGACCGCGCTCGGGCGAGCCGTTCCCGGAAACGGACGATCCTGTTTATAGACGAAATCCACCGTTTCAACAAGGCACAGCAGGATGCCCTGTTGCACAGCGTCGAAGACGGGTCAGTTACTCTTATCGGTGCAACAACGGAGAATCCTTCGTTCGAAGTCATCTCCCCGCTTCTGTCCCGTTGCCGGATGTACATGCTCCATCCGCTCGAACCGAACAACCTGATGGCGATTCTGGACCAGGCCCTTCGGACCGACCCGTTTCTCAGCGCCCGGGCACCGACGGTCAACGACCGGGAACGTCTGATTTTTCTTTCCAGCGGTGATGCACGCATGATGTTGAACGGACTCGAGACGGCGATCAGGATTGCCGATACCACCGACGCAGACCTGATCGTCGGACGCAAGGAATTTGATGCCGCGTTCCAGCGCAAACTGAACCGATACGACGCGACGGGCGAAGAGCACTATACGCTCATTTCAGCGTTCATCAAGAGTGTCAGGGGAAGCGACCCGGACGCATCCGTGTACTGGCTGGCGCGCATGCTCGATGGCGGCGAGGACCCGAAATTCATCGCACGGCGGATGATCATTCTCGCCTCGGAAGACATCGGCAATGCGGACCCGTACGGCCTCACCCTGGCAATCTCGGCCTTCACCGCAGTGGACACCGTCGGTATGCCCGAGGCACGCATCGTTCTTTCACAATGCGCGACCTATCTCGCATCCGCTCCGAAGAGCAATGCGGCCTATGTGGCGATCAGTGAAGCCCTGAACGATGCGAGGGAGGGACCCGACGCTCCGGTTCCCCTGCATCTTCGGAACGCCCCGACAGGATTCATGAGCAGTCTTGGATATGGCAAGGATTACAAGTATGCGCATGACTTCGATGGGAATATGGTCAACCAGCAGTATCTTCCGGATGCTCTGAAAGAGAAGGTCTACTATCGGCCGACCTCGAACGGACGCGAAAAAGACCTGCGGGAACGTCTGCTCCGCTGGTGGCCGGGGAAGAAGCGCTGAGTGAAGAAGACGGCACAGCATCGGATCGATGAAGGTGTGCACGGGGGAGGGCACCGGTACATGTGCTCCCTGCCGGCGATACTGCTGTGTCTTCTCCTGATCCCTGCCGCCACCCGGGCCCAGACTTCTCCCCTTCGTGATTCAACTGCTGCACTCCCCGTCCTCTCGGATACGATAGCTGTTGCTGCTGACACCGTCTCCCGCGTTTCCCCGTCCGGCATTGATTCGATTGTAACGTACAGTGCCACCGATTCTGTTGTGTACGATCTTTCCCGGCGTATGATGGTTCTCCACGGCAAGGCTTCGATCCGGTACAAGGAACTCGGACTGAAAGCGGATGAGGTCGACATCAACTGGAATTCGGCAGTCCTGAATGCACGCGGAACCGTGGATTCAACGGATTCCACGGGGCAGCGGATGAAAGGGCTTCCCGACCTGATCGACGGTGCCGAGACCTATCACGGCTCCGTTATCTCCTACAATTTCCGGACGAAGAAAGGCCGGATCGATCTCGGGAAGACGGAGATCGAGAAAGGGCTGTACTATGGCACAGCCATCAAGAAGGTGGAGAGCGACGTGTTGTACGTCGAGCACGGAGGATTCACCACCTGTGATCTGGATCATCCTCACTACTACTTTGCAAGTCCGATGATGAAGGTACAGGTGCGCGACAAGGTCGTTGCCCGTCCGATTTTCTTGTATATCGCGGACGTGCCGGTATTTGCGCTTCCCTTCGGTGTCTTCCCGACGGAGCGGGGCCGCCGGTCGGGGATCATCGCACCGGCATACGGCGAGAGCGCCCGGGGCCGGTATCTTCTGCATCTCGGATACTACTGGGCCATCAGCGACTATATGGACATCAACATGAGGGTGGACGGTTACAGCAAGGGGAGTTACACGCTGTATTCCGACTACCGGTATGCGCTCCGGTACAACTTCTCGGGATATCTCAGCGGGTCGTACGGTCGTATAGTGAATGGCGAACCGGCCGATCCCGGTTTTACCGATGACCATGTGTTCAATCTCCGTCTGGGGCACAATCAGGAGTTTGATCCCACGACACGGCTGGTGGTCGATTTCACGTTTACGAGCGGCTCATATTATCAGAACACCAGCAACGAGCTCAACGACCTGTTGCGGCAGAACGTGGTGTCCAATGCGACGCTCACGAAGTATTGGGAAGGCACGCCGAACAGTATGACGATCAATCTGCGGCGCGATCAGAACCTGCAGCCGACCTCCGGGAGTGTGGAATTGAGCGAGGTCCTCCCCAGTTTCAGCTTCAACAGGAGTCAGAGTTTTCCGTTTCGCTCAACGTCGCGGGGTGGCGTGCAGGGTGTACAACGGTGGTATGAGCTCATCGGGTACACGTACGGTGCGCAGTTTCTGAATACGCGCACGACCACGCGTCTGGATGAAGGGTCTTCCCGTAATGAACGGCGCGGGGTTCAGCATATCATCAGTCTTAATGCCGCGCCAAAAGTCGGATACTTCACCATCACGCCGTTCTTTAACTACACCGAGAAATGGTACGACAAGCAGATCAGCAGGATGGAGGATCCGGCCGACAGCACCGTGACGACGGACGATGTCACGGTCGTCAAGGCAGTGCGGTATTTCGACATGGGTATTTCGGCCAGCACGAAGTTTGTCGGCATTTTCCAGCCCGGCGTGTTTGGCATCAAAGGGATCCGGCACCAGGTGCTTCCGAGCATTTCGTATACCTATCAGCCTGATTTTTCCGCGGACCGCTACGGCTACTACGGTACATATACCGATGCCGCGGGTATTCTCCAGCGATACAGCCGGTACGAGCGTGAAGTGTTCGGGGGCGCACCGGGCGAGGAACGCCAGGCGATATCCATGCGCCTCGGCAATGTCTTTGAAATGAAGACGGCGGCGGACGACACCTCGGACAGAGAGAACAAGTTTCAGCTTCTGAACATGGACATCTCCACCGGCTACAACTTTGCCCGTGACAGTCTGAAGTTTGACGAAGTGTATGTCGGCTTTCGGACCAGCGTGGGGCAGTGGCTCAACATCGGGGGAAGTGCCCGCTATAACCTCTACCAGTTCGTAGCGAACCCCGACAATCCGTACGGCGGACGGCGTGTGAACAGATTCCTTCTGAGCGAAAGCGGCCGGCTGGCCGATATGACGGGGTTTTCCATCAGCGTGGGGACACGGCTAAGCGGAGAAAAGAAAGCGACCACTGCAGGGCCGGTGCGGACAGCGCAGGACTCCCTTGTGGAGCGGGAGCGGGCGGGTTATGTCGGGCTCTACGACCAGCAGGCGCCCGACTTCAGCATTCCGTGGAACCTCGACCTGACGTGGAACTTTTCCCAGAGTCAGCCGGGAGACCCGCGGCTCAAGTTCCGGAGTTCCACCGTCGGAGGAGCGCTGGGGTTCAATCTCACGGAATACTGGAAGATCACCATGAGCGCGAGCTATGACATCATCAACAAGCAGGTTGCAGCTCCGCAGATCACCGTGTACCGTGATCTCCACTGCTGGGAGATGAATTTCTCCTGGGTGCCGACGGGGTTTTACAGGAACTTCAAGCTGGAGATACGCCTCAAGGCGTCGCAGTTGCAGGACGTCAAGGTGACCAAACAGGCGAGTGCGCGGGATATCTTCTGACGTGTTGCGTGGTGGTTGACAGCAGCGTCTGGCCCTCCCCGGTCCGGGGTGCCGGGTACTTACGCCGATTGCTTGCGTTCCTCGTACTTGTAGAGGGGATCCTTTTTCCGGAGGATGACGTCCCGCGTCATGGTGCAGGAACTGACGTTGCGTTTTTCGGGAAGTCCGTACATGATCTCGAGCATCACTTCTTCGAGTATCGAACGGAGTGCGCGGGCACCGGTGCCCCGTTCGGACGCCTTCTGAACCACCGCCTTCAGTGCCGGCTCTTCAAAGATCAGTTCAACCCCTTCCATCCGGAAGAGCCGTTTATACTGCTTCACGATGGCGTTTTTCGGCTCGGTGAGGATATTCAGCAGGGCCTCCTCGCTCAGTGCATGGAGGGAGGAGATGAGTGGAAGGCGTCCGACAAATTCCGGAATCAATCCGAACTTGATCAGATCTTCCGGTTGCACGAGCTGCAGGTATTCGTCGGGGTGTGCGTCTTTTTTCCCCTTGATATCGGCTCCGAAACCCATCGGATTTCGGTTGACGCGCCGGGCTATGATCTTATCGAGTCCGTCGAATGCCCCTCCGCAAATAAACAGGATATTGCGGGTGTTGATATTGATGAGGCTCTGTTCCGGATGTTTCCGCCCGCCTTTGGGCGGAACGCCGGCGATGGTACCCTCGAGGATCTTCAGCAGGGCCTGTTGCACGCCTTCGCCGGAAACATCGCGGGTGATGGACGCGCTCTCACTCTTACGGGAGATTTTGTCGATCTCGTCGATGTAGACGATCCCCCGTTCCGCCTTCTCTACATTGTATTCGGCATTCTGGAGAAGGTGGACCAGGATGGTTTCCACATCATCGCCCACATATCCCGCTTCTGTGAGCGTTGTCGCATCGGCAATGGCGAATGGGAGGTCCAGTATCCGTGCCAGGGTTTGGGCGAGCAGGGTTTTTCCCGTCCCGGTCGGCCCGATCAGCAGGATATTGGTCTTCTCGATGTCGACGTCATCCAGTTCAAACAGGTGGTCCCGCGCATCGATCCGCTTGTAGTGGTTATACACGGCGACAGCGAGAGCCTTCTTGGCGTGTTCCTGGCCGATGACATATTCATCGAGGGCCGTCTTGATCTGCGGGGGCGTCAGCCCCGCCCGCGGGCCGCGACGGGTGGTAAAGGCGGCAAGGTTGTTACGGATGATATCGACCGAGCTCGATACGCAGATATCGCAGATGTAGACATCGGGCCCCGCGATGATGCTCTGCACTTCTTCCGGGGTCCGTCCGCAGAACGAGCAGTGGATCTTGTCGCCGCTCCGATTTCGCTGTGTCATATCGCGTCCGTCACAAGTCCTACTTCTTGAGTTCCCGATCCTTCTTGACAAACACGTTGTCGATCAGCCCGTAGGTGCGGGCCTCTTCAGAAGACATGTAGCGGTCACGGTCGGTATCGCGTTCGATAGCTTCGAGCGGCTGACCGCAGTGGTGCGAGAGAATCTCATTCAGGCGTTTCTTTGTGCGCAGGATTTCTTCCGCCTGGATGCTGATGTCGGACGCCGTGCCCTGGACCCCGCCCCAGGGCTGATGGATCATGATGCGGGAATTGGGCAGGCCTGCACGTTTTCCTTTGGTCCCCCCCGCAAGAAGCACCGCTCCCATGCTGGCTGCCAACCCGATGCAGATCGTGGCAATATCCGGACGAATGTACTGCATGGTATCGTAAATGGCAAGGCCGGAGGAAACACTTCCGCCGGGGCTGTTGATATACACACTCACGTCTTTGTCGGGATCCTCGGATTCAAGGAAGAGCAGCTGGGCGATGACCAGACTGGCGACGGTGTCGTCGATCGGTGTGCCGATGAAGACGATCCGCTCCTTGAGCAACCGGGAAAAGATGTCATATGCCCGCTCGCCCCGGCCAGTTTGTTCGACCACCATGGGAACAAGTTGATTGTAGATATCGGTATGCGTCATTGCAGTACTCCTCGGTAACAGTCCTATCGCTCCGCAGGTGCGGGCGTATCCGTGATACGTGCGTTCTGTTTGAGAAACTCCATGATTTTGCCGGAAAGGATGCGGTCGCGCACCGCTTCGGATTTCCGGTAGTGGGGAAGCAGCTTCTCCTTCTCGAGACCCATCCGTACCGCCTCGTCGGTCGCAAGCCGCTCCACATCCTCATCGGTGACCGTAAGCTGTTCGGCTTCCGCAATCTGCTCTTTGAGCATCATCCACTTTGCCTGCCAGACGGCCTGTGCACGGCGTTCCTCCCGGAACGTCTCTTCTTTGAAGCCGGCGGGGAGCTGGCGATCGCGTGAGCGCCCTCGCAGCTCATCGACGTACGAGTCAAGAAGAGCTTCCACGAATGCATCGGGAACGGGAACATCATGCGTGCGGACAATTTCATCCGCAATGTCATCGGCGATCTTTGCGTCAGCCCGTTCGGTCCAGTAACGATCGAGGTCGGCGCGCAGCGATGCGCGGAACTCGTCGGGCGATGAGACCTTGTCACGTGTGATCTTCTTTACAAGCGTTTCGTCAAAGGCCGGCAGGTGCACTTTTTCCAGTGTCCTGGGCGTGACAGCGAGGCGGACCGGGTGGCTATGGTCGCCGTGGGTGGACGTATAGGAGACCTGGAGCACTTCGCCGGGAACCGCTTTTCGGAGGGCATCGCGCAATTCCGGTGCAAGCGAGGGGTCGGCCAGGTAGAATCGAACCCCGGCTGACTTTCGCCCGATCAACGGTGTTCCGGTTTCGTCGAGTTCCTGCACATCTGCTGTGATCACGTGTTCATCATCCGTGATGGATTCGGCCGGAGCCATCGTGCTGTTGGCCTTCCGCATCTGCAGGATTTCTTCCTCGACCTCTTCGTCGCCGACGGCGTGCGTCAAGCGGTTGACCGCAAGACCTTTGTAGGTCTTCAGGACAATGGACGGCCTCACTTCGTACGCGATCCGGAACTGGAACCGCTCGCCCCGCTTGAAGTCCATATCCACCAACGTCGGTCGTCCCAGCGGGTGGATGGTGCGTTCATCCATTGCCTGATGATAGAAGGTATTGGCGATATCGTCAAGCGCTTCGTGTTCGATGGCTTCCCCGTAGAGCGTCTTGATCATCTCCAGCGGAGCCTTGCCCTTGCGGAATCCCTTGAGTTCGGCTTTTGCACGGTAGGTGCCATACGCTTTGTCGAAATGGGGCTGAAGCTCCTCGGACGTGAGCTCGATGGCCGCTTCGTGTTTGATTTCAGATAGTGTTGTGATTGTAACCTGCAACGGAAGACCTCATCCCAAAATGAAGAGAGCGGAGAATACCACAGTCGCGCCGCAGAAGGAATACCCGTACTCCTCCCTTGCGGCATTCGCCGTCCGGCGGGACGGCAGTGGGCATAGGGGGACTCGAACCCTCACGGATCGCTCCACCAGATCCTAAATCTGGCGCGTCTACCAATTCCGCCATATGCCCGGCGACGATCGACCCCCGGAATCGGTTTCTGAACGCTGACCGACATCATCGTGGGGCCAAACATTGAAATGTAGGCAAAAACGGGTTGAATTCCAAGCCGCGGGCGTCAGGCCCCGTCGAGTTCCGGAAGGGGGAAGAAGAGGCGGAATGTGGCCCCCTCGCCCGGTGGCGAATGAAGCTCGATGTTCCCGCGATGGTCGTCCATGATCTTTTTGACAATGGAGAGTCCCAGACCGGTACCCCGCTTCTTTCCATGGGAAAAAAACGGTTCGAATATTTGGTGCCGAAGTTCGGCCGGAACGCCGGGTCCGGTGTCAGCCACCTCGAGCACGAGGGAATCGCCCTGCGTACGTGATCGGACGGTCACCGTCCCGCCGCCGGCCATGGCGTCAGCAGCATTCGAGGCCAGGTTGTACAGCGCCCGCGACAGTTTGTCAACGTCGAGCGTGCAGGTGCCCGTGTAGGTAAGGTCCCGCTGCAATGTCATCGAGCGGGTGGCGAGATCAGTTTCAATGAAATCAAGGATACCCTTCAACGCCGTACCCAGGTCCACCGTTTCAAGATGGAGATGGCTCGTTCCACGGGCGAAGTCGAGGATCTCCTGCGTCATGGCGATGAGACGATCGACCTGATTGATCATCTGCTGGCCCATGCGCGATGCGTTCGGAGAATCGGTTTGTGTCTTGATCAGCTCCGCGTAGATCCGCATTGTCGCCATCGGGTTCTTGATGTCATGGAGAATGGTGGCGGCCATACGGCCAACGGCGCTCAACCGTTCGTTCTGCACCATCTCCAGGGCGATCCTGGCATTTTCAAGAGCGATCGAGGCGTGGACGGAGAGAGCCTCGATAAACGCTTCATCGTCCGGTCCGAAATGGCCGGTGCGTTTGTTCAGAAGCTGGAACACGCCGACGATGACGCCTTCTCTGTTCCGCATCGGCATGCACAGAACGGTGTGCGTCGAATAGCCGCTCTTGCGATCGATCTCAGGATTGAACCGGGCATCGCGGTACGCGTCGGTAATGTTGATCACTTCTCCCGTCTGTGCCACATGGCCCGCAAGGCCTTTGCCAATTTGGAGACGGATCTCCACCATACCGTCGCCCTGTGCCACTTTTGACCAGAGTTCCTCCCGTATATGATCGATGAGGTAGACGGTCCCTCGATCCGCTCCGATGCTGCGTGTGGCGACGTCCAGGATAAGCTTCAACAGCGCGTCAATCTCAATGGTGGAATTGACAATTTTGCTGGCCTCAATGAGGAGGCTGAGCTTATCCAGCTTGTTCTTTGAGGCAAGCGCATTCCGACCCAGCTCCATGACAAACGTCTGGTCCATGGTGCGGAGCCGGACAGACAGGTTGATCAGGAGGTTGAGAGCGACCTGCCGGTTCTGGTTGACCAGCGTTCGGAAGTCGTTGGCTGTGAGGACCAGGAATACGCAATCGTCCATAGCCTCGGCCCGGGCGGAGCGGGGAAGCCCATCGATCAGAGAAAGCTCACCGAAAAAGTCGCCGGAGTGGAGAACTGCGAGCAACGATTCTACACCAAATTTCGTATATTTCTTTATCCGTACCCGGCCACTGCACAGAAGATACAGTTCACGTCCCTTCGAATACTCGTCGAAGATAAGATCCCCTGCCGGAACCTTGTGTTCCTTGAAGTGGACGAGGCTGCGTGTGACTACCCGAGGTTCGACGTTGCGGAAGAGGATATTCTGTCGGAGGGCCTCCAGCATGGGGCTGGCCGTTTTGGCCCGCGCGGTTGGACGGCGTTTCCGGGGTCTTGCGGCAGGAGTGCGGCTGGCACGAGGGACTTTCATCGAGCGACCGGAGGCACCGTCATCGTGCGACTACGTGAATAGTACACAAAAAATAGGCAAAAGCGTCTCGAGAGTCAAGCAAACCACACCGGACCGCTACTATGGATGAAGCACCTGTTCTCCAGACCTACGGTTTGGGCAAGCGATACAAGAAGCGATGGGCTGTGCGTGACCTCCATCTCTCTGTACGCCGCGGCGAAGTATTCGGTTTCCTCGGCCCCAACGGAGCGGGCAAAAGCACCACCATCCGCATGCTCCTCTCACTCATCACTCCCACAGCCGGGCGAGTTGAACTCTTCGGAACTCCCCTGTCCGGTCACCGCGCCGATGTCTTGCGGCGGGTGGGCGGACTTGTCGAACGACCCGACTTCTATCTGTATCTGTCGGCACGGCGGAATCTCGAAATCGTTGCAGCGCTTCGCGGCGACGATTCTGCCGGGCACATTGACCGGGTGCTGGATACCGTGGGCTTGCTGCCCCGCGCGCATGACAAAGTCAAGACCTATTCGCACGGGATGAAGCAGCGTCTGGGAATCGCTCAGGCCCTGCTGGGTGCTCCGGAGTTTGTCATCCTTGATGAACCAACCTCGGGTCTGGACCCGCAGGGAATCAAAGAGGTCCGCGAACTGATCCAGCGCCTCTCGCAGGAAGGCAGCATCACGGTGTTCCTTTCATCTCACCTCCTGAGCGAGATCGAACAGACCGCAACCGGAATGGCCATCATCAACCAGGGGGCGCTGGTGGTGCAGGGGAATGTCGCCGAGCTGCTTTCCGCCGGCCCGAATCTTGTGCGGATCGATGCCCGTCCGATCGACCGTGCCCAGGCCGTCCTCGGTTCCCATCGCGCGGTCAATGGCGTGAGCGTCGACGGGGGTATGCTGACATGCGCGGTGGCACGGGAGGCTCTTCCTCTGGTCACGAAGCATCTGGTCGACAGTGGCCTGGACGTCCATGCTGTCGTACCGCGGCGCTCGCTCGAAGAATACTTCCTTGCCATCACGGAAGGAGCGTCCGATGTCCACGCGCCGGTGATCCCTCCAACAGCAACGGACCAGCGCGGGGTGACGACATGAAGAGCATTCTCGGCAACGAAATTCTGAAAACCTCGCTCAAGTGGCGATCCTACATCTCGTTTCTTACCATTGCGGTGATCGTCCCTCTTGTTGAAATCGCATTGGTCCTCGAGAGTGGCGGCTGGGTCCGGTCCGTCACGCGTGGCCTTGCGGCGGATTTCCTCGTCATCGGCAATATCAAGAACGGATATTTCGTCACGCAGTTTATCATGATGTCGCTCTGGATCCATATACCGTTCCTGATTACCCTGGGCGCCGGAGACCAGCTGGCGGGGGAAGCGACCGGAGGGACATTCCGGATACTGCTGACGCGTCCCGCATCGAGAACGCGTGTTCTTGTGGCGAAATACCTGACCACGCTTCTCTATGCCGCTGCGCTCGTGGTCTTTCTCGCTCTTCTCTCACTCGGACTGGGTGTGCTGTTGTTCGGCACGGGAGATCTGCTGGTACCCGGCCGCACACTGGTGATCCTCGCAGAAGACGAAGCGTTGTGGCGTCTGGTTCTTGCCTTCGGCCTGGCGATCTGGGGAATGTGGACCGTGGCGTCGCTGGCGTTCCTGTTTTCCTCGCTGGTGGAAAATGCCATCGGTCCGATCATCGGAACAATGGCGGTCATCATCGTTTGCTACATCATTGCCGGTATTCCGGTGGACCTGTTTGCCGCCATCAAGCCGTATCTGTTTACCAGCTACCTCGATCTCTGGCTCAAAGTGCTTGCACAACCCATTCCATGGGATGAAGTCGTGCATTCCGTGATGGTTCTCGGCGGATTCAGCGTTGGTTTTTTTGCGGTAACTTGGTATATTTTTGTCAGGAAAGATATCCTGAGCTGACACGCCTCCCTTTCACACTCCAAGGATCCCCATCATGAATTTGCAACGCATTCAAGATGCTCTCCGCGAACGGAAACTCGGAGGATGGCTCTTCTGCGATTTTCACAATCGTGACCACCTTGGATACCGGATTCTGGGGCTTGATGCCACGCGCATGACAACCCGCAGGTGGTTCTACTACATCCCTGCCCGGGGCGAACCGAAGAAGCTTGTCCATAGCGTCGAAAAGGGGAAGCTTGATCCTCTGCCCGGAACTGTGACGGTCTATCTCGCCTGGGAGCAGCTCCATGCCGGGCTGAAGAAGCTTCTGGGGACGCCAAAACGGATTGCGATGCAGTATTCTCCGAAGAACAACATCCCGGCGGTGTCCATGGTGGACGCCGGCACCGTCGAACTGGTGCGCAGCCTGGGGCACAAGGTTGTGTCTTCTGCTGACCTTGTGCAGCTCTTTGAGGCCGTGATTGACGAGCATGGATACCGGCTTCACAAGGAAGCGGGGATCCTTGTCGACCGGATTCGTGCGGAGGCTTTTGCCCGCATCCGTGACGGTGTACGATCAGGCAGCGGCGTCTCGGAATATGATATCACGCAGTTTATCCTGCGGAGGTTTGCGGAGGATGGCCTCACGACCTCCGATGCGCCGATCGTCGGCTCGAACGATCACCCCGCCGACCCCCATTTTGAGTCGAAGCCGGAGAATAACCGTCCCTTCAAAGCCGGCGACACTGTGCTGATCGATCTCTGGGCCAAAAAGGACGTTCCCGGTGGGATCTACTATGACATAACTTGGTCGGGATTCATCGGTGACACTCCTCCGGATGAATACCGGAAGATCTTTGCTGTTGTCGTTCAGGCCCGCGACGCGGCCGTCGCATTTGTGAAGGAACGCTTCGCGAAAGGCAAACCCTGCGCAGGGTGGGAAGTGGATGATGTCTGCCGCGCCGTAGTCCGGAAAGCAGGATACGGCAAGCTCTTCGTCCACCGGACGGGCCACTCGATCGGCGAAGAAACCCACGGCAACGGCGGAAATATTGACAACCTTGAAACGCGCGATGACCGACAGCTCATGCCGGGATGCTGCTTCTCAATAGAACCGGGCATCTACATGGAAGGAACCATGGCCGTGCGGACGGAGATCAACATGTTTATCCGTCACGACGGCGTGCCGGAGGTGACAGGCGAAATACAGAACGACTTGGTGCTTCTCTAAACACGGCCGAAGACTTCCGGTGATCTCTCCCATAACAGAGACTTCTCTATGACGACGTCGTTCCGCTTTGACACCATCCGCAATGGCTTCCACAAGACGTTCTGGGTCGCCAACGGGATGGAGCTGTTCGAACGCCTTGCGTACTACGGGCAGCAGACCATCCTGGTGATCTATCTGCGGGACGCACTCGGGTATACCGCGCAGGAGGTCGGCAATCTCTCGGCACTCTTCGGGGGATTGATTTATCTGCTGCCGATCGTTGCCGGTACGATCGCGGACAAACTGGGATTCCGGCGGGCTTTCTCCATAGCGTTTCTGGTCCTCGCAATCGGATACTTTCTGATCGGGTTCGTCGGCATGGCGCCCATGGCCGGGTTCCTTGGCGATCCTCCCAGTTTCTGGCTGATGACCGCCCTCCTGGTGTTTACGGCGATCGGCGGTTCCTTTATCAAACCGTCCGTGCTGGGGACGGTCGCGGTCACCTCAACACCCGATACAAAGTCGCTCGGGTTCGCCTTCTACTACTGGATTGTCAATATCGGCGCCGCACTCGGTCCGGTGATCGCCTTCTTCGTCAGGGACACCATCGGCATCGAGTATGTGTACATGGTATCGGCCATCAGTTGTGCGTTGATGCTCATGGTCAATATTGCCTTCTATCGTGAAGTGCACGATGCATCGCAGCAGGTGGTTGAATCGCTGGGCGACAAGATGCGGAACCTGGTCCTCGTCCTGGGCAACGTCCGCTTCATCGTGTTCTTGCTGATTTTTTCGCTGTACTGGATTGTATTCTGGCAGATCTTCATTCTGATCCCGTTCTATGTGAATGACTTCATATCGCCCGACGCGCCCTATGAGATCATCATGTCGTCCGGTGCCTTCGGCATTATCGTGCTCCAGCTCGTGATTAACTGGCTGACCCGCGGGTGGAGTCCCCGGAGAGCCATTCTGATTGGCTTTGCAATATCGAGTCTTCTCTGGCTTATCGTGGCTCTCCATCCCACCATCTGGATGATGGTTATCGGGATACTCGTCTTTTCCGTGGGGGAGATGATGCAGGCGCCCCGGTATTACGAATACATCTCGACACTCGCTCCGCCGGGACAGCAGGGTCTCTTCCAGGGATACGCCTTTCTCCCAATCGCTCTGGCCCGCTTTGTTGGAGATCCTATCGGTGCATATCTCTACTCCACCTACGCGCACACGTCTGTCGGCCCGCAGGGTGTCTTCCTGATGGTCTTCGGCATCGGCGTTCTTGCCACGGTGCTGATGGCCGTGTATAACGCAGTGATTCCTTCGGGTGAAAAGCAGGGGAGCGGAGGGTGACAATGGCCTTGTTCTCAGCGATCGGCGCCGTGCTTGTTGTGCTCCTGTTGCAGGTCCCCCTTGACGGGAACTCGGTCCTGCGCAGGGTGGAAGATCAGGTTGTGACGATCAAAGACTACACGGTGACGCTGGATGTTGTTGCCGATATCGAGCGAATCAGCGTGCCGCCGATGCATGCAACGATGTACTACAAACACCCCGAAAAAGTCCACATCGATTCCAAAGGCTTTGCCCTCCTTCCGCGGGAAAGCATGGGATTGCAGTTTGGTGGTCTCGTCAAGCGTTTTGCCGTCGACAGCACGTCACGAGAGAAGGGACGTGTTCCGGCGATGTACCGACTGGTTCTGCGTCCGCGCGACGAGCGTGATCGTGTGCGCAAAGTGGTCTTGTGGGTCAACACAGAGCGCTGGACACCGGACCGAATCGTGATACCGCAGGCCGATGGTCGGGCCATGACGGCTGACTTCACGTACATGCGCGTCGGCAGTTACTGGTTGCCGGACACCCTGGTTGTGTCCTTTACCATGCCCCGGGAGGACAGCACGGGATCCGACCTGCAGACCAATCCACTGCTGGGACGCTCACCTCCCTCCGGCGTCGGTGCGCGGGGAGGAGAACGCACGGGGACGATCACCGTGCGGTACTCCGACTATCATGTCAATACCGGACTCCGCGATGAAATCTTTGCCGAACCGCCATCGTCTCTCCGATAGGATGCCGTTGCTTGACATTCCGAACGGATGACCGTATATTGGCTCGGGTTCATTCTCACATGTGGTGCCGGTAAAGGGAATTCCGTTCAATCGGAAGCTGCCCCGCAACTGTAGGTGACATGCACAGTGCCTGCCACTGGTCCGGCAGCGGATCGGGAAGGCGGTACACGGAGTCGCGTCACAAGCCAGGAGACCTGCCGGCCCGGTGTGTTCCAGTATCCTTCGCGGGAAGGTATCGGAGGTGCGCACGGGTACACAACCATCAGATGCCGGTGCGCAAGCCCCTGTGTGCTGCATGACCAGAGGGGCTTTTTTTGTTTCGTGCTGCGACACATCTTCTGCGGTTCCCACTGTACGAGTCTGAGGAGCGTAACCATGGTGTTGGATGAAATGTTCGCCCTGAAGGGGAAGACGGCACGGCGTATCGGTGAAGACCGGACCGCCCGTTACGAAGCGCTCTACCGCGAGCTTGCAGAAAAAGTGGACCGGGGAGCCCTTCCCAGTCATCCTGACTATCTGGGCGGAAATGAGCTTGCCTCCAACATCTACCGGAAGAAGTACTTCGTCAAAGATCTGGGCGGCACCCCTGTTGAACACAGGCCCGAGGATGTCTTCATCCGGCTCTCCGCCTTCCTCGCGTCCACCGAGCGCACGGCCGAACTCCGCACACAATGGGGAGAGCGTTTCTACCGGATGCTCTACGACGGCCGCTTCATCTCCGGTGGCAGGGTGCTGGCCGGTGCAGGCGACCTGTACAGACTCAAAACGCTCGCCAACTGTTTCGTCACCATGATCAAAGAAGACAATATCGAGTCCATCTACCAATCGTCCTACGAATGCGCTCGTACCTATTCGTACGGCGGGGGTATCGGCGTGGATATCAGCGGGTTACGCCCGAAGGATTCCGTCGTGCACAATGCAGCGGACCGTTCCACCGGCGCCGTGTCTTTCATGGAGCTGTACTCCCTCACGACGGGCCTGATCGGTCAGAGCGGAAGACGTGGTGCGCTGATGCTGACGATTGACGTCAAACACCCCGACGTCCTCGATTTCATTCGCGTGAAGAAGATTCCGAACTGGGTCACGCGGCAGATCGTTGAACAATGCCAGTGGTCCGGGGTCTTCGACGAACGCCAGCTGCAGGATGTCGAGCGTCAGGTTCGAGAAAACACCCAGGTACGGTTCGCCAACATCAGCATCAAGGCAACCGATGAGTTCATGCAGGCCGTCGACGAACAGACGCGCTACAGCCCCGCCACACTCCTCGTTTACAGGAAATTCTCGCGCCCCACGGTCCGCTCCGCCTTCCAAGATGCGGAGAGGCACTATTCCTACGGCATTCCCGCCAAAGACATCGGGACTTACGAGTTCGCCGGGGAATTTGCCACGCTCGAAGGACTGAATCGCTGGCTCGAGAAACAGGGTGGTGGCTCGCTGTCGATCGACGTGCTCACAGATGCCGCACTGCGCGATGTGTTCGGGGATGTCGTTGTGGAACTGCCACATCAGCACTATGATCTTGCCGTGCGGTCTGCGGGCGACTTCATGCTGTATTTTGCCTCCGAACAAACAGGCGAGGTTCGCCGCCTGATGAAAGCCCGCGACATCTGGGACACCTTTGTGGAGGGAAATTACCACACCGCTGAACCCGGTCTGATCTTCTGGACCGCGATGAGCAAGTACAGTCCCTCAAATTACGTCGGACGTCCCATTGCCTGTACCAACCCGTGTGCGGAAGTCCCCCTGGAAGACGGCGGAGCGTGCAATCTCGGTTCGATCAACCTCTCGCGGTTTGTGGTGGACGGATACACGGAACGGGCCCGCGTGGATTGGCAGGCGATGTGGGAAGTGACCCAGCACGCTGTCCGGTTTCTGGACAACGTCGTGCTCTGGAACGAGCTTCTCAACCCTCTGGAGAAGCAGCGCCGCGCTGCGTCGGAAACACGCCGGCTCGGACTTGGCGTCATGGGCATCGCCGACATGCTCAATCAGCTCGGCCTTGTGTACGACAGCGATGAAGCTGTGGGGCTTATGCAACGGGTCATGGAAACCCTCTGCAATGCCGCCTACCAATCATCGGCGCTCCTCGCGGAGGAGAAGGGTCCATCACCGATCTTTGACTATGACAGGTATGCGCGCTGCCCGTTCTTCCAGGAGGCGCTGAGCGAAGAAACCCGCGATCTGATCAGGAAGGCCGGTTTGCGTAACATCGCGATCATGTCCATTGCACCAACCGGAAGCATCTCCAATATCGTCCTGGGATTCGAGCACAGGGGAAAGAACTATATCGGGGTTTCCGGCGGAGTCGAACCGGTCTTCGCGCTGTTCTATACGCGCCGGTCTGAATCATTCGGGAACCAGGTCTTCCGCGTGTTTCACAGCACGGTGCAGGCCTACCTGGACATGCAGGACCTGACCGACGAAGCGCAGAAAAAGCCGCTGGAGGAACTCCTCCCGGCGCACTTCTTCCGGACGTCACATGTTATCGCACCCGATATGCGCGTGAAGGTCCAGGGTACCTGCCAGAAATATGTTGATCACTCAATCTCCTCCACAGTGAATCTCCCCGAAGACATCGAACCCGAGGTGATCTCCCGTATCTATCTGCAGGCATGGAAAAGCGGTCTGAAGGGCATCACGGTATATCGGGATGGCAGCCGGTATCCGATCCTGAGTGTCGATGGTAAGCGCACGCCGTATCAGGAGGCAAAGGGCCGGAAGTACATGGTGCGCATGGTGCATGGCGACGACGGTGTGTCCGGCGTCCAGGGCGCGCAGGAAGTGGCGGGAGATGAAGTCATCCGCATGCCGGATGGGCGATTGACCACAGCATACCATCTTGTGAAGCGAAGAGAGCAGGAGCGTAATGACGTGCCCAAAGCGTCCGAAACACTCGTGAATTCCAACTGAACACACGGCACGTCGAATCACCCAAACTGCACCCGGCATACACCGCGGTGTCTCACTGTGAGGAACCGGCATGATCACTCTCCCTGCAGGCACGTACGACATTGAAGAACTGAAGCGCGAGAAGGCGCTGATTCCCCGGCAGGAAGCCTCCGAAACCGTTATCGGCTCGCGGCCGGAAGTGACGGAAGCTCGCGTGTATCGCCTTCGCAGCGGATTTGTCAACAACAGCGTCTTTGTGACGCTCGGCTACATACGGGAAAACAGCCGTAACCGTCCGATCGAGATATTCATCAACAGCAAGGACCTGACCCGCGCCGCGGAATACGCCGTCCTGACCCGGCTCATCTCGGCTATCTTCCGGAAATCGACAGACCCGACCTTCATCCTGGAGGAGTTACGCGGAATCTACGATCCGAACGGCGGGTATTTCAAGGATGGGAAGTACATCCACTCATTCTACGCCGAAATTGCGAAGGTCATTGAACAGTTCTTCGAAGACATCGGGGTGAAGTCGGCGCAGGAACCCATCCAGGGATCGGAAACCCGCGGACCGGATCCCGGCGATGCGTCCCTCAGCATGCTCAAGATCTGCCCGAAGTGCGGAGAACGTTCGGTGAAGATCGAGAATGGCTGTATGGCCTGCGTGAATGAAGAATGCGGATACAGCAAGTGTGACGACTGACAGCACCGATCTGCACGGATCCCGGAAAAGCGGAAAACCGGCCATTTTCTTGACTTCAGGGTCCTTTCCACGTATCATGCGGGAGATACGGAACCTCCACGTACGGTAGGTGTTATTGGTAGTAGATATGAACGTCACTCTTGTAACGCTCGTTGCCGTCCTCGTCCTCGGACTGGCGGTGTTCTACTGGCCCCGGAAGGGGCTTCTGGCGCGACTGACGTTAGCACGGAAAGAGAAAACGCGATCGGCGGTTGAAGATGTTCTGAAGCACGCCTACGACTGCCAGCATCGCTCCGTTGCCTGTACGTTAGAAAGCATCGCCGGCGCACTGCAAACATCCGTCAGCGATGCGACCCACCTCGTGTCACGTCTCGAATCGATGGGCCTGGCGCTGCATGACGGCGTTGCTCTCCGGCTGACTGCCGACGGGAAATCGTATGCGCTGAGGGTTATCCGCGTCCACCGGCTCTGGGAGCGCTATCTGGCTGATGAGACAAGCGTGAAAGAGTCCGATTGGCACCTCGAAGCCGAACATCAGGAGCATCGGTTGTCGGTTGATGAGGCGAACGCGCTTGCTGCCCGGCTTTCCAACCCCCAGTTTGATCCCCATGGCGATCCGATCCCGTCACCGACCGGCGACATCCCGGTTCTTCCCGGCATCCTTTTACCCTCCCTTGCCTCGGGGGAATTCGGCCGCGTCGTACACATCGAGGACGAACCACCGGAAGTCTATGCGCAGCTCGCGGTAAACGGCCTGTACCCCGGAATGCATGTTCAGATGATTGAAAACGGACCGTCCCGCGTCCGTATCGACGCCGAGGGTGAGGAGGTTCTTCTGGCGCTTCCTCTCGCCCGGCTTGTCAGTGTCGTACCCGTTCCGGAAGAACTCCGGAAAAAAGGGCCGCGTGTGACGCTTGCGTCCGTCGGACCAGGTGAAGCAGCCGTGGTCACGGCGATTTCACGGGCATGCCGGGGACAGCAACGCCGGCGTCTTATGGATCTCGGCATCGTTCCCGGTACCGTCATGCAGGCAGAGTTAGAGAGTCTTACCGGCAATCCCCGTGCGTACCAGGTGCGAGGGACGTTGGTTGCGCTCCGGCAGGAGCAGGCAGAACAGATCCTGGTGAAACCGGCGGCGGGTGCGCCATGAGCGACATGCCAAACGAAGCCTGCGCAACCTGTCCTGCCTACAATGCCGGTCACCTCAAACGACTCGGCATCAAGCTCGAAAACATTGACTACGTTGTCGCGCTCGCAGGCAATCCCAACACAGGCAAAAGCACAGTATTCAACGCATTGACGGGCCTGCGGCAGCATACCGGAAACTGGCCGGGGAAAACAGTCTCCCGCGCAGAAGGCGGTTTTTCATTTGCAGCGAAGAACTACAAGCTCGTGGATCTGCCCGGCACCTATTCACTCCTGTCGACAAGCGCCGATGAAGAAGTGGCGCGGGACTTCATCCTGTTTGGCAGGCCGGACGTGACCGTCATCGTCGTTGACGCCACGCGTCTGGAACGAAATCTCAATCTGGTTCTGCAAATTCTGGAAATCACCGACAGGGCGGTCCTCTGTGCCAACCTGATCGATGAAGCCCGCCGTCACGGATTCGTCATTGACGAACGCCGCCTTGCTCGAGAGCTCGGAATTCCGGTGGTCCTCACGGCCGCACGACAACGGGAAGGTATCGATCAATTGCTGCAGCAGATTCATGACGTTGCAACCGGAGTGTTCGTGTGCAAACCGCACCGGGTGCAGTCCATACCCCCCTCGGTCGCGCCCGCGGTCGACAGGTTGACCGAGCGCGTTACCGCGCTGTTTCCTGCACTCCCCAACCCACGCTGGGTGGCGCTGCGGCTTCTCGAAGGAGACCAACGGATGATCGATGCAATCCGCACCGGGGAGCTCCTCGGCCTCCAGGATGGTTCCGCGCGCGTACCGGTGGGGAGCATGGACAGGCAGGAACCCCAGGATGTCAGCGGGGATGAGCACGCGGTGAGCACGTCAGGTGCTGGAGAGGGACCATCCTGACGATGCAGCGGACGAAAGAACAGGAATCGCTGCTGGCCGAGGCTGACGCCCTCCGCTGGGAACTCGGAGAAGCCTACCATGACGCAGTCATGGAAGGCATCTACGAAGATGCGGCCCGGATCGCTGACCGTACGGTAACGCGTGAGGGGGAGAGGAAGGGATTCGCGTTCGATCGAGGCCTCGACCGTCTCGTGACCAGCAAGTGGACGGGGTTCCCGGTCATGTTTCTCCTGCTGGCCCTGGTCTTCTGGCTCACCGTAGAAGGGGCCAATGTTCCTTCCGGATACCTGGCAGAGCTCTTCATCGATATCCTCCACCCGTGGCTCAAGTCGCTGGCTGCCTCCGCCGGGCTTCCGTGGTGGCTCGACGGTGTTCTCATCGATGGTGCCTATCTCGCGGGAGCGTGGGTGGTAAGTGTCATGCTTCCCCCGATGGCAATTTTCTTCCCGGCCTTCACCCTTCTCGAAGATCTTGGATATCTTCCCCGCGTGGCCTTCAATATGGATGCGCTCTACCGCCGGGCAGGGGCACACGGCCGGCAAGCCCTGACGATGACAATGGGATTCGGGTGCAACGCAGCGGGCGTCATTGCCACACGGATCATCGACAGCCCCCGCGAACGGCTGATCGCGATTATCACCAATAACTTTTCCCTCTGCAACGGCCGATGGCCGACCCAGATCCTCGTCGCGTCGATTTTTGTGGGTGCGCTTGCACCGCCGCAGTTTGCCGGGTTCCTTTCGGCGGGTGCAGTGGTCTTCGTTGCTGTGCTGGGCATAGCGCTGAGCCTTGCCGTATCATGGTTCCTGTCCCGCTCGGTCCTCCGGGGAGAGGCGTCGGCATTCAGTCTGGAGCTTCCACCGTATCGCCCGCCGCGTATCCTGCAGACGCTCTACACATCCCTTATCGACAGGACGATATTTGTCCTGTGGCGCGCGGTCGTGTTTGCTGTCCCAGCCGGGATCGTGATCTGGCTGGTGGCGAATATCACGATCGGGGGTGTAACTCTGGCAGAGTACTTCATCGACTGGTCGAATCCATTCGCGATCCTGCTGGGTCTGAACGGCGTGATCCTCCTTGCATATGTGATTGCTATTCCGGCAAACGAGATTGTGATTCCAACAGTTTTGATGCTGACGGTACTCACGACATCGCTTCACGGTGTTGGCGGAGGAGCAGGCGTGATGTTCGAAGCGGGTTCGACGGTTGCGACGGCGGAGATTCTTCGTGCCGGTGGATGGACAACGCTGACCGGAGTCTCCCTCATGCTCTTCAGTCTCCTGCACAACCCCTGTTCTACGACCATTTTTACGATTTACAAAGAAACCGGCAGTGTGAAGTGGACCACCCTGGCAACAATTATTCCTCTGGGACTTGGGTTGGTGGTCTGTTTTCTTTTGGCGCAGCTCTGGAGGCTCTTCATCTAGGTTCTTCATCCTGTTTCACCTGGCTGCACTCCTCCTGTTTGCGCACCCCTTTCCCACTTTTTCCCCGAAGATTCTCAAATTTTGGAAATCCACCTCCTTGTATGCCCCAGCATGGCCAGTTTGGGGCATTATTCTGGCATGCAATTGGCAAGGTGACTGTGGACTGCCTATAATAGAATACGCTGCAGTACTCCCATCGACATTGTCAAGGAACAACGATGAAACGAGAAAAGGTTACAATTGACGGAAATGAAGCGGCGGCTTACGTTGCACACAAGCTGAATGAGGTCATTGCCATCTATCCCATCACGCCTTCGTCCAACATGGGCGAATGGGCAGATGAGTGGTCGTCACAGGGCCGGAAGAATCTCTGGGGAACCGTTCCCTCCGTCACCGAGATGCAGAGCGAAGGGGGAGCTGCCGGAGCCGTCCACGGTGCGCTACAGGCTGGCGCCCTTTCGACGACCTTCACGGCATCGCAGGGACTGCTCCTGATGATTCCCAACATGTTCAAGATCGCGGGTGAGCTCACCTCCACCGTGTTCCACGTGTCCGCGCGATCGGTGGCCGCACATGCTCTGTCAATTTTCGGTGACCACAGCGATGTGATGGCGGCCCGGAGCACCGGATTTGGGCTCCTCTCCTCGAACTGCGTCCAGGAAGTCATGGACTTTGCCCTGATTTCCCAGGCCGCGACCCTTGAGTCCCGCGTTCCATTTGTCCACTTCTTTGACGGATTCCGGACATCACACGAGGTTCAGAAAATCGAACAGCTGGCGGACGAGGACATGCTTGCGCTCGTGAACGAAGATCTGGTGTACGCGCACCGCCGGCGCGCACTGTCGCCTGATCATCCGGTCATGCGCGGAACCGCGCAGAACCCGGACGTGTTCTTCCAGGCCCGTGAGGCGTGCAATCCTTATTACCTCGCCTGCCCGGACATCGTCCAGAAGGTGATGGATCGGTTTGCGAAGCAGGTCGGTCGTGAATACACGTTGTTCCAGTATGTTGGTTCGCCGACGGCGGATCGCGTGATCGTCATGATGGGATCCGGCGCCGAGGCCGCCCAGGAGGCAGTGGAATATCTCAACCAGCAAGGCGCCAATGTCGGTCTGTTGAAAATCAGATTGTACAGACCATTCTCCGTGAAGCACTTCCTCGCGGCGCTCCCGTCGACCGTGAAATCGATCGCCGTGCTCGACCGCACCAAGGAGCCCGGTGCTCTTGGCGAGCCCATGTATCTTGACGTTGTCGGCGCCCTGCATGAGGGGCTGATGGACGGAACGGCCACGATGAAGACGATGCCGCGGGTCGTCGGCGGACGGTATGGGCTTTCGTCGAAAGAGTTCACGCCGGCAATGGTGAAAAGCGTTTTTGACGATCTCGGCACGGCAAAACCAAAGAACCACTTCACCGTGGGCATTCTTGATGACGTGACCAACACCAGCCTCTCCTACGACAGCGGATTCTCGACCGAGCCGAACGACGTGTTCCGCGGAATCTTCTACGGCCTTGGCGCAGATGGCACCGTGGGGGCAAACAAGAACTCGATCAAGATCATCGGTGAGGACACAGACTTCTACGCCCAGGGCTATTTCGTCTATGATTCAAAGAAGTCCGGCTCGACGACAACGTCCCATCTGCGCTTTGGTCCGCGACCCATCCGCTCGACCTACCTGATTACGACGGCGAAGTTTGTGGCCTGCCACCAGTGGTTCTTCCTGGAAAAATTCGATGTGCTGAAGATCGCAGTTCCGGGAAGCACCTTCCTGTTGAACAGCATGTACGGCCCGGATGATGTGTGGGCTCACCTCCCGAAGCACATCCAGGCTCAGTTGATTCAGAAGAAGATCCGCTTCTTTGTCATTGACGCCTATGCGGTGGCGAACCAGACCGGCATGGGTGGGCGGGTGAACACGATCATGCAGACCTGCTTCTTTGCCATCTCCGGGGTGCTCCCCCGCGAGGAAGCGATCGAGGCGATCAAGAATTCCATCAAGAAGACATACGGCAGAAAAGGCGACCTGATCGTCAAGCAGAATTTTGCCGCCGTCGACCAGACGCTGGCGAATCTGCACGAGGTCAAAATTCCCGCAAGCGTCACCAGCCAGATTGCCATGCCGCCGGTAGTTTCGGAGCATGCGCCGGATTTCGTCCAGACTGTGACTGCCCAGATTATTGCGGGGCTTGGCGACGACCTTCCGGTGAGCGCGATGCCCGTGGATGGAACCTTTCCGACCGGGACCACGCAATGGGAAAAACGCAACATCGCTCTCGAGATTCCCGTCTGGGACATGGTCACCTGCATTCAATGCAACAAGTGTGCAATGGTCTGTCCGCACGCGGCCATCCGGACAAAGGTGTACGACCCGGCAGCTCTTGCCGGAGCTCCTGCGACGTTCAAGTCGGACAACTATCGTGGTCCGGAGTTCAAGGGGATGAAATACACCGTCCAGGTTGCGCCGGAAGATTGTACCGGATGCGAGTTGTGCGTCGAAGTCTGTCCGGCGAAAAACAAATCGGAGGTCCGCCTCAAAGCGATTAATATGGCTCCACAGCCTCCCATTCGGGAGACCGAACGTGCAAGTTTCGAATTCTTCCTCGCCATTCCCGAGATCGATCGCCGGAACGTAAAGCTGGACTCGGTGAAAGGGTCGCAGTTCCTGCAGCCGCTCTTCGAGTTTTCCGGTGCCTGTTCGGGATGCGGTGAAACGCCGTACGTCAAACTGGTAAGCCAGTTGTTCGGTGATCGGACCATTGTGGCGAATGCGACGGGATGTTCATCGATCTATGGAGGAAATCTCCCGACCACCCCCTGGTCGCAGAATGCCGACGGGCGCGGCCCGGCCTGGTCAAATTCCCTGTTCGAAGACAACGCAGAATTCGGCCTCGGCATGCGCCTGACGGTGGACAAGCATGCGGAGATGGCACATGAGCTGGTGCGGGCACTTGCACCGCAGATCGGCGAGGATCTCGCATCGGCGATCCTGAATGCCCATCAGGCCGACGAGGCAGGCATCCACGAACAGCGGTCGCGCATCGCAATCCTCAAGCAGAAACTGGCCGGCATGAAAACGCCAGAATCCCGCAGTCTCGCCAGTCTTGTCGATAATCTCGTCAAACGGAGCATCTGGATTATGGGTGGCGACGGCTGGGCCTACGATATCGGTTTCGGCGGGCTCGACCACGTGATGGCGTCCGGACGGAATGTCAATATCCTGGTTCTGGACACTGAAGTCTACTCGAATACCGGCGGGCAGATGTCGAAAGCAACGCCGCGCTCCGCCGTGGCGAAGTTTGCCGCAGGAGGCAAGCCGCTTCCAAAGAAAGATCTCGGACGGATCGCGATGACCTACGGCAGCGTCTATGTTGCTCAGGTCGCCATGGGGCAGAACGACCTTCAGACCATCCGGGCCTTCCTCGAAGCTGATGCATTCGAGGGCCCGTCGTTGATCATTGCGTACAGCCACTGTATTGCACACGGCATCAATATGGGTAAGGCGATGGTGAACCAGAAGGCGGCGGTCGAGTGCGGGCACTGGCCCCTCTACCGCTTCAATCCGGTTCTGGCGCACGAAGGAAAGAACCCGCTGAAGCTCGACTCGAAACCACCGAAAATACGTTTTGAAGAGTATGCCTACCTCGAAACCCGGTACAAGATGCTCACGAAGACCAATCCGGAAGAGGCGCGGCGTCTGATGGTGCTGGCGGAAGAAGATGCCAAAACGCGGTGGAAATGGTTCGAGGAAGCGGCGGCGGAATGGGAATCCACCGACAAAACCGGTTCTAATTAAGAAGACGCGCATCAATCTCTTTGACAGGAACAGAGCACCATGGATCTTTCAACGACATATCTCGGCCTGCACCTGAAGAACCCGCTCGTGCCGTCTGCAAGCCCGCTGTCGCGTACGCTTGACGGCATCAGGCATCTGGAAGACGCGGGTGCCGCGGCCATTGTGATGTATTCCCTCTTCGAGGAACAAATCCATCACGAAGAGGCTGAACTTGACCATTACCTTTCCTACGGCACGCAGAGCTTCGCGGAAGCGCTGTCGTATTTCCCGGAGACGCAGGAATACAATCTCGGGCCCGACCAGTATATCGAGCATCTCCGGAAAGCCAAAGAAGCAGTCGACATCCCCATCATCGGGAGTCTCAACGGCATCTCCACCGGCGGATGGATCCAGTACGCGAAGAAGATTCAGGAAGCAGGCGCTGACGCCATCGAACTGAACGTGTACTACATTCCCACGGACCCGAAACTGAACGGTGCTGCTGTCGAACAGCGGTATATCGATGTCCTCAAAGCGGTAAAGGCGACGGTAAAGATTCCCGTTGCCATGAAACTCAGTCCGTACTTCAGCGCGATGGCCAACATGGCCTCGGCGCTGGACGAGGCAGGTGCCGATGGGCTGGTCTTGTTCAACCGGTTCTACCAGCCGGATCTCGATATCGAAGCCCTTGAGGTCGTGCCCAATGTCACCCTGAGTTCGTCGCAGGCCATCCGCCTTCCTCTGCGCTGGCTTGCGGTGCTGTTCGGGACCCTCAAGGCAAGTCTCGCGGCAACCAGCGGTGTGCACGGTGCCCAGGATGTGGTCAAGCTGCTGATGGCCGGTGCCGATGTGACACAACTCTGCTCCGCCCTTCTGCTGCATGGACCGGGTCGTGTTGCGGAGATTCTCGAGGAGCTCGAACGGTGGCTGCTGGAACATGAATACGTTTCGGTGAAGCAGATGCGCGGAAGCATGAGCCAGAAATCGGTGGCCGATCCCTCCGCATTCGAACGGGCAAATTACATGAAAGCGCTGAACCGGTACAAATAGACCTGTGGCATCACAGTCAATCACATGGCCGCAGGAGGGGATGGTTCTTCCTGCGGTCTTCTGTTCACAAGGAGGATACATGCAGAAGAATGCAGCAATGATCGGTGCGGTGGTTCTGGCGCTGCTTGCGAGTACGTCGGTGACGTGGACTCAGGAGCATGGCGGGGCCCACGGAGCTGAAACTCAGGCCAAAGTGCCCGCTCTCGGCAAGTTCCACACCACGATCTACAAGCTCTGGCACACGGCATGGCCCGAAAAAGACACCAGTATGATGGCATCGCTTGTGCCGGACGTCCGCAAGGGAGTGGCGGCGGTGGCGGCGGCGGAATTGCCGGGAATCCTGCGCGACAAGAAGGCCGTCTGGCAAAAGAACGTCGCATCCCTGCAGGACGTCGCGACACAGTACGAGTCGGCGATGGCAGGCTCAGATCTGCAGGCAAAACTCGACGCCGCAGAGAACCTTCACACGAAGTATGAGGTGCTCGCGCGGACCATCCGGCCGGTGCTGAAGGAGATCGAGGCATTTCACGAAGTGCTGTACATGGTCTACCACTACTATCTGCCAGACCACCAGATGGAGAAACTGCGCAGTGCGTCGGTGGAGCTCAGGGCGCGGATGGATACGCTGAATATCGCTGTGCTTCCCGAGCGGTTGATCAAGAAGTTCGATGCGTTTGTTACGGCACGGTCGAAACTGTCCGTCTCTGTCGACGGTGTCGTTGCCGCCGTGGCTACAGACGATGCTGCCGCGATCACGAAAGCTGTCACGCTCATGCACACCGACTATCAAACGCTCGAAAAGATATTCGAATAGCCATGGCTACCACACACCGCCCAACGCAGTCTGATATCACCGCCTTCTTCTCGTCGCAGGCGTACGCCGTTATCGGCGTGTCTGCCAACAGAAAAAAATTCGGGAATACCGTGTTCCGCATGATGAAAGACAAGGGCTTCACCGTCTACCCGGTGCATCCGACGCTTGGCACAGTCGAGGGCGAGCCGTGCTTCCGATCTGTGAGGGAACTGCCGGTTGAGGTACAGTCGGCCGTGACTGTTATCCCGCCTGATGCGACCGTTGCTGTGGTGCAGGAGTGTCAGGATCGGGGGATCCGCCACATCTGGATGCAACCGGGATCCGGATCGCCTGCTGCCGAGGCATCAGCCCGGGAGAAGGGTCTGATGGTTGTGAATGGGGAGTGTATCCTGATGTTTCTGGAGCCGGTCGAATCGGTTCACGCACTGCACCGGTGGCTCAAGAAGCTGGTCGGTACATATCCGGCCTGACACGGTCCGCGCGGGGCAATCGGCTCTCCCCGCATGAGGAAGGACAGTGTTCCAGCCTTACGTTTGCGGCTGGATCTTTGCGAGGATCGTCTCGACTTCATCCATCGCCCGTTCCATCTTTCGCATCATCATGCGGAATGGATCGGGCGTTGTCATGTCGACACCGGCACGCCGGAGCAGGTCGATGGGATAGTCGGATCCGCCCGCGGAAAGAAGCGCACGATAGCGGGACGTGGCCCCGGCGTCGCCTTCGAGAATCATCTCCGAAAGTGCCGCAGAGGCAGTCAGTGACGTTGCATACTGAAAGACATAGAAATTGTAGTAGAAGTGGGGAATCCCCGCCCACTCCGCGTTTACCTCTTCATCAACGATACACACCCGCCGATCATGCCCGTAGTACGACCGTGTCAATTCTCCGTAGAGCGCGTTGAGGGAGTCTCCCGTCAGCGATTGCCCTGACTCTGCAGCTTCATGAATGAGGAGCTCGAATTCGGCGAACTGCGTCTGCCGGAACAACGTGGCCCTGATGCCATCCAGATAGTCCATCAGCAGCGTCAACCTGAATCGGTCGTCCGTGACGGTTTTCAGCATGTGATCCATCAGCAGCGCTTCATTGAGCGTCGAGGCAACTTCGGCGACAAAAATGGAATAACGGGACGTCACAAATGGCTGGTGCCGGTTGGACAGATAGCTGTGCATGGCGTGCCCCAGCTCGTGCGTCACCGTGCTCACATCGTCGTACTTCCCATTGTAGTTCAGCAGGATATAGGGATGCACATCGTAGACGGCGCCGTTCGAATATGCGCCCCCGATTTTTCCGTCACTGGGGTACACGTCCATCCACCGCTCGCTGAACGATCGTCGGGCCACTGCCGTATAGTCATGACCGAGCGGTTGCAGCGAGTGCAGAACCAGGTCACGGGCTTCCTCAAACGTGTAGTGCGTGTCTGTATGGGGAACTACCGGTGCGTAGAGATCGTAATAGTGCAATTCTTCGACGCCCAGCATACGCCGGCGCAGGTCCAGCAGCCGAAATAGTGTTGGGAGAGCGTCGTGCACATTCGCAATGAGGGCATGGTAGACTTCTGCCGGTATGTTTCCACCGTGCAGAGCGCTCCCGAGACAGGAGGCGTAGTTGCGCGTGCGCCGGTAGAAGAGGTTCTTCTTGACTTCGCTGTACAGTTGAATGCCGAACGTGCGCCGGTAGTCGTTCATGCGGCCGAAATACGCGGCGAAGACCGTCTTGCGGTCCTCACGATTCGGCAGTGTACGATAGAGGGGAAACGCAGATTTATCGAGGCGAACAGCGCGCCCGTCGCTGAGCGTCACTTCGGGAAACGGAAAATCGGCGTTGGAAAAGACCGTGTAGATCGAACCGGACGATTCGGCCATCGATCCCGCCTCCGCGAGAATCTGTTCCTCCCGTTCAGTACCCGTATGGTCTTTTCGCCGGAGCAAGTCAAGGAGCATGTGACGATAGGGAGCGAGACCCGTGTCCGCGTCAAGAAACGCCTCGATCTGTTCCTGCCCGATGGAGAGGATTTCCGGTTCGACAAATGCAGCCCGGGAGGCAATGTCGGTGCCCATCTGAGCAATTTCTTGCTGCACTGCAAGATAGGCGGCGTCTTTCGTGTCGACATCGGCATGGGACTGCGCGTACGTGTGGAGCCGCACATAGGTCTTGCCGATCTCATCGAGCAGCACGAGACACTTCAAGAGTCGCGATGATGAACGTCCGAGAGTACCCCGAAAGGCATCGACATCGTTGATCGTGACGGCGAGAGCGTCCTTTTGTCGCTTCCATGCATCGAAGTCGGCGTACACCGGGGCGAGATCCCACGTGTACTGCAGAGGGACTTTGGTCCGATCGCGTTCCATTGAGAATGAGGTGGTAGGCACGAACAACCCTGTGGTGGCGGTGAGATGAAGTGAGCACGACTTCCCGCGTGCGAAAAAGTATAGGGATTTCCTGTGCGAGAATCAACCGTGGCAAATTGATCGGAAAAGTTCGTATACTGAAGCTCAAACGATCCATATCGACAACAGAGCCCAGGGATTCCATGAAGGCGTTTCGTGAGAGGTTACAGGATGAGGTCATCGTGTTCGACGGTGGCATCGGGACATATCTCTACGAGAAAGGGATCTACATCAACACCTGCTTTGACGAGCTCAATCTTACGAGTCCGGACCTTGTGACAGAGATCCACGAGGAATATGTGCGGGCAGGGGCCGATGTCATTGAGACGAATACATTTGGGGCGAACCGATTCAAGCTGGCTCCGCACGGGCTGGAACCGAAGGTCTATGAGATCAATCGGCGGGGAGCGGAGCTGGCAAAGAAGGCTGCGGGCACCACAACCCTTGTCGCAGGATCCGTTGGTCCGCTCGGCGTGCAGATCGAACCGATCGGCAAACTTTCGTATGATGAGGCAAAAGACGCATTCAAAGAGCAGATCAAGGGGTTGCTCGACGGCGGTGTCGACATGATCATCCTCGAGACGTTCTCGCTGGTCAGCGAATTGATCCAGGCTGTGCGTGCAACCCGGGAGTTGCGTCCCGACATCCCGCTGATTGCCCAGGTGACGGTGAATGACGAACGGGTGCTTCTGAGCGGGGCTCCGCTCAGCTCATTTGTAACCGATATTGCAGAGTACGCTGTGGATGTCATCGGCCTGAACTGTTCCGTGGGTCCCAAATCGATGCTCGAGGCGTTAGAGACACTGAAGCCGCTGACGAAGATTCCGATCTCCGTGCAACCCAATGCCGGTGTGCCACAGAATGTCGGCGGGCGGAACATCTATATGTCGTCTCCCGAATATGTTGCAGAGTATGCCAAGAGATTCATCCTGACAGGGGCGACCGTGGTGGGCGGTTGCTGCGGGACCAATCCCGGCCACATCCGTGCCATTCGACGTGCGGTTCAGGCATTGCGCCCTGCCACCCGAATGGATCGCACCACGCCTGAGCTCAAGATCACGGCTCCCGAGGCAGTGAAGGTAACACCCCAGACGGAAAAATCACGGATCGCACACCGGCTGGTCAAGAAACAATTTCTGACGCTTGTCGAGCTGGTTTCACCGAAAGGCGTTTCGCCGGGCGCGCAGGTGGAGAAGGCGAGGAAACTCCACCATTTCGGTGTTGATGCCATCAACATACCCGATGGGCCGCGTGCCTCCGCCCGCATGTCTGCACTTGCGCTTGCGTCGATTCTCCAGAGGGAGACCGGTATCGAGACCGTTCTTCATTTCGCCTGCCGGGACCGCAACGTAATCGGCATGCAATCGGACCTTCTGGGAGCATGGGCTCTCGGATTGCGGAATATCCTGGCGATTACCGGTGATCCGCCGAAGCTGGGCAACTATCCGCAGGCGACAGCCGTATTCGACGTTGATGCGATCGGGCTCACCAATATCATCAACCGGCTGAACCACGGGCTTGATCTCGCCGGCAACCCCATCGGAGAACCGACCGGATTCAGCATCGGCGTCGGCGTGAATCCCGGGGCAATCAATCTCGATGAAGAGCTCAGACGGCTTGATTGGAAAATTGAAGCCGGGGCAGAGTACATGATCACGCAGCCCGTGTTTGACCTGCGCATTCTGGAGCAGTTTATTCAACGGATCTCCCCGCTGCGTATTCCACTCATTTGTGGCATCTGGCCGCTTGTGTCGTATCGAAACGCCGAATTCATGAACAATGAAGTCCCCGGCGCTTCTGTTCCTCCCGAAGTCATGGAACGGATGCGAAAGACGACGACGAAGGAAGAAGGGTTCCAGGAGGGGGTCCGGATTGCGCGGGAGACCTTTGCCCGCGTCCGGGACAGCGTTGCAGGCGTACAGCTATCCGCCCCGCTGGGACGAATAGAGGGGATTTTCATGATTCTGGACTAGTCATTACCCATCTCCCGCATCGGTATACAGATTTCAGTCCTTTTTGTCAGCACAAAGCGTATTTGTTACATTTCCTGAAGATGTTTCACCCTTCCCGAACGCTTTCGCACGACTACCCTCCGTCCAACCCCGATATTGCGTGATTTGCGTCACGTATTCATGGCATCCCGTTTGCAGAATCAGAGCCCAAGGATAAGTGCAGTCACCACGAGAGGGCTTTATGGGGTCCGGTCACACATTGTTTACACTCGGTGCGTTTGTCCTGCTCTCAACGGTCCTGGTCAATTTCTATGAAATGTCGGCCAGCGCCGGCGACGCGATCTCAAGCGGGCAGGACGGCATTTTTCTGACTACGATTACGACATCCTACATCGAGACGGCGCAGGGGCTGGCATATGATCAGATCACGGACACCATGAATGTTGGCCTGACTAATTCCTGGTCGCTTACCGCACCCTCCCTTCTCGGACCGGAGGCGGGTGAGGATTCCATCCCTGAATTCAACGATTTCGACGATTTCAACGGGCTTTCGATTGAGAAGGAGGCGGGCACATCGAACCGCCGGTACCGCACAGAGTTTGTGGTCTCGTACGTTGATATGAACAATCTCGAGACAGTTTCCACGGCCCGGACGTTTGTGAAGCGTCTGGATATCAAGACATGGCGGACGTTTCCGGTCAATGCCGCCGGGAGCGTTGATACGTTGCGCAGTTCTTTCGTGATGGGGTATTTTCACTTCGACTAGAGGGGGTCTGGCCATGAGCGATATTCTCGATTATCTCAGCTCCATCATGATGGGAGGGATGTTGATGATCAACGTCCTCAACGCCAATGACGTGGCCAATGAAACATACTCCGTGTACGAAGGTGACATTACAGTACAGGAAATGCTCGTTACGACCGTCCAGGTGCTCGAAGGGGAGTTCCGCAATATGGGTTTCGGCGTTCCTGAAGCGACTTCGACAGTCCTTGACGCGGATAGCACGTCGATCACATTCCTTATCGATCTCGACCCATCCACAACTCCGATCGACACCGTGCGGTATTTCACGGGGGCCATAAGCGAATTGAACTATACGCAGAATGTAAATGACCGGTATGTGTACCGAACAGTCAACGGCGGATCCGGGATGAAGATCGGTGTCGTAACCATCTTCCGGCTCCGGTATATCACCATGGGCGGCGAGACCCTTCCCACGCCCGTGCCGACCGACCGGTTGTCCGAAGTGCATGAAGTCGAGATCACGCTGGAAGTGCAGAACCCTTATGCAATCCATGCTGCCGGCACGTCGGGAACGGGCACAGAAAATATGTTGCACTCCAGCTCGTACTGGCAGCAGACACGGCTGGCTTCGCAGAACTCCCGGAGGTAATGACGATGGGTGGCAAGGCAAGTATCATTCTCGTGATCGGACTCTCTGCCATTCTCGGCTATATCGCCCTGAATGTGACCAATATCGGGACACAGGCCGTAACCAATATGTCGATGTACAACGCGATGACCGCTTCGCACAACCTCGCGCTTGCCGGGGCCAACGCCCGTCTGGCGAAATTCTACCAGGACTCGAGCGACTTCTCCACGACGTCGCGCACATTCACCGGCAAGAACTTCACAGGATCATACTCCGCAGGAATCAGCACGCTGGGAACGTCGCGTCTCCTTCTTCGAAGCGTCTCCACGTACCCCCTGGGAAGTGGCGCTTCCATGCACGATACCGTCGACGTCTATTTCGACCGGAACAAGAAGAACAGTTTCACCCTGTTCGCCTGGATGACCGATTTCGAAGGGAATGTCTTCTGGATCACCCAGGATACGGTATGGGGAAGGGTTCATTCGAACGGTAATCTGCATATCAACGGCAGTCCGGTCTTCATGCAAAAGGTAACCACGGCAAAGGGGTTTGACCCGCCAAAGGTGGGAAAAGGGACGAACAAAGCCATCTTCAAGAACGGATATGAGACCGGTGTGGCTCCCATCACTCTTCCCAGCGACCTGTCGGAGATCTTCACGGCGAGCGTGAGCGGAGGACGCAAATACATTGGAGATATCTACGTGACTCTGGCCCCCGGCAGCGCGGCAAACAACGACGGCAAGGCGTATATCAGGAGCGGAAATCTGCCGACCGGGGCGATTATTGATTCCGTCGACCTGAACGGCGTGGGGTTCAACGGGGTCATTCTCGGGACGGGCCGGGTCAACGTCGAAGGAACGCTCGATGGAAAACTGACACTCGCATCGCAGTCAAACGTGTACATTCAAAATGATGTGCTCTACGAGCGGAACCCACGGTTTGGCACGAGCGATGACGTCATGGGCATCGTGGCCGAACAGAATGTTGTCGTGGCCGACAATGCTGCGAACAACAGTCATTGCGAAATCCATGGAAGCGTGTTCGCCCGCACGGGGTCATTTTTGGCGGAGCATTACAACACCCGTCCGGTCTCCGGTGAACTGCGCCTTCTCGGGTCGATTGTGCAGGATTCGCGCGGGGCGGTGGGCACCTTCAGCGGCAGCACGCTGAATTCCGGTTTCTCCAAACGGTACCGGTATGACGACCGGCTGGCGGACCAGACCTTCCGGCCGCCGTTCTACCCCGGCTACTACGTCAGCACGTACGCGATCACCAACTGGTGGGAGAGCTATCGCGTGATGCAGTACGAGTAACGCGCAGGCGCGTTGCTTTTCGGCGTGTTTTTGTCGTACATTCGTAGAACGACGAACGACACGCCCCGTATGTCCACACCACTCATGCGTCAGTATGCGGAGGTCAAAAGCCGCTATCCGGACACGATATTGCTTTTCCGGATGGGGGACTTCTTTGAGACCTTCGACGACGATGCGAAAATTACCGCACGCGTTCTCGGTATCACCCTGACACGGCGCGGCAATGGTGCCGCAGGCGAGACCCCGCTTGCAGGCTTCCCCCATCATGCCCTCGAAGCATACCTCCCAAAACTGCTCAAGTCAGGGTATCGTGTCGCGATTTGCGAACAGCTCGAAGATCCGAAACTGGCAAAGGGGATCGTAAAACGCGATGTCATCGAGGTGGTTACGCCGGGCGTTTCGTTTTCCGACAAGGTTCTCGACCAGAAGAAGAACAACTTCCTCGCAGCTGTTGCCCTGCCGGGACCCCTGGCGACGGGTGAGGATCCGGTCGGGCTTGCGTTCGTGGATGTGACCACTGCGGAATTCCGCGTGGCTGAGCTCCCCTTCCGGCATCTCGCCGAACACGTTGGTTCACTCGAAGCATCCGAACTGCTGGTCCAGCGCCGGGACCACCAGGCACTGGATCCGTTGTTGCGAACGGCATTCCGCGGGATATTTACGAAAGTCGACGATTGGGTGTTTCATGAAGACTACGCACGCGACGTCCTGACTGCGCACTTCCATACCCAGTCACTCAAAGGCTTTGGTGTCCAGGATCTCGGCCTTGGCATCGTGGCAGCCGGCGTCATCATGCACTATCTGCAAGAGACGCAGAAGGCGAACCTCCTTCACATCAGGAAGCTCGCTCCTTTTGATGTGGGCGACCACATCGTTCTGGACCCTTCCACCAAACGGAATCTCGAAATCAGTGCTTCCATAGCCGGTGATGACGGAGGGACACTCTTTGCGGTCCTGGATCGCACGAAGACGGCAATGGGGGCCCGGTTGCTGAAGCGGTGGATCCATCAGCCACTGAACCGGCTTGAACCGATTCAGGAGCGTCTGGACGCGGTCGCCGAGCTCCGCAGAGATTCCGGGCGTCATGGCGCGCTGGTGGAGGGACTCAGCCGGATCGGCGATCTGGAGCGCCTGAACAGCCGGATATGCACCGGCAGGTCCGGGCCGAGGGACCTCGTTGCCCTGATGCATATCCTGACAGAAATCGAGGCACTCCGGAAAACCACCGATGGCCTCGCAGCACGGGCTCTCGCAGAGCTTCATGCGGACCTTCAGCCGCTCCCACAGGTCGTGGACCTCATCGCCACGGCGATCGAGCCTGACCCGCCGGCAGTCCTCGCCGATGGACGCGTCGTCCGCCGGGGCTACAATACCGAACTCGATATGCTGCGTGACCTCGCCTTCAACGGAAAGTCCTGGATTGCCGAACTGCAGGCGCGCGAACGCGAGCGGACCGGCATTCCGTCGCTCAAAGTCGGGTTCAACAATGTGTTTGGATACTACATCGAGATCACGAACACCCATCGTGATAAAGTCCCGGCAGACTACATCCGCAAACAAACCCTGACATCAGCGGAACGGTACATCACACCGGCCCTCAAGGAGTATGAAGAGAAGATCCTCCACGCTGAAGAGCGGATTCTGGCCCTGGAAACAGAATTGTTTACCGGCATCCGGCTCCAGGTCGCGGGCGAAGCGGACGCGGTCCATAGAAATGCGGCTGCCCTTGCCCGGTTCGACTGCCTCGCCTCTCTGGCAGCGGTAGCCGAAGAATACGGGTACTGTCCTCCGGAGGTAAACGAAGGGACCGTACTGGAAATAGTGGGCGGCCGTCATCCGGTTATCGAACGGCTGCTTCCCCCGGGCGAGCCGTATGTGCCGAATTCCGTACGGCTGGACACCTCATCAGAGCAGATCCTGATCATCACCGGGCCGAACATGAGCGGAAAGTCCAGCTATCTCCGGCAGGTCGGGCTTATCGTGCTGCTCGCTCAGATCGGGAGCCATGTCCCGGCACAGAAGGCGGTCATCGGACTTGTGGACAAGATATTTACCCGGGTCGGTGCCAGTGACAACATCGCGTCCGGCGAGAGCACGTTCCTTGTGGAAATGCATGAGGCGGCGCATATCGTCAATACCGCAACCCCGCGAAGCCTGATTCTTCTGGATGAAGTCGGACGGGGCACGAGTACGTTTGACGGAATCAGCATTGCGTGGGCGCTGACGGAATACATCCATGAACGCATCGGTGCTCGAACGCTGTTTGCCACCCACTATCACGAACTGAACGAACTGGCAGACCTGTTTCCGCGCATCAGGAACTTCAAGGTCGATGTGCGGGAGTACGGAGACAAGATCATCTTTCTCCACAGGGTAACGGCGGGATTTGCCGACCATTCCTATGGAATCCAGGTCGCCCAGATGGCGGGTCTCCCGGAGGAAATCACGGACAGGGCCAGACAGCTGCTCACGAATCTCGAAGGTTCCGAACTGACCGTTCATGACGCAGGCTCTCCCACAGCTCGCAGACGGGGTCCCCGGAGCCCTGCTGCAAGCGTCCAGCTCACCCTCTTTGAACTGAAAGACGATGAACTCCACACGTTCCTGCAGGGGATCAATACCGACACGATGACCCCCCTGGAAGCATTGAAGACGCTGGCAGCACTCAAAGAGAAAATCTCACGGTAAAGGAACTTCCATGACCCTTCAGGAAATCCGTCTGCTGCAGGCCTTCAGTGCATGGGCGACCAACCGGGTGTTCACCGCGCTGGAGTCACTTCCCCTGGAACAGTATCACCGGGACATGAAGACCAGCCACGGAAGCATCCATGGTACGCTCGTCCATCTGGTGGGTGCCGAGAAGATCTGGCTTGCGCGCTGGGAAAATCGAAAAGAACCATTCTTGACCTCAGCGGAGGTACCGACACGGGAAGAGTTGTTTGCCCTGTGGGAGCGAGTCGGGTTTGCCGCAGCCCAATTCCTCGGAACCATGTCCGATGCACGGCTCCAGCAGACATTTGTCATGCGTACCGTACGCGGGGATCAGTTCGAGCATACGTTTCAGCAGGCGCTGCAGCATGTTGTCGATCACTCTACCTATCACCGGGGACAGGTGATCGCCATGATGCGGCAGCTGGGAGTCGAACCGCCATCAACAGGCCTCATTCAATTTTATCGCGAAACAGGGAAGAAGTAGGCCTGACAGACGATGCGGATCCTTCTTCTCGTGTTCAAAGGTCTTCTTGTCCTGTACGCCTGTTACATCCTGGTCATTCTGGCCACCGAATACGCTCCCGGACAACGGCCGTCCAACCCCCCGTTTCTCCTCTTCGTCGTGGATACCATCAATCTGTTTATTCATGAGGCCGGGCATTTCTTTGCCCGCCCCTTCGGCCGACTGATCTATGTCCTTGGCGGTTCGCTGATGCAGGTCTTTCTTCCGCTCGCATTCCTGATCGTTACGTGGAGACAGAACGTCCGTCAGGCACCGTTTGTGGGGTTCTGGGTGGGAGAGAGCATGATCAACGTGAGCGTGTACATCGCCGATGCTCCCTACCGTAAACTCAAACTGATTGCGCAGGGGCTTACGCACGACTGGAACTGGTTGCTGTCGGACAATCTCGAGGCCGCCGAACCGCTGGCCACCATTGTGTACGGCATCGGGATGCTGATATGTATCAGTGCGGTGGTGGGTTTTTCCATCCTTGCAGTTCAGGCGTACCGCGACTCTGCGGATTCCTCAATGGTTCACTGACGTTTCGACACCTTCCGTACTCTTGTCTGCACACACGAACCCTTTGATTTCGCTTCTTTTTGGGGGTTTTTCTCTTCTTGGAAATCCCGCATCCATTCGGTACCTTTCATGATTATATCTTCAGGTCCATGGGACTCTATCCTCAGCCAAACAAATGGACGTGCGGTCCATTCGCGCTCAAGTATGCCTTGATCATGCTTGGAAAGATCGTGGATGAGAAGGAAATCTCCCGGATTGCCGGAACGCACTGGTGGGCCGGAACCGACGAGATAAAGCTTGGCCGGGCTGCACGGGCATATGAGTGTGATCTCCGGATTATCCGGCGAACCGGTTCATTGCGTGCAAAGCGCGAACTGCTTCTTGCACTGAAGCGGGGGTATCCCTGCCTCCTGTGTGTTGACGGGTGGGAACACTGGATCACGATGGTCGGAGCGGAAAAGGGGAAATTTATTTCGATCGACAGCCGGCAAGCTCCGGTTGTTCTTGTGGACACATGGAGAGCCCTGAAGAAACGGTGGGTCTACCGGGAGACTGATCCCGACGATCCCACACAGGAGAAGCGCCTGTACGATGTCCATCTTGTCGTTCCGAGGTTCCGAGCAAAGACGACAGCCCGGTTTTCGCTCAAGCGGGCGCGATACCTCCGCAGACCAGAAAACCGGGACTTTGCAACGCATTGGGATGAATATTTCACCGACATTACGAACATCTGCACCCCCCGGACGCCCCAGAGCGAAAAGGTCATGACCATGGGCGAGTTTGTCCGGCGCCATGGCGCGATGATCCGGAGCCAGGTTGCGTTCTGGCACGGAACGGTCCGCCGGGAACACCTTGCCCGTGTGCTCCGGAATATGAAGTTCGTCGCCGAGACATACGATCTCGTGGTCCGCGAAGAGGATGAGAAGCGTGCCATCGCGGCGATCAGCGCCAGTCTGGCCCTCTGGGCTGCAGGCAAGTACGGCGTCGACAAAGTGTACGGCGGCGCATAATCCGATGCCCATGAACGTTCTCCTCACGAACGCGACAGATATCTTCGCAGGGGGTGAAGACTATGTCCTCGTTCTTGCGAAACATCTTCGGGCCCGCGGCCATGCTGTCTGGATTTCTGCCCAACCCGGCCACCTGCTCCTTGAGAAAGGAGCTGCGCTCGGCATTCCTCAGGTTCCGATTGCATACCGGGGAATGGATAGGGTGTTCGCCGTCTCGCGTGAACTCCGGATGGCCCTCCGAACCCGGTCGATTGATGTGGTCCACAGCAATGCGAACTACGACCGCACCTGCGCCGCACTTGCAACGGCCTGGACCCGGACAAAGCACATTGCCGGTGTACACAGCGCGCACTCCATTCAGCACAATCTCACGCACTGGGTTCGCAACCGCTTCGGGATCGATCATTTTATCGTCGATGCGGATGCAGGACGGGACGTGTTGACCGGTGAAGACCACATCGCCCCCGGTCGCGTTACGACCGTGCCCATCGGTATCGAAGAACCGCCTCTGTTATCGAGCACGGACGTACGTCGGGAGACGCGCCGTCGTCTCGGCGTCAACGACTCCACCGTGGTCATCGGCAACGTCGCCCGCCTCGTCCCCTTCAAGGGCCACCGGGTTCTGCTCGATGCCGTTGCGATGCTCGTCCGCGAAAATGCCGACGTGCTGGTCCCGATCATCGGCGACGGCGAGCTGCTGGGAGTTCTTCAGGAACAGGCGCGGCGGCTTGCCATAGAACCCGCAATCCGATTTCTCGGCTTCCAGGACCATCTTGAAGAGTGGTATCCGGCATTCGATATCTATGTGCATTCGTCCCTCGAGATGGCTTCAGAGATGTTTCCCATTGCCATTCTCCGCGCCCTTGCAGCACAGCTCCCCGTGGTCTGCACCCACGTCGGCGGGATCGACAGAATGATCTCGGACGGGGTGAATGGACATGTTGTCCCGCCCGACCAGTCCGAACGGCTCGGATCGGCGTTGCTTGACCTTGTCAGGAATCGGGACCGGCGGGCAGCCATGGGGAATGCATCGGGGAAGCACTTCCATCAGCACTTCCGTGCGGATGTCATGGCGGAATCAATCGAGAATATCTACATTCGCATCAAAAAGGCGCCCTGATATGAAGATTCCCTTCCACAAGCCATACTATGACGAACAGGATGCAGAGGCAGTGGCGGGGTCACTCCGCTCCGGTGTCCTCGTCGGCGACGGTCCGGCAACACATCGTGCGTCACAGGTTCTGGCGGAGTTCCTTGGGTGTCGGCATGTCCTGCTGACGACATCCTGTACGCATGCCCTCGAACTGGCGCTCATGGCTCTGGACCTCAGCTCCGAGGATGAGGTCATTGTGCCGAGTTTCACATTTGTCTCGTCGCCGAACGCGATCCTTCGACAAGGCGCACGGGTCGTGTTCTCGGATATCACACCCGACACACTGACCATGGACCCGCAGGATCTCGCGCGCAGACTGACGGCGCACACCGCAGCTGTGATGCCAGTGGTGTATGCCGGCGTCTCCCCGGACATGGATGCCATCATGACGCTCGCCTCGGCACGGGGTATCCGGGTTGTGGAAGATGCGGCACAGGGAATCGGAGCGGCATATCAGGGTCGCCATGCGGGGACTTCGGGTCACTGCGGCTGCTACAGCTTCCACGAAACGAAGAACTACTCAACAGGAGAGGGAGGAGCCTTTGCGACGAATGACGACGAGCTGATGAAGCGCGCGGAAATCGCACGTGAAAAGGGGACGAACAGGAAACAGTTCCTCCTCGGGCTCGTCGATAAGTACACCTGGGTTGCGCCCGGCAGCAGCTATCTTCCCCCCGATTCGATGGCTGCACTGCTGATGTCCCAGCTGGCGAAGGTGCCAATTGTTCAGCCCCTCCGGAAGAACATCCATGATCGGTACATGGCCGACCTGCAGTCCCTGGTGGACAGCGGGAAGATCACTCTTCCGGTTCTTCCTCCCGGCATTCAGTCCAATTACCACCTCTTCTACGTATTAATGGAGGATGAGCTGACGAGAAACCGGGCTCTCGCCTTTTTCCGTGAGCGGGGGATCGGCACGGTCTTCCACTACCTCCCGCTTCACCTCTCACCGATGGGCCGAAGTCTTGGATATGGTCCGGGCGACTTTCCGGTCACCGAATCGGTCAGCGGCAGGCTGATCCGCCTGCCGATTTATCCGGCGCTCACCCCGCGGGACCAGGAGGACGTCACTGCTACCATGAAAGCGCTTTTCGCATGAACACACTTCTCCCATTTCTGCTCGGCACGTGTCTTCTCGCGATCAGTGCATGTTCGCCCCCACACGAGCAAGCGCTGATGACACCCGAAGACAGTCTGCGCATTGTTGACGACAACATCAGGCACCGGGCGATGATGGATACATTCTTCCGGGATGCGCCCGAATCCCCCTTCAAACGCGACACAACAAGGCACTTCCGGGGAGCCCAGTGGTTTCCCATCGACCCACGTTTCTGTGTGAGCGCTCTGCTGCAGAAGTTCGCACATCCCGACACTGTGTCAATTCTGGGAACACGGGGAGAACTCCGGCGGCAGGTGCGATATGGCTACTTCGAGATATACGTCCCGGATGAGCGCGGCATCGCGACGCCGCTGAAGCTCCATGTGTACAAGTTCACTCCCCAGGATTCCCTCCGGTATGCCCGATATCCGGATCATCTGAGCGTCTGGTTCACCGATCGGACGACAGGCAAGGAAACATATCACGTCGGCAGATATCTGGAGATCGGGAGGGAACTCCCTGACCCACTCCACCGTTACATTCTTGATCTCAACAAGGCCTACAATCCGTACTGCGCGTACAGCGATACCTATTCGTGCGCCGTGCCCAGCGAGGATGACCGCCTCGATTTTGCCCTGCGTGTCGGTGAAAGGAAGTATCATCACTAATATGGATCAACACAAACTGTACCGGACAATTCAGACTCTGGGCGATGCGACATTTCGCACGGAAGAGCAGCTCGTGAGCCACGTGCTCCAGAGCATCATCAGCAGCGAAGAAATCCCCATCAAGGGAGGCCGGATCTGGAAACTCGAAGTCAGCACAGGATCCTACCGCCTGATCCACCAGTCCGGTGAGATGGAAGCGATCAATAAGAATTTCCGCATCCACATTCTGGACTATCCGCTGTTTCTCCAGCTCCCCAAGAAAGGGACCGTTGTCGGAAAGGAGACAAGTCCGTATCTGCTCCGGAAAGGGATCAAGACGTTTTCGGCGACCGGTGTGGGAGAGAAGATCGTCTGGAAAGGGTACACGGTCTATCAGTATGTCATTGCCATTACGGCTGCGTACGTCAAGCAGGAGATGACATTCACCCTGAATATCATCAGCAATGCACTCACGTCGGTTCTGAAAAACCGGAAAGTCGAGACAAAGGCCCGGCAGTTGGAAGCGGACCTTGACAAGGCACGCGACATCCAGAAAAGCATTCTTCCGGCCCACGAATTACGGTTTCACAATTACGACCTCTACGGGGTGTCATTACCGGACCGGATCGTGGGGGGGGATTTTTTCGATTACCTCCAGGCCGCAGGGGACAAGGAGCGGCTCGCGGTTGTCATCGGCGACGCCGCAAGCAAAGGGCTTTCCGCGGCATCACAGGCGCTGTACGTGTCGGGTGCATTGCGCATGGGGATCGAGTATCACACAAAGCTCGGCTCCCTGCTGACCAGGCTCAACAAACTGGTGAGCCGGACATTCACGCCTGAACATTTTATATCCATGGTGTATCTGGAACTCAACGCCTCCGACCGCGGTCTAGTGATCTTTGCGAACGCAGGCCACAGTAACCCGATGATCCTTCGCGCCGGGAGCGATGAGGTCGAAAAGCTCGCTGCCACCGGACAAATCATCGGGCCGTTTCCCCGCGAGATCTACCATTCGGACTATACCATTCTCAACCGGGGTGACACCCTGCTCCTGTACACCGATGGCATCACAGAAGCATCCAACGAACGCGGGGAGATGTACGGTGATGAACGGTTGATTCACGCGCTGCGGCGCCACAGAAAGCGCACACCACGAGAGCTGTGTGCAGAGCTGTTGGAAGAGGTTCAGCTCTTCAGCCGAATGTCGGAGTACGCAGACGACAAGACCCTGGTCGTGATCAAGCGATCGCGGTAGGGTTTACCTCAACACCCCCATCGATGTGAGCGCCTTGACCCCCTCTCACCGAATCACGGCGAGCTTCCGGCTCCGGACGACGGGACCTGCCGCAAGCCTGTAGAGATACACGCCGCTCGCCAGACCCGTGGCATTGAAAATCACCTGATGGCGACCGGGAGCCAGTGTCTCATCCACCAGCACCGCCACCTCACGCCCCAAGAGATCGTACACGCTGAGCCGCACCAATCCGGCTCTGGAATTCACGCTCCCGGCTGCCGGGCTTTTGCCCCCCTCCGTTACTCCCCGTGCGAAGTCTGCAGAGGCCCTTCCACCGACGCTAAACGTGATTGTCGTGGACGGATTACACGGGTTCGGAAAATTCTGATTCAACTCCCATTCATCGGGGCCAGCCTCCGGGCTCGGGGTCACGGTGGTCGGTGTTGTCGTATTGAACCAGTAGATGGTTGAGGGCTGAGTACTGCTATAGGAGAGTATGTAGAGCTCCTGATCGCTGTCCGTTCCGAAGCCGGAGATGGCATATGGAGTGTCGATCAGGAGTGAGTCCACGGTAACAACGCCGCCCGAGCGACGAAGCTGCCACACTCGTCCTGATCCGTAGTCTCCATAGACATACGCTTCGTGCAATTCCGGTCTGCGGGTTCCGCGGTACACGAAGCCTCCTGTGACGGAATAGCCGAGTGACCGGGGATAGTCCTTGACCGGTAACTCCAGCCCGATGGTGCTGCACCCCGTGGTGGGCGGCCTGCAGATCGTTCCTTCCATGATCTTCCAGCCGTAGTTTCCCCCCTTTACGACCAGGTCGATTTCTTCCCGTGCTCCCTGACCGACGTCGCCAACCCAGATTTCGCCGGTGGTTGGGTCGATACTGAACCTCCAGGGGTTCCGGAATCCGGAGGCCCAGATCTCTTCACGGTAGCCCCGGGGGTTGTTCCGGTAGGGATTGTCCGGAGGGATTGCATACGGAAGGGGATCTGTGGTATGGTCCACATCGATGCGCAGGATTTTTCCGAGCAAGACACTGAGATTCTGGGCAACGTCGCCTGGATCGTTACCATCTCCTCCGTCTCCCATACCGATGTACAGGTATCCGTCGGGTCCGAAGGCGATCATCCCACCGTTGTGGTTGGAGTACGGTTGCTCGATTTCGAGTATTCGCACTTCGCTGGCCGGGTCGGCGGAGTCAGGGACGCCCGGCACGACAGTGTATCGGGCCACCACAGTCCGGCAATTGTTCGGGGGTGATGTGGGAGCCGTGTAGTTGACGAAAAATGTGCCGTTGGAAGCAAAGTTCGGATGGAAGGCGAGTCCGAGCAGGCCCTGCTCGCCTCCGGGGCTGCTGAGTCGTCCTCCAATGTTTAGAAATGTCCGGGCAGTCCGGGTGCTGGAGTCCCGGTCAACAACCAGGATGGTGCCGTTCTGTTGAACAATGAACACGTGGTCCGGAAGCCCGGGAGCGTGTGTCAGAAGCACAGGTTTGGAAAACGTGAGGTGGGGGAAAGCAGGGAGGAGCGACACCGATTGTGTGCGCACCATGGTTGTCATGCTCCCAAGTACCACTATCGCCATCACTCGACACCAGGGTGTCATAGGTACGTTCCTTCTCTGGAAATGAACAGAACCGGGGTCAATCTTCTTCTTTCCGAGAATACCGAAATCAGCACCCAGAAGCAACGCTCTTCCGAGCGTCTGCTCGCGTATCCCGCTTCCGGGCCCCGACGACCTCTCACGAGGTCAAACAACACTACCGTGCAATAACCATTTTTTTGGTCTCGAAAATTCCCGGCGCCTGAAGGCGATAGAAATAGATACCGCTCGGAAGGTCCAGCTTATTGAATGAAAACTCATACGTTCCGACGGGCTGCGTACCCTCGAACACACGGGTCACTTCCTGTCCCAGCAAGTTGAACACAGAGAGCCGGACATACCCCGACCGTTGGACGGAGTACACGATGCTGGTGGAGGGATTGAACGGATTCGGGTAGTTCTGGGAAAGTGAGGGCTCTGCTGCTCCCTGGGGAGGAGGTCGGAGGGATGGAGCCGGGACAAATGCAATTGCCAGGGCTGCGTAGGGGGGGTTGGCGGTGGTCAACCAGCGTCCGTCCGATGCCCTCACCCGCCAGAAATAGTGTTGAGTTGTGCGGGGCAGGACGACATGGAGAGAATCTTCCTCCTTGACCAGAGACGTTCGGAGGTCACGGCTGTCGAATGAAGTCACCGTGTCAACATCGACGATATACACAAGAGAGTCACCGTCAGGATCACTGGAGCGTTGCCAGCGCAGCGTGACCTCCGGGTCCATACCTGAAAAGCTGTAGAGGTTTGCTTCAGCGGTCATCCCCAGATCAAAGGGGGTGGGCGGGTCATTCACATTGATGACATTGACGGAATGGATCTGATGTGCGGTACCGGCGCCATTCCTGGCGCGAATAACAAAGGTGTATTTTCCCCAGAGCGCCTGAGCATTTGTCGGGGTCCAGAGGATTCTTCCCGTGTCGGATTCAACGGTCATTCCGTCAGGACCTTCGACAAGTGCGATGTCGGACGGAGTGCCGCTGCATGACGGCATATAGGAATACAGGACTCCCTGCACGGCATCGGGTGGAGGCTGTGAGGTGAAGACGGGGGGAATTGGGGAAATGCGGAGGATCTTGCTTGAGAGGTACGGTCCGTTCGTGAGGTAGATACAACCGTCCGGTCCTATCCGCAGATCGGCAAAGCCAGAGGGGTACGTGAAAAAGCGTTCTATGACAATGGAGTCGCCGCTCTGTGCTAACCTGCCAGTCCACACCGACGGTTGTGCATTCCCGGCCATGACCAGGGACCCGCGGAGGCGGGGGAATGCATTCCCCCGGTAAAGGGCGAGACCCGAAAGCTGAGGTTGACGTCCTTCCGGAAACAGGAACAATGGCCGGGTTGTTGCAGGAGGGGCAGAGCGATCCACTGCCGGCCACCCCATATTGTCGCCGCGACGAACCCGGTACACGGCGTTGGGGCCATCCGCGCCTCCATCCAGGCAGTACAATGCGCCGGTCCGATCATCAAACGTCAGACCCTGCGGGTTGCGCAGTCCCCACGCCCAATAGGAGGTGGACGGCGAGGGGTTGTCCGGCGGGATGGATCCGTCCGGGTTGATGCGAAGAATTTTCCCCCATGGACGGCGCCGCTGCGAGGTATCCTGCACTTCTCTGCGTTGCGTTCTGTGGTCGCCGACGCCGATATACAGGCAACCATCCGGGCCGAAGGCCATGGATCCACCGTTGTTCCCTGTGGCGTCGTCCATCCGAGGCACGATAAGCACCTGGCTCGGCCGGATGCCGATGCCAGCGGAATCGCTGTACCGTTCAATGATACCCAGCCGGTCGGGTGAGCGGACATAGTAGAGAAAGACATAGGGAGTGTCGGGGTAGGCGGGATGGACGGCGATGCCGAGGAGGCCCTGTTCGCCTTCGGATTCCACAGGAACGGTCACAAAAGGCTCCGGCTGGAGCGTTCCCCGAAAGAGGCGCACCCGTCCGCTGTTCTTCTCGGTAAAGAAGAAACTCCCGTCACCGCCGGGCACGAAGGCAAGAGCAACGGGGTATTGAGCAAACGGCGCACGCGCAAGCGTATCCACCCGGTAGACCTGGGCCATACCGAGTGTGCCGCAGAAGAGAACGAGTGCCGGGAGAGAACAACGGAGTAGCAATTCTCTCAATACGGTCCTTTCATTGCTCCCTGGTATCCTGTGGTCAGCGTTTGTACAGATATGCCAGCGGTACATGCCTGGCTTCCGTGCCGTCGTGCACGGAAAACTTGCCGTTGTCGTACATCCGCGCCCCGCCGAATTCTCCGCGTACGGTGAGTGCGTAGAGTTCGACTTCGAAACGCGGGCGGCCGTCTTTGTCGAGGAGGCGGCGCATGCGCGTATGGTCCACGATGGTCTGCAAGACATCGAGGCAGGCCTGTTCCGGAGTCTTGCCCATCCGCATCTGTTCCACCACCATTCTGCAGCTGCAATTCACGAGATTTGCTTCCCCCCGCCCGGTGGATCCTGCGGACCCTACGGCATTGTCCGTGTACAGTCCCGCACCGATGATCGGCGAATCGCCCACGCGCCCTGCGAGCTTGAAGGAGAGACCGCTGGTGGTGGTCACGCTCGAGAGGTTTCCATTCAGATCCAATCCGCTGCAATGAATGGTTCCGGTGTGCCGGAAGAACTCCCCGAACTGCGTTCTGATCAGAGGATGCAGGGATTGTCCAATATCCCTGTCGTCCGGTGTATGGGGTGGAAGCCAATCGTCCTTTGTCGAGAGCGATTCTTTCCAGCTCAGCCAGACCTCTCGCGCCCTGTCTGTCAGCAGGTTCTCTTCAGCAAAGCCGTGTGCACGGGCAAACCGGAGGGCTCCCTCACCGACCAGAAGCACATGATCGGACCGTTCCATGACGGTACGTGCAACGCGTGAGGGGTTCTTGATGTTCCGGAGCGCGGCAACCGCGCCCGCCCGGTGCGTCGGTCCATGCATTACAGCGGAATCAAGTTCCACGACACCGTCTTCGTTGGGAAGGCCGCCGTAACCCACGCTCACGTCGTTCGGATCATCCTCGACGATATTGACTCCCGCAATGACGGCATCGAGGGCGTCAGCGCCGGAACGAATCATCTCCATCGCCCGTGTAACGGCCCGCAGTCCGTTTGCGCTGGAAATGACCACGGGGCGCGGAGAAATGGCGGAAGCCTTCGCTGACGGGATGGCTTTTGCCAGAGAGCGGGATATCACCGCGCCCGTGCCAAGCGCAGCAGCATTCCACAAGAACCCTCTTCTGGTCGTCGGCATAGTCTTCTCGGTATGATCGATGTGATGGATCTCCTCCCCGGAGTGCAAAATAGTGAATCCGACGATGAGCCGCAATGGATAGCTCTTGATCAACACCTCTCTCTGCTCTATATTTGTATCATGCCCAGGCCATCGCAGAAGGTGTGTATTCTCTTCTTTAAGCCCTACGGGGTTGTTTCCCGGTTCACCCCGGAGGGGGCATGGTTGTCCTTGAAATCGTTCGGACCTTTCCCCCCCGACGTCTTCCCGGCCGGGCGTCTTGATGCAGACAGTGAGGGGCTCCTGTTCCTGACGAACGACGCCTTTATCACCCGGCGGCTTACTGATCCCGCGTTTGGTCACTCGAAAACGTATCTCGTCCAGGTTGAGCGTCTTCCTTCGAAGGAAGCGCTCGAGAAGCTGCAGCAGGGGGTGCAGGTCCAGGGTCGGATGACACGGCCCGCGGAGGTCCGGCTTCTGGAACGCGACCCCCTTGTCCCACCCCGTCCGATCCCTATTCGCTTCCGGAAAAATGTCCCCACAGCATGGCTGGAATTGACTTTGCGTGAGGGGAGGAACAGACAGGTGCGGCGCATGACAGCTGCGGTCGGCCATCCCACGCTGCGGCTTGTACGAACCCGGGTGGGAGAGTTCACGCTGGAGAGATTGGAGCCCGGACAACAGCGGAAGCTCTCAAACGAAGAGGTAGACCGGCTTGTACGGTGGCTCAGCACCCCAAACGGTCGCAGTCGCTGATGGCGGGGCCTCCTACTGCGGTGGTGTCGGTGGTGCCGGTGGTGCAGAAAGTTCGGGCATCGAATCCCGATAGAGCGTGATCCCCCAGTACTCGGGATCGTCCGGTTTTTCGACGTTCCAATCCGTGTACGAATGTGAATCGTCCGAACGGTACCGGAGAGCATATTCGCCTTTGTCAAGGACAATGGTCGTGTTCACCATGCGGTTCTTCCGCCCGCCACCCGCATGGAACGTCATCCCGTAGGTCATTTCCCAGAACACCGTTCGCGTCCGTGAATCTTCAATCCATCCGTAATCGAACATCTCACGGTTTTGTCCTTCGCCGATGGCGTACACGCGGACACGGGTGGTCCGGTCAAGCGTGAACCGCGCGGTCCGGTCTGCATTCGCACCCACCCGGATAATCTGCGCAATGATATTCTTGTCTCGCTCGTCGACGTATGTGCCGACCACACCCGCAGCGCTCCCCTCGCCAGCGAACGACACCGTAATACCATACTGGTCCTCGTCAAACGGCGGATCATCATTCCAGTCGCCATACGCGTGAGAATCATCGGTGACGTAGGAGACGACATAGCTCCCTTTCGGCAGGGAGATGACTTCATCGATGAAACGGTTTTTTGACGCTCCTCCGGCATGTTGCGTGCGGTCGACGTCCATCGTCCAGACACGTTCACGCGTTTTTGCATCCATGATTGTACCGTAGTCGGCCATGGTCCGACGGTTGTTGCTTCGTTCTCCGAAGGCATACACGCGTATCAGTGCATTTTTCTTGAGGGTGAAACCGGCTGAGCGGGACTCGTCGTCACGCATCTTCGTCAGGCTGACGATCGGCGGCTCCGAATCGTTGATCGTTGTCTCGCTGAAATTGCCGCGTTCCTTCGCATCGGGGATAGTCACCCTCACGCCCCAATTCAGCGGATCATACGGCGGCGCATCGTTCCAATCGTCCGGGGAGTGACTATCATCCGTGATCGCATACAGTGCATACGTTCCCTTGTCGAGGCGCACATCAGACTCGACAAGAATGTTCTTTCTCGCTCCTCCGGCGTCGTCCTGGCCAGGCCCCCGTGTGTCCCACATGCGCTTACGCGTTGTTAGATCGACGATCCAACTGCAATCGACACACTCGGCGCCCTGCTCCCCCTCTCCGAGCGATCGCAGATGCAGGGTTGTGGGGGCTGAGAGTTTGAACCCCTGTTTTACCCGGGCATGGTCACCCAGGTCTGTTGCCTTCAGAACGAGGTCGTTCGGTTCCAGAGGGGGTGTGAACATGGTGATGGATCCGACTCGTGCATCGTCCGTCTGCAGATCGATGCCCCAGTACACTGCACGTTTTTCCCAGGAGGAGGAGAGATCATCGCTCCACCAGTCAGTCAGCCACGAAAAGAAGTGACGGTCTTTTTTTTCCGTCGAGCCGAACAACGGCGTGCGCCGATGGTCGACATTGATATTGATGTGCGAGAATGTCGTGTGGAAGGCAAAGGCATATGCTACGAAGTAGATTTCATAGCTTCCGGGCTTGAGGGTAAGGGATCCTTCGAAGGAACGATCGTCCCGCATCTTCGAGGTGTTTGTCGTGGTCATTTCCCACACGGGTTTGCGGGTGCGCGCATCAATGATCCAGCCGTACGCGAACATTCGATTGCTTTTGTACGACCAGCCATAGTCGCCGCCGCCGCCGAGGGCATTGATGGTGATGGTAAGAGGACGCTCCGTCGTGAAGCCGGCGAATCTCATTTCCGTTGCGCTGAAGTCCCGAAGAGAAACTAAGGTCTTTTCACCGGCCTGCCCAAGCGGCCCGCAGGACATCGTGAGAATAGCGCAGAAGAGTACGGTCTTTTTCATGTCCCGCTCCTGAACCCTGGATCATATCGTACCTCGAGCAAAGAGGCCCACCCCCCCTGTTAAGGAATACGAAAGAATCAGGCTTGGGTTGCGCATTCTTGACTCTCCCTGGCAATCCTTCGTACATTGAGCATTCCATGAATGAGACAGCTGACATCGTTGTTCGTGCCCGGGAACTTGGCAAAGTCTACCGCCCAAAATCGCGGAATCCTGTCCGCGCCCTGGATAACCTGAATCTGGAAGTGCGAAAAGGGGAGATTTTTGGCCTTCTGGGTCGAAACGGGGCTGGAAAGACCACACTCCTGCGTATCCTTACCACTCTTATCCAGCCCAGCCACGGTACGGCATGGGTCAATGGCAAGAATGTGACCGCGGACCCGCTGGGCGCGCGCAGTGCAATCTGCGCCGTCCTCCAGGAAAACGCCGTTGAGATCTTCCTCTCTGTCCAGGACAACCTGACGACCTATGCGCGGTTCCATTCCATTCCAAGAAAGGAGATCCAGGAGCGCGCCGAGGCGGTCATGGCGCAGTTCGGGCTGACGGAATACCGGCATCAGAAGGTGATCGACCTCAGCGGGGGCCTGAAGCGCCGCGTTCAGGTGGCCAAGGTGTTCATGGTGGACAAACCGGTTGTTGTCCTCGATGAAGCGACGACTGGTATGGATCCGGTGAACAAACGTGCTACCCTGGATGCCATCCGCGATCACGCGCGTCAGGGACGGACGATTCTTCTCACCACACACATTCTCCAGGAGGCGGAGGAATTGTGCGACCGAATAGCCATCATCGACCGCGGACAGTGCATCGCCAGCGGCGATCTTCAGATGATCAAATCGCTTGCAGCCCGTGCCTATGAAATCAGCGTGACCTTCGCCCGCGTGCATGAGGCCCTGGTGGAAACTGCCCGTCGCTTTCCCCTCCTGAAACTCCACACCACTCCGACAACGATGGACATGAGCGTTCAGGGCGCGAATGCAACAACATTCGCTCTTCTCGATGCCCTTTCAAAAATCGAACCGATTCTGCATTTCGAGGTCAGCAGCGCGTCTCTTGAAGATGTCTTCCTGGAGCTTCTTGGGAAGCAGGACGACCGCCTATCCTCGGGGAAGCAGCCATGACAATGATCGGCGCTGTGATGTATCGTGAATACCGTATCCGGACAACGAGTCTGACGTGGCTCTTCTACGATATGTTCATGCCGCTGACATACCTTCTGATTTTCGGCATCGGATTCAACAGCGCGTTCCCTGAGGGCGTCACGGTCGATGGCATGACGCTGGAGTATAATGCATTCTTTCTGGCCGGAGTTCTCTCGATGGCCGGATTCGGCATTGCCATTAACACCGCCTATGGTTTCTTTGTCGACCGTGACAACGGCATGTTCTATGAGTTCCTCACATATCCGATGACGCGCGCCGAGTTCCTGATCGGCAAGATCGTATTCAACTGTCTCCTTGCGCTCCTGCAGGCGGGCTTCACGATCGGCATCGGTGCAGTCGTGCTTGATCTCACGATCCGCTGGGAACTCATCGGTCTGGTAGGGCTGGCCCAGGTGCTGGGAACCGCGGGATGGTTTTTCTTTCTGACGACGTTTGCCATCCGGATCAGACGGAACGACATGTTCAATACCTTCATCAATGTTGCCTACTTTCTTCTTATGTTCGGGAGTTCACTGTTCTATCCTCTCGATGCCCTGCCGGTCTGGCTCCGCACCGTGGCGATGCTCAACCCTCTTACATGGCATACGGACGTTCTGCGGTTTGCAACGGTCGGTGCAGGCTCGCCGGGGACGGTCGCGCTGGAAGCGCTGGGGTTTCTGGTGTTTCTGGCCGGGACCTTTGCGCTTGCGGTGCAAACGATCCGGAACCCGCTCCGTGCGTAATGTTGCTTTTCGGACCCCTTTTCGGTAGGTTGACTCCGGATGTCGAACAACATGCGACCCCATGCGCGTCTATCTTGACCTCGTTGAACGTGTGCTCCGCAACGGTACACGAAAGTCCAACCGTACAGGTGTGGAGACGCTCTCCTGTTTTGCAGAACAGTACACGGTGGATCTGCGGGAGGGCTTTCCCCTGCTCACCACAAAAAAGGTCAACTTCACCGCGATGCTTCGTGAAGTTCTGTGGTACCTTTCAGGAGAGGACCACATTCGCACTCTGCGACAGCACACGAAGATCTGGGATGCGTGGGCGGATGCCGAGGGGAATCTGGACACGGCCTACGGGCGCTACTGGCGACGGTTTCCCAGTGCACGGTGGAACCCGGAAACCGGCACCTACGACGTCGAAGAGGTCGATCAAATCGGCAAAGTGATCGAGCTGCTCAAGACCGAACCGCATTCCCGCCGCATGGTCGTGACCGCATGGGAGCCGGGGAATGCGTTCGGCAGCAAACTTCCTCCCTGTCACTATTCGTTTGTCTTCAATGTGACGGATGGCCGCCTGAATTGTCATCTCACCCAGCGCTCGGGTGACATCGCGATCGGCATTCCCTTCAACCTCGCTGCGTACTCACTCCTCACGCATATCCTCGCCCGCGAGGCGAACCTCCAGCCAGGCCTGTTCAGCCATACGATTGTTGATGCGCACATCTACGTCAACCACGTCGACGGGCTCCGCCAGCAACTCACACGTGAACCGCGGGCGCTGCCGTCCGTACTCATCGCGGACAAGCCGTTTGATCAGCTGGTGTTTGAAGACTTCACGCTCGTCGGGTACGATCCCCTTCCCGCTATTAAGTTTGAGGTAGCGGTGTGAAGCTGGCCATTATTGCTGCTATCGCACGCAACCGCGCCATCGGCAAGGGAGGGCAGCTTCCGTGGCATATCAGCGAAGACCTTCAACGGTTCAAACGCCTCACCACGGGTCATCCGATCGTGATGGGCCGGAAGACCTTCGCATCCCTCGGGAAACCGCTTCCCCATCGGCGGAATGTCGTGCTCAGCCGGACCCCCATTGCCGGCGTTGAGACGTTCTCGTCCGTTGACGATGCCCTTGCAGCGCTCGCACACGAAGACCTGGTATTCGTAATCGGCGGTGGGGAAATCTATGCACAACTGCTCGAACGGGCCGACCTGCTGTATCTCACCATCGTTGACCGCGACGTGGACGCAGACACGTTCTTTCCTCAGTTCGAACACCTCATCGGCACCCTGTTTGTGCACGTGCAGACGGAATTGCGGGAGGGATACAGATTCGAGGAATACAGGCGGAAACTGCCATACCGTGAAACGGTAAGAGTGAAGGACGCCTGACGACTCCGTACCCTGCACCCTTACCGTTCCACATGCTCTTCTATTTGCTTTTGTCCGGATACGGTGGTGGAGGCGGGATTACAGCGGGTTTCGCTGCCAACTGTTCCATGATGACCTCGATCGCCCGATTGAGTTGCTCGTCTTCCCCGGCAAACTCCTTGGCGGGATCATTGTCGACGACAATGTCGGGCTCAACGCCCACGCCTTCCATGGGCCACTCCTTCCCTTCCGTGTCGTAGGAGGCGAATTCCGGCCGCATCAGGTAGCCGCCGTCGAGGAGCGGGAGACTACCCCGGATGCCGACCACACCACCCCAGGTGCGTTTTCCGATCAACGTGCCCAGACCGTATTTTCTGAAACGGTATCCGACGATGTCGCCGTCGGAGGCGGAAAACTCATCGATGAGAAGAACCTTCGGTCCGAGGATGGCCGATCCGGGATCCGGTGAGGCAGCGGCATTGCGGGCGATGTCGATCATGGCCACCTCGCGGCGAAGGCGTTCAATCACCTGTGGGGAGACGTTGCCGCCGCCGTTTCCTCGCGCATCCACAATCAGCGCTTCCTTTCGAACCTGCGGATAGTAGTGTTTGACGAACTCATTGAGTCCGGCAACGCCCATGTCGGGGATATGAAGTATACCCGACGCGTCCACCGGTGGCTTTTGTGACCTTGTCGATGTTCTCCTGGACCCAGTTGAGGTAGTAGAGTTGCCGTTCGTCACCGGTCGGAACGACCACCGTTGTCCGGGCTCCGTCGGTTGTCGGCTGTGCCGTTGACCAGCAATCTCACCTGCTTCCCGTCGGTGGCAATCAGCGCCGTGTAGAGGTCGGTCATCTCGCGCGTTGAGGAGCCGTCCATGGCAAGGATGTAGTCGCCCTCACGGCACATCGATGCCGATATCGGTGAGGGGTGAGCGGAGGCTCTTGTCCCAGTTCTGTCCCTTGAGGATCCGGTTGATGCGTACGTAGCCCGATGATGCGTCGCGAGTGAGCTGGGCTCCGAGCAGTCCCGTTGTAATGCGTTCGGGTTTCGGATAGTCTCCCCGCCCACGTAGCAGTGTCCGAGATTCAGCTCACCGATCATCTCACCGATGATATAGCTGAGGTCAGTCGCGGTGGTCACATAGGGCAGGAGGGCCTGGTAGCGGGTCTTCCTCAGCGGCCAGTCCACGCCGTGCATGTTCGGCGCATAGATGAAATCTCGCATCTGTCGCCAGCTCTCGGCAAAAATCTGGTTCCATTCGGCGTGGCGGTCCAAGCGGACCGTCATGTCGGCAAGAGAGAGATAGTCTTTGATGTCGATACTGCCGCTCGGCAGATCGATGATGGCGTACTTGCCGCCGCCACCCACCAGCATCTTCTTGCCATCAGCCGATAGTTCAAAACCACCAAAACTTCCCAGCTCTGTCTCCTTGCGCTTCTCCAGGTCGTAGACCAGAAGGTGTGCCCCTTTGTCCTTGCTCCCGTTGCGTACATAGTAGAGCTTCGAGCCCACGCTCTGGAGGTTGCGGTAGCGCGAGGGAGTGATGGGGAGTGCGGCAATCCGGTCGATGATGCCGTCTGGCATCCACGCGGACAGTGACTGCTGCGGGCTTTGCGTCCTCTTTCTTCTCCTTCTTGGCCGCGCTTCGCCTCGCGGGCGCGATCGTTACCTCGTCGCTCCGGGGTGCAAACGGAGAGGGTGTCTCAGCAGAGAGTGTGAGGAGGTAGATGCTGGCCATATCCAGGTAGATGTGATTCCACTCGGTTTCCCCGTAGGTGGGGTTGAAGGAGCGGTCCGAGACGAAGAAGAGGTACTTCCCGTCGGCGCTGAAGGCGGGGTCCGAGCTGGAGAACCATCCGTCGGTGACGGGGTCGTGCTCTTGCTCTCAAGGGAGTAGAGGTTCACCGTGGTCATCGTCTTCTCTTCCGGGCGGGCGTAGGCAATCCACCGGCTGTCTGGAGACCAGCTGTAGTCGGTGATCTCCCAGGCCGTCGCCTGCTCCACGAGCGTGACCGTGCGTGGAGTCGATGTCGACGTACTGGAGGCGGAGTTTCTTGTCGCCCAGAGCAGTTTCTTGCTGTCCGGGGACCACAGGGGCTGATATTTGTAGGTATCGCCGCCGCGGGTGATCTGCCGGGCTGTTCCACTTCCGTCCTGCGGGGCAGATGTAGATTTCGTCTTCTCCGGTTGCATCGGAGATGTAGGCGATCCATCGTCCGTCAGGTGACCACTTGGAGTTCCTCTCGTGGACACCCGGTGTCGCGGTGATGTTCCGTGTGGGGCCGTATTCGGCGGGTACGGTGAAGACGTCGCCGCGCGCCCCGAACAGTGCACGGCTCCCATCAGGAGCAATCTCGTAGTTGGTGACCTCCTTGTCGACTGTGCGAAGTCCGCCCCTGCCGACGGCGAAGTCCTCGCGGATGGCTATCGGGACGCGGCGGACTTCCTCGGTGGACAGGTCCATCAGGAAGATCGACCCGCCCTGCTCAAAGACGATGGCACCCTGTCCGATGGAAGGGTACTTGACGTCGTAGTCGGTAAACGAAGTAATCTTCCGTGTTGCCGTGGTGGATAGCTCGTGCACGTAGAGGTTCATGCGTCCGAGGCTATCCCGGTCGGAGAGAAAGTAGATCTTCTGACCGCTCCACATGGGGATGATGTCTTGTGCCGGATTGTCGGTAATGCGGGCTGTCTGGCGTGTCGCGAAGTCATAGATGGAGATGTCGTCTGCCATGCCTCCGCGGTAGCGTTTCCAGGTGCGGAACTCCCGGAACACTCTATTGTATGCCATTTTGGATCCATCGGGGGAAAAGGAGCAGAATCCCCCGCGCGGCAGGGGGAGCTGTTCTGAGAGTCCGCCATTTCGGCTGACGCTGAAGAGTTGGCCCTTGAAGTCGTTGGCTTCGCGCTGGCGCGAACGGTAGACAATCGTGGTGTCGTTTTGCCAGGCCATCACGATGTTGTTTTGGCCCATGCGGTCCGAGACGTAGTCACGGTCCAGCGTGGCCGTGGTGGTGAGTCGTCGCGGGACGCTCCCCTCGGCGCTCATCAGGTAGACCTCGGTGTTACCGTCGTACTGTCCCGTAAAGGCGATTTCCTTGCCGTCCGGGGAGAAGCGTGCGAACGCCTCATAGCCGATATCGCTAGTAAGGCGCCGGGCGTCCCGCCGGCAGTGGAGACGCTGTACAGATCCCCGGCGTACGAGAAGACGATCTGGTTGCCATGGACGGCGGGAAACCGGAGTAGCCGTGGTCTCGTCCTGGGCACGGAGAGAGCCTGAGGAGAGCAACAGAAGAGTGCACAGAGCAAGAGCCTCTGAGACGTCATGGCTGGTCCTTTCATGTGGTGACGGGACATCGTGGAGTGATACGAAAACTGCGGAGAAGACGACAACATTTGTATACGAGCGACCGGTCGGAGGTTGCAGGAAGAACGGAACGGAGAGATGGATGCCGGAGAAAGCCGGGTGCGGAACACGAAGGGGACGAACCGTCTGAGGCAGAAACCCGCGGCCTCGCAGACGTCGTCCCCCCGTTTCTTGTTCCGGTGCCGACTCTACTTCTTGAAGAGCTGAACAAGGTCGGTGAGTGTGGACTTTCGCATCGCCGAAGATCATCATGGTCTTCTTCGTCATAGAAGAGATCGTTGTCCTCACCGGCGAACCCGGGATTCAGGCTCCGTTTGCACACCATCACCGTTTTCGCCTGGTCTGCGTTCGAGGATGGGCATTCCGTAGAGTGGACTATCCTTCTTGTACGAGCACCGGGGTTGACGACATCGTTGGCGCCGATAACAAGGGCCACGTCCGTGTTCTGGAAGTCGTCGTTGATCTGATCCATCTCCATGAGGAGGTCGTAGGGGACATTAGCCTCAGCCAGCAGCACGTTCATGTGCCCCGGCATCCGGCCAGCCACCGGGTGAATGGCGTAGCGGACGGTCTTCCCTGTCGCTGATCAGAATGCTGGCCAGCTCCTGCAGCGCGTGCTGCGCCTGGGCGACGGCCAGCCCGTAGCCGGGAATGATGATGACTGATCTGCGCATTCTCGAGCATGAAGGCAGCGTCGTCCGGAGTGTAGCGGATGACTGTGCGTTGTTCTGTCTCTGCGCCGCAGGTCCCTCGTAATCGACGCCCACGCCTGCGAAGAGCACGTTGCCCAGGGAGCGGTTCATTGCCTTGCACATGATGTTCGTCAGGATGATGCCCGGACGTGCCGACCAGCGTTCCGCTGATGATCAGAACACGTTGTTCGAAAGCATGAACCCCGTCATGGCGCCAGCCAGGCCGGAGTAGGAGTTCATCAGCGAAATCACCACCGGCATGTCCGCGCCGCCGATCGGGATCACGCTGGTGACACCAAGGATCAGCGGCAAGGCCGATAATGATCAGCGGGAGGTAGCTCGTGGTGGGGTCGATCATGAAGAGGACGATGGCTGCAACGATCAGCAGCAGCATCGCGGCGTTGGTCTGCTTCTGAAGCGGATAGAGAATCGGTGCGCCCTTTCATGATTCCCTGGAGCTTTGGCCGCAGCGATCATGCTTCCGACGATGGTGACAGAGCCGATCAACAAGCTCAGCGGAATCGTAATCAGCGACGTCCACCGAGGCACTCGTGCCGAGTTCACCCAGTCGTATATACTCCGCGTAGGCCACCAGTGCAGAGGCGCCGCCGCCGAATCCGTTCAGAACCCCGACCATCTGCGGCATGGCGGTCATTTGTACCGTGCGAGCAAGATAGAGGCCGATAGCGGACCCGATCAGCAATCCGGCGATCACCAGTGTGAAATCGATGATCTCTTTCTGGAGGAGGGTGACGACGATGGCGAGTAACATCCCGAGCGCACCCATTATGTTGCCGCGCCGTGCGGTACGGGCGGAGCTGAGCATTTTCAGGCCGACGATAAAGAGGACTGACGCAAAAAGGTATGCAAACGCTGTGAGTTCTTTCATGGCTGCCCGCCCGTTATCTTGTGATCAGCGGACGAAGGGGATTTCTCTCGTTTAAACATGCCCAGCATCCTGTCGGTGACGAGAAAGCCGCCGACGACATTGATGGTGGCGACAATCACGGCGATCATGCCAAGGTAGAAGCTCAGCATGCCCTGACCTTCGCCGGCGGCAATGAGCGATCCGACGAGGGTGATGCCGGAGATTGCATTGGAACCCGACATCAGGGGTGTGTGCAGCAGGGGGGGAACCTTACTGATAACCTCTATGCCGACGAATGTTGCCAGCACAAAGATGGTGATGGAAAAGATGAGGGACTCACTCATTTCTTCTTCTCCTTGCCCAGGGTGTTCTTGATGCTTTCATTAACGATGATGCCTTCGCGAACGATGCAGGCACCGACGGTCACTTCGTCTTCGAAGTTCGGTTCGGCGCTCCCTTTCGGGAAAATGGTTGTGAACAGATTGGTGATGTTCTTGGAGTACATCAGGCTGGCGTCGGAGGGGATGGTGGCCGGCAGATTTACGGCGCCGATAATCTTGACTCCGTGATGCTCCACAATGTCCCCGGCCCTCGTCAGTTCACAGTTGCCGCCCTGTTCGGCGGCGAGGTCCACGATGACGGATCCCGGCCGCAGCATCCGCACCATGGCCTTTGTGATAAGTATCGGGGCGCGCTTCCCGAACACCTGCGCGGTGCTGATGACGACGTCCACTTTCGGAAGGCGTGCCGCTATCACGTCCTGTTCCTGTTTGAGGAATGCTGCAGACAGCTCCTTTGCATATCCTCCTGCGGTTTCCGCATCTTCGCTGATGTCCATGTCCACAAAGCCCGCTCCCAGACTCTTGACCTGTTCCTTGACGGCGGGTCGCGGGTCGAATGCTTCGACCTTGGCACCAAGGCGGCGGGCGGTGGCGATGGCCTGCAGGCCGGCCACACCGGCCCCGAGAATCAGAACTGATGCGGGGGGAATTGTGCCTGCCGCGGTCATCAGCAGCGGGAACATCTTGCCGAGGTGATGAGTGGCCAGAAGGACCGACTTGTATCCGGCGATCGTTGCCATGGAACTCAACGCGTCCATGCTTTGTGCCCGGGTGATTCTGGGAACATACTCCATGGCAAAGGCGGTGACCTTTTTGCGCATGAAGATTCTCAGAACATCGGGATGGTTCAGGGGTGCCATGTATCCTATGTATGTAGCGCCCTGGCGGAGCAGGTCCGCCTCATGTTTTCCCCTGGCACCCGGTTTACGGGGCGGGGCGACTTTCATCACAAGCTGGGCCTCTTTGTACAGGGCCGCGGTCGTTTTCACCAGACGCGCGCCGGATTTTGCGTACTGCTCGTCTGCAAACCCGGAAGGGCCTCCGGCACCGCTTTCGACCAGAATTTCATGGTTTTCGCGGAGGAACGCCGGTAGAAGGCTCGGAATCATGGCGACACGACTCTCGCCTGGGTTGGTCTCCTTCGGAATGCCGATCTTCATACGTGCGCGCATCCTTTCGAGATGTGACGGTAGATGACGAGTTGTTCAGAGGGGGGTGTGGCATTGTACAAAAAATAAATGGAATCTTCAAGCTCAGCCCGGAACCACCGGGAAGGTGGCATGGTTTGATAAGATGGGGGTATTTGCTATATTTGCATCGAGAAATGGAGCAGGCTTATGGCGTCACGGATACCCCGTCAACGCAAGACCTTCTGTACCGAGTGCGGATCCGAATTGGATGAGTTCTGGCTTTCTCCGGAGTCTCAGAACTATGAGGAGGTGCTCAAACACCACTTCGATTGCCAGCGGGAGGGAAAGTTCAAAGGGACGATGTGTTCGAGATTGTTCATCGTGGACCCGGGGACACCCGATTCTTCGAAGGATGGCCACCCCCTTTCCGCGCGCGAACACACCCATCTGAAGAAAGCCATCCTCAAGTCCATCGAGAAAGAAGCACGGAATAACGGAAAAGGCAAGAAAACCCAGAAGTAGTCGCTTCTCTGATTCATCTCCACTCTTCTACACCGGTCACCGGGAGGCTTGCCAGAGCCTGATTGTCCAGACCCTATCGTCCCCTTTCTTCCCAGTTTACCGTATGCCAGTGAAGTTTACCGTCGTCCGTTGACTCCGTCTTGACACGCGCGGTAGTCTTCCACCGCCAGACATGGATTCGCCGGAGGTTCACTCCGGCGAATGGAGACACCGTTACCGGGAGTCGCCGGGGGAGACTATTTCCCCCTCGGGTTCCCTGTCGGAAAGTAGGTTCTGGCGTAGTCCACCACCATCCTGTCGGTGTTGAAGACCGGGATGAGTGATGCCATGGCGTGCCGGACGCGCTTGAGCCAGTTGTGCGGGAGGCCGTCTTTGCCTCTGTCGTAGTAGAGAGGGATGATCTGATTTTCAAGGACGGCGCGGAGCGAGGCGGAATCCAGATCGTCCTGCAATTGATCGGAGCTTGCAGTCGTATCTTCGCCGATCTTCCATCCGTTCTGGCCGTCATATGCTTCACGCCACCAGCCGTCCATTGTGCTCAGATTCAAACCGCCATGCATCATGGCTTTCATCCCGCTGGTACCACATGCTTCCATCGGCCGGCGGGGGGTGTTCAACCAGACATCCGCACCGGAAACGAGAAATCGGGCAACATTGATATCGTAGTCTTCAATAAAGACAACTCGTCCGAACAGGTCGACGCGTTTGGTGATGTTGATGATCTCCTGGATAAACTGCTTTCCTGCATCATCACGCGGATGAGCTTTGCCGGCGAAGATCACCTGTACGGGGCGCTCACTATTCGTCAGGACCCGGATTGCCCATCCGAGGTCCCGGAACAACAGGGGAGCGCGTTTGTATGTCGCAAACCGCCGCGCAAAGCCGATCGTAAGCACATCTGGTGAAAGAACGTTGTCGTACAACCCGATATCGTCCGGGTTATGACGGAGGTTTTGCTCGCGCAGGCGTTTGCGTGCAAATTCGACCAGTTCGCGGCGTAGAGACGTCCGGAGTGCCCAGAGTTCCTGATCGGAGATCTTTTTCGATTCCAGCATTGCATGCCAGAACTTCTTGTCGCGGAACTTGTCGATCCATTTTGGCCCAAGGTGATTGGACCAAAACTGCGACGCGGTCGGAGAAGTCCACCCTGTGATGTGCACGCCGTTTGTGATGTGTCCGATCGGGATCTTGCTGACGGGGGTGCCCGGATACAGGTCCTTCCACATCTCCTGACTGGTCCGGCCGTGCAATTCGCTGACCGCATTGGCGGCCCGGCACATCTTGAGGGCGAGTACGGTCATGGTAAACGGCTCGGACGGGTTTTCTGCATGCAGCCTTCCATATCCCATCATCTGATCAATGCTCATTCCCATGGTTGATGCAAACGGCCCGAGGTTGGTATCCATCAATCCGCGATCGAACCGGTCGTGTCCGGCCGGGACGGGCGTATGTGTGGTGAAGACGCAATGCTTCTTGACAAACGCCTCGGCCTCAGGAAGGGCTTTTTTTGCCTGCAGTTGTTCGCGCAGGAGTTCGAGCGTGAGGAAAGCGCTATGGCCTTCGTTCATATGAAAGACCACGGGCCGAAGACCGAGCTTGCGCAGCAACCGGACGCCTCCGATGCCAAGGAGGATTTCCTGACCGATTCTGTTTTGCTGATCGCCGCCGTATACGTGGGCGGAAAGGTCTCTGAAGAATTGACCGTTTTGTGGAAGGTTGGTGTCGAGGAGATACACTCGTACCCTCCCCACCTCCACGTACCACGCCTGACAGTCAACGGGAGTGCCGCCGATTGTGAATGTGCAGATGACCCGATTGCCCCGTTTGTCAACTGCAGGACGCAGGGGGAGACGCTGCGGGTCGAAAGTCGGGTACAGCTCCTGTTGCCAACCGTCACGACTCGTCTGCTGCCGGAAATATCCCTGACGGTAGAAGATGCCGACGCCGATCAGCGGCAGACCAAGATCGCTCGCCGATTTTGTATGGTCGCCGGCGAGAATACCGAGGCCCCCGGAGTAGATGCGCAGACTCTCATGAAGACCGAATTCAGCGCTGAAATACGCGACGGTAGACTTTTTCGATGAAGGAACGTTTTTGGCGGCCCAGGTATTCTTCAGCTTCATGTATCCGCGAAAATCTGCACAGACTCTGTCGACACGGGTGAAGAACTCCGGATTTTGCAGCCGCCCTTTCAATTCCGGGCCGGAGATCCAGTTCATCACCTCAACAGCATTGTGGTTGCTGTCTTCCCAGAAAAACGGTGAGAGTTCCTGATAGATCCGCTGCGCTGATGGATTCCAGGAGCGCCAGAGATTGAAGGAAAGTGCGTGAAGCTCTTTGATGACTCTGTCGATCTGTCGTTCCGAGATCCGCTTGATTGCCACGGCCGTGTCTGCTCCTTAAGTATTGACAAACCAAAATATAGCGAAATGAAGTAGTAAATCAAACGTCTGTGAACGCATCTCTCTACTCAAATGTGCACAATTATAGCCATATGCTGGACAGAGTGATGCCCACCGGGCAAAGAAGGTCTCCAAGGACTATCAGAGGCCCTTTCCCATAATTCTGGCAAATGGCGTGCCCGAGGATGGACTTTCTGCTGCAGGACGTGCGCGAGAGCTGGAAATGCCTAGAGGATCTGGGCAACGCCGATTGTCACCCGGAAAGTGCGGGGAGAGCTCAACCGCCAGGTACAGTCAACACGGAACACATCAAGGAGCCTGTTTATGCCGAAACCGGCCTCGGTGTACCATCCCCCGGTCTCCTGAACCATACCACCCCCCTCGTTCCACGTGCGGGCGGCACCGCCATGCACAACCAATTCGATACTGTTTTCATAGAGGAAGGGAATTCCAAGGGCAAGAAAAGGAAGTGAGCGGAAGTTGTGCTCGGCCTGGAACGAGAGATATCCGGTCCCGCCATACTCCTTCACCTCCATCCCCTTAAACACGCCGGCCGGTGCAAAGCCGCTCAACGGGCTCTCGAGGCTGAATGCCCTCTGAAACGGCAGAGTGCCGCTGGATGCGCCGGCGCCCATGCGGAACACAAACTGCGGGCGGAAGAGGTGGCTCGGTGCAAATGTCGGGACTACAAGCGTCGCCCCAGCCTCGTAGCGCGTAAAATCGAATGCTCCTTTGAGCAACGAGGAGGATGCATGCTCGATGTTCAGAGTGAGTATGTTTTGGACGACCACGCCGAACGGAACAGGCGGGTTGCCAAACCGTGCGGCCACCTGCATGCTCCGCATCATTCCTTCGCGTACGGGCGGGTTCGGACGGTACGAACGAGAGCGGGAGAGCAGACTGTAGTCCGTCGTGGATTCCGTTGCTGTGTGGAGCTCCGTGAGAACTGTTCCTGTCATCTGTACGGAACGGGAAGGGGACAGTGTGGCGAAGACCTTCCATCCCTCGGCGCCAAAGTAGTCGTGATAGTCGTTCTTGTAGAGAAGAGAGGTCATTGAATTCAGAAGGGGCCCATACTCCTCCGCGTCAGGGCTATTGTCCAATCGCCGGTACGCTTCCACGCCGAAACCCAGCGTGTGTTCTGGCGATGTGTACACCGTTCCACCGAGAAGGAATGCCGATCTCTTGTTCGAAAATCCATACCCCAAGCCGACAGAGACCGAAAGGAACGGGAGAACAGGCGCCGCCAGAGTCGATGCGCCGAGGTGAACACCTTCGACCCGGTTGAACGAAAGATCCAGATACTTCAAAACAGTGCCCCCGCCCCCCAGATCGCCGCCAAGCGTCATTGCCGCACCGCCGGGACGGAATTGGACCTCGAGTGTCTGCGTGCTGTCGAGCGAGCCGTAGGCGAGCTTTTCACGGGGCGTGAGCGGGAGGATCTGCGGTCCCGTCCAGAATGTGGAGTCATAACGGGTTGCGCTGGAATCCACCGTAAGCCTTGGCTTTGCACTGATGCTGTCGGGTATGGGCGTGTTGATGCTGTACTCGGTGATCACAGAAGTCTGGTCGAAACCGAAACGCGGGAACGAAAATCCCAGCATGCTGAGGGTAGCCCCGGCGGAAATCCGAATGTCCACCGGAAGCCAGAAATCGTTATCAAAAAGGGCAAATTGCTGTCTGTACCGGAGTTTGCGTTCTTTGAGGAAGGGGATCGCGAAGGCTTCATTCGGGACGACATCGATGCCGACCAGCGCATACGTCTCGTCGGTGATGTGAACCGTCCCGTCAAACAGCGGCACAGTACGCGACCGCGGTTTCATGCGGATGTCGTGGACGCTGTGTCCTGCATCACGGCCCGTGGTCACGAGGGTGTAGTCGTAGTAGTCAAGGGCATCGAGCGCTGTCGGACCGACGAAGGTGTAGCCAAAGAACCGGATCTCGTCGTCATTGAAATTCAGAAGTCGTCCGACGGACGCGAAGTTGAACGACTGTTTGATGTTGTCGGTCTGGCGTTTCTGGAGAACGACCTCGCGCAACGTGTCTCCCTGCTGCCAGTAGCCACGCGTGAACGATTCGGTGATGCTGGCAATGGCGGTATCACGCTGCAGGACCTGGCGCGTGAACGCTTCGAATTGATAGGAGACAAGCCTGTCGATCCACCGGCGCTTGTTCCGTATTGCGCGCCGGATGATTTCAACGGCCGGGTCTTCGGAGGAGATCACGACTTCCGGAAGAACGATCTCCGACGGTCGGAGGGGGACGGTGTGCGTGACCATCCCAGTGATCATCAGATGCGTAGTGTCGGGACGGTATCCGATCATGCTGGTCACGACCGCGTACATGCCGTCTGCCGTTTTGAGAGTGTACTCGCCGCCGGTACCGGTTATGGTTCCACGTGTGGTGGTGAGAAGCCGGACATGTGCAGCAGGAAGGGGATCGCCGGTTTGAGCATCCCTGACGAAACCTCGGAGGATAGCCTCATCGGAGGCCAGAACACACGATGTGCTGAAGAGGAGTCCGGCGAGTACCGCAGTCAACCGTCGTGACGTGAACTGTTCAGCGCTTCTCTCCCGGAGAGCGTTGATTGCCAAGAATCCGTGGCGCGCGTGATGCCTGCTCCCACATCTGCCGTTCTTTTGCAATGCGCTGAGCTTCTTTCTCGGCTTTCAGCCGGGCGAGACGGTCACCGTCGCTAACCTTTGCGATCCCCGGTGTGCCGGAATGCTGTTGACGGTAGTTCTCCCACGCAGGAAGAACCGATTTTTCGCAAGAAAGTACGTGAGGGTTAAGAGGGTCGAGGAGGTATGCCTCCATGAGTGAATCAAACGCAAGCGCACTCTGCCCATTCTTCAAGTATTGCTGGGCCGACGTGGTGAGCTTGACGATTTGATTCTGGATGTTAACATTCGAGCCCTTCGGCGATCCAAAGTCCGCGCCTATTGTCACCGACAGCGGCTTGTTCCCCTTCGACATGTCTCCAGTTTTCATCCCTGGCCTCCTCGAGTATTACGTTTCCCCCGTCAGTAAGATACAATGTCCAATTTCGGAAATCAAGTGTATTGGGCCGGAGTTGGACCTCATCCGGCAGTTCAGTACCTTGATTCCCATGAAAGACCGGATTGTTGTGATCGGAGCAGGCGGCGGAGGTATCCTGGCTGCGTGGAGCGCGGCTCGCCATGGTGCACATGTCCTGCTGCTTGAAAGAAACCAGCGTCCAGGAATCAAAATCCTCATTTCCGGGGGTGGGAAATGTAATGTGACCCATGCTGGTACTGTCGAGGAATTACTTCAGGCGTTCGTCCCTCGTGAGCGCCGTTTTCTAAAGCCTTCATTCTTCGCATTTTCAAACGATGATATTCAGAAGATGCTCGAAGTGGAAGGTGTTAACACCCTAGCACGTATGAACGGCAGAGTTTTTCCGACTGAAGGCACGTCCCGCGACATCATGCGAGCATTCGTTTCGATCCTTGATCGGGAAGGTGTGAACCTGAAAACCAGCTGCCCGGTTAATCGACTTCTGGTTGCCAATGATGCAATTCGGGGCGTGATCGTGGGTCGAACGACCATTGCCGCCACTCAGGTTGTCCTTGCAACGGGGGGTGTGTCGTATCCAAAAACAGGAACTACCGGGGATGGTTACCGTTGGGCCGAGGAGGCGGGGCATACCATTGTTCCCCTGCGCCCTGCTCTTGCGCCAATCGGGATCGAGCCGCCGCTGCCGCCGGAGTGGCGAGGAGTTGCACTCCGTGACGGTTGCCTCAGTGCAGTGCAGAACAACAGAACAATCGCATCGTGGGCCGGTGACATTCTCTTCTCCCATGAAGGCGTGACCGGTCCGGCAGCGCTCGAAGTAAGCCGATCCGCCGCGCTCGCGCTGGAACGCGGTCCCGTGGAAATTACCTTCGATTTCTTCCCCGGCAGAGACTTTGCGTCTGTGGAGCAGGATCTTCTCGAACGTATACGGAGTCATAGCGGCCGCACACTGGAAACACTACTGGACTCCTGGATGCCGAACCGCATCGTCCCATGGATGCTGCAATCAATCGGAGTGGATCCGCAAACCCGCGGGTATGTTCTGCAGCGTGAGCAACGGAAGGCCATCGTCGGACTCCTCAAAGCCTGGCGAATCGGCAGGGCAGGAACAATCGCTCTTGCACGGGGTGAAGTGACGGCAGGGGGTGTGTCGCTTGGTGAGGTGGACCCGAAGACGATGGAATCAAGAATCGTCAAGGGTCTCTATCTCTGTGGCGAGGTACTGGATATTGCGGGTCCGGTCGGCGGGTACAATCTCCAGGCAGCATTTTCGACCGGTTATGTGGCGGGAAAATCCGCGGCTCGGCACCAGGCACGGAATTCTCCTGAAGAATCTGCGGTTATACCGGTATGATCTCGCGACGCCGCTTTCTCAGCCTGGCGGGCACTCTTGCCGCCACAACACCGCTCGTGCGCGCATCCGATACAGGAGGTCGCCGCGGACGGTGGGAGTTAATTGCCCATGACGAACCGCTTGTCGTGCCAGCCACCGTTCCCGAGCCTGCGTCCTGGTCTGACGACACGATTACCGCTGCGTGGATCGGGCATTCCACCGTCCTCGTAAATTTCTTTGGCTTTCATATTATTACCGATCCGGTGTTCTCGGAGCGTATCGGTCTCTCTCTCGGCGGGCTCGGCACCATCGGACCGAAACGGCTCGTAACCCCGGCGCTTATGGCGGAGCAGCTTCCGCCGCTCGACCTGATTCTCCTGTCCCATGCGCACATGGACCATCTTGACATCCCGTCGCTGAAAGAGCTCGACCGGTCGATACCTGTGGTAATTGCTGAAAACACATACGATGTAATCCAGGACCTGGACTATACCACCGTGTATGAACTTGATTGGGGTGAATGGACCCGCATCGGCGATCTGCGGATCGAAGCGCTGGAGGTCAACCATTTCGGGTGGCGCTATCCATGGGAGCGGGACCGGTCGCGGGGCTACAGGGATGGCAGGAGCTATAATGCGTACCTGCTCTCGCACAACGGGCATCATGTCGTCTTTGGCGGGGATACATCGTACCACGAGAAGTTCAACCAGATACGTCAACGCGGCATTCCGGTGGACCTTGCCATCATGCCCATCGGTGCCTACGACCCGTGGATAACCGCTCATGCCGATCCTGAACAGGCCCTCGCCATGGCCGACCACATGGGAGCGGATACAATCCTGCCCATCCACTGGAAAACCTTCATCCAGAGCCAGGAGCCGACGACGGAACCCATCGAAAGGCTGCAGCGGGCCATCGGCGACCGCGCAGACAGAATCGCACTTTCAGACATAGGTGAAACATGGACCTTGCAAACGACCCCCGAGCTGTAGTCCCCGCCGGCCACACCGGAGCAGACGGTTTACGCGGACAGGTTGCGGTGATAACCGGGGCCTCGTCCGGCATCGGCGCGGCACTTGCACGGCTCCTTGGCCGACAGGGTATCCATACGGTCATTGCGGCCCGCCGGGAAGATCGCCTTCGTATCGTGGCGAGGGAAGTAGAAAAGCACTTTCCCCCATCCACATCGGCTCTCCCAGCTGCTACCGTCGTTCCTTGCGATCTCACAGACCGCCGCCAGGCGGAACACCTCATCGCTGCCACCATCAGTGCATACGGGCGTCTTGACATCCTTGTGAACAACGCAGGACGCGGCCACTTCGGTAGCATTGAAGACACCACTGATGAGGTCCTGGAACGGATGTTCCGGATCAATGTGTATCCGCTCTGGTACACGACGCGCCCCGCTCTCGCGCAGATGAAGGTGCAGCACAGCGGACACATCATCAACATTGCCAGCATCGCCGGAAAACTCGGCTTCCCCTATAACAGCGCATATGTCGCAGCCAAACATGCCGTTGTCGGCTTCACGCATGCACTCCGCCTTGAATTACTTGAAACAGGAATCCATGCCACTGCAGTGTGTCCCGCAGGAGTAAAGACGCCCTGGGCGGAGGTTACCGAAGGGGGAGATATGCTTGCGTTCTTTTCCCGGTCAGGACCTGCAATCAAACGGATTGCTGCCGAACGTCATCTTCCCTTACCCGCCATCGAGGGGGTGCAGACGCCGGAGCGGGTGGCAGAGCAGATTCTTGAATGCCTTCGTAATCCGGTTGCGGAAGTATTCACACATCGCGGAGCACGCGAGCTCGTGATCGAGGCCGCACGATCGCGCGAAGACGTCGAACAACAGTATCGGGCGGTTGCTCTTGGGGAAAAGGAGGCATACGAAGAAATGACGACAGAAGAGAAAAGAATGAAGAGCGAGGGGGGGTAGACGTTCTCTATCGCAAGATCGTCATCGTCCGCGACGCAGTGGTTCCAGATGTTGTCAGCCTGTAGATATAGACACCGCTTGCAAGCCGCGTCGCATCAAATCCCACCTGATATGCTCCCGGCGCCAACGGTTCGTTTACCAGCACCGCCACCTCACGTCCGAGCATATCGTACACGACGAGCCGCACCATATCTCCGCCCGTCGTCGATGCAGCAGACCATTGGTTCACATCTCCGGACCGGCTTTCTTCCCCGCCGACACGAAACTGAATAGTGGTTTTGGGATTGAATGGATTCGGATAGTTCTGAAGTAGCCTGGTCACCGCAGGAAGTCCGTCAACGCTCCGTATGCCTGTTGGTGGTGTCGCGGAGAGGACGAAATCCACGTTGGCGAGGAGATAGGTGTTTTGCGGAACCGTCAAGGGAGCCCGGACAGGTGTGAACTGCTCCCGGTCCACGACCAAGGTGATCGCCCCGGCGGTGACGGCTTCAATCGAATACTGTCCCTGATGGTCGGTGATGCCGTAGCCGGCAATACTGCCCCCGGAGGACCGCGCCATGATCCGCACGCCCGCAAGGAGCGAAGAATTGAGCGAACGGACCTGTCCGCTGATGCGTGTGAGCCCGAGATTCTGCAGGCGCGGCAACGTGATTGTCAATGCCGACGGGCTGCCGTTGATGGTAACGCTGTCGGCATCGAGCCAGGAGATTGCCCCGGGGCCAGTGTGCGTGTAGTACGCTGCGGTGAAGTCGCTGTACGGCACAGCAAGAATGGAATATGATCCTACAGGAGTATCGTTCAGCTCAAAGTGACCTGTTGAGTCGGTGTGGACAAAGACTGCAGGCCGATCGTCGCCCCCTTTGGGACGGGGAAACAGAATAATGCGGGCAGGGACATCTCCACCATCCTCATCTTCAACCGCTCCCTGCATCGAACCGGTATCACCTGTTATCGGCGTCAGTGAGAAGTCAATTCCGGATGTGTCGCCGTGAACGGTCAGAACTGTGCCCTGCGTGGGATCTGATGTGTTTTCATAGACTTCGGAATGGTATCCGGGCAGTGATGCCATTGCGACATAAGGACGGCCGGTGAGGACCTGTGCAAAAAAATTCCCGGACGGGTTCGTGAAGCCCAGCCATACCACACCCCGTGTATATCCGATACCGGGGACGAACTTTGCCTCCGGACCGATGCCCGGCGTTGTCGAGGTGACGGCGGCGTAGGCGTTGAGCTCCTGAATCGGTCGGACAAGCGCCACGGCCGCACCGGCAAGAGGCACTCCCTGTGCGTCGGTAACAGTACCGCTGATGTACGCATAGGGCACCGGGGTTGACGCCCGCAGGGCAAAATATGCCCGTGAGGTATCGCCCTCTCGCACCTCTACTGCCGTTGCCTGTCCGGGAAGGGCTACATTGTCGAACCATTCGGGTACATGCGGAGGAGCGGCAACGGTCAGGGCAACCTCCTCCGCTCTGATGAAATACGTCCCGGTGTCAATGAGCGCCGTGTACCAGCCCGCAGTGTCAGTCTGCGCTTCGACGACCCGATTCAGGGAGGTCCGGAGTGCGAAGAAACGGATACGGACTTTCGGAATGGGCAGGCCGGATCCCTCGTCGGTCACCCGTCCTGTCACAAGGCCTTTAGGACCCGACGGGAGTGCATAGGCCCGGACACTCGCAGCATTGCTGCGGACGCTTTCAAGGAGAATGCTGTCCTGAAAGAGAGCTGCCGTCACGACGTAGTGATACAACACGCCGGGACTTACGCTCCGGTCTTCGAACTTGGTGTTCTGAGCGATCCCGATCCACTGATATGAGGTTGTGTCACCTGTTGAACGGTACACCTTGTAGAACCACGGTCCGCTGCCACTCCAGGAGAGAAGGACGCGAGGCTGCAATTCTGCAGGAGACTGCGCGATCAGGTTTATCGGCGCCGGAGGCAGTGTGGCCTGGGCGCCACACCGTATAACCAATACGGCCACCAGCACGGCAGCGATGAGTACGTTCTTCAACATGCCACTCCCCATGATCAAATGTCATGGACACCAGTGCAGAGACGCAAAGAACGCGTGGTGTGGCTGTGCTTTCTTTGCGCCCCTGCGGCGCCCCCGTCCGGCTTTCGGTCCTACCGAACGAGCATCATCTTCTTCACTACTCCGAAGATCGCTTTCCCTCCAGCATCAGTGACGGTCAGGCGATAGAAGTACAGCCCACTGGCGACCTGCCGACCGGCGTCGTCGGTGGCATTCCAGACAACTGTTGCCCGGCCTGCAGGAACATTCCCATTCACCAGCGTTGCCACTTCCTGCCCGAGCAGAGTGTACACCTTCAGTGTGGCATGCCCCGCAGCCGGTACCGCGAAGGCGATCGAGGTGCTGGGGTTGAACGGGTTTGGAAAGTTCTGGTCAAGCGCATACTGTACGGCGACGGATGGTTCATCCGAAACTCCGGTCGCAGTAGCTTCCTGCAGCGTGAAGTCGACGTTGTTGAGATCGTACGTGTCCCAGGACACATTGACAGCGGTCGGTGTTCCCTCATAGTCCGGCCGGTCGGCGCTGAGGGTCGTCATCCCGGTGGGGACAGCGTCGATTGCGTATCCCCCCTGCCCATCGGTCAGGCCATAGCCAACCACCTCTCCGGCCGTATTTGTTGCAAGAACACGCACGCCAGCAAGGGGCGAGCCTCCCGCCTGGACGATTCCGCGTATCCGGGCGAAGCCGGCTGAGCGGATCGGGACCACGCCAACGTCAATGCCGGAGACATCACCGTTTGCCAGAACCTTGTCGGCGAAGCGCCACTGCATCACACCAAAGGCACCCGCTTTGTAGAAGGCAGGGGCGTAGCCGGCGAAGGGAACGGCAAGCACAATGTACGTTCCCCGGATGACATTGCCGATCGTGTATGCGCCGGTTGAGTCGGAGTGCCCGATACGGACTCGGAGCGGCGTGACGAACGGCCTGGCGGGGAAGAGTATCAGGATCGACGGGACGCCGTTGCCGGCGGAATCACGGACGATGCCGCTGATGCTGTTCTGGATGACGGGATTTTCTGCGAGGGAAAAATCGATGTTCTTGACGTCAGACGTGACCTTAATGATGTCGGCAAGTAACGGGTGCGGTTTGTTGTCGTAGTATTCCGGCAGATATCCCCATCGGGCAGCTACGGCAATGTAGGCCCGGTTCGCACGCACCCGCGCTTTATAGTATCCAAGGGAATCAGTGAATCCCTTCCACACGACGCCGCGGCAGAAGCCGACGCCTTCAACGTCCATGCTCTCATCATCCGTTCCGGGCATCATGCGCATCGTTGCAGCGGATACACTCATATCCTGCAGCGACCGCAGAATAGCCACGGTTGCATGGCGCAACGGAGTGCCCATGGTGTCTGTGACTATCCCTTCGATTGTTGCATACACCGGCTGGGGAAATTTGCTCAGGCCAAAATCGGCAGTGAATGTGACACCCTCTGCCACTTTCACAGGCGTTGCCAGAGCCGGGTCAGTCACGTTGTCGAACCATTCGGGTATGTAGCTGACGATGGCTGCGCTGATGCTTGCGTAGGGCCATTCCGCCCGGACCAGATAGACTCCCGTGTCAAGGTTCATTGAGTACATACCCAGGGAATCGGTCACTGCCACAGGCTGCCAGTTTGTGAGCACCGGTCCCCGTTTGAAGAAGTGAACAAACACCCCGCGCAGGGGGAGCTGAGACAGGTCATCGACAATCTTGCCTGCGATCGTTCCCTTGGGGATATGGGGCAGAATGATCCGGCTGAGTCCGAAATCGGCCACGACCGATGCATTCTCGAGTACCATGACGGGATCCGCACTCGGACCGTCGGGTTTGTCGTCGTACCACTCGGCCTGATAGGGCGGCGGACCCGGTGGCATCCAGGGGGCGGGCTCGGCTTTCACCTTGTACACGCCCGTATCAAGCTTTGCCGCGTAGTGTCCGAGGGAGTCCGTGATGGCGAACGGCAGGGCGATCGTGATCGAGGCACGCATGCGAGTGAAGAGAATCTTCACACCGCGAATCGGCCGGCCGGTGGAATCATCCACCACAGTTCCAGCAAGCACACCGATGGGGCGATCCGGGGTCCCTCCGACGCGGACCATCACAATGGCGCTCGGCGGACTTTCAATCGGGTGAGTGGCTGTGCCCATGGCAACGGTTGTCACGTAGTAGTAATACACATGTCCCGGTTGCACGGCGTGATCGAAGAATACAGTGCTATTGATCATCGCGAGTTTGCGGAAGTGAATGGAGTCATCCTCCGACCGGTAGACAATGAACCCCCACGGACCGATAGGGACATTCCACCCCAGCTTCACCACCGGGACAGGATCAGGCCCCAGGGTGGCGGTCAGATCTGTGGGTATCGGCGGGACGATTCCCTGCGCCATCACACCTGCGCCCGCAACGAGCACCAGCAGGGCTGCAGTCAGTATATGCCTTCTCATGGGATCCTCCTTGTGAAGTACAGTGTTGGGTGACCGGATGGTACCGGCTCTTCCCGTAATCTGTGTGAAAGATAGCTGTGACCCGGAGGAATCACAATACCACAAATATGGTATTTCGGGTTACGGCCGGGGAACTAGGCCCCGAAGGGAATATCCCAATATTCGTGCCAGTTCACTTTCGGTGGTTCGGGACCGGTTTCGGGGGGTCTACTGCGGGAAGCGACGGGAAAAGTGCGGGGATCTGCGGGAACGATCTCTCTACATTGCTTCGTCGAATTCCTCCCGGTATCGTGCCACACCGCGGACAGCACACATCAGGTCGCGATCGAACGGCAGGACCAAGAACGCTTCGTCCGGAACGCCTTCCCACTGGCTGTGCACCCCGTGGAGTGAAGCCCGCTCAAACCCGAAGCGGGGATAGTAGGAGGGATGGCCGAGGACCACGACAAAAGGACAGGTGCGATTGCGAAGGTGGTCCAGGCCGTGCCGGACAAGGAGGGATCCGAGTCCTTCGCGTTGCCGCGCTGGAAGCACAGCCATAGGGGCGAGCCCCATACCGCGTATGGGGCCCGCATCCCCCACTATGGTTACCGGACTGAAAAAGATATGGCCGACGATTTCCTCGTGTTCCACAGCCACGAAAGAGACGGTGTCACTGCACCGTTCGCGGAGGAGATCGACAATCCTTCCCTCTGTTCCCCTGCCGAAGGCGAGCCGATTGACAGTCCGGACGGCCTCACCATCTTCTGGCCGCTCATGCCTCACAACGGTCATGGTATGGTCTGCCGTGCTGTCACCGGGGGCTGCCTGAGGTACGTGTCAAGGAACGTCAGCACCTGCCCGTACCCCTTGATTTCGTTTTCCTTCTTGACGAAACCGTGGCCTTCATCGGGGAAGATCACGTACTCCACCGGAACATTGTTCCGTTTCATAGCGTCGACGATTTCATCTGACTCCACCTTGAGCACGCGGACATCATTGGCTCCCTGCAACACCATGACCGGCTTTGTGATACGATCAGCGTGAAAAAGTGGGGAATTGCCGTACAGACGGACGGAGTCCGCCGTGAACGGATCGCCTATCTCCGCGTACAGAGCCTTGCGGAACGATTCCCAGTACGGCGGGATCGATTTGAGTGTCCGCAGCCAATTTGTGACGCCGAACAGATTCACGCCCACGGCAAATTCGTCCGGCTGAAAAGCCATGGCTGCCATCACCATGTACCCTCCGTAGGATCCGCCGATAATGCCGATGCGGTCTTTCTGGATGAACGGCATCGTCTGGAGGTGGTTTTTTCCATAGACGCAATCCTTCAGGTCTTTGTCGCCGTGGTTGCGATCGTCCATCATATAGAAGGTCTTTCCGTAACCGCTGCTGCCCCGGTTATTGACCGCCAGGATGGCGTACCCGTGGTTCACCAGATACTGAATCAGGGCGAAATAGCCGACGCGGCTCTGACCACCGGGGCCACCATGCACCCAGACAAGGGCGGGCACGGGGGTGGCGGATGAGGCGGTCAGGGGTTTGTAGAAGACGGCGGGAATCTCGAGGCCGTCAAACGAGGCGTACCGTATCACCTGCGCCGAAACGAGATTATTCGGATCGATCTCCGGATTGAGCGTGTGGGTAAGCTTCTTCAGCTGCTTCGTGTCGAAGGAATACACCGACAGATCGCTCGGGGCCTTTGATGTGCCGACGGTGACCCGCATCAGCTTCTCACTGGGAGAGATCGACACCGCCGTCACGTTGCCGTCAGGTATTTCGGGGAACGGAACACGCGTTCCGGTCGCCGTCTCAATAATGGTGAGTTCGTTCTTCCCGTCCGCATTTACGGCAATCACCCTGTACTTCTCGTGTTCGGAGGTGTAGCTGTACATCACATCCCAGGGGGACTGGAATATGGTCTCCCGCGCTCCGGTCGAGAGCGTGTAGCGGACGAGATACATGAATTCTTTCCCGGCATCGGTAATGTAGAAGAGGGATGAGTGGTGATCGCGCGCTGGCTGCCGTCCGCGATCGTGATTTCATGGACGTTGTAGATACCCGATTCGTTGCTGCTGATCAACAGCCGGGATTCGTCGGGGGAAAACGCCCCACCGCCGATCTGCTTGTTCTTGTAGAATTGCTCAATTGAGTAGAGCGGGACAGCTGTGCGCGCGGCTTCTTCATGCTTCTGCGCGCAGGACGACAGGACGAGAGCAGACAGGAAGAGCATCGCAAGGATGCGGGGGAGGTTCATGGTGTCACCTCATGCAGGTGAGTGGCGAATCCGGCGAGTGGAGTGTTATTGAAACAGTCTGTACTTCAGCGCTTTCGAGACCGCTGCGGATTTCGAATGGACCTGGAGCTTCTCATACACTTTCTTTATGTGCGATTGCACCGTCAGCGGGCTGATGAACAATTTTTCCGCGATTTTCTTGTAACTGAGCCCTTCCACGAGCCACTGGAGGATGTCCATTTCGCGGGGTGTGAGGTTCATGTCTGCGGCAGGGGCCGCTTCTTTCCCCCGCATCATTGCAAGAAGCCGCCGGGCGATCGAAGCGCTCATCGGTGCACCGACGCGGATCTCACGGATGGCACGGAGGAGTTCTTCCGACTCCGCGTTTTTCAGGACGTACCCGGAGGCACCGGCAAGGATCGATGCAAAGATCTTCTCGTCATCATCATACACGGTATGCATCAGGATGTCAATCGCCGGGAAACGGCTTTTGACCACCCTGACCCCCTCGATCCCGGTCATGCCGGGCAATCCGATGTCCATGAGGATCACGTCCGGCACGGTGTGCGTGAGCTCTCCGAGCAACGCTTCACATGAGCTGTAGGCTCCGATGCAGCGCAGTCCGTCGGAGCCGTTGATAAGGTCCACCAGAGCTTCCCTGATCCGTTTTCGGTCCTCGACGACAATCACACTGAGGACCGTTCTCTCCGATTCCTGTTTTCCCACCTGATTCTCCGTTGACTTCGCTCGATCACTGGTTGAGAACGCACACCATCGTTTGATGCCACGTGGGCACGTGCGGATTCATGTGTTCGGATTTCCCGGTCTATCGCGTAACCACCCCGTTCGCTTCGTGCTCAGGGTATTTCTGCCCGTAACGTTACTGTCGTCCCCAGACCCGGGGCAGAGATAACCGACAGCTTGCCTCCAAGCGACACGGCGCGCTGATGCATGTTGTGCAGACCGTTTCCCTGTCCCCCCTCACGCAGGTCGAATCCTTTGCCGTCGTCCGTCACGGTCATCACAAGCGTGCGGCCTTCACGCCACAAAGTCAGGACGACCCGGTGGGGCGCTGCGTGCCGGAGTGCATTGTTGATTGCTTCCTTGTAGATCAGAAAGAACCGCCTGCGGAAATTCAGGGGAAGCCTCAGCGACGACAGGGCCGGGGGAATGTCGATATCATAGTTGATCCCTTTGGCCTCGAACATTTTGGTCGCATGCATTTTCATGCGGATCAGCACGAACTCAAAGGAGTCATTTTTGGGATCAATCGACCAGACAATGTCGTTCATGGCATCAATCAGCGAACGCGATGTCGATGCGATGTCCGCAAACAACGATGAGAGCTTGGCCCGTTCATTTACGGCGAGTGCCACGCCGGCCTGGTGGGACCGGAGTTCACGCAGCCCGACGTCGCTGTACAGGGCGATTTCGGTGAGTGTCGACCCGATGTCGTCATGGAGGTCAGTGGCGATCGAGGTCCGGATCCTCTCGATCTCGAGCAACTTCCGCACTCTGGAGCGGTACATGACAAACAACAGGCCCGCGACACTGGCCACCGCGAGGATGCGGAACCACCATGTCTTCCAGTATGGGGGAACGATCGTAATCTGCAATGTCGTCCCTGCCTCGTTCCACACTCCGTCGCTGTTTGAGCCACGCACGCGCAGCGTATACGTTCCGGGATCGAGGTTGGTGTAGCTGACGTACCGGCGGGTGCCCGATTCGATCCATGCGCCATCGAGACCGTCGAGAATGTACGCATAACGGTTTTTCTCGGGAGCCGTGAAGTTGAGCGTGACGAACTCGAATGAAAGGAAATTGCGGTCATGGGGAAGTTGGATTGCCCGGGTGACGGCGAGCGCCTGGGGGAGGACGACGTTCCGGTCGAAAACCCGGAAACTCGTGAGGTACACCGGCGCTACAGTCGTATTGTCTTTGATGCTGTCGGGAAAGAATGCATTGAAGCCGTTGATCCCGCCCAGAAACAGTTCCCCCCGTCCGCTCCGCTCGTATGCCCCCTGGTTGAATTCGTTTCCCTGCAGGCCGTCGGTGACGTCGAATGTCCGAACGGCCCCGGTCTGCACTGTGAACCGCACAAGCCCTTTGTTGGTCGGCATCCAGAGGTGTCCGTGGTCGTCGGGCAGGATCCCGTACACGACATCGTTCGGCATGCCGTCTGCTTCAGTGTAATGACGCCATGTCTTCCGTGCCGGGTCATACCGGTTAAGGCCACCTCCATATGTTCCAACCCAGAGGATGCCGGACGAGTCTTCAAACAACGAGAGAACGGTATTGTTGTTGATTCCCTGCTCCGGGCCGGGGGGGCGCATCGGCAATCGATGCACGGTGTTCGTCGCCGGATCCACGCGCGCGATCCCTCCTTCATACATCCCCGCCCAGATCGCCCCCGTATGGTCTTCCAGAAGCGACAGGATGGAACCGGAGGGAAGGGCGGTTGTATCTGATGCGCGCGGAGGAAAGTGTACGAATCTGCGCGCTTCCCTGTCAAAGCGGTCAAGCCCCGAGCCGTTTGTTCCGATCCAGAGAGTTCCCCGGCTGTCCTCCAGGAGGACGGTCACCTCATCCTGTGCCAGAGACCCGGGGTTGCGCGGATCGTGGCGGTAGTGTGTAAACTTCCGACGTGTGGGATCGTACCTGTTGAGGCCGCCCCCTTCGGTACCGACCCAGAGCACGCCATCCCGGTCCTTGCACAGCGACAGCACATTATCGTTGCTGAGGGAAGACGGGTTATGAGGGTCATGGACAAAGTGTGTAAACGTCCCGCGCCCCCGGTCGAACCTGTTGAGCCCCCTCCCATAGGTGCCGATCCAGAGTGCCCCATCCCGATCCTCCAGCAGCGCCCAGACATCATTGC
>CAVQPT010000020.1:0-36613 GCA_963714855.1 uncultured Bacteroidota bacterium | reverse complement strand
ACGTCGGAAATCCTCCGCAAAGGACAGCACTGATGTAGACATTCGGGAGATACTGCTCGTCGACTTCCAGATCCATGGAAGCGGCATTGTTCTGCACATCCAGAAACCGGTGGCTATACACCCGGTTCCGCTCCACTGTCACAAGCATCTTCCCGCTGAAGGGCGTCTGGAACAGGATGCGGGCCTTGTCCCCCGGGCGTACAGAGGCTTGTCGAGAACGATTTCCACACGCGCCTCGGGATCGATTTCGAACGAGGTGATGTCCGACGTCCCCCAGCTATACGCATAGAATTGCACCTGATTGTACCCGGTGTCGCCGTCTTTGCTCACCCGGAGGGCGTATTCGCCTGACCGCGGGGCTGTATACGTGTGTTCGTACGGACCATCGCCAAGCGTGACGCGGTCGGTCCGGACTGCAATCTCCCGCCGTTCGGAAACATACCGGAGGTTTTTTGTCTGCGGATGCTGACGCAAGACCGAATGCCATTCGAAGCGGACGAGGTCGATCCGCGCTTTGAATCCCTGCAGAGGACGATCATCCGCATCGACGGCCACAATCTGGACTTTCTGCTGCGTGTTGGGCGAAACGTAATATGCGCCTTTGTTCAGCAACCCCACGAAATACGGTTTGGGGTACACAAGAGTCTGCGCCTGCTGGTACACGGGGCGCCCGGACTCATCGAACACACCCACACGCCCCCGTGCCCGCAGGATTCCGGTTGCCGTGAGGTTCTCGGGAATCGGAAACTCACCTGCGCCTTTCCCTCGGTGTCGGTCCGACCGTCAACAACAGTGGGCTCACCCACGCTGTTTGCCGCTGCGTCATCCCAGAACCGGAACGCGGGATAGCGCTCCGAGCGGTATGGGAGCACGGTGAAGACTCCTTCAAACTCCCAGTTCCGGCCGGCAGCCGGGGGTCCGAAGAAATTCGTCGCCTGCATCGTGTACCGGATCGTCTGCCCGGGCCGGGCCCTGTCGAGTGACGGAGCCAGACTGACCCTGAGCCGGTCCGGGACAAAATCTTCCACGCTCACTTTGTACGACGCAAGGAAGAGATTACTCCCGGTGTACAGCTCGTACCGGTAGTCGCCCGTCGCCGCCGCCGGGGCGATCGGGGTCGACAGTTCGAATGAGCCCTCTGCATTCAACAGATGCTGGGTTTCACCGAGCAATGTTCCCCGCGGATTGAACAACTTCAGCCGGACGGGAAGGGATGCAGGGACTGCGTGCGTCAGGTTCCGGACGATCCCCGAGACGATCATTCGTTCACCGGGCCGGTAGATGTTCCGGTCACCGTAGAGCATCGCATCATACGGCCCGCCGGCATCACGACGTCCGCCGACATCAAACCGCGAGGTCTCCACCCGGTAGTCGTCCAGATGAATGAAGTTGAAATCGTTTTCCGTTTCCGCCGTCACGAGCTTCAGCGAAAACTCTTTGAGCTTCTCTCTCATCCCGGAAAACGCGGCAACACCTCCCCCGTCCGTCTTCCCCGAAGCGATGACCTGATTATTGGTTGAGACCAGCGTCACAGTCACTCCCGCCATCGGTTCGGTGGTGGGGATGCTCGTGGCAAACACGGTTACTTCACTGCCGCTTCCTTTGACAATAAGGCCGATGTCCGACACCGAAATGAGCTTGGCAGTCGATCGCCACGCCTGTGCAGGATCGGCGATCTCCACCAGATAAAATCCCCTGTACCCCGTATTGAGAAATGGCGCCAGCGGGAACGCGGTGGTCACTTCACGGTTGAGGACGCTGGAGACTGCGATGGTGTCATAGCTCAGCTGCCGGCCATAGTTGCCCACGTAATAGCGGTATTTCCGGTTCGACGGGCGCCCGCCCCCTTCTTCGTCGTCATCGTATCCGTATGAATAGTCGTAAAACCGTCCGCCGTCCAGGAAGAAGAGCAGGTTGTTCTGAAAGATCTGGCTCACACGCACTGCAAGGCGGCTCATGTTCACCGTGGTGACGTCGATGCTTCGCGCGCCGCCGAGCATCATGTACATCCCGCCCTGTGAGACGAACCCGAATGATGGTGCGACGTTGCCCATAACCAGATCTGCTTCATACTCGTGCTGCGTCGTTCCTCCCAGGACGCTTTCCATCCCCTTACGGATGCGAAGGCGAAAGGCCGTGCCGGGTTCAAACGCCCCCAGCAGGGTGAAACCGTTTCCGTCATTCCTGACAGTGAACGCCCGCACCGGATCAATCGCCACAGAGGATCGCGCGACCTCGGCATCGACCTCCTGAGAGGTCCGGACCTTGATCCATCCGTTGTTCCCGTCAGAACCGTATTCATGCCCCAGGATCTGCAGCTCGCCAAGGGGAGGCATCGTGTACACCATGGGCTCGGCCATCGTGATACGGGTCTGCGTTTCGGGCGATGTCAGATTCTCGGAGAATGTGACGGCGATCTTTCGCTCCCGGTCAAGCTGGGAAACGGTTCCGATGTCGAGTGCGACAATCCTGCTCTGGCCGGTCGTCGCAACCGCGGCGATCGATCGTGCCTTGCCATCGACGGTGACGCGGATCGCCTGCGGGATATCCTGAGCGTTGACAAGATACGTGAACTCGAGATTGGCGCGGATGCCGATCTCCCGCTTTTCCCCGAGCCGGTCATAGAAGAATTCCGCCTGCTTGAGGCGGAAGCTCTCCGTAGCGAACGAAAACTCCTCCGCCCCTTCGAAGCCGGAAGCCCCGGAAATCCCGGTCAGCAACGCCGTGTTCAGGTGTGCCCTGAACCGGACATCGCCGGGCAACGGACCGTCAGGACTGAAGACAAGCCGGGTGGTGTCCTCCCAGACGAACGTGCCGGGCAGCGCAGGCTGGAACTCGATGTAGGGTGTCGCCGTCCAGCGGTTCAGCGAATCGACAGGGACAACCCCCCGGGAAAAACTGAACGGGAAAACCGCGTCACGGGCAACGGTCCCCGACGGCAGGGGGGACGTCACGCGAAGCACAGAGGCATCGGGACCGCCGCACCCCACGGCAAGAAGCGCCGGGAGCAGGACACACAGGACCAACAGGTGGACTCTCATGAGGACTCCTTCTCTGGATCATGCTTAGTTCATCGCCGACTGCACGACGATCGAGACGCGGCTCATACGGCCGCGATCATCCATGCATGCAACGGTATGCGTTCCCGCAGAGAGCGGAACGAACAGCTTCTCTCCCGGACGCCGGCTCCCGAGGTATGCATCGTCGAGGTACCACCGGTGTTCGTGGACATCGATGCCGGAACCGGCCTGAAGGACGAAGTTCTGGGCACGGTCGACCAGATAATATGTCATCTTGTCGGTCGGGCTGAGAATGGACGGCCCGTCACCGGCGAACACCCGCGTGCACGCCGGGTTGTGAGGTGGAGCGATCCCGCGCGGGACGTCCCGCAGGCGCCAGAAGTGTAACAGTTCCGGCGCAGTGCGCGCGTATACCACCGTGCGGTACTCCTTCGTTCCCAGACAGGTGGAACAATAGGACATGCTTCCATCGGGCGAGACAAGAAACTCGGTGCAGACCGGACAGCGCGCGGTTGCGGTCTGCCGTTCAACGTACAGATCGTCTATCGTGCGCTCGCACCAGGGCCCGGGAGGCAGGCCGCTTCGCACGCATACCCGTCGCCGCCGGATTTCCGGCGGCTCCGCCAGGATCTCCTTCCGCTGCGCGGAGGAGATCGAGGTGAACACATCGAGAAGGAGTGGCGCGGCCGACCGGCTCCCCACAAGCTCCGGATTTCCTCTGTTGGTCACGTTGCCGATCCACACACCCACCGTGTAGTCTGCGGAATACCCGATACACCACGCATCCCGGCGCCCGTAACTTGTGCCGGTCTTGTACGCAACACGCGGGAGGTGCATCGCGTAATCGAAATTGTTCGGAAGATCCGGGCGCTGCAATCCCGACAGGATCTGCGTGACGAGGTATGCCGACCCCCGGGAAAACACACGCCGCCCTCTCGCGGTATCCGGAACGGCAGTCTCTTCCGACCGGGCCGGACGCCAGAGGCCCGCTCCCGGGAAGGCTGCAAACGCCGTTGTCAGTTCTTCAAGCGTCACACCACATCCTCCGAGGATCACACTCAGGCCAAGACGTGGCCGTTGCAGGCGCAGCGTTGTCATGCCCTCCTGATCGAGGAAGTCCAGAAAAGCCGGCAGACCCGCCGCTTTCAACATCCGGACCATCGGAACGTTGAGCGACCGCTGGAGAGCTTCGTCGGCGAAAACCGTTCCGTCATACTTGCCGTCGTAGTTCTCTGCAAGAAACCCTTCGGCATCATACGGCACGTCAAGCAAAACGGTCCGCGGCGTCAACTCCCCCCGGTCCATCTGCATCGCATACAGGAACGGTTTGAGTGTCGAGCCGGGTGACCGGACCGCGGTAACGGCATCAACCTGTCCGCGGGCTGAGGCATCGTCAAACGACTCCGAGCCCACATAGACGCGGACCGCTCCGGTGGCGTTCTCCAGGACAAGCACGGCGCCGTTCTGCACACCCGCCAGCTTCCAGGGCCTCAGGTGATTACTGAGAAGGGTCTCGGCCTGTTTTTGCATGTCAAGGTCAAGAGTACTTCTAAAGACCGCAGCGGAAGGGGCCTGGCGGAGGATCCGGAGTGCAAAGTGCTGGGCAAACCGTGGGAGGGGCTCACGCACCGCAGATGCCCGGGTGTTCCAGATGGTGAGGGAGTCGCGGGCCGGGAGAAAACCGTCCGCAAGCCATCGCCGTGCTCTCTTCAATCGCTCCCCGTACAGACGGTCTCCCTCGCGGTCAGGCCGGAGTCCGTTCGGATTGTTCGGAATGAGGATAAGGTCGAGCAGATGTGCGATATTCAGGCGTTCAAGGGGTGTCTGATAATACAGGAGTGCGGCGGAGTTCAGCCCTTCGATGTTCCCTCCAAGAGGAATCGTCGAGAGATACATCTCCAGTAATTCGTTTTTGGTGTAGCGCCATTCCAGCTGGAGTGCCCGGAACATTTCTCCCAGCTTGTTGGGAACGGTCCGCTCCTTGGGCTCGAGCATGCGCGCAAGCTGCATGGTAATCGTCGAAGCTCCCGACACCGTGCGTCCGGCTGCCAGATTCTGCATCGCAGCACGAACGAGTGACACAGGGTTGACGCCGGGATGGAAATAGAACCACCGGTCCTCCTTCTCGAGCAAAATGCGTTTCAGATCCGCCGGGATTTCTTCCGGGGTGGTCTTCACGCGCCAGGCGCCGTCCGTGGCACGGAAGGCGTGCAGGAAACGCCCGTGGCGGTCTTCCACCAGCAACGAGTATGGCTTCGGGGGCGGTAGCGGATATGCAAGCCAGAGCACAACGGCAGCGAGTGTCGTGCCGGCAAGCAGAGCGGGAAAAAGCACACCTGTATGTCGGAACATGAATGGAGGAGACCCGATCACATGTTCTCGCCGCGGCGAATTGTCCAGAAATCGTCGGAGAGATTTCTGTCGCTGAGATAGGCAAACGGCATGGTGAAATACCCCCCCTGTCCCCATCGCGTGCCCCATGAATTGCGGACAAGAACACGCTGGTCGCGCTCGTCATAGCCGACGGCCATGACGGCATGACCCCCGAGCACCCGTTCCCCCGGGGCAGGGAGGACTGCAATACCGGTGCGGGCGACGTCTGCAGTCTCAAAACTCTCGTAGACGGAAAACCCGAAAACGAACGGATTTCCGTCCGCAAGGCATGCAAGCATCTCGTCCAGGGTGAGCAGCCGTTCGTACGCGGTGATCTGATGATCCAGACCTTCCCGATAGCACGCTTTCGTTGGTTTGCGGGTGAACCGGGAGAGGATGTACGGCCATCGTTTTTCTGCGCACACGCCCTGTCTGGCAAGGGTCTTGATTCCGTCGCGCAGAGTCGCTCCGGAGTCCCAGCGCGTCGTCCCGATCAGGGCACGCTCGTTATAATAGACAAAGAGGCGGCTGAGGTCTTTGAACACCACTCCGTGCGTGATCTCGAGAAACTCAAGCGCGCCGACCAGGGCCTGGGCGGTGCAACTGCCGAGCGACCCCTGGTCCTCGACGGGCGAGCACTGTGCCCGGAGGTCTGCTGATGCCGGACGGACCGGCGGTACAGGATGCCTGACGGCATACAGATAGTCACGCTGGTCGGGAAGATCGGGAATCCATCCGTACGCATGTTTGCGCATTCGACGTGCCATGAATACCTCCGGATGTTCCTCCGAATATAGGGAAGGGGGTGGGTGAAGTCAATACACGCCGGTTTTGCTATTCGAAGCCATTCTTCGTATTTTTTCCGGCAAACGTGTATGTTCATGCCCGGATGACAACAGTGTTCCCCACCGACGTTCTTGGACGCGCGCGCGAATTCTTCCCGTACCTCTCTTCGGGCCGGATCTATCTGAACCACGCCGGCACGAGCCCCCAGTCGACGCGGGTCGTCGAAGCCCTCACGTCCCATACACATGACAGGTCGACCGGGGTCATCGACACCTTTCGCTCGGACGTGGCGATGGTCGAAACCTGGCGCCGGACCATCGCCGGCTTGATCAATGCCGAAGCTCCCGAGCGTATAGCCTTTCAGATGAACACCTCCGACGCGCTGAATCTCGTTGCCGCAGGTCTTCCGTGGAAGTCCGGAGATCGGGTCCTGGTAAATGACGCGGAGTTCCCTGCGAACCTCCATCCATTTCTCCATCTCCGGCGTCACGGCGTGGAGGTCGACATGATCAGCGCGCGCGATGGCGCGGTGACGGCAGACCACGTTGCCCGGGCCCTGACTCCGCGCACACGCCTCGCTTCCCTCAGTGCAGTGCAGTTCCTGTCCGGATACCGTGCAGATATGGCAGCGATCGGAGAGCTTTGCCGCTCACGCGGCACGCTCTTTGTCGTGGATGGGATACAGGCGGTCGGCGCAGTGCCCGTGGATGTGCAGGCAATGAAGATCGATGCGCTGGCAGCCGGGGCCCAGAAGTGGCAGATGGCGCCGCTGGGAACGGGGTTCCTGTATCTTACTGCGGACATGCAGGAGCGCATCACGCAACAGCACCTTGGATGGCTTTCTGTCGCCTCTCCGTGGGAGTTCCACCGCTTTGATCAGCCCCCTGCGGCTTCAGCCCGGCGGTACGAAGGCGGCACCCTGAACATCCCCGGCATGCACGCAATGCTGGCATCCGTGTCACTCCTCCTCGAGTTCGGCATTGATGCGATCGCCGGTCATCTCCACCACCTTACGGCTATCCTGCTGCGGGAATGTGCCACCGTACCGGGTGTTGTTCCGGTCACGCCGCTCGATCCGGCACGCCGGGCCGGCATTGCCACCGTCGCACCACCGCCCGGCATTCCGCCTGAAGACATCTTTCGCAGCCTTCGCGCCCGGGGGATCACCTGCGCTGTGCGGGAAGGTCTCCTGCGCTTCTCCCCTCATTTCTATAACACCCCCGGGGAGATGGAGACAACGGCCAGAGTGTTCGCCGAGATCTGCGCGTCGCCAGCAGCCGGCCAGCCGACGGACAAGCGGGACGGCTCATGAGACCGGCAGCGCGAATCCTGGTGATAGACGACAACGCGGATGCGCGGGAACTCCTGAAGACCATCCTGGAAGAGAAGGGGTTCACCATCGTAGAAGCGGGCAACGGGGAAGAGGCGCTGAAGGTGCTGGAGAGCACGCTGATTCACATGGCAATTGTGGACCTCGACATGCCCCGCATGAACGGCATCGAGTTCTCAAAACGGGCAAAAGCCGCGAATCCGCAATTTCCGATCATCATGGTCACCGCGTTCGCACAGTTCTATTCTCCCGCTGAAGTGCTTGCCTCGGGAGTAGATGCCTTCCTGCAAAAGCCCCTCGACCTGAACCGCCTGCTGAAGGCGATCGACCAGCTCTGATTCAGCGCCTGTTCAGCACAATAACAGCCACGCCGGCAACGATGACCAGGGCCGCGATTGCTATCCGTGCGGTCATCTCTTCCCCTCCCAGCGTCCAGCCGAGAAAAACGGCAATCACCGGATTGACATAGGCATAGGTCGAGACACGGGCGGGAGTGGTGACACCCAGCAACCAGATGTACGCCGTGAACCCGATTAACGAGCCAAAGACGATAAGATACCCGACGGCGAAGAGCGACTTCATCGTGACAGTCGCCGGGTCAAATGTGAACGGTTCACCCGCCACCGTACTTGCCACAAGCAGCAACGCGCCTCCTCCGAGCATCTCCATCGCCGTGGCCATGAACGGTGAAGAGGGAAGCACGGCGCGCCGGGAGTAGAGCGATCCCGCACACCACGACACCGTCGCGATCAGCAGAACCACGATGCCGCTGATCGGGAACCCCCCGCCGGTCAGGATGCGGTCCGGCCCGATCAGGAGGAGAACCCCCGCCAGCCCGACCACCAGTCCGACCACTACCGAACTGTTCGGTCGGTCCGCTCTGTACCAGAGCCAGTCAATGACGACAAACCAGAAGGGGGTCGTGCTGATCAGAAGGGCCGTCACACCGGATGGCATCACCTGTTCTGCCCACGAGACACCGCCGTTCCCGACAAGCAGGAGAAAGCCGCCGATAATCAGCGCCGAGCGCCACTGCGGGATGGTCGGTCGCGGGCTTCCGCGTTTCAGCTCGATGACGTACAGGATGGCACCGGCAATGAGGAAGCGAATTGCCGCCATAAGGAAGGGCGGCATGCTTTCGACCCCGAACCGGATCGCAAGATAAGTGGATCCCCAGATGGTATAGATCGCAAGAAAGGCCAGAAGGACTTTGGTGCGGGATGGCTGGGGCTGAGTGCCTGTGGTCTGCGTGATGTGAGGATCTCCGGATAATCAATCCCTTACTCGTTCTGGAGCATCTCCCGGGCTTTGGCAAGGCCCTCCTCCTGTGCAGCACTCAGGACAGGATAGTGAAGATCAAGAGCCTGGAGACGGCGGACGATACACTCCGCTACCAGGGCGCGTGTATACCACTTGTGGTCCGCCGGAATCACATACCAGGGAGCCTCCGCCGTGCTGGTGTTCTCCAGCATTTCCTCGTAGGCATCCATGTAGTCGTTCCAGAACCCGCGCTCCTTCACATCGCCCAGGGAAAACTTCCAGTTCTTTTCCGGCGTATCGATGCGCTTGAGGAACCGTTCCTTCTGTTCCTTCTTTGAGACATTCAGGAAGAACTTGAGAATCACAACACCGTTCCGGACAAGGTAGCGTTCAACGGCATTGATGTCCTCGTAGCGGCGCTTCCAGACGTTTCCTTTCAGCGTCTCGGGGGGGAGACCCTGCCGTTGGAGGTACTCCGGATGCACGCGCACGACAAGGACCTCTTCATAGTAGGAGCGGTTGAAGATGCCGATGCGACCGCGTTCCGGGAGCGACTTGAGACAACGCCACAGATAGTCGTGATCAAGTTCTTCCGTCGAAGGGGATTTGAAGCTGAAGACCTGGCACCCCTGTGGATTGACGCCGGACATGACGTGCTTGATGACGCTGTCTTTCCCTGCCGCATCCATCGCCTGAAAGATGAGAAGCACGGCGTACGAATTCTGCGCATACAGGACGTCCTGCAGTTCCGCCATTCGCCGGATGTCTTCCTCAAGGTCTTTCGCCGCAGCGTCCCTGTCGGCATACTTTCCCGTGTCGTCCGGATCATAATCCTTCAATGACACCGGTTTCCCCTCCGGCACCACGTACTGGCTGATTTTCATGTGCCCTCCTCCCGTGTTCCGTCTTCCGTTTTCTTCGTTCCTTCCATCTGCACCATCATGGCAATCCTGCTGACAACCATATCGATCGCAACGAGATTTTCGGCCCCCCGCGGGATAATGACGTCTGCCCAGTGCTTGCTCGGCTCCACGAATTCCAGATGCATGGGTTTGACGGTCACCATGTACTGCTGCATGACGGACTCGATGGACCGCCCCCGTTCGAGAATATCCCTGCGAATCCTGCGGATCAGGCGCTCGTCCGCATCCGTGTCGACGAAGATCCTGATATCCATCAGCTCCCGCAACACCCTGTCGACAAAGATCAGGATTCCGTCGATAATGATGATATCCCGCGGGTCAACCTGCCGGGTGGATTCCAGCCGTCGGTGCGTGGTAAAATTGTAGATGGGCTGTGCGACGGGGCGCCCCGCCTTCAGCTCCTGGATGTGGTGAATCAACAGTGCGGTTTCGAGGGAATCCGGATGGTCGAAGTTGATCTGGTCCGGCGTCGTGCCTCCGTATGCGCTGAGGTCCCGGTAGTAGGAATCGTGCTGGAGGACGACCACGCGCGAGCGGTCGAGCCGATCGAGAATTGCATTGGTGACGGTGGTCTTTCCGGAACCGGTGCCGCCGGCGATACCAATAACGAGGGAATTCATGATGACGTGTACTGTGAGAGGGAGGTCTGGGTACGACAAGATACGAGAATTGTCGGGAAAGGTCAAAATCCCGCTCTGCCCGGGGGAGAGAGCGGGAGGCGCGGGGAGATCAGCGCCTCCGCTTCTGGAACACCCGCTTCCAGCGGGTCAGCGCGCGTGCCACTTCGGCCGGCGCAGTCGAGCCGGCTGACCGCTTCCGGCGAACCGAGGTGCGGGGGTCGAGGACGGCGTACAGATCGTCAGCGAATTCCGGTGCGTGTGCACGATAGATGTGCAGCGGCAGGTCAACAAGCGGCACAGAGCGTTCCACGCTTTCCCGCACAAGAGCACCGGTAACCGCGTGCGCCTTCCGGAATGGCAGTCCTTTGCGGACAAGGTAATCCGCCAGCTCGGTGGCAAGGAGCGTGTCGGCGCGGAGTTCACTCTCGAACCTCGACGCGTCAAATTCGACGGTGGCCATCATTCCTGCCATGATGGAAAGTGAGCCTGTCAGCGTATCGGCGGCATCAAAGAGAGGTTCCTTGTCCTCCTGCATGTCCCGGTTGTAGGCAAGTGGAAGTCCTTTCATCACCGTGAGCAGGGTCACCAGGTCGCCGTAAACACGGCCGGTCTTACCTCTGACCAGTTCCGCCATGTCGGGATTTTGCTTCTGCGGCATGATACTGCTCCCCGTCGTGAACGATTCGCCGATCCGGGCGAACCGCCACTCCTGCGTTGACCAGAGGATAAGTTCTTCCGCAAGACGGCTGAGGTGCATCATGGTGATGGCGCAGGCAGCGACAAATTCGACCAGCGCGTCCCGATCGGCCACAGCGTCGATGCTGTTGCTCACGATGCCATTGAGCCCCAGAGTCCGCGCCACTCCCGCCCGGTCGATGGGAAACGGCGTTCCCGCGAGGGCAGCAGCCCCAAGCGGCGAACGTGCAGCACGTTTCCGGCAGTCGAGAAACCGGTCCCTGTCTCTCTCCAGCATCTCTACGTAGGCTAGCAGGTGATGGGCGAGCAGTATGGGCTGAGCCCGCTGCAGGTGCGTATAGCCCGGCATGAGGACCGCGCGGTACTTCTCCGCCCGGCCCACAAGGACCCGTTGCAGGCGGCCGACCGCGGAAACAGCGTGGTCGATCGCCCGCAGGAGATATAGCCGCTCGTCAAGCGCGACCTGATCGTTGCGGCTTCGCGCGGTGTGCAGCATCCCACCGAGGGAACCCACCTTCCGTATCAGCAGCGATTCGATCGCCATGTGGATATCGTCGGCCGCCAGCCGGGCTCCCTTTCCTGTAACGGGGAGGCGGCCCTTCGCAAGGTCGGCGAGAATCTCCTTCAGCGCCGTTTCGATCTTTCGTGCGGCGGGCGAGGGGATAATGCGCCGACGGGCCAGCATGCGCACATGGGCGATACTTCCCTCGATGTCCTCACGATACAAACGCCGATCGGTCGGCAACGAGGTTGAGAATGCCAGCGCCTCAGGATCCAGCGGAGCCCGGTATCGCTCCCGGGGTTGTTTCATGACACCTGCTCCCCCACCGCAATCAATTTCGACGGATCATGAACCGGAACGGGCTGGCCGTTCACCTCATGAAAGGTCTTGACCGGAAGACCGTAAATCGATATGAACCCTTCGGATGCGTGATGGTCAAACGTATCCTCCTCACTGTACGTCGCAAGGCTCGCATTGTAGAGGGAATGAACCGACGACCGGCCGGCGATCATGACATTGCCGCGATACAGTTTCAGTCGGACGAGCCCGCTGACAACCCGCTGTGTTTCGTTCACAAACGCATCCAGTGCGGACCGCAAGGGGGTAAACCAGAGTCCGTTGTACACCAGGTTCGCGTATTCCGCGGAAAGCTGGTGCTTCATGTGAAAGACTGCCCTGTCGAGGGTCAGGCGTTCAAGTTCTGTATGCGCAAAATGCAGTATAGTTGCGGCAGGTGCTTCGTAGATCTCCCGGGATTTGATGCCGACCAGCCGATTTTCGATCAGGTCGAGACGGCCGATGCCATGCGCGCCGCCGATCTCATTCAGCTTCTGCACAAGCGGGACCGGATCGTTGAGCTCACCGTTCACGGCGACCGGAATCCCCTGGTCGAAGATGATGTCGACATATCACCGGCGTATCCGGGGCGTCCTCCGGAGCAACCGTCCGCTGGTAGGCATCGGCGGGTGGTTCCGCCATCGGGTCTTCCAGGACGCCGCATTCAACGCTCGTCCCCCAGATGTTCTCATCGATCGAGTACGGATTCTTGATGGTTGCGGACACCGGGATATTGTGTTTCTGTGCGTACGCGATCTCCTCTTCGCGCGATGTGAACTCCCATTCCCGCAGAGGGGCCACAGACTTCAGGTCCGGGGCAAGTGCCGCAACCGACACCTCGAACCGCACCTGATCATTTCCTTTCCCGGTACATCCGTGGGCGACCATGGTCGCCCCCTCCTTGCGGGCGATTTCGACCAGCACCTTGGCGAGCAGCGGACGTCCGAGCGACGTCGCCATCGGATAGGTCTTCTCGTACAGCGCGCCCGCTTTGAGGGCCGGAAACACATACTCCCGAGAATCCTTCTTGACATCCTCACATGCGCACGGAGCGCCCCGGTGTGGATGGCTTTCTCCTTCACTCCCTTCATCTCACGGCTGTACCCGAGGTCACCCGTAGCGGTGACCACCTCCACGCCGCGCTTTTCGATCAACCAGCGAACCATGACCGACGTGTCGAGGCCACCGGAATATGCCACAACAACTCGCTCTTTGCTCATGTTGCTCCTTCAAGAGTTTGTGTCTGAGATGATTCCACTACTGTCGGGTGTTCGATTGTGCGTCCGCGGGATCACCAGAAGCGTATTATCGCCGGCGACCGTGCCGATGATATCGTGCTCCTTCAACAAGTCGACAACTCTCCCACGGTGTCGGCGCCCCCGGGAGGGTCTGGACTAATCACGAGCGCTCGTTCGCCTCGATCCCCACAATTTCTGCTCCGACAATGGCCGAAGGACGGTACGTGCCGCTGGAGGCGGAAAGTGTGTACTGGGATGTGGCTGCCGTTCGTCAGGCGGCTGACACCAAGCTCCCGCAGATCGCGGGAGAGTGTCGCCTGCGTGACGCGGAATCCACGTTTTCTGAGCTCCCGCCTCAGATCCTCCTGCGTGCCGATGGCACGGGCGGCAAGAATCTCTTTAATAGTAACGTGTCGTGAGAGTTTCATCATGGTCCGTCTTTCATGGGGCCGGTCTCGATGGACCATTTCCGTCCCGACTCCCTCATTGGTGAAAATTTCCAAAAGGAGTGAATGTTTGACGCTTCCGTCGATGATGTGAACCTTGTTCACTCCGGCATCGAGCGCACCAAAGGCGGACCGGATCTTGGGAACCATGCCACTGCTGGCGATGCCGGAATCCACCAGCGACGCAGCCTGCAATCGATCGAGCGACGGAAGAAGCTTTCCGTCGGACCATCACACCGGGCACATCACTCAGATAGACCAGCTTCTCCGCCTGGCAGCGCGGCGGCAATGGTACCCGCCGCAGTGTCGGCATTCACATTGTACGGCTCTCCCTGGGCATCAACCCCGATCGGGGCAATCACCGGCATGATGTCATGCGTGAAGAGGAGGTCGAGATAGCCGGTATTGACCCGCGATGATGCCGACCAACCCCAGGTCGGCGTCGGCGGATGTCTGCTTGCGTACGAGCAACAGACCGTTATCGATGCCGGTGAGCCCCACCGCTTCCCCGTCATGGCGGTTGATCCGTGCGACGAGGTCCTGGTTGGTCTTCCCGCCAAGCACCATCTGGACCACGTCCATCACCGGTTCGTCGGTGTACCGTTGGCCTTCAACGAACCGTGAGGTGATGCCCAGTTTTCCCGCTATCTCGCTGATCTCTTTCCCTCCTCCGTGCACGATCACCATCCGGATGCCGATTTTCTTCAGAAGGGTCACGTCCTGCGCAAAGGTGTCCCGCAACTCCTCGTCCACCATCGCAGCGCCGCCATACTTGATGACAAAGGTCTTCAGTTCATACTGCTGGATGTACGGCAGGGCCTGAATCAAGACTTCTGTTTTGTCGGCAAGACTCGTCACGCTGGCCTCACGTCCTGTAGTTGGCGTTGATCGCGACGTACTCTTTGGAGAGGTCGCACGTCCAGAATACCGCATCCGCATCACCCTGATGGAGATCGATGGCAATGGTGATCTCTTTCTGGCTGAGAATGTCCTTGGCCCGGTCTTCCGAAAAATCGATATGGTAGTTCGGACGGAGGATCGGCAGATCGCCGATCGCAATTTCCGTGTTTTCGGGTGTAAACGTGATACCGGAGTTTCCGATGGCAGCGAGAATCCGCCCCCAATTGGCATCTTCCCCATTGATGGCGGTCTTCACGAGGTTAGAATTGGCCACCGCCCGTGCAGCTTGCGTGGCTTCCGCTTCGCTGGATGCGCCGTGAACGCGTATTTCCACAAACTTCGTTGCGCCCTCACCGTCGACGACGATCATCTTGGACAGGGCAACGCACACATGCTCCAGCGCTTCGGCAAACGGTGCATAGGCGGGATGCCCGGTACTGTCGATCAGCGCATTCCCCGCCCGGCCGTTGGCGAGGACCGCCACCATGTCGTTTGTGCTTGTGTCGCCGTCGACCGAGATGCGGTGAAACGAACGGTCAACCGCCGTCTGCGTTGCGGTCCGGAGAACGTCCGGTGCGATGAGGACGTCGGTCGTAACAAATGCCAGCATGGTTGCCATGTTGGGGGCGATCATTCCCGAACCCTTGGCCATCCCCCCGATCGTGACCGTCGTGCCCCCGAGGGAACACGATACCGCAGATCTCCTTCGTGAACGTGTCCGTTGTCCTGATTGCCTCGGCGGCGGCGTGACCGTCGGTCCCCAGATGCTGCACGATCCGCCTGATCCCCGCCGTCACCGTTTCAATGGGGAGATACTGCCCTATGACACCGGTGGATGACACCAGGACCTCGTTCTCTGCAATACCGAGCAGCCCGGCTGTGGTACGGACCATCGCCCACGCATCCTGCATGCCGCGCTCGCCGGTGCAGGCATTGGCATTACCGCTGTTCACGATGATGGCGCGCATGACGGTCGACAGGCGAAGCTGTTCGCGGTCGACGATCACCGGTGCAGCCGGAACCGCATTCCGGGTGAACAGTGCCGCCGTAACCGCAGGCGCGTCGCTGAAGACAAGGGCCAGGTCTTTTTTTGCCTTCTTCACGCCGCAATGGATGCCGGCGGCCCTGAATCCGAGCGGGGCGGTCACTCCCCCCTTTAGCACCTCCATGGACTCTCCTATAAAAGATGACGTTCGGGGAAACCGAACATGATGTTCATATTCTGAATAGCCTGTCCGGCTGCGCCCTTCACCAGGTTATCAATCACCGACGTGATCACCATCTTCTGGGCGTGCGGCTCCACCATAACCGAGAGATCGCAGTAATTGGTGTATGCCACCGACCTGAGGTCGGGGCTGCCCGGGCGGACGCGTACAAACGGCTCTTCGCGATAGAACGCATCATAGACGCTCAGCGCGTCGCCGGACGTGAGAGGAGCAGCCAGGTCGGCGTGGATTGTCGTGAAAATCCCGCGGGTCAGCGGGACAAGGTGCGGGACAAACGAAAGGGTGACCGGTGTGCCGGCGGCGGCCGTCAGAACGGTCTGGATCTCCGGAATGTGCTGGTGCGTGCCGATCTTATAGGCGCGGACGTTCTCATTCACCTCGGCAAAACTCATCTCGACGCTCGCGCTTCGTCCTGCGCCCGAAACGCCGGACAGGGAATTGATGACGATGCCTTCCGGACGGACGAGGCCCCGGGTCAACGCAGGCAGCAGTCCGAGGATGGCACTTGTCGGATAACATCCGGGATTGGCAATAAGCCGGGCGGACCGGATCCGTTCGCGATTGAGCTCCGGCAGACCGTACACGGCTGTGCCGAGAAGTCCGGGCGCGGTGTGCGTTCGTGCATAGTACCGTTCGTAGAGGGCTGCCGTGGGAAGCCGGAGGTCACCGCCCAGGTCGATGATCGCCCCGACCCGCCCGGTGAGCTGCGGAATGATCTCCATCGCCTCGCCCGAGGGGAGGGCGACAAACACGCAATCAAGCCCCGCGAGCCGTTCGGGATCGAACCGCGCGAATGTCAGCGCCACCGTGCCCGCGAGGGCGGGGTGGACCGCTTCGACGGGTTGTCCGGCCTGGCTGTGGGCCGTAACCTCTTCGACCTGGATGCCGTCGCCGGGCGCAAGCAGCCGCAACAGCTCTCCGCCGGAGTAGCCCGATGCGCCGACAATGCCGACGCGGAGCTGCGAGGATGGTGGTGTGTGTGTCATTGGACTTGCATAAATATACAGGATTATGTATCTTTATGCAAGCACATTTTTCACGCCTCAGGGACACGCACCATGGACCTTCTGACACGCGAAGCCGCATCCTTCTTCTCCACCTACAAACGCCTCCCGCTGGATATCGTCCGCGGGGAAGGGATGTATCTGTTCACCACCGACGGGAAACGGTATCTGGACATGTTCGCCGGCATCGCCGTCAACATCCTGGGCCATGCGCACCCGCGGATCGTCCGCGCAATCACCGAACAGGCCGGCCGATATATCCATGTGTCCAACTATTTTACACAGGAACCGCAGGTCCGTCTGGCCGAACTCCTTCTTCGCCACACGGGCTACCGGAAAGTCTTCCTCTGCAACAGTGGCACCGAAGCAATCGAGGGCGCCCTCAAGATCGCGCGGCGCTGGGGCGCCCCGCTCGGCAAAACCGGCATCGTGGCATTCAGCAATGCTTTTCACGGACGCACCATGGGCGCCCTGTCCCTCATGGACCGGGCATCGTACCGTGAAGGATTCGGCCCTTTCCTGGATGGCTGCGCATCGGTCCCGTTCAACGACGCAACAGCCCTGGCGGCGGCCGTCGGACCACACACAGCGGCCGTCCTTCTGGAGTGCATCCAGGGAGAAGGCGGGATCCGGCCCGTCAGCCAGTCCTTCATTGATACCCTGCAGGACCTCCGCAAACAGCACGGGTTTCTCGTCATCGCCGACGAAATCCAGTCGGGCGTCGGCCGGACAGGACGCATTCCTCGCCGCGGAACACGTCGACCTACACCCGGATCTCGTGACGCTTGCAAAACCGATCGGCGGAGGGCTCCCTCTCGGCGCCATCCTCGGCGGGTCGACGGTGTCCGACACGCTCCAACCCGGTATGCACGGCACGACCTTCGGGGGAAATCCGGTGGCATGTGCGGCCGGCATCGCCGTGCTCGAAGAACTCGAAGAACGCAACCTCCTTGCGCATGCGACAGCAATGGGCGAACGGTTTATGGCGGGCCTCAGGGACCTGAGCCGCACCTATCCCGATATCTGCAAGGAAGTCCGCGGAAAGGGTCTGATGATCGGACTCGAACTCCACAGGGAAGGCGACCCCGTCGTGCGCGCGATGCGGGAACGCGGGATCCTCATCAACTGCACAGATTCGACCGTCATTCGACTTGTGCCACCGCTGATTGTGGCGGAAGAACACATCGTTATGACTCTTGACGCCCTTGCCGGGGCCCTGAACAACCACGACTGAACCCCTCTTCCATTTTCCTTTATTCTGGAAACCCATTATCGGGTTTGCCAAGACCCAGGCCGTGCCATCCCTACAACGGACTCGGGAACGGACAATTCTGCCCTCCTTTTCTGGCACACACCTTGCAACCTGCATCCTGAATGTTGCGTAACCGACCAGTCCATATGCAGGAGACCCATGTTCCGTATTGTCAGCACCGAGATCCTCGCACCTTCGATCACGCTCCTGGAAATCGAAGCCCCGTTCATCGCGCGCAAACGCAAGGCGGGGAATTTCATCATGGTTCGCGTCGAAGACCACGGCGAACGGATCCCCCTGACCATTGCCGACAGTGATCCTTCCCGGGGCACGATCACCATCATCGTTCAGGCAATCGGCAAGACCACACGCCTGCTCTGCAGCCGCAAAGCAGGCGACTCGCTCCTGGACGTTGTCGGACCGCTCGGCGTCCCGACACCCATCAGCAACCATGGGGCCGTTGTGTGTATTGGCGGCGGCGTCGGAACGGCCGAACTGTATCCCATTGCCCGCGCCCTGAAAGATGCGGGCAACACCGTGCACACCATCATCGGCGCGCGCTCCCGTGAACTCGTCATCCTCGAGTCCGCCATGCGCGAGATCTCGGACACTCTCACCGTGACGACCGACGATGGTTCATACGGGCGGAAGGGTTTTGTGACCGACCAGCTGAAGGAGATCGTGGACGCGGGTAGTGTTATCGGCGCGGTGTTTGCCATCGGCCCTCTCCCCATGATGAAGGCAGTCGCACATCTCACGAAACCCTCCGGCGTGCACACACTCGTCTCTCTCAACACGATCATGGTCGACGGCACGGGCATGTGCGGCGGATGCCGTGTCACGGTCAATGGTACGATGAAATTCGCATGTGTCGACGGCCCGGAGTTCGATGGTCATCAGGTTGATTTCGACGAACTCATGATGAGAAACCGGACGTACATCGAGCTTGAGCGTATCGCCGACGAACGCCATCAGTGCAGACTCCTGGGAATGACACAGGAGGACATCCGATGAGTGCCGTCAATCCCCTCAAGCCGTCGGAACGAATGAAAATCCCCCGCCAGGAACCGCTCGAGCAGGACCCTGCCGCGCGAAGCCTCAACTTTCTTGAAGTCTCATTCGGATTTGACCTCGATCGCACCGTTGTCGAAGCACAACGATGCCTTGAATGCAAGACTCCGTATTGCATGGATGGGTGCCCGGTCGGGATCGATATCCCCGGGTTCATCGGGCTCATCATGGAAAAAGACTTTGTTGGTGCGGTTCGGAAAATCCGCGAGGCGAACTATCTCCCGGCCATCTGCGGACGCGTCTGCCCGCAGGAAACACAATGCGAGGAGTTGTGCGTCCTCGGAAAGAAACTGACCCCCGTCGCAATCGGAAAGCTCGAACGGTTTGTCGCCGACTTTGAAATGCGCGAACATCTCTTCCAGCCACCGGTCATTGCAGATCGGCGAGACGAACAAATCGCCGTTGTCGGGTCGGGACCCGCAGGGCTGACCTGCGCCGCCGAACTGGCCCAGAAGGGATACCGTGTGTCGGTGTTCGAGGCCCTGCATGCGGTCGGCGGCGTCCTCCGGTACGGTATTCCCGAATTCCGGCTTCCCAAAGAGATCCTCGACATCGAGACGGAGCGGATCAGGGCACTCGGCGTGGAGATCTACACCAATTTCGTCATTGGCCGCACCGCGACGATCGACGAACTCTTCGGAGAGTGGGGGTTCAAGGCGATCTTCCTTGCAACGGGAGCGGGAACTCCTACCTTTCTGGGCATCCCCGGTGAGAACCTGAGCGGGGTCTACTCGGCCAACGAGTTCCTGACACGTGTCAACCTCATGGGCGCATATCGTTTTCCGGATTTCGACACGCCGATCCGGATCGGGTCGAAGGTCGCGGTTATTGGTGGCGGGAACACCGCGATGGACGCTGTGCGAACGGCGAAACGTCTCGGCGCCAAGCGCGCGTACCTGATCTACAGGCGGTCACGGCAGGAGATGCCTGCCCGCCAGGAGGAGATCCACCATGCGGAACAGGAAGGCATCGAACTTGTTCTCCTCACCAACCCCACGCGCATCCTGGGCAATGCCCAGCATTGGGTGAACGGAATCGAATGCCAGCGGATGGAACTGGGCGAACCGGATGAGTCCGGACGCCGGCGCCCGGTCGCAGTCCAGGGGTCCGATTTCGTCCTTGAGGTGCAGACGGTGGTGGAAGCCATCGGACAGAAACCCAACCCGATTATTCAGTCGACGACTCCCGGACTCTCGACGAGCACACGGGGGACGGTTGTGATAGATGAGCGCCAGAAGACGAGCCGGCAGGGGATATTTGCAGGAGGGGACCTGTCACGCGGCGGGGCAACCGTGATCCTCGCGATGCGTGACGGCAAGCAGGCCGCGGCGGCCATTCATGAGTATCTCCAGGGGCTCCCGGCTCACACAGCCTGAATGCGCTGGCCGGTCAGGCCGACTGGAGGACATACGCTCTGGTAATGATAGGGTCGACGGCGTGCCGGGAGATAATACGCTGGATCATCCCCTGGGTCAGCGTCGTTCCTGACGGCAGCAGTTTCAATCCCCCCGACGTCACAAGGTCAGCAGCAAGCACCATACCCTCCGCGAGGAGTTGCACCGGGACCTCCTCTTTTCCTTCCATCCATGCGGTGTCAGCCACCGCCTGGAGATATTCGATCGCCAGCTGGACGAGCCTGGGTTCGAACATCGTCCCGCGCCCCGCCTGAAGGGTCTCCCCGATCCGTCCCGCGTCCGCGCCGACCTCCTCCATACAATTGACGATGCGGAGAATGCGCGCTCCCAGAGGAATCTGTTCCCTGAGCAGATGGTCCGGTGAGCCGGTTCCATCGAAGTTCTCCGCCTGATGCCGGAGAATCCTGCCGACGTCCCGGAGCTCCGGGATTGTGCCGACGATCATATGACCGAACAGAGGAAACTGCCCTATGGTGTTCCGGTCATCCTCGGTCCACGCCTCTCTGTTTTTTCTCAGCACGTCATCTCCGATAACCACTTTTCCCACCTCGTGGAGGGTAGCGCCGAGGGCCACCACATGAAGTTCTTCCGCGGCAAGCTCAAGCCGTTCTCCCACCCATCGCGTGAAGGCCGCGGCGCGTTGTGACCGGAGTGCGGCATTGGGAACGCGGAGGCTGACGATATTCACCAGGAGTGACGTGACCGCATCGAGGTGCTCACCCAGTGCGGCATTCAATCGCTCCAGCTGGGTCCGATCCGCCTTGAGCTGATCCTGCATCCGTTTGATGCGCATGAGCGCGCGGATACGGGAGAGAAACTCCGGCGGCGAAAAGGGCTTCACCAGATAGTCGTCCACCCCTGCCTCATAGCCCTTCAGCTTTGTCTGGGTCTCAGCGGCACCCGTGAGCATGATAACCATTGCATCGCCAAAGGAAGCTTGTTGCCGTACCCAGCGGACAAGATCGAATCCGTTCTCGTCTCCGATAAACAAATCGATCACGATCAGGGAGGGTACATACTGTGCGGCCATCCGTTGGGCCAAGCCGAGATCGGTGGCCGTGATAACATGGTATTCTGATTCGGGCATCAGGAGGTCGGCGACAAGATCGAGGGTAATCGGATCATCGTCCACCAGCAGAATCACCGGCCGCTCGTTCATCGCGTCTTCTCCTCGAGAAACTTCACGATGATGCTGATCCGCCGGTTGGTCACATCAAGAGGGTCCGATGGATTCTTGAGTCGTGAATCGGCATACCCCCGCACCTCATCGAATCTCTTGAGGGGGAGGCCGTTCCGGACGAGAACCCGGCGGGCGCTGTTGGCCCGGTCCGCGCTCAGTTCAAAATTCGTGTACCCGTCAGCCGTGGAATAGGGTCGGCTGTCGGTGTGGCCTTCCACAATCACATGATTCGGCAACTTGGCAATTTCCTGTGCGATGAGGTCCAGCAGAGACACGGCATCCGGATTGAGCGTCGCCGTTCCGACATCAAAGAAGAACGATTCCCGCCTGTCGAGCAACTCGATGCGCAGACCCTCCCGGACGATTTCCATGGTGACCTGCTTCGAAAACCGTTCGAGCCCTTTGGTTTCCCCCAGCTTGCTGAGGAGCTGCTGGGCCATCGCCTGAAAGTGGGCCGAATCCTGCTGACGCTTCAGATGCTCCTCGCCGACCCGTTCTCCGATGCCCACCTTGTTGAACTCAAAGATTCCACCCCCCTTGGTATTTTCCATGAATGCGCCGGGGTCTTTGAAGTACTCGGCAACGTACTCCTTGATCTGTTTGCTCTGACCGACGATCCAGAGAACGATAAAGAGGGCCATCATGGCGGTCACAAAATCGGCATACGCGACTTTCCAGGCACCGCCGTGATGCCCGCCGTGCACTATTTTCTTCCTGACGATCCGTACCGGAACGTCTTTTGATTGTTCGAAGGGGTCCATGGGGAATCCGCCGCTTACTTGCCTTTGGTCCCGCGAACGGCCTGTTCGACTTCCGCAAACGACGGCCGGACACTGTGGTAGATCACTCTCCGCGCGAATTCCACGACGATGATCGGGGCATTCCCCTTGGCGTACGCCACGATCCCCGCCTTGATGCATTCGAGGAACCGCGACTCCGACTGCTGGAGCAGTTCGACGTGGGTGGCGAGGGGCTGCACGAAACCGTACGAGAGGAGGATACCGAGAAACGTGCCCACGAGGGCGACGGCGACTTTATGACCGACCTCTTCGGGCGGACCATTAATGGCCTGCATCGTGATCACGATCCCGAGGACGGCTGCGACAATACCAAGGCCCGGGAGGGCATCGCCGATCTTCTGGATCAGCGCGGGGGATGTGGCCCCTTCCGCGTGATGACTGTCCATGTCGGCCTCGAGCATCGCCTCGACGTCGTACGGCGGAACGCCGCCGCCGAGCAGCAGCTTCATCGTGTCGCAGAGATACAAGAGCGGATAATGACGTTTCAGGAGGAATTCGTTTTTCTTGAAGACAACACTCTTTTCCGGCTCCATTACGTGCGGTTCAAGGGCAATCAGGCCGTCGCGTTTTGCGACCGTGAACAGTTCAAACATGGTCTTGAGCAGATTTAAGTACACTTCTTTCGAGTAGGGATCGCCCTTCATGACCCCAAGCGCGTGTCCGATAACCTGTTTGAGCTGGGCAAACGGGCTCATCACCATCAGAGAACCGATGGCCGCTCCGCCGATAATCATGAACTCCACGGGCTGGACAAGGACCATGATGGCTCCCCCTTCCATGAGGAAGCCGCCGATCACGCCCACGATAACGATGGCTGCACCGATGATCACAAACATGGTTGTCTATTTCCCGAGATTCTTAATGATCACTGTTCTTTCCGTCCGGTGTCACTCCGGGCACAGAAGGTTCCTCTGTGGAGCCGGGAGCGGGTCCCGTACCGCCATTACCTCCATCGACCCGTCGCACGCGAATTCCCGGCGGAGCATCGATACCGATCTTGACCTGACCGCCGCGGATGGCGATAACCTTGATCACGATGTCGTCGCCAATGTGGATCGTTTCAGACGTCTTTCGAGCAAGTACCAGCATCGGTTATTGGCCTTCACTATCAGGTTCAAGGGTAACCGGAAACCGTTCCGGCAGAGCGTTGTCGTCCAGCGTGACCTGCTCGCCCATTCTATTCGCGTGACGGATGATGATCGGATGCCTGAGGTCGAGCCACCATGCGACAAGTTCGTCACCTTGCGTCGCGACAACGAATGTGGTCGTCTCCGGAGCTGCTGGCGGCTCCGGCGCGTCATATGAAAGCACGATGGTGGGGTCGAGAACGGACACGGCAAACGCAGGATCATCGACACACACGAGCCATTGAAACGGAGCGGACGCGCCGTCGTCCACGACAACGAAGCGGGTGCAGTCAGCCCGCCCTGCCAGTCCGTCAGGGAAACGGACGACCTGCTCCTCCGTACAACAGATGTCGCCGAATTTGGGGGTTGCGAATTTCATAACCGGACCTCCCCGGGCGGAGCCGTGGCGGCGCCGCGCGTGGATAATGGTGTCGATTCGCCCTGAGGCACGATGCCGGCAAGAATCACGATGTCCACACGGCGATTTTGTGAGCGCAGTTCGGGAGTGCTGTTCGCGACAAGAGGCCTGAACTCTGAATAGCCGACAATGGAGACTCTCTCCTGTGTCAGCTTGTGCCGTTCAATGAGGTAGTAGGCAACGTTCAAGGCCCGCGCCACTGATAGGTGCCAGTTCGATGGAAACGCCTGGGTGTTGATCGGGACATTATCGGTGTGGCCTTCCACCCGCAGGTCGTTTGGCAGCCGTCGCAGGATTCCCGCAAGCGTGTCCAGAGCCGTCAGCGATGTGAGTTTGATCTCCGCGCTCCCCGAGGCAAACAGCAGCTCCTCCATGATGTGGACGGTCACACCACGTTCATTCTCGGTGATAGTGATCGGGAGTGAACCCGCTTCGAGATGCAGCCCCTCGCTGAGGTCCTTTGCGATCCGCTGCCGTTCCGTCTGGAGCACGGTGGACGGTTGCTGCATGAGTGCCTGATTACCGGCGAGCACTCCTCGCGGCGCTCCGAAGACCCCGTTCAGTGCGGATACGATCTCGGCATATTTGCCGGCATCCACTTTTGAAATAGCGTACAGGATAACAAACAACCCCAGCAACAGCGTGATCAGGTCGGCATACGTCAGCAGCCACCGTTCGGCATTGACATGGTCCGGCTGTCTGTGAGAGCGCTTCATCGTAATTCCGATTTCTGCTCCCCTGACGGGAGCATGCTGTTCAGTTTTGCCTTGATGACCGACGGGATTTCACCGGCCTGGATCGCCAGGATTCCTTCCACGATCATATCCATAAACAGGTATTCTTCGTTGTGGATATGTTTGAGTTTGTCCGCAATCGGCAACCAGACGATATTGGCCATGAAGACTCCCCACAGGGTGGCCACAAAAGCCCCGGCGATGTGGCGGATCAGCGTGTCGGGATCGTCTCCGGCCGCCGCCAGCGTTGCAATCAGTCCCATCACGGTCCCGATAATGCCCATGGTCGGGGAATACCCCCCATCTTCTGGAAGAGCGAAGCGCTTTGTGCGTGGCGCTCACTCACATAATTGACCTCGGTCTCGGCGAGCGTGCGGAGGACCTCGGGTTCCGTCCCGTCGATGGCGAAACGCATGATTTTTCGCATGAACACATTGTCGACGTTGTGCAGTTCTTTCTCCAGAGCAAGCAACCCGTCTTTCCGCGCGACGGTGGAAAACCGGACGAGCGTATCGATAGACTCCTGCACCGCGAATTGAGGAGGAAACAGGACCAGATTGATGGTCCTTCCCATCCCCAGAAAGGTCTTCATCGACGTACCGATCATCGCCGCAGCGAACGTGCCCGCAAAAACAATCAGCATAGCAGGGGGAAGAAAGAGCCCTTCCAGATTCCCCCCTTCCCACATGAACGATCCGAAGATTGCCAGGATACCGATCGTCAGGCCTGCAACCGTAGCTATGTCAAGTGATCGTCGCATGCTATTTCAGAAAGTCCATCAACGATCTCGGGATCAGTCGTGCCGCTGTGCTCAACGCGGCATCCAGCATCAGCTGTTCCTGTTTCAGTTTCATGCCGACCTCGTACAGATCCACATCTTGCTTGGCCGAGCGGAGATCCAGAAGATGCTCCCGCTGGGAAATGAGATAATTGTCAGCGTTGGTGAGACTTGTCATGAGTGAGCCCGCCCGTGCTTCTTCACGGCTCACAACATCCTGCATCAGATCGATCATTGCCATGTCTTCTGACGAGGGGGGCTGACCGCTCCGGAGCTGATCCCGGAGCTGGGCGAGTTTGTTGAAGAGCGACACATTCTGGTATGCTCCGGCGAGTGACGATGCTCCCCCCGTTGAACCTTCGGTCAACCCCTCTGTCCGGACCATGATGCTCAGCGGCGGTGCGGCCTGCCCGGGAGCTGTGGCGGTCGGGGTAAGGACGAGGGGGGTCCCGCGGACAACCTCGGCAACTGCGCCGCTCACCGGATCAAAACTGATCGAGGTGGTGCCTCCCGTCAGTGTTGCCCCCGTCGCACCCGGCGGCAGGGCTGCAGACATCGCCCAGGTGTGCGCATCAGTTTTCCGCATCGTTATCGCGATGTCGTGAACGACACCCGCTGCATCGGTCACCTGCACCGTGCTGTAAACCGAGCTATTGACCGCAGCGCTGTTGTCGATAAGGCCGCTCAGGCTCAATTGACCCGTTGACCCGAATGCAGCGGCCCCCGTTATATTCACGACGTGCGACACGCCATCACCGACCTGATACTGAATTGACTGCGCATTCCCCCGATACACGGTCTGGGGAGGAGTTCCCCCCTGGACGAAGGGCGGTGCCGTGGTGTGCGTGCCGCCGAAGATGTACTTCCGGTCGAATTGCGTGTTGGCAATCTCGAGTCCGAGCGAGAGATACTGATCCATCTGGTCGGCCAGTTTGGTCAGCAGAAACCGGTCCCCGCTGCCTGACGCACCGGTCATGACCCCCTTGACATCACTGAGGAGGTCGGCCACTCGGCCAAGGCTGTCTCCCGTCATTGTCAACGCGTTCTTACCGGTCGTGACGTTGTTTCTGAATGTGCTCACCCGGTCCAGGTCTGCGTTCAGGCGGAGAATTGTGCTTGCAGCATCGGGATCGTCCGATACCTTGAGCACACGACTCTGTGTGGCCAGCTGCAGGTTCAGCCGGTTGATGCGTTCCTTACTCCGGTTGATGCTCGCAAGGAAATCATTGACGATTGACGTGTCTGTTATGCGCATAATCACACCATAGTGAGAAGAGTGTCGAACATTTCGTTGACGGAATTCACCACGCGCGCCGCAGCATCGAAGGCCCGCTGGTACTTGATCATGTTGGTCATTTCTTCGTCGAGCGAGATGCCTGAAACGGATTCGCGTTGCTGTGTCAGCTGACCGATCACCAGTTCCGCGGAACCGGCTACGGTGTCAGCCGCGTTGACCGCCGACCCGACACGCGTGACGATCTGGTTGTAGTACTGTCCGATCGAAAGACCATCGAGCAGGGTGCCTCCCGCTCCATCGGACAGCGAACGGCGGTCCAGTGCTCCTGCGATCAGCAGGGCAATGTCATTGTTGCCAGCGACTCCGGCTTCCGACGATGTGGCGATATTGTCGATGCTCGGAGCGCTTCCCGGAGCGGCCCCTCCCGATGTATCGGTGAGGTCGATACCGATCGATGCGGCTCCCTTTCCGGTAAAGAAGTTGATGCCGTTGCGCGGCGGGTTCTGGACGCCATAGCCTGCGGCATGATGGCGGTTCACCTCCGCGATCATCGCTTCTGCCAGCCGGTCGAGCCGCCCGATCGAATCCGGCAGTGATGTGTTGTACGACTTCAGGATCCCTCCAACTTCACCGCCGCTCAGCGCGACATCGCCGCCGAGTTCCGCCACAATCCGCACCTGGTCGAACGACGACCCCGCTATGGTCACGGAACCGGCGGCAACGGCTTTCAGGCGAAGGTGAGTGCCGTTTCCGGCAACGACTGTGCCACCCAGCGATACGGTCGCGGAACCCCTGCTGTCCTGGGTAACGGTAATATTCGCAAGCGTCGAGAGTTCTTCGAGTTTCGAATCCCGCAGATCCTGCATATCACCGGGATTCAGCCCGGCAGCCTGCGCCGCGGAGATGTCGACATTCAGCTTGCTGATGTCTTCTGCCAGCGTATTGATACGATCGATTTTCGTGGTCAATTCATCTCTGAGGGACCCGCGCAGTGCGGTCATGTCTGCATTCAGGCGGTGGAACGTGTTGGTCATCTCTTTCCCCTGCAACAGGAGCGCGTTGCGGGAGACGGGATCGTCCGGATGGGTGGACAGAGTGTTCCATGCCTGAAAGAACCGGCTCATGACGCCGCTCAGACCCGATGACGACGGCTCGCTAAACGTTGCCTCGACCTGGCTCAGGATGGCGTGCTCTCTGTTCGCCATTCCGAGCGTGTCGTTTGATGAGCGGATCTGCTGATCGACAAACGCGTTCCGGAGGCGCGTCACGCCCTGCACCATGACGCCCGTACCGAGGAGACCTGCCGTGGTCTGGCTGGGCCACGTCGTCACAAGATCTGCACGTTGCCGTGAATACCCGGGCGTACTCGCATTCGCAATGTTGTGGCCGGTCACACTCATACCATACTGCTGCGCGAGAAGCGCCCGGCGCGCGGATTCCAGAAGCTGGGATATGCCTGACATGGGTTGCTCTTCCTTCCCTCAAGCCCGATGGTCGACGAGTTGTCGCGTGTGATCGTCCGTTACAAGCCGCAGCGTCTCCTGGACAAACCGGAGCGATCGTTGCAGGAGGATCCGATTCTGTTCATTCATGTGCAGGATCCGTTCCACTACGATCCGGAGGCGTGCCGCAATCGTCGAGATACGGACCGCGTCGCCTGCCGGAAGACATTCGAGCAGCTGACGGATGGTGACGCCCCGGTTTTCGGGCGAGACGTTCCGATCGCCGCCCCCGAGGAGTGCCGCCGCCACCCGGCTCCGCGCACATTCGAGCTCCTCAAAGGGCTTCAGCAGTTCCTGTTCCTGCATGGTGAGCGCGGAAAGAGTTTCGCCGTGGATCCCGACGATGGAGCGTTGCTTCTCGGCCAGCACGAACAGCAGGGCTTCACCGACCTCCACCTCCGTCTCCATGATGTGTTCCAACTCTTCAATCGTGGTCATTGTCGTGCAGCTCCTCCTGTTCAAAGTCGTGGAGATAGTTCAACACTTTGTGGACATAGGCCTGTGTTTCTTTGTAGGGTGGAATCCCGCCATGCTTTTCCACCGCTCCCGGACCAGCGTTGTACGACGCCAGTGCATGCTGCACGTTGCCGCGGAATCGTTCCATCATCTGACTCAGGTATTTCGCCCCGCCATGAATATTGTCGCGTGGATCCCACACATTCCGCACGCCCATGGCGGCGGCGGTGGTGTCGATAAGTTGCATCAGGCCCTTGGCATGCTTCGCGGAGTGTGCCCGGGTCCTGCCTCCCGATTCCGTTGCGATGACCGCCTTCAGAAGGTTCGGGCTCACGCCATGCGTATCTGCCGCCTCTTCGATGATCGGGGCGAACGCCTCGACGTTCCGCCTGACGGTGTCCGGCACGGCTGTCGCCGTTGCGGATACCTGGACGGGGCCCTTCGCCGCCGCACGATGCAGAACGGGGGGGGCGGTGTGAGCGGGCGTGGGTCGGGATGGGGCGCCGCGGTCCGCCCCACGCACGGCCTGCCGCGGCATGTCTTCGCCCGTAATTTCCTTGTACAGCATTTCGCCGAGCCCGAAGTGCGAACCTGTGGACATATGACGCGCCAGCTCCATGTCGAACATGCCTTCAAAGAGATCGCCGCCGTACCCTTTGCCAGATTCTTCGTCGCGGGGAACGCTCGCCCGCATGCTTTTCAACATGTAGCCGACGAGCACCGCTTCGAATTCCTTGACCGCCCGCTGCAACCGTACCTTCGATTGCGCATCGAGGGTTCGCTTCGGTTCGCCCGCTGGGACGGGGGATATGGACTGTGCGGGATCCATCAGATAATCACCAGTTCCGCATTGAGCGCCCCGGAACGTTTCAGCGCCTGAAAGATGGCGATGACGTCGCGCGGGGTCACCTTCAGGGCATTCAGTGTCTTGGCGACATCCTGCACCGTTGCCGCGCCGTCAAAAGCCATCACCGTGGATGAGTCCTCCCCGGCATATACCGCGGTGAGCTGAGTCGTTACGGTCTGGCCCTGCGAAAACGGTGCCGGTTGAGACACCACCGGGATAGCTTCAATTTCGATATTCAATCCCCCGTGTGAGATGGCCACAGGGAGAATGCTCACGGTCCCCCCCACGACGATGGTCCCCGTCCGTTCATTGATGACAACCTTCGCCGTAACATCGGGCGTCACTTCCAGGAGCTCGACGAGAGAAATGAATTCGACGAGACGCCCGTCTGCGCGATATCCCGCCGGCACCTGGATGGAGATGCTCGAGCCGTCGTTCGGCGTGGCCACTCGTTCGCCGATTTTTGAATTCACCGCTTCAGCGATACGTGTCGCCGTCGTGAAATCAGCCTCCATCAGCACGACAGCGATCGTGGAGTCACGGACTATTGTCGCCTCAAGCGCCCGTTCCAGAATGGCTCCTCCGGGGATGCGTCCGGCGGCAGTGTGGTTTCGTCGTACTTCATTTCCGTTGGCCCGCACGCTGATACCTCCCACCGACAGCGGCCCTTGCGCCATCGCGTACACGGTCCCCTCGATGCCTGACAGCGGTGTCAGCAGGAGCGTTCCCCCCTGAAGGCTTGTCGCATCGCCCATCGACGATACAATGACATCGACGGTCCCGCCCTCTTTGGCAAACCCCGGAACACTCGCTGTCACCATCACAGCGGCAACATTGCGCAGCCGGAGTTGGTCCTGAGGGACCGTGATCCCGAATCGCTTCAGCATGCTTGCAACCGACTGAAGGGTGAAGGTGGACCGCTGGGTGTCGCCCGTGCCGTTCAGCCCGACGACTAGCCCGTACCCGATCAGTTGCTGTGTCCGCACCCCCTGGACGTAGGCGATGTCCTTGATCCGTATCGCTCCTGTGGTCTGCACTACCACAAGGAGTATGGCCAGCAGGACGATCTTCCCGTTCTGTACCGTGTTCATGTGTTCCTCACTCAGAAAAGCCAATGCAACAGTTTCGTGATCCAGCCCGGTCCCTGAGCGCGTGAAACAATGCCGCTCCCTTCGAACATGATCCGGGCATCGGAGATATTGTAGGAATAGATGCTGTTGTCCGCCTGGATGTCCGACGGCCGGACAATCCCCGAGAGCGTGATCACCTGTTCCTCGCCATTGATGACAATGGTCCTGTTGCCGGTAATCACGAGATTGCCGTTGGACAGGACGGAATCCACACGGGCGCTCAGGCGTGCCCGCACGGAGCCACGTGTCGATGTTGCACCCTCGCCCTTAAACGAGTTTCCCGTTCCGACACCGAGCGACACGTCGGGAAGATTCGTGCTTCCCGCTTTCCCGTTGGCCGAGAGGGAGAGGTTGCTCGACCGCTCGGAGGACGTGCTCGCGTCATTGGAGGCACTGGACGTTTCCACCACCAGCACCATCACGGCATCGCCGGGCCGGGTTGCCTTCTGATCGGCAAACAACGACCGGCCGACATTCTGGCGCATATCCTGACCTCCGGCGGATGCCACGGCCAGGATCGCCATACAGACACTCATCCAGGTTCTCATACTTCGTCCTTTCCTAATCCAGCGGCACCGTCAGTGTGCGCGCGCTTTCCACACGGGCGAAAATCCGCTCGCTTCGCCCGCGAAGGTACACTTCAATCATCTCGCCACGGTGTCCGTCTTCCCGCGCAATGCCCTCTGTCTTCAGCAGGACGGAGCCGGACTGCACTTTCACCACGACCTTGTCCCCCTGGAGGACGAGTGGGACCGGCTCAAACATGTCTGCGTACAGGATCCCCCCCTTCTGCACGATCCGCTTTGTCCTCGACGACGCAACGTCGGCGGGGTCCGAAACCAGCGGGCGTCCGATCATCGTTGTTTCCATCCTGACGCACCGGAGGTCTGCGCGCTCCGGTGTCGCATGGCGGGGAAGCATCCTCTCCGCAATCACCACATCGGCATAGGTCCGGACAACCCCTGTTACCATCCGCCGCTGCACCACCCCGCTTCCGTCCTGGATCTCGATGACCACCGTGACCGGTCCTCTGCATCGGCCCGACCCGCCCGCAAGAACGTGCAGAGCGTACGGCAGCCGCGCCACACGGACGCTGTCGGGTACGGACCGGAACACCACGTCGATCGACACACCACCTCCTGACACGCGCTCTTCGAGGAATGTCCGAACAGCGGTTTTCAATTCTTCTGCACGAACCAGGCCGGACGCGTGCACACCCCCGTCCGTCTGGGCCGGCGCAAGAGCAAGAATGAATCCTGTCAGAAGAAGCCCGATCATGATATCAGCGCTTGACGTTGTTTGCGATTGTCAGCATTTCTTCAACTGTCTTGATAGTCTTGGCGTTGATCTCATACGCACGCTGGGCGGTGATCATACCCACCATCTCTTCCACCACATCAACATTCGATGATTCCAGAGAACCCTGCAGCACTTCCCCGAACCCCTCGCTCCCGGCAGCCCCGAGGAGGGGCGCCCCTGACGCCGACGTCTCCACATACAGGTTTCCTCCGATGGATCGAAGGCCTGCGGGGTTTACAAATTTCGCCAGCTCGAACTGGCCGATCCTGACGAGGTCTCCTCCAGCAGCGGGGCGGGCTTCAATCATACCGTCACGCGCAATCGTAATCTCCACGGTGTCTTCCGAAAATGAGAGTCCGGGTTCCACCATGTACCCCTGGGAGGTGACGAGGGAACCGTCGCCGGACACTTTGAGTGCGCCGTCGCGCGTGTAGGCAAGTGTCCCATCCGGGCGCCGGACCTGCAGAAATCCCTCCCCCTCGATGGCGACATCGAGCGGATTCTGTGTTGGCTGGACGTCTCCCTGGACAAAACTCTTCTGGCTGGCGACCGGAACTGAACCGGTTCCCACCTGAAGCTCCAGCGGCTGCTGGACGTTCGGATTCTGCGAGACGCCGGCCGTCTTCATGGTCTGGTACATCAGGTCCTGAAACTCCGGCCGGCTCTTTTTGAATCCGGTTGTGTTGACGTTTGCGAGGTTATGCGCAATTGTATCGATATTCAATTGCTGTGCATACATCCCCGTCGCCGCAGTACGCAACGCTCTGTTCATGGCGTCTTCCTTCTCTCCAGAATGTGATTAGAGCTTCCCGATCTCCAACGACCGGTCAAGCGTCGCGTCCTGCGACTGAATCATTCGTTGATCTGTTTCAAATGCTCTGCTGAGTTCGATCATGGCGATCATTTCCTCGATCCCGTCCACATTCGATTCCTCAAGAAAGCCCTGCCGGATGCTCACGGTCTCGGGCCGGAGGTCGCGGACCTGCCCCCCCTGCTCGACAAAAAAGAGGGATTCTCGATCCTTGCGAAGCATCGGTTCCTGCTCGGCTTCAACAATACGCAGGATTCCGAGTGGCTCCTTCCCGTTCAGGACCTCGCCGGAGGGGGTGATCGAAATCGAACGCTGTTCCAGTTTCTCAATGTTCGGGATGGTAATCCTGCCTGCGTTCCCGAGAACGGCGTATCCTTCGGCCGTTGTGAGCGTCCCGTCCGCGGCAAGCGTGAAGTTGCCATTCCGTGTGAGCCGGATCCCGTTGGGTGTCTCGACGGCAAAGAACCCTTTCCCGTCGATCGCAAGGTCGAATGGATTGCCGGTCTGCCGCAGCGGACCGGCGGAAAAGTCAACGGCCCGTTCAATCTGTACATTGCTCATGTCCGTCCGTCCGTCCGCAACTGCCGCTGTCGACTCCTGCAGCATGCGGACAAACACGCGATCTTTCTTGAATCCGGTTGAATTGATGTTGGCAAGGTTATTCGCGAGCACTTCCATGCGCGTCATCTTGGGTCGCATCGCCGCTTCAGATGAATAGATGCCCTTGATCATGATTGTTCCTCCTTCTTCCCCTGCGCCAGGTGCAGTGAGCGCAACTTTGCCGCAAGGTCGAATTCCCCTCTCCCCACACCGAGCTTCCGGGCGGCCTGAAGGCGCTGTGTGCTGGTCGTGGCCTTGGCGAGCACCGTTTCCATGCGCGCCGGTGTCAGCGACGGCGCCGTATGTTCCTGAAACTTCCGTGCCAGGGTGATTTCTTCACTGCCGCGTCGAAACGTACGCGCGAGTTGCAGGGACGTTTCGCGGCCGGGATCGTCCTCCTCACCCTCGTCCGGGAGAGGCTGCTCCCGAACAGGCCGGGACGATGTGCGTGAGTATTCTTCCAGGGATCCCTCCCTCCCCGGTCTCACGGCCTGTGCGCCAGCTGTCTGCCCCTGTGGAACCGCTGACGCCACCTGGACCATTCTTCCACTTTCCTTCACCCGTTTCGACCGTCCGGCCCAGAGTACAAGAAGCAGGACAGACGATATTCCGCTGATCACCACGCTCAAGAGGAAACGCTTCTCCGCCGAAATTCCGGACGCCGCTGCAGGAGTCGGCGGAACAGCTCGCTGCCGGACCGGCGCCTCTTCCACCAGAGACGCCTGTTGACGCACAACGGCAGGAATATCGACGAGGAGGCGCCAGACCTTGATACGCGGACGCCTGTGCGACCGCCGGGACGATCGTGCGTGCCGGCTGGGGTGTTTTTTTCTGGCTGTTGTCCACCCGGAGCGGAATTCCTCCCCGAAGGTCGATCAGAAGCGTCGTCCCCGGAGGGGAGAAACACATCGGTAGGTACTCCCCTGCACGAGAGTGAGGATCAAAACCAGGCTGTCGCCCGGAAGACGCGAAAGGGTCAGGCCCTGCACATGGCCGGCGGTAAATGTCCGGCGCAGAGCATTCAGCGTGGCTGCCGGGCGAGTCCGACTGAACGCCAACCTGAGGGCATGGGGGGTCTGTTCAGTCGAAAACCGTATTTCACCTGAGAACGCCAGGGTTACGCGGCTGCTCCCATCCTGCATGGTGTAGCGCACATCCTTCAGCTCGCTGACTTTGCCCGCGTGTGCGCTGAGCGTGCCGCCCAGGAGTGTCGCTGCCACAATACCCGTCATGCACCACCGTTTCATCGCGGGGCCCTCCACACGGGAAGAAAGATCGTGAATGTTGTCCCCTTGCCCACTTCGCTCTCCACTTTGATCTCCCTTTGTGCTGCGCAATGATCTTGCTGCAGATCGCCAATCCCAGCCCCGTTCCCTTTTCGCCTTTTGTGCTGAAGAAGGGTTTGAAGATTTTCTCGAGGACCTCATTCGGAATGCCGCCGCCGGTGTCGGAGATGCGAGTGCAGACATGGTATCCGGTCAGACTGGTTGCAATGGAGATCGCTCCCCCCTTTCGGCATGGCGTCACGGGCGTTGATGAGGAGATTCAGAAACACCTGCTGCAGGTAGTTGGCATTCCCGCCGACCGGTGGGAGATCAGTGGCCAGCGAGAGGGTAATGTCAATGCCGTTGCCTTGAAATTCGTGCTGCACTATCATCACGATGTCGTCGATGGCTTTGTTCAGATTGATGGCCTCGGGGACGACCTCTTCCTCGGCGCTGCGGGCGAAATTCATGAGCCTGAGTGTGATATCCGACAGTCGCTTCAGCTGTTTGCTGAACATGTCGATCCAGTTCGGCAGAGGACGTCCGGCCTGCACGAGTTCCAGGTGAAGCATCAGCACCTGGAGAGGGTTCTTGATTTCATGGGCGATCCCGGCCGCCAGTTCTCCGATCGCGGCAAGCTTTGCTGCCTGGACCATCTGGGCCTGTGAGGCCTTCAGTTCTTCGTTCGCCTTCAGCAACTGCTGGTAGGTGCGCCAGTTTTCCACGCCGACGGCCGCCTGATTGGCGAGTACGGACAGGAGCTGAATGTCCTGATTGGAAAATTCCTGCTGGGGTTTCTCCGTATCGATAACTTTCAAACACTCCGATCCCCTGGCTCCGCAGAATGAGCGGGACAATCACGAAATTCCGCGCGCTGCTCTTCGCAAGCATGTGCTCGAGGTCCGGAATGATGACCGTTTTCTTCTCCGCAATCACCCAGTCCACGATACCAGCTTCCAGCTGTCGTTCCGCCTCTTCCTGAAGCCGCAGGTCCCCTTTGACCGACAGGGGCAAGAGGCGGTTGGAGGTAGACTGAAACAGGAAAATGTTGCAGTCCAGCACCGGTATCACCTGGCGCGTAACCTCGATCAGCGCACTCACGATCAGTTCCGGTTTGGTTGCGGTGCTGATCGTCGAGCCGCTGGGTGGCGACCAGCTCATCGATCGAACTGCGGATGGCCAGGTTGTTCTGCGTGTACTGCGTGTTCTCCTGGCGCAGAATATCGATGGTCTTCTCCAGAGCCTTGATGTAGCTTTCGCGGCTCTCGATGAACTGCTCGAACTGGGGGAGTCCTTCCTCCAGCAGCTGCAGACGGGTTTTTCGTTTGGACGCGGGTTCCATGCTCGATTCGATGGCTACTCCTGTCGGGCGTTGTCGAACTGAGTGACCGCTTCCAGATCGGTCTTGATCAGTTCGCGGTAATTGGTCACATAGTCGCTCAAGACCTGCGGGTCGTTCAGATTGCAGATGATCCAGGACGGCAGCGTCAAAGGTCACACCTTTGTCGAATTCGACGGTCTGTCCGCCCATCTGCTGCGCGAACACGTCCGCGCAATGGATAATCGCAACGAGGTCCTTGTTCTGCTCGGCCCTCTCGGGTGTATGGTGCGTGCTGATCGCTTCAACCAGATGGTTGGGGAGATTCCAGCGTTCGGCAAGCCACCCTCCCACTTCGGCATGGGTGACGCCGAGGACGCTCTCTTCGGCCTCAAGAGCGGTCAGGTCCGTTTCGTGGACGATCTCCACGATCCGTTTGTATTCGTTCTTGAAGTACCGGTGCAGTACCGAAATACCCATGTCGTGGAGGAGGCCGCCGACAAATACTTCGCCCGAGACGCGGTAGCCAAGGTCACGGGCCAGCCGCCGGGCCAGAACACCGCTGGTAATGGCGTGGTCCCAGAACGCCTTTGCATTGAAGAACTCCCGCGTCGGACTTCCGCTGCAGCGAGCTCACCAGAGAGATACTGATGACGATCTCCTTGGCGTGGTACCCCCAGAACGATGATCGCGAAGTCAATGGTGGAAATCTT
>CAVQPT010000019.1:0-81914 GCA_963714855.1 uncultured Bacteroidota bacterium | reverse complement strand
TCCTTCAACAACTGTTCAGCCTGCTCCACCTCCTTGCGGAGCGGATCAGGTAACGATCGGTCGAGCCATACCCGGACCGCCTGTTCCGGAATCGCCCCCGAGAATTCGCTGACCACCTGAGCGTCGACAAACAGCTTCACATTGGGAATGCCGCGAATACCGTACTGCGCCGCAATGTCCTGGTGCTTGTCCGTGTCGAGCTTGGCGAGCACCCAGCGTCCATCTGCCCCGGACGCGAGTCGTTCGAGGATGGGTCCCAGGGTCCGGCAGGGGCCGCACCAGGCTGCCCAGAAATCCACGACGACCGGGATCGTCTTGCTTCGTTCCAGAACCTCCCGGGCAAAATCCTCTACATCTGCACTCATGGTCATTGCCACCGTGTACGTTAAACCATATCAGTCAGCTATAGTATACCAATCACGGAAATCAGGCACAAGAGGATGCTACGGCCCGCTCACAACGGATACTCGAGCATGAACCAGATACCCTCCATCTTGACAAAATACGCGTCGCCCGCCAGGTCCTGGAGCGGATAATAGTGGACGTTGGGCGTTAAGGTCACACCTCTGAACGTGAACGGCTCCATCGTCACAAAGGAATCCTTCTTCCTCGCGACGACGAAGTCGTCGGCCTTCCGGTCGACAGACTCGACTTCCTCGTCCCCCTCGTAGACATCCATCCAGATTCTCAGGCGACGGATCTCATGTTCCTTCGAAATGGAGGTCGACACCGGAGGCCCATTTTCAAGGGAAAGGCGCACCATGATCTTCAGGGGCTTGCGTTGCCCTTCTTCGTCATAATACACCGTCGTTTCTTCTTCCTGGTTGACGTCGAGCCTTTTCATGGCATCCCCTTCACCCCGGTACCGGAAGTCCACACGGTTCAGCAGGAACCAGAGTTTGTAGAGGGGTGATCCGTCCGCCGCATAGAACTGCCGGATCGCTGGTTGTTCTTCTTCCTGGGCAGGGACGCCTGTTGCTGCGAGAAACAGCAGCGGGAGTATCCATTTGATGGTTTTCATGACCGCCTCCTTCTGATGGCGCATGGCAGCTCCTACCATGCGTGGTGTTCCGTCCGCTCAATGATCTCGTCCTGAAGTTTTGTGCTGAGATCACAGAAGTAGTCGCTGTAACCGGCGACGCGAACGATGAGATCGCGATGCTGCTCGGGATGATCCTGCGCGGCACGGAGCGTGGCTGCATCGACAATATTGAACTGAATATGATGTCCCCCCATCGTGAAATATGACCGCACAAGTCGCGTGAGGTTCTCCAGCCCTTTCTCCCCGTCCACGAGATCCGGGGCAAATTTCTGGTTCAACAGCGTTCCCCCTGTTCGAACATGGTCCATTTTTGCCGCGGACCGCAAGACCGCTGTCGGCCCCGAACGGTCCGCTCCTTGCACCGGTGAAATTCCTTCGGACAGCGGTGTCCCCGCTTTCCGCCCGTCGGCGGATGCCCCCGTTACCGATCCGAAATACACATGGCAGGTCGTTGGAAGCATCTGAATTCTGTACACGCCGCCTTTGGTGTTCGGACGTCCGTCGACGGCCTCGAAAAACATCTCAAAAGCCTCCCGCATGAGCTCATCGGCGCGGTCATCATCGTTCCCGTAGCGGGGCGTACGGTTCAGCATGAGCGCCCGGAGCCGATCCGAACCGGCGAAGTCCGCTGCCAGGGCATCAAGAAGTTCCTGTATGGACACTTCTCCCGTTTCAAACACATGCGTGCGAAGAGCCGAAAGACAGTCCGTCAGCGTGCCGATACCGACACCCTGAATGTAGTTTGTGTTGTACCGCGCACCCCCGTCTGCATAGTCCTTCCCGTTGGCGATACAATCGTCGATCAGCACTGAAAGGAATGGCGTGGGAGCATACTCTGCATAGAGCCGCTCGATAACGTTGTTCCCGCGCAGCTTGATGTCGATCCAGTGCCGCAGCTGGGCACGGTACGCCTGGATAACGTCCTGGATTGAGGTGAATGACCATGGGTCCCCCGTCGCAGCACCGATGACGCGGCCCGTCCGCGGATCACGCCCCTGATTCAGCGCGAGCTCCAGGATCTTTGGGAAATTGAAATACCCGGTAAGGATGTAGCTCTCCTTGCCGAACGCCCCCGTTTCCACGCAACCGCTTGTGCCCCCGTTTCGCGCGTCTTCCAACGATTTTCCCTGACGGAGCATCTCTTCCACAACGGTGTCCGCATTGAAGATCGACGGCTGACCCCACCCTTTTCGGACAATGCGTAAGGCCCGCTTCAGGAATGCGTCCGGGTTCTTTCTGCTCAACTGGATATTGGAGCTGGGCTGGACAAGCCGCATCTCATCGATGACGTCCAGAACGAGATAGGTCACCTCGTTAACCCCGTCCGCACCGTCCGGGCGCACGCCTCCCGAATTAATGTTCGCAAAATCGGTATAGGTTGCGCTCTCCGCCGCTGTGACGCCCACCTTCGGCGGGGCCGGCTGATTGTTGAACTTGATCCAGAGGCATTCCAGCAGTTCCTGAGCTCGTTCACGCGTTAGCGTCCCCTGTGCCGTCTCCCTTTCGTAGAACGGCAGGAGATGCTGATCGAGCCGCCCGGGATTGAAGGCGTCCCACGGGTTCAACTCGGTCACGACTCCGAGGTGAATGAACCAGTACGCCTGCAGCGCCTCATGAAACGTCCGTGGAGCATGGGCAGGTACCCGGCGGCACACCGCTGCAAGCGCACATAACTCGTCCCGCCGCGCAGGATCCGTCTCTGACCGGGCGAGGGTGTCGAGCTGCTCCGCGTGACGTTCCGCAAAACGCACTATCGCCTCGGTGCACATGCGCATCGCGCGCAGTTCTTCCTGTTTGCGGTACGCCAGCGGGTCGGCGTGATAATCCAGCCGCTCCAGGTGGGCGTCGATCTCACGCTGAACATCCAGCATCCCTTTGTGGTAGATCTTGTTGTCCAGGACCGTATGCCCGGGAGCGCGTTGTTCCATGAATTCGGTGAAGATGCCGGCGTCATAGGCATCCTTCCACGACGGGGTCATTTCCGAAAAGACCTTCTCCCGCATCGTCCTCCCGCTCCAGAACGGAATGATCGTTTCGGCATAGTGCCTGCGAACATCATCGCTGACACGATAGGGGATCTTCGGACGGGAATGAAGGATCTCGAGGTCCTGCAGGGTATGGCAGCAAATTTCCGGATATGTGGGGGTGGCCTTCGGAGCGGGACCCCGTTCCCCGAGGATGAGTTCACCGTCGTTGATGCAAATACTCTTATGGTCCAGGATGTGCGTGAAGACGAACGCCCGGGCAAGAGGAGCCGACACAAACCCCATCGTACGGCATGCCTCGGTCACCAGCAGCGCCCGCTCAGCGGTAAGATGAGGGATTGCCTGAACACTCTGCTCGCGCAACCTGCGCACCCGCTCGGTCATGCTGTCACCCTCCAATGTGAACTGTCAGCCCCCGATCGGAAAACGATCGGGCGATTTCATCCATACGTTCCCCGGACGGCGAATGAACGTTGTCCAGACGGTACTCCATCCCGAGGCTGCGGTATTTTCCCGATGCGCCAGCGTGAAACGGGAGAAGATGCACCTCATGAATTCCTCCCAGGCCGTGCAGAACATCCCCGATCTGGCGCATATTCAGATCATCATCGTTGAAACCGGGAACAACAGGAATTCTGACGATCACATGCGCATGATCCGACGCCAGGAGACGGAGGTTCGAGAGAATGAGGGCGTTGGACACGCCCGTGCTGTTCCTGTGCCGGGCATCATCGGCAAGCTTGATATCATAGAGAAAAAGATCGGTCATGGCACGAATGCGTTCAAGGTGGGCCGGAGTCCCGAGGCCCGACGTTTCCACTGCAGTGTGAATCCCTTGTGCCTTGACGGCCTGCAGCGCAGCAGCCAGAAATTCTGGCTGGAGCAACGGTTCGCCGCCCGAGAACGTCACCCCTCCCCCCGATTCATCGTAAAACACGCGATCCTTAAGGACGACGGACACGAGGTCCTCGACGCTTATCTCTCTGCCGAGGAGTTCCCGCGCGCCGGTGAAACATGTATCCGTACAGGTTCCGCATACGATGCACCGCTCCCCGTCGCGCCGGACCGCACCTTCTTCGACGATCAGCGCATGCTGTACGCACTGCTCAACACAATCGCCGCACACAACGCACCGTTCGTTCCGGTATGCCACCTCAACGTCCCGACGGATCCCTTCCGGGTTGTGGCACCACCAGCAGGAAAGGGGACATCCCTTCAGAAATACGGTGGTCCGGATGCCCGGTCCGTCGTTGACTGAATACCGCATGATATTGAAAATGATCCCCTTCATCGGCCATTACGTCTTTTCACCGATGAGCCGCAACGACGTCTGCGGGCGGGACAGATACTCGGTCCCTGTTTCTGTCACCCGGACCATTTCTTCAACGGTCACAGTCCCGTACCCTTCAACGGTGAGCCGTGGTTCGATCGTGAAGATCATGTCAGGCTCGAGAGGAACAAAGGGTTTGCGACCGTACTTTTCCCACGCGGGACCCAACAACGCCGTTCCGTCGTGTGCGAGACGACCCACCTGGTGCCCGAGAGCGTGGGGAAACTCCTCATACCCGGCGTTGCGTATATGATTGCGCGCCCGTGTATCGATCGAACGGCCGTCGACACCGCTCCACATGGCACCTCGCGCGGCCTCAATTGCACCCCGAATTGTGTCAAAGCCATGTTGCACGGGGGGAGGAGCAGCCGTTTCGCCGGGCCGGAGAATGTAATACGACCGTTGGAGGTCGGAAACATAGCCATTCACCCGAACACCGAAGTCCATGTTCAACACGTGTCCGGGTGATACCCTGCGCTGGGTTGGACTGTAGTGCGCACCCGCAGTGTCCGGGCCGGTGAAGACTGCAGGACATGTCTGCGCATCCCAGGCCGGCGAAAGATGCCGGCGCTCCATCTCCGCGCGCATATGATCCGCAATCGCCGCTTCGCTCATCCCGGGGCGGATCAGGGCTGCAACAGCGTCATAGATCTCTTCCGTGTGGCGAATCGCTTCCTGAATTGATGCTCGTTCGGCCGGAGTCTTGCGCTCGCGGAGCGCGGAGACCAGGCGTTCGGCAGGAACCACGCGGTCTGCACAACCCGCCTCTGCCAGAATATCCATCAGCACGAGAAACATGCCGTGCGTGATCCCATCGCAGACCTCGCTGTCGGTCGAGTAGTTTACGGCTATGGTCTGCGGAGCAATCGTCCGGAGTTCCTGGAGGAACGGGGCGCGGATCCCCTGGACAAAATCGATGACGCGATCATACGCTCCGGTTTCCTCCACCATCGCCCGATCATATTTGCCGACAATGGCGATGCGGGCGCCGGAGGAGGTAAAAAGAATGGCGCTATGCCATGTGAGATCTGCGGGAACGAAGTAGTCGAGCGTCGGGTCACCGTTGAGGGCCGTCTCGCGGGCAAACGTGATCCAGCAATCGATACCGAATTCACGCAGGAGACGGGTCGCCTGGACCGTCTTTTCTTTGATCAGGTCGTGAGCCATTACGAGGTTTTCCTGAAGTGTGGGTCAGCCGCCGGAAAGGCCTGCGCGTCCCACACCGTAAGATATGATAAGAGGCGTACGATTCAAAGGACCAAGCGTTGGATGCGGGGCAATCGGGGTGGACGGCGAGTCGCGGACGCACAGCCACACGGACACCAGTTGTCAATTGTGCAGCGCCCCGTGTGGCGCCATCCCGCTTCATGCTTTGAGAAGCATCAGCATCCCCACGCATACCGTGATGATGGCGACGACTTTCTGCAGAGACATCGGCTCCCGGAGAAACAGCACCGACAACAGGACAATCGCAACGATGCTCGCCGCTGAATACGCCGGAAATGCGACCCCCAGGTCTATATCTTCAAGCGAGCGGACGTACAGCAGCGTGTTGATCAACCCGAGACCCAGTGCCAGGAGGAAGAGGGCCCCTTTGCGGAGAGTCCACGGTGACATGCCCGACACACTCTTGAAAAGAACGTTCGCTGCGGCATTGAACACCACGGCGGAAAGCAGATACACGGTGCCCATGAGTCGGGTCCTTTCAGAGGAATCAGTGAAACGCGCTGATGGCATGAGGGGTGTCGCTCACGATGAAGGAGGTGTCCCCGTCTCTTGATTGTCGAGGGGGGGGGCTGCCGCAATCGCCGGGAAGATCACCCGGACTGCCGTGCCGTCCTCCCGCCGAATCTCCATCCGGCCACCGAGCTGATTGGTGAGCAACGTAACCAGGTGCAGGCCCAGAGTTTGCACCGTGTCCGGCGTAACGTCCGCCGGGAGACCGATGCCGTCGTCACGGACTTCGAGCATGACCATCCCGTCAGCATGGGGGGCCACCGTAACATCGATCTTCCCTTTCCGCCCGTCAGGAAACGCATGTTTCAATGCATTGGTCATCAACTCGTTGATCATCAACCCGCACGGGATCGCCGTGTCGATCGACAGTCGTACATCCTGGATCTCTGCATGGTACGTGACATGATGAATTGCATACGTGTGGAACAAGGACATGACAAGAGATTCCACATACTCCCGGAAGTCGATACGGGTGAAATCTTCCGATTTGTACAATCGTTCATGGATCAGGGCCATGGAGCGGACCCGGCTCTCGCTTTCCTGGAACAACGAGAGATCACGCGGGTCAAAGATGCCCCCCGCCTGCAGGTTGAGCAGGCTCGAGATGATCTGAAGGTTATTTTTCACCCGGTGATGGATTTCCTTCAGCAACGCCTCTTTTTCCCGGATGGCCCTCTTTTGTTCCGTGATGTCGACCGCGATGCCGCGGACACCGACCGGAGTGTTGTTGCGATAGATCCCCGTCGCATAGACGAGTGCGGGAAACTGGCTTCCATCACGACGGTTCAGCACGAATTCATTGTCCTGTTGACGCACATTGAGAAGGATCCGCCGTATCGTCTCGGTCGCACGGTCACGGTCCTGTGGTGCGACGATGTCCAGGAGCTTCACGCCGTGCTCAAACTCTTCGTGCGAATAGCGAAAGGTGTCAAATGCCGCCCGGTTCGCAAAGGTCAGAATGCCCTCTGTATCCGTTTCGAAAACGGGCTGTGGAAGCAACTCGGCCATCTGCTGGAACTTCTGCTCGCTCTCGCGGAGTGCATGTTCGGCAACCCGGCGGTCTTTGATCTCCTGTTCGAGTCCGGCATGGAGGATGCCGAGGTTTTCTGCCATCTCATTGAAGGTATGTCCCAGTGTCTCGATCTCGTCTGCCATGGACCGGGTATCGACACGGACCTCACGGTCACCGCGGCCGAATTGTTCGACGGCAACGGCAAGGTTGCGCATTGGTCCTCCGACAATCAACCAGATCACCGTGCCGGAAGTGATAGACATCAGGATCAGGGCGGCGGCCAGGCGCAGCAGGGAAGACCGTTCGAACGTCCGGAGCGATGTCAAAACGTCCTCGAGAGGCCTCATCACCACAACGCGGGCCTCCATCCCGGGTACGTGTGTGTACACCAGCAGGGTTCCGGTACTGTCGTCTTCCACATATCCTTCCGTGGAATACCGGAGGGCACGGAGTGAGGCTGCTGGAAAATCCGAGGTCGCAAGCATCCCGATGCGCCCGGATTTGTCATGGGCGACATACTGATTCAGGGAATCCAGCGCAAACCACTCCAGGGAGTCTCCGACCGACTGAATGCCCGTAAGGTCGCGAGGAGAGAATCCCCGGCTGTCCGCCATCAGCCGGGCGAGGTACCGGGCCATGTGCAGATCGCCAACCGTTGTCTGCTCGAGCACCATCACTTTGAGGTTGGTGTGAATGAAGATTGCCGCTATGGTCAATGGCAGAAGGGAGAGCAGGAGAAACCAGAGAGTCAGACGAATCCCCAGAATACGCCGTGTCGGCCTTGCCAGTGGCGGTTCTGCGGGCCTGTCCCGGCGCGTATGCCAGAGAGGCATACGGTAATTCCGGGGGAGCACGGCAAGAATGACCGACGTTGCCAGCGTAGTCATGACGAACTCGAGCATCCACCCGCGGAACAGCACCGCGATCGCTTCCAGTACCGGAAGGGGCTCCGTGACGATCGAGAGGAAGTACGTCGGGAAGAAGAAATGAATGAACAGCAGGACCGGAATCGGGAAGAGGAAGTAATACGCAAACAGGATGCCGATCCATCCGAGCAGCATCCCGGGCATCCTCATCCGGTCATGGACCAGCCGTTTGTACGACCAGCCAATCCAGACACTCCCGACAATATGCATGATCGCAACATACAATCTTAAATTCGGGTTGGGATCCGAGAGAGACGCCAGAAGGCCGATAATGGCCCCGCCGACAGGACCGGTCAGGGCCGCACCGATGGTGACAAACACCTCCCGGGGATCGGTGACGCTCCCCGTTCCGGGTATGCGGACATGGAGATTCGCCAGAATGGTGAACCACGCGGCACCCCCAAACACGATGGCCGTGGCCAGTGTTTTCCGCGTCAACAGTCCGCGTGACTGCAGTTCTCCGGCATCATGAGATTGCATGGTATTCATCTTTCATCGGCCTTGCGGACCGTGTCATCAGGGCCGCCAAGAGCCGTTCCGCTTCCCGGATCAGGGCCGTGGGCTCCCGCTGAAATATCCGATCATCCAGCCGATGGCCCGCTGACATACGGTACAGAATTCACCCTTCGGACTCGAGATCATGATGCAGTGGACCATCGGACGATACAGGCCTTGTGATGTGTAACCGGCCCCTTCGAACGCTCCGACAACATCCTCCAGATGGGCGTATCGTGCGCGTACTCCTTCTATCTCCCGGACGAGGTTCTTGTCTTTGGCGCGGTACTGTTCACTGATCGCCTGGACCACATCGTCGCGTGCCCCTGATGCTTTTTCCTCCTGGAGACGTGTGCGCCGTTCGGCCCCAAAGCGCCGACGCACCTCCTGCAGACTGTCCAACTCATCCTTCCCCCATGGCGTGGGGAGGGGCGTTCCGGGCGTAACGAGGTCTTTCCACTTCATGGAAGACGGGTCCAGAAGGGCCGTCAGATTCGGCTCGAGGGGTTCAATGCCTTTGGGGTAGAAATCTTTGTACGCGACATCCGACGAATAGTACTCGTCGCCGAGGCCCGCAAAGGAGTGCCCGAATTCATGCACGAAGACACTTTTGCTTGCAGGGTGGTCCACCGTTGTGATCGCATAGTCGTTGTAGATTCCGCCGCCACCATACCGCGCGCTATTTACAAGAATGACGATTGCGTCATAGGGGACCTGTCCGGCCATCGCACGGAGAGCCCTTCCCTCTTCTGTAAGGAGATACCGGTCGAGATCAAATGCATCAAACGATGCCCCAAGGGCAGTCCGTTTGAATACGCCGTTCCGGGGTTCGTCCATGCCCCGATCTGCGGATGCCCGGAATACCGCAGAAACAGCAAAATGCTCCTTCAGCGACCGGTACGGTTCCACGGTGAAAAGATAATCCGTGAAGGCCGTGGCATCCTGGCGGAACTTCGCCGAGTCGCCGGCCATGTACCCTTCCGACAGGAAGACGATGTCCACATCCGTTGCGGGACGCGTTCCCGGCTTGAGAATGCTGACGATATCCATCGGGACGAGCGCATCCAGGTGAATATGAAAGTCTGACGGATTCACCGGGATCTCACAGAGCGGGTGGAGGACATGCGACCGGTCCCGGAACTGAAACACGACGCGGATCGGATGCCTGGGGAATGGGATGCGCACCGAACGGTTGAACGTCCGCTTCACGCCGTTGAGTGCCGGGGATGTGGTCCGGTACTCCCCGTACATGCAATCAAAGCCCCGGGAGTACAGCATCGTTCCGGACCCGGAGTCGTAGACAACGACCGCGTAGCGTCCATAGTTGAACGGGTCCAGCAGGTGTATTGTGCTTTCAGGCCAGAGCGGTTCACGCGTCAGCCTGTCGATGGTGATGAGCTCTTCCCGGGCATCGCCGGTGTGGAAGAAGTCGATGCGCAGGGCTGCGTTCTCAAACGATTCTTCAAAACGGGGCTGGCCCTGCGCGATCAGGCCGAAGGCTACAAGAGCAACTGAGACAGGGAGCATCATTCGTATCATGGGATTCTCAGTCATGCGTGTTCGTCATGGTCGGAATTCTGGCCGGGCTGCATCCCCGCTGCCAGGAGTTTCTCGGTGAGACGGTCGGGGTGATGGATAAGTGCAGGCAGACACTGGGGGCATATGTGTACTTCCCTGCCGCTAAGGCGGAGGACGAGCACCGGAAATTCGTCTTCAGACCGGCCGCAACTCAGGCAGATGGCGTGCGACGGAGGCATAGGCAATTGCAGTCCTCATGTGGTGTGGTGAGATGATACCTTTACCGTAGATGTGTTCCCACTTCGACATACGGCTTGAACCGGTCAAAGAGACCGTGGCGCCACGTACGCCGATTCTCAGAAGCTCCTCCGGGATGGGTGGGGATGGCCGTCACGATTGGCATCTTCCGGTTTCGGCCACTCCTGCAAGTTTCCTGTCTTCTTGTCGATGGGCATCACGCGACGATCGCGTGGTACCGTTTGAGGATCCTCTGCAGCAAGATACGCAAGGCAGGCAACGAGCACAACATTCTGTCGTAAATCTTCAAACACCAGTTTGTCGTAGGTATCGCGATTGGTGTGCCAGGTATAGGAGAAGTAGTCCCAGTTGAGGGAGCCGAGTCCAAAAGCAGGAGCACCGTACGGTGCAAACGACGCGTTATCCGTTCCTCCTCCCGCGGGCATTCCCGGAAAAGACACCTTTATGTCGCGCGTGATTTCCGTCGGAATTCGTGACAGCCACCGCGCAAGAAATGCACCGGCATCCACCAGACCTCCTGCACTCATCGACACGATCCGCCCGGTGCCATTGTCCTGATTGAAGAGCGCCTGGAGATTATCCACGATTTCCGGATGGTCCTGTGCAAAGGCACGAGAGCCGTTGAGACCCTGTTCTTCACTTCCCCAGTGGCCGACGGCGATGGTCCTCTGCGGCGATGGATGGACTTTGTGCAGAATGCGGATTGCCTCCATCATGATGAGAGTTCCTGTGCCGTTGTCCGTGGTCCCCGAGGCCCCGTCCCAGGAATCGAAATGTGCCGAGAGCATCACGTACTCGTCTGCCTTGCGGCTTCCACGAATCGTTCCGACCGTATTGTAGACGGGCTGTGGTCCGAGGAAGCGGGCTTCAGCCTCGATACGTACGAGCGGCTCATCGCCCGACTCTGCCAACCGGTAGAGAAGCGTGTAGTCCTCAAGACTGAGCGTGACAGCCGGAATGGTGGAGATTCTCGCGTCGAACACACGGAATGTACCCCATCCCGAGGACCAGACGGATGAAATCACGCCGGCGGCCCCTGCCCGCTCAAGGACCGAGGGAAGTGAATCGGCCTTGATTCCGGTCGTTTTCAGTCGCTTCTCCCATGCATCTTTGATGCGTGTGCGCCGCGCTTTAAGGCTGTCAAAGGACTCCTTGGTGCCAAACTCTTCCCAGTTCTTGTCAGGCCGCCCGGTGGGCTGAGGCATGGACATCAGGATGAACTTCCCCCGGGCACGGGGAAGCCACTGCTGGAATGCTGCCGAGTCGGGAAGGTCGGGGAAGATGGTCACGGTCGCACTGATCCCCCCTTTTCGCGTGCCGGGGCTGAACGCGAGCATGGTACCTTCGAGGGTCCTCACACGAGGCTTGAGAAGGTCAATATGGGAGATCCCCCGTTCCCATCCTCGCCAGGTGCCGTACTGCTGATTCTCGCCGTTCACTCCCCATGCACGATACTTCCGCAGGGCCCAGTCATGCGCTTTTTTCATACCCGGTGACCCCACCAGGCGCGGACCCACGACATCAAAGAGCTCATGTGCGAGGATGGGCAACTGTGAAGAATCCATGGCCTCGGTCCAGATACGCTGAATGACCGGATCATCCGTCGGAAATGTCTGGGCGAAGAGGGGAATGCCCGTGCAGAGCATAACAGACAGCAGTAATCGTGTCACGCCGATGGTACTCCCCTTTCTGATCCGTGAAGTTGTGGTGGCATCTCTTTGATCTTAATACATGAGGATTTGTACCTGAAAAAGCAAGCGCCCCGCACAGAGGCGGGGCGCAGGAGCCACGACAGCACCGGATCAGCGTTCAGGTTTTTGGCACTCGCGTTACCACGGCGTTCTTGCCAAAGATCCCTGCCGTAATCATCCCGGCGACGATATACTGGATCAGTGTCGAGAAGAACCAGGTGAGCGCAAGGGAATACGGTATCGGAATCATTGCATACGTTCCGTATGCCATACCGATCCCCATCCAGATGCCCATGTAGAAGCCGAAGCGCACGCCTTCCATGATGCCCTTCCCTTCGTACCCCCGCGAGAAAATAAACACGAAGAAGAACGAACCAACGAGCATGATAACGTAGAATACCCACATGAGAGACATCATGTCGGGGCGCCAGATCTGCTTCAGCGACTCATAGGTGGGAGCCAGGAGCACGCCGTCGACAAGGAACCCCATCAGTCCAAAAAAGACAAACACGACCACAAAGCTTATCCAGCCCTGTTTGTTCATGGCGACCTCAGCGGTTAGTGGGAGATGGTGTGAGTACAGCGAGGACACGAAAGTATACAGAACGGGAAACTCAAGTGCAAGCGTGCACAGTGGGCGTCTCCGGACGTTCCCTGCTGACCCGAGAGGATCGCCTTCCCCTTTTTTCATTCATGGAAATCCCGTACATTGACGGCACTTTCACACGAAGGAAAACCGCTTGTTCCGCAGCGTATGCATACTCGTTCTGGCGTGGGTATGGACTTTGCCGACTTCCCCGGCATTCTCCCCCTCCTCTGCCGGGGCGCGACCACCTGACACAGTCGACTGGGGCCGCGTCCACGCAACTACTATGCGTGGTATTGATCGATTCTACCGTCTCGATACGAAAGGAGCCATCCAGGCCTTCGATTCGGTTGCCCGTATGGCCCCCGGCGATCCGCGGGGATACTTTTTCAGGGGCATTGTGCATTTTTCCCTCTACGCCCTTGAACGCGATCGCGCTCAGTTCGACGCCTTCATGCGCCAGTCTGACTACGTCATTACTGTATGCGAACAACTCCTCGACAACAACCCGCACGACAGCCAGGCGAAGTTCTATCTCGGCGGCACGTATGGATACCGCGGCATGATGTGGCAAACCGATGGATCGCTTATCCGGGCGGTCACCGAGGGGCGCAAGGGGTACAGTTATCTGGAAGAGGCCGTGGAAGAGCGGCCGGACTTGTATGATGCCCGGATGGGGTTCGGGCTCTTCCGGTACCTCGTCGCAAAAGCGCCGCGTTCTCTCCGCTGGATGCTGAATCTCCTCGGCATCACTCCTGACCTCGACGGCGGGTTGAAGATGCTGCAAACGGCTGCCGAAAAGGGAACGTATACCCGTAACGAGGCACGATTGTATCTCGCGCAGTTCCTCTTTACGGAAGACCGTCACGAGGAGGCATTCGAGCATCTCAACCAGCTCTGCCGTGAGTATCCGGAAAACACCCTGTTCCTCGTTCTCCGGGCCAGCTGGAAACAACGGCTCGGCCGGTCCGATGAGGCCCTCACCGATGCCCTGAACGCCATCGAGTACAACAACCGGCACCCCCTCCGCTACGTGGAGGAAATCGCAAATGGCACTGCGGGGAGTATCTTCTATTCTCGCAATGATTTCCAGGCTGCCCGGCGGTACTACGAGCCCTATGTCGATTCGCTGCGGAACACTGAAAGAATCAGAAACTGGACCTGGTACCGGATCGGGGTGGTTTTCGAATTGACCGGCGATCGACAACGCGCGCGCTCCATCTACAATCGCCTCCGGGAGGGATCCGATGATCTTCGCCCTTCGGAGTCCACCTACTACCGGCGCAGCAGAAGACTCCTGACACACCCTCTGAGCCGCGCTGAAACGAATATCATCAAAGCAGAAAACGCCTTCAACAGCAAGGCGTACGCAGACGCTCTCACGCTGTACACAGCGGCCGTTACGCTGGCAAACGACGATGCTGATGTGCGTGCACGAGGGCTCTATGGTATGATGCAGGCACAGTACGAACTCGAACAGTATACCGAGCTCGAACAGACATCCCGACAGCTCTTCGCGATGAAGCCCGACCAGGAACTGTGGGTCCTTCCCTACGGATATTTCAAACTGGGTCAGGCGTATTCCCGGTCCGGAAAACGCAGAGAAGCCGAGCAGGCGTTCGGAATGATAGAGTCATACGACAACTATGATTTTCAAGATCGGCTCGAATCACGCCTGGAGGAGGAAATGGAAAAACTCAAGGCGTTGAAAGAGTGACAGTATTTTCGTTGCGCCTTGCGATGTGAGGGGGGCAGGGGAGCGGGAAACAAGAACCCCGTCACGCCTTTCAGGCATCACGGGGCTCGCGGCGATCAGATCTCGAGCGGGAGACGGGACTCGAACCCGCGACGTCCAGCTTGGGAAGCTGGCATTCTACCACTGAATTACTCCCGCACCGATAATCACTTATCACATAACAACTTATACAGACTCACTCAAACACGTGCACCATATATGCACCAGCCTCACCGCTATTTCCACCGATTTCCCAGTTTCTTCGACAGAACGAAACCATGATACGGCAATCCGCTCTCTTTATCAAGTGACCAACTCCTCTACCAAATCGTGCCTTCCGAGTCGACCAATCTACAGTCTTCGCTTTTTCCGCAACTCGCCAAGCTTGGATTCTGCGGCCTTGTCTCGCTCCTCCCCTGTCATCACCTTTCGGCTGTTGAAGTACTCGTCCAATTCCTTCTGGCTGAAGCGGAGGAGTTTGCCGACTTTCCTGTGGGGAATCTTACCGGCACTTGTTCCCTTATAGAGAGACGACTTCGGGATTCGCAGATACTGGGCCGCTTCGTCCGCTGTCATGTTGTTCGGATTCGCTAAAGTACCCGACGATGGTACCCTTGGTGGATTCTTCCCTTCAGCGCTGGGGTCATCAATCCCACGGTCGGGAGCCTCCAAAATGCGCTCGATCGCCTCGACCCACAACTCAGCGTTTCGCCGCATGTTGTCATATGTCACTTCCAGAATTACAGTCGACGCCATAACGCTCAGTGAAAACTCAACCCGGCATCCTCCGATCTAATGTTCAAGATGTCGGGGAGCCCTTTGGTCTGCAGCACTTCCCTTATCTCTTCTTCCGTCGTGGTCGCCAAGCAGATAACAAGTGTGGCTCAATCCCTGAAGAAGACGACATGTTTTGCCATGTCTGTATGCCCGTCCACAGTCGGGCACTCAAAATCAAAAAGATCGAGTGGTGGACCACACAAGCATTTGACCAAGGAGCACTCTTGAGTCAGCTTGATCTTGCCGTCTTACTCGCATCCTCCACCGTTACCGCTGGCGAATACGTCCGTGAATACCATGCCCTCTATAATCGCCCGCTGCCTACGCGGGGGAACATCCAACTCATCGGCGGTGGACAAACACACAAACGCATCATTATCGCCCTGCACCTCAAGGGCTATCTCGTACCGCTTGACTCCTGAGGAAACGGATTTTACATTGCTTGCCCACCTACACCTGGTATCAGGAGATACTAGATTACATAGAAACGGCTGGACCCCCATCCACTCATCGTAGGTTGATTCGCTATATTGCGAACCAGAGCTACAGGAGTGAGATAGGCCCACTCAGACATCAGGGAAAGGAGTCCAGCCATGATACACGATACGGTTATTGGTCTCGATGTGCACGCCGATTCGATCACTGCCGCCATTCTTGCCCCGGAACAGGATCACCCGGAGGTTCTTACTTTGTCCGGCGATCTGATGAAGGTTCGACAACTCTTCCGACGGGTCGCAGAACGCGGGCCCATCCGCAGTTGCTACGAAGCATCAGGAGCCGGCTTCGTGTTGCAGCGCGTGTTGACTGACGATGGTTTCTCGTGCGAGGTCATTGCGCCATCGCTCATTCCACGGAAGCCTGGTGATCGGCGCAAGACCGATCGGCTCGATGCCGTCATGCTTGCCCGCTTATATCGCAGCGGACACCTTACACCTGTTCACGTACCGACACAGGATCACGAAGCTCTCAGACGACTCCTCAGACTACGAACGACGTATCACATCTACATCACTGCCACCATGCACCGGATCTCCGGGATCCTCCGGAACCACGGCCACGTTTTCACGGAGGGAAAGACCACCTGGACCAAGAAGCATCGTCTGTGGCTTGCCCATCTACGACAGTCTCTCGATGGACCGCTGGCCACCGCACTGGCTATCGAGCTTGAACATCTTGAGTATTTGGAGACCCAGGAACGGTCCATGGATGCCGATATTCAGAACTTCGCCCTTTCGCCGCGTTACCGGAAGCATGTCGAGGCCCTCTGTTGCCTTCGAGGAGTAAAAGCCCTTACTGCACTGACACTCCTCTGTGAGATCGACGACATACATCGTTTCCCTTCGCCTCGCAAGCTGATGGCCTACTTCGGCCTCGTACCGTCAGAACATTCTTCCGGATCATGTGAGTTTCGTGGTTCCATCACCAAAGCCGGGAACACCCACGTCCGCCGGCTTCTCGTTGAGGCCGCCTGGAACAATCACCACAAGGCTGGGGCGGCCCTTATCCTCAACCGCCGTCGACAAGGACAACCACCAGAGATCGTTGCCATTGCTCTCAAAGCTCAACACCGGCTCGCCAAAAAGTTCTTCAGGCTCGATCAACGCAAGCATCGACACGTCGCTGTTACAGCCGTCGCCCGCGAACTCTGTGGCTTCATCTGGGCCATCCTGATGGCCTTACCGATACCCGAACTCTAAAGACAACCGTCGAGAGGAGAGCACCGATAGGAGAATGCTCGTTTGAAATATGCGGCTAACAACCCGCGTACCTAGATAGAGAACGCTCCGGACGAACACATGATGATGCGGTAGACCACAGCATCCAACCCGCGAATACTAGTCTGATGATCGTCGACGAACGCTCTCCTCTCGACTTCTTATATCAATGAACTTGACTACCAGCCGTTTCCATACTATTTCATTAGCAACAACTTCCTCGTCTCCACATACGATCCTGCCCGCATCCTGTACAGATAGACTCCAGATGCGAGATGGCTCCCATCGAACTTAACCTCGTGATACCCGGCCTCCATGTCGCCGTTCACCAACTGAGCGACCTGCTGCCCGAGTGTGTTGTAGACTGTGAGGAGAACGTGTGACCTTAGAGGCAGGCCATAACGGATCGTTGTCGAAGGGTTGAAGGGGTTAGGGTAGTTGTGACCGAGCACATACGTGGTAGGAAGCTCCGTGACGCCGGCGATCGAAGAAAGCACCACCTGAAACAAGAAGTCCTTTTGGAGCTTCATCTGGTCAACAGCAGACTCGTACTCCACGATGACCTGTGCCGCATAGTATCCAGTGGCGAGCATGTCGGGGTGAATGCTGAAAGTCACTTGTTGCGAATCGCCCGGAGAAAGAGTGAACGCATTCGGAGAGGCAGAGACTGCCATGTCAGGCACCACGTTCCCGGGGTCAACAGAGACTGTAAGAGAATCGGCGGCATATCCGATATTCCGGACAAAGAATGTTGTATCGTATTGCGACGTTGTCATGCTGATGCGTCCGAGATCGATCGTACGTGTGTCCATGGTAATGAGCGCTTGTCGCGTAAAAAGGATTTGAGCAGCATCCGGCAGAGTTCGTGAGGTGCCGAGGGTGAGATCATCGGTACGAACGCTGGCGTGAATCAGGGCGTCTCCAGATGGGACATACACAGAGCCCCATATACTATCCCCTGCTGCGCCATCGCCATGGAGGCCGTCATCCATCAGGGAGAGACTATCCATAAGTGCACCGACCCCATTCCTGAGTGTGACCGTGACGTCGAGCGCATGCCCCAGAGGATTCTCGACACGTGTGGTAATCAGAAGTGTATCCCTAGTCGGATGTGCGAGTTGAACATTGTGCGCATAGCAGACGCTGCCGATCCACTCAAGGGCTCGCTTCACAACGTCATCTTCTCCCTGTGCGACGCCATCCCGGGTGAGCCAGACCTGTTCGTCGACCGGAAAGCCCTTGTGCATCAAGAATCCCTCGTTTGCTACCAGTGAACGCATCTGGCCACCGGCACGAGCGTAGTAATAGGTTCCCCATCCAGGCCCAGTTTCTGATAGCGAAAATGGAGCGACGAAGGCCCCGTTCGTGGGAAGACCAAAGAAGCGCACCATCGGGTGAAGTCGCATCATGAAGGAGCTGAGGTCGCCGTAACTCCACGCTGCCGGACCTGTTAGGACAGCGATCGGTCTATCATAGTAGTCCGGTCTCGGGGTAAACGAAAATGTCGGCGGCGACAATGAGAAACTGAAATGATTCCCGGGGTTGTCTCGCGTTGCAGTCTGCCAGCGTGTTGGACCTCCTGGATCTTCGTTAAAAAGAAGATCGAGTCCGTTGTTCGCACTGTTGCCACCGCCGAGGTTATAACGAAAGTCGAGGATTAACCCCGTCACTTTGCTTACCGAAATGAGGTAGCTGAGGGCTGATGCGAAGAGAGGTCGGACGCCTTCGACCCAGCTGTACACATAAACATATCCGATAGACGTGTTCTCAACAATCCCCCAGCTGAGATGCTGTCCCCCCGCGAAGTCGGGCATGCTCACTCCGGGACGGCAACCTGTTCGGTTGCGAACAGCGAGTCCCAAGCCAGTCCCGCCAGAGGTTCAGTCGGTAGATGAAGGGTGTCTCCCGTCGAGTATTTCACCACGTCGATACTATCAAAGAGGCCCCAATTGCTACCCGCGCTATTCAGAAGTCCATGGGTCATGCTGCGTGGGGGAGCTTCCCCACCGACTCACACCCCACCACTCCAACGGCAATTGAGCGGAGAGGATATCTCTGTAAAGTTGTTTCCATGGAATCCTGTCGTAGCCCAGAACAACATCTCCAGGGACTATGCCGAGCGGATGAGCGGCACGAGACCGGTAGACGAGTAGAGAACTGTCGGGAAGTGGCGTGAGCGCGGCACCGAAATTCCCTGCCCAGCCCCAGCCGCTGGGGAAGAACGCAGGGATCCCGTGGCGGTACACTGCCTGCTGGCCGTCAAAAAAGGAACTGTCCAATGCCGCATCGAAAATATATGTGTGGATCTCCTGGAGTGGCAGATACAGTTGGCCCAAAATGCCCCAGAACCGGCCTCTGCCGACACCGGCCTCAATTTCGGGACGAAAGAGGGCCTTCAGAGAATCCCAATTCACGCTCAGGTATGGAAATCCACCGTACTCCCGGTCGATGAGATTCCAGTATGTATCGAATATCTGGAGCTTTGTTGCAGTCGGAGGTCCCGGTCCCCAGAGTGAGTCTATCAACGCACGCCAGTCTTGAGAGGAAAAGTGTCCGGGCCTCTTCGGAGATCTATATGATGATGTAATGGCCGCTGATGGGGCGATCGTTCGAGGCCCGAGCCCCGACTTGAGTCCCGTCAGGCCAGGCTCGATCAACAGGGGCTCCTGGGAGAGGACCACGCTGACCGGAAACAAACTGAGCAGCACGTAGAGCGCAAACCTTTTCATGGGTGTCTCCTTCATTGGAGGTAGTACGCTGCGCTATTGCTCGTGAGACTTGCTGCAAGGGTGTCGTCGGAGTGGGCTCTACAACGGAAGAACTGGATCAGGGTCCAGACTCGCGGCTCGATCGCCTTGAGTTCACTTCACGAGGAATTCTTGGATGAATGACACAAAATGAAGAACCTCTTTCATCCATCACCGGACAAAAGAGGTCTCGTCACAATGCCTTCCCCGCACGCCTCTCCCCGAGGACGCGTTGCTTTGGCTCGATGTTACTCAGGGCATTCGATAGTTGCAAGGGAATTCTTTCGGGTTGAGGACTGTCTCAAGGGTATTCGACACATTTTGCGACTCTCGCAGAAAACATACTCATCCCCACGGCCTTACATCATCAAGCGTCGACTGATTGAACTCATCAGATGCCTTTTGCCCTGTTCCTGAGGTGATGCCTAAGTGAAGTGAGGGCCCCCGCAATAGGAAAGCCTCCCCATCTCTCGACAAGGAGGCCTCAACAAAATCTTGGACCGACTCTGGGGGGTCAGGTCAGTTGATCCTCTCATGGGATATCATATCTGTAGATACGCCCCTTGAAACCAAGGACCCAACAAGAGGAGTGATCAACGATGCAGACATCGACAAAGAGATCATCGGTGGATTGAAGCTGATAAATCCAGTGGACTCCTCCGTCTTCTGTGTAGAGAACTCCGGAAGCGCCCGCCGCCCAGCCGACAGAGGCCTTGGCAAATGCGATCGACCGAATGAACGACTGCTCCGGAGTCGATCGACACGTCCACGTCTGCCCCACATCAGATGTGATAACCACCGACGCTGGATGAACAACGGTGGAACTCATCGCTGAAGCAGTCACCGCAGTTACCACAGAAGCATGAGCCTGGTCACGAGATTCCTGCCACCCGCCTGCATACGGCAGAAATACACGCCGGTGGAGAATCCCGTCCCGTCGAACATCGTCGCATGCTGTCCTGCTTCCCTCTCACCGTCGACTAACGTCTTTATGACCTGGCCCAGTCTGTTCACAATGTCAATCTTCACATGCGTGCGAGACGACAGCATATAGTGGATTGTTGTCCGGGGGTTGAACGGGTTAGGTGTGTTCTGGAGCAGCGCAGACACGGTGGCGACATCGCCACCGACCGACGAGACGGCCGGTATCTCGACACGAAGTGAGTGTGAGTGGTGAACCCCGCCGTTCAGATCGACCTGTTTCAACCGGTAGCGCCAGGTCCCGGGGGCAACCTGGCGATCCGTGTAGCTATACGCTCTGGTCTCCACGGTTGTACCGCCGCCCGGTATGAAAGCGCCGGATACCGTCTCAAAGGCCGCGACGCTGTCGATTGAGCGCTGGACTTCGAATCCAAAATTCTGGACCTCGCTCAGCGTCGCCCACGCAAGCCGCACATCACCACCCGATTCCACCGTTGCGGAGAAGGTGTGCAGTTGTACGGGGAGTGGAATGGATCCTGAGTTCCGTGGCTCGGGGAGGCCGGTGACAAAGTCGTCCCTGTTGTTGCCGGTATCAACCGCACCGTCGCCGATCCTGAAGATCGCATTCGTGCTGCTCGGGGCCGGGGCCGGGCCGTTTCCCTCGAAACAGGATGCGCTTGACCCGAACCCGACGAAATCCATCACATCCGGGCCGAGTGGACAGATACCAGAAAGTGCCGTTGCGTGGTTGACAAGCGCGATCTTTCCACCCGTCGCACTCATGCTGATGGTTCCAATGATGTCCGGTGCAGGCAGCGGCGTGGAACCGCCCGCCACCCGCAGCTTCCTGGATCAGCACATAATGGAGGGACTGTGCCGAGCCGGACAGTGGGGAAATCTGCCATGTTGCCCCCGTGGCCGACGCATATTGGATGCTCCAACCTGAAAGGTCGACCGCATCCCCCCCCGCATTGAGGAGCTCGACGAAATCGTTCGTCCATGTCGACCCGCTGTTCCCACCGCCGCCATAGATCTGACTGACACGGACCTGTCCCCACCCCTGAGTGGTAAGAAGCAGGACTACGAACAAAAGACAACGGTGTTTCATATCGGAGCACCTCCCTCTGAGCAGATACACGATGACGGCAGCAGGCGTCCCGAAAGTCGAGCGGATCCACCGGCACTCTTCCGTCCCTGAAGATACTACGCATCACCTACTCCAATTTCCGATGGGAGACAACGATGGAATCTGCTTCAGACGGGGAGATCGGGAACATGCGATACAGGGAGGGAAAGGACATCGCAGGAAGGAGCAGGTCGGGGTGTCCCGTGATCCCACTTATCCGACCTGCGGAAGTCCCTGCTGTGGTCTGCGAATCACCACTGGTGCGGGGAGATCGAAATCCACTCTGGCCGCCCGAACAGTGAATACGACAATCACGAGAACCTGGATCACCGCATCCGGGATATCATGCACCGTGCGCCACTCCCCCCCCTGCTGATACAGACTGACGGCTAGAGCGAGGCGGACAACATTCACCAGACTCATCCCGGCGGCAAGAACCAGAAGGTGCGCGATATTCCTCCGCACGGAACGCTGATACCTCCACAGCAGCGGGGCAAGAATTGCCATCACAGCCGCATACGTGCAGTTTGGCGTGACACGAAAGAGGTCGCCGGAGCACACGAGAGCCGTCATACCGCCCGCACCATCCAGAGCATACGCATCGCGCCCCGCCAGGCGGACGCAGATGAGGAGTGCATCGCGGGTTAGACCGCAAAACCACATCCAGTCGAGCGCATAATACGCCGCAAGGAGTCCGGCTACCGCAAGAAGACGCACACTCACTCTTGCTGCGACCGGCAGAGAAGTTGCTGGTTCATGCACGGTGCGCACACTTCCCCTCATGGTCTGATGACGGTGAACACCGCCGTATTCCCCTGGATTTCAAGCGACTGCTGTCGATCCCGCGCACGCGGCAAAGTCCCGCCACCACGGTGACAGTCATGGATTTTCCCGCGAAAGCTCACATGGTATTCACCGGGGGCGCGAAGGTCGTACGCTGTTGAGAGATCAACCGTCGCCGACACAGCTTCGCCAGGGGCGATCCGCACATAGTCGTCCGGTCCGGGATCGCCCCTTTGACCATCCGCCCTTCATAGGCAAGCTCCGTACTGTCGCGCACGACAGTGAAGATTGCGCCCATGATTCCCTCAAGCGGCGTGTACCAGCGAAGGACGGAGAGCGTGTCCGCCGAACTGTTTTCAAGCGTGAATAGCACGTTCACCGGCTCCCCCGAGCGGCAATGCTCCTGCACACGAAGCACGTACTTCATACCGGAACCTTCTGGCTTGTTCTGTGTTGTGCCGTTCCCCTGCTCCCCGTGGCACGAAGCCACGAGGAGACTCGCCACGAGCAACACGCGGGTCACAACTCCCCGTGACCCGCCACATAACTCTCCTCGACAGCGAACCATGCGTCTTTCCCTTTCATCATCTCAAATCGGTGCCGTCGCAGCACGCCTCCCCCGCATGCGAAGGAACCAGAACACCAGAACGATCACGCCGGCCGCCAGCACCAGGTACACCACGAGATCAAGCCCCATCGTCAGAGCCGGATTGTTCTCAACAAAATACTCGTACGAGTCGGCATTGTCAATCGCCTGCGAAGGGTTATTGGTCGCCAGTGTGGCGCACGACGACTGACCGTACGCGTGGTCGTCTGTGCCGGCCACAACTGTGAAGTGACTCACTTCATGAACGATCGTTCCAAACTTCGTATCCGTCCCGGTACTGGGGGCGGACCAGAACAATTTGCAGAGATACACATGATACGGTTTGCTGGGATACACATAGGCGTAATAGTTTTCGTTGCAGTCGCAGTGGAACGTGATTGTCTTGTTCGCGAGTGCGTTATGAATGGCCAGCATGTTGTTGGTAACGGTCGTGTATCGCGCCGCGGTATACGTTCCGAACCATTTTGTGTAGCGTTGCGCCGAGCTTCGTTTGCTGGTTGGACACGTTGCCAGTGCGAGATACGAACCAGCCGTGTTCGTGATAGCATCATCCAGCGCCTGGTTCACTGTCGTCTGCTGGCTGTTTGAACACCCCTGGAAAGCGGTCGATTTCGCCTTCGGCGGTTCGAGGTCCTCATCGAATTCCGCGGGCAGCATCGTGCGGGTATCACGGAGCCGGAAGCTCACCGCGGATGAGGTCAGAAGGCGTGGCTCCAGGACCTCCTTCCGCGCCATGGCTGCCGGTACCTCCTGGCCAGCGTCGAACAAGATCGATCGGAAGGTACACGTATATTCGGTCGCGCGGGTGATCGCATACGCCCGAGCAAGGTCGACCACTGTGGAAAGAGAGTCGCCGGGGGGAATGGTTTTGTACTCCTCCGGTTGAGGGGGACCACGCTTCACCACGCGGCCCAGGTAGAGCACACGCCTTCCATCGCGCACCACCTCAAACATGTTCTCGTTGAAGCCTTCCAGCGGTGTACCCCATGTGAGGATGGTGAGCGGTTGCCCTGTGGTATTCACAAGCGTAAAGCGGAATTCGACGGGCTCCGAAGCCTGATACACGCTCTTGACAGGAGCAATCCGGGCGGAGATCCCGGCAGCTTCTTTCAATTGAGCCTTGGCATCGTCTTCCCACAGGCCGGCAACAAGGAGCATAAGGAGTAGTGCGGGCACAACGAGTCTGAATTTCATACGCGCCTCCGCCATAGTGTAGGGGAACGTGAACCATGTGGTGATGCTATGGGAGTGATGCAGCTCGCAGTCGCCCCGTGCGGCGGCTGAAGAGAGAGGAGACAGATGAGGGCAATTAACAGGTGCTCTTCCCTGGCCATTTCAGGTCCTATTGCTACGGAGCCCCATTGGCAGGTCTTCGGCGGATCATGGCCGCATACATAAAAGACGACCGCGTATCGCTTGCGGGGAAGATACTCCCCAGATCCGAGAATGTCAACGAAAAAATAACAAAAAATGCGAATCCCTCGATACAACTCTCGTCAAGGCAATTGAGATGAGTCGGTCTGAGGCCACTCGTATATCGTGCCGGCCCCCGCCTCGCGCCCTATCGCACTGCCTCCCCAGGCACCGGCAATTCCGCCCAGAACGACCCCCCACATCGCTCCCTCAAGACCCTCCCAACCATGCCCTCTCGACGAACCAATCCCGCCTCCGATCAGTCCACCGACCAGACCTCCTCCAGCCAGTCCCAGGACAAAGCCCACGATACTCCCGACAATTGTGCCGTTCGCCCTCAAAGACGTAAGGCCCCGCACCGGAACCGCCACCGTGCCCATCGCCGTCTCCACTTTCATCGTATCAAGAGAGCCTCCGATGGCAGTCCCGGCCACCACCATCCCGTTGCTGTGAACTGCAACAACGTCACATCCTGCGATGTCTCCCATCACACGGCTTGCGGGCACCTCGTGCGGCCCATCCCCAACTGCTTGAGTGTTGTACGCAACGGAGCAGCCGGTCAATACCAGAGACAGAGTCGCCAGGAGGACAATACTCTTTCCCATCGAACTACCTCCGACCTTGGTTGGAAAAGAAAGTTTCACCCCAACTATCACATGCTCTTCCGCCAGAATACAAAGAAACATCGACCATTGTGTCAGGGAATTGTCACAGTAATATCCGGCTGACACCAAGACGATACAGAGTCGACAATGACGATCGCCATTTCGCTAGCGGATCTCTTTCAAACGTTTTCGCGCAACTACTGCTTTGTCTTTCCGGGCGGCATCATTCCCTGCCTGCCTCAGATACACCCTGTATGCTTCCCTGGCACGACCGGAGAGTTCGAGGTGATCGAGCATGACGGCCTTGTAAAACAGGGCGTCGAGATTGGCGGGATCGAAGGTCAATGCCGATTGATACGCCCGCAACGCGTCACGGTGGCGCTTCTGTGTATAATAGAGTGCCCCGAGTTGATTATACGCCCGGGCCACTGCTTCCGGGTCGTGCGCGGCAATTGCTTCGAAGAAGGCCTTCTCCGCCTTGTCCGCATTGCCCGCCCGGGCGTACGCAAGGCCGAGATTCAGCAGAAGCACCGGATTCTCTTTGTCAAGCAAACATGCCCGGGCATACGATGCTGCCGAAGAGTCGAACCTCCCCAGCTCGAAATACGCCTGGCCCAGATGTGCTTCATAGAGTGAGTTCGTGGTATCCTGCCGGTTCGCCTCCCTGAACGCGTCCCGCGCACCCTGAGGATCCTGGAGTTTCTCGAGGCAGAGGCCCACATTGTACCAGTGTTCAGCCTCCTCAGGCCAGTCGCGTACAGCCCGACGGTAGAGGCGAAGCGCTTGCCGATAGTCTGATCCCCTGTAATACAGTGACGCAAGCTGGGTCAGCGCGGGAGCGTACCGGGGATTCAAATCCATGCTGGCAGCAAAAAACCCCTTCGCAGTCTCTACGCTGTCGAGGTTTGCGTAACAGAGTCCGGCGTAATGATGTGCCAGGTAATCTCGCGGTTGACTCCCGAGAACACCGAGGAAATGCGGAATGGCCGACGCGAAATCGCGCCTGTCGAATGAAAGGAGACCGAGGTGAAAATGAGCGGGCGCAAACAATGAATCGATGAGGAGGAGCGTCGTGTACTCTTTCACAGCCTCGTTTGTCACCCCCGATGCGGAGAGGAGTCGGGCAAGCTGATACCGGTATCCTGCATTACGGGGGTCGCGCTCACAGCACGCGCGGAGTGTCGTTACCCCCCGCTCAAAATCATTGACTGCCGCGTACGCACTCCCCAGGAGAAAGAGCCCCCTTGCCGGGAGAGAATCCCGCGACACTCCGCCAAGGAGGCCGATAACCTCTCCATGCCGAGACTCGAGCGCACATTTCCCGGCTGTAATCACCAGACTGTCATACACCCCACCGTCGGATTGACCGTGCACTAACGCAGGAGCGGTCAGGATCACCAGACAGAGCAACGCGCCTGTCAACCACAGTCGGGAAGAACCGACAGGATTGCCTGACGTCGGATCACTTGCGGAGGCGGAACCGCCCGACCCATCCTCCACCCGGGGCGAGGTGGATGGAACGTCGATCGCCTCGTCGGACAACTGTTGTGCTGAATGCATGATCGATCGCCCGTTGATGTGCGTTGACACCATCCCGTACAGCCGTCAATTCGTACTCCGCTCCCGCCTCCAGGAATGACCACCGCAGTTCGAGATCCCTCGGCTCCCCATCGGTAATGGCGGCTGCGTACCACTCGTCACCCGAACGCCGCGCCATGGCCACACTCTCGCCCATGCGGGCGTGCAGAACCTGGAGTTCATCCCATTCGACCGGAATGCGAGCCATGAACTGCGTACAGGCGTCGTCCCGATAATAATCCGGAGGAGCATCGGGGAACATGCGGAGCGGTGCCTCCAGTATGACACACAACGCCATCGTGTGCGCGCGCGTACCCTGCCCCATGGGACGGTTCACGATCATCCGGAACTCATGGCTCTGTGCGTTGCGCACCGTACCGGGAAGGTAGTCGGCGGGACCTGCAACCATGCGGATGAAGGGGAGGATGGTGTGATATTTCGGAGAATCGGTCAGATTCACCTGGTTCTGCTCGAATTCGATCAGCCCTTCACGGTTGATGATGTTGGGATATGTCCGGCGCAATCCGTCAGGCTTGTAGGAACCATGAAAGATCGCGAGCATCTTGCGTCGGGCAGTTTCCTCCGCGAATCTATGATAGAACTCCACCATCCTCTGATCGTCGCGGTTCATGAAATCGACCTTGACGCCGCTGATGTTCCAGCGCGACCACTGCTCGAAAGCGGCGTCCCACTGGCGTTCGAGTGTCGACCAGACGGCCCAGAGGAGGATCCTGACACCTTTCTGATGCGCATAGGCCAGAACCGTATCCATGGCAAGATCAGGATTGATGCTCAGGAGATCATCTTCTTTCGTCCATCCACAGTCGAGAAGCACGTAGGTGATCCCGTACTGCGCGGCAAAATCGATTAGATACTTCACGGTCGGCGTGTTCACCCCGCCCGCGAAGTCCACTCCGAAAAGGTTCCGGCGGGCCCACCAGTCGAGCGTAACCGTCCCGGGCTTTATCCACGACACATCGGTGATCTGGGACGGCGCACCCAGGCGGTAGACCAGTGTGTTCAGAAGGAGATCGGCATCTTCACGGGCGACGGCAAAGACCCGCCAGGGATATGCGCGCGTGCCTTCCGTCCGCGCAATTTCCCGAGCATGCCTGGTGACCTTCCCCCTGGTGTACATGTTCCCTTCATCCAGGTAGTCCAGGGGATACCCGGGAAATGTCGCTTCCAGCAGTCCGCCACCCGCATGCCGTATCCAGAGTCCTGGATAGCCAGAGACGTCCGCTTCAGTGACCAGGACTTTGCCCCCCCGGGGAAGAGCCACGAGCAGCGGGAGATTGGCCAGACTGTCGTGCGACATCTCCTTCACCGGGGTCGTCCGGTACGGATACTCGTACGAGGACCAGAACTCAGGGTTCAGCTGACACGTAATGGAAGCGCTTTCGGGGAATGCAAGCGCAAACGTTTCCCGCTCAACCACGACCGCGCGCGGGATCCCCGATGTAAGGCGGTAGGCGAATCCCTCGTCGTAGACGCGCACCGTCACACCGAACGCCTGCTCGAACGAGACTGCCAGCTCGTTGTAGCGGTCGGGCAGAAAGGCCGTTTTTTCGCGTACCGGAGGGGTCAGAGCCGTATCCGCCGATCGCCGCACAACGCCAAGGACGTTCGGGCGTTCTCCGAAGGCAGGTTCGCCCCTCAGAAGGAGTCCGATGGATGAAACAGTGAGCATGGATCTGTTGCCGTCGCGGACGGTGATACCGAGCCCGGGAGCTGTCGTAAGTGTCACGGCAAGCCGCCCATCCGGGGAGCGTACGGTAAGGTCTTCCGCTACGGCCGTTGTCAGTTCGAGCAGCACGAGGATGAAAACCGGGAGATGCCTCATCGTTCGACTCCAGACATGAGGAACATGGTGTGGTGCGGCAAATGTACGGAAAGTGCCGTGGGAAGACAAGCATGCTGTTTTTTTACGTTTCTCTTTCCCATCTTAGAGTCATTCTCTCCATCACCCGGAGTACCATCCATGAAACAGATGTCGATCGCGGTCTTCATCTCTCTCTGTGCCCTTCTGTGTACCTGCGACTCCGCTGCACAGACGGCTTCTCCGTTTGACGGGACCTGGGAAGTGGTTCCTGCCCAGAGTACCGACATTGATCATTTCCGTACGCTCACCCTGACAGTCAGGTCGAACGGTCCTGCTGTCACGATCGTACAGACCTGGCGGGCCCGCCTCACCGTCACCGACTCCCTCACCCTCACTCCGGGCGGCAAGGAAATCGACGTTCCGATCGATGCCTGGGTCAACCCCGTCAATGTGTACATGGGCATGAGACGGATTGAGGGAAAGACACGCCGCGTCGGTGCACGGTATGAGGACGGCGGAAGGACCCTGCTCGTCAATGACAGGATCACGTTTCGCGGTTCGCAGGGGTCCAAACCGGTCACCGTAACACACCGCTATGCACTGACCGATGAGAAGGACATCCTGACATACACGGTTGCCCGTTCGACGCGCAAGGATGGACCGACACTGAAGTACACGTTCAAGCGCAAAGGGTCGCGTCATGCGTTCGTGGTGCGCCTGAAAGACGACTTCACGATACCCGGAGGGCTCCCGACCAATGCCATGCTGATTTCACTCCAGGGTCTCGCCAACAAACGCGGTCCCAACGTATACCTGCTGTACCCGGACGACTGGCCATTCACGTATGTACGTTCCGTCTTTGATTTCTACACCACGAAGCGATCCTACACCTTCACGGAACTCAGGACGCCGGCCGATGCAGTCAAAGCGCTGGCTCAGTTTGCAAAAGGGTACGTTGTCTGGGATACATCGGTCCGCACATCCCTGATTGTTGCGTACACTGTCGCGGGACTCGAGGAAGCAGTCGTGGTGAGCGAGGCGGAGATTCCCCTCGTCCAGGCGGCCGGTCTGAAACCGGTCGAGGATTTTCGGGGCACGTTTACAGGAATGAATGACGCACAGATCTACAGCTGGGCCTATGATCGATACTGGCCGCGCTGCAGCCGGGAGTATATCATCTGGCTCGGAGGAGAACATGGTACCACCATGAAGCCCGCGGTTGCGGACTGGGGAATCGTGAAAGGAGTCTTTTTCAACGACCTTTCTACCCGCACGACGGACACCGCGGAGTACGCTCTCGCGACCCGGTTACTCGCCGAGATGAAGCCCATGTCCATGGTCATGGGGTGGCATTCCTACAAGAAGGACCTCGAAGAGGAACATGTCGCCCTGACGTCGCGGTATGGCCATCGTGTCGAAGGTCTGAACTCACTCCCCAATCTCAGCTTCAGCTCCCAGATTCCTGTGACGCCCGGATTCACGTTCAAGAACAACCACAACGTAAAACCCGGCGAGAAGATCGTCCCGAAACAGAAGGTCTATATTTCGTGTCTCCAAACGGACGGCATGGGACTCGGGGCATGGCAGAAGCCCGGACGGGGGGAAATACCCTACGCATGGGAATGCCTGATGAACTACACATGGATGGCTCCCGGGATGGCGGAGTATTTCTATTCCACGGCGACGCCAAACGACTATCTCATCGGGTGCCTTTCCGGTCCGGGGTACCTCTATCCGAAGGCCGTTCCGCCGAAGTACCTGAAGCAATTGATCACCATGGCGCGCGACCAGATGAAGACCCTTGATCTTCGCGTATTTGAAACGATGGACTGGTCCGAAGGATCGGAGGTGGAAGGCAACACCGATCTTCCGCAAGGCGTCATCGACATGTACTACGACGGAATGCCGGAAGCCATCGGGTTTGTCAACGGCTACGGCGCCGGATATACCTTCACAGTCCGGGACGGCCGCCCGTTTATCTCCTTCGACTACTACCTTTCGCCTCACCGGCCGGAGGCGGACGCGGTAGCAGACCTCAATGAGCTGGCGACGTTGAACGACAAACGGCCATACTTCCTGCTCGTTCACGTGCGTGAATACAGTGATGTCAAAAGAGTGAAAGGCATCCTCGACAAACTCGGTCCCGAATTTGAGGTGGTACCCCTTGACGTATTTCTGACGATGGCCGGGACACAGCCGACGTTTGAGAAGCGGGTCCTGGAATAGACCACAGCAAGCGTTCGAGCCACACTGTTCCATGACGGAGAACTGACGTGACCCCCCGTGAACGTGTTCTTGCGGCTCTCAATCACCGCACACCCGACCGTGTGCCGCTTGACTTTTCAGGCCATCGCTCATCCGGCATCCACGCAATCGCCTATGCGCGGCTGCGGAAACACCTCGGCCTTCCCCCGCGCCCGCTCCGCGTCTATGACATCATCCAGCAGATGGCCGTGGTCGATGACGACGTGCTGGACCTGTTTGGGGTTGACACCATAGAACTCGGGCGCGCCTTCGCGCGTGAAGACCGCCACTGGCACGACTGGGTTCTGCCTGACGGAACGCCCTGTCAGATCCCGGCCTGGACAACGCCCGAGCGGGACGGCTCCCGATGGATTCTGCGGTCCGCGAGCGGCCGCATCATCGCCCAGATGCCCGACGGCGCACTGTATTTTGAACAGACCTACTATCCGTTCCTGGAAGACCCGGAGAGGTTCGACGCTCTGCAGGAAGTGTTTGGAGATTCGATGTGGACATCGATCGCGTCACCTCCCGGCCCGCTCATCGACGGACCCGATGGAAGCCGGATGTTCAAAGAGGGTGCCAGGAAATTTCGTGAACAGACAGACCGGGCGGTCCTCGGACTCTTCGGGGGAAATCTCCTGGAAGGCGCACAGTTCCTCTACCGCAACGACAACTTCTTCATGATACTCGCCAGCGAACCGGAGCGGGCCCACGAGTTCCTCGAACACCTCGTCAACCATCATCTCCGGAACCTCGAGACGTTTCTCTCGACTGTGGGCCCCTTCATTGATATTATCGTGTTCGGTGACGACCTTGGCATGCAGACCGGACCCCAGATGTCGCCGGCCATGTATCGCGAATTCTTCAAACCACGCCATGCACGCATGTGGAAACGGGCGAAAGAACTTGCCAATGTGAAAGTCATGCTCCATTGCTGCGGCGGCGTGCGGGAGCTGTTGCCGGACCTGATCGACGCCGGGCTCGACGCCATCAACCCCGTTCAGATCAGCTGCCGGGGCATGGAGGCGGAAGGACTGAAGCGCGATTTTGGAGACCAGATCACGTTCTGGGGAGGGGGATGTGATACGCGGGAGATACTGTCACGGGGAACTCCCGACACAGTTCAGAAGCATGTGCGGGAGCAGATCCGGACCCTGCACCGGGACGGGGGGTTTGTCTTTCAACAGGTCCACAATATCCTCGCCGATGTCCCGCCGGCGAACATCGTTGCAATGTTTGAGAGAGTCCGCAGTGCCTGGTGAATTTGCCTGACATAATCCGGCAGGCGGCGTATGTTATGCGTATGTAAAGTCATCTCATGACTTTATCTCATCCCCTCACAACGGCTGCCGAGCCAATACGGAAACTCCTGCTCGACATTATCGAGGCCCGCACGGCAGTCGACCTGGAATCCATCGCTCTCGCAGCCGAGAGAACTACTCCCCAATTGACAACGAAATTTGACCACCTCCTGAAGGAAGCATTGTCTCATCGGGAAGACTCCGGCGTGCTGCATCGTATCACCATCCAGATCCACCTCATGAACGCATCTGCATCCGCTAATTCAGTACTCAGAGATATTCTGGAAGTGATTCTGGACCTTTTTCTGAATGAACAACGCCTGCTACTGGATATCCATGGTTATCCACGGAGCAACTATGATGAACACAAACGACTTGTGGAGGCGGTCCGCCATCATCACAAAGCGGTGGCCATCAGCCGTATGCGCAAGCATCTCGATGGTGTACAAAAGGATCTCCTTGCCTGGAACAGGAACAACGACCATCCGACGGAAAGACGTTGATATGTCAAGACTCCTGATCCACCGTACGATCCTGTGCTGCATCATCGCAGCAACTCTCTCCGGCGCTGCGTACGGCCAGTCGGGAAAGGTGAGCGGTATCCTCACGGACCGTGAAACACGGGAACCTCTCGTCGGCGCAAACGTCACACTCATCGGAACCACTCTCGGCGCCGTGACCGATGCCTCGGGCGAATACTTTATTCTGCGCGTGCCTCCAGGCGCGTATACCCTTCGTGCAGCGCTCCTGGGCTACCACGAGGTCACCATCCGCAACGTCAGAGTAAGCATTGATCTCACCACACGCATCAATGCTCTTCTTGACGAGGAAAGCGTTGACATCGGCGAGGAGGTGGTCATCACTGCGGAACGCCTGGTGATTCAGAAAGACGCCACGTCCAGCACGCTCTACGTGGATGCCGCAACCATCGCCGCACTTCCCGTCTCCGACGCACGGGAGGCGGTACTCGTACAGAGTGGTGTCTTTTTCGATCCGATCCCCGTTATGGGCGGTCTGGGCGGATCCGGACGGGGCGAAACACGCTATGCCGTCCGCGGTGGGACACAGCAGGAAGTCAAATGGTTCTACGATGGCGCCCGTACTGCGGCGCTCATTGAAGGGACGCGCCGATCGCGGCGGATCATATACCGGCGTCAATCTGGATGCCGTGCAGGAGATCCAGGTCCTCACCGGCGGGTTCAGCGCGGAATATGGCGATGCGCAATCCGGCATCGTGAACGTCGTCACCAAAGAAGGCGGCTCCGGCTATACCGCCTCGGCGGAATTTGTCTACGGATTTGCAGGCCAGCATCACTTCGGGGCCAATCTGTTCGATCAGAACGCACAAAAAGAATTTCGTGACCATCGCCTGGCAGATGGCTCGCTCGATCCGGCCTGGTGGACACCGTATCGTCAGAAGCAGATCTATGACTACACCTCGATTCCCGATCAGACGCTGTACCTCAGTGTCGGTGGACCGATCTATCGTGGCGCAACCAGCAGGGCAGCGATTCTTTCTCTCCGGGGCCCTGAAGCGGGAAGCCTATACGTACCCCCATCCTCGTGACACACGGAACAACGAGAATGTCATGGGCAACGTGACATTCCAGCCCCGTCCGGATATGAAGCTGCGTATCACAGGCCTGTATGCGCATGAGGCCCATTCTACACTGCAGGAGAACGGCGATTTCACGCTGCAATCAAAGTACTACCGGGGGTGGGGTTCTCTGCTCGACACGTACACCACCAGCGGGAGCGCACAACTCACGCATACACTCTCCCCGTCGTTTTTCTACGAAGCAAAACTCAGCGCCTATTTCTTCGACAGCTACGAAATACCAAGTGCATACCTGGCGCTGGGGGAAAGCAAGAACCCCGACCTTTTTGGGTATCAACGGTACGACGGATACCAGAGTGAACCCTTCGACGCCTACTCCTACGTGCTGCGCAATCATCTGCAGAACGGGGATGTTTCCTTGACCGGAAGTGCCAGCTGGCAGGCCGATCAGGCCAACCTCCTCAAGGCGGGATTCGAGTTCCGGTACAATACGCTCGCCGAAAAAGAACTCAACCGATGGCCATCCTTCACCACAGAACCCTCGCTCTGGCTGAATCGAGGATTGCACGAAACGTTCCATCCGATCCAGTTCTCCGCCTATCTTCAGGACAAGATGGAATTCGAGAGCATGATCCTGAATCTCGGTGTACGGTACGATTATTTTGACCCGAATCGCGACTGGTTCTGGGGGAATTCGCTGTACAACCTGAGCATCGATCCCGAGTATTCGGTTGCGAAGGATCCCGACCGCGACCAGGTGGATTCGCTGGGCCATGTCAAGTATGCATTTGAGAATGTGCTGAAGAAACCGCGGACCGCATCCCCGACCTACCACCTGCTCAGTCCGCGCATCGGTGTTTCCTTCCCTATCACGGAAAATACCGTCCTTCGCTTTAACTATGGTCATTTCTATCAGATGGCGCCCCTCGATTGGATGTATGAGTTCAATTACTTCCGGCCGATCTACATCGTCAAAGGGATCCAAACCGAGATGTCAAAACCCAATCCACGGCATATCGCGTCGGCCGACGGAGACCCGGAACGTGTCGTGATATTGACGAATCAGCCGTTGAATCCGATGAAGACTGTGTCGTTTGAGGTTGGCATCAAACACAATTTCGACGACGTAGTGGTGCTGGATGTGGTCGGTTTCTACAAAGATGTCACGGACCAGACCTATCCGCGACAGGGCATCTTTGACCGGCGCATCTATGGCTACGATCCATTCACCCGGATGACAACCGCCAACACCTTCTATGGAAGTCTGATCCCCGGAGACTACGGTGATGCACAGGGATTTGAAATTACACTCCGATCCCTGTTCAGCAGAGTCATGATGTTCGACATCAACTACAGCTTCTCACGGTCGCTCCAGGGACGGGCCTCTCCGGCACGGGTCAACTACGATTCCGCGGGTGTGCCCACGTACGTGTATGATACCGATGTCAGCAAACGGATCCCCGTCGAGTCTCATTTTAGCAGGCCGCACATTGTCCGGACAAATCTGCTCCTGCGGTATCCCGAGGATGCCGGAGAGTCGTTCATCAGCACGATACTCCAGAATGCCAGCCTGAGTCTGCTCTACCGGTTCACGAGCGGGCAGACTTTCACCTATCTCGGCCCGGATGATCCGCCGGACACGTACGACAACCAGCGGTATCCGGCGTCGCATACCGTCGATCTGCGATTGGACAAGACCATACATCTGGGGGGGAAACGTGCCCTCACGTTCTCTCTCCGCATCACCAACCTCCTGAACGCAAAAAACGTCCGTTCCATCGGGGATATTTTCTTTGATCCCAATGCCATCAAGAAATACGTCGAGACCGGGGACGTCTCGACAGTTGATGGTGCTGGATACGATATTTCCTGGCAAACTTGGTACGAAGCCCGCCGCTTCTACCTGAGCGTGCGCATAGAGTTATAATGGAGAAGCACATGACTCTCATTCCGCAGACCCTGCTGCTGATAACGGCCGTCCTGGTGTGCGCCAGCGATGCACACGCACAGCTGCGCACGCCCGACTATCGTATCCATGACCGGGGGCACGTGTGGGACACCATGAAGGATAACGGCCTGATCGGCGCCCCGAATCCAACCAACCGTTTTGAATACTATCCCAGCCTGGATTGGCCCGGCGGACCACACACGCTTGTGAGTAAAGACGAGCAGCGATCCTACAGCTATCAGGCCGGCATGTGGATCGGAGGGAAGAAGTCGGGGACCCAGATCTTCTTCACGGAAAATGGACCATTTTCATACGTCGACAATGGCACGTTTTCTCCAATCCAGAAAAAGACCAACTTCATCGGAAGTCCAGCCTTCAACCCGGCCGAGGCCGAAGAGACGATCACCGCCGAGTGGACGACAACAGAGGGGATGCGCGTAAAGCGGATCAGCAGGAGCTGGAGCCCTCCGGACTACAATACGTTTATTCTCATCGAGTATCAGGTCACCAATCAGACATCCTCGCCAATGACCGATGTCTTTCTCGGTTTCCCCTACCTTCTGCGCCCCAGCTATCAGGATTTTGTGGTGCACAACGGATGGGGGGACGATTTGAACCGGGCCGATGAGCTCGTCGGGTACGATTCAACCCTCCGGATGATCTATGCGTACGACGATACACCCAATTTCAGTCTGCCCTCAGATGTGGGTAACTACTGGTCGACTGCGGACGAACTCCGCACCACGGGGTATGCCGGCGTCGCGTTACTCTCCGCGGATCCGGCAACCGGGGGGCGCGTGCAACCAGCCAACATCCTCTTCGCACAACTCCTGGGGAATGAACGAAATCTTACACTCAGCAGCGTAACCCCGGCGAAGATGTATGATGTGCTCTCCGGCGCCGACCGTTCGCTCCAGGCGACGGCGGAACAGAGACTCTGTCCTTTTATGCTGATGTCGTGCGGGCCGTATGCGCTGCCTGCGGGCGGAACCGTAAAGCTAGTGCTTGCCCAGGGTGTAAACGGTCTGCCACTCAGCGACGCCGTGCTCGGAATCGCCATGCAAGCCAACCTCCCTGCGGGGCTGGATTCGCTCAAAGCCACGATGAGCCGGGCGGGCCAGGTCCATGCGAACAACTACCGCCTCCCCGCCTTTCCGCCTCCCTCACCGGAGGCAGAGTATATCGCGTTGCCGAGCTCCCGGTCCATCGCGTTGACATGGCCGCCGATTGAAGACGTGTACACGAACACGGAAACCGGGGCGCGCAATCTCCGGGGCTACAGGATCTACAGAAGCAACAGGAGCTTTGTCGGACCGTACACGGTCCTCCGGACGATCAACGTCCGTTCCTCCCTGGACCGGACACGATTCATCGATGCAGCGCTCGGCAAGTGGCGGGTTCTGGATCAGTCTATCGATCTCGGCGTCACGTATTTCTACGCCGTCACCTCGTTCGACAGCCTGGGCTACGAAAGCGGATTCACAAACCGGAACGAACGTGGCATTGCAGCCACAAGCCCGCCGGCCTCCACTGCTTCCGATGTCCGCGTCTTTCCCAACCCCTTCCGTGAGGTGTCCGGTTTTCCCACAAGGGGGGAAGAAAGCTCCATCGTATGGACGAACCTTCCCGGCCTGGCCACAATCCGGATATTCACCTCCAGCGGGGAACTTGTGAAGACCATGAAACATGAGAACCAGACATCAGGGCAGGTCGTATGGAATCAACTGTCCGATGCACGCCAACGTGTTGCCTCCGGCATCTATTTCTGGACGGTGGAGTCCCCCGTCGGAAGCTCCCGGGGCACTCTCCTGATCATCAAGTGAGGGATGAGTCATGAAATTCCTGAGTGTTGTTCTGCTCCTGAGCGTGTCCGGGCTGACTGCCATGGCGCAATTTGATTATGGCTTTGATTTCTCAAAGGCTGGCACGGCCGGGCTTCAGTCTCTCAAAATTCTTCCCGGTTCGCGTGATGCCGCACTCGGCGGAGCCGTGGCCGCGCTGACAAATGATGCTCACATCCGTCTTTGTCAACCCGGCCGGATTGGCTTTCGTGGAGCGGGCACAGGCATCCGTGTCCCACGTGGCATGGCTTGTTGGCAGCCGTACCGATGCGGCTGTCGTCGCCACTCCGCTGGGCGGATTCGTGCTGGCTCTGAGCGCCATACGCTTTGGTATCGACGAGTTCGAAGAAACAACCGTGCGACAGCCGATGGGAACAGGGCGGATGGTTGCTGCCGGCGATGTCCTCATCGGACTTGCGGCGAGCCGCCGTTTTTCGGACAAATTGACCATCGGACTGCAGTTTAAATATGTACGGGAATCCCTGGACCATGATGTCGTGTCCAATATCCTGTTTGATGTCGGAACCATCTATTATACCGGCTTCCACAACCTGCGCCTGGGTTTTGCCGTTCAGCATTTCGGGCCCGACATGAAGGTCCTCGACCAGAAATTCCGTTCACCTCTTCTCTTCAGGGTCGGTGCCGGCGAAGATATCGCACTCGCAGACGATCACCACCTGACAGCGGGGGTGGACCTGGTGCATCCAACCGACAATAATGAATGGGTGAACCTCGGTCTGGAATATGATATGCTACGCCTGGTCAGCATTCGTGCAGGGTACAGACTCAACGTGGAGCGCGGAAAGTTCAGTGTGGGCGCAGGGGTTCATCCGCCGGCCGTGGCAGGCATATCCCTCGCCGTCGACTACGCCTACACGCACTTTGATGCCACCATGGAACCAATCCAGCAGTTTTCTCTACTCATCTCATTCTGATATGAACGTATCAAAAACGCTCCACCACATGTTCGTCGGTATGGTTCTTGTTCTGCTGCTTTTTCCGGCAGCAACTGCCTCCGTGTATGCACAATTCGACAGACCCTGGCGGATCTATCTGGTTCCCTTCTCTCATACCGATGTCGGGTACACTGCTCCGGTGGACGTGGTGCTGCAGAACCACCTGACGTACCTTGATACCGCCGTGGCCTGGGTAGGCCGCACGCGCAGCAATCCGGTCAACGAACAGTTTCGATGGACAATTGAGATTCAATGGGTGCTGGATGCGTATATCCGCCAGCGCAGTCCGGCACAGGTCGAGGAGCTTATGACCTGTGTGCGGCGTGGCGAGATCGAGATCGGAGGGATGTATTTTGGCCTTCAAACCGATCTTTGCGGCAACGAAGAACTCGTCCGCTCATTGACGGTATCTCAGGAACTGCGGAATACGTACCAGGTCCCCGTACGAACGGCCTTTATCAATGACACTCCGGGGATCACCTGGTCACTGGCTCAGCTTCTTCCCCGGGCGGGAATACCCTATCTCTCTCTCGCAATGAATTCCTTTCTCTCGAATTTCTACACGACGACTTCGCTGCCGAATCTCTTCCGGCTTCAAGCACCGGGCGGCGACAGGGTACTGGTATGGAGATCCATCGATCCCCAGTGGGCATATCTGGAGGGCACCATAACGTGCAACGTCTATGCCAGCGGACCGGCGGTCATGCAGACCGGGCTTACGGCTTTTCTTCAGGGCCTGGCTGCAGCGGGATATCCGTACAATGAAGTGATGATCAACTGTGCCACCGGAGACAATGGCGCCCCGAACTTTGCCATCGTCAACAATGTGCGCGAATGGAACAGCATCTATCCCAATGCAACGATTCTCATCAGCACCGCGACCGCATTCTTTGACACCATGGAAACGCGCCACGGGGCGGACATTCCGGTTGTCAGCGGCGATGCACCCAACTACTGGACATGGTTGTTTGCACCTTCCGCGACAAGGGAGAATGCGCTTTCCCGGACGGCACACAGGCTCCTGCCTGCCGCCGAAACGTTCGCCACACTTGCCGCGCAAATGGACCCGGGATTCGTCACCTCCCCCGGTTCCTTCCGTGATGCCTATATCAACAATCTGTCGTTCGAAGATCACAATCTTGGCGCTGTCTATTCCGGAGGCAACGAGCCCTTCTGGATCCTGAAAAGAGGATGGATCACCGCTGCCGTGGATACCGGCACGGCAATCCTCGCGAGAGCCACCGACGCCATCGCCCGGAATATTTCAACCGGAGCGCACAAGGTGATTGCCGTCTTCAATCCACTCGCATGGCCACGGTCGGTTCCCATTACCCTGACCCCGGAACAGGTTCTGGGTCTGGGATTCTGCGACATACAGGACGCTCTGTCGGGCCAGCTACGGCCCCTGCAGATGCTGCACGACGGATCGGTCTGCTTCGTGGCGCCTGAAGTTCCACCCGTCGGGTATGCCCTGTACACGATCCTTCCCCGCCCGGGTTCCTGGCCGCCTCCGCAAAGCCTGAACAGTCTGACGCTCGAGAACGATTACTACCGGCTGCAGCTTGACGCGTCCACCGGCGGAGCTCTCTCGGTACTCGACAAGGCCACGGGAACAGACCTGGCCACGGGAACGGGTCGCTTCAATCAGTACCGGTACAATTCAGCCCAGACTCCCGCCGGGCTTTCGGTCGCAGACAATGACAGCGGCCCGGTTCTTCAGGGCCTTACTCTTCAGGGTTCAGCACCCGGTTCTACCGTACTATGGACCACAGCAGTGCTCTATCATGAACTGAAGCGCATTGACTTTCTCAATCGATATGATAAACTGGTTCCAACGCTCACCGAGTCAGTGGATTTCGACTATCATTTCGCCCTGCCCTCGGCGAAACTCCGATATGACATACCCTTCGCTGATGTCCGGTTGTTTGATGACGAACTCAGCGGTTTTCGGACGAAACATTACGCTGCGAGCCAGTGGTGCGCAGTGGTTTCGGGCGCCAACAATATCACCGGAGTCCTTGCACTCGAAAACGCCTCGGTTACGGCTCACCCGGGCGGAACGTTTGACGGGAGCCTGCGGTTGATGGTCTCGTTCAACAACTCGGGGTCCGCATACCGGGCCGGGACCGGTCTCCTCTCCATGAATTACTCATTGACAACCACGGCCGGTTTTTCCGTTGATTCGTCCATGAGACACGCCTACTCGGCATTCGCTCCTGCTCCGTTCCGCATTCTCCCCGCGGGGCAGTCCGGTGCGCTGGAATATCCCCATACATCATTCCTGCAGATTTCGCCGGCATCGATATTCCTCTCAACCGTAAAAACTCCCCTGTCCGGCGCCGGGATGATCGTACGGTTGTTCAATCCTTCTCCCCATCCCGTCGCTGTCACCCTTCGCAGTTACGGGAAAGTGCGTGCAGCGTTTGAAACATCTCTCCTTGAGGTTGGTGGCATGCCTCTGCCGTTCTCATCGGACAGTGTTTTTCTTTCTTTTGGACCGAACGAGATCAAAACAGTACGGATCGATGCCGATCTCATCACGAGTGCAGACCGGTTCTCACCGCTCCCGGAAGTGTTTTCCATTGGACAGAACTATCCAAATCCTTTCAACGGGCAGACGAGAATCGGGTTTACGATTGGGAGGGATCCAGCGGGAGAACAGGGTGCGGGGCCGTTTGACGGCAGCGAATCGAACACCGGCACTCCGGCGTGGACGGAGGGTGGAGTGAACCGGAGCCCGGCATCAGGCGCCCCCGGGAGTCACGCCGGGGGAGTGAAGGTCGTTGTAACTATCTTACGACATTCTGGGACGGAAGATCGCCGATCTCACTGAGGGGCATTTTCCTCCCGGGAAACATACTGTGGTGTTCGATGCCTCGGGACTTTCTTCCGGTATCTACCTGTATCAGATTCGATCTGGAGGATTTTCATCCACGAGAAAAATGGCACTCATCCGATAAGACCATGGTGAAGCATTTCCTCATATGGTTTTTCCTTGTGCTTGGCAGTGCGACCCTCGGGCTTCTGTTCGTGCTCGATAGTGGCGGCCCCGCGGCCTCTTCGGACGGGCGCGTGCATTTGCGGTACTGGACGATTATCGGTATGAAAGAAATCATACCGTATTTTGCGACGTCGTTCGGAACTGTCCAGAATCGCATTATTGTCGATACCACGCCGATACCGTGGCAGGAACATGAGAAGAAAATACTCACGTCCATCCTGAGCGGGAACCCTCCCGACGTGGTAAATCAGATGACTCCTGTCCCGAAGTGGGCGGCGCGGCTCGCCCTCGTTCCCCTGGACGGGTACATCAAACGGGATCACTTTGACAGCACGATGTTCTTCCCTTCCCTGTGGGAGGAGATGCGTTACCGGGGCAGGATTTATGGTGTACCGGTCTATTCGGGCTCGTATGCGTTGTTCTACAACAAGTCCCTCTTTCGCCAGGCCGGCCTCGATCCTGATCATCCGCCGCGGACCTGGGATGAAGTGTTTGCGCTGAACAGCCGCTTCGTCAGCCGGAATTCGCGCGGACAGATCCTCACGATGGGTTTCATCCCGAACTACGGCAACATTCAGGTGTTCATGTTGATGGCATGGCAGCGGGGAGCACAGTTCCTGAGCGCGGATGGGACCCAGGTACAGGTGGCTGATTCCGCCGTTGTGGGGGCCCTTCAATGGGTCCAGCGTTTTTATGCTGAATACCACCAGCAGGATGTTGCTGCCTTTCTCGGGGGACTGGGTGTGGCGGACCAGCACGGGTTCATAGCGGGCAAGGTCGCGATGATGATCCTCGACAGCAGTTTTCCCGATCAGATCCGCGCATACAAACCCTCTCTGGACTACGGCGTGGCCATGATCCCCACGTTTCCCGGATTGCCCACGGCATCCATTTCGGGAAGCTGGTGGCTGGGCATACCGCGTGGCGCAGAGCACCCCGATGAAGCGTGGGAGTTCATCAAACATGCGGTCACAAAAGAATCCCAGCTCCTTGAAATTGAGAAGACCGAAGAGAGCCTGTTTCCTGCGAACCGTTTTGCCGCCGAGGATCCACGATTCATGAACACGCCCTCACGGAGAATATTTGTTCGGATGATGGACCATTCCCATTCGCCCTCCGTAGTCCCGCTTGCACATGACGTGTTCTGGCGGGAAATCACCGGCGCCCAGGAGCGTGTGATCCACGGTCTCCAGGAACCGGAGCCTGCGCTCCAGCAGGCCCAGAAACAGATTCAATCCATACTGGATGAAGCGCTGGACTATGACAGATATGTCTACTCGCATACGGAAACACGATAGATGAAGTTCCCCGATTCACCCTGGATGAAGTCGAAACGCAGAAGACGTGAAGCCACTGCTGGGCTTCCTCTTCGCATCACCCTGGATCGGTGGATTCCTGGTATTCGGACTCTATCCGATGGTCATGTCGTTGTATTTCAGCCTTTGCAGGTATGACGTGCTGCGCATGCCCCAGTACATCGGATTGGACAATTACAGTACCATGCTTATGAGCGACCCCTATTTCTGGACGGCCGTGGGAAACACGCTCTATTATGCATTTGTGCGCACACCTCTGTGCATCGCCGGCTCCCTGTTCCTTGCTGTGCTGATCAACAAGGCCACCTGGGGCGCCCGGGTGTACCGGACGGCGTATTTTCTCCCTTCCATCATCTCGGGTGTCGTGGTCTCCGTGCTCTGGCTGTGGCTGTTGAATCCGCAGTACGGACTCATCAACTCGGCGCTCCAGTTTGTCGGAATAGAGGGGCCACTCTGGCTGCAGAGCCCGGAATGGTCAAAACCGTCCCTGGTGCTCATGAGTCTCTGGTCCATCGGAGGCGGACGCATGATTGTTTTCCTGGCCGCTCTTCAGACTGTTCCTCCCCATCTCTACGAGGTCGTGGAATTGGATGGCGGCGGAGCATGGCAGAAATTCCGCCATGTAACGCTTCCGATGATCTCCCCTGTCCTGTTTTTGTGGGTCGTCCTTGAGATCATCTTCTCGCTCCAGGTGTTCACCGAGGCGTATGTCATGACCAAGGGTGGGCCGTTAAACTCCACCCTCTTCTACAATCTGTATCTGTACTACAAGGCCTTTGATGATTTTGATATGGGGTACGCTTCCGCGCTTGCATGGCTGCTGCTCCTGTTTTCGGTCGTTGTCACAGTTTTTCAGTTCAAGCTCGGGAAAAGGTGGGTGTACTATGAAGCCGGCCCAAGGGCATAGGACATGAAACGACAACGGAGCCTCTGGAACAGAGCGGGCCTCTACGCAGTTCTTACGATCTTCGGGATGGTATTCCTGATCCCGCTCGTCTGGGTGGTTTCCACTTCCCTCAAGGGGAACGAGCAGATCTTCACGATCCCACCCGAGTGGATCCCGTCCCGACTCCGGTGGGAGAACTACGTGGAAGTGTTTCGCCGCATGCCGGTCCTGCTCTATCTGAGGAACTCCGTGATTATCACGGTGTTTCAGATGATCGGGATCGTCGCTTCAAGTTCTCTGGTTGCCTATGCATTTGCCATTCTCCGCTGGCCGGGCCGGAATATCCTCTTCGGGGTTCTCCTGGCCACGATGATGCTGCCCATGCAGGTGACCATGATCCCCATTTTTGTTCTCTTCAAGCAATTCGGTTGGCTGGATACGTTTAAACCGCTCATTGTGCCGGCGTTTCTGGGCGGCGGCGCATTCAACATTTTCCTGTTGCGCCAGTTCTATCTCGGAATACCCGGTGAAATCGTCGATGCCGCACGCATCGACGGATGCTCGGAGTTTCGCATTTACTGGAACATCATGCTCCCGCTGGCGAAGCCGGCTCTGGCAACCATTGCGATCCTGACATTCATGTTCTCCTGGAATGATTTCCTTGGACCACTCATTTATCTGTCTGAAAAGACCAAAAGTACCCTGGCCCTCGGGTTGGCCATGTTCGTGGGACAACAGACGAGCGAATGGGCGCTCCTCATGGCCGCATCGATTCTGATGATGATTCCCATGATCCTGATTTTCTTCTTCTTCCAGAAGTACATTATCCAGGGATTCACTATGAGCGGAATCAAAGGATGAAACATCTTCTTCTGATCCTGTTGATTTCAGGATCGTTTCTCAATGCGCAGGAGCGCGAAGACCGTCATATGGTCCGGACACCCCTGCAGGAGAATGGAAATATCCCCGCCTGGCTGGTTGCGGGCCCGTACGAACAGGCCATCGAAGGCTTCGGTTCATGGCGTTCGCTTGACGCGATAGGCGAAGCCACAATCCGCCCGCGCGCCGGAATGTCACTTGCGGCTCCGCTCATTGCAGGAGGGACGACATCCTGGCAGCCGCAGTCCACCGATGCACACGGCTATCTCGACCTCAACGCCTCACTCGGCTGGGCAATCCCGGGCCCGACTCCGGAAAAAGTGTGGTGGACGAAAGCAGGGTATGCGTACGCCGCCCTGGAATCACCCGGGGCTCAGGACGTGCGCCTGCTTGCAGGAACCAACTCGCAGCTTGTCGTCATTCTTAACGGCGTTCAGATGTACGGGTTCACCGGGCACCGTGACGCCAAACCCGACCAGGACACCGTGAAGTTACCGCTCGTTGCGGGTGTGAATCACCTTCTGGTGAAGATCGGGAATTCGTTCAAAAATCATCGTTCACCATTCTTTGGAGGTATCACATTCGGGTGGGGCGGTTTCTTCAGAATCATACATTCCGACGGTCAACCCGCGCGTGATATCTCGCTGGTGTTTGAAGATGTGCCCGTTCGGTCAACCGTGGCCCTCCAACCCACGATCTTTTTCCGCAGGGAGGGCACACAGCTCATGCAGCGCCATGATCTGCAGCTCTTCTCCACCGTTGTGGATTCTTCGAACGGCTCGCTCACCGTCACGGGAAAAGGCCGGAACGAACGACGAGAGGTGCGTCCGATACGGTGGGGGTGGAATCGTATTCCACTCTGGTTCGCGGCGGCGGATGAGTCCATACCCGTAACATGCCAACTCGACTATGCCGGACAGCATATCACGGTGGCCGATACCCTCCACGCTGAACGCCACTATGAACTTCACCTGATCTTCCTCACGCACACGGACATTGGATACACGCACCCCCAGCCCGTTGTGCAGGAGTTACACTGTGCGGCGCTGGACCAGGTACTCGCACTGTGCAGAAAATATCCTGATTTCCGGTGGACGATAGAGACGGTGTATCAACTTGAGCAATTCCAGCAATCACGCGTACCGGCCGTTCTTGAGGAATTGTACCGGTACATGCGGGAGGGACGGATCGCGCTCTCTCCCATTTCCACAAATCCCTATACCGGCTGGGTGAGTGAAGAAGAAATGATCCGGTCGATGATGCCCGGTGAAACGATCCGCAACCAACTGGGGATTGCAACCCCGGGGGCCGTGTACAATGACGTCCCCGGACTTGCGTGGATGATCCCGCGCGTGTTTCGTGATGCCGGGGTACAACTGCTGGTCTGCGGCCTCAATGAAGTGTATGGCGGTTACACTCTCCAGAAATCACTGCCAAAGGCCTTTCTCTGGCAGGGAGCGGACGGCACCCGGCTTCCCGTGTACCGCACGGAAACCTACACCGAGGGAACCGACTACGGTCTGGAGTGGGGTGTTCCGGTTATCGCTCACCGGATGTGGGAACGGCTGCGCAGGTTACGCTCGCTGGGTGAGGACAGGGCAATGGTCCTGTTGAACTCTGCATGGTTCGACAACGGCCCTCCCGCGGAACATCAGTTTGTAGCGGCACAACGATGGAACGCAGAGTATGCATATCCCCGTTTTGTCATCACAACACTTGCAGACGCTGCGACAGCATTTCTCAAGCAGTATGGAAACACGCTTCCGGTCTTGCGCGGAGATTGGACATCCTCATGGGACATGCTCTTTCAGGGAGAACCTGAGCGTGTCATGTCCCAGCGGTCAACCCAGCAGCAACTCCTTGAAGCCGAGGCGCTGGATGCGGTCACCACCACACTCCGTCCGGACATCCTTCCGGCGACACGTGCTGCAGACCGTGCATACGCCTCACTGCTGGAATACAGCGGCCACGGGAGTGGATTGGAAGCAGGCTTTGGCACACCGGGTGAAAATGCCCTGACGATGGGGATCCGTGAAAACTATCTGCGGAACGCCGCGACGACCGCCACAACCATCACCTCCAGAGCACGACCAGAATCGTCCGTGCTGAAGAAGCCTTCGAAGCCGAAGGCCTGATTGTCATGAACCCTCTCGCCTGGCACTGCACGGTGCCCGTGGAGGTTGAGCTCAAAGACTCGTCAGACCGTCAATTCCGACTGACGGATCTGGTGACAGGCCGAACGGTTCCGTCGTTCAGAAAAGGCCATTGGCTGTACTTCGTCGCGCCCGATCTCCCTCCGCTGGGCTTCAAGAAATTCGAAACGGCTGCCGGATCGGACGGCACTCGAATTCCCGGCACATCGGACCTTCGCATGACGGAGTCATCAATCGAGAATAGCAGCTATCGAATTCGTGCGGATCATGAGACCGGACAGATCACGTCGATCGTTGACAAGCACCAGCAGCGTGAGCTGGTGAGGGCAGGGGGCATTCCCTTTGGCGGACCCGTTGTCCAGCGGGGATACATGGATCAGACCTTCGAGCCGATTCACGCTACCGGCGTGACGATAGCAGTCGACGACGAACGACCCGTGCGTCTGGTCCTGTCACTCCTCCGGCCAGGTGAAGTTGTGGAGAAGACCGAGTATATTCTCTGGTCGGGGGTGGACCGCATCGATATCGCGCACACCGTCCATCTCGACGCCCTGCGGCCACCCCCGGAAGTCGAGGTCTTTGCGACGGGATTTCCTCTGTCGTTTAGCGGAACGGCCACTCCATACATGGACATTCTGGGCGGATTCCTTCGTGGACCGGCCGAGCGATTGGCCGGGGCGCTGACCGATGTGTATTCCATCCGTCGTGCAGCCGCGTTAAGCGACGGCGCGACGTCTGTCTCTTTCGCTGCGGCGGACAGCCGTATCGTGTTCTGGAGATATGACTCGCTCTCCGGCTCGTCAACACTCCTGGCGAATCTGGTAACCAACTTCCCGGTCGCATGGAACCGGAATGAGTCCAACGCCGGGCGCCTGCGACTCCGTTTCGCCCTGAGCAGTAACACTGGCCCATTCGACCCGGACATGACGACGCGCCTCGGCTGGGAAATGCAGACCGATTTCTTCAGCCGGCCCACACTGATCCGGAGAGTCCCGGCACAACAGAGCTATCTTTCGGTGACCGGCAACAGCGCAGTACTCTCGGGGCTGAAGCGGGGCTCTGCGCCCGGAGAAACCGTGTTGCGCATAACAAATGTGGACCCTGTCAACACAACCAGAGCAACACTTTCTTCGTCAGTGTTCCTGCCGGGACGTATTACCCAGGCCACCATGTTCGAACGACCCGGGAAGATGCTCTCGATTGCAGATTCGACGGCAACAATCGATCTGGGCCCTTCGGAAACGAAAACGCTCCTGATTCAGAAGAACCCGTGATTCACGCGTGTGAGACCTCACCAAAAGAGAAAGGAGACTATGCACATCCCCGGTGTTTGTACGTGTAGATGCGATTGTACCGTTTCACCCCACATCCATTCACATCACAAAGGGATCCTTCCATGAATTGGAAAAGACTTACCACAACGTTGGTGATTCTTGTCCTGCCCCTGCTCCTTACACACTGTCTGATCACCCAGGTGCAGCAGCCGGCTTCCGCAAACGCCAACAGCAATATTACCGTGGTCGTCACAATCAAAGATGACATCGTCCCGGAGAGCAACCCCCATAAGGGGGTCTTGTGTGTGCTGGTGCCAACGGACTGGAGTTTTGTCTCCGGAACGTATTCGGCGTCCCTGGACGATGGTTCAGCGCTCGGGAACGGCACCATTGCGGTTGCGACAAACTGGGCGGACTCTGCTGCACTGGTTCTCCCTCCACCCGCCGGATACAAATGGATCGGGCTCCTTTCCAGTGCAGGATATACCTATGCGGATACCATCTTTGTGGATGCCTCCGTGACCCTCAAAGTTGGAACGAAGAATGGTGTGTATAACATCGGGTATCTCACCACCAAGAACACCGGGGATCTTCTTTCTCACCTCGGACCTCCGGACTTCTGGGCTGACACCGCAATGAACTTTGCGATTACGGTGACCGGTGGAACCTCCGTGGAAGAACGATCCCTCGGACGTATTCCCGATGCGTACGGGCTCTCCCAGAACTTCCCGAATCCATTCAATCCATCAACGGCGATCCGCTTTGCGCTGAAGGACCGTTCGACAGTGCGGTTGTCTGTCTTTGACATCACCGGCCGTGAGATTGAAACCCTCGTCGACGGTGTACGCGACGCAGGTGAGTATGAACTTTCCTTCTCGCCTGTGAATCTCTCGAGCGGTATCTATCTCTACCGGTTGAAGACGGGTGATTTCGTCAGAACGATGAAGATGGTGTATACTCGATAAGAACACCGTGTGAATGCCGGCGGGAGCTGTTGGTCGCGGAAAAGGTTTCCGCGACCAACCCCCGCCCGGTACTCAGTGCTCTCCTCAGGAAACTCCCATGATACCGAACGTTCAAGACTGCGCGAGCGACCCTCTCATCCACAAATTCGGAGATATGTTCAATCTTCCCGGCCTGACCAACTTTCTGGGCTGCGTGCAGGTGGATCTGGACATCACGGGGATTCGCAGCCTGAATTTTCCGCCCTTTGCAACGTCAGACACCACAACAGGGTGTCTGTACGTTGACGGAGCATTCTTCAAGGCCACCGCAGCTCCGATCACCTTTGTATGGTATCCGGACCGCATCGAACGCACCGCCGACTATGCCGGCATCCGGTTCCATTCGGTGACTGTTCTGGCAGTCGGGCAGATGGCCGCACTCGTGAGACTCGAGGTAGAAAATCGCTCGGGTTCACCCCGTACGGTTACGCTCAAATACGGGCTCCGCGGAGGTGTCACGAGGTCCGATGCTCCCTGGGTGACGGCAATCCCACCGTCGGAAGAAAACAATGCCGTCCATATTGACAAGAATCGCGGGGTTCTCCTCTTTTCAGCGCAGGCATCGAAGGCGGTCTCCTGTCAGGGAATCATTCCCACTCCCACCGAGATCACATCCAAATCAATGACGATTCGCCTGTCACTTGCCCCCGGCGAGAAACAGGTCATGACCTGCATCAACTCGATCGGGGGAACAGCGGAGGATGCGTATGCGTGTTATCGGCAGGTAGCCGCCGCGCCCGAACACATCATACTCGAAGCGCGAGAGAACTGGAATCAGGAACTTGCGGCGGTGTTTACTCCCGGCAACAGTCGTTATTCCGGCTCGCTACCGACCCTCGACACGGTGGACCGGGAGATTGCCCGGTTGTACCACACCGGCATTCTGGGTGTCATCTCCTTCAAACGTGATACACCGTTTTCGGTCATCGGCCGTGCGTATGACACGCTCATGCCCAAGTGGTGGCAAACCGTCACATTTCTCTGGGACTACAGTCTGAGTTCAATTGTCCATGCTCTTCTTGATCCGGAGGTGATGAGAAAATATCTCCACCACTGGATGACGATGGATATCCACAAACACTTTGGTACCGAGTATCTCACCGGCGGGCCGGTTGGTCCCTGGTATTCGGTCAATGACTTCGCAATGGTCGGGCTGGCCCGGGATTACCTCCGGTGGTCCGGAAAGATGGAATGGCTCCGGGAGCACGTGGCGGGTCGTCCGGTTCTCGACTATCTGACCGACTACGCAATCAACTGGAAACAATTCCGCCAACAGAGCGGCCTGGCCGACTACGGCGGATTACTGAACCTGCTCGAATGTGTGAGCACATATGTCCACCAGGTCGCAAGTTTGAATGCCGCAAATGTGTTTAACCTGCGGACCGCTGCCGACTTTCACCATATCATGGGAAACAGCGAGCAGACCCTCGCCCTCCGCGCTCAGGCGCAGGAGCTGCTTCGGGACATCCTCCCCCTGTACAACGAGGGAAAAGGATCCTGGTCTGCCCGATTCCCTGATGGTTCCCTGGTGGACGTCCGGCACTGCTACGACTTCTTTACTGTTATGAACACGATCGGAGGAGATCTTACGGCCCGGCAGCGTGAGGAGATGGTGGCGTTCTTCCAGCGGGAATTTCAGGCAACCACATGGATGCATGCGCTTTCCTGTGATGACGATGACGCGATGTTCAGCGTCCGTCCGGACCATCAATGGAACGGCGCATATCCGGCCTGGCCACCGCAGGCCTTGCTCGCGCTCTATCGCGCCGGGCATGCTGATCGTGCGTTTCAATGGATGAAGGGACTCGCCCGTTCGGCGAATCAGGGTCCATTCGGACAGGCGCATTTTGTCGACCCCATCGTGCCTCCGGATTCCGGCGGGGCCCGTAAGGCCCCTATTGATTTCCCGTATATCACGGACTGGACCGTCTCCAGCGGGGGCAGCTGGGTAAGTGCAATCATCGAGGGGCTCTTTGGTGTACATGCCCCTCTTCAGGGACGCCTTCAGGCCATACCCGCGTTCAGTTCGTTCGATCCCAAAGCGGAGCTTCGCAACCTTGCGTACCAGGGAAAACTGTATCATGTATCCCGCGCCGGTGTGCGGGAAGCATGATGAAGGCACCTTCCATATCTCTTCGTGTTACGCCACTTCCCTTCCTTCGCCGTTTGGATAACGCCCTCCTCCAGGCGGTGCGCGTGCGCTGCGATGACCCGGCACACCCGCTCCCCTCTCCAGGGGTTCTGAGTGTTACACGCGGCCCATGGAACAAATCCTTCCCGATCAGCGGCGGAGAGGATTCGATCATCTTCGTGCCTGAAGCGGAGACGGCTCTTGAGACCACATTCACCGCGGCGTGGCAGGAATTACGCACAACAGTAACTATCCGGATGGAACCAGTCCGCCGCTGGACGATTCACCTTGTACTCCATTCCCATACAGACCTCGGGTTTACCGACCCCGTGTCCGATGTCGCACGCCTGCACAACGAGAATACCGATCGCGCAATTGACTACTGCCGGGAAACGGCCCATCTACCCGAGGGGTTACGCTTCAAGTGGACGTGCGAAGTAACGTGGCAGGTGCAGAATTACCTGCGGGATCGGCGGCCGGAACGGATCGCAGAACTGATGAACCTTGTCCGGAATGGGACAATGGCCATTGGGGCGATGTACAGCGGCGAGTTCACCGAACTGCTCGGCCATGAAGAAGCTGTACGGTGTTTCGCATACGCCGGATATCTTCGGCGCCAGTACGGGGTCCCGTGTGATACGGCGATGCTCTGCGATGTGCCGGGGTGCACCGCAGGTTTCGTCCAGATCATGGCAAAGTCCGGCATCAGGTCATTGATCGTTGCGGACAACAACTTCATGGCGCCGTTCCTGCCCCGCACGGACCTCCCCCGTCCGTTTGTCTGGACAGGAGATGACGGGAGCGAGGTCCTGTGCTGGTTCACGGACCATCCCTTCTATGCCTACGTCGAAGGAGAATACTACGGGTTCCTGGAGAACAGACAGAAAGTCGAACACATGCTGGGAGAGAAATTGCTCTCTCTCGAGCATCAGGGGTATCCGTATGACCGGTATCAGATCCAATATGCATTCGACAACGCACCCATCACATTCGTCCCGGCGCAGATCGTCCGGGAGTGGGCACAACAGTGGGAATACCCCACGATTGTGCTCTCGACCGCCCGGGAATTTCTCGGATCACTGCAAAGGGATCATGGTCCCCGGCTGCCGAGACGTTCCGGCGATTGGACTGATTGGTGGGGGGGAATTGTGACCGGGTTCCCCGCTGAGGAGATGCTCTGCCGTCACTATCACCTCCTGACCCCGGCTGTTGAGACACTCTCTGCAACACTTGCGCTCCGGACCTCCGGCACTCCTCTCCCCGAGCCACGCATCGCACGAGCGTATGATGGTCTCCTCGCTTTCGATGAGCACAGCGGCAGCGGGGTCATCTGGCAACCCAAGAGCCGTGCGGATCAGGATCGGGCTCTCCGTGAAGGATTCGGCTTTCTTCACTCGGCGATCGCAGACGTTGATGCGGTTCAACGCGAAGCCCTTGACATTCTCGCGACCTGTACTGCACCACCGGATCCTCACCATACATCGGGATATACAACCCGTCGGGTGTTCCGGTGTCGCGGGAGGTAGATGTCACTCCTGAAACCGGAACCCGTGTTCACATCCATGCCCGTAATGTCCCGCCCTACGGGTACAAACTCTTCCCGTGCAACGAGGCACCTGCGCCCCTTCGCCCGGAGGGGGACGACGTACGTGTAACTGCGCTCCCGGACCGGCTCCGGATTAACACCCCCTCGTGTGCCATGGAGATTGATACCATAACCGGGCGCTGGACATCGTTCCGGGACAGTGCCACAGCGGAAGAGTATGTTGCACGGGGCGCTGCACTCAATTCGCCGGCAGTCTATCTCGTGCGCCCGGTCCACCCGTTTGAACTGGGCAGGTACATACCGGAGTTGTATGACGGAACTTCACATCCTGGTGATTTCCTTCCCTGGCCACCGGCTTCCCGCGCAATGGTCTCGTGGGACAAGACTCCGGCTGGAGCGGTCCGTTGCCGGGTGGAACACAGCGTGGACGGCTCTCCCTGGTTATCGCAGGAGTATCACCTCAGCCCGGATCAACCGGGAGTCTCCGTCACCACGACACTCCTGCGGACATGTGTCACCGACCCCGGTCTCAGAGATGCGCTGAGGGGATTCCTCCACCCCGGGGGAATGCTGTACATCTGTTTTCCCTTCGCACTCCCCGGGGCGGAGTTTGAGTATGAATCCACCGGTTCAATTCTGCATCCCCCGGCAGACCAACTGCGCGGATCGTGTCTGGACTTTGTCGCCGTCCAACGGTGGTGCGCGCTCCGTGGTCCGCGTAGCAGCATCCTCGTGACCGTCCATGACACTCCCCTGCTCGATCGTGGATCCGTGGGGCTTCATAAATTCAAGACGCAGCCTGATGCCGACCCCTCCGCACTGTTCTTCCGGGCGGTGACACTGGATGATTGGGGAGGAGCAGATGAATCGCCATACACCCGCGATCGGGATTTGGTGTTTCGCTACAACATCTGCAGCATTCCCACAGATCCCACCGGCGATCCCGGTTACGTCGTTTCGCCTCAAGGCACACCGGCAGTCCGTGCACTGTACAACTCCCCTGCTGATCTTCACGCCGTCCGGCCGGGTCCCCGCGGAAGCATGCGAAGCAGAGCATCGGTATATTTCTGTGACACCCGACAGTGTAGAGCTGCTGACGTTCAAGCCGGCGGAATCGGGCCAGGGATGGATCCTGCGCCTGCGCGAAGTTACGGGAGTGGCAACCACTGCCCGGGTATGTTTTCCCGGGTTCCAAGCATCCGGTCCTGTCATTCAGCAATGATGACAGAGGAGAAGGAGAGTCCTTTTCCACACAGCGAACGATGAGATCGCGGTTTCCTTTGCACCTTTTGCCATTCGTACGCTCCTTGTCGAACTCGAACCACAGAAACCTCATGCCCGGTGATCTGTCATTTGAAAAGCTGCTGGCAGTCGGTGTCGGCAGCTCCCTCTTCCGATGCCAGACGCCGGATCATCGACGACTATCTTGCTGATCGGGCGTATCCGGTGTTCGAGGATGAGAACACCGTTCTTCTGTTGTACCGGGGGGAGGTAGACGGCGTTTCCCTGATCGGCGACATGACAGACTGGATCGACCAGGTCCCATTCACACGTGTTCCGGAAACCGATCTCTTCTGGTTCCGGGGGCATTATGAATCCGATGCACGCCTCGAATACGTGCTGCGAACATCCGGATCGGAAACACTGTGTGTGGATCCCCTCAATCCGTACCGCGTGAACGGTTTCGTCCTCAACGCCGAACTGGCAATGCCACACTACCGCCGGCAGCCGGTGTTCGAGCACTACAGAGATGGGCGCACAGGAGGGTACGAGTTGCTCCGGGAGTACACACTCCCTGCAGGCGCGCTCTCCTATCCTCACACAATCCACCTGTACCTGCCGCCGGACTATGATGCACAGACAGAACGGTATCCGTGTGTCTATTTCCAGGACGGCCGCGACTATATTGAGTATGGCATTGCTCCCCTTGTGCTTCACACCCTTGTCACACACCGTCTGATTCCTCCGGTCGTAGGGGTTTTTGTGACTCCTCCGAATCTCCATCTTCCGCAGAAGCCCAACAGGACGACCGAGTACGGGATGAATGCAGCATATGTCGCTTTTTTCACCGGGGAATTGCGATCGTGGGTCGATGCACATGTACGGACAGTGCGCGACGCTTCTGCCCGCCTGGTCGTGGGTGATTCGTACGGCGGGCTGATATCGGCAACCATCGGCCTCCGGTCCCCCGATGTCTTCGGAAATGATCTATTCGCAGTCCGGCTATATGTCATTTCAAAACGATCGCCTGCACAGCGAGATTGCCCGCGCGGATACGATAGGGGGCCGGTTCTTTCTGGATTGTGGAACATATGAGCGACGCGTTGCCCGTGGCATCATTCCCGATGCAGAAGGCGATTTCCTTGAGGCAAACCGACGCCTGGCAGAGCTGCTGCGCCACCGCGGCGCCGACATTGAGTATCGCGAATATCCCGAAGGACACACATGGGGCAACTGGCGCGGCCATCTCCATAGCGTTTTGACCCATCTCCTGAACCGGGAAAGGCCGGCGTAACAGATGAAACGACGATTCGGGATGGACTTCGGGGGGACAAATCTCAAGGTGGGCGTGTTTGATGAAGACGGACGTGCGCTGGTCTTTCACACCAAACCCCTGAAAGACTGTGTGGCGTCGGGATCACTCCTCGAGTGTCTCCTGAAGGTTGCAGAGGAGACAATCGGCGGTCTCCCGGTCAATGCGGGAGGACTTGCGATTAAGGGCCTGGTGGACAGTGAGACCGGCACGGTGCGGAATGATATTGGGGCGGGAGCCCTGCTTGCACACATTCCGCTCCGTGAAACATTCTCCACACATCTTGGAATCCCCTTTGCAGTGGATAACGATGCACGTGCATATGCCTGGGGAGAATGGCGATTCGGAGCGGGAAGGGATTCCCGGACAATGGTGTGTATGACTCTCGGGACCGGGCTGGGTTGTGCCGTGATCTCAAATGGGTCACCGTACACCGGAGTCAATCAGTATGGAGGCCTGCTGGGAGGACATCTGAGCATAGACCGGCACGGACCGGTATGCCCGTGCGGCCACCGTGGATGTCTGGAACTGTACTGCTCGGCCCCGGCACTGCAGCAACGGATCGCCCTGGCACATCCGGAACTCGGGAGCGGATCCTCCGACACACTGGAGCGTTTTTTCGACGGTGTGCGAAAGGGATTGACAGGATATGCAGAGACCTGCGACTCGTTTGTGGAGGATCTCGCCATCGGCATTGTGAACATCGTTCACGCATACGCCCCCGACAGAATCGTTCTAGGAGGCGGAGTCATGAAAAGCGCCGATGTCTTGCTCCCGCCCCTGACTGCACTCGTGCACCAACGCGCGTGGACCTTTCCGCGCGGAATGGTAACAATGGCCGGAGCGGCACTGGGCGACACTGCTGCCGCGGTCGGCATCGCTTTTCATCAACACCTTGAGCACCTGTAAAGGAGTCTCTTCCGGCTTTATGCAACGACACGATCCGTTTCTCGCTCCACTGCCAGCCGACATGAAGGAGTTCCCACGGGGACTCTACAACCCTCTTCCGGTCTTCCATCCGACACACGGCGGGATTGAGAATGGGTTTGCAGCGCTGGCCGGCCGCATCCACAGCGCCATGAAAGCGCGGAATGCGTGTTCTGGTGATCGACGGTTACAATGGCATCCAGTGGGATCAGTTCAGGATGGGTCTGGCCTCGGCCCTGAGCACTTCAGGCATCTCTCCGATATGGCATTCCATGGACGATTGCCTGAAGACTCCTTCCCTGATCCGCGAACATCTTGCACCCTTCCTTGGTGGAGACGATCCTCTGTTCGGACGGCTCTATCCGTTCGGCCCCGATCACCTGTTTGATCCTCAGGCAGTCGCCAGGCTGCGCACCGATTGTCTCGGTCGCCCGCGCCGAGGCGGCCGGGACGCTCACGATCGTCAGCGGATGCTGCGCTGGCCTGCTTGAACTCTGGGATGAGCTCTGGTACCTCGACATCCCGAAAGATGTGATTCAGGAGCACGCACGCCGCGGCCTGGTGCGGAACCTGGGCGACTCGGAGCTCGTCCCATTTGGAGATTTCTATAAACGCTCCTACTTCACCGATTGGCCTATGCTCAACCGTCTCAAGCGCCGCTTGCTCCCTGACATCGGCTTGATTGTTGATTTCCAGGACGCCGCGACTCCGACGGCAATGGACGGAGAACGCTTCCGTGCCGCGCTCCACGAACTGAGCGAGTCACCCTTCCGTGTCCGCCCCTGGTTCTTTCCGGGACCATGGGGAGGCCAATTCATGAAGGGGCACATGGGATTGGATCCCTCCCAGCCAAATTATGCCTGGTCGTTCGAGCTCATTGTGCCGGAGAATGGCATCACACTCGAACATGACAGCGTCCGCATGGAGTTTTCATTCGACTTCCTTATGTACGGCGAGTATCGCCGGGTGCTCGGAGATGAAGCGGCACGACAATTCCTCTATGAATGGCCCATCCGGCTGGACTACCTCGACACCATCGATGGAGGACACCTTTCAACACAATGTCATCCCCGACCGCACTACATCCGCACAACATTTGGTGAAACATACACTCAGGACGAGTCCTACTACATCGTCAACGCGAAACCCGATGCGAGGGTATTCATCGGCATCACGGAGACCTGCGATCCAGCGGCTTTCAGGAGAGCTCTGGAGGAGTCAGTACAGAACGATACGGACGTGAACATCGAGCAGTACGTCCACAGCGAACCGAGTAAACCCCATGACCTGTTTTTGATCCCCAACGGCACAGTCCATTGCAGCGGACGGGGGAATCTGGTTCTCGAAATCAGTGCGACCACCTACATTTTTACGTTCAAAATCTATGACTATCGCCGGAAAGATCTCAACGGTAACCTCCGTCCTATCAACGTGGATCGGGCATTCGACAATATACGGTTTGAACGGCGCCCCGGCTGGGTGCGCGACAATCTCCTCGCACAACCGCGTTTGCTGCGCGAGGAACCGGGATGCAAGGAATACGTGCTCATGGACAGGCCGGAGTTCTTCTACAACATCCATCGGCTGGAGTTCACGCACGAGTGCACGGTATCGACGGATGGACGTGGTTTCGCTGTGAACCTCGTGGAAGGAGAGCGTGTGTCTGTGATCGCAGCCAATGGGAACAGTTACGATCTTGCCTACCTGGAATCCATGATCATTCCCGCGGCGGCACAAGGTGTCCGGTTTGTCAACCGGGGCAGGCCGCCCCTGTAAGGTGATTCTCGTGTATGTGCGACGGGGCATAGGGCATACCCTCCCCTGGAATTCTCCCGCAACCTGACGGGCTGCTATGTACTGGCTCTGGGATCCGGACCCCGTTGCGTTCGTCCTCGGGGACGTTGTTATCGGTTGGTACGGCATTCTCTTCGCGTTTGGCTTTCTCGTGGCCCAGCGGCTGGTGATATTCATGTACCGTGCGGAAGTGAAACCCGGCAGGGATCTGGACGCTCTTCTGATCTATCTCATCATCGGCACAGTCGTAGGGGCGCGTCTCGGCCATTGCCTCTTTTATGACCCGCTCTTCTATCTCCGGAACCCCCTGTCGGTCTTGAAGATCTGGGAAGGAGGTCTTGCCAGCCATGGCGCCGGTGCAGGTCTCCTTGTCGCATGTGCCATCTTTGCGCGCCGGAAGAACGACCAGCCATTCCTCTGGCTGGTCGACAGGATTGCCATTGTCGCTGCGCTTGTGGGGTCACTGGTCCGGGTAGGCAACTTTGTGAACTCCGAGATTCATTGGCACCCCGACCGGTATATCCTGTGGAGTGGTCTTTCTGTCGCCCGTCCGCACTGTGATCATGGGAAGTGGTGTTCCTGTAACAGCGATCGACGTCCGTAGGATGGACCCCCCACCCACGCTCCCCCCGGGCATCGTACCCGTTCGCTTCAACCTCTCTGTTCCTCCGGCGGCCATTCCCACGGATCACAGCCGGCGATCGATCTTCACCGCCCTTCAGAGATCGGCTGGAAGCAAATCCGGCATCCAGGATTCACGTTCTGGATGTGGGGTTCCCGGATACTGCCCGCACCGACGTTTCCGGGGGGTGGGACGGCCATTACCATGACCGCGCTCGTTATTGCCAGACATCCGGTGCAATTGTATGAGGCCGCCGTATACCTTACTATAGCTCTTGTGCTTTTCGTAATCTGGTGGCGGCATAGATCCGCGCTTGCCCATGGTGCCCTGCTGGGCTGGCTCTTCGTGATTCTCTTTTGCTCGCGGTTCCTCCTTGAGTACGTCAAAGAAGCAGTGGCACCGATAGATGTCGGACTGCCGGTGACGATGGGACAGATACTCAGCCTGCCCTTTGTCGGCATCGGGCTCTGGCTTCTCCTGTCCCGGCGGACCGACTCCTCATCTGCCCCTTCAAACCCGGGACTTCCATGACAGAGTTCGGACAGTATCTGTCCTGGGCGTCCGGTTCTTTCATCAATCAACGAATGGTCATTGGGGAGGAGAGAACAAACGTGAATCGTGAGAAGCAAAACCCGCTGGTCGTCACGGGCGCCAGGGATCTGGGGCCACAGTTCACACACAACCAACACCGGATGATAGGCCAGGACGGGGCCTACTCGATTCCCTGCGGGGAACAGGTGTTGTGGTACTTCGGTGACACACTCACGGGAAAGCGGACCTCGGGTGAAAGTCTCTGGTATCCCGGCGGCGAGCCGGTGGGGCCGGACGATATGTCCGGCAAATGGGGGATCGAGCGGATGCTCAACAATACCGGCCTTCTCCTTCCCCTTCAGGACGCACACGCTGGCCTTTCGGACTTCCGCTACATCTGCGACGTCAACAACAATCTCCGCACCCTCATCCCCCTCGAAGCAGACGAACACCCCGACAAACACCGCGTATGGTGTCTTCATGGCATCTGCCTCGATGCCAAAGTCGTTCTCTATTTCGTGAAAGTGGAGATGATCCCTGACGGACCGTTTCCCGTAAATTTCCGGATAGTCGGATCAGGTATGGCAACAGGAAATTCGACAGAATGGACATTCCGGAGAATATACCGGGATGATTCGTGCATACTCTGGGGGGAACATGAACCACATTTCGCTACGGCTGTGCTGCAGTCGGACAACGACGGTTGGATCTACATGTATGGATCTCGGCAGGACCCTTCAGGAAATCAGTCAGCATACCTGGCCCGGAGCTGTGCAGAAAACATCGATCGGCCCGAATTGTATGAGTACTGTGTTTCGTCCGGGCCGTCCTGGAGCCCTTCAGTGGAAGCCGCTGTTCCCCTGTTTCAGGATATGCCGAACGAGCTGTCCGTATCCTTCAACAACCACCTCGGCCAATACCTCGCAGTACATTCCCTGGGACTCACCGGCGATATTGTCGCCCGCACGGCACGATCTCCCTGGGGACCGTGGAGCCAGCCATGTGTTCTATGGAGCGTACGACCTGTGCGTAAACGGCCTCTTCCGTATCCCCCACTTGTGTATGCAGGGAAAGAACACCCGGAGTTAAGCCGTAAGAACGGGCAGATCCTGTACATCACCTACATTGAGTTCGAAGAGTATTTCCCCCACCTTGTAGAAGTCGTACTCGCCTGAGGGTTCGAAAGCGCCTGTTCCTGAATGCTTTCTCAGACTGGGTGCTTCGCGGCGAAGTGCTGATCAAGAATCTCCGTTATCTGATCGCGCGTCTGGAGGCTGGTCGTCGCTTTCACAACGTTGCCATCCTTGTAATAGACCGTAAACGGCAGTCCACGGAAGTCCTTGCATTCGGGGAGGTTGCGGATAACATGGGCATGGGGGGCATCAAACTCCATATCCCGGAAGGCCACGTTCTTGTACTTCCCTTCCAGTTCCTCCATGATTCCGTAAATTGGAATGCACATCGGCCCCATACGGCCGCAACAGACCATCACCTGGTCGTGGTTCTTCAGGGTATCCTGAAATTCCTGTTCGGACGTGATGTGGGTCAGGTTCGTCTGCAGCATACGGCTATCCTCTACTCTTGTGGTGGTTGAGCTTTCTTTAGATGTGATGCACCGTGGATGCCCGCGGGGGTCACAATTCGCCCGGCTTCCCGCGGGAGATATTGCCAGACCAGCCGCCGGTCGTCACAGCACATACCGGATCCCCAGGCGAAGTCGCCACCGCGATGCAATCGACTCCGGCACGAGGGGATCGTTGCGTGGCCTCCACTGGAAACGCGGGCGACCGATCGGATCGATATCGTACAATCGCAGAAGCGGCATGATCTGGTACGGCACCGTGCGCACCACACCAAGCGCCGGGTTGACGAGGTTGAGAAAATTGAAGAGTTCGGCAAAGACTTCCAGGTGCTGTGTCCCACCGAGCGGCATCTCCTGCGCAAGTCGGAGATCAATCTGGTCCGACCACGGCGTGCGGGCCCCGTTGCGCTCCACCACCAGTCCCCTGTGCGCGCTCAGATACTCATCACCGTCGATCAGCGCAAACAGCTCGTCATACATGGTCTCGGTCGGGCTTCAGCTGGTCGCCGTGGCTGTTCACCAGCAGAAGTTCCGAACGGCGTGCCGGCACATAGAACAAATCGTTGAACGCCTCTCCGTCGCCGTTCAGATCACCGTCGTACACATAGGAAAACGGCTGACCCGACATGCCCGTATACACAACTCCGATTGTCGTTGCCCAGCCACACGCCCACTCCCATCGGAATGACGCCGCAGCAACCACCGTGTGGCGACGATCGAAAGACGAGTACGCCACGCTCGGTTCATTCGGATCATACGCGGGATTGAACCGCCATTGCGCATACGCTTGATCCGATGTGCCGCTGTTCATGTCTTTGGCATTGCCGTACGTGTATGCCAGACTCATGAAGAACCCGTCGTCAAACGTGCTTCCGCTGGACCTGTACTGTGCTGAAGCGAAGACCCCCCGTCGGTGTTCGAGAGGAGGATGACATTGGTGAATGCATCGGTGGTACGCGAGTAGATCCACGCGCCGCGGCCGGGATCCCAGAGTGGCGACGGTTGATACGTCCCGTACACCGGCCGCTGGTCCCCGCTCAGCTCGGGGTTCAGGCGGCCGGCCGTCCTTCAGATTGATGTTTCTGAATGTCACATCATTGAGCGATCGGGAGAAGACCACCTCCGCCGAGGCAACAAGATTCCACGGGAGAGAGAAATCAATGCCGAGTGTCCCCCTGAGTACCTGCGGAAAGACAAAGTCGGGATCTGTTATATTGATCTCGGATCTCTCCCTGAGACTCGGCCAATCCCCGGGGCGCGGTTGACGCGCCGGGTCCGCCACAAATGGAGGTGGCGCAACGACTTCCCGAACGTGCACGTAGTTCAATCCTGTGTGCGCGAACTGATTGGAGAGCCAGATGAACGGAACACGCCCGGTCAGGACCCCTATCCCACCCCGAATCTGTGACGAACGATCCCCTGCCGGGTCGATATTCCAGGCAATGCGGGGAGAAAACAGCGGACGGGTCATCGGCAAACGCGATGTTCTCACATCGAATCCCAGAGGGCGAAAGGTTTCTCCGACGTCCGGATTTTCACCTGGCGTATCGAGAAACAGAGGGACGTCGACACGCACACCGGCCGAGAGGCGCACACGAGGACTGACCCACCACTCGTCCTGCAGATATGCCCCGAGTTGAAGAGCCCTCCACTTGATACCTTCGCGTGCCGCATCACTCCGGACATACCGAAACTCGTACTCACGCGGTCTCAGCCTCGCCACGTCAGCAATGGCATCGAAGGTGTAACGGCCATACTGATCATCGAGGAAGAACGAATCGAACCAATGGAGTTCGTGATGCATGCCGAAGGTGATGCAGTGCGATCCCCTGAACAATGTTGTCGTATTGCGGAGCTCAAGCATGTGGTCCACGAGCCGCCCGTCCACAGCTCCACCGTCGCTGCCAGCCATCAGATGGTTCCAGTGCCGCCGGGGATCGGTCACCGACACATCGAGAAATGGAAAGGGCTCACCCACCGGAAGCGAATGAAGAGTTCGCGCCGTATAACCGAGGAACAACTCGTTGAGAAAATCGTCCTCGAAAATACTGCTGAGTTCGGCCGTTGCCGTATGGGCCGTGGTAACGTTTTCGGACACCGTGTTGCCCGCATACACACCGGCAATGTCCGGGGGACGGTCGGTTTGTGACCGAAAGAACGAATAGCGGACCGACAGACGGTGTTTACGTGGGAGAGTGAAATCCAGACGGGAGAAGATGCTGGCACTGTTTCGCTCAAGAAGGACATGGTCCATGCTGCCGGCATCATACCCGTGGCTGGAACGAATCGTGTCGACAAACTGCTGAATTGCAGAGGCGGGTGTCGTAAACGTTGTGCCACCCGAGATGCTGGATCCGAACTGGCGGTCGACGGGGACCAGGAGTCTGTTGATCTCACCGGCGACGTAGTAAAACGCCCCTCTCCCGCCCAAGAGGCCCTCCGGTCTGGAATCCGGCTCGCGTGTCGAGAAAGGAGTTGAAATCCGTCCGTCCATCATCGGGGTTCCTCCCCGCCGCCCAGCCCGGCGCCGCTTCTGCAACCATCGAACCCTGAACGGTCTTCGTTCCACCCCGTGTCACGGCGGTGATGGATGTACCCGTGAACCCGCTCTGGCGGACATCGAACGGAGCGAGGTCTACCTGGAATTCTTGGACCGCATCAAGATTGACGGGGCTGACACCGATTCCAGCAAGAGTGGGTCGACCCCTGAGCGCCCCGAACTGATCGGTGAAACTCGCCCCGTCGACGTGAAGGTCGTTGTAACGGTCATTCCGCCCCAAGGCGCTTCCGCCCGAAATGTAGGGTGAAAGGCGGGCGGCATCTTCGAACGTGGCCGCGGACTGCGGAAGGTCGTCCATCTGTCGGCGCGATACTGAGAGCGAAGCTCCAGTGGTAGATTCGTTGAGAATCTCCCCCCGGCGGGCACTGACAACAATCTCATCCTCCTGGACCGCCTGCTCGCGAAGCTCAACGTCCCACCGGGCGTTCTCGCCCATGCGAAGGTAGAGGCCATCCCGCGTCTGCAGGGCGTATCCGACATGGGAAACACGCAGGCGATAGGGACCACCAGTGTGGAGGTGAGGAAGAACATAGTGTCCGTCAGGTCTCGTTGTCGCGCCGTATGATACTCCCGTCGGAACATGCAGAAGGACCACGTGTGCGCCGGGAATGGGATCACCGTCAGTCCCAGTAACCCTTCCGGTGATGACCGCAGTCGTCAGGGTCTGGGAGGAACTTGCGACCGCCGTGAGGACAAGCAGGGTCGCTGTTAAGGACCGGATGCCGTTCATGGTGGTGGGTTCACGTGGAGAAGAAGGTTTAGGCGCTTCGTTTTTTTTGATGTAGCGGACGGCCACCCCGGTTACGGTTGTCCCCCATTGTTCAAATCCGACGATTGCATCGGCACCAAGTCGTGCGGCTTCCCGTTGCAGCTTCCACAAGAGTGAGGTTCCCGGCACTTCAGCATTGATCGCAATGGAAACGCTCCCCAGTTCTTCGACTTCTCTCCCGATCTCGCGCGATGCAAACACCCGGACATTTCCGAAGAAGACAGGAGGACCAGCGACAACGCCGGGGTTCAGGAGAGTCACGCCTCCAGAGCTGGTACACCCTGCGAGAAGAAACATCACCACGCCCGCCACAAGGAGCATCCATGGCCTGAAAACGTTCATACCCATCTCATCCTCCGTCCACAGGTTTCAGGCGAACGATGATACCGCGAACGAAATAGGATCGTTCGAAAACCGGGAAGAAGAGAATCGAGCCGATCTGTGTAATCATGATCCCGCCCCTTGCATCAACAATCAGGTTGCCCCCCATTTCCGCGGCGCGGCGTCGGGCGGTATCCTGTGCGCGCTCCAGGGTTCCTTCCTGTGCATACACATATCCCACCTCCAGATAGGGAGGTTTGAGCAGCCGATGGGTCGTGATACGTACCGAATCCGCATCGGTCTTAGGGTAATCTCTTTCGAAGTTTGTGAGGACTGAGTTGCTGGGAAGCGCACATCCTCCGGATGCCAGAACGACGGCCAACAGAAGTCCTCGAACCACCCGTATGTCCGCAGGCGTTCTCATGGCACCTCCCCCGCTGGAATCTGTCCCTTCCATTCCCACAATGGAAGGATTGTGGGAACCGCCGTCATGACACCTCCGAACCCCAGGTACCGTTTTGTTACCATGTTCGAGACACTCACCTGGAGGGCCTGGAGGCGGTCAGAAAATATTTTCACGCCGGCCTTTTGTGCCAGTTCACCGACGAACTCTTCAATGGTGCGCCGTTGCCGTTCCGCGCGGACAAGCCGACGCGCCACCGCCTCCACAGAATCGGGGGGCGGTACACTGTCCGTTACGGCAACCCGCTTCCCCAGAACCTGAAAAACACTGTAGCCGCCCTCCACCGTCAGCGGCCCTTCAATGGCGCCGGAATCCGCCAGCAGGGCAGCGAAGCCCAGGTACGGCATCGACGACACAGGGAAAAACCCGGACTCTCCGCCGCGGGCAGCCCACGCACCGCGCTCAGACATCACGCGGGCAACCTCCCCAAATTGTTCACCCCCCGTAATCCGTTCCAGCGCCTGAAGGACCGTGGACAGGCTCTCTGCAAAGACTTCCCGCACGTTCACTTCATACGGACGTCCCAGAGCTTGCGCATGCATCACCAGGTATGCCATCACCTCCTCGTGTGACGCGTCCACCCCGTTCCTCAGTTCGCCCACCAGCGCAGCGGCGGTCCAGTAATCTCTCCAGACGCCGACATCGTGACGGACATTTTCCGTATTCTGGATGTTCTGCCGGTACCCTTCGCGCGTGAGCAGTTCTGCCCTGACGACATCTTTCACCATTGCGTTCAGCCTGTCGCGGAATGGAATGGGATCGAGGTCCGCAAAAGCAAAATCCCTGCTCCGGAGCGCGTCCAGAACGTCGCGGACCGTCATGGAACCGGACGGAATGAAGACCAGTGAGCGCTCTTTTTCGGTTCCGAGGAGGATTTCGACTGCATCCAAATCGGCAACGCCCAGGCGGTATCCACCACGTGTCCTTCGTGATTCCGGATCTTCTCGCATCACGATTTCCAGCGTCGAGGCAAGGAGCTCGAAAGCCGTAGAGTCCGCCTCCGCTCGCTGGGGAGAAAGAACGTATCCGCTGAACTGCCTGCTTCCTTCATCCTGTTTACGCGCCCGAAGGATCGTCTGCACGGCATGGAGACGGTCCGCAGCTGATTTTTTCACCGCGTCGGGGTTGGATCCCTCCCCCAGGAGTGCCACGATACCCCATCCGTAGTAGTCGCTGCGGAACACACCGGAGAGTCGGCGTCGTGGGCTGAGCACAAAGGCCGTGTCCTCGAGAATCTCATCGATGCTTCCGTATGTGAGCAGCAGGGTGTCGGCACTGATCAGAAGCCGGGGAGAGCGGCGGAGGCGGATGCTATCACCAGGCGCAAAACCCCTCAGGGAGTCGCGGAGTTCTGCCGCTGCCGCCGGTGATGGTGACCGGAGAAACAGCAAATGGAGTTTCCTGGGATATCGCCGCATCCCATTCACCATCTCCTGGTCGCTGATCGTTATGCGTCCGACGACTTCCCGCCGGAACAGTTCGTCCCGCACCATGAGACGTTCCACGCCGGCAACCATACGGAGAATGCTGCTGTCGCGTCCGATCCCCCGAACGGCGGCTTCCTGCGCGAGGAGTTTTTCCGCTATAAGGGAGCGGAGCGCGCGCGCCTTGGCACTATCATGCTCACCACGCCGGTCTTTTCCGGGCCAGGGCATCAGTTCGATGCGTTCGATGAAATCCTTGGCCGTGATGACGGACGAACCGAAGACGGCCAGAGTGTCGGCACGCAGGGCACCCTGCGCCTGGGCGAGCGGTCCGGAGAAAGCTCCGGCGATGAATACGAAAAGGCAAAGCAGCGAAGAGCGCATGGGCACGGAGAGGATCATGGGACAAGACGACTGAGGTAATATACAGACTCGGCACGAGGAACACCACTCTGGCAATCACGTTCGGTCGGCCCGGCGCAGCTCAGGGCCCAACTTTTTTTGCAGTTGCACGTATATAGTGGGAAGGGATACGCCGGACAGACGGAGGAGACCATGCGATTTCAGAGGCAGAAAGACGTTGAAGAGATCACACGCCGTGTCCGGGGAAAAATGCGGCAGTGGGGAGTGACCGTCGCGTTTCTGGCTACCCAGCTCGGCGTGTCGCGTCAGTACGCCTGGCAGCTCGCCTACTACAAAACCCCGATTTCCACTGAAAAAGCCCTCTCGATCGAGCGGGCAGTGGACACTGTCATTGCTCAACGCAAACACATCCGATCGTTCGGTGACCAGCTCCGCGCCGCCCGGATCGCGTCCGGATTGACCCTGAAACAAGTGGCGGAAAAGATCGGATACTCCTGGGTGGGTGTGGAGCGATGGGAAAAGGACATCTGCAGACCCAAACCGGGCGTTCTCTGGCACCTCTTCACGGTGTACGGGCAGACTTTGCACTCCATGTCTCCAGGAATTCTACAGCCCTCCGCAAATGTGGAATCACAATTGAGCCTCCCACAACCAGCGCAACGCTAAAGGCATCATACAATTCGGCATCCGTCACCCCTTCCTCCTTGCATCGTTCGACATGGTATGCGATGCAATCGTCACACCGCAACACCATCGACGCAACCAGCCCGAGTAGCTCCTTGGTGCGCACATCCAGCGCCCCGGGTTCATACGTCAGCGTATCCACGCCAAAGAATCGTTTGATGGCCCGGTTGTCCGACGCAAGAATTCGTTCGTTCATCCTGGTCCGGAATTCGCGAAATTCATCAACCCTGTCCGCCATACATGCTCCGTGCTGTTCCCGCCCGCTGTTGTTGGTGTTCCACAAACTGGATTTCAAATTTCGTCCCCTGTGTACGGGTGACCACGAGCACCCCGCCGAGCTGCCGGGTGAGCGTGCTGACAAGCTGCAATCCCAGTGTCTCGGTCGACCCGGGATCGATCGAGTCCGGCAGGCCGATCCCGTCGTCTGCAACAGTCAGGACGTGCACGGCCCCGTCACGCTGCAACCTGATGGTGACCGTTCCGCCGTTCTTCCCCGTAAACGCATGGCGCAAGGCGTTCGAGACGAGCTCATTGATAATGAGGCCGCAGGGGATCGCCGTATCAACGGCGAGAAAAATCTCCTCCACCTCTACCAGCAGGGAGATGGCAACAGGTCCGGTCTGATACGTGTGAAAAAGATTCGTTGTGAGGCGACGGATGTAGTCGGCAAAATCGACGCGAGAGAGGTCATCCGACTGGTATAACTCTTCGTGAACAAGGGCCATCGACTTCACCCGCGTCTGGCTCTCCTTCAGAATTGCCTGCATTTCCGCGTTCGCAAGTTTGCCCGCCTGAAGGCTCAGAAGGCTCGTGATCACCTGGAGATTATTCTTCACCCTGTGATGGATTTCTTTCAGGAGGACCTCCTTCTCACGAAGCGAAGAGCGGATCTGGTCCTCTGCACGCTTCCGCTCAGATATCTCCCGCGACACCCCCACAAGGGCTACTGCTTCTCCCTCTTCATTCGTCACAGTGGACGTCCAGAGTTCGACGGGAAATTCTTCGCCATTCTTTCTGCGGTTCAGGACTTCCCCGCTCCACCCGGCGTTACGCGTCGCCGCCAGTATCTGCTCGGTCAACGCCGGCGGGCTTGCATGGGATCGGACGATCATAACGTTCTCCCCCAACAGTTCCTCCTCCGCGTAGCCGTACATTTCCAGAAACGCCTGGTTGACATAGAGGATAACATTGTCCAGATCGGTCACGACAAACGCATCTTTTGCACAATTCAGGGTGAATGCAAGCAAACGGAGCAGGCGCTCCGCCTGTTCCGTTTCCCTGCGCGCAGCTTCCTGCGCGGTCATGTCTTCGCCGATCACCAGCATCCCCTGGACCATGCCGCCGATATCGGTCTGCGGAGAGATGGTGACACGGATCTTCCGGATGCGACCGTCCTGATGCACAACCGAAAGCACCCGGACAACGGTCTCCCGTTCCCCGAGGACCGACATCATGGTCTGCACTAATTCTTCCTGTCCTTCGCCCTCGCCTGCGGGCAGAAGTGCGCCCAGGCTCTTTCGACCAACCATTTCTTCCGGGGTATGGCCCAGAAGGTTCGACGCCCCGGTGTTCCAGAATAGAATAGTCCCCTGACGGTCGGTGCTGATGATCGCGACGGTGGTTGAACTCTCAAGGATCTGACGGAGAAACTGCACAGTGCTCCGCATTGTTCCTTCCAGCTGGCGACGATCGGTAATGTCCCTCGACGACAGGGCGATTCTCCTCAGTCTCCCCGAACCGTCCAGAACGGGACGTATGCTGTGCTCGTAAAACCTGCCATCGTGTTGATCTTCCAGTACCAGTGGCTCCTTGGAGGACAGTACCTGCTCCAGAGCGGCTCTCCGGGAAGCTGCGAGAGGGGCGGGAAGCACGTCGAACAGGCGGCTGCCGACGGGTGGGATTTCCGGAAGATGCCGGGCTGCCTGATTCATCGCAATGATCCTTCCCGACGGATCGAGAAGGTAGAGCGTATCGGGCGCGGCATCGAGCAGAATCCGGGAGGTCTCTTCAAGATTCCTCAGCTCCCGACGATGGTGAGCCTGTCGATGCGCCATCATCGAGACAAGAGCGAGGATCGCGAGCACCAGCGCCGCGAGGGGAAGATACACGACGGGGCGCAACAGCGCGGGGCCCTCGATGTTCAGACGCAAACCGGAGCCCCGCGGATCATACCGTGCAAAGAGGTCCTTTGCCTGCACCTGAAGCGCATGGTCCCCGGACGATGCGGCATCGAGACGCACACTGTTCTGGTCGGACCAGGCGCTCCAGGAACCACCGTCCAGCCGGTAGCGAGTTTCCAGGCTGCGGCCGGGATTTCCCCACCACCCGAAAGCCCTCCACTGCACACGCAGTACACCGTCATCGTACACCGGTGGGTCAAAAACCACGCGGGGAAGATGCTCGTACTCGGACGGGAGCCGCAAGATCGCGGTCCCACCCCCCCAGGTCCCGACAAAGATCCTGTTACCCGCCCGGAGCACCGGCCAGAGGGCAGTGTGGGTCAGACCGGATGCGACGTCGAATGTTGCCCATCCACCCTGAGCATAGCTGTTGAGACCACCTCTTGTCGCAATCCAGAGCTTTCCGGATTCATCGGCTTTCAGATCCCACACGGCATCATCGAGTAACCCGTCAGCGGTCGTGAGATAGGACACCTGCCCCCCTTCCAGCCGACCGACTCCGTTTGTCTGATCTCCGAACCAGACGACGCCTGTACGATCAACGGCGAGAGTGAAGACCCGGTTGTTGAGCAACCCGTGGGCAGTTGTCCACTGTCGCCATGATCCTCGCGACCACTGGCTCAACCCCGTGTTTGTTCCGAACCAGAGGCTACTGTCTGCCCCCTCCGCCAATGAGTAGGTACTTCGATGAAGGGGGGCATGGTCGTCTCCCCATCGAACGAACCTGCCCTCGAGATACACAAAGACCCCGGATTTCTGGCGGGAATCCCCACCCATACGCGTTGGAGTTTCCAGACCGAGAAACCAGAGCGTCCCGGCCTTGTCCGGGAGTACGCGGTGATAGAGACGTTGATCGAGTCCGTCAGCCGGTCCGAACCGGCGCCAGCGAAGACCGTCCCACCGGATCGCACCCGTGAACGAGATTCCGCTCGTCGCCCAGACCATGCCAGCCGGATCTTCAGCCAGCCCGGTAACTGCCCCGAGGGGAAATCCATCCACGGTGGCGATTGTCGATGAACTCCCGTCAGGTCGATAGATCTCAATGCCCGAGGCTGTCGCAACCCAGACTGAGCCGTCGCGGCGAAGCAGAATGTCGTGCACGGGACTTGCCCGGCCCGTATCGGTCCGTCGCAAGTACTCCCAGCGAATGAGAGTTGAGCCGGCAGAGATGAAGCCCGCCGGACCCTCCCACCCAGAGGTCTCCATTCGGTCTGAGTTGTGCGAAGGTAGAACCGATGAACTCCACCGGAAACTGGGGAAGTGACCGGGCACCATTCCGGGTACGAGTGCTGACCCGGCCCGATTCTTCAATGTGGATCACATCGCCTTGCGGGCCTACCAAGAGACGCGGAAGCGAGGAGACCGGTTCCGACACACCATGCAGAGGCGGACCGCCGCGCTTCCATGTCCAGAGGCCGATACGCTCTTCAGGATGAACAACCCATGCCGCCCCGTCGCGGAGTGTGTTCTCTGCGAAGCTCGCAATTTCCACCGGACCACCGTTCGCATCCAGGAATGGCCGCCATTGTACTCCGTCGCCAAGGAACAGGCCGCGGGTGGTATTCGCCCAGATTTGACCGCTGCTTGCTCGTCGGATTTCGATAATGCGGGCTTGAGGTTGGAGAGGCGGGCCGGCAACGGGACTCAGGCGTGTACCCGAGAGAAGCCAGAGCTTTCCAGCGCTGGTCAGGAGAAGAAACCGCCCCCGTGAGAGCAGGGCGCCGTGAACGTAAGGCGAACTCTGGTCGGCACTATCGTCCGCAATCGCCGTGAACCCGGCCCGGTTGCCGTAGAACAGACGGCTTCCCTGAACCACAAGCAGGTTCGTGTCACGATCTGCGATCGCGACCGTGACCTGTTCGGCAGGCAACCCGAGGTCGGCCGTAACCGGATGCCACTGGAATCCGTCGAACCAGGACATGCCCCGGGCCGTTGCTGCCCAGACGAGATCACCGGGCATCTCAACAATGGCGTACACGCGCTTGGAGGGTAGGCCGTGCCCGGTATCAAACGTTGACCACCGCCATCCTTCCGTGAGGCCGTCCCAATCGGCACGAAGCACCCCGGAAAAGAAGAGGATACAGACCAGAACACGCCGAAGGATGACACTCACAGCAGTGCTCCTGTGGGAAGGTACCCGAGGATGTGTATCATCTGTCTACCAGCGGTGATGGTGCACGTGCTCACCAGATGGTCCGATAGCTGCGACCGCTGCACCAATGATGCCGGCCTCATTGCGCAATACAGCAGGAACAACCTCTGCCTTCGTTGTAATCGCCGGGAGAAATCGTCCGGATTTTCGACTGACTCCACCGCCGACGATGAACACATCGGGCCAGAGGATATTCTCCAGTGCCAGAAAATATTCGTTCAGGCGCTTACTCCACGCCGACCAGGAAAGGTCTTTGATTTTTCGGACGCGAGCGGACGCGCGGCGCTCGGCGGGTTTTCCCCTTAGCTCCATCTGGCCCAATTCGGTATTCGGAACAAGCCGCCCATCAACGAACAGGGCTGTCCCGATTCCCGTGCCCAGCGTGACAACGACCACGACACCCGAACGGTTTCGTCCGGCACCGAAGCGCATTTCAGCCAGACCGGCGGCATCAGCATCATTCATAACATGCACCGGGCACCCGCACACATCAGAGTACAGTTTCGGCGCATTACACCCGATCCATGACTTGTCAAGGTTGGCGAGCGCAAGGAGACGCCCGTCTTTGATCGGTCCCGGCATGCCACACCCAACATCACGTTGCCATGAGAAATGGCGCACGATGCGTGCTACCGCATGCGCCATCGGACCGGGAGTCGATGGTCTGGGCGTTGGGATGCGATAACGGTCACTCACGAGCGTACCGGAGACCGTGTCCACGAGAGCACCTTTGATGCCGCTGCCACCGACATCGATGCCAAGAACGATATGTGGAAGATCGGTGCCCATTGTCACCCTTGCCGGCTCCCGGTGCGGGCTGCCGCAGCTTTCGTGTCAATGTGCCGCGCGAGACCGTCGAAAGACTTTTCAAATGCTGCAACCCCGTCGCGCTCCAGAGTCTGTACGACCTCCTCCAGATCAATCCCCATCTCTTTCAACTGTTCCGGAATTTTCCGGGCGTCATCAAGCCCGGACTCGATGGTGGATTGCACCGTGCAGTGATCAAGTATGGCATCGTACGTCGCCGGAGGAACGGTATTGACCGTCGAAGGCCCGATGAGGGAGTCTACATACAACAGGTCGGAATATGCCGGGTTCTTTGTCCCGGTACTCCCCCACAGGGGCCGCTGGACGGATGCGCCCCTCGACTGGAGTTTGAGAAACCGGGGCTGGGAGAACGTGTCGCGAAACGCCTGATAGACCATCCTGGTATTCGCTACTGCCGCTTTCCCCATCAGCCGCTCCGCACGTCCGGCTTCTGCCGGGGTTGGTCCAGAGGTACGATGGCTCTCGAGCAGCCCGTCGACCATGGTATCAATGCGGCTGACAAACACGCTTGCCACCGACGCCACTCCTGTCAGTGGTTTTCCGCGACGCAGCCGTTCTTCAAGACCTGCAAGATACGCGTCTGCGACCTCACGGTACCGACCGACGGGAAAGATCAGCGTGACGTTCACATTGATCCCATCGCCGATGGTCTTCGTAATAGCGGGCAGGCCTTCCCGGGTCGCGGGGATTTTTATCATGATATTGGGCGCACCCACACGATCCCAGAGCTCGCGGGCTTCCCGGATGGTGCCTTCGGTGTCTCTCGCCTTCGACGGTGTCACTTCGATGCTCACATACCCGTCGCGCCCGTTCGTCCTGCGGTACACAGGCAGGAGGACTTCTGCAGCCGTGCGGATGTCGTCCACCATGAGGGCCCGGATGATCTCGGCGTTGCTGATGCCCGGCTGTGCGGTGAGGAGCCTGCCGATGTGATCATCGTAGTCAGTACTGCCGGAGATTGCCTTCTCGAAAATAGTCGGGTTCGATGTTACGCCGAGCAAGCCTTCATCAACCAGTTTCTGCAATCTCCCGGAACGGAGGAGACTTCTGCTGATATTATCGTACCAGATACTCTGACCGAGCTTCTCCAGTTCCTGTACGTTCGTCATCGGGTAGTGGCCTATCGTTGGAGATTTTCAATGTCGATGATCTTGTTAATGCGGCGCACGTGGCGGTCTTCATACGAGAAGGATGCCCCGAGGAAGGCATGGACGATCTCGAGGGCAAGGGAACTCCCAATCACCCGCGAACCGAGACACAGGACATTCATATCGTCATGTTCGACCCCCTGATGGGCGGAATAGGTGTCGTGACAGATGCCGGCACGAATGCCCTTGATCTTGTTTGCAGCAATGCACGCTCCCACGCCGCTGCCGCACACGAGAATCCCGCGGTTCGCAAGTCCCTTCGTCAGCGTGGAGCCAAGCAGGCGTGCAAAATCAGGATAGTCTGACGGTTTATCATCTTCAGCGCCGAGGTCGGATACTTTCGCTCCTTCTTTCAGGAGGTGTTCGACGAGAAATCGTTTCATCTCGAAACCGGCATGGTCACCGGCGATGGCTATGTTCATGTGATGCTCCTCCTTGCTGCCTCAACAATCGCCTCTGGCGTTATCTGAAATTCGTGGTATAACGTTTCAAAGGGGGCAGAAGCACCGAAGCTGTTCATGCCGACGAACGCACCCTGCGCGCCGATGTACCGCTCCCAGCCCAGCCGGACTCCGGCTTCCACGGCGACGCGTGGGCGGACTGATGGCGGAAGGACCCCATCACGATACGCCTGAGGCTGTGCCTCGAAGAGCTCCCATGATGGCATGCTCACCACGCGGGCTGGAACGCCTTCGGCCGAAAGTGTGTCGTATGCACGGAGAGCGAGAGAGACTTCGGATCCGGTGGCAATCAAAATGAGACGCGGCTTCTCCGCGCTGACGAGCGTGTACGCTCCCTTCACCGCGAGCTCGGCCGGAGCGTACTGGCCCCGGTCCAGAACAGGGAGTTTCTGTCTGGTGAGCGCCAGGACCACGGGACCGGTGCGATGCTCCAGCGCAAATTTCCATGCCACCGCGGTTTCGTTCGCATCGGCCGGCCGCAGGACAATCAGCCCGGGGATTGCACGCAGCGAGGCAAACTGTTCGACTGCCTGATGGGTCGGCCCGTCTTCTCCGAGACCGATGCTGTCGTGTGTGTACACAAAAATCGATGGGTAGCGCGAAAGTGCTGCAAGCCGCACAGCCGGACGCATGTAGTCGACAAAGCAGAAGAAGGTCGCCCCGTACGGGATCAATAACTTGCTGACGGCGATCCCATTCAGAATCGCGCCCATGGCATGTTCCCGTACGCCGAACCGGAAATACCGGCCCGTGCGGTTCGTGCGCGTAAAATCCACCGCCCCTTTGAACCGCGTGTTGTTGGATGGAGTCAGATCGGCCGATCCACCCAGGACAAGAGGGAGATGAGGCATGATCGCGTCCAGAATCTTCCCCTGGGCTTCCCGCGTAGCCATCGATGTTCCGGCAGTAAAAGTCGGTACGCTTGACCGCCAGAGGTGCTCCCAGTCATCGGGAAGCAGTCGATCCGCAGCATGCCGGAATTCCTTTGCAACATCCGGATGGGCAGATTCATAGCGCGAGACGAGTGCTTTCCAGTCACGTTCCAGTCCCTGTCCTACATCACCCTGCGTGCGGAATACTGCGAGGGCCTCGGGAGGAACATGAAATTTCCGTGCGGGGTCCCACCCGTACCGCTGCTTGGTGAGGGCAACTTCCTCCTCGCCCAGGGGTGACCCATGGGCCTCGGGCGTATCCTGCTTGTTCGGACTCCCATACCCTATGTGCGTCCTGAGACTGATCAGCGAGGGGCGTTGCTGTTCACCCTGGGCGGCCTTCAACGCCTGCTCGAAGGCGGCCATGTCATTGCCGTCTCCGTCGACGGTCTGAACATACCAGCCGTACGCTTCATACCGCTTGCCAACATCTTCACTGAAGGAGAGCGCCGTCGAACCGTCAATCGAGATCCGGTTATCATCATAGATGACGATGAGATTGTTCAACCCGAGATGTCCGGCCAGGGAAGACGCTTCCGATGAAACCCCTTCCTGAAGGTCACCGTCCCCCGCCACGACATAGATCCGGTAATCGATGATCGGAAAACCGTCGCGATTGAAGTACCCCGCGAGATACTTCTCCGCAATGCCCATCCCGACGGCATTCGAAATTCCCTGGCCGAGAGGACCGGTCGTGACTTCAACTCCGGGCGTGTGTCCATATTCAGGATGCCCCGGCGTCAGGCTCCCCCACTGACGGAACTGTTTGAGTTCATCAAGACTCAGGGGATATCCCGTCAGATGAAGCAGAGCGTACAGCAGCATGCATCCGTGACCTGCCGAAAGCACAAAACGGTCTCGGTTGATCCATGCGGGATTTGCAGGGTTGTGTCGCAGGTGGCGCGTCCAGAGCACGTAGGCCGCAGGCGCCATCCCCATGGGCATACCGGGATGTCCCGATTTTGCCTTCTGAATCGCATCCATCGCCAGGCATCGGATGGTATTGATACAGAGCTCGTCGCGTTCAGAAAGACTCGGATGGCGGGGGATTCGCTCGACAGGGGATGTCACGGTCTCAATCCAGGGCGCTGTAAATGGAAGGTTCTCAAACAGTGTACGAAAAGGAAAAAAAGCATGAGTTTCAATCGTTCTGCCGGGAGCGTGATCATGCTGACCGCATCGCCCGGATTTCATCGAGAAGACCCAGGGTGGAGCCATCATGCTTGCCGGGCCCGGCTGAACCGGTCACCTCGGGAAGAAGGGTTTTCGCCAGCTGTTTTCCGAGTTCGACACCCCACTGGTCAAACGAGTTGATCCGCCAGATCACCCCCTGCACAAAAATCCTGTGCTCATACAGTGCCAGCAGCATACCGAGGGTGTGCGGCGTCAGCTGCCGGAACAGTATCGTCGTGGTGGGACGATTCCCCGGAAAGAGCTTGTGCGGAAGGAGACGGCGGAGAGCCTCACCGTGGAGCCCGGCTTCCATCAACTCCGACCGCGCTTCTTCTTCGCTTTTTCCTTTCATGAGAGCCTCAGTCTGGGCCAGGAAATTCGCAAGCAGAAGCGCATGATGGGTCCCGACAGGATTGTGCGACAGTGCCGGCGCAAGGAAATCGGCAGGCACCATGAGTGTTCCCTGATGCAGCAGCTGGAAGAATGCATGCTGGCCGTTCGTTCCAGGCTCACCCCACAGCACCGGCCCTGTGGCGTAGTCGACGATCTCTCCGTCCCGATCAACCCGCTTGCCATTGCTCTCCATGTCCGCCTGTTGCAAATACGCCGGAAGTCGATGGAGGTACTGATCGTAGGGCAGAATGGCGTGCGTCCGCGCTCCGAAGAAATTGACGTACCAGATTCCCAGAAGCCCCAGAATGACCGGGATGTTCGTTTCCAGGGGCGCGGTGCGAAAGTGCTCATCCATCTCAAACGCTCCCCCGAGCAACTCCTCGAACCTGTCCATTCCGATCATCAGGGCGATGGGAAGACCGATGGCCGACCAGAGGGAGTATCGTCCTCCAACCCAATCCCAGAACTCGAACATGTTGCGCGGGTCGATGCCAAACTTCCGGACCTCCTGCTCATTGGTGGAAACCGCAACAAAATGGCGGGCGATGTCCGCCGTGCCACCCAGATGTTCGAGGAACCAGGAGCGTGCGGTGTGCGCATTGGTCAGGGTCTCCTGGGTTGTGAACGTTTTGGAGGCAACGATGAACAGCGTGGAGGCCGGCGCAACGCGTTTCAGAACTTCCATGATGTGTGTGCCGTCTACATTCGAAACACAATGCGGCGTCAATCGCGGATGATGGTACGGTCGAAGAGCCTCCGACACCATCACGGGACCAAGATCGGAGCCTCCGATCCCGATATTCACGACATCCGTGATCATCTCCCCGGTACATCCGCGCCATGTTCCTTCCCGCAGCGATTCGGAGAACGTGCGCATGTGGGCGAGCACGGCACGCACCCCCGGCATCACGTCGTGACCTCCTTCCATGATGCTACGGCCGGAACGATTCCGGAGCGCCACATGGAGGACCGACCGCCCCTCGGTGATGTTGATCCGCTCACCGGCAAACATCCTGTCACGCCACAGCTCCACATCTGCCTGACGCTGCCAGCGCCGTCAACAATCGAAGGGTTTCACCGGTCATCATGTGCTTGGAATAGTCGACGAGGAGATCCCCGCAGCGGAGCGAAAACGTCCGGAATCGGCCGGGATCCCCTTCAAACAGTTCCCGCATGTGCGTGCCGGCAAGCTGCTGATGATGCACCACAAGGGCTCTCCAGGCGGGGGAATCGGTCAGGGCTGACATGCGCGCTCCGGGTTGATCAACATGACGGGCAATGGATCTTGGAACGAATATACATACTGTCGTGAGACGATGCAGGGTTGCCGGTGTGTCCTCTTTGCAGTATATTGCACGGAATCATCATGAAGCACCGGCTCACCATCGATGAGATCATCCGCACGTTCAACACGGCACGTGCGAACGGGCTTCTGGCAGACCAGGATGCCGCGGTATTCTATGATCTCGATTTCTTCACCGAGCGCGTCGCTGCGGTGCATTCTTCTTTTCCCCCTTCCGCGCTTCATGCCGTGGCGCTGAAAGCCAACCCCCTCCTTGCCCTTGCCCGTATTGCCGCTTCGATGTCCCTCGGCGCTGAAGTTGCTTCTGTACCAGAACTGACCATTGCACGATCTGCGGGGTTCCCCCCGGAACGCATTGTGTTCGACTCGCCCGTCAAATCACGAAACGACCTGGTGGAAGCCTGCCTACACCGGGTTCTTCTGAATGTGGATTCGTTCGACGAACTTGACCGCCTCACAGCGATCCGGGCGACCGCTCCGCCACTCCATGCCGTCGGCATCCGCATCAATCCTCAAGTGGGCCAGGGACAGATCGCAATGACCGGCGTTGCAGGAACGATCTCAAAATTCGGGGTTCCGCTGCAGGACAGCCGCGACCGGCTGATCAAAGCGTTCCAGACGATCCCCTGGCTTTCCGGACTCCACGTGCACATCGGCTCCCAGGGGTGTCCACTCGAACTCCTGGTCGAAGGAGTCGCCGCAGTATGGCGTCTGGCACGAGACATCCAGGATGCGACCGGCAGAAGTGATCGCCTGAACTTTTTTGATATCGGCGGGGGGCTTCCCGTCGCCTACCGCGACAGCGACGACCCACCGGATGTCAGCGGGTATGCCACCGCGCTCCGGTCCGCCTGCCCGGATCTGTTCGCAGGAAATGTCCGATTGGTGACCGAGTTCGGCCGGATGCTCCACGCACCGTGCGGTTGGGCTGTCAGCAGAATCGAATACGTTAAGCGGTTTGCGCAAACCAGTATTCTGATGACACACCTTGGTGCAGACATGTTTCTGCGGAAGTGCTATCATCCGCACACCTGGCACCACGACCTGCTGATCGTGGATCGCGCAGGAGAACCCCGTTCCACCGGTCAGTGCCGTACCATGGTCGCCGGTCCGCTCTGTTTCAGCGGTGACGTGCTCGAGGAAGAAGTGCTCCTTCCGGAGGCGCGGGAGGGCGATTACCTGATCATCCGTGATGTCGGCGCCTATACGTTCAGCATGTGGTCACGCTACAACAGCCGGCAGTTCCCCCGTGTCGTGGGATACCGGCAACAGGGGTGTCACTTCGAGGTCCTTAAAGAACGGGAAGAACCGGGGGCCGTGGTCGCCTTCTGGACGTAACCTTCCCCTCTACTGCCCCCGGGCCGGAACCTTTTCGCTCACAGCCTTTTCAATGGCATCACGGACAATCCCCACCGTGATCACTTCCGGCAGGATGAGGGGGTGGGTCGGGTTGCCGGCGGGAAAGAGAACGTACAGAGGAACTCCCGAGCGTCCGAATTTTGCAAGGAGACGGGTGATATCGGCATTCCGCTTCGTCCAATCGGCCTTGACAGGCACGATGCCTGACGATCGGAACGCGCCGATGACATCATCATCTGCAAGGACTGTCTTTTCGTTCACCTTGCACGTCAGACACCAATCTGCCGTGAAGTCGAGAAACACTGGCCGCCCCGCGCTCAGATGGTCCTCCAGCATCGCAACTGAAAAACGCTGCCATTCGATCCCTTCACCGGAGGGAGCCGCCGATGATGAAACGGCCGGCTCTTCGAGCATGGACCCGGCCTCAAGAAGGGGAGATATAAAGAGCCAGTAACCGAGTCCGACTGCACCTGCCGCAAAGACCCACGTTGTGATGACCGCACGACGCGATGCGCTGAGGTCTGCAAATCGCCCGAGAAGCCAGCAGGCAAAGCCCACCAACAGAAGAAACGCTCCTGTGCCGATGACCGCTTCCATGCCGAGCTGTTTCCCGAGCACGTACAGGAGCCAGAGAAGCGTCGCCATCATGAGAAAGCCCATGAATTGCTTTGCCGTCACCATCCACTCGCCCGGCCTGGGCATGTACTTGAGCCAGGCAGGCCTCGCCGTGAGCAGAAGGTACGGCAACGCCATCCCGAGGGCAACGGAGGCAAAGATCAGGAGAATGATGCCGGGAGGTTGCGAAAATGCAAACCCCAGCGCCGAACCCAGGAACGGAGCGGTGCACGGCGTCGCAAGAATCGTCGCAAACACACCTTCGGAAAACGATGCGGCGTATCCTTTGCCGTGTCCTTCCTGTTTCGTAAGAACGGTGGTGACTCCCGACACCGCAGCGCCGGGGAGCCGGATTTCGAAGACACCGAAGAGACTGAGGCCAAACGCAAAGACCACAGCACTCATCGCAATCACAAAGAGCGGCTCCTGGAACTGAAATCCCCACCCCACCTGCTGTCCGGCAATCTGCAGCACGATAACCAGACCCGCGAGGACAAGAAACGACGCGAAAATCCCGAGCGAAAACGACCATCCCAGACGTCGCACACGACCCGGTTCATCACCCGCCATTCGCACGAGCCCGAAGATCTTCAAGGCGATAACCGGGAGAACACAGGGCATGATGTTCAGAAGAAGACCCCCGAGAACGGCAAAGAGGAGGTACAGGATAATGGGGGGTTCGTCTGCCGACAGTTGACCGGTGACAAATGTCTGGTCCAGCAAACCGGTGCCCCCCCCCTGCGACGTGCTGGAATCCGCGAACGCGCCCCCGAGAGGGAATTCCACGTCTATCCCCCGTCGGAATCCCGCCGTGTCAGATACGATGATGACGCCACCGATGCTCTTCGGCGCAACGTTTGCAGTGCTCGGGGTTATCCGGACAGTGAGAACCGCCCCATTCCCCCGCGGCTCCATTGCTGTACGGCCCACCACAGCATCGTTGTGTGCGGAGGGGTAGAAATCCGGACCGGAGTCGCCCTTCAGGAAGAGGACACTGTCACCAGAGGGCTGAATGAGAATGGTCAGCTCACCGGCGGTGAACGACGACGACACGCGAATGTCCGGAAATTCTGCAAGGGGCTTCGGGAGAAGTCTCCGGTACTTCGAGAAAAGATCCCTGTTGGCCTCCCGGGCGGGGCCAGTGCCGACAGGAAGTTCCAGGCTCACACGCGCGTCGCCGGGAATGCAGACCCTCTCACACTCCAGCCACGACACACCGGCGGCAATGCTGATGCGTGATCCGGACCGAAGACTCTTCGGTGGTTCCACCGTCGCCATCAGCACGGTTTCAGTGCTGTATCCATACGACAGGATTTCACCTGCCTCGACCTTCTTCTCGGGGATGGGCCATTGGAGGGGCCCAATGCGGAACCCGGGGGGGAGTGACCACTCAACGTCCGTTGGGATCCCGGATTCGCCGGGATTTTCCCAGTATGTATGCCATCCCGCATCCATCCGCAGCCGTACGCCCAGGGTGAATGGGACGCCGGGTATGACTTCCCTGACGTCAGCCACTAGATCGACGCGTGTGTGGTTGTCCGGGGCTGTTGCAGAGGAGGAAGGCTGGCCGGAGGCTTCCGCACCGAAGAGGAGGGCGATGAGAACGAGGACGGAGCAGTCCCTGACCATGCGGCGCCAGACCGGCCGCAGTGGCGATATACGGACAACGATCATACTCTTCCCTTCCTGCACATCAAGACTTTTCGTCGTCATCCTTCCGTCGTTCGTCCGGATGCAGGAAGTTTTGTCGCCAACGCTTCCGGATCAGCAGGACGAAATACCCGAAGACCAGGACCCCCACAATCCCGAGCAGGATGATATTCATGCTGACAAAAGAAACGGTGTCCTGTTCCTGGACGGTCATAGTGGTGTTTTCTAGCTGGAATGCATTAATCCGGAGCCACTATAATATAGAAATTCACACATGTCAACGCAAGGCATTCAACGAGCGTTCCATTCAGCGAGAAGAGCTGCATACCGGTCAGAAGGCATTGCGGGGCGGGGAAGGGGCCCCCGTGCCAGGCGCTGCCGCAAGGCTTCGTACAGGCAGACAGCTGCGGCAACGGACACGTTCAGGCTCTCAATCATGCCCCGCATCGGGATCAGAAGTAACCCGTCGGCCGAAGCCGCGGCCTCGTCCGATACTCCCCGGTGCTCATTCCCGAAGACGAGCGCGACTTTCCCGGTCAGATCCGCATCGAACAGCGGCAGTGCCCCGGCATCGAGCCGCGTCGCAAGGACGCGGAACCCTTCGGTGCGCAACGTGCTGTAGCATCCCTCCACCGTGGTATGGCGGCGCCGGTCAACCCATTTGCTCGCACTCGATGAGCTCTTCCTGCCGATGCGGGGA
>CAVQPT010000018.1:0-41330 GCA_963714855.1 uncultured Bacteroidota bacterium | reverse complement strand
GGCGCGCCGGATGCAAGCAATACGAACCCCAACCAAAGAACTGTCATTCGATTCATTTCGTCCCTCCTAATCCTCTCTCCTGCAACACCCCGGGCTCTTGAGCCTTCTGCACAAAACCGCCCTTCCGGGAGCCATCCGGAGTCTGATTCAGGCGTCAACCCTCCAACTGGAGATCCGCCCCGGGGGTCGCGTTGCGGTACAATAAAGCAGATACGGAAGTCATTTCCAATTTAAATATTTTTAATCCGCTCCTCAGCGGCACCTCTGATCACACATGAACGACCGGTTCTGTGAGAATCGGCCGGTTTCTTTCTCACCCTGCTTTTCCTATCTTTATTCCAATCTGTCGCATCCCGCGACAGGACAATTCTCCGAGGTTTCCATGCGCATCACCATTCGATACGCCCTCCTGTCGTTGTTGGCGGCATCGATCCCCGGTTCCCCACTCTTTTCCCGGACCGCCGGGGATAGTCTCGATATCCTTGCCCGCACGGGAATAGTCGGGATCCACACTAATTTTCACGGCTTCGATTGTTGCGAATTCCTCTTTGAGGGGCGAACGGCGAGGATCGTCAGACCTGCACACGCCGCCGAACACCGACCCTGGATCTGGCGTGCACGGTTCTGGGAGCATGAGCCGCAAACCGAGGTTGCGCTCCTGGAGAAGGGTTTTCACGTGGTGTACTGCGACGTCGCTGAACTCTACGGCAACGCCGAGGCGATCGGCATCTGGGACAGGTTCTATGAGATGCTCGTCGGGGCCGGATTGTGTCCCAAGCCGGTGCTCGAAGGGTTGAGCAGGGGTGGGATCTACATCTACAGGTGGGCTGCTGCACACCCTGACCGCGTCGCATGTGTCTATGCCGATGCTCCTGTTCTCGACGTGCGCAGCTGGCCTGGCGGAAAGGGAAGGAGCAATGGCAATAGGGAAGAGTGGGAACGCCTCAAGAACAATTTCGGGCTCCAGACGGAAGACGAAGCGCGTGCATTCCGGGGAAGCCCCATGGATCTCGCCACGGAGATCGCTCACGCGGGGTTTCCTATGCTGCACATCTGCGGCGATGCCGATGTCATTGTGCCCATGGATGAAAACACCGACCCATTTGAACGACTGATCCTTTCCGCCGGGGGGACGATCACGGTGATCCGCAAACCCGGGATCGGACATCATCCGCACAGCCTTGCCGATCCACGGCCGATTGTCGACTTCATTCTCGCGGCAGTGTCGCACGCGTGCAGGTAGCTCTGCGACCCACCGCTTCCTGATCCTCTCACAGACGATCGAGAACACTGCTCGCGAGGCTCAACACGAGGAAGAATCCGCACATATCCGTGACTGTTGTCAGGATCGGCCCCGATGCCAGCGCCGGATCCAGCCGGAGTCGACGGAGAAGAAGCGGCACTGAACCACCGAGCAATACCGAGACCAGTGTGTTGACTGCAAGGGCTGAACCGACCACCAGTCCGAGGACGATATTCCCCTTCCAGAGAAACGCGACGAAACCCAGCAGCAGCCCCAGGAGGATACCATTCATCGCTCCCAGCGCGGTCTCCTTCACAAAGATCCGGGTGAATTCACCGGGCTTGATGAGCCCGAGGGCAAGTTCTCGAATGCTGACCGCAACCGCCTGATTCCCTGAGCAGCCGCTCATGTCGGAGATAATCGGAAGGAAGACAGCAAGCGCTATGACGGCCTGAAGTGTCTCCTGGTAGGCGGCAATCACGCTCGCGGCAATAATGTTGAGGGCGATATTCGGCATCAGCCAGGAGAGCCGTCGGAATGCGCGGAGAGGGAGGGGCATGGACCGGAATTCTTCCCCGCCAACGATACCACTGATCAGCAGAAACGTATTCTTGTCTTTGTTCGCCCATGCCTCAAGAACGGCCGACCGTTCGACGATCCCCATGAGCTTCCCGCCATTATCCACCACGGGGATCCCCATGAACGAGTGGTCCTCGAACATCTGCGCGAGCCGTTGCAGCGGAGTTTCGGGCGGGGTCGTAACCGGATTACCGACCATTGTCACCGTTACGTTTTGTCCCCTCGGCGACAGGACGAGGTCGCGCAGTTTGAGGACGCCGAGCAGGCGCCGATCGGAGGCAGTAATGAAGCAATACTGGACTTCATAGTCGGCATACGTCGCACTGTTGCGATCGAGGTCATTCAGCACTTCGCCGATCGTCATGTCGTCGGTGAACGAAAGAAATTCCGTTGTCATGAGCCCGCCGGCCGTGTTCTCCGGATATTGCAGCAGCGTCCGGGCCTGTCGCGCATCCTCACCCGGCATGGCGTCAAGAATGGCTTCGGCGTCTTCCTCATCCATGTCCGCCAGCAGATCGGCCTGTTCATCGGCGGGGAGTTCGTCCACAATTGCTGCCGCCGCTGCTGCCGGGAGATCCTCCATCATCTCCGCCGCTTGCTCCTCAGGGAGGTCCCGGAGCATGTCGGCGGCCTCTTCAGGAGTCAGGAGCGTGAGTAACTCTCCGCGGGAATCCTCATCCAATCGTGAGACGGCACGGGCGGTCTCCGCGGAGGACAGTGACTGCAGATATGCCTCGATGCTCGGACCGTCCTGCTGCGCGATCAGATCAGCCAGATGGTCCCATGATGATATCGAATCACTATGATTCATGAGTACCGTCCCACAGCGGTGGAGTTGAGGAGTTGAGCGAGGCCTGCCGGACGTTCCGGAGCATTCAGGTCTGCTCTCTCGCATGTTCATGTATACCACAATATAGGCGCATACACCCCCGCTGTCAAGAAACCGGACTGGTTTATCCAACTCTCCGATCCGGTGCTCGGGCACAACCGCACTTTTCCGTTGACTCTCATCCCTGCCACACCTACCTTGCGGGTGCCTTCAGAGTTCAGCAGAAAACGCCGTCGCTGCGCTCGCAGGATTGCATGCCGTTCTTCGAGGTTTACCTCCCACACTGATTGACGCCCAGACACCCGGACCACGAACATCCAGGCATCATACCACATACGGCCACGCGTGTCCAGTGCAGCATCAGACGGCCCGCCCTCACGGCTCCTGATGTGCATTCCACTCCTGTTTTTCTCCTTCATCGCGCATGCGCAGGGGACAGAGCAGGTGTTCCGGCATCTTTCGACTGAGGAAGGCCTTTCGCAGAGCCTCGTCCTCTGTTTGCTCCAGGACCACCACGGGTTCATATGGATCGGGACGGAGGATGGACTGAACCGGTATGACGGAAGCACATTTACCACGTTCCGTCACGACCCCCTTGATTCCAATTCACTCTCCAACAGCTATATCTGGTCTCTGCACGAGGACCGCGAGGGATTTCTCTGGATAGGGACGTGGGGGGGCGGGCTCAACCGGTTTGACCCTGTCAGGGGACGGTTTCTCCGCTACCGGCATGATCCCCGGGATTCTTCCTCCCTCAGTCACGATCGTGTGACATCCATCCAGGAGGATTCCACAGGTATTCTCTGGGTGTGCACAGCCGGCGGTGGTCTGAACCGGTTCGACAGGTCCACGCAACGATTCACCCGCATGTCCCACATGTTCGCTTCCCTCCCGCGGGCAGACCGGGACGACCTGTACTGTCTGCTCCTGGATCACGAGGGAGCATTTTGGATCGGCACGTATTTTTCCGGGCTCCTGCGGTACGATCTCCGACGGGGGACGGTGAGCGAATTCCGGAATGATCCCCGCGATCCGCATTCGATCTCCGACGACAGAGTTGTTACGCTTTCCGAAGACGACCGGGGGGACCTGTGGATCGGGACATGGGGAGGTGGTTTGAACGTATGGCGGCGGGAATCCGGAAGGTTCGATCACTTCCGTCATCATCCCGACGACCCAACGTCCCTCCCCTGCGATATCGTGCGCTCTCTCCTCAGGGACCGCCAGGGGGACCTCTGGGTGGGAACGGTGGGAGCCGGCGCCGCACGCTGGGATGGAGAGGAGGGAAAATTCGAGCAATACACCCACTCTCCGTTCCTTCCCTCCTCCCTGAGCGATAATGTCGTTACAACCCTCCTCGAAGATGCCGGCGGGGTGCTCTGGTTTGGAACAGCCAGCGGAATCAGCATCCGATCCCCTTTTTCACATAAGTTTCCTCTCTACCGCAGTGGGTCGCAGCAACCCGGTTCGCTGAGCGGCAAGCGGGTATTTGCCATGTGCTCCGACTCTCTGGGCTCCATCTGGATCGGCACGGAAGATGGCGGTCTCAATCAATTCGATCCGCGTTCAGGCACGTTCAGGACATTCATGCACAACCCGGACGACCCGAAGAGCCTTCCACACGACTACGTGGCTGCACTGATGACGGACTCTCGGGGAGACGTCTGGGTTGGAACATACGGGGGCGGCCTGGCGAGATTCGACCGGACAAGCGGCACGTTCCTTCGATACCGTGCCGATCCACGTGACCCGAAGCGCCGCATGAATGCGTACATCAGTGCGCTCGCTGAAGACCGCGCGGGGGACATCTGGATCGGCACATGGATGATGGGGGCGGCTGTGATTAACCGGCGTGGCCACATTCTCAAAGTCTTCACCAACACACCGCACGATTCCGCCAGCATTCCCGACAACGACATCCGGGCCATCCTGTGCGACCGTTCTGGGACAGTCTGGATCGGCACGGCAAAGGGGGGAATGGCCCGCTACGATGCCGCGCGCGATCGGTTCGACACGTTCCGAAGCGACGCGAATGCCCGGGGACCGAACAGCGCGTACGTACAGTCGATCATGGAGGATTCGCGCGGGCGATTGTGGATCGGGACATTCGGGGCGGGGATCAGCATGTTCGACCATGCAACCGACCGGTGGGCGCACTACTCTGTTCTTCAGGGTCTTCCCAATAATGTCGTCTACGGTATTCTCGAAGACGCACAGCACCGACTCTGGCTGAGCACGAATGTGGGAATAGCGTGTTTCGATCCCGACAGCAGAAGCTTCCGCAACTACAGCCGTCACGACGGCCTTCAGGCCGATGAGTTCAACTACAATGCCTACTGTTACGGACCCGGCAGGACATTCTACTTCGGAGGGATTTCCGGATTCAACATCATCAATCCAGACCGGATCATAACAAACTCGCATGTTCCGCCAGTCGTTCTCACGGATATCAGGGTCTTCGACGAACCGGCACAGCTGGAGGCGGCACCGTTCGCCGCAACCCACGTAATCCTTGACTACGACTCCAACTTCATCTCATTCGAGTACGCCGCCCTCGACTACGCATTGCCCGGCCGGAACAGATATTCGTATCGATTGGAAGGTCTCGACAAAGGGTGGGTGGACGCCGGCACGCGGCGGCTTGCGAGTTATACCAACCTGGAGCCCGGGGATTACGTCTTCCGGGTCCGCGGGTCGAACAATGATGGAATATGGAATGACGCGGGCACCTCACTCCAGGTCACAATCTCACCCCCTTTCTGGAAGACGCTCTGGTTCCGACTCCTCGCCGGGATCCTTCTTCTCGTCGCCGGATCGTTCGCCTATCATCTCCGCGTCGAATCGCTCCTGAAGGTAGAGCGACTCCGTCTGAGAATCGCATCGGACCTTCACGATGAAATCGGAAGCAGTCTGGCGAGCATCGCTGTACTCGCCGACATGGTGCGCAAGCGTACGACGCTGCCCCAGACTGAAGCCGACCGGCTCCGGGATATCAGTCGTGCGGCACGGACCACATCCGACGCATTGCGGGACATCGTCTGGTTTGTGAACCCGGAGCACGACAGCACCGGGAACATCATCGACAGACTGCGGGGCATCAGCGCGACCCTGCTCGCCGGCATGCACGTCACCATGCGCGTTGACGATCGCACGCCCTCCACCCGTCTCCCGATGGCGTTTCGCCGGGATATCGTGCTCATCTTCAAGGAGATCCTGAGCAACATCGTCCGTCACGCCGGGGCTGACAGCGTGGAAATCACGGCTGCCGTGCGGCATGGCAGATTCCGGCTTGATATACGTGATAATGGCAGTGGATTCGACCCCGCTCTCCAGTCGAACGGCAATGGACTGCTCACCATGCGGCGGAGGGCGTCAAGCCTCGGGGGGCTGCTCGAGATCCAGAGCGCGCCCGGCAAAGGAACGGTCATTCATCTGGACGTAAAATTACCGTAAACACGGTATCGTTTTATCTGTGCCATCTGTCTACTTTGAGGGTAATGCGAGGAAGGCCAGCACAAACCGCTGTCCGGGTTTCAGCCGGGAAACGCCATGCACACCGATTGGTCTCAACCTGACGAAGCGATGGAGCTGTGGGTCGTCGAGGACGATGCACTGTACCGCAAGACGATCGCCGCGCTCCTTGATGAAGTCCAGGGGATGCGGTGCGACCACACGTTCTCCCGGTGTGAAGATGCGCTGAAAGCCCTTGACACGGAACCGGCTCCCGATGTCATCCTGATGGATGTGGGGCTTCCCGGCATGAACGGAATCGACGGGACAATGAAAGTCAGGGAGATCTCCCCCGCCACGCGCGTGATCATCCTGACGATTCATGAGGACGACGAGAAGATCTTTGACGCTTTGTGTTCGGGAGCGTCCGGATATCTTCTGAAAAGCTCGCCTCCCGAGGAGATCGTCAAGGCCATGCAGGAGGTGGTCCAGGGGGGGGCTCCGATCAATGCCCAGATCGCCCGCAGGATGCTGGCGATGTTTACCCACCTCGCAGGGCCCCGGAACCCGAGCCCGCTCACCCAGCGGGAGAAGGAAATCCTGAAGTTGATGGTCGATGGGCTCACCAAGCGTCAGATTGCCGGCGAGCTGATCCTCAGCTACCATACGATCGATACGCATATCAAGAACATCTACGCAAAATTGCACGTACACACGCGCAGCGGGGCCGTGGCCAAAGCCCTGAACGAACGGCTCCTGTAACCCATCTGTTATCCGCAAAACCGTCCCCACCTGCTCACAACTGCCAAATACCGCGAATGCGGTATTGTCACTGTTCCCCGGCACGACGTACATTCGTCTATCACACCAAAGACACCCACCATCAACCGGAGGAATCTGCTATGACACTTCTACGTTCGATTGTTCTGATCGTCGTATGTCTGCTGTTGGCCTCATTGCCCGCGGCAGGACAAACTACCGGAGAGATGCTCCACGATCAGGCCATTGCGGCACAGAGACCCGACTCAGAGACTCTTCGCGGCCTTGCGAGGGATCTGTCGCTGGCACGGAAAGCAAACAATATATCCCGGGTGCGGGAGCTTGAAGCTACGCTCTTCAAGGAGATGCCGACGCTGCCTGATCAGGATGCACCCGCCGCCTTCCAGGGCGGATCTGAGGAATCGGTGGCAAAGGTATCTTCTCCCACATGGGGAAATGATGTGAAAGTCTATACAGGCTCTATGTACCTGTACGGAAAACGCCAGATCTGTCTCGATGCCGACACGCTCGGCGGAATCTACCTCGCATTGAACGCCAGATACCAGGATTCGCTATCGAGGGTGTACATCTACAAATCCACAAATGGCGGGGGACACTGGTCTCTTCTTTCATATTTCTATTTCCCGGCATTTGCGGTTCAGGCCTTTGACATGTGCGTAACCGATACCCTTGCAGGCAAGTTCCTCCTGGGATTTGCCCTCGTAGGAAAGTACGACAAGTCCACAAATGGCGGAGGGTCGATTTACTGGGTGAGCATGCTCAATGACGGAACCAATTTCCGGTCAACGCTCATCGCAGGCGCAAATTCTGTGATCGGGTTCAGAAACCCCACCATTTGCACCGATGGAGCCTACTATTCGCCCGGCGTGACCTACCACTACGTCGCGGCGGAGTTCATCCATCCGTCGACTGATGTCTCGCGCGGCCTCTGGGTGACACGTTCCACAGCCTGGGGAAAGACCTGGGGGACTCCTGATACGACGATCAAGGGTTTCACCGAGGCCACACCGGCGATTGCTATCGACTGGAGCACATCACCGGACAGTCTCTGTCTCGCCTTCGTCCGGTCTGTTCCAAACCGTCAGATCCGCATGGCGCGGAATTCGCTTTCGTTCTCGGCTGCATGGCAAATCACGTATCCCACGACAACAAAGGACGAGTACGATCCTTCCCTCGCGCTCGATCCCGTCCGTGGAAACGGCATCATTACGTTTACCCGTGCATCCGGAGCACCAACGTACAATGATGCGTACTATTTCCGCTCAACAGATCTGTTCAGCACATTTGGTCGGGACAGTATCGCGACGACAACTTCCAACGAGGAGTTCACGTCGGTTGCCTATGCACCGTGGGGGACCGGCTATTACTTTCGTACAGCCTATCGGTCTACTGCCGGGGGCGGCACAATCTACTACAAAGGGATGTATAATTCGCTCACAACATTCTATTCGATTTCTCCGACGACTGTGAGTCAGTTCACACCGACCAACTACGTCAGTCCCGTTGTCGGTTATGACCGCGATATTGGCGGGACGCAATACCGCGGAAACGTCGCCTACGTCGGCCTTGGGCCCCAGGATGTCTATTTCGATGCAGTCGACCTCGCACTGGATGTCGCCGAGGAAGAGGGCATCCCGACCCACTTTACCCTCGAACAGAACTATCCGAATCCTTTCAATCCGAGCACAACCATCCGGTATGCCCTCCCGAATTCCGGGCCGGTGCACCTGGCGGTATTCAACACGCTCGGCCAGCAGGTGGCAGAATTGGTGAATGCGACACAGGATGCCGGTCACCACTTCGTGCAGTTCAACGGCGCCGGCGTTGCGTCAGGCGTCTATTTCTATCGCCTGCAGGCGGGTGATTTCAGGGATACCAAGAAGTTCGTGCTGATGAAATAGACCGCGGGCGACTTCCAGCCGGAAGTGTTCGCGGAAGCGTTGGGGAGAGAGGCCCGGCAGCAGCAGCCGGGCCTCTGCATGTTTGCGCTGTTGTCCGGGGCACCACACGGGCGGCACGCACTGAACACCCACGTGCAAGGAGAACAATGACCTGCAGCAAGTGTATGACTGATTTCCCTGACGACGATTCCGGCGCTCCCGTGGCCTCGATCTCGGGGAGCATAATGGGAGATGAGCATACGGACGTCTACTACCTCTGTCCCCACTGTGGGTTCTACACCGTCGTGCACGTGTACGAACCGTTCCTGGGCGAAGATCAGCGTTCCGTACGCGGGCCTCTCTCCCGAGAGGAGGGTGATGCAAAGGTCGCCGTCATTCATGGTTGCAAGGAGCCCTGGGACAAGAAATGCCGTTGTTCCTCTCACCGCGCACACTTCAGGGATACGCTGGACTAGCTTCTAGTGCCCCCCTGATCCCACCACCTTCAGCTTCTCCCCGGCATCGGCCGCAACTTTGCGGTACCACTCCGCCGTGTACCCGGGCTGCGAAACCTTGGGGTTCACCTGATTGGGAACCCTGGTCTTAATGTTGCCATCCATGTACTTCACGAACAGTGCCCGGTAGAGGCCCTTCCAGGCATCAAATGTCGCCTGCCCCTGGCCCACGGAGTATTCTGTGAGGAAACGGATCGCCTCCTCCCTGCTCCGCTTTGATATATCCAGTGCGGTTTTGTCGATGGCCGGTGTCATTGCCAGATACTTCTGTTCCAGTTCCGCCTGTTTCGCTCTGATATCAACGCTGATGACATTGAAACGCGTGTAGGAGAGGTTTGACACCTGATTGAAAACCCAGAAGGCGGAATCATCCGAAAATTCCATCATGCCGCCGTTCCCGACGGAAAAGGCATGCGGGACGGCAGCGATGCCGCAATACATCGGCGTATACACCGTATGATAAATGTCGTCGACGCCGAACCAGAGGATGCCCCCGATATGGTCCGGCAGCCACGAGCGGGCTTGTGCAACGAACGAAAAGCCCGTCTGCTGCGTCGCAATGGCACGCTCATTCAGGTACGTGACAGAGTCTACGGTCCATGTCAGCGGACGCCAGCGATACGGGCATCCGAAGGGGCCGGCGCCGACATCCTTGCTCATGTCCAGCTCGGTCCCCTGGAAGTAGTCCCGCATCATTTCCATGACGTCGTGCACGGAGAGCTTCTCGTCCGGCTTGATCCACAGCGGCATGCGGTTCTTGAGATCAATCCCCTTTGCATAGTTGAGATAATTCTCCATGCCTTTGGCGGCGCGATTGAACACCGACCAGACGCGGGCTTCGCAAAATCGTGCAGCCTCAAAATCCAGCGGTGCATACGTGTCGGAAAAACTGAATTCTTCGTCCTTCCCGGAAAAGTACCCCTTGTCCCGCGCGAAACTGATGACGTCGATGGCATAAAGGCAATTCAGCGTGTCCTTCAGTGGAAAGGTCGTGATACGCGCCTGGTTTGCGTGCCCGGCGATGAATCCGTCCGGAACCCGGCGGGCTACCCACACTGCACCTCTGCTCCCCGGCCCTTTGCCGATCATCTCCATGATCCACACCTCATCGGGATCACTGATGGAAAACGACTCTCCGGAACTGTTGTAGCCGTGCTGTGCGACAAGTGAGGTCATCATATGGATCGCCTCCCGGGCAGAGCGCGCTCTCTGGAGGGCGAGATACATCAAGCTGCCATAGTCAACGATGCCGAGGCTATCGACCAGTTCCGGCCGGCCCCCGTAGGTTGTTTCGCCGATAGACACCTGGTGCTCGTTCATGTTTCCGACCACAGCAAACGTATGCGGGGCCTGCGGAATCTTGCCGAGAAAGATCCCCGAATCCCAGTCGATGACGTCCACGAGAGCCCCGGAAGGATAGTTGGCCGCCGGCATGTAGTAGAGCTCCCCGTACAGCGTGTGAGAGTCGGCGGCGTAGGTGATCATCGTCGAACCGTCTTTGGAGGCACCCCTGGTGACCAGAATATTCGTACATCCTGTCGCAGCCGTGAATACACCGTGTCCCAGGGCGAGGGTAACGAGGCCGAGGATCAGCACGGCAGGAAAGCGTAAAGCTCGCATACGGATCTCCTGATTGAGTGCATAAAGAAGAATGGTCGTAATGTACCAAGAGGTGCCCCAACATACAAGCCGGCGTGGTTCGTGCGCTCCCGGACGTGTGGTTGACATTCGGTGCCCCTCTTTGTACACTCCAGGTAGATTCCAGGTTTGATTTTCCTCTTGCCTTCAGCTACATTCCTTCATGGACAAGGTCGGGAAATACGAGATCCGCGAGCAACTCGGCCGGGGCGGCATGGGCGCAGTCTACCGCGCGTATGATCCGATCATGGAGCGTGATGTGGCAATAAAGATCATCCTCGAATTCGCCCTCGACGTCCCTGAAATCAAGGAGCGCTTCTATCGCGAGGCGCGAACCGCAGGCAAACTCTCCCACGAGAACATCACCATCGTCCACGATGTCGGCGAAGACAGCGGCCGACCATTCATTGTCATGGAGTACCTGTCAGGAGAAGACCTTCGGGGACTCCTTGAGCGGCATGTCCCGATGACTGTCGGGCAGAAACTCGACTACGCCCTGCAAATCTGCCGCGGGCTCGCGTATGCGCACGCGAACGAGGTGGTCCACCGTGATGTCAAGCCGGCCAACATCCGCATCCTTGGCAACGGTCGCGTGAAAATCATGGACTTCGGGATTGCCCGGCTCGGATCGAGCGCCCTGACCTCAACCGGAGCGATCATGGGCACACCGTACTACATGTCGCCCGAACAGATTCAGGGAAAGAAGGTCGACCGGCGGGCGGACATCTTCTCCTGCGGGGTCCTCCTCTTCGAGCTCTTCACGTCTCAGAAGCCTTTCAGGGGGGAAGAACCGACCTCGGTGATGTTCAAGATCGTCCATGAAGAGCCGGAAGGACTCGACGAACTGCAGCGCGTTTACCCGAGGGAACTTGCAGCGATTCTGGCCATGATGCTCACGAAGGATCCTGCCGGCAGGTATCAGCATCTGGACGACGTTGTCCGTGACCTCGAGGGCGTGCAGACGAAGCTGGCCGGTGCATGGAAGAATATCGGCCGGCGCCAGAAGAGTACGGTGCAGCGGGAATCGACTCCGACGGACGTCCATACGGCGGAGACGCAGGTGGGCACGACACCCCACTCACCCGCACCGGCCGGCCCGTTGCGGAAGGCAATGCACTACCGCCGGATCCTCGGGGGCATCGGTGCCGGCGTAGCCGTTCTGATCCTGGCGACGTTCGTGATGCTCCGCAGTTCCACGCCAATGGGCGCTGTCGCGCTCAACATTCTCCCCTGGGCAAAGGTTGCACGGATCCAACGGGACAATGCCGGCGTGATCCCCCAGGACAGGTCATACGTGACACCATGTCGCATCTCTCTTTCGCCTGGGGCGTACACGATCACCTGCACAAACCCCCGGTACGGACGGCCCCTCGTTCTCAGGCTGGTCATACAGCAGGATTCGCTTCTGGAAGTGACACAGCAATGGCCAGGTTATGACGTGGCAAAGATCCTTACACGGTTTTAGCGTCGTCTTCCTCGTTCTAACGCTCGCCGGCCCGGGAAGCCGGGTCCGGGCGCAGCAATGGTACGAGAGCTACGAAAAGGGACTGACCGAACTCGGGCAAAACCGTTTCCGGGAAGCGGTGGCACAGTTCACGCTCGCTATCGACACACGACCGGAGTCGAAGGCCAATGCGCGCATGTATGGCGTGCGGTTCACCGACTATTTCCCGTATGTCTACCGGGGAATCGCGTACGCCCGTCTGGGTGAAACGGCTCTCGCGACAAAAGACTTCGAGCGTGAGCACACCTCCGGCGAGGTGTACAACGGACACCGTGATACGAAGGCAGGAGCGCTCTTGCGGGAACGGCTCGACAATACCCGACCATCAACCCCCGCACGCACGAAATCGAGTGATCCGTCACGGCGGGCTGGACCGCGGGAGCCCGCCACGGACCTGGCACGGGGCTCATTGAAGGATGGCCGGCAACAACTGGATACGCTCTTCAATGCTGCAGTCGAGGCTTTCGGCCGCGGGAATTTCATGCGCGCAAAGGAGCTCTTTCTCTCAGTCCTCAAACGCGCGCCTACCTATCCGGGATTGGACGGATATCTTTCCCGCATCCGGACCATCGAACAGGACACGAAGAAAGGAATTGCCGCATACCTGAATGGCAGGTACGCAGATGCCGTGGCAGCCCTCACGCCGTCGGCACAGATCGGCATCGACAATGCGGCTGCCCAGGCGTTTCTCGGATGTTCCCACGCGGCCCTGTACCTGCTCTCCGGGGGCGAGGTCTCCGTGCAACAGGAAAAAGCCATCGAGGCCTTCCGCCGGGTGAAGCGCATTAACCCGCGGTTTAAGCTCGACACCACATATGTTTCTCCCGCCATCCGGGAGATATTCACCAGTGTTCCGGCAGAATAGCCGGGCAATAGGAGGTCAGGGTGATTGTCGTCACGCATGGCTGTGTCTCCAATGTCGGTAAGGTGCGGTCGGAAAATCAGGATTCCTACGCCATTGCCCCAATCACGTCTGAGGCGCTCCAGACCCCGAAGGGAATACTCTTCATGGTCGCTGACGGCATGGGTGGACATCGTGCCGGCCGCCAGGCGAGTGAGCTTGCCGTCGATGTGGTGACGTCTGTGTACACGTCATCGAATGCCGCTCCCATTCCTGAACTCCTTCAGAAGTCCGTACAGGAAGCCAATGACCGGATTTTCTTGGCGGGAAGCAGAACCGGCTCCCTCAGGGGCATGGGGACCACCTGTACGGTACTCGTGGTCCAGGGTTCCTCAGCGTGGACGGCGCATATCGGGGACAGCAAGATCTACCTTGCGACCACCGGGGGGATCACGCAGATAACCACGGACCACTCAAGGGTCTGGGATCTGTATCAACGTGGAATTATCACGCGCGAGCAGGCGCGGAATCACCCCGAGCGCAACCTGTTGACCAGAGCGCTCGGGAAGCAGGGGGAAAATACGGCGGAGGTCCGTGGCCCCATCCCCCTCGCCGCAGGGATGCGGTTCATTCTGTGTTCGGACGGTCTCACCAACCATGTGGACGACGACGAGATCGGCACAATCGCCATGGCACGGCCCCCGCAGGATGCATCCGAGGAACTTGTGGCGATGGCCAACGAACGGGGTGGAACAGACAACGTCACGGTACTGATCGTCGCAATCGATGAAGGAAATGAGGGTGGGATTACCCGCAGGTGAAGAGGATTCGTAATTCAGTGTTGCCTGTTGCCGACCGCCCGAGCGAGATGACGCCCCGGCCGCGCAGCGTCTGCTCGTCACGGCGGAGAAACTGTTCATCTTCCCCCTCCAACCGCACGTAGGTACCATTGAGGCTCTGGTCCACAAGGACCATTCTCCCCTTCCGTACCTCGACGCGGGCATGCAACCGTGAGGCAAGCGTATCAGCGACGACAAGATCATTCTCGTCGCCGCGCCCCATCCTGAGCACGGGGTGTTGCGCGTCGAGGAAGTACTCCTTCCCGCCGAAGGTCAGCCGGGCTGCCACCTCGCCACCGCCGGCGACCACTCCATCCTGTAGCACGGTCAGGTTCTCAATATCCCAGAGAAGCTCATGAAGCTCCAGCTCCTGGGTCTTCCCTTTCAGTATCACGCGATCGATCAGACGCGCACGGGTACGACGCTCCTCGGAGAGGCAGTTCATTGTGTCGCGCGTTGTCAGGATCTGCTGGGCTTTCGCCTGGGCTACGACGCGCGCAGCCACGTTCACGGCATCGCCGAACACGTCTTGCTGTCCGCGCACCACCCGACCGAAATGGAACCCCACGCGGATTTGGATCTGCTCATTCTCGAATGTGCCCATGCTTGAGGCCTGTCGGACGACCCGCTGCATTTCAACAGCGGCGGATGCGGCATGCTCGGCGGAGGTGAACGTGCACATCACCTCATCGCCGATCTCTTTGATCACCACACCCTCTTCGTCCTGCGTGGCCGTCCGCAGGAAACCGAGACAGAGACTGATCACCCTTCGGGCGATTGTGTCTCCCTTTTTTTCATACAGGCGCGTACTCCCCGCGACATCGGCGAACAGAATGGCGAGTTCTTCTGATTCCCTCGGGCACATGGGTCAAACCGGATGATGCTCTGTTTGGACGCGCCGCCACCCCACGAATGCCCTTCCCTTCCCGGCGCACACGGAAGATACGCAACTCCGCAGGAGGGTGCAACGGGCGTGACCCATCACATCACCCGAACAGGACGGAACAGAGTGTATCCATCTGGCAGAAATCGGGCACCACAAGATCTGCACCGGCCTCGATGAGGCGCCGCCGTTTGGCACTGTTCAGGCCATGGCGGCGCACTTCGTTGCTGGCGATCCCGACGGTATAGCCGTGGCGCTTATGGGTCTCCCTGATCTCGACCGGACCGTCCCCGAACGTGAGAACCCTCTCCTGCACGTCATCGCCGATGTCGGCGTGGATCTTCTCCAGAACGATACGTTTTGCCTCGCGGGTCATGTCACCCACAGCCCCGTAGATTCGACCGCCGAACAGCTTTCCATAGCCGAGGGTTTCGGCCTCCCGTTCGAGGTCTTCCTGATCGGTCCCGCTGGCCAGGTACAGGATCATGCCACGTTCGTGGAGTGCCCGGACGAACTCGGAGGCTTTCTTGATGGTGAAATCCTCCCGAGCAAGCTCTCCGCGGCGGAGTTTCTCCATGCGCTCCTGCACCATGTTCAGCAGAGCCTCGTTGTAAATCCGTTTGTACCCGTGTTCATCGAGGATTTCCAATTCGGGAACGCACTTGAAGCGTCGGACGAGGCTGACCAGGCCTTTCATCTGGACGAGCGTCTGGATACCGGTGGTTTTGTCGATGAAATCGCGGACCGCAGAACGGACGTGCTCGTACAGTGCCTCCGCTGCCTCGCCCTCCTTCCCACCGAGGATTGCATGGAGCATCATCGGCTCCATGATCTGTTCCCACCCCTCACGCAACGTTGAGAGTGTCCCGTCATGGTCGAAGATGACGTGGGTGAACCGGCGTTGGCGCGGAAGCGCACTTACAACTTCGATCTCTGATCCCGGAAGAAATGTCGCCCGGCGTGGATGCTGAGCGAGGTCGGGCCGGTAGCGGAAGTCCGGGTCCGCGCCGAGTGCCAGGATTTCGTCGGGGGATGCAGTGCCGGTCTGCATCAGTTTCTGCACGGTAACGCCGGCAACGAGCGTCCCGAGTTCGGCTGCTGTCGCAGCATCACTCCCGACCGCAAGGGCGGAAGCAATGCCTGCCATCATGCTATCGCCGGCACCGACCGAGTCAATGGGGGAGAGGATCAGCAGCCCCGGGATCTCGTGAAACCCCGATGCATCATAGATGACGCACCCCAGTTCCCCCCTTGTTACGAACACAGGCCGCTCCCAGCGCTCAAACATCATGCGGGCCAGCTCCTCACTCTCACGAGCATCCAGAAAGCCCTGGATCGAACTCTCCCGTCCGAACAATCGCGCCCCCTCCAGGATGTTCAGTTTCCTGAGTGCGCCCGGATAGTGGTCTGTAAAATGACGTGAATCAACGATAAACCGCCCGGGGGGATTCTGTTGAATAAGCGCAGACAGGCGTTTGCGGAAATCAACAGTATGAAGGCCGCGCATCACCTGCTGGTTGATGATCACGATGTCCAGATCGGGGAGAGCAGACTCCAGAGCCCTGAGAAGGGCATCTGCCGTCGAGGGGTGGAGATCGTTGAAGTTGCCAAAGTCGAATCGATGTTGTTCCCGCTCCTGCTCATACGGCTTCATGTACACATGTGTGGCCCAGTTCTCCCTCTGGACGAGAAGGCCGTCGATGGACACACCCCGGGCCGAAAGGAGGCGCCGCATCTCCTCCCCGAAGGGGTCCTCGCCTATCACCGCGAACGCCGAGAGCTTCTGGACTCCCATTGCAAACAGGTTCTGAACAACATTCCCTGCGCCCCCCAGCGTATACCGCTGCGAGCGGACGGGACGCGTCGCCAGGCCGGTTTCCAGGGAGATTTCGGAGGCGGCCGGATCGACCAGGAGGTACGCGTCGAGGCAGAAATCGCCTACAATCCCGATGCGCGCACCGCGGATACGATCCAGCAATGAGGAGAGCTCTGCGAGAGTCATGGGTCAGGTATCGCTTCGTATCGGGGATCGGGCGGTAGTCAGTGACGTGCGAACACCAACAGTCCGCCGGCTAGCGAACCGAACGGAATATACAGAGAACAAACGCACCAGTCAATGCTCGCAAAGTTGCTTTTGCATGTTTCTTTGCTGAAATTCAATTTGTAAACCCTTCGCTTCCGCCCCTAGGACTAACAGACCCGCATGAGCTTCAAACCCTTCAACGACATGACTTCGGCGGACTATGCCGCGGTGGGATTCCGATCCGGACTCGAGATTCACCAGCAGCTCCTCACCACCAGGAAACTGTTTTGCCGGTGCCCGGCAGGCCGGTACAGCGATTCATTCAATGCAGAGATTCTCCGGCACATGCGTCCGACACTCTCCGAACTGGGAGAGTACGACGGCACGGCCCTGATGGAGTTCAAGACCAGGAAGGAGATTATTTACCGGATCAATCACGAGACCGTGTGCACCTATGAGATGGACGACACGCCGCCATTTGAGCTGAACGGCGATGCCCTCGACATTGCGATGAGAATCGCGATGTTGTATGGATGCACCATGGTCGACGAAATCCACATAGCCCGGAAACAGTACCTGGATGGCAGCATTCCGACCGGATTTCAGCGCACAACTATTGTGGGGGTGGACGGATCCATTCCGTTTCGCGGACGCACCATCCGGATCGTCCAGCTTGGCCTGGAGGAAGACGCCTGCCGTGAAGTCAGCGACGTCGGGCACCGGAGAATCTATCTGACCGACCGGCTCGGGATGCCGCTGATTGAGACTGTGACCGCTCCCGACATGACGACGCCTCAGGAGGTCGCAGATGTGGCGGACACTCTCCGCCGCCTCGTGCAAAGCACCGGTCGCGTGCGCACCGGAGCGGGGGCTGCCCGGCAGGACGTGAACGTGAGCGTGACCGGCGGGACGCGCATCGAAATCAAAGGTGTGCCCCGGATTCCGCTCATTCCGTTGCTGACCTACCACGAGGCGATGCGCCAGTATAACCTCCTCAAACTGCGCGATGAACTCCATCAGCGCGGCATTACGCAGGAGACATTCGAAGCCAAAACCGCAGACGTGACCAAGGCGCTGCGGAAGACCCGCTATGAACCTATCCACCTCTCGGTGGCGCAGGGTCATACAGTGTTCTGTGTCATGCTGAGGGGCTTTCGCGGATTGCTCCGGTGGCAGACGCAGACAGACACGTTCTTCTCACGGGAGATATCCGACCGCGTCCGCGTGATCGCATGCCTGACCACGCTTCCGAACATCATCCACTCGGACGCTCCGAGCGAGACGCTGTCCTCATCGGAATGGCAGGTCCTCAAGAAGGGGGTCGGCGCAGGAGAGGGGGACACCGTCGTTGCCGTCTGGGGACCCCTTCAGGACGCCACCACCGGCGCCGCGGAAGTTGTCATTCGTGCTCGTGAAGCCACAGTCGGCGTGCCTTCCGAAACCCGTCAGGCGCTGCGTGATGGGACCAACGGATTTGAGCGGATTCTTCCGGGCCCCAACCGCATGTATCCGGATACCGACCTTCCCCCTCGAGCGATCACGGCGGAACACCGCGAGAGGATCAGGGCGGACCTTCCTCTGCCATCCTGGGAATTCGAAGAAAAGTACGCTGCCCTGGGTGTCCCGGCGGATCTGTTGTTGCCGCTTACCACATCGCCCTACCGGGCCCTCTTTGAGCGGGCGGCAGGAGAATGGACCCTTCCCCCCATCCCTCTCGCGGTTCTGCTTGTCCAGCTTCCGAAGCGCCTTCGCAGAGAGACCGGCTTTGCGGGTGAGATACCGGTCGACGCCATGAGTGAGCTCCTTCTGGCATTCAAAGAAGGCGCATGCGTCCGGGAAGCGTTTTTTCCGCTGCTCCGACAGATCGCCGCAGGTGTCCCGTTCACACGGGCATTACTCCCGCCCCGATGTTCGGAACAGGAGCTTGTTCCACTCATTGCCGAGTCATCCCGCGTTGTTGGCGACATGACGCTGCACAATCCCGAACAGGCAACGACAGTCCTCATGGCCGCCGTCATGGGGAAGGTGCGCGGAAGAATCGATGGCAGCACGGTTGCAAAGGCACTGCACTTAGTCCCAAAACGAGGAAGGCCATGACAGACGAGTACCGGGGATACCGAGGTGAAGCCCTCGACCGGCTCAAAGCGTTCACCGCCCTTGTGTGGAGCGACGTGGAAATCCGGACCGCGCACGGGAAGTTTGTGGGGATCGTGCTCCCCCGTTCTGAGACCGCCGATCCGCATCACATCGTCCTCAAGCTCCGGAGCGGATACAATATCGGTGTCGCCGCCGCATCGGTCGAGTCGATCACTGTCCACGGACGCAAAGAAGCGCACTACAAGATTCCGGAAAAAGAATTCCCGTACGACCCCCGCAAACCCCGCGTCAAGCTCCTCGGAACAGGGGGAACCATTGCAAGCCGCCTGGACTACCGCACGGGCGCCGTGATCCCTGCATTTTCCCCCGGAGAGCTGTACGGTTCGGTGCCGGAGCTCGCCGACATCTGCAACCTGGAAACGGAAAAGCTCTACGGGGTCTTCAGCGAAAATATGGGGCCAGAACAATGGAAGGGAACGGCAGAGGCGATCGGCCGGGAAATCGAACAGGGAGTCCAGGGGATCGTCATCGGCCACGGCACGGACACGATGCATCACACTGCAGCAATCCTGTCATTCATGGTGCAGGAATCGCCGGTACCGATTGTCATGGTGGGATCACAGAGATCCAGTGATCGTCCTTCATCTGACGCCGCACTCAATCTCATGCACAGTGTCAAGACCGCAGCGGAGAGCGATATCGCGGAAGTCCTGGTCTGCATGTTCGGTCCGACGTCCGACGAGTACGGTTTGCTGCATCGGGGCACACGCGTCCGCAAGATGCACTCCAGCTATCGATCCACGTTCCGGACCATCAGTGATATTCCGATCGGTATGGTGAGCAGGAAACAGATTACCCCCCTCCGGAGCGATTACAGCCGGAGACGGCGCGACCGGAGGGTGGTCATCAATACGGCGTTCGAAGAGATGGTCAGCATCGTGTACTACTATCCAAACATGAAACCCGACATCATAGATTCCCTGATCGATAACGGGTACCGGGGGATTATCATTGCCGGGACAGGCCTCGGGCACGTCAACAAGCCGCTCTATCCATCGTTGCGACGGGCACATGAAAAGAACATCGCCGTGTACATGACGGTTCAGACACTGTGGGGATACGTTCAGATGTATGTGTATGACACAGGAAGGGACATCATGGAACTCGGCGTCGTACCTTCAGCCAACATGCTTCCAGAAGTCGCCTATATGAAGCTCGGTTGGGCGCTCGGACAGACCAGCGATCTGGCACGAGTACGCGACATCATGCTGACGCCGATTGCAGGAGAAATCACGGATCGGGAGCCGAGCAATGGATATCTGATATTTCAGGGCGGCATCCCGGAGGTCGAGGAATTCATATCGCGCTATCGGCGCTGAGGGCACACCCCCGCCCGTCACACGCCGGTGCCGCGTTGTTCGATTCTGGCCCAGGTGTCTCGTAGAGTCACGATCCGGTTGAACGTTGGAACACCCGGTCTCGCCTCTTTCGTATCCACGAAGAAATATCCCACCCGTTCAAACTGAAACCGCAAGCCGGGCCGGGCGGATGCAAGCATCGGCTCCATTTTGCAGGCCGTCAGAATCTGGAGTGAGGTGGGATTCAGGTTGTCCAGGAAATCACCGCCTTCAGGAACATCATTCGGATCCTCCTTCAGGAAGAGGCGGTCGTACAGACGCACATCCGCATCGACCGCATGCCGGGCCGACACCCAGTGGATCGTCCCTTTTACTTTGCGCTGTGCGGCCGGGCCCCCGCTTTTTGTATCAGGGTCATAGGTGCAGTGCACCTCTACGATCGTTCCGGCTGCATCCTTCACCACCTTCTCGCACTTGATAATATACGCCGCCCGGAGGCGAACCTCCTTGCCGGGTGAAAGGCGGTGGTACTTGGGCGGCGGAATTTCCCGGAAGTCCTCCTGGTCGATGTACAGCTCGCGGCAGAAAGGAACAAGCCGTGTCCCGGCCGACGGGTCTTCGGGGTTGTTCATTGCCGGAAGCTCTTCTGTAGCCGTTTCCGGATAGTTCGTCAGAACCACCTTTATCGGATTCAGCACTGCCATGGCGCGCAGTGCACGCTTGTTCAGATCCTCACGTACGCTCCACTCCAGAAGGGCCACGTCGATGATGCTGTCTTTCTTCGACACTCCGATCTTCTCACAGAATACTCTGATTGCTTCGGAGGTGTAGCCGCGTCTGCGATACCCGGCGATGGTCGGCATACGCGGGTCATCCCAACCCGACACGTGCCCTCCCTGTACGAGTTGGAGCAGGCGCCGTTTGCTGAGGATTGTGTAGCTGAGATTGAGCCGGGCGAACTCAATCTGCTGTGGGTGGTGGATCCCCAGAGCATCGAGGTACCAGTCATAGAGCGGACGATGGTTCTCGAACTCCAGAGTACAGATGGAGTGGGTGATCCCTTCAATCGAGTCCTCGAGCCCGTGGGCCCAGTCGTATGTGGGATAGATGGACCATGCGCTTTTCTGCCGGTGGTGGTTCTCATGCACGATCCGGTACATCACGGGATCGCGGAGATTCATATTGGGGGACGACATGTCGATCTTCGCCCGCAGGGTTCGCGCGCCGTCCGGGAACTCCCCGTTCCGCATGCGCGTGAACAGGTCGAGATTCTCTTCGATCGTCCGGTTCCGGTACGGACTTTCTTTTCCTGCATCCGTAAGCGTTCCGCGGGTTTCACGGATCTCATCCGCTGTCAGATCGCAGACATACGCCTTCCCTTTGCGAACCAGATCGACCGCCCACAGGTACATCTGTTCGAAATAATCCGACGCGAAATAGACGCGTTCTTCAATGTCGCCGGCAATCCATTTCACATCGTCGACAATCGAGTCGACGTATTCCTGCTCTTCTTTCTCCGGGTTCGTGTCGTCGAACCGGAGATTGCAGGTGCCACCCGGATGCTCGCGGGCGATACCGTAGTTGAGGTTGATGGACTTGGCATGTCCGATATGGAGGTAGCCGTTTGGTTCCGGTGGAAAACGCGTATGAACCCGCCCCTGAAATCTGCCGGTACGGAGATCGTCGGCAATGAGTTCGCGGATGAAGTCTGCTTTGTCGTTCGGCACGATGGTGACCCTGAAGGTTAATCAATAGGAATACATAATGTACGCAAAACGAGCCGGCTTTTCAAACCACACCGAAAAGGGACCGCGCAACACGACATTGGCCTCCACCGGAACGTTTTCGATGCATCTTGAAGGAAACTGTGCTATATTGGTCCTACGTGGCACGAAATTCACTGTCTCATCCCGCCCCAACCGGGAACGCACGACAACCACAACGCTCTGTTTTTCAGGAACCTCAGACGTGTCGATCACGATTCAGGAAGTGCGATCACGCAAAGAGTTACGGCAATTCATAGCATTCCCCCATCGGTTGTACCGCGGGAATCCCCAGTGGGTCCCCCCTCTCCGCTGGGACGAGCACCAGACCCTGCGCCGCGAGAAAAACCCCGCCTTTGGATGGTGCAGGGCAAAGTACTGGCTGGCCTATGATGGACGCGAGATCGTTGGCCGCATCGCCGGCATCATCAATACGGAATACATCCGCATATGGAAGAAACGAACGGCGCGCTTCGGATGGATAGATTTTGTCGACTCCCCGGACGTTGCCCGTGCGTTGTTTCAGACCGTTGAGCAGTGGGCCCGTGCAGAGGGTATGGATGCGATCCACGGCCCCCTGGGGTTCACGGACATGGACCGCGAAGGGATGCTGATCGAGGGGTTCGACGAACTCGGGACGATGGCCACCACGTACAACCACCCCTACTACCCAGTCCACACCCGGAACAACGGATACGAAAAGGAATTCGACTGGGTCGAATTCGAAATCCGGATCCCGGACACCATCCCGGACAAAGCCGTGCGTGTCGCCCGGTATGCTGTGGAGCGGCACAAGCTTCACATGCTGGAGGCAAGGAAAGCGAAAGACTTCCTCCCGTATGCACAGCAGATCTTCGCCATGATCAACTCCACGTATGCGGACTTCGCAGGCTTTGTGCCGCTCTCCCCTCAGCAGATTGCGATGTATATCAAACAATATATCCCGAACGTCCACCCGCACTATGTGAAGGTCATCCTGGACCAGAACAACTCGGTTGCGGGGTTCGTGATCGGCATGCCCTCGTTATCGCGAGCGCTCCAGAAGGCGGACGGGAGGATCTTTCCTTTCGGCTTCATGCATATCCTCTGGGCCCTTCATCATCCACGGACCATCGATCTGTACCTGGGGGCGGTGCGGACCGATCTTCAGGGCAAGGGTGCGGATGCACTCCTGATCACGGACCTCGCCCGGACGTGCATCGCCGATGGGATCATCTCGGCAGAATCAAATGTAGAACTCGAAGACAACAAGCTTGTCCAGGGGCACTGGAAGCTTTTCGAACGGCGGCAGCACAAGCGCAGGAGATGTTTCACAAAGTCCCTCGCCTGATTCCCCCTGGTGCGCGGGGCAGGCGTCCAGCCTGTCAGCGTCCTTGACATCGTGCATTTCTCTTTGTAGACTTCTTCTGTTCGAACACCCTTTTCCACGCGATCAATCCACTGCAGGGCAAGGCAATGACGACTCCTCCGGCACAGCATGCTCCAATTGTCCCACCGAGCTCCTCGATGAAGGAGTTCAGCTTCAGGGCTGTCGGGCTCGGCGTTCTGATGGCCATGGTGATGGGCGCGGCAAACGCATATCTCGGCTTGAAGGCAGGCATGACCATCGCCGCCACCTACACAACGGCGGTTGTGGGCATGGCGGTCCTGCGCATCATGCGCGGCACGCTCCTTGAAGAGAATACAGCAAGAACCGTCGGTTCAATCGGAGGGAATGTCGCCACCGGAGCGATCTTCACCCTGCCCGCGTTCTATATCGCTTCCGTCTGGAATCCGTTCTTCTCGAGCAGCAACTACATTATTTCTACCGTCATTTTGGCAGTTGCGGGCATTCTGGGCATCATGTTCGTCACCATCCTCCGGCGTGTTCTCGTCGAGGACCGCGAGCTCCCCTTCCCGGAATCGATCGCTGCCGCCGAGATCCATAAATCCGGGCAGGCGGGCACCCAGAACTCCCGCTACCTGTTTGCCGGCATGGGCGTCGGTGCGCTGTTCAGCGCCCTCGTTGAATTCAAAGTCATCGCTGCAGGATTCCAATGGATACTCCGGATGACCAAAGGCACCCTGCTGTTCCGGGGACCCGGAATGAATCCGGCCTACTTTGGTGTGGGATACATCATCGGACCGCGTCTGGGAGCGATCAACTTCAGCGGCGGGGTGCTGGCATGGGGGCTCCTGACGCCGGTCATTGCGTACTTCATCCACAGGGAGAACCCGGGAGCCGTCACGGATTGGGCCGCGGAGCTGACAACTGTCTGGAAAGGCACCGTTCGCTACATCGCCATCGGCGGCATGCTTACGGGCGCCTTCTATACGCTGTACAAGATGCGGGCAAGCCTTTTGAGCGGCATTACCCGCTCCTTTTCGTACCTGACACGGTCGGCCGGCGGGGACGCCGCAATGCTCCGGACCGAAAAAGACATCAGTCTGAAGTACTCGCTCCCCGCAACCGGACTCATCGTGATCATCATGTTGTTCATCTTTCAGTATTTCTCCGGAGCCTGGATACCGGCGGGCGTGGCCTCCGTGGTCATGCTGGTGCTCGGTTTTGTGTTCGCTGCAGTGTCAGGATACCTCGTCGGCATCATCGGTGTCAGCAACAATCCCACGAGCGGCCTCACGGTGTCCGTCCTCATCATGGTGGCATTCCTGATGCTCGGACTGGGAATGACCGGCGAGGCGGCCGTGGCGGCGGTGCTCGGCGTCGCCGCGTTCACCTGTACCAGCGTGTCCGTGGCCGGTGAGATGATGCAGGATCTCAAAGCCGGACACATGCTCGGCTGCACACCCTGGAAGATGCAGATCGGCGACATCTTCGGTGTCATCGCAGCGTCACTTGTCATGTTCCTCGTCCTCTCGCTCCTCCATCTCGGCGATGTGAAGCGTGCAGTGAGCACAGAACTTGAACGGATCGAAAACACCGGCGTGCAAACGGTCGTGTACAAGGGAACGAACGCCGGACTGACGGGCAAGGAGTATACGGTGGCGGAAATCCGGCAACTTGGACCGGAGGAGCAGAATGACATTCTCGGGACACAGGCGGGATTCGGTGGAGAGAAACTCCCCGCCCCGCAGGCAAGCCTGATGGCGGTTGTCACACGCGGGATCGTCGAAGCCCAGGCGGAGCTGATTCTCATCATCGTGGGCGTCTTCTTCGGGCTCTCGCTGATCCTCATGCAGGTCAAGAGTCCGATGTTGATCAGCGTCGGGATGTATCTCCCCATCGACACGACCTTCGCGATTTTCCTGGGCGGCCTCATGAAGGGCGCATTAGAGCGCATGCAGCAGAAGCGGTCGATCGAGGGACCCGCAAAGGAAACTATGGACAATGTGGGAGTGCTTGTTGCTTCCGGTCTGATCGCGGGAGAAGCCCTGCTCGGCCTTCTCTTCGCCGGGCTGGCGTTTGGCGATCTGAGGATTCCCCACCTCTTCGACGAACCGAGCTATCTGGTCAGCGTGGTGGGTATCGGACTGGTCGGTCTCCTGCTGATCCTTGCCCCCCTACGGTCCCGGAAATAATCAGCGGGAAGGAGAACCGTGCGGGGCTCAGCCCTGCGATGATCGTTTGAGGATAATGAGGGAGAGGTCGTCTTTCTGGCGGTTTCCATCGACAAACGTCTCGACGGCATGGACTATCGCTTCCCCGAGATTGGTCGCCGACGGACCACCATAGTGTGAGCATGCTGTGAAAAGCCTCTCGAGGCCGAACGACTCTCCGGAGCGGTTTTCCGCCTCTGTGACTCCGTCGGAGTAGAGAACGAGAGCCTCCCCCTCCTTTATCTCAACGGGCTTTTCTTCAAATGCCACGTCCGTGCTGAGCCCCACGGCCGCGTTCCCCCGTTCCAAACACTCCACCTGTTCCGTCGAAACACGAAGTGGGGGCATGTGTCCCGCGTTCACGTAGCGGCACGTCCCCGCATTCTCCGGAATCTGCAGAAGCAGGAGCGATGCAAATCGTTCCGGCAGCTTATCCTTCAGCAACAGTTCGTTGACTCTCGCCACGAGCATCGGCAGTTCGCGGAATTCCGATGCGAGCGCCCTGATCGACGCCTGTATTTTCACCATCTGGAGCGCTGCACCAAGGCCTTTGCCCGCCACGTCGCCGGCAACGACAGCGTAGTGGCTCTCATCGAGCAGAAACAGATCCAGAATGTCACCGCACACCTCGTTCGCGGGGCGGGTGTAGAACCAGAGGGTCCATCCCCGGACGGCCGGTTCCGATACTGGCTGCATTGCCCGCTGAATTGCGCGGCCCTCCCGGAGTTCGCTATGCGCAAGCAATTTGTCTTTGAGTTCGAGCAGGAGGACAACGAGAATCGCGAGAACGCCCACAAGAACCGTTCCGCTCGGCTGCCCGTGGATCCCCGAACCGGTGCGGACGCTCACAGTGGCAAATGAGACAAACACGAGACCAACCGCGAGGAGCAACCGGCGGAACGGAGTGAGCTTGAAGAACATGCTCTTCAGGACCCACCACCCCACGACCAGCCAGCGTTTCACTGCTGACATCGACCGTAACCGCTCACGTTGATCGTCGTCTACGTAGAAATCCCGGATCTGACGGCTCTGCTCGTGCAGGTCCTTGAAGAAGCCACCCCCCGCAACGTCATCCCGCAGGGTACCCCAGAGGGTAGGGGCGCGTCTGGTAGTCGGGTTCATATGCTCAGCCCTGTCTGCAATGTGCCGGGATCCAGCCCCACTGGCGCTCTCTTCACCTGTATACTTGCACCCTTCGTGTATTGTTGCAGGGAGGGGCGGGCAGAATCCCGGCCCGCCCGAGCCCACCTCCAGCAACGGATACTGCTCCCCGCAATTCCCCCCTCTGCTGCCTCCTTGAAATTGACCGTTCCAGCATGTACCTTAGCCCATCCTGCGCATTCAGAGGACGGGATACTTCCTTCCATTACCTGCGGATTCCCTGATGGAAATCATCATCGTTCTGACCGTACTCGGAGCAATCCTGGCGGTCTTTGTCGGGCTGGTGTGGTTCTTCAGCCGGCTGTTTGCCCGTCAGACAGTGGACAAGGAGCTGCGTGGAATCCGCGACCGGTTGATTCGCCTCGAGACGGGACTCCCCCCGGCGGCAGGCGATCCACGTGCCCGGGCTATCCCCGTTGCCCCGGCGAAGACCGAGATGCCGCTCCCCTCTGTTCCACAGCCAGCTCCGTCCATTGCGTCGCCCGAGGGCATTACCGGACGTTCTTCCCGTGACATCATGCCTCCGCCTCCACCATCGCGGAGCCGCGAGGAATGGGAAGCCCTTATCGGCGGAAAACTGTTGAACCGGGTTGGGTCGGTGGCCCTGATTTTTGCCCTTGCCTTCTTTCTGAAGTACGCCTTCGACAACGCTTGGATTACGGAGACTACCCGGTTGGGCATCGGGGTTGCGGTCGGGGCTATCTGCCTGGTTGGCGCCGCGCGTTCTGCTGCAAAGGGATACCAGATCTTCTCGCAGGGGCTCGTGGGAGCCGGCATTGCCATTCTCTACCTTTCCGTCTACGCTTCGTTCAATTTCTACGCTCTCGTTTCCCAGCCGGTGGCCTTTGCGTTGATGTCGGTCGTGACCGCTCTAGCCTTCCAGCAGGCCTTCCGGTACAATGCTTTTTCCGTCTCTGCTCTCGCCCTCCTCGGCGGTTTCGCGACGCCGCTGCTTCTCAGCACCCCGAGCACCCCGATGGTGGGTTTGTTCTCGTATGTTGCGCTCCTCGATGCGGGGATCATCCTGATTCTGGCATACAAAGAGCAGTGGGTGGGATTGGAACCACTCGCATTGCTCGGGACGTACCTGCTGTTCAATTTCTGGTATGAGACATCCTTCGAACCGGAACTCATCTGGGGAGCAGTGGGTTTTCTCGTGTTATTCTGGGGAATGTTTCACGCGCTCGACCTGTATCGGACACGCCGGGAAGTGGTCCATCTGCACGACCTGCGGCGTCTCATCGCAACCGCTCATCTGGCCGTGTTCTACGGCTTCCTGTACGTGCTCCTGGAGAGGAGTTCGACGGAGGCGGCCGCGGCCGGGACACTCATCCTTGGGGCTATCCTCATCACAAGCGCCATCGTTGTGGATGGAGTTCTTCCACTGCGCAGACTGCACTACACAACCGCGGTGGTTCCCGGCATCGTGCTTGTGGCTGTCGCAACCGGCATCCAGTTCCATTCCTTCACCCGTGTTACGTTGTGGGCCCTCGAAGGACTCCTCGCGCTCTGGATCGGCGTGCAGATCGGGCGCAAGGCCATCTGGTTGACGGCGATCCTGCACTTCCTGTTCGTTCTGCTCTCCCTCCCGTTCGTGCAGGGAATGTTTGCAACCGCACGCCTGGATCAGTATGTGCCGGTCTTCAATGCCAGAATGCTTGCGTTTGCCGTTCTCGGGTTGACGCTGTTCGGATCCCGCCACCTGGCACTCCACGGCATGACTCCGCTGCCGCGGTGGGTCCACGATGCTCTGCAGTACGGCTGGCTCGTGGTGTTGTTTGCCGCAGTCACCGTCGAGGGGCTGGACGTCTCCCGCCTTCTCTCCCATCGCTCCGGCATGGAGGATCCCGGGCACATCGAATACCTCCGGTGGATGCTCATCGCCACACTCTGGGTCGTGCTCGCCCTGCCGCTCTTCCGGCGCGGACTTTCGACAGGCAGCCGTCCGCTCCTGTATGGGGCTCTCGGAACGGCCACAACAGCACTGCTTGTCGCTGCCGCCCAAGGGCTTTCGTATGTCCCGCTCAGTGCGTTTGTTCCGGTCGCGAACCTGCGGGCCGTGAGTCTGGCCGTTGTCTTTGGAGGGGCATTGCTTTTCGGTCGTGGTCTTGCACAAGCGAACGGCGCTCTGCCGGGCGTGAAATGGCTGCGTATGATGTACCGTATTATTCCCGTCGTCGTGGTGCTTGTCCTGGTCTCATCGGAGATCCGAGACTTTTTCGAGCAACGGGTGATGTTCAGTGCAGCAGCCGACGACCTCGATACCGGAGCTGCTTTGCGCTCACTGGAGAACCTCAAGCAGATGACCCTTTCGGGGGTCTGGGTTGTGCTGTCTGCAGGACTGATGGCGGTAGGGTTGTGGCGGCGGGACCGCGTGCTCCGGGTTCAGTCGATTGTGATATTCACCATCGCGATTCTGAAAATCTTCATCTACGACCTGTCGTTCCTCGACACCCTGTACAGAATTGTTTCGTTCTTCGCCCTCGGCGTGATTCTGCTCTTCGTGTCCTACCTCTACCAGAAATATCGCTTCGTCATTCTCGAACCGACGAAGGACGGCGCCGGACAGGGATGAGGGACGGATGCGTCGCACACCCGGCCTCCTTGTGCGATCCGCTGTATCCCGTACTGCCGGGCTCAGGGGCGCTCGGCTTCCTGAATGATCGGCACTGAATTGACCATATCCAGAACGAGCTGCCGTTCCATCTGCTCCCGGAGAGAACGATCGAGGCAGAAGACCGCCGACTCGTGATTGTTCTCTGCGGAGTAGCTGTCGAAGTTCCAGCTGCCGATACCGACGAGCAGCCGGTCCCAGTAGAACTGTTTGGCGTGCATATAGTTGAAGTACTGGTATCCGTCGACGCCCGCCTGGACCAGGGGCCGGATAGTCCGCCGAACGCGTGCGTTGACTTCCCTCCCCGATTGTGCAAGGATAGGTGCAAGGAGATCCAGCCAGAGCGGCTCTTCCGCCAGCTGGGCATCGTGCAGCCGGCTGCTCAAAAAGATACTTGATTCCCCGAGCCCGCCGTCGGTCCCGTTGGTCACGTAGGCAAGCGTATACCCCGGTTCAGCCACCTTCCGTGCCATCGCTCTCGCCAGGATATCGATGGACGCCGGCGGGGACCGCTCCGGATCGTACTCGATCTCGGGGCTTGTCAGATAGAATCCCGTCCGCGAAGCATCCACATAGCGGGTGAGCAGACGGACGATATTCTGCGGCTCCGCCCCGTCGCCCTGAACGGCCGTACGGCAGATGCCGTTCATCCGCGTGCCGGGACTTCCCAGCCAACGGGCGTAATTCTCCTGACCGCGGACCCCGAGCGCACGTTCCTCTGCACGCCGTTGCCCGGCCAACGCCTCGGCACTGTCGAGCGGTCTATTCTCGCGGTCATAACGCTTCCACAGGGCAATGTAGCGGTCGAGCAAACCCGTGACAGCGGGTCCCCGGATCAGGATATCCGTGTCCCGGTTCATGAAATTGAATCCATCCGCCTCGTTCTCATAGTCGAGCACATTCATCCCTCCCAGGATCGCCTCCTCGCAGTCACGAATCCAGATCTTGTTGTGAAACATCCTGTCCAGTTGATTCAGCCGCTTGTCGGCGACCCGGGCAACGGGAATTCCCTCTCTCTCCAGAACACCGATGGCATAATTGGAAATGGAGAACGTGTAGAAGTCATCCGTGATCAGCCGGACATCCACGCCGGCCCGTTTGCGATCAACCATGATTCGGATCAGTTCTCTCCCCGTCTCATCTGCAACGAACGTCATCACTGCGACATATAGAAATCGCCGTGCCCCTCGGGCAAGACGCAGTTTCTCGGGATACGATTCAACGCCGTTGAACAGCGCGCGCAGGGTATTTCCGTATGTGAGCTCGGTGTCAGTCTCCTGGTCGAGCCCGATCTGGAACTCAGGATCGAAGAATTGTGACTCGACGGTATCGGGGTCAAAGGACGGCGTGAAAGGCCTGTGATAGAAGTCCATCGGCTGCGAAAGGTGCCGGATGGGAGGGTAGAACAGACTTCCCCACGCGGCGAGGCAGCGGTACGGCCGGATGGGCATGGTCCGTACCGTGTCAACAGGCATGCTGGACGTTCTCGTACGCACGGCGGTGAGGAAGTCGATGGCTCCCTCATCCCGTACCAGGGATTCCTCATTCAAGCGGAAGAGTCGCTGGGCTTCCTCGTAGGAAACACGGTCGGGAGCAACGATCTGCTGTTTGTTATACGGATCCCATGTGAAATACAGGTATGGACGTGCCGTGTCGGGGATGGTGCACCGGATCAACCCCCGGGACATGTCCTCGACATAGCGAGCGAGCTGGGGCAGGGTGACGCGCACTCCTTCATCCAGTGTGCCGGGGAACGCACCGCCGCTCCTCAGGCCGGCGCATGAAAGTGCCGATAGCGAGACCCCGAGAACCAGGGACAATCGCATTGCTGCCCGCTTACCGTTTGAAGTAGACATTCGCGCCCAGATAGTACCGCAGAGCCTTGTCCGATACCTCTCTGCTCTGGAAATCGACATACTCCCATTCCTTCTGAATTCCGCCCGTAATATTCACCCAGCGGCCAGTTGCCTGGAGGCCGCAGTGGATCGTGGTCCGCGCAATATCCGCGAAAACGATCTTTCCTGATGGGACAACAAGCGCACCCGTGGAGAACCCCCACTCCCCTCCGAGGGAGATTCCCAGATTCACAAGGGAGTTCGCATTCCAGCCAAATCCAAAAACCCACCCGATGGATCCGAGTTTCGCCCCCAGAAACCAACCGACGGGGGCAAAGTACGACTGGTACTTCACGCCGAGCAGGTCGACTGCGCCACAGAGGGCGAGGTTGACGCCACCTTTGCGCGGGGAGAGCGGCATGATATACCCGCCCGAAACCTGCATCCATGTTGCTTCGGTTTCCAGTTTCCTTCCCATCGGGCGGTCGACGGCGACACGGAGGTTCCACTCCGAGGTGATGACGCCGATGCCTGCCATACTGAGGCCTTTGGGCCTCACGATTCCGTGAACGGCAACCCGCATGGCGCGGAACCCCCGCTCACCGACAGGGTATTCGAACGACCCGTCGGCTGCCAGGATGTACCTCAGAACGTTGCCGTCCTTGAGCGGATCATACACCCATTCGCGAAAACCCGACGTGCGGATCTTGCCGAGGACGCCGAACCCGCGATCAACATACGCGGACCAGCCACCGCCAATGGCTACCTGAAGCGGAGAATCGAGCATGAACTCGACTCCGTATGCATCAGCGTTGATTGACGTATACGAGGACTGGATATGGCTTTCGTACGGGCTCGGCGTTAGGACTCCTCCGGAACCCTGTCCGGTATGGTCAGGAGCATTTGCCGGACCGAATGGGTCATAGGGGGAAAAATCCGTACGCAATGAATCGGCGGCAGGGTCGGTGGGATTCTGTGCGAGAAGAGGAAACGGGGCGGTGAAAAACAGCACGAGCGTCGTGGCAGAGCACCATAGCCAGCGGACCATTTTCGCCTCCCAGAAGAACGGAACAGGCAACGGGATGCCACACGGAACGTGCAGCCTCACGGTTCTCCGGTAGTATAGTGACCTCCGCGCTCGAATGCAAGCTCTCCGAAGTTGACAAACTGCTTACAGATGAGTAACTTGATACATCATACCGTCCGGTTGGGGCCCGGCGGTACCTGATCTTCCCTGCGTCCCAATCGAGCGGTCGACGGTCCTCCACAACCAGATCGGCACACATCCGTCCGGGAAGAAACCATGAAACGCGCGATTCGCACGACATTCTTGCTCGTCCTCTTCTCCACTGCAGTCTGCACGGCCCAGGGGCTCGATCTTGACTCCCTGTATCTCTCCCAGCCCTCCGTTGCCGAGCGCTCTGCCATCGTGGACTCATTCCACATCACATTGACCGACGGACCGGAGTCCTACGCAAAGTGGAGCCTGTATGATCCATATCTCTTCCGTCCGGATTCTACGGCACCATCGCTCTCTCCTCTGGTAAACGGCCTCCGGGTAATCCGGGAATCCCGGTTTGATGTGCCGCTCCCCTTTGGGGGAGGAGACCTCTACAGTTACCTGCTCGATCATTTCCGCAACGGTCACATTGACCTCTGGCTGGGGAGCGGGGGATCATCGGGCGGTGGAAATGTCATCACGCTTGCCGCGGTCAGTGCCTTCTGGGACGGCCGCAGCAGCTCTACCCCCTTTTCCCCTCTGACACCATTTTCCGTCTACCCCTTTGTGCACCGAACTCAATTGCTTGTGCATGAGACGCGCCATTGCGACCCGGATGATCCGGGCCATGTGCCGGGGGGCAAGGATTCATCGCTGGCCATCGAAGGGGCCTATGGCCGCGCCTGCATCTACCAGATGTGGATCTGGAAGCATGGCCTGAATTTCAGCCACCGCCAACGAACGGCCGCAGCGATCGAAGCCAAAGACTTTCTGGCCAACCGGTTTGTCGCACAACCGGCAACACACCCAAATACTGCAATCCAGGCGATCATTGACGAACTGGCGGTCACCCCGGTGTTCGCCGTCGTTGCCGACGCGGGACGCGATACGAACATTGTCATCCCGGCGACGGCTGCCGGCATCGCCGTGAAGCTCGACGGAAGTGGTTCGTTCTCCCTCTATGCCCCCATCGTGCTGTACCGATGGTATTGCGCCGCTCCCTACTACTACATCCAGAGCCCCAAACCGGACACCACGCTTTTCCTCATCCCCGGGGAGTACACATGGCGGCTGGACGTGAAAAACGCCTGGGAGGCGTATTCTCGCAATGACACGCTGGTCGTACGGGTTATCCGCACGGCAACCAGCGTTGAAAACGGCATCGGTGTACCTGCACGCACGCGCCTCACGGGGAACTACCCCAACCCATTCAACCCGTACACGGAGATCCAGTACGACCTCGCCGAACCGTCGCATGTCCGCCTTTCCGTGGAGAATCTCCTTGGCCAGGAGGTTGCGCTCCTGGTGGAGGGACCGGAGGATGCCGGAAGCCACCGCATCACATTCGATGCAACCCGGCATGCAAGCGGGGTGTATCTCTGCAGACTTGTGACCGGCACCCGCACAGACGTCCATCGCATGGTGCTTGTCCGGTAGGCCACCCCTCCTGCCTGACGCCACCGGCTCGGTGTCCGTCCGTGTACGGACATCGGGCCCTCGCGGACATCTCTCTTCCGCCGGAAACAAACAACGGTGTCGTTGTTTCTTGTCCCCACGTAACGTACATTGATCCAATTTCATTCCTTCGATCCCGCGAGCTTCACGGAGCCTTCATGCATATGTCCGCCCTGGTAGGTGCGCTCGGTGTGGTTGTAGCTCTTTCGACGGTTGCCGCATTCTCCATGCTCCCGGATCTTCCGGGAATGGCGCCGGACTGGATGAACCCGGAGGTAACCGGCATCAATGTTGAACCGCCGCACGTGACTCTGGTCCCGTTCCAGGACTTCGCAACTGCGCGGGACGGGATTCGGGAAAAATCCACGTCCTTCATGCTGCTGAACGGCCCGTGGAAGTTCTCCTGGTCGGCGAAGCCTGCAGACCGTCCGCTGGAGTTCTACCGTCCAGAGTACCCTGTGTCGTTGTGGAATACCATCACCGTGCCGGGGAACTGGCAGTTGCAGGGATATGACATCCCGATATATCTGAACTCCGGCTATCCGTTCCGCATCGATCCTCCGCGCATTCCGGAAGCGTTCAACCCGGTCGGTTCATACCGCCGCGAGTTCTTCCTCCCGAAAGAATGGACCGGTCGAACGGTCTTTCTGCACTTCGACGGCGTCGAATCTGCATTCTATGTCTGGATCAACGGTCAAAAGGTAGGATTCGGAAAGGACAGCCGGACCCCCGTCGAGTTCAATATTTCCCCGTATCTCCGTGAGGGGACAAACATGCTTGCGGTGGAAGTCTACCGCTGGTCTGACGGCTCCTATCTGGAATGTCAGGATTTCTGGAGGCTGTCGGGCATCTTCAGAGATGTGTACCTCTTTGCCACGCCGGACGTGCACATCAGAGACTTTGAGGTCCGGTGTGAACTGGACGACGCGTCCCGGCATGCTATGCTCTCGGTGACGGCATCCGTGAAGAACTTCGGAACAACACCGGCCCGAGAACCAATTGTCGAAGTCACCCTTCTGGACCCGGACGGGAAGCCCGTCGGCGGAGATGTCCTCATGCGCGGCAGCGGTGTGTATCTTGCGCCGGGTGCCGAGACCATTGTTCCGATGCATTCCCGCGTCAAGGCGCCCCTCCTCTGGTCGGCCGAGAACCCTTCCCTTTACACCGTTATCCTCGCCCTCCGCGCGGGGAACGAGGTCCTTGAGTACGAACGATGCGATTTCGGCTTTCGAAACGTCGCGATGCGCGGCGGCCATCTCCTGCTGAACGGCCAGCCGATCCTGATCAAAGGCGTCAATCGACACGAACATGATCCCGACGCAGGACACTACGTGACGCATGCATCGATGCTCAAGGACATTCTGCTCATGAAGCAGAACAATATCAACACTGTCCGGACGTCACACTACCCGAACGCTCCGGAGTGGTACGAGCTCTGCGACCGGTACGGCCTGTACGTCATTGACGAAGCAAACATCGAATCGCACGGCATGGGATACAAGCCGGAGGTTACACTCGCCAACCGCCCGGAGTGGCGTGCTGCACACCTCAACCGGATTCAGCGGATGGTGGAGCGCGACAAGAACCATTCCTGCGTGATACTCTGGTCGATGGGAAATGAAGCCGGAGACGGGACGAACTTCGAAGCAGCGAGCGCGTGGATCCACCAGCGCGACCCTTCGCGCCCTGTGCACTATGAGCGGGCTGGCCTGAGGCCGCATACCGACATCTATTGTCCGATGTACTCTCCCCCGTCGCACCTGCTGGAGTACGCAAGCCGGAAACAGGACCGCCCTCTGATCTTGTGCGAATACGCCCATGCTATGGGCAACTCTGTCGGAAACCTGCAGGAGTACTGGAATGTCATCGAGAGCCATGACCAGCTCCAGGGAGGCTCGATCTGGGACTGGGTCGATCAGGGGATCAGGAAGCGTGATGCGGCGGGGAAAGAGTTCTGGGCGTTTGGCGGTGATTTTGGAGAACCGGAAACAGACGGGAATTTCTGCTGCAATGGTCTGGTCCTCCCCGATCGGACCGTGACGCCAAAATTGCTCGAAGTGAACAAAGTGTACCAGAATGTCGGTTTTACTGCAACACGGTTACCCGACCACCAGATCACAATTCACAATAAACACTTCTTCTCGACGCTCGACGCGTATGACCTTGCGTGGGATATTCTGGAAGACGGAAAACGCGTCGAGACAGGACGCGTCAGAATGCCGGAGATCGCTCCGCGTGCGGACGCTGGTGTGACGATCCCCTGGAAAACAGACACCCGTCGCCATGGCTTCGAATACCACCTGGTTGTTGAAGCTCTCCTGCGCGAAGCGACACTCTGGGGGGAGAAAGGCCACATCGTTGCCCGGGAGCAGATCCAGCTCCCTTCTGCCCCCGAGCCTGCACCATTGGGGTCAGCCGCTATGCCCCCCCTCGAAGTCCTGGAAAAACCGGACCGTGTAACCGTGACAGGGAGCGGGTTCGTTCTCCTGTTCGAGCCCAAAGGTGGAACGCTCCTCTCATGGACGAAACACGGCAAGGAGGTCCTCGTAGACGGACCCGTGCTACACTTCTGGCGAGCCCCAACCGACAACGACTTTGGCAACGGGATGCCAGAACGATGTGCGGTGTGGCGGGCCGCAAGCACCGGGAGGATTCCGGCTTCATTCACAGTCCGAAAGGAAAACGCTGCCACGGTGCGAGTGCAAACCGAGCAAGCGTTGCCCGACGCCAGGTCCCGCACACGCACGACCTACACGATCTACGGAAGCGGCGATGTCATCGTGGAGTGCCGTCTCGTTCCGGGGGACGCGTCACTGCCGGAACTCCCACGGTTCGGAATTCGCATGCACGTTCCGCTGCGGTTCGAGGCGATGGAGTGGTTTGGACGTGGCCCCCACGAAAACTACTGCGACCGGAAAACCGGTGCATTCGTGGGCAGATACGCGATGTCCATCGCCGACCAGCAAATGCCGTATGTGAGTCCGCAGGAATACGGCACCCGGTCCGATGTCCGGTGGGTGGCGTTGCGATCTGCGGACGGTAGCGGCATACTTGCCGTCGGGCTGCCGACCATGGGATTTTCCGTCTTGCCGTACACGACCGAAGACCTGACCCTGGAAACCCGGGGAGGCAAACATCCTGGCGAGATTCCCCGCCGCGGATTTCTTGAGTGGTGTATTGACGCCAGCCAGATGGGGGTGGGAGGAGATGATTCATGGGGTGCGCTCCCCCATCCCCAGTATCGCATCCCCGCCCGGGAGCTCTCGTACCGCTTCCGGCTGCGTCCATTCGACGCGAACGAGTCACCCGAAGAGCTATCCAGAATGCGCCTGGGAAGCCACTAGGGGGCAGGCACGGCAGACAGACGATCGCGCGATTCCTGAATGTCGTAGCGCACCGTCTCGAACGTTGAAGTGAGGGACCTGGAGGTGAGGGCGGCTTGACATCCCGGGGGGGACGGAGTATATTTCTTCCGTTCATTCTTTCCATCGACCAGCAGGAGGGGTTCCATGTTCGTTCGACGCATGCTATGCGCCATTCTCGCCACGATCATTGTGGTCCCGGGGATCGCACAGGACCGCCGCGACAGAGCGGTCTTTCAGCCGAAACGAGACACAATGCTTGATTCCCTCAAGCGTGTGACCAGGCCTGAGAAGAAGAGCGACGAGAAGAATGAGATGCAGGTTGATTTTTCCGCTATTCCAGCCCCGCGCTCCACGTCCGAGTTCTCGCAGGTCTGGCATTTGCCGCCGATCCCACAGGGGGTTTCCGGCATGTGCTGGTGCTTCTCGACCACGTCATTCCTCGAGTCGGAAATCCACCGTCTGACGGGGAGGACGCTGAAGCTTTCCGAACTCCATACGATCTACTGGGAGTATGTTGAAAAGGCGCGCGGGTACGTCAGGAGCCGCGGGGAGACCCACCTTGGAGAAGGATCGGAATCCAATGCGATCTTCAGGATCTGGAAAGCGTACGGCGCCGTGCCGGCCGACGCGTACACAGGCCTTCTCGAGGGGAAGCGGTACCATGACCACGAGCTCACCGTGTTCGCCGAATTCAAGGCGTACCTGGAAAGCGTGAAAGCAAACTCCGCATGGAATGAAGACGCCGTTGTGGCAACTGTGCGATCGATCCTGGACCATTACCTCGGTCCCCCGCCGGCGACGGTCACCGTGAGCGGAAAGCAGTTGACCCCCCGGGAATATCTCGCCACGGTGGTACGGCTGAACCCGGATGACTACGTGGATTTTCTCTCGCTCCTGGAGCACCCGTACTACACGAAGATCGAATACGAAGTTCCGGACAACTGGTGGCACAACAGGGACTACTACAACATCCCGCTTGACGATTTCATGTCCGTCATCCGGAGCAGCATCCGGAAGGGGTATTCGGTTGTCATCGGTGGGGACTTTTCCGAGGCGGGCTATTCCCGGGGAGCGGACGGCATCGCTGTCGTCCCTTCATTCGATATCCCGTCGTCCGCCATCGACGACGCAGCGCGTCAGTTCCGGTTCAGCAACGGGTCGACAGGAGACGATCACGGAATCCATCTCGTCGGCTATGCGGAACGGGACGGGAAGGACTGGTATCTGATCAAGGATTCTGGAGCAGCGCGTACAACAGCACTCATCCTGGCTACTACTTCTACCATGAAGACTACGTGAAGCTCAAGATGCTCGGCTGTTGTGTACACCGTGATGCGGTCCGGGACATCCTCGCGAAGTGCAGAAACTAGCGCCGCTGCCAGGCGGGAGGGGCTTGACAATTGGAGTAAAATCCTGTATACTGGTTATGAGCATACGCTAATTACTCAGAGCCCGGACCGTGTCCCGACCAATAAAACAGCGATTTGTCGCATCACCTCCACGCACGCTTCTGTTCAAGCCGCAGGCCCGACCCCTGGCCACACTCGAGCAGGTTCTGCTGACGGAGGACGGACTTGAGGCCTTGAGGCTGGCGGACCTGCAGGGGGATTCGCACGAGCAGGGTGCAGCCAAGATGAATATCTCACGGCCGACATTTGGCCGCATCCTGGAACACGCCCGGCGGGCGGTTGCGGACGCACTCGTGAACGGCAAGGCGCTCCAGATTGTCGGCGGGGAAGTTGTGCGCACACGCCATGCGCATGTTCAGTGCAAAAAGTGCCGACGACCGTGGGACGTCCCCTCCCCCGTCGCCGGGTCCTTCCGCTGTCCCCATTGTCGCGCATGAGAAGGTAGCCCGATGCTAGCGCTCCTCGAACAGATCCTTCCCGAAACGCTCCAGGTGATTCTCCTGGTCTTCGTCATGATGGTCCTTGTGGACGTGCTCAACGTCTGGACTCATGGCCGTATGGCCGGCATTCTGCGTGGTCCCCACCAGTGGCGTCAGTATTTCGTCGCGCCGCTCATTGCCGGCATTCCAGGCTGCGTCGGCGGGTTCAGCGCCGTCTCCCTCTATGTCCACGGCATGATCAGCTTCGGTGCCCTGGTCGGCGCTATGGTCGCGGCCTCCGGCGATGAAGCGTTTGTGATGATCGCACTGTTCCCCCGCACCGCTCTTGTGCTCTTCGCCGTGCTGGCAGTCCTCGGCATAGGACTGGGCTGGCTGACCGACATTATCGTCCGGCGGACGGGTATCATCACGGGGGAGGGTATTCGAACGCGCCGATCATTCATCCCGACGGAATCCGGACTGTGGCACTACCTTCGCGAACACGTCTCCGGGAACACATCATCAGGCGCCACCTGTGGAAAGTCGCCCTCGGGATCTCCTCGGCCCCTTCTGATCGTGCAATTGGAATGCAGTACGCGGAGCTGGACGAGCTCGCCAGACGCTATCCCGTGCTCGTCCTCCTCGCGAGCGCATTGCTCGGACTCATCCCGCAATCCGGGCCGCACATGCTTGTCGTCGGCATGTACGCGAACGGCCTGATCCCCTTCTCCGTGCTTCTGACGAGCGCGATCGTGCAGGATGGCCACAGTATGCTTCCCATGCTCGCGCACTCCGTGCGCGACTCACTAAAAATCAAAGCATTTAACCTCGCCTTCGGATTGACGATTGGCGGGCTCGTCTACCTCTCGGGTTGGTAGCATCATGTTCACCTACTACAGAAACGGATCAACAATGAACTCACAATCACGTAAGATCGTTTTTACCGATGACGGGTCAACCATCTGCGCCCACTTCGGGCGTGCTCAGTACTACGAGGTCATCACGCTCAAGGACGGAACGGTTGCAAGCCGGGACCGGATCCCCAAAGCCGGCCATCACACCTTCGGCCACGGCGGGGAGGGAGAGCACGGGCACGATCACCAGGGACACAAGCACGACACCATGGTGGCGCCCATTCTGGACTGTACCGTTCTGGTCTCGCGCGGGATGGGAATGGGTGCACACCAGCACCACACGTCTGCCGGGACTACCCCGATCCTGACCGACATCCACACGATCGACGAAGCGGTGGCACAGTTTGTCGCGGGAACGCTGGTCGATAATCCCCGCCGGCTGCACGATCATGGTCCCGACAGCACAACTGACCCGGAAGATCACTCTCATCGGTGAATTCCAGCATCCGCACTGGCGGCAGAGTGCCGGGGTGGCGACACAAGGAACAGGTATCGCCACCAACCGCCGGGTTGACAAAGACACGGAAAACGGTCTATGTTGGATCGACGAAAAGCATTGCACGTTATTCAAACGAGAGCCTTCTGACGCCGGCGACGACCCCTGCCACTCCGCAAGGAGAGCGGTTGAGGTTGGCCTATACCCGTGTGACAACGGACGACCGACTTCAGCAGACCGAAGTCGGTTTTTCTGTTTTGTAGCGGTTCTCATATTCCGGAGCATGCACCGTATGGACCATGCACGAGTGTACGACCATCCGTTTCCAATGTGGCCTGTGGGTTCGATATTATGGGATTCGCCCGGACGGGCCGGGCGACGGTCACCGTCCGGATCGTCCAATCGCAGGGGGTCGCGATTCGGCGCATCACCGGGACTTCCACACCCCTTCCCGATGGACGCTTCGCGCAACACGGCCGGTGCGCCGGTACTCGCAATGCTCAAGCACGCGGGAACACGCTTCGGCATCGAAATAGACATTCACAAAGGGCTCGCCCCTGGGAGCGGCATCGGGTCAAGCGCCGCAAGTGCGGTTGCCGCTGTTGTTGCCACCGACGCACTCCTCGGCACCGGCTTTTCGCGTGAAAACCTCCTTGAATTCGCACTTGAGGGGGAGAAAATCGCAAGCGGGGGCAGTCCACGTCGATAACCTCGCGCCGTGCTTGTATGGGGGTTTCGTTCTCG
>CAVQPT010000017.1:0-8329 GCA_963714855.1 uncultured Bacteroidota bacterium | reverse complement strand
ATTCCTGATACGATGATCCTTGCGACGATCACGCCGTCGGGAATCATCGCTTCGTCGGCGACGGTTACGGAGCTTGAAGCCCAGCACATGAGTATTGCAGAGGATCTGCCCCTGGCGGCGCGGACGCTGATACGGGAAGTCTGGCTGAACAGGGGATCATTGAACATCCAGTTTGTCAGTACGGTTGATGTGCCGATCACCATCCGCCTGCGTCTTCCCGAACTGTTCCGGCAAAACGGTATTCCGTTTGAGGAGATCCTTGCGATCGGGCCGCGGGCATCGGCGTCGCTCCCCGTCGATCTGGCGCACTATCGTCTCAGTTCATCCACGGGATCCTATCTTCACGCTCTGCGCGCCCTGTGCGATGGCGATATCGCCGGGACCAGCGGAGCCCCGGTCACACTCCGGTCAACAGACGCCGTAGCGATCAGCGTGACAAGTTCTTCGATCGTTGCCGACAGTGCGGTGGCTGCAATCCAGCCGACGGTCATTGCCATTGACGAGCGTCTGGGGTTGAACCTCGGAGAGCTGAACAGCAAGTTCCGCGGCCGCCTGGATATCCCGGCTGCCGACATGCGCTTCACTCCGCAAAGCACGATCGAAGCTCCCATGGAACTCAATCTGCGATTCGAAGCGACCGATGCGGGCGGCGGCATTGCCACGCTCCAGGCACCTGTGACCAAGGGGACCCAGGGTCTCAGCACGATCGCGTTTGCCCCCGGGGACGTCGGAATCTTCCTTTCTCGGCTCTCGGGCAGCCTCCCCGACTCGCTGCGTGTCGTCGGGAGCGTAACCCTGAATCCCGATTATGATACCACAGCGCCGTCACGTATCGGCCGCAACTGCTCCTTCGGCGGCGAAGTCGGGCTCACCGTGCCGATGAGTCTGCGATTGGTGGACGGGAATTTCTGCGATACCCTGGTAATGGGTGATACCACCGGCGACGGCACGTCGGACAAACGCATTGACCCCCAAACCGCCAATGGCATCAACTACGGGAAACTGTATATCGAGATCGAAAACGGGCTGCCGGTCGGCGTGAAAGCAACATTCTCACTGATGGATCGTGCACGGAACACGGTGCTGACGTTGCCCCAGACTGCCGGGGATTCCGTCGTCATTGCCTCGGGTAGCGTTGTCAATGGCGACGTTCAGAGCCCGACCCGCACGCTCCGCGTCATAGAACTCCAGGGGACGGAGATCCGGCAGTTCAATCTCGCCGATCTTGTGAGGGTCGACCTCGCCCTTGCCACTGCCGGCGACCAGGCTGTGAATTTCCGCACCACGGATCGTATACGGGTCCGTGCATGGACGTACTTTTCGTACAGGGTGAACCAATGAAAACTCGACTCCTCTTCCCGGCACTCCTGATTGTGGTCAGCACGGTCGTTGCGCCCCTGACGGCACTGGCCGGCGGAGAACGGACCAATATCCGCGGAATGGGGATGGCGCGGACGTTTGTCGCCTCCTCGGTAGGTCTTGACGCGGTCGGTATCAATCCTGCCAATCTGGTTGCACCGGAAGCGGGGACGGTGACCATCGGCCTGATGCCCGTGGGCGTTCATCTCGGCAGCGACTTCCTGAATTACGGGCTGTACCAGGACTACTTCACGGGCGTGGAAACCGGAGATGGACGCGAACCGCGGTATCTGACCGACGCGGATAAACAGTCCATCCTCGCATCGTTCCCCAACGGCGTCGGACGCGCATCAGCGCATGCCGAGCTCCGGCTGTTTGGCGTCGGTGTACGCCTTGGAGATCTTGGCTCGTTCGCAGTCACCATTACGGACTACGTTTCTGCGAATGCAATGGTGCCCCGCGACTATCCGGAGTTCTTGCTGTACGGCAATACACCGGGTTCAGTGTACGACTTCAGCGAAACATCCGGATATGCCACCTGGCTCCGGGAATACGCGGTGTCCTATGGCAGGGCCCTGCCCTGTCCGGCATTCCTGCAGACCCTTTCCGGTGGGATTGCCGTGAAGCTCATTCATGGATTCGGCTATTTCGGCATCGACAGGTTTGCCACGAGACTTGCGACGTCTCCGGAAGGGGTCCTGAGCGGCATGGTCGATATGCATGGACAGATTTCCGGGATCGAGCCACTGGTCGGGGGGAGCGGCTCCTTCAGCCCGTTCGCAGCCCCGGCGGGGACCGGTTTTGGGCTCGACCTCGGTGTCGCATCCGATGTCAATGACTATCTCCGTGTAGGCCTGAGCGTCACGGATATCGGTTCTGTGCGATGGACCGGCAACACGGAAGAGGTTTCATCCCATGCAGTGTTGTACATGGACGACCCGCTGAATGAAGCCCAGCGTGATTCGATAGAGAACTCGGTCAACGGCGACACGCGGCCGGGACCGTCGTTCAGCACGAACCTTCCGACCACCCTCCGGGTGGGTGCTTCGGTGGAACTGCACAAGGTGAAAGCGTTACAACGGCTGCTCTGGGGCGAATGGACTGTCGCGTGCGATATCAATCTCGGGCTTGTTGAAGCTGCCGGCAGTCCCACCGCGGGACGGTTCTCGATGGGGCTTGAATTCCGCCCCTGGAGCTTTCTTCCCCTGAGAACCGGTGCATCGTTCTGGGGAGCAGACCACTTCAAACTTGCGTTCGGCATCGGGTTCCACTTCGGAGTATACGAGCTGGACCTCGCTTCGGAACATATGAATTTCCTGTTCAGCGAGAAATCGCTCTCCCACGGGTCCATCGCGATGGGAATGCGGGTGAGAATCTGACGTCAGGGGATCTGTCGTCCGGGGGGTGTACTGGGGGGGCTGGGGGCGGTGGGTGGCCGCCCCCATCATATTCTGCCTGCTGTCAGGCATCGAGGCCGGAGACCGCTAAAGGATATACTTCGAAAGATCTCTGTTCCGGACGATGCTGGCCAGGCGCGATTCGACGCGCTCGCGGTCGATCACGATTGTTGGGTCCGGAATTTCGTCGGGTGCCAGATACAGGGCATCTTCCAGCAGCGTGGTCAGGATGGTGTGCAGGCGGCGTGCGCCGATATTCTCAACCAGTGAATTCACCTCGCTCGCGATACGGGCGATCTCCCGGATGCCGTCCTCACGGAAATCAAGCGTTACGCCCTCGGTCTCGAGCATTGCTGCATATTGCTTGATCAGCGCGTTCTGCGGGAGGGTCAGAATCTTGACGAAGTCCTCTTCCGTGAGACTGCTGAGTTCGACGCGGATAGGGAATCGGCCCTGCATTTCGGGAATGAGGTCCGACGGCTTGGCGACATGAAAGGCTCCGGACGCGATGAAGAGGATATGGTCGGTCTTGACCATTCCGTATTTCGTCATCACGTTCGACCCTTCCACGATCGGAAGGAGATCGCGCTGGACTCCTTCACGGGAGACATCCGGGCCGCTTGCGGCGGTCTTCGTTCCCGCAATCTTATCGATTTCGTCCAGGAAGACGATCCCCGAATTCTCCACGCGCAGCAGCGCATCCCGTACTGCGGCATCGTGGTCGATCAGCTTACCGGCCTCTTCGTTGGTGAGGAGAGTCCGGGCTTCAGCAACGGTCACCTTGCGGCGTTTCATTTTCTTGGGAAGCATGTTGCCGAACAGGTCCTGGAGATTGATTCCCATGTCGTCCAGGTTCATCGGGCCGACCACCTGCATCAGGGGACCGTTGGTTGCGGGGAGATCAAGTTCGACGATGCGTTTGTCCATCTCTCCGGCTCGCAAGCGGGTCCGGAGTTTTTCGCGTGTGGCCTGAGAGTCTTCTTCCGGCGGGGCCTCACCCTCCGGGGGAGTTCCCGCGCGTTTCCTGGGTGGGGGGAGGAGGATATCCAGGAGCCGTTCTTCACACATGTCGCGCGCTTTGTCTTCGACGTCTCCACGCCGTTCCGCCTTCACCATGGTTACGGCGAACTCGGTCAGGTCGCGAATGATGGACTCCACATCGCGTCCGACGTAGCCCACTTCGGTGAATTTCGAGGCTTCCACTTTGATAAACGGAGCGTTGGCGAGCCGTGCAAGGCGGCGTGCGATCTCGGTCTTTCCGACACCCGTCGGTCCGATGAGAATGATGTTGTTGGGCATGATCTCTTCGCGCAGGCCCTGGGGGACCTGCAGGCGGCGCCAGCGGTTCCGGAGGGCGATGGCGACGGACCGTTTTGCCGCATCCTGCCCGATGATGTATTTGTCGAGCTCCCGGACGATTTCTCGCGGAGTCAGTTCGCTCTGATGCTGGGGGGGATCGGACGGCGATGCCGCCCCCCCGATATGGGAGCCGGTCGCCATGTTACAACTCTTCGATCGTGATGTGGCTGTTGGTGTAGATACAAATGCCGGCGGCTGTCTGTAGCGCCTCGGTGACGATTTCCTTCGCGCTCAGCGAGGAGTGTTTCACGAGCATCCGGGCGGCTGCAAGGGCATAGCTTCCTCCCGAGCCGATGGCGACAATTCCGTCGTCCGGTTCGATGATCTCCCCCGAACCGGAGACCACGAGGGCGGTGGATCCGTCCAGCACTGCCAGCAGGGCTTCGAGTTGACGCAGGTATTTGTCGGTACGCCATTCCCTGGCCAGTTCCACAGCCGCCCGCTGAAGGTCGCCCCGGTACTTTTCCAGCTGCTCGTCGAACTTCGTGAACAGTGTGAAGGCATCGGCTGCAGCCCCGGCGAAGCCGGCGATGATCCGGCCATTGTACAGACGGCGGACTTTGCGGGCCGTATGCTTCATGACGGTCTGGCCAATCGTGACTTGGCCGTCCGACCCGATGACCGTGCTCCCGCCGTGGGTCAGTCCGAGAACGGTTGTGCCATGAATTGTCTGTATCAGGGTATGCTCCATCGAATTCAGGTGAGTTTTCTGCGCAGCCGCGCGACGGGGATCAGCATGGCCTCCCGGTATTTGGCCACGGTGCGCCTTGCGATATTGAGCCCCTCGGCGTTCAGGAGCTCTCCAAGCTTGTGATCGCTCAACGGCCGCAGCGGATCTTCCGCGTCGATGAGCGCCTTGAGCTTCTTCTTGACTTCCTTGTTCGAGACTTCCTCGCCATCGGTGGTGCTGATGGCATCGCTGAAGAAATGACGCAACGAGAAGACGCCATAATCCGTCTGGACGTACTTGCTGTTGACGACCCGGCTGATCGTCGAAATGTCCATGCTGATGACTTCGGCGATGTCTTTGTAAATCATCGGCCGCAGCCCCTCGCCGGTGTCGAAGAAATCCCGCTGTTTCTCGACGATCGTCCGCATGACTCTCAGCATCGTTTCACGACGCTGGTGGATCGAGCTGATGAACCACTTTGCCGCTTCAAAGCGCTGGCGGATAAAGTCCTTTGCCTCGGTGGATACGCCGTTCTTCTTCCGCTTCGACATCAACTCCTTGTAAGCCTTGTTGATGCGCAGGGGAGGGATGTTCCGATCGTTCAGTGAGATCAGGAAATCGGATTCCGTCTTGCTGACGATGAAGTCCGGGACGACATAATTCTCATGAGCGGTGAAATCCCCCTCGCCGGGCTTTGGATTGAGATGCTGGATCACTTCGATCACGCGCTTGAGTTCCTCCAGCGTGATCCCGAGTTTCTTCGAAAGCTCTTCGAAGTGCCGCATCGCGAAGTCTTCGTACGAGTCTCTGAGAAGACGCAGCCCGAGGTCTTTCAGGGCAGGCTCCATGTCGCAGACTTCGAGCTGGACGATGAGACATTCCTGCAGCGACCTGCTGCCGATGCCGACGGGATCCATGTGCTGGATCTTCTTGAGTACCTGCTCGGCTTTCTCGACCGAGATGGCAGTACCGTTCGTGAGATTCAGGTCCTGGACGATCGTGTCCAGATCGCGGCGGAGGTATCCGTCTTCGTCGATGTTCCCGATGATTTCCTGTCCGATGAGAACCTCTTCATCGTCTAGGTCGAGAAGGGCGAACTGCTCGAGAAGGCGGTGGGAGAGAGAGACGCTGTCGGCGATGGGAAGTTCATCCTTTTCCTCGCTGTCGAACGGTTCCCGTGCCTTGTACCCGTGGAGGTCGTCATTCATGTAGTCCTCGATGGAATACTTCTCGTCCTCCTCGGGTGAATGCGTGTCCTCCTGCTTTTCCGCCGGGGTTTCCGGTTCCGTCTCGTCTTTGAGTGCGTCTTCCTGGTCGGTGGTCGGTTCGAGTTCCTCGTCATACCCCTCTTCCAGCAGGGGGTTCATCTCAAGTTCTGCTTTGATCTTCTGTTCCAGCGCAAGAGTCGGGAGCTGAAGCATCTTCAGGTACTGGACCTGCTGAGGCGACAGCTTCATGAGCATCTTATGTTGGAGCGAGATATTCAGCATGCTCGTTTCATGGTGAGGAGTGTTCCGTATACCGGGCGTCGAGCTGGTCGAACCAGGACTTCCCGAATGCGCGGCTCAATGCCTCTTTCAAGAACCGGTGGAGCGGGACGTTCTGTGCGGCGCCACGTTCGCGGCCAGAGCGGCATTCCTGGATCTGTTCGTACCGGAGAATTTCCTGTCCAAACCGCCGCACACGGAGAGGGAAGAGATGGCAGGACAGGGGTTTGCGCCACGCTGTTTTTCCGTCAAGATAGGCCCGTTCGAGACTGCAGCGAGCGATTCCATTGTCGAAATAGACAAGCACGCATTCGCGACGATCGATGCACCGGGTTGCGTGGTCTCCGGGCACCCCGTCGACGAGTCCCCGGGCCTCGATAGCCTCAATGCTGATGGGCCGAAGATACTCCCGTGCGAATTCGAACGCTTCGTGCAGGAGAGGAACTTCGGCGTCGTCCAGCGGGGCACCCCTTCCCCCTTCCAGGGTGCAGCAGGCGCCTGCGCAGGCCTCCAGGTCGCAACAGAAAGTGGCCCCCACGACCGAAGCATCTACAAGGGTTGTGCCAACGAGTACCATACGTGCCAAAGATACCATAAAAATGTTAAAAAGGAAAGACCGGTCAGCGGCGGACGAAAAACTTGCCGGGGAGCTGCCTGACAACCCCTTTGAATTCGAGGGAGAGGAGGTGGACAAGCGATTCTGCGGTTGAGAATCCCGTGTGCTCCGAAAGCAGGTCGATGTGGAGCGGGTCTGCGGCCAGTTGGTCGTAGAGCCTCTGCTCGAACAGCGTGAGGGGTGGGGGAGGCTGGACTGGCCGTGTGGCGGCACAGTCTATCAGTCCTTTCAGGGGGGAACTCAGTTCCGCGAGGATGTCGTCGATCGATTCGGTCAGCTGTGCCCTCCCCTCCCGGATCAGAGCGTTCGTCCCGCTCGGGGAGGGAGCGTCGACCGGCGAGGGAATGGCAAAGACCTCGCGGTTCTGGTCGAGTGCGGCGCGGGCGGTGATCATTGCCCCGCCCTCCGTTCCGGTTTCGACTACGAGCGTGCCGAGGGAGACGCCGCTGATGATACGGTTCCGCTGCGGGAAGTTTACGGCGTCGGGTTTTGCACCCATTGCGAACTCGCTTGAGACCGCTCCCTGACGTGCGATTCTTGAGGCAAGCGGGATATTCTCCGCAGGGTAGATGATGTCGAGGCCAGAGCCGATGACAGCAATCGTGCGGCCTCCGGCCCTGAGGGCTGCATGGTGCGCCACTGTATCGATTCCCCGGGCGAGGCCGCTCACCACGGTGATGCGTCGCTCCGCCAGTTCTGTCGCAAACTTTTCCGCGACACGGAGGCCATAGGGGGTCGGGTTGCGCGTGCCCACGACGGCGACAGCGGCGGCATCGCCGGCGGTGAACCCGCCGCGGCAGTAGAGGAAGGGGGGAGGGTCATAAATCTTCTTGAGGAGGGGGGGGATATTCCTGATCCCAGTAGCAGACGAACCGGGTGTCCGTCCGCCGCATGCGTGCACACTGTTCCTCAGCGAACGCGGCCGCCGGAGAAGGGATTCCGCCATCGAAGAACCGTACAACGGCAAGGGGCAGAGCGCTGATCAATGCCTGCGACGTGGACCAGATCGCGCGGAGAAGCTTTGAAGAGGGGTGCGGTGGCGCCGAAGTGACTGACAAGAGCGCGCAGTCGCGCCGGGCCAATGCCGGGGATGCGGGAAAGAATCAGGAGATCACGGGGCGTGATCGGGCCATTATCCATCTGATACCGGCGGTCGCCTCACTCTCGTAGTCCCCGGATTTCATTCTGGAATCGCTCAACCATTGCGCGCGCGCCTTCAGGTGTGCGGGCTTCGGCGATGATACGCACGATTGGCTCGGTGTTCGATTTGCGCAGGTGAACCCAGGAGTCGGGGAAATCGATCTTGACACCGTCTGTGGTCGTCAGACGGCCTGCAGTTGTATGGCGCCTGCGGAGTGTCTCCAGGACATCCTCCGGCGACATGCCCGCGGTTTCCGTCTTCCCCTTGGCGATTGCATACGAAGGGAGCGGATAGCTGGCC
>CAVQPT010000016.1:0-40359 GCA_963714855.1 uncultured Bacteroidota bacterium | reverse complement strand
CCGACCTTCGCAGGGTTCCGGATTCCCATAGAGTGGTGGCCCGCGGCTCGTGGCGGACGCGCCGCGCCCGCACGGTTCTGACCATCGGTACCGACTGCAAAATCGGAAAAATGACCACACTCCTCGAAGTCGAGAAGGCCTTCCGGCGCCTGGACGCAGAAGTGCGGTTGTGGCAACCGGCCAGACTGGGATCCTCATTCTGGGCAGAGGAGTGGCGGTGGACGCTGTGATCGGCGACTATATCGCCGGGAGTGTTGAGACGGAGATCAATATCGTCGAGGCAGAAGGTGCCGACGTCATTTTCGTGGAAGGGCAGGGCGCACTGACGCATCAGGGGTATTCCAGCGTAACGCTGGGGTTGATGCACGGGACCATGCCCGATGCCATGATCCTGGTGCACCAGCCCACGCGCGAACGGGACGACTATGGCTTTCGTTTTCCTCCCCTGCCGGTACTTGTGCGTCTGCATGAGCAGGTGGTCGGCTATTTCAAACCGACCAAAGTCGTTGCCATCGGTCTGAATTCCGTTGGGCTGAGTGATGGGGAGAGCATGGCTGCGGCCGCCCGGATCGAGCGGGAAACAGGTCTTCCAGCCAGTCGATGCATTTCGATTCGGGGGAGAAAAACTCGCCACGGCTGTAGCCGGGTATTTCGGATAACGAGAGGCGGGGGCAGGGTGTGTGTGGGCGCCACGGCAGCCACACCACAGGTCCCCGGACACGCGAACTGTTTATGGCAATTGAACCGATACTGCTCCTGGTGATGCTTGCGGTGTTTGCGGCAGGCGTCTTCTGGTGGAAACTCCCCGCCGGAATTGCTCTGGCGCTTGCCTCGGTGGCGGGCGCTCTGGCTGCCGGCGACGGCCTGCCGGTGCGTCATCTTGTGGAGGGAGCGTTCGGGTACCTCGACGCAGTCCTCATTATTGCCACAGCAATGATCTTCATGAAGGCAATTGAGGCCAGCGGTGCCCTCGGGAGCATCAGTTATGCCATGATCCGGTCGCTCCACCGATGGCCGACGCTTCTGATGATCCTGGTCGTCTGGTTCGTGATGTTTCCGGGGATGCTCACCGGCCTTTCCTCGGCCTGTATTCTCACGACCGGAGCGCTGGTGACGCCGGCGTTGCTTGCGATGGGGATGCCTGCGGTTGCGGTGGGAGCTCTCATCGCCATGGCGGCCGTGTACGGGATGATCGCTCCCCCCATCAATATCCCGGTCATGATCATCGGCGGGGGCGTGGATATGCCGTATATCGGTTTTGATCTTCCGCTCCTGATTGCCACGGCACCGCTTGCGGTGATCACGGCCGTGTATTTCCGTGTCCGGTACGTCCGGCACATCCATGTGGATGCGGTCCTCGAGAAGCTTCCTCCTTCCGTGTATCACCGTCACGGACCGAAGCTCTTTCTCCCCCTCGTCGTGGTGATCGGGCTCATGGTGGCGATTCGGGTTGTCCCGCACTGGGTGCCCGATATCGGCGTGCCGTTGATTTTCCTGCTGGGTGCGCTGACAGCGATCGGAACAGGGGAGAAGATCCATCTCGTCCGGCTCTCGCGAGTCGCCGTTCAGGATGCTCTGCCCATTATGACCATTCTTGTCGGTGTGGGGATGTTCGTGCAGGTGATGACGCTGACTGGCGTCAGGGGATACATTGCCGTGAATGCCCTCGATCTCCCTGCAGCGCTCCTGTACCTGGGCATCGGCCTGATCATGCCTGCGTTCGGGTCCGCCTATGCGGCATCGTCGGTTCTTGGAGTCCCCCTGGTGTATGTCTTTCTCGGCAGGGACGAGATCGTGGTGACGTCGGCGCTCTCGTTGATTGCGGGACTGGGCGATCTGATGCCTCCGCCCTCGCTGTTGTGCGTGTTCGCCGCACAGCTCGTGGGCGAGAAGAACCACTTCCGCATTCTGAAGGAGAGTGTACCGCTGATCGTTCTCTCTATTGTCGTCGGCATCGTCATGATCATCTATGCCGCCCAAGTCGGTTCCATGATGCGATATTGAAGGGGCATGAGGGATGCTTCACTGGGCGTATGTGGCAATCGCAGTGTACGTGGCTGCGCTTCTCGTCGCAGAACTCTTTCAGGAACGGCGCTGGAGAGAGCAGCTGGCTCTTGCGGTGATCCTGGTTCCACTTGTGCTTCGCATTCTGCAGATCAAGTAGGGGAAGGAATGCTTTCAAACCATCAACTGCGCGCGGCCGTCCTGCTGGTCCTCGTCGCCGTGATCTGCGCCGTGGCGGCAGGTAGATTCATGGAGATGTGGGAACCGGACACATTCCATCCCGCCGCGGGGCTCTCGCGCACCGCCATGCTGAGCGACTACTGTCCATCGCTGGTCGGAACGAGGGCGGACACGAAGATCTACCTCTTTGAAGGTTCCGACCGGGGCGCCACGGTTCTTGTCCTTGGCGGGACCCACCCCAACGAACCTGCGGGATTCCTTGCCGCCGTCGTTCTCCTGGAGAACGCGGTCATACGGACGGGCAGATTGATTGTCGTGCCTCAGTCGTGTGCCAGCGGGTTCACATGCACCGACCCTCTCGAAGGGGCTCCGCAGAGCTTCACGCTGAAGACCCGGTCGGGGAAACGGACGTTCCGGTTTGGCGCACGGGCGGCAAACGTCGTCGACCAGTGGCCCGATCCGCTCGTCTATCTCCAGTATCCGTCGGGGCAGCAGCTGTCGGGCAACGAAACGCGCAATCTCAATCGTGCCTATCCCGGCAGGCCGGATGGTTCGCTGACCGAGCGGACGGCATATGCGATCATGCAGCTGATCCGGGCCGAACATGTCGACGTCGCTGTGGATCTCCACGAAGCGGCCCCTGAGATCCCCATCATCAATGCGCTGATAACGCACGAGAAGGGACGGGACATCGCTGCCGCCGCCGTGCTCAATCTCGAATTCGAAGATTTGCGGTTCGCCCTCGAACTCTCACCGGCAAATTTCCACGGGTTGAGTCACAGGGAATGGGGGGACAGCACGAATGCCATTCCGTTCCTGATGGAAACCAGTAACCCGATTCAGGGACGGCTGCGTGGACGGACATCGGAAGACCTGCTGGTCAACGGTATCGATCCCTATTATGCGCGAGCGGAGGAGGGGGGGGCCATGCGCATCACCTACGAACTGACGGGTGAGCCGCTGTCGCGACGGGTGGGGCGGCACCTCCAGGGCTTGCGGGCGATATTCGATGCATACAACGAACAGGAAGGGTCCACCCGCTTTCGTATCGAAGGGCTGCCAACATATGCAGAAATGATGGAAGGCGGCGTCGGGACCTACCTCTATTGAATGGAGAGAATCACCAGTGAACGATAAACAAAGGGAGATCACGATGAAACGACGAACACGCATCCTTGCCCTACTTGCAGTCCTGGCCTTGCTCACGGCGGGCGCCAGCGCTGCGGATAAGGGGAGCTTTACTCCGCCGATCCTGATCTCGTCCGCAGGCCAGAGCGCCGATGTTACCCTTGCCGGGAGCCTGTGCAAGAAAGCCCATCTCGAAGCGCGTGTCGTCGCGTCCGCAACCGCGGCCGATCTGAAAGGGATCAAGACCCTCATCATTGTCCCGGGCTTCAGTTCAAAAGGGCTCGGGGCGGCGGGCACGAGCCGGGAAGAGGAGTTGCAGCGGGTTCAGGCGTTGCTGAAGGCCGCAAAAAATGCGGGCATCCCCGTGCTGATGATGCACATCGGGGGTAAGGCCCGCCGCGGGGCGCAATCGGACGACTTCAACACGATTGCAGCGGAAGCGTCACGACGCATGATCGTCGTGAAACAGGGAGATGAGGACGGGTTCTTCACGACACTCGCCGGGCAGAAGAAAATCCCTCTCGACGTTGTTGACAAGATCGCCGGCATTCTCACTCCACTCGGTGCGGCATTTACTGCGACTCCGTAGTGAACGAATCCTGTTGGAGATGTGCCATGAAGATCCGAACGGCAGTTCATCATTTCGGGGTCATCCTGCTTCTGGTCTTTCTCATTGCCGGCGGGAGCAGCGCGCGCGCGCAGGCCCTCAGCAGGAGTTCGACGGACGAGGCGGCAACCGGAACCCATGCCATGGCATCAACCGCCCACCCGCTCGCATCGATGGCGGCTGTGGAGATGCTCCAGAAAGGGGGGAACGCCGTTGATGCTGCCGTGGCAGCAGCATTCGCGATCGGTGTCGTCGAGCCGGACGGCTCCGGTCTGGCGGCGGCGGCGGAATGCTTCTGTATCTGGCCCGTGAACGCAAATCGGTCTATATCAATTACTATCCCCGCGCGTCGTCCATGGTTGCCGGGCTCGAGTTCAAATCCCGGGTCGATGCACAGACGGCGAAGGCTATCCTCGTCCCGGGAGCGGTCGCCGGATTGACGCTCGCGCTGGAACGGTACGGTTCGCTCCCTCTTGACGTTGTGCTCGGGCCGGCCATCCGGTACGCAGAAAACGGATTCCCGGTGGATGAGACCCTCTCCCGCATCATTCTGGACAACGTGGTTCTGGTCCAGCGTGAATCCACCACCGCGTCCGTCTATCTTCGTGACGGGTTCCCGCTGATGGAAGGGGACACGCTGGTCCAACCCGAGCTCGCCCGCACCCTCCGTGCAGTCGCACAGTCGGGACGTGCCGGTTTCTACGAAGGTCCTGTTGCCCGGCAGATCGCGGACGGTGTCACCAGGGCGGGGGGCGCAATGACCCTGGACGATCTCCGGACGCACGTCGCCGAGGAGCTCGCACCGCTCTCCGGGTCGTATCGCACGTGCGAAATCATCACTGCCCCGCCCCCGCATTCCGGAGCGATGATTCTCGAAGCGCTCAACATGCTGGAACAGGTGAACCTGAACCAACTCGGTCACTACGCGACCTCGGCAGAGGCGATGTATCTTCTGGCGGAAACGACGCGGCGCGTCTATGCTGACCGGACGGCGTATCTTGCCGATCCGCATTTTGAAGACGTACCCGTGAACGGACTCATCGACAAGGCGTATGCTGCCTCACGTTTCGGTGAAATCAACAGAACCAGTGCCGACCCGCCCGAATACCGGAAGACGCGCCCGGGGAACCCTGAAGCATTTGAGACACCACAGGGCATCGCTGATTCCACGCAGGCGGCCCCCGCCGTGCGGAAGATGAGAAGGGCGCTTCCTGCGGGTGATCACAAGCCGATTCGACAGGCCGACACGACACACCGCGTCGGTCAACCCGGAATTCCTGAACCCGACTCGCAGTTGTTTATGAGGGGAACACGTCCCCCATCTCTGAAGAACGCGGCCCCGGTCCTGCTCGCCGAACAGCGGATCGAGGGCGACGGCCATACCACCCACCTGGGGATCATGGACAGTGCAGGGAACGTGGTCTCCCTGACTCAGACGATGGGGACGTTTTTCGGGTCGGGGCTGACCGTTGCAGGCGTTCTCATGAACAACGCCATGTCGAACTTCGCGTCGACCGTGGCCCGGAACGCCATTGAGCCCGGGAAGCAACCCCGGAGCTCCATCTCTCCAACGATCGTTCTTAAAGATGGAACGCCGCTGTTGTCGGTCGGCTCTCCCGGCGCCACGCGCATCATTGCTACCGTCATTGAGTTGATCGTCAATGTGGTGGATTATGGAATGACGGCCCACGATGCCAACGACGCTCCCCGCTTCCTCTGTCAGAAGGCGGATGACTATCTCCACCTCGAGTCGCGGATCAGCCAGCAGGTTCAGGATGATCTGGCGCGGCGCGGACACACGCTGCGCGTGTATGGTGCGTACGACCTCTTCTTTGGCGGCGCACAGCTGGTTCTACGCGACCCCGTGACGGGTGCCCTGCAGGGATCTGCCGACCCGCGCAGAGGGGGCGTGGCGATCGGGTACTGACGCTGTTTCCGAGGAGACGTGATGATCACTGTTCTGGTGCTGACGGGAGTTCTGTTGTTGCTCCTGTCGGCCGAGGCCGTTCTCTCATACCGCTGGCGATCACCTGTCGCAGTGCGCGTGCATATCAACGGTACCAGGGGGAAGTCCAGTGTGACGCGTTATGTGTCGGCCGCGCTCCGAGCCGCGGGGTATCGCGTGCTCGGGAAGATAACCGGCGTCGTTCCCACGATTCTCCTCCCGGACGGCAGCCATGAGGTGATCCGCCGCCGGGGACCTGCCCGCGTTCAGGAACAGGTAAGGGTTCTTCGGCGCGCTGCGGCGCTGCAATGCGACGCGCTGGTGATGGAGTGCATGTCGCTGAACCCGGCCCTTCAGGCTCTCGAGTCCCGCCTTCTCAAGCCCACGCATGCCGTCCTCACCAACATCCTGGATGACCATCGGGAGGAGTTCGGCCCGTTCTGGAAAGATCAGGTTGAAGCGCTGTGCGCATTCATCCCACGGCAGAGCGTGCTTGTCTCAGGTGAGAAGCGCTTCGCTCCGGAAGTCGCCGTAGAAGCGGCCCGGCTCGGAACCCGGGTGGTGGAGGTCGCTGTTGCCGGGCGTGGCGACGCACCGGTGGCGCCCAGGGGAGCCCACGCCCGGAATGTGGGACTGGCTCTTTCCGTGTGCGATGAGCTCGGCATTGACCGCGCCGTGGCACTGGACGCAATTCACGAGGAAATCGAGAAAGAGGAGCGCCTGCTCTATGATCTTCGTGATGGTGGAGTGACGGTCAGGTTCCTCAACGGGTTTGCGGTGAACGATGTTCCCTCGGCAGGGGCGTTTCTCGAGCAGTGGCGCGACCATCTCGGAGGATGGGAACACATGGTCATTGTCCTGAACACGCGCGCAGATCGCCCGTTGCGTTCGCTGCAGTTCGCCCGCTGGTGTGCAGGCATGCGTGGCCTGGACCGCGTGGTGGTAACCGGGAACCATGCACAGTGTGTGCGTTCCCGTCTTCGTTCCTCCGGCATGGTGGCCGACCGCGTGATCTCGTGGTCCCCGGCCCAGGTCCGTGTCGCTGACCGCTCGCTCCGGGAGCTGGGACTGGCTGACGGAACGCTGGTTGTCGGCCTTGGCAACATCGGCGGGGACGGGTTTCGTATCCTTGAATCGGTGCGCACGTGGTCATTGAATCACTGTTCATAGGTCTCATTGTCGGGTTCCTTTTTTACGAACTGGTCGGGTATTCCCCCGGCGGAGTCGTTGCCCCGGGATACCTCGCACTTTTCGTCGGGGAGCCCTTCCGCATTCTGACGACCGTTGTCCTCGCGGTCATCGTCTGGAGCGTGCTGGAACTCCTGTCAGCCCGGCTGATCGTGTACGGACGCCGCCGGTTCCTTCTCGCCCTCCTGCTGGGATTCTGCGGGAAATTTGCGATTGACTACTGGGTCCAACCGGCCGTCGGGCTTACGCTTGATCTGCAGTCCATAGGGTACATCATCCCCGGGCTTATCGCCCACGAGATGGTCCGGCAGCGCCCATTTCCCACCCTCGCGAGCCTGGGAATTGTGACTTCGATCGTGGCCATGATTCTGATGATCCGGTGAGGCACACAATGAAACGGCATCCGCCCACGGCCCGTCTTGCGGTTCTTCTCGTCGTTTCGGTTCTGGCGTTGGTGTGTGCCCGCACGGTGCTTGTCACCGCACGTCCACGGAGTGATACGCCGGCGATGAGAGCAGCCGAATTATGTGCAGCCCGCTGGTTTCGCCTGATCGAGTCAAAAAAACTGGAGGCCGGAGTGCGAAGTGAGGTGCCATCCTCATTTCCACATGCCGGCATGCTCGGGGTCGAGTGGTCGGATATGACGACGACGCTTGGCTCCCTGGAAGCGAAAAGAACGGCGGCAAACCCGGTGTTCGCGGCGCTGCTCGTCCGGCTCCTTCACGACGCCGGGGTGGATTCCGCCTCCTGCGTCGGAGTGCTCATATCCGGATCGTTTCCTTCTCTGGCTGTGGCCACCCTTGCCGCGCTTCAGACTATCGGTGCAGAGGTCGTGCTGATCAGTTCGCTGGGAGCATCCTCCTATGGGGCCAACCAGCCGGGCGCGAGCTGGCTCGACATGGAAGAGTGGCTTCGCGCGGAGGGGGGGCTGCGCTATCGTTCCGTGATGGTCACCATGGGGGCCGAAGGCGATAGCGGTGGGGGGTTGCCGGACGAGGGTCTGCAGATCCTCAGCGCCACCGCTGCCCGGTACGGGAGGACTCTTGCGAACGGGAGGCCGCTGGAAGAGGCGATCGGGACGAAACTCGACATCCTTCTGCGATCCCGTATCGCGTTTCTCGTGAATATCGGGGGGAGCCAGACAAGTCTGGGGACATGTCCGCACGCGCCCATTCTTCCCAGCGGCTACCCGACGAGTGTTCCGCGGTGCACTCATCCGGGGCGCGGGCTGATCGAGCGGTGTGCAGAGAAGGGGATTCGATTCCTCCATCTTCTCAACATCAATGCGATGGCGGCACGGTACGGGATGCCGCTCTCGCCGGCTGTGCAGCAGGAGTCCGATGCGCCGCGCATCTATGCCGATGAGACAATCCAACGCGGACCTCTGCTTGCCGGTATGATGATCATCCTTCTGCTTCTGTTCTCTTCGGCCTCCATCGCCCGGGTCCCTCAGGCCAGTCCTCCGGTTTCTGTTGATTTTCGTCCTCTTCACTAGTATATTCTTGCGCTCCGGTCACACGACCGATCGCATGAACCACCGATCCACCCAGAGGTTTCTATGCGATGGAAATATTGCCTTCCGCAATCCTCCCCGGGATCCGATGAACGTACCGCCCTGGAAGACGTCTACCTTGTGCCCGAGGACGGGAGCAGCGGCGCCCATTCGTACTGGGTGACGATCGAAGGGCTCCTCTCCTTCACGGGGGGGACGCGTGAGGAAAAGCTCGCCCTCCTCGGTGAAGAAGACTTCGTTATTTCCGACACGATGGATATGCTGGTCAAGAAAAACGATTTTTCCCGGACCGAACTCCTCGACTGGACACGCCTGTTTATCAAAGCACGTTTTGGCGATTCCAACCCCGATCTGGTCGAGGCAACGGGAGATGAGGTATCGCGCTGTACCCCGGTTCTTCACGAGCACCAGAAGACGCACCACCAGGTCCCCCGCGTCCGCCTGCTGTTTGTTCATCACGCAGGAGGGCCACCGCTCTCCCCTCCAGAGGAGACGCTTGCTGCGGAACAGCAACTGGAGATCCGGACTGCCTGGCTCGGAGAAGAGACAACGGCGGAGGTGCAATCTGTCGACCTCGAGTGGGCTGACCTGATCGTCGTGATGGATAAACGGATGCGGCAGCTCATGCACAAGCGATTACGGGCATCCCGCCTTGCCAAGCGAATCATCTGTCTCTACCTTCCGGATCACCACGATGCCCGCGAACCCGACTATGCCTCTCTGTTGCGAGAGCGTGTATTCGTGTATCTTGACCGCCTGGGATGGAAACCCGGATGAGTGGTATCCCGACCGATCGCGGATTTGCTGAAGAGATGGACCGCCAGGACCCACTGGCGGAATTTGCACAACGCTTCAGTCGACCCGTCGGCCCTCACGGCGTTCCCTCGGTCTACTTCTGTGGAAACTCACTTGGCCTGCAACCCAGGGCCGTTCGCCGGTTCATCGATCACGTCCTTGCCGATTGGGCCGATCGGGCGGTGGATGCCCACTTCCGCGGGCCGGAACCCTGGCTCGCCTATCATCGCACGGTGAACGAGCAGATGGCCGGGCTCGTCGGTGCACTCCCCGATGAAGTCGTGGTGATGAACGCACTGACGGTGAACCTGCACCTGCTCCTCACCTCATTCTATGCACCAACGCCGGACCGGTTCCGGATTGTCATGGAGAGCCGGCCGTTTCCCTCCGACCTCTATGCCGTGCGGTCACACCTAGAGCTTCACGGGAGACAGGAACGCGACTCTCTCGTCTTTCTGGAGCCGAGAGAAGGAGAGTCGACTCTCCGGACGGCGGATCTTCTGGACTATCTCCGCCGTGAGGGATCCACCGTGGCTCTGGTTCTCCTTGGAGGTGTCCAGTACGTCACCGGCCAGTGGTTTGACATCTCATCCATTTCTGCCGCTGCGCGACGGGCCGGATGCGTCTTCGGACTGGATCTCGCCCATGCCGTCGGAAATGTCCCTCTGGAGCTCCATGCATGGGACGTCGATTTTGCCGTCTGGTGCACTTACAAGTATGTGAATGCCGGACCGGGAGCTCCCGGTGGTTGTTTTGTGCATCAGCGGCACGGACGCGAGGCGGAGCGTCCTCGCCTTGCCGGATGGTGGGGGGAAGAGTCGGCCACCCGTTTCCGGATGGATTCCGAATTTGTTCCCGCAACCGGAGCGGCGGGGTGGCAGATCAGCAATCCCTCACTGGTAAGCCTTGCGTCGCTGCGCGCATCCCTGGAGCTGTTTCACGAGGCGGGGATTACCCGGCTTCGTGAAAAAAGTGTCCTTCTGACCGGGTACCTGGAGCAGATGCTCGTTTCCCGGTGCGAAGACCGCATCAGGATCCTGACGCCATCCGACCCCAACGAACGCGGTGCGCAGCTATCGGTGAAGGTCATACGCGACGCCCGTCGCGTGTTCGAAGGACTCCTCGAACAGGGGGTGGTGTGTGACTGGCGGGAACCTGGCGTGGTCCGGCTGGCGCCGGTTCCGTTCTATAATACCTTTTGCGAAGTCTTCGATGCCTCACGCATCTTCTCATCGCTGATTGATCGGACGGCATGAGCCCCATGCCATTTTTTGGCGAAATCTGTGCGTTGCTGACGGCCGTCTGCTGGTCGGGGAGTTCGATGGTATTCGCGGCGGCCACGGCGCGTGTGGGCTCGGTGCTCGTCAATATCTCCCGCCTGGTGTTTGCCCTCGGATTTCTGGCTATCGTTCTGCTGCTGCTTCCTCTTTCCAGGACGATCACGCTTGAACAGGCAGGATTCCTTGGAGCGAGCGGTATCGTGGGACTGGCCATTGGAGATTCGTTTCTCTTCCGGGCCTATCTCAGCATCGGGCCGCGGCTGAGCATGCTCGTCATGTCGATTGCGCCTGCGATTTCTGCGGTTCTGGCGTATGGGGTTTTGGATGAGCGGCTTTCTCCGCTCGGCATCATCGGTGTCGCTGTCACCGTCACGGGTGTTGTCCTCGTTGTGTATGACCGCGGCCCCGGGTCGTTGCGCGCGGCTCCGGGCGTCCTCTCCGGACTCCTGTTCGCCGGAATCGCAGCGGTGGGTCAGGGGGTCGGGCTCATCTTTGCGAAACTCGCTTTCCGCATCGGGCCGATCGACGGGTTCGTTGCCGCAGCGGTCCGGATCGGATCGTCGCTCGTGGTGCTTCTCCCCCTCATGATTGTGCTGGGACGCCTGACTCATCCCATCAAAACGTATGCGGGTGACCGTCGCGCGCTGGGACTGACGGCACTCGGGGCTGTGCTCGGCCCCTTTCTTGGGATCACGCTGAGTCTCCTCGCCGTTGCACATACCAAGGTCGGCATCGCCGCGACCCTCATGGCAACGGTTCCCATCATCATGCTTCCGCTTGTCCATTTCATTCACAAGGAACAACTCGGCTGGAAGGCGATTGCGGGAGCTTTTGTGGCGGTTGGCGGTGTGGCCTTGTTGTTCCTCCGGTAACGGTGTAAGGAGTACTTCGAATGGGTTCATGTATTGCGTCGATGCAATCGCCGCGGTGAAGGAGCCGACACGATGATCCGGCTTGTGTGCCGTGAAACCGGGGAAGAATACCCGGACACCGAGCCGGTCTGGCAGTCGGCATCCGGCGGATTGCTAGATATCGACTTTGCGCCGGTCTGTGATCCTTCCCGCGTGGCCGGGCGTCCGCAGACCCTCTGGCGGTACCGGGAATCGCTCCCCCTGCGCGAGGGTGCCCACATCGTGACGCTGGACGAGGGATGGACTCCTCTGACTCCGGTCACGCTCGACGGTCGTCATATTCTCCTGAAACAGGACCACCTGTTTCCTACGGGTTCGTACAAAGACCGGGGTGCCGCGGTCATGGTGAGCAAGATTCGTGATCTCGGGATCACACACGTCATCGAAGACTCTTCGGGAAATGCCGGATGTGCGGTTGCCGCGTACTGCGCACGGGCGGGTGTGCAATGCGATATTTATGTGCCCGCATCGACATCTCCGGAGAAACTGGTGCAGCTCGCATTTTATGGCGCCCGTGTCATCCGGGTTCCCGGAACCCGGGAAGATACGGCGCGGGCAGCGCCTCGTGGCCGCCCGGTCGGCCTATTATGCCAGTCATACTTGGAATCCGTTCTTCCTCCACGGGACAAAGACATTTGCATATGAAGTTGCGGAGCAGCTCGGATGGAAGTCTCCTGATGTGCTCATACTGCCTGCCGGCAACGGGACGCTTGTTCTCGGGTCGTTTATTGGCTTTCGGGAATTGGTGAATGCGACGATCGTGGAGCGGCTTCCCCGGATCGTTGCCGTTCAGTCCCTCGCCTGCTCGCCGTTGTATGAAGCGTTCACGCGGGGATCGGATGAAGTCCGTCCGGTAAGCGGTGCGCCTACGATTGCGGAAGGTATTGCGATCGCCGACCCGGTGCGGGGGAAACAGATCCTTGACGCGATTCGCAGTTCGGGAGGAGACATGATTGCCGTGAGCGAGGAGGAGATCGTTGCGGCTACGAAGGAAATCGCCCGACAGGGTTTTTTCATCGAACCCACCGCGGGGGCGACGGTGGCGGGGGTTCGTCGGTATCTGGAGACCTCTCCGAAGGACGAGACCATCGTGTCGGTCCTGACAGGACACGGTCTCAAGGCCGCGCACACGCTTCAGCATCTTCTTTTCTAGCTTCTGTCCCCGCCTGCCGCGCTCGGTGCCCACAATTAGTGTTCCAATTCCGCAGGCTCACTATTTAGAGAATGTGTCCTGGGACACATCTTGTATTCCGGTGTTGTCTATATTGGGAATTGGTACCAAACGATATTTCCTTCCCATTCCACACGTTGGACGGCGATTCTTGACACGAAGCGGTATTCTTTGTATCTTTTCGTCGGAATACCGCGCTTTTTCCTCCAGTGTTCGCCGTTGGTGCCTGTTTTGCCAATGGGAAGGGTCCATATCCTTGGAGGGGGGATTATGGTACAGGCATCTCACCTGAATATGCAGTTCCCGCTGCCGTCCGGCGGTCGATATGCAATACATCATCTCAGCCGTGCACAGGTTCTTTCTGAAAAGTGCGGTGGATCATAGCATCATCCGAGAGTACGATATGAGAAAGTGTCTGTCAGCAATACGTCACGTGATCGTTCTGGTTGCCTTCGTCGCATCTCCGCTGTACAGCCAGGCAACGAAGTTCGTTATCACGGGTTCAGGCTCCCAAACGGCAGGAACCACCCAGGATCTCACAATCCGGGCTGACAGTGCGGGGCAGCCGGCGACGTCGTACACAGGGGTGAAGCTGCTGACGTTTTCGGGCGCAACATCGTCCTCGGACCCTGTCACGGCACCTACTGTCAAAGACACGGGCGGCGTGGCTGTCGCGTTCGGTACTTCCACGCCCATTACGTTCGTGAACGGTCTGGCGCAGGTGTCGGCGGGGAAGAACGGCGTCATGACCCTGTACCGCGCCGAGGGTGCGCTGGTCTCAGTTTCAGATGGTTCTATCAGTTCTTCAGGCGCGGACCGGCTGACCGTCACCGTGTCGTCCGGGACCCTTGCGAAGTTTGTCTTCTCGCTCACCTCTCCCCAGAGCAATAACGCGGGATTTACGGGAACCAACACGCTTACCGCGGCGGACGACTGGGGCAATCCGGTCACCACGTTCAGTGCCGGCTCCAACAATGTCACACTCACGGTCAATACCCTCTCAGGCATGATTACCGGACTGGGATCTGGCAACAACAACATCCTGAACCGGGCGGCTGATTTTTCCTCGGGGGTGGCGAACCTCTCGACGCTCGGCATCCGATATGTTGGCACGATCGGGAGCGGCACGATCACGGCCACTTCGGCAAGCCCATCACGAAACGGTACCTCCTCCAGCATTACGATCAATCCGGGCCAGGCCCAGCGGCTGGTCATCACAGGTTCTGCGACGCAGACTGCAGGTCAGGCCCAGAACCTGACCGTTACCGCACGGGACACATCAGGGAACAAGGCGACCGGATACAGTGGCACGAAGAACCTTCTGTTCTCGGGAGCTTCATCCTCTCCGGATCCCGTCACTCCCCCCACCGTGGCCAATGCAAGCGGCACAGCGATTTCCTTCGGTTCCACAACTGCCATTTCGTTTGTTGCGGGGGAGGCAACCGTGTCAGGCGGGGCGAACGGACGGATGCGGTTGTCGAAGGCCGAAACGGCCATCATTGCCGTAACGGACGGGACCATCTCGGCGAGCGGGACCGATCGCCTCACGGTAACAGTTTCGCCGGACGTCGCGGGAAAGTTCACTCTCAGCCTTGCAGCGTCGCAGACGAATGCCGTTGCGTTTTCCGGCACCAACACGATCACGGTGCTTGACGACTATGGAAATACCGTTACCACGTTTGACGCGTCGGTAACTCCTGTGACAGTAAGTCCGGTGGGTCTGAACGGGACTGTGATTGTCGGGACCGGCCGGGACAGCGTGCTGAATCAGGTCGGAGATTTTTCTTCAGGGACGGCCAATCTGCAAGGAAAACTCACCTACACCGGCATCTCCGGAAGCGGCCAGTTCAAGGTCACATCGTCCACCGGGAAGACCGGAACATCCGGAACGGTCACTGTGTCGCCGGGGACGGCAAAACGCCTTGTGCTCTCCGGCTCCAGTGCCGCTGCAGCGGGTGCTGCAAATCCCCTTACCATTACTGCGCAGGACACCTCCGGCAACACGGCGACGGGGTATGCCGGAGCCAAGACCCTGAGCTTCTCGGGGGCCAGTATATCCCCGGGGGGGAACAATCCCACGGTAAGCGACAATACCGGGACCGCGCGTAATTTCTCGGTCACGCCAAACACGCAGATCACCTTCACAGCGGGTGTTGCTTCGGCCAGCGGGGCAAGCAACGGAGTGATGCGCCTGTATCGTGTCGAGTCGGCTTCCGTTTCGGTTACTGACGGTACAATCAGTACGGCGCCGGCCGGCCGACTCGGCGTTACCATCACACCCGCCGGGCTGGGGAGTTTCACCGTCGTCATGACCTCCCCGCAGACGAACGGCCTCATCTTTACGGGTGTGAACACGGTCACTGCCATTGACAGTTTTGGCAACGTTGCGACCAATTTCAATCCGGCCTCGAACAATGTCACCGTGACGACCGGTCTTACCGGCACCGTGAGCGGGCTCGGATCGGGCGGGAACAATGTGTTGAACCAGGCCGCGGATTTCTCGAACGGCGTCGCGAATGTCAGCGGAAAGATGAAATACACCGGTTCTGTGGGAACCGGCACGTTTACTGCGACATCGCAGACGGGGAAGTCCGGGACTTCGGGCAGCGTCGTGATCAATGTCGGCAGCGCAACGCGCCTCGTCATCACGGGAAGCGCGAGCCAGGTTGCAGGCGCCGGGCAGAGCCTGACAATTACGGCCAAGGACAGTTCAGGCAATACCGTTACGGCGTACAACGGAGACAAGATGCTGACGTTCAGCGGATCCGGGCCGTCGCCCAATCCGCTGACCTATCCCACCGTCTCGTCCAAGACCGGTGTTCTTGTGAATTTCGGCGCACCGACGCAGATTTCGTTTTCCTCCGGGGTAGCACAGGTATCTGCCGGGAATAACGGCGTCCTGCGGCTCTACCGGGCCGGGAAAGACACCATCGCCGCATCCGACGGTTCGATCGGGTCAGGCACCAATGACCAGCTGATCGTGACGGTGACGGCAGATGCGCTCGCGAAGTTTGTGCTTGCGTTGACGTCGCCCCAGCAGAGCGGGATTGTGTTCACGGGCACCAACACGCTGACCGCACAGGACAATTACGGGAACGTAAAGACCACGTTCGATGCATCGGTGGACAATGTCACGTTGAGTGCAAACTCCCCTCTCGTGGGTGTCGTCAGCGGTCTGGGGTCTCTCAGCAACAACGTGTTGAATCAGGCGGCCGATTTCGCGCTCGGTGTTGCCACCCTCACCGGCAAACTGAAGTTCACAGGAACGGTGGGGTCGGGGACCTTCACAGCCGTGTCGTCAACGAGCAAAGCAGGGACGTCGGAGAATGTGCAAATCGTGGCCGGCGGGGCAACCCGGCTGGTCATCACCGGCAGCGCAACAATGATTGCCGGCGGTACCCAGGCCCTCGTGATCACGGCAAAGGATGCAAGCGGGAATACCGTCACCACCTATACGGGAAGCAAAAGCCTGACATTTTCCGGGGCCGATTCCGCGTTGAGCCCGGCGACCGCGCCGACGGTGACCAGCAGTACAGGCGCAGCGATTCCATTCGGGGCGGTAACGGCGATCACGTTCACGAACGGTGTCGCGACGACTTCCGGAGTCAACAATGGAAGCATGCGGCTCCTGAGGGCACAGGCCGCGATCGTCTCGGTGACCGACGGCTCGATAACATCGAGCGGCGCGGACCGCCTGTCTGTTACGGTGGGTCCTGCAACGCTCGGAAAATTCGCCTGGGTTCTGGCGACGCCGCAGACAAACGGGGTCGCTTTTACCGGGACGAATACGCTGACGGCGCAGGATGACTGGGGGAACACAATTACCGCATTCGATGCGTCGGCGACGAACGTCGCCGTCGCGACCACGCTGTCCGGTGTGGTATCGGGCCTCGGCTCAGGGAATGACAATATCCTGAACCGCTCCGCCGATTTCGTGTCGGGTGTCGCGAACATGACCACCCTTGGCATGAAGTACACCGGAGTCGTGGGGACGGGCACCTTCACCGCGACAGGCGGAGGCAAGACTGGAATTTCCACGTCCGTGCTTGTCCAGTCCGGAGGGGCAACACGGCTCGTGGTGCGGAACGCTGCGAGCGACTCTGTGACCACGATGGTGGCGGGAGGGTCTCAGAACCTGGTGATCACCGCGAAGGACGGTTCAGGCAACACCGTGGTCACGTATACCGGAACGAAGTCTCTCATCTTCTCAGGTGCAGATTCTTCACTCAAACCTGCGGTTGCACCGACGGTGAGCAACAGTACCGGAACCGCGGTCGGGTTCGGAGGTGCGACGACGATCACCTTTACCAACGGCGTTGCGCAGGTCAGCGGGAGCAGCAACGGCATCCTGAAACTGTACAGGGCTCAAACCGCGCTGATCGCGGTATCGGATGGCTCTCTCAGCGCAAGCGGAAACGATCGTCTCTCCGTCACCGTATCACCGGCGGCACTCGGCAAATTCGCCTGGGCTCTGACATCCCCGCAAACCAGTGGTGTCGGGTTTACTGGAGTCAATACTCTCCAGGCTCAGGATGATTGGGGGAATGCTGTTATCACGTTCAACGCGTCTACCAGCAATGTGACCATCAGTACGTCCCTGAGCGGGACAATCACGGGTCTGGGCTCCAACAACAACAATGTGCTCAACCGGGTTGCCGACTTTACCGGCGGTGTTGCCAACCTGACGGCCCTTGGCATGACCTATACCGGGTCGATCGGAAACGGGACGTTCACCGCCACGGCGGCGGGCAAGCTCGGGACGTCGGATTCTGTGGCGATTGTCGCAGGCTCAGCCAGCCGGTTGGTCATCACGGGCACCGCCACACAGGTGGCCGGGACGGCGCAAAACCTCACCATCACCGCGCGGGATGGATCGAACAATATCGTCACCACATACACGGGTCTGAAGACCCTTACCTTTTCCGGTGCAAATCCTGCCACGAATCCTCTCACGCCGCCGACGATGACGAACGACAGCGCGCGTGCCGTTGCGTTCGGTTCGCCGACCAGAATTCTTTTCACAAACGGTGTCGCCTCGGTCAGCGGCGGTGCGAACGGAGCGATGCGGTTGTACAAGGCGGAAAGCGCGACCATTGCCACAACGGACGGGACGGTCAGTTCTTCGGGTGTGGATCGCCTGTCGGTGACCGTGTCGGCAGGGCCCCTCGGTCAATTTGCATGGACTCTGGCATCTCCGCAAGTCAACAGCGTTCCCTTCACGGGGACGAATACGCTGAGTGCGCAGGATGACTGGGGAAACACGGTCCGCACGTTCGATGCTGCAACGAACAATGTCACTGTCACGACAAGCCTTTCTCCATCCCCTTCTGCCGTGACCGGACTGGGTTCGCTGGGCAATAACGTCCTGAACAGAACCGCCGATTTCGTTCAGGGTATCGCCAATCTCACGGCACTCGGCATGAAGTACACCGGTGTCGGTGGTACCGGGACCTTCACGGCAACCTCCACGGTCGGATCAAAGACCGGAATATCGTCGACTGTGACGATGAACAACCCTGTTCCGACTCTGGCCAACTTCGCTCCGACGGAGGCGAGCCGCCGGCAGACGCTTGATGTGGCCTTCACAGGAGGCAACTTCCTCAAAGGCGTCACCGCGGTTGATTTCGGACCGAACATCAAGGTGGATACAACAGTGGTGGATTCCGCCAGCCACATGACGGCGAAAATCACCGTTGACTCTGTGGCAGCCCTTGGTGCCCGGAATGTGGAGGTTTCCAATCCGGCGCCGGGCGGAGGGGCCGCAACGCTGCTCAACGCATTCACCGTGAAGAACATCCCGAGCATTGTGAGTCTGACTCCTTCCGCCGGTGTTCGGGGGCAGACGCTGGAAGTGACGATCACGGGCACGAACTTTATCCCGGGCGTCAGCACGGTCTATTTCCTTGGTTCGAATATTTCACTGAATTCTCAGGCCGTGGTGAGCGCAACGACGATCGTGATCAACATCACCATAAGTTTCGTGGCCGAGGATGGCGTGCGGCAGTTCTTTGTCACGAATACGGGTCCCGGAGGTGGCAATTCGAACTTCAAGGGGTTCACGGTTGGCAGCAATCCCGTTCCCTCCCTCGCCCAGGTCCTTCCGGACACAGCCTCGCGGCTGGAGACGGTGGGGCTGACCTTCAAAGGGAACAACTTCTACAACGGGATCACGTCCGTCAGCATGGGGGACGGTATTCAGGTCAACAACTTCGTTATTGACAGTGTGTCCCAGCTGAGGGTGAATGTCACCGTGCTCGACACGGCGACCGTCGGCCCGCGCAATGTTGTGGTCATCAACGCGTCCCCCGGTGGCGGTACCGACACGCTCAAGAATGGACTGGTGGTGACGAACCCGGCACCCACGTTCACCGGACTCTCGGTTCAAAACGGTGCGCGGTTGCAGACGGTTTTCCTGACGTTGTCGGGGACCAAATTCCTGACGGGTGTGACGACGGTGAATATGGGTCCCAACATCGTCGTGAACTCCGCCATTGCGCAGAGTCAGACGCAGCTGCTGATCGGGATCACCATCGATTCAAGCGCGGCTCTCGGCCCGAGAGCCGTCTCCGTGACCAATCCACCCCCGGTGGGCGGCACCGCACTTCTGGCGGATGCCTTTACGGTCAACAATCCGACGCCGACCGTGACGACGCTGACGCCGGACAGCACGCTGGTCGGCGGCATCAACCTGCCGATTGTCGTACTTGGGACCAATTTTGTCCCGGGATCCTCCGTCCGTCTCGGTACGCTTCCGCTGGCCTCCACGCTTGTGAACCGGACCCGGCTGAACGCCTCCGTGCCCGCTTCCGAGCTTGATACCGCCCGTTCGTTTGCACTGACCGTGGTCAATCTGGCCCCGGGAGGCGGGATCTCGAACGTCAAGAACTTTACGGTCCAGAATCCTGACCCGACCCTTGCAAGCGTGGCCCCGGCTTCGGGCAGTCGTCTCCAGACGCTGGACGTGGTCTTCACCGGTACGAACTATCTTCAGGGGGTTACACAGGTTGACTTCGGCGGTCAGGATGTGACGATCAATGGGATCGTCGTCAACTCTTCGACGAAGCTTACGGCGAATGTCAGCATCAGTGCTTCGGCAGCGATCGGACCGCGCGATGTCTTTGTTGTCAATGCGCCTCCGGGAGGAGGGTCGTCTGAGAAACGCACATTCACAATCGCGAACAACCCGGTGCCGACGCTTGCGACCGTTGTTCCGGCGGCGGGGGACCGACTGGGCCGTCTGAACGTGGTTCTGACAGGGACAAACTTCATCAACGGCGTCACATCGGCGAACTTCGGCGCCGGTATCGTCGTGAACCAGACAGTGATCAACAGTCCGACCCAGTTGACTGCCGATATTCTAATTGATGCGGCAGCAGCCACAGGCCCGCGCGGCGTCGATGTCACCAATGCCGCGCCCGGGGGAGGGACTGCGACAAAACCCAACGCGTTCACCGTGAACAATCCTTTGCCCGTGCTGTCGGCGATTACTCCCACGAACGCCCAGCAGCTGCAAACGCTGAACATCGTTCTGGATGGACGCGGGTTCATTGACGGGGTCAGCTCGGTGAGTATGGGGAATGGGGTCACGGTTAATTCGCAGACCGTGGTCAGCGACTCGCAAATCACTGCCAATATCACGGTAACAGTCAGTGCGGCGACCGGGGCACGGGACGTTTCGGTGACAAATCTCCCCCCGGGCGGAGGGACCTCGGTCCTGACGAACGGATTTGTGATTGGGAACAATCCATCGCCGCGGATCGCCAACGTGACTCCGGACGGTGGCCGGCGCCTGGAACGCCTGGATGTCATCATCCGCGGGAGCAACTATGTCAGCGGAGTGACCTCAGTCGATTTCGGCCAGAACATCACAGTGAACACTCCTATCACCGTTGACAGCACCACGAGGCTGACTGCAAATGTGACCATTCTGGCGGCAGCGACACCCGGGGTCCGGACCATTTATGTGAGGAACGCGCCTCCCGGAGGAGGTGTGGACAGTCTCACTGACGTCTTCTGGGTCGTCAACCCGGTCCCGACACTCACGTCGCTCTCTCCGGCGACGGTCAATCGATCGTCAACGATAAACCTTGTCGTGCGCGGGACGAATTTCCTGAGCAACGCGACGACAATGAACTTCGGAACAGGTATTTTCGTCAATTCAACATCCGTGGATAGTGCCACGCGCATGACGGTGAACATCACAATATCGGACACCGCCACGATCGGCATCAGGAACGCCTATGCGTCCAACCCGACGCCTGCGGGTGGCACCTCCGGACCGGTGGCGTTTACCGTACAGCTGGCAGCTCCGCTGGCGCCGATCCTGAGTACGCCCGACAACGGTGCGACGAACCTTCCGACGACCCTGACACTGCGCTGGAATGCGTCGACGGGCGCGATATCCTATCACCTGCAGCTCTCGGAGAGCTCGCTCTTTCTCAGCACGCTGGTGGATGATTCGACGCTGACGACCCCTTTGCGGCGCGTCGGTCCGCTCGTCAACAACAAGACCTACTACTGGCGCGTCCGGGCCAGGAACGGCGGTGGTGCGAGCGGGTTCTCCTCGACATGGAGTTTCACGCCTGCATATCCGCAGGTGTTTATCGTGTCCCACGCGGAGTCATTCCCGAATTACCCGAATCCGGGTGACTTCAAAGCCACCGACTACAAGATCGTCGGACTTCCCGGGGCTTCGACGTCTCTGGTGAGCAATTTCCTGAGCGGCGCGCAGGGGACTGACTGGCAGCTCTACGCCGACAACGGGAGTGACGTCAATTACCTCGTCGTATTTAACGGGACGCCGGGATTCACGTTCAATGCAGGGAAGGCATATTGGCTGATCAGAAAGAACACATGGACCGTCAATACAGCCGTGGATGCGGCACCTCTGGATACCAGCGGTTCCGTCAATATTCAGTTGCATCGTGGCTGGAACCTTATCACGAATCCGTTCCAGCTTGATATCCCCTGGACGGCCGTCCAGTCCGTCAACGGGCAGGCTGCGCGCGAGCCGGTCTGGGAATACAATGGAGGCTTCCAGCAATCCACCACGGTCAAGACGTATACGGGATACTACTTCTTCAACGCAGACAGTGTGGCGGCGCTGAAAATCCCGTACGGCGGCACGTCGGGCGTCCTGAAGCACGCGGAGAGCGACACAACGGACGTTTGGGCAATGCGGGTCGAACTCCAGTCGGGAGACATGCTCGACCGGTCAGCCGTGCTGGGAGTCAAAACGGATGCTCTCGAGGGACTTGACCGGCATGATTTCCATAAACCGCGCGCCCCCGAAGGGTTCCCAAGCGTTGCGTTCCGCAGGCACGATGTCGATCAGGATTTCAGTTTGTTTGCCACCGATTTCCGGGGAGGCATTCAGAAGCTCGCGCGGTGGGATCTGGAAGTGCACACACGCAGAAATGCGGCGGCAACGTTGAGGCTTTCCGACGTCGACCACGTGCCGGCCGGCTGGGATGTCTATCTGGTGGACGTCGCACACGCCCGTTTCATGGATGTGCGGAAGAATGCGGAGTACGAGTTCACCGCGTCTTCGGATATCTCGCAGTTCGTTGTCCTGGTCGGCGACCACGACGCGGTCGCCGCTGAACTCCAGACTGTCGTGCCGAAGGAGTTCAGGCTCGGGCAGAATTTCCCGAACCCGTTCAACCCGACGACAACACTGCCGGTGGAGTTGCCGGTGACATCGGACGTTTCGCTGGTTGTCTATAACGTTCTTGGCCAGGAGATCAGGACGCTTCATGCCGGCATGCTGGAGAGCGGGCGTCACTGGATCGTGTGGGACGGGCGCAATGAATCCGGACGGATGGTGGCGACGGGGACATATCTGGCCCGGCTGACCACGCCGAACGGCGGGCATCATCTGATCAAGTTGCTGTTGATGAAATAAGGACCGGAGGCTCTATGAATGCCGTAATTCTGCGGATGAAGGTGCTGCATGTGCTGCTGGCAGCGCTGCTTCTGGTCGAGGGGGTCCCCGCGGCTCTGGCGGCAATGCCGCAGGAAGAATCAGCGATCGAGAACGTGCGGTATGAGGTGAGCGGAGAACTTGTGATGATCTACTACGATCTGATTGCCCCTATTGACAAAGTGCACAGCGTCCGGCTCCTTCTCAAGCGTGAGAGCGACGCCGCTTTTCTCCACCGTCCGCTGAACCTTACAGGGGATGTCGGCACGATCGTGTTCCCCGGCGTACGGCGCCGGATCATGTGGGAGTTCCTCAAGGAGTTCCCGGAGGGTCTGACGGGGGATGACTACTATTTCGTTGTTGAGGCGGAGGCAACGCAGACAGAACGCATGAGTCCGTGGATTTGGATCGGCGGCGGAGCCGCCGTGGTGGGCGGCGTCCTGACCCTCTTGCTGCTTGGAGGGAAGGATGACACACAACCCCCTCTCCCCGGCAATACGTTCCCGGTGCCGCCCGGCCGGCCCTGACGCGTTTCGATCACGGTGAAAAGAGAAATGAGACCGACTATGAAACGACTACTGCTCTGCGGCGTGCTGGTGGTTTTGTGCACGACGGGTGTACCGGCACAGAAAATCACCGGGCGCAGTGAGCCGGGGAAGATCACCATCGTACGGCAAGACAGCGCGGGAACCCCTACGGCTCTGCGTGTCCGTTCCGCCTCTTACGATTTTGAATTCACCGAGCCTTCGGGTGACAACTACCTCGAGCCCCGGGAGACGGGACGACTGCGGATCATACTGACCAACTCGGGCAAGGTCGTGTTACGGAATGTGGTTGCGCGGGTGATCCCTCTGTCGCCGCCGACGGACATCACGTTCAACGATTCTACCCTGGTAGGCGATCTCCCCGTGAATGCCACACGCTACGTCATCTTCTATTTTACCGCCTCAGAGAACGTACGTTCGCAGATTCTTACGTTTCAAATCGATATTCACGACGCGCAGGGGGGTGTTGCTGATTCGCGGCTCTTCACGTTCCTGACGAGGGAGCGGAAAATGGACTAGCGGCCCCGGACCGTGCCGGGCCAATGCGGAGGGATACCATCCCGCGTGCAGGGGTACCTTGCATGTGTGCGCGAGGGTCGGAAGTGTTCAGTGAGTGTGTTCGCGTGCTGCAGCGTTCGTGGTGAAGGATGAAGATACATAGGTGACAGTAGGGAAGGGAGAGTGTTGCCGAAATGATGGGGGGAGGGGGAGAAATGCCGGCGCCGTCAGGAGTGCATTGATTCCTCGATCCATTCAGCGGTCATGGAATGCATCGCTTCGTCTCGCTGGTGACTGAACTGCACGAGGCGGACGAAAAGCCCGACAACCAGGATATATGCAGCTACGACGATGACGATTGTCACTGGGCACTCTCCTCAACGCAGAAGACACAATGTACACAATGTCTGGCAGAGAATAAACCTTAATTCGCCGTTTTTTTTCTGCCTTTTTCGGCTGTCGTGCTCGCCGGTCAGGGGTAGTACCACAAGGAGCGTGCCCACAGATTACATGAAGAGAAGGTGCTTTTTTTGCGCTTTTTTGGGGTTCCCCTCCGGTATAAGGGGAAGGGATGTCGAAATAACGGGCAAATTCTACAAGGTTGACATTCAGGGTTTTTCTTTGCAAGTTTTTGTTTGCCCTTCGTTTTCACAGCTTGGAGCAGGTGAGGGACTACGATGAAGACACATCAGACACGACGGCCGGGAAGCGAAACGCCCCAGGAACGGGGATTTCAGGAATACCTGGCGGTGATGATACGGGGGAGATGGATCATCATTACGACATTCCTTGTCGTGCTGGTTGCGACGATCCTCATCACCAAGTTGACACCCCCCACCTTTCAGGCCACCTGCAAGGTCCTCCTGAATCCGGCGGAGTTGCGCAGTACGCTTTTTCTTGATGCCGTCCGTCCGGACGGGGTGAAGAATATTGTGCAGAACGAGCTGGCGATTCTGAATTCGCGTGCGTTGATGGACTCCGTGGCCGAGCGACTGCGGCGGATGAAATTTCTCAACGAGGATGTTAAAGAGTACATCCCGATGGTGCGCCCCGGAGAAGGGGGGCCAAAGGGGGAAGAGGTGGCCGACCTGCCCGAGGTATCAGGGCGTGTGATGGGGGCTGTGGATTTTGACCCGGTCCGGGATTCCGACATCATCCAGATCACTGCCCGGAGCAGAAATTCGCGTGAGGCGGCACTGGTGGCAAACGTCTTTGCGCAGGCGTACCGGGACCGCAATATCTACATGAGTCGCGCAAAGTCCCGCTCCTTCCGTGAGTTCCTTGAGAAACAGGCACTGGAAAAGCGGAAGCAGCTTGAGGAAACGGAGGGTTCACTGCAGAACTACATGGAACAGCAGGGGGTTGTGTCCATGGATGATGAGACCCGCAGGATGATTGACCAGCTCGCGCAACTTGAAGCGCAGCGCGATGCCACCGATATTACGCTGAAGGAACTGCAGAACACGCTCGGCTCATACCAGGCCCAGCTGCCGCAGCAGGAGACCAATGTCGCCCGTGTCGTTGGCGAAGCCAGTGACACCTACATCCGTCAGATGCAGGAACAGCTTTCACGCCTTGAAGTCCAGCGGGATATGGCGATCGTCCAGAATCCCTCTTCGGGCTCCCGGGACCTGGTCAATGAGAAGGTACGAGAGATCGATCAACAAATTGCGTCGCTGCGGCTGAAGCTGCAGAAGCGCACGGATGATTTTCTGCGCACCCTCACGGCCGGCGAAGGTGGCGACGCGGCGGGCTATCTGAAGACCGTGAAACAGAAAATCCTCGAGAGCGAAATCACCGTATCCGCGCTTGCGGCGAAGAAGCGAGCCCTGAATGAGGCTATCGCAGAGTACGAACAAAAGGTCGACAAGCTTCCGCAAAAGACCCTCGCTCTCGCGCGGTTGCAGCGTTCCCGGCTGAGCAACGAAAAGCTGTATCTGATGGTCGAGGAGAAGTACAACGAAGCCAACATCACCGAGCAGTCGAACATCGGGTACATCGAGATCATTGAACCGGCGTCCCCTCCCAGTTCCCCCTCGAGTCCGAAGACGCTGGTGAATATCGGACTTGGCATGGTGCTTGGCATCGTGCTCGGCCTTGTGCTTGCCTTTGTCAAGGAGTATTTCGATGTGCGCGTCCACACCCCCGAGGACCTGAAACGGCACGGGTTCACACCGCTTACGCCGATCATGAACATTGATGCGGAGATCCAGCGCCTCGGCGGGGGAAAGCTTTCAGTCAAGGGCAAGCAGGCGGATCCTCATCTGGTTCTGCTCACGTATCCGTTTTCCATGATTGCGGAATCATACCGGCAGATGCGGACGACGCTCCAGTTTGCGAAGACGGGCCATGCTGCAAAGTCGTTCTTGATCACCAGCCCTTCTCCCGGCGAGGGGAAGACGACAACGGCATCAAATCTTGCGATAGCGTTCGCCCAGGCCGGGAAACGGGCCTTGCTCGTGGACGCCGATCTTCGCCGGCCGACGCTGGCTGCCCGGTTCTCCCTGAACAAGGGGCCGGGACTGACGGACCTGCTTGAGGGTCGTGTGACGCTGCGCAATGCGGCCCAGCCGACGGCTGTCAACAATCTCTTCATTCTTGCAAGTGGTGACATCCCGACCAATCCCGCAGAAGTCCTCGGATCTGACGCCATGCGCGCATTTGTGGAGTCCGCATCGAAGGAATTCGACGTGGTCATCTTTGACTCGTCGCCCTTGCTTGCAGTAACAGACCCGGCTGTCATCGCCACAATGGTCGAGGGTGCGGTGTTTGTCGTGGGTTCAGGAAAAGCCCGGTTACAGGATCTGGTCCATGCGTCGCAGTTGCTGGAGGCGGTCGGCGGAAAGGTCCTCGGGGTCGTTCTCAATATCTTCGATCCCATCAGGGCGTACGGGCTGGCCGTGCGGCGTGCGGGACGGTACCGGTATCAGTACGCGCGAAAGGCGGATGGCAGTGGTGAGACAGGAAGCGAAGCGCCTGCGTCGGTGGGTGCAAACAACGATCACAAATCGTAGTGACAGGATCATACCCATGCACGCATTTCTGAAGGTCCACGTACCCCTGGTGCTGCTGGTCTGCCTGCTTGTGGCCCTGGTGGCGGCACCGACCACAGCGAAGGGTCAGGAGACCAATCTGCTGTCGCATTCCGGCGCTTCCTCGGCGGCGTACTATTACATCTCCAAGCCGGGCGAGATCACCATGCCGATCAACCTCTGGGGGCATGTCCGAAATCCGGGGCGGTACGAAGTGCCCATCTCGACAGACATTGTCCAGCTCGTGTCCTATGCAGGCGGGCCGCTGCCGGAAGCAAACCTCTCGTCGGTACGCATTAACCGCACCGTACGGAGGGACGATGCGATCCGGACGGTTGAGTACGAGGTGAATCTCAATCATCTGGACAGGCTGGACGAAAAGGCGCGGGATCTCGAACCGGGCGACACGGTCTTTATCGAAGCGTCATCGTATTCCTTCAGAGAAGTGTTCGATCTTGTGACCACACTGGCGATTGTCACCGCGTCGGTGGCCAACGTCGTCATTGCGTTCCGGGCGAGCCGCTGATCGGCCACTGAGCGGCACAGGATCTCCACAGAGCGATGAAATTCCGTCTCCGTCTTTTTTTCCTCATGCTCACATTTTATGCCGTCAGCGGCATGCTGTCGAGCATGGTTATGCCCGGACAGGAGAGGAATATCCGGCTGATAATTGTCGGCTGCGATGCGCTCATGATTGCCCTCGCCCTGCTCAGTCTGTGGAAACACCGCGAGTTCTACGGCGTCTGGGCGTTTCTGGCTTTCGTCTTCTTCTCCACTCTTACTCTCGTGTATACATCCGAGCGGTTTGGCTTCGTGGAACATTTCAACGGACTGCGCGACCCCCTGTACTTCTTTACCTCGCTCATCGTCGTCTATGATCTGTACACATCCGAAGTTCATCACACACTGGTCCGCTGGTTCACAATCTTCCTGATTCCCTTCGCGATTGTGCAGACGCCACTTGCGATTATCCAGTTCTTCCAGTACGGGGCGGGCGATGGGGTCGGCGGAACCTATGGCACAGCAGGCGGAAGCGGGTACCTGAGCCAGCTCCTCTTTCTGATCACCTTCTATCTCGTGGTCCGTTTTGCATCGCTCCCTGACGGTTCCCACTTCCGCATTGGCAGACTTCCCATGTTCCTGGCTCTTCTCATCCCGTGCGCCATCAACGAGACGAAGGTGTCGTTCATTCTGCTCGGACTCTTTATCCTGCTCCTGGCGGGATCCCGCCGGAGGATCCTGAGGACAATTCCTCTCCTGGTCTTTGGCTTTCTTCTCGTCTACCTTCTGGACTTCTACTATACCAAGACCGTTGAAGACACCGCGAATATCTTCGACACCCGATTCTTCGAAAAGTATCTCTTGACAAACCCGACGGAAGCGGGAGGGGATCTTCCCCGCTTCCAACGATTCTTCCTGATGTTCAATGTCATGGGAGGGGACGTCGGGTCTATTCTCCTGGGCATGGGCTACGGCGTCCTTGGCGGGGGAAATATCATGGGTGTGTCGCGGCTCGGACGGACACTGTACTACCTTGTCACCGGATCGCGCATCCTCCTTTTCCGGGTCTGGATACAAGGCGGGCTCATGGTGGTCCTTACCATGGGGTTCGCCATGTTCGCCTGGATGCGTGCCCGGGCAGGCCAGTATCCCACACTCCGAAAACTCCACTATTTCCTTGCGTTCAGCATTTTGCTGAGCTGGTTCTACAATGAGGCAATGCTCGATCGCACCTTTGCGCCTATCGTCATCTTTCTCATGATGTGGGTGACGTATGGCGGCGGATCGGGTGAGGAGCCGGAAGACGCCGACGAGGAGGGTAGCGAGGATCTCTCCGATGCGGAGTCCTGACCCCGTGGGACGTCGTCGCCGCCTCCTGATTGCCGGACAGGATCAGTTCGGGCAACTGGTCGATTCCTACCAGTTCGTCCGCTATCTCCGGGATGTCTTTGACATCACGTATATCGGCTGGGATTTCGGGCTCTCCCCCGTCCAACTCGATGGTGTGACGTTGGTCCATTTTCCACGTACCGGTGGGAAGATCCGCCGGTATTTTTCATTTTTGGCGCGGTTGTTGCAATTAATTCGGCGCGAGAAATACGATTGCGTGTTCTTACTCCATTTTCCGGCTGCAGGCTTGTTTCCGCTGGCAGCAGCCGTAAAGGTGTATATTCTTGACATTCGAACCGGGTTTATTCGCCAGAATCGCCTGGTGCGAAAGCTGATGAACACATTAATCACCGTGGACAGTCTCTCTTTTCGCCATGTGACCGTCATTTCGGAAAATTTGCGCCGAATGCTCAATATTAGCCAACGAAAATCGCATATTCTTCCTCTCGGAGCTGATATGCCTGAACTCCCCGCCAAGGAGTTCTCCGAAATGCATCTGTTGTATGTGGGATCGCTTGAAGCCAGGCACATCGATCGCACGGTGGAAGGATTTGCACGGTTCTACAGAGAGTTCGGGCAGACGATTGTGCTGTCCTACGACATCGTCGGATTCGGCCCTCGCGACGCGGAAGAGAGGCTCCGGAATTCCATCGCTGTCTCCGGGTGTGACCGGGCGGTGACCTTTCACGGCAGAATACCCTATGCCGGGCTCCCGCCGTACCTGGAGCGGGCGAATATCGGTGTTGCGTTTATTCCGCTCGAAGAGTACTACCAGTGCCAGCCGGCGACGAAGCTCTTCGAGTATCTGCTCGCGGGAATGCCGGTCGTGGCCACATCGACGTCGGAGAATATCCGCATCGTCAACGAAACCAACGGGGTTCTCGTTCCGGACAGTGCCGACGGCGTCTATGATGGCCTGCGGATGCTGTACCAGAACCGTGCCTCCTACGACTCCCGGGCCATCCGCGCCACCGTGGCGGATTATACATGGGAACGCATTGTGACGGAGAATCTGCAACCGTATCTGTTGACCATGATGAACCAGACAACGTGAAACACCACCATCGGACACATCCGGCGGCACACGCCCGCCGGCTGCATCCATGAAAGGAATCGTATGAGGATCCCCCCAGCCCGCATTTATTTCAGCGACCAGGACCGTGCGGAAATCCTGAAGAACATTGATGAGGCCCTGAAGACCGGGCAGCTCACACTCGGGAGATGGGGCCGGGCGTTCGAAGAAGAGGTTGCCCGGCAAATCGGCACGAAGCATGCCGTTGTTGTCAACAGCGGCACAAGTTCGATCCAGATCCTGATGCATATCCATGCTGTCAGGGGCAAGGAAGTGATCGTGCCCACGAACACGTTTTTTGCGACCGCTCTCGGCGTTCTCCACGCGGGCGGTATCGTCCGGTTTGTGGACTGTGATCCGGAGACGTTTTCCATCGATATGGAGAGCCTGCGCTCCTCAATCACAGAACGGACGGCGGGTGTGGTGGTGGTACACATCGGAGGCATTGTCACACCTCACATGCAGGAGATTGTGGACCTGTGCCGTTCACACAACATCTTTCTGGTCGAGGATGCCGCCCATGCCCACGGGAGCTCCTACAGGGGGAAGAATGCCGGTACATTCAGTGAGGCGTCGTCCTTCTCATTCTATCCAACGAAGATCATCACGTCAGGCGAAGGGGGCGTGATCTGCACGGATTCGGACCGGATCGATGAGGAATCACGGCTGTACCGCGACCAGGGGAAAGCGACATTCACTGCCAACATTCACAACAAGATGGGGTACAACTGGCGTCTGAGCGAACCGCACGCCATCATTGGTCTCACACATTTTCGCCACCTTCCCGAGTTCATCGCAGAACGGAACACGCTCGCGCGCGTGTATGATCGTCTGCTTGCGAATGTCCCGGGGATCCGTCCGCTCACGCTGGCGGAAGGAACGGTAAGCAACTACTACAAGTATATCACCATGCTTGACGACCGCATTGACCGGGCGCGGCTGAAAAAGATCCTCCGCGAACAGTACGATGTCGGCCTCAGTGGCGAAGTGTATGAGCTTCCGGTCCATCTTCAGCCGATCTTCGAGGGAAAGTACCGGAAGGGAGACCTTCCCAAGGCGGAACATGTGTGCGCACACCATGTGTGCATGCCCCTCTATCAGCGCATGAGCGAGGCTGATGTTGAATACGTGGCCGCCAGCGTCCGTGCGGCCCTGGCCGCCGTCTGAACACAGGAGAGCGTATGAAAGCAATCGTCACTGGAGGTTCGGGGTTTATCGGTTCTCATGTTGTGGACATGCTCCTCGGCGCCGGCCATGAAGTCGTGATCTACGATCTCGAGGGTCCCCGTCACGGACAGCCCTGTCAGTACATGCGTGGCGACACCCGCGATGTGGAGCGATTGTCCCAGACTGCGCGCGGTGTTGACGTCATCTACCATCTTGCGGCGGAAGCGAACGTGAACCGTTTCTTCGACAGCCCGTTGTTTTCCAACGACATTACGGCGCAGGCGACGGCATGCGTGCTGGAAGCCTCCCGCCGGAGCGGCAAGCCCCGGGTGATTCTCGCCTCCACGGAGTGGATCTACGGGTCGCTGGCAGAGGAGGGGGACGAGCAGATCACGGAAGAGACGCCGTATTCGCAATACCCCGATCACTTCTACACCGCGTCCAAAATTGCAGCGGAACTTGCCTGCAAGACGTATAACCGGCTGTATCAGGTTCCGTTCACGATCATGCGGTTCGGCATCCCTTTTGGGGAGCGGGCGCGGCCTGAAACGGTCACGCCGATTTTCCTCCGCAAGATCCTGGCCGGCGACACGATCACGATCCACGGCGACGGCAGCCAGACGCGGCAGTTCATCAACGTCAAAGACCTTGCCGCCGGGAACGCCGCCTGCATCCAGGAGGCTGCGGTGAATGAGATCTTCAACCTGAACGGGATCGAGAAGATCAGCGTTCTGCAGATCGTACGGACGCTCGAGGAGATCCTCGGCACGAAGGCAAACATCACGTTTGTTGCGGACAGGGCCGGCAATTTCAAAGGGCGCTTCATTTCGTCGGAAAAAGCCGACCGCCTCCTGGGCTGGAAAACCCACCTGAGCTACCGGGAAGCGATGAAACAGTATGTGGAGTGGTTCCTTGCACACGAAGTGAAAAGGCCATGATATGAAACATGCACTTCCCCTCGTCGAACGCCACACGTCGATTCGCGAGACCATCCAGCGCATCGAGCGGAGTTCGTACACGACGGCCTTCATCATCAGCGAACAGGGCATTTACCTCGGAGGAGTGTCGATCAGCGATCTCCGGAGACTTCTCATCAGCGGGGCAAAGGCGGAAGACGAGGTGGGCGCGTATCCGGTCAAGTACACGTTCCGGGTGACCGATGCAGCTCTGAAGAGCCGTCAGGCGATGGATACCCTGCTTGCTGACCTCCGGTTGCACGACGTCGGTCATGTTCCGTTGCTGTCGTCCATCGGAGACGTTCAGGACATCCTTGCGGTGAGTGATCTTGAAGGGACCGCCCCGAAGGGGGGACCGGACACGTCCCGGCGGGTACTGGTAGTCGGCGGGGCAGGGTATCTGGGGAGCATTCTCGTCCGGAAACTCCTGAAACGGGGGTACCGCGTCCGCGTGCTCGACAGTTTCATCTACGGCAGAAGATCGCTCGACGACATCATGTCCGATGAGCGCCTCGATGTTGTGGAGGGCGATCTCCGGAACATCCACGTGTGCGTGTCGTCCCTCGAAAATGTCGATGCGGTGGTTCTGCTTGCAGCGATCGTCGGTGATCCGGCGTCCAAGGCCCGGCCGACGGAGACGCTTGAAACGAACGTGCTGGCCACGCAGGCCCTCGCGTCCGCGGCGAAGCTGCAGCATATCAGCCGGTTTGTGTATGCGTCCACCTGCAGCGTGTACGGTGTTGGTGCCGACCTGCTCGATGAGAATGCGCGGCTGCACCCGGTGTCGCTCTACGCGCGGTCCAAGATCGCCTCGGAGGACATGATCAGAAAAATGGGCGATGAGTACTTCGCGCCGACCATACTCCGGATGGGGACTCTCTATGGATTTTCGCCGCGCATGCGGTTCGATCTCGTGGTCAATACGATGAGCATGAAATCGTTCCTGGAGGGGAAGATACAGGTATTCGGCGGTGCCCAGTGGAGGCCGCTGCTCGGCGTGGAAGACGCCGCGGACGTTTACGTGCGCTGCATCGAATCGGACCTCAAGGCAGTCGGCAACCAGGTCTTCAACGTGGGGTCAGATGCGCAGAACTATCAGATTGACGAGGTGGCCGATCGTATCGCGGGCGCCCTGGGTGGCGTGCCGATTCTGCGCGACGATGTGAGCCTGGATGCCAGGGACTACCGGGTCTCCTTCGCCAAGATCACCGAAACGCTCGGATTCACGCCCGCACAGTCTGTTGAAGAGTCCGCACGCACCATCGTGGGTGCACTCCATTCTTCGGTCATCAAGGATCCCCGGCACCGGATATACTACAATCATTACTTCGACGCCACCGAGGAATAATGCGCATCCTGTTCATCTCCCCGTGCAACGGGATCGGAGCGCACGAGGAGAAATTTCTTGCCGCCCTCTCCGAGAAGGGCTATAGCACGCGGGTCTTTGCCTACCATTACACCCGCATGCCGGACCGCCTGACCACCCTGCCCGGCGTCACGGTGGAGTTTGTGCCGTTGCGCATCTTCGGAAAAGTCCAGCGCGCCGTGTCGGTGCACATCCTCCCGCGCCTGAAGAAAACCATCCGGGAGTTCCGTCCGGATGTCATTCACGCGGGAAACAGCTGGAACGATTCCTTCCTGGCCGCGCTCTCCGGTTTTCATCCGCTGCTCGTCATGCCGTACGGCTCCGATGTCCTCCTCGATCCGGAGCGGTACCGCATGCTCGACTGGTTTAACAGGATCGCGTTCCGGTCTGCCGATTGGGTGACGGTCGACGCGGAACGCGTCAAAGAGACTATCATCCGTCGATACGCCTACGACCCGGCGAAGATCACCGTGATACCCTGGGGAGTGGACGTCGACAGTATCGCCTGTCTGCGGTCACCCTGGCGCGATACGCTCCGAAAAGAACTGGGATGGGAATCGCAGTTCGTGATTATGATGAACCGTCATCATGAAGCGGTGTATGGTATCGACCTGTTTCTCGACGCGATGACCCGTGTCTGTGCAGAGAACGCCGATGTGCGGGTGCTCTTCATCGGCGGTGGCAGCCTGACACCGGCATTTCTGGAGACCATCAAATCCAACGGGCTCTCCTCAAAGTTCTACACGCCAGGGAAGATTCCGCGGGATCTCCTGTACAAGTACCTGCATGCCGCGGACCTGTATGTTTCATCGTCGCACAGCGACGGAACTTCGGTCTCCCTTCTGGAGGCCATGGCGGCCCGGCTCGGGGTCGTCGTGACAGACGTGCCATCGATTCTCGAATGGGTGAAGCCTGGTGTAAACGGCGATGTCGTGCCCCGTGGCGATGCGCAGGCTCTGGCTGCCGCCATCCTGCAGGCCTCCCGGCAGCCAGTACAGGTCAGGGAATGGGGCGAGCGCAACGCCGTCCTGGTCCGGGAGGGGGCCGACTGGCAGGGGAACTTCCGCGCTTTTGAGGGTCTCTACCACAAACTTGCTTCAGGTGACACATGAGTGACGAGACAGTGGCGGGGAGGGAGATCTGGGATTCCCTCATGAAGTTGGACAGCTGGCTCGAACGCCACGACTACAAGGGATACGATCCGTTCGACGGGCTCTCGTCATTCCTGAGACCGCTCACGCTCTACATGCGGTTTCCCCAGCAAGTTCTGCAGCAGAGTGTCCGTCGCAACCCGTTCAACGTACGTCCGTTGCTCGGCATCCGGCCGCAGCAGAGCACGAAGGGGATGGGATTTCTCATGGCCGGATACGCCCGATTGTACATGGTGACGAAGGATGACCGGTACAGGGCCAAGGCGGATTTCTGTCTTCAGTGGCTCACCGACCATACCTCGCCCGGGTATGCCGGGGCGTGCTGGGGCAACGCGTTTGATTATATCTCCCGGGGGTCTGATATCAAGAAAGGCGCCCCCACGATCGTCTGGTCCGGTCTCATCGGCCACGCGCTGATAGTCTCCTATCGGCTGCTCGGCGACAAGCGGTATCTCGACCTTGCACGGAAGGTCGGGGAGTTCATCGTCAATGGAATCCCGCGTGTTTCGACCGGCAAGGGGCTCTGCCTCAGTTACGTAGCCGACGCGGAACTTCCGGTGCACAATGCGAATCTCCTCGGGGCGCGGCTCCTTGCCGAGCTCTACCGTGAGACATCCGACACGGCATTGCGGGACCTCGCATCACAGGCCGTCGACTACAGCGTCGCCTGCCAGCGTCCTGAGGGGAGCTGGTTCTACGGGGAGGAGCCGAAGTTCCACTGGATCGACAACTGGCACACCGCGTACAACCTGGACTCTCTGCTCGACTACCAGCGGAACACCGGGGACACACGTCATGATGAGAATATCCGGCGGGGATTCGCGTTCTACGAGAAGACACTTCTTCAGGGAGAACGGTCCCCGAAATACTACTGGGACCGGGATTACAAGTACGATATCCAGAGCTCTTCGCAGAGTATCGATACGCTGACCCTGTTCAGCGTCGCGTACGAACGGCCCAGATCGCTCGATCTCGCGAAGCGGGTGGCACGCTGGCAATCCGGAACATGCGGACCCCGGCTATCTCTATCTCTGGAAAAATGCATGGTTCACGAACCGGACTCCCACCATTCACTGGGGGGCGGCGACCATGCTCCATGCTCTCGCTCATCTTCTCTACGAGGACAACGCACGTGACATTAGCATTTTCGGTCTCGGCTACGTCGGCGCCGTTTCGGCGGTCTGTCTCGCCAAGCAGGGCCATAGGATTGTCGGTGTTGATTCCAATCCCCTCAAAGTCGAGCTGATCAAGAAAGGGGTAGCGCCCATTGTGGAACCGGGCGTTGATGACCTGATGCGCGAGGCCGTGAAGGACGGCAGGCTTACGGCGACGACCAACCTGACGGAGGCCGTCCAGGCCACGGATCTCAGCCTCGTGTGCGTCGGCACACCCAGCAGTCCGAACGGGAGCCTGAATGTGGACCAAGTCCTTCGCGTTGCAGAGCAAACGGGTCAGGCCCTGCGACTGAAATCGGGCTATCACGGACTGGTGATTCGCAGTACGGTCCTCCCGGGCACGGTCGACAAAGCGGCGGCCATCATTGCAAGGGAGTCGGGCAAACAGGCCGGCCGCGATTTTGGGGTTGCCGATAACCCTGAGTTCTTGCGGGAGGGGACGTCGGTGTTCGACTTCGAGCATCCTCCGTACACGGTTGTGGGAGGATCCGATGAACGGATCGTGGGACTTCTCAAAGAGATGTACCAGGGGATCGAGGCACCGTTCTACGCGGTCAAGGTCCGGGAGGCCGAAATCCTGAAATATGCGTGCAACGCCTTCCATGCGGTGAAGGTGACGTTCGCAAATGAAATCGGAGCCGTCTGCAAGAAACTCGAAATCGACAGCCATGTGGTGATGAAGATATTCGTGGAAGACACCAAATTGAATATCTCGCCGTATTATCTGAAGCCCGGCTTTGCATTCGGTGGATCCTGTCTTCCCAAAGACGTTCGCGCGATCACGTACGAGTCGCGGCGGCTCGATATCGACACGCCCTTGTTGCATTCCCTGATGCAGAGCAATGAAGCACAGGTACAGCGGGTAATCGACTGGGTCGTACAGACAAAGCGGAAACGGATTGGTATTCTCGGCCTGAGCTTCAAACATGACACCGACGATCTCCGCGAGAGCCCGATCGTTACCGTTGTCGAGACGCTCCTCGGAAAAGGGTACGATCTTTCGATCTACGACGCAAATGTGAACATCGCGCGCCTTATGGGCGCCAACAAGACCTACATCGAGCAGGAAATCCCGCACATCGCTTCACTCATGAAGGGGAGTATGGACGACGTGCTCAACCACGCCGAGGTGCTCCTGGTCGCGAACAAGGGGTCGGAGTTTCGGGATATCCTGAAGAAGATCAAACCCGGCCAGACGGTGTACGATCTGGTACGGATTACTGAAGAACGGACGCTGACCCATGGGCATTATGAAGGAATTTGCTGGTAAGCACCTCGTCCTGCTGATCGAGAACGAGGCTGTGCCGTTCGACCGGCGGATGTGGAATATCGCCCTGGCCCTCCGCGATGCGGGAGCGCGCGTCAGCGTGGTCTGTCCGATGTTCGGGAAAGACAGCGACCGACGCACAGTCCTGGACGGCGTCCATATTTACCGATATCGCAACACCTTCGCCGATGGCTCGGTGATAGGGTACCTCCGGGAATACGCCACGGCATTCGTGAAATCGATTGTGCTCTGTCATCGTCTCCTCTTCCGCGGCCGGATCCATGTCGTGCATGCGGCGAATCCGCCGGATATCTTCTGGCCTCTGGCCCTGTACCTGAAGCTGTTCAGGGTGCGATTCATTTTTGACGAACATGACCTCGCCCCCGAGGCGTACCTCAGCCGTTTTGAGAAGCCGATTGAAGACAGGGACATGCTCTATCGCCTGCAACGTGTCTTTCAGGGGCTGTCGTATCGTGTGGCCGACGCGGTTCTCTCGACCAACCTGACGTATCAGGGTATTGCGATGGAACGTCTGCCGGCTCTTGCGACGAAGTCGTATGTGGTGCGAAACGGTCCTGACCTGCGCATCTTCTCGCCGAGGCCTGGCGTCCCCGAGCTTCGCCGGGGACGAACGTACGTTGCGGCCTTCATCGGCGTGATGGCGGTTCAGGATGGTGTTGACTACATCCTTCGCGCGGTGGACGAGCTGGTGCACCGGAAGGGCTTCACGGATTTCCTGGTCTATCTCATCGGGAAAGGGGACGATTGGGACCGGCTCCAGCAGATGTCGGAGAGCCTGGGCATCACGGACCATGTGGTGTTCACCGGACGGATACCGGATCCGGAAGCACTTGCCATTCTCGCGACGGCGGACGTCTGTCTTTCCCCTGATCCCCATAATCCGTTGAACGATCTTTCCACCATGACAAAGGTCATGGAGTATATGGCGCTGGGAAAGCCGACGGTGTCGTTTCGTCTCAAGGAAAACACGTATTCGGCCGGTGGTGCGGCCCTGTACGTGGAGAACAACGATGCAGCAGCGTTTGCAGACGGCATGCTGCACCTGTTCAAGAATCCCGATCAGGCGAAGCGCCTCGGGGAGATCGGGTTGCAGCGGATCCAGGAAACATTCTCCTGGCAACGACAGGTCACCCGCCTGTATGAAGCGTACACATATGTCCTGTCACGATAATGCACGTTGATTCCATCGATCCCCACTCGGACGAACGGTGGTTCGCCTATGTTCAGGACCATCCGGATGGGATGATCTTTCATCATCCGCGATGGATGCGCGTGCTCGAACAGGCGTACGGGTACCGGCAGGCATCTGTAGCGTGCTTTGATGGAGACCGGATTGTCGGCCTTGTGCCGCTGCTGGAGATCAGGAGTGCGTTCACAGGCTCCCGTGCGGTGGGGTTACCCTTTTCCGACTACGGACCGGTCCTCACCCATGGCGACGATATCGCCGCGCGTCTCAGCGAACACCTCAGAGAATCGGTAAAGGCGAAGAGATGGAAGTATGTTGAGATTCGGGGCGATGCTCCCGGAGGGGCGGTGGCTGCGGCATACAAACGGCACAGGGTAGCACTTCAGGCGGATCCCGAGGCGCTCTTCCGGACCTTTGACAAGAAAAGCGTGCGCTATACAGTCAACAAGTTTGCAAAAACAGGGGTCATCGTTGAGCGGCGGACAGATCCCGATGCCATGCAGGCATTCATGCAGCTGAACTACCAGACCCGGAAGAAACACGGCATCCCGCCGCAGCCGGACAGCTTCTTCAGACTTTTTCATGATCTCCTTATTGCGGATGGACTCGGCTTCATCAACCTGGCACTGCATAACGGGACGCCGATCGCGGCCAGCGTATTCCTCTGTTTTCATGGCGTGGTCTATCATAAATACAATGCATCGGAAGAATCCATGCTGCACCTCTCTCCCAACCATGGACTTATGTGGGACGTCATCCAGTGGGCGTGCGGTGCCGGGTACAGGGAACTCGATCTCGGGCGCAGCGATCTGGACGGGCCCGGGCTCATCCGGTACAAACGGGCGTGGGGAGCGGAGGAGTCAGACCTCAGCTATGTGCGGATTCCTCCCGATGCGGTCGGTCCCCGGACGACCTCAGGCGGTCTGTTGTCGGTTATGAAACCCGTCATGCGCCATCTTCCGATTTCGCTCCTGAAGGTTGTCGGGAAGGTCCTGTATGAACATGCGGGATAATACCGAAAGGCTGGCGGCGGGTGCGGGGCGATCGACTGCACGTGAGCTGTTGAAGGTGGCCACGGGCACCTCTTCGCAGGTTCCGGAGCCCGAGATTGCCCGGTACCTGTACGAGCGGTACGTGGAGGACGCGCACGGGTGGAAACGGCGGCTCTACTACTCGCTGAAGCCGATGATACCCCGGCCGATCCAGATAGCGCTCAGGCAACGGTTCACGGCGGTCCAGGCAGCGGCGGCGTTTCCTGCCTGGCCAATCGAGCCCGTGATACCTGCCGCGGTCGGGTCGTATCTGCGCGCGCTGCTTGCGGTACAGGAGGAAGTCTTCCGGCTGGCATACTGGCCTGCCGGGCACAGATTTGCGTTTGCAATCACGCATGACGTTGAATGGGACACGGGACTGCGGAGAGCTCCCGATATCGTTGCGCTGGAACGGAGGCACGGCTTCGTCTCATCGTGGAATCTTGTCCCGGAACGGTATCCCATTGACGGGCGACTCGTGGACGGGCTGAGGGCGGAAGGTTGCGAGATCGGGGTGCATGGGCTGAAGCACGATGGGAAGCTCTTCCAGTCCGCCTCGCTGTTCACACGCCGGCTTGTGCACATTCATGCCCACGCGCGGGCCTGGCAGGCAGTCGGATTCCGATCGCCGTCTACGTTGCGCAACCCCGAATGGATGACCGCGCTCGAATTCGAGTATGACAGCTCCTTCCCCGACACCGATCCCTACGAGCCCCAGGCGGGTGGATGCTGCAGCATCTGGCCGTACTTCCTCGGAGACGTCGTCGAGCTGCCCCTCACGATGCCACAGGACCATACGCTCTTCGAGATCCTCCGTCACACTGACATCAGAACCTGGGAAGAAAAAGCCCGGTGGGTTGCGGACAACGGCGGACTTGTGCTCGTGAATGTCCATCCCGACTACATGTGTGAGGACTCTCAGCTTGCGCTGTATGAAGCCCTGCTGGTCTTCATGAAATCCCTGCATGGGATGTGGCACATTCTCCCGCGGGACGTTGCAGGCTGGTGGCGGGATCGGAACCGGTCCTCGTTGCGCAGCGACGGAGGGTCCTGGGTTGTGGAAGGACCGGCGTCCGGAAGGGCCATCGTGGTACGACACAGGATTGACGGGGAGAATATCGCAGACGATACGGTGCCGGGATGATGGTATGGTACTCGAGCATGCTGACCGGCGCTATGCGGCATTTGCAGTACTTCAATCATCGATGCCTACTCACATACTGACTCAGAGGAATCTCCAATGATGCGTGTACCGTTTCTCGATCTCAAGGCACAATATGCCTCCATCAAGGAAGAAGTTCTTCCTGCTATTCATTCGGTCCTGGACAATACCGCCTACGTGCTTGGCAATACATTGT
>CAVQPT010000015.1:0-76423 GCA_963714855.1 uncultured Bacteroidota bacterium | reverse complement strand
TACGATGTCGTACAGTACACCCGGCACGTCGCCGTAGGTCTTCCACCCACAGTCAGGCCAGCAAAAGGCGCTGGTTCCAGGTTCGACGCTCAGCGGCAAGCTCGTCGACGGTACCGGGTGGAGTGCGGCACCGCGGTCTTCGTTTGTGCGAGCCACCGAACTCCGGCATCATCTACCAAAACAGCGTCAGCAATCGCCCCGAAGCCACCGTAAGCGCGGTGCAGGTCGTCACCAAGCAGCACTTTCTCCGCACCTTCGACGTACCAGCCAGAACCGTAGCCCGCGTTCTCAAGCCCGTACCGCTGCATGTACGCCCTGACGAGTCGCGTAATCTCTAGACTAGCCGGCCCGGACGCACACTCAGCGCGAGCCGTCTCGATGGCTTGCTGCCAGCATCCTCGGTCGTTTCACCGCCTCGGAGCACTTCCAGCGTCACCAGCTCACGGGCGCGGTGGAAGCCTGTCCCGATGAGCAGCGCGTCGCTGGGCGCTCGCGGGTGACGAGCCCGTGCTGGTATCGGAGCTTGTGGGCTTTTGGGCAGCGGTGCAGGAGGGACTTCGGAAGTGCTCCACGCGCCTTCGGGCCAGTCTTTACTACGGCTCATACTACCTCAGACTCAACAGGTCACGAAGTTCTTGGGTCACTTCTCGGAAACGGACATGCTCCAGGTACTGCGCGCATGCCGCGTCGTCGGGGAAGAGACGCTGGAAGTCGGGGAGGGACTTGGAAAGGAGGAATCAGCCATGATTCTCCGAAACGAAAAAGGGATTCTTGTCTAACGTTGTTTGCCTCGTCTACGGCGACGCGGAGCATGGCTTTTCGCTCTCTGGTGGCCAGCACACGCCAACCTGCCGGAGCCTGCGTTTCAGACACCACGACTACCGCACCTGCGTCGGACCAAAGTCGAGCAGTTTTCCAGAACTCGGACGTGTCGAATTTGTCAACACCCCCGTAACCCAATGTGCCGGCGTAAGGGGGATCGCAGTAGATCAGGGTGCGTTGGTTGATGCTCTGGTGAGTGCGGTAGTCGGCGCACAAAATAGTGGCGCGCTTGAATGCTGCTGCGGCTTTCAGCACACTAGCGCGTGCCGCAGCAAGATACGGTTTTGTGTAACGATTCCAGTGCGCGTCCCATGCGGTGTCTACATAACCCCCGAACCACTTACCGCTAAAGCTGGCTCCAAAACCGACTATACCCCTAAGTGCTGAGGGCTCAGCCCCTTTCAGCGCAGCATATTCCTCCCTAGTAATGTGCTCGGGCGGCATCCAACCGTTGGCGACTGCTTGCCACATGAAAATCAAGTCCCGGTGACCGTCTGCTGCGATTGCTGTCTGGAACCATCCCGAGTGCTTTACAAAATTGGCGCCCGAGCCGACGAATGGTTCCAGGTAGACTGTTTTTCCGGTTGCCAGTGGTCTGATATGGGTCGCCACCCAAGTGGCTATCCTTGCTTTGCCTCCGACGTAGCGCATGTTCAAAACCTGAGCACCGAGTCGTGGTGTGTCAACCGGATGAGCATAACTTGAATCAAGCTGTCGCGCCAGCATGGAAGGCTCTCCCACGGCTGCCTATCACGCTCAATCTGCTTCGCAAGCTCGTCGGCTACTGCGAGCAGTTTAACGATGTGTTGTATCGACATTGTAGAGCGGCGGCAATCGCAGTCCTTGGCTGCCTTCTCTTCTTCAAAGAGAGAAGGCTTGCCAGAACAGGCTTTGCCAGAAGGGTTTTGGCAGGAAGAAAAGGCTTCCGTTCTGGCAAACCCGTTTGCCGTGGCAAACCCTTTGCCAGTCGTTTTTGGGTCGACGTGAAACTCCGTACGCGGCACTTTTGCGCCGATTTCTTGAGCGGTCTTGGTCGAGGGTGGCAAGAGGAAAAACTTGCTGGTCGCGTCGAATTGTGGGAGATGCACATACTCGTCGGTGAGCTGTTTGATGGCCCGGGCGCGCTCCTCGGCGTTGCGATACCGGTAGTGGCCGAGCGGATCGCTGCGGCGGTTTTCCAGGCTCATGGCAAATCCTTGTACCACAGTTGCTTACGGTCGCGCAAGTGTGGCTCCACTTTGCGGGCTGCGCGACCACCATTCGCAGTTGCGTCGTGGTGCCACCCCGACGGGTGTGACATACGCTCGAACGTCCAGTTAGACGCCTTCAGCGAAGCGCCTGGCTCGTCGCGCAGAATGTACGTCTGCACGCGCTTGTAGCCGAGTGCTGCCGCCGCGCGTGCGCAAGCACCGTACAGGAACGAGCAGGCGTTGCGCGTGCCGTCCGTACACAGCCGCGTCACCTCTACCCAATCATGTTGATGTTGCCCACCAACCGGGCGACCAACGATGGCGACGCCTATCAGCTCGCCGGTATCATTCACAGCCGCGACTGAAAAGCGGTGCCCTTGAACGCGCTTGTGGTGCCTGTGGCGCTGTAGGACGAAGGCGTTAGCTTCTGCCAGCTCAACGTGACACAGTCTCATGCTCGCACCCAGTACAGAATAAACCACAGCACAACTGCGAAAAGTACTGCGCAGTACAGCTGCCAAGCGCCGTCTTCGTGCAACCAGTCTAATCCGGACTCTATCCACACGCGCCAGAACACTACTGGCCCACGGCACCCAGGATACTCGTACCAGCGCGGTTGTCGGCTCACAACAGCCTCCAGACGTCCGCGTACTCGTAGCCAGGCACCTGCGTAACCTCGACAGCCGCGAGCCCGCCAAAGCCCCGCCTGGCCGCCCTAACAGCCTTCCACTGGTGACTGAACCAGCCCAGGACCGCGCCGTCACTGCGGCGGTCTACGCGCCATGGGAGGGCGTTGGGTTTCAACATGTTGGACAGGAAATAGTCGTTGTTGCTCATGCGGCCCTCACTCATCCACGTTGCAGTAGTGCATCACCAGTAGCGACAGCGCAAAAACGACGAAGAGGCCGGCGCCCAGGAGGTCTTCGGTACTCACAGGTCCTTCTCCCGAATCCCCAGCTTCGCGGCTAACGACATGATCAAGTCGTCGACTGCTTCGGTTCGGCTTGCTCCGCAGTGCTCGCAGCGATAGGTCAGCAGCCAATCCCCGTGCCGCAGCATCGTCGCCTTCGCCAGGTGGCAATGGTGGTGACCCAATAGCCAGCACTTGAAGCGTTTCCACCTCATGGCGCGTTCCTCACCGACTTGCAGTACGATTGCAAGCTAGCGTATGCGTTCTCTAGGTCGCGACACAGGATCGCAAGCTTCATGTCGCGGCCCCGAAGCTCGTTGGCCCACTTGCGAAACGTGTCTCGTGAACTGTCGCACACGTAGCTGGCGCCGTAGTCCAGCACAGTCTTACGGGTATCAACCGGCGTTCCGTAGTCACCAAACATGGCAGTCACCCTTTCACGCACAGCACTTGGCGCAGCTCCGTAACGACCTTGACGAGATCGCTCTGCGCCGCCATCACCGCCTCGATCGATTTGTAGGCTCCGGGCGTCTCGTCCACGACGTCTGCGTCCTTGCGGCACTCGATGCCAGCCGTTGCGATCTCGTGGTCCGCGACGGTGAAGCGTTTCTTGGCCTCGGTGCGGCTCATGCGGCGCCCCGCCCCATGAGAGCACGAGTGGAAGCTGTCAGCGTTCCCAAGCCCTTCGACAATGTAGCTCCGCGCTCCCATGCTGCCTGGGATGATCCCCAAGTCGCCAGTGCGGGCCCGGACAGCGCCCTTGCGCGTTACCCACACATTCGCGCCGAAGTGGTGCTCGCGCGCGACGTAGTTGTGGTGGCAGTTGACGGCGGTGGCGTGCGTGATCCACTGCGTGTCGCGGTTGAGAACGTCGGAAATGGCGTACATGGCCGAGTTCATCATGAGCTGCCGGCTCAGCATCGCGTAGCTCTGTGCGAACGTGACGGCTTCGCAGTACTCATCGAAGTTCTCCGACCCCTCGGGCAGGTACGCGAGATCCTTGTCCGGCAAGCTTATGAACCACTTCTCCATGTCCTTTTTGGCCAGCTCGATGAAGTGCTTCCCGATCTGGCCGCCGATGCCGCGCGAGCCGGAGTGTAGCATGACCCACACATGGTCCTCGGTGTCGAGGCAGACCTCGATGAAGTGGTTTCCAGTGCCGAGCGTGCCGAGGTGGTTGATACAGTTCGCCTTGGCCAGCTTCGGGCACCTGGCCGTCAGTGCGGCGTACCGCGGCAACAGCTTGTCCACGAACGCGGCCTGAATGTGGTACGGCACTGCGGCCCACGCGCCTACGTCGCCAGGTCCGCCATTCGCCGTGCGACCGTGCGGCACGCTTCGCTTCGATGGCGCTCCGGAGTCCCTTCAGGTCGTCAGGCAGGTCGTTCGCCGTCAGCGTGGTCTTCTGGGCGATCATGCCGCAGCCGATGTCGACGCCCACGGCTGCCGGGATGATCGCTCCGCGCGTAGTGATGACACTGCCAACCGTCGCGCCGATACCGAAGTGAACGTCAGGCATGATTGCAACGTGGCTGTGAACGAACGGAAGTGCCGCAACGCGGCTCACCTGCGCAAGCGCCGCAGTGTCGAACTCGACTCCGCGCGTCCAAGCCTTGATGACCTTGGGCGACCCGGTGCTGTACACGTCGTAGTTTTGCTCAGTCATGGTGATCTCCGGCCGTCCAAGCGAATCATCAGCGCCGTCATGGCAGTCACCAGCGCGATCTTGAGAAACAGCTCCCAAGTCATTCGCCCCTCCGCGGAGCCAGCTCAATCGTCCGGCCCCCGTCACTGCTTCGCTTTTCTACCAACACGCCCCGTTCGACACCCTTGTCAATCAGTTTCTTGGCTTGGGCGGTCACCTGGCCTTCGCCGGGAGCGGCGTGCCGGGCCGGTCCTTGGGATATGTCTTGTCGTCATGGCATCCGGAACAGGACGGTTCGGGCCCGAAGGCGTTGTCAGGGTGACAGGACACGCAATCGAACTCGGCGTGGGAAGCATCAAGTCGGAATCCGGTGGTTTCGTGCTTGAAGGTTCCCGGAGCCCAGTTCGCGTGGCAGTGAACACAGCCCGTATTCAGTTTGGTGAACCGTGTCTTCTCACCGTGACATTTCTGACATGCGAGCTTCTGGTGGAAGCGGTTCAGCGGCCACCCCGTGCTTCTGGCGTGGTCGAAAGCGGACAGCGGTTTGTCCATGTGGCAGGTTTCACACGCGTCCTTCTGGTGGCAGGAGAAGCAGGGAGCATGGAGCGTCTCCATCGAGCGCTGCGATCGCACGACCCGTACGGCAGTTGTTGCGGTATCCCGAACAGCTCCCTTCTCGTGACACCGGACACAGGCTTCTGCTTTGTGGCAATCCCTGCACTGCAGGCCGAATCGACCTGAATGATCTTCATGGAAAAAGGTGACAACGGTTCCTTTCTGACTCCGAGTTTCATACACAACGCGATTGGGCGAGGGAACCTCAGGATGCCCTTTCCCTTTGAGTCGCGCCGCTTCCAGAGCCTCTTCGGTCGTCTGACCCGGACCCCGCTTGATGTGGCATGTCGTGCATTCGGTGGTCTTCCCCCATTGACGATGACAGTCCATGCACTGGCGGTGATATGCACCTTTCAGGTCAGGCATGCTGATGTCGGAACGAGCCCGGGATGCCGGATGGCACTCCTTGCAGGAAAGGATGGCCATGGACGTACTATTATAATGATGGCATCCATAACACCCTCCCGACATCTCCGACATATCCGCGTGCAGGCGGTGGGAGAAGACCACGGGCCCGTACTGTTCGGACGAGCGGCTCATGATGACCACCTCAGGTCCCGACTTGGCAGGGTGGTACCCCGGAATGATGCGAGCCCGGGGGCAGGGTGAAAGGCAGGGATTGGTCTTTGTCGGTGCCGAACATGAATGGCACGTCTGGCAGGCGATGTCCTGGCGCTTGGGCGGGACGTGTTTGTCCGCCTTGGACGTCTGTCCCGGGGCCGCCGTGGCACAGATGACAATGAGCGTTGCAATGCCGAACACGGTCTTCATGGTTTGTTCCCCCGCAACGAGTACTTGGTTCTTTGCGCGGTTGGCCCCTCGGGGAGACTGATGATGGGGAATATCATGACGTAGGCCCGGTACATCAGCGAGAGGAGGGCGATGAATCCGACGGTAACGGAGATTTCGCCAACCGATGGGAAATACGATTGGAATGCATACGGTGGCGTGTAAGCCACGACGAAGTTGTTGATCCGGTTCAGGGCAACGCCGACGATCACGAGCGCGGAGGCGGTAAAGAGCAGGGGCGGCGACTTCAACACTGACCGGGAGAGGAACATGCGGAGGGGGATGATGACCCCGACCACCACTTCGATGGTCCACATGATGCTCGCTGTGTTCAGCTCCTGCAGATACACGAATGTTTCCCGGATAAACATGTCGCCCAGTTTGAACGCCAGATACACACCGAGGATGGGCGCGACCAGTCCGCCCAGCCGGGAGAGCACGTCGATTTCGGGCTTCAGCTTGAACGATCGGGATGCGAGTATCGATTCAAATATCACCATCGGAAATCCGACGGCAATGGCGGAGAGGAGGAACAACAGGGGCAGCACGGGGGTCTGCCACAGAGGATGCATCTTTTCTCCCGCGATGACCATCAGGGTTCCGAGGGACGACTGGTGAAGCGTGGAGAGCACGACACCTGCGATGATGAAGATGAACATGGTTCTGCCCAGGGTCCGGTCCAGAACCCGCAGGAGAGCGTCGATTGGCTTGTTCAGAGCCCGGAGGAGGCCTGGCAGCCGCACATTGCCGATAAATCGTTCGGTGATCATGGGGATGAACTCGATGTACAGCACGGACATATAGATCATGACGCAAATGCCGACCTCGAACAGCGCCGAGGATCCGTTCCACATTATCAGCGGGTGCCAGATGAAATACCAGCGGCCGATATCGACAAACACCGCAACGGCAACGAAGGTATAGCCCAGCATTGCTGTGAGCAGCGCCGGTCTGAGGACCACATGGTATTCTTCACGGTGCATGACGTGGCCGAGGGCTGCCGTGGTGAACCCGCCTGCGGCGAGTGCGACGCCGGCTGCCACATCCACGGCGATCCACAGACCCCAGGGATACTGGTCGTTGAGATTGGTGACCGCGCCGATGCCGAAGAAAAAGCGGCCGGCCAGGAAGGCAATCCCGTTGATGGCGAGAAGGCACAGCACGATTACGCCGGGCGTGAAAAATGACGTCTTGATGGGAGTTGGTTTCATAGGGACATGCATTGCGGGATCTCCTAGAGGCCTTCTTCTTTACGTTTCTTGGTCATCCACATGATCGCGCCGAGGAGGGCGTACAGCGCGACCGGCGGCATGAAATACGCGAAGATGCCGTGCTGGATCGCTTCTGAGACGCCGGGGGCGGGGTTCTGACCGAGACGTGGAAACTGCAGGTCGGAGAAGTCCCTTCCCGCCAGGTAAACCCACGACGTTCCTCCCACTTCATGTTCCCCGTAAATGTGATTGACGTACCGGTCGGGATAGGTGGCGATGCGCCGGCGGGCGACTCTGATGAGCTCTTCCCGGGGCCCGTAGGTCAGTGCCTCCACAGGACAAATTTCAACGCAGGCGGGAAGCTTTCCTGCGCGTGTGCGCGTGATGCAGAAGTCACACTTTCGGATTTCCGGATCGAGCGCCGTGTGATACTGGAAAGCGGGGATCTGGAACGGGCAGGCGGCCATGCAGTACCGGCAGCCGATGCACATGTCGGTATCCCATACCACCGCGCCGTTCTCTTGCTTTGAAAACGCTCCCACGATGCATGCAGACACGCAGGCCGGGTGATCGCAATGCATGCACTGGATCTTCACATCGTAGGGGAGGTCCGGGTTCCGGGGGTTGTCGTATTCGTTGATGACCGTGAGTGCCGATTCGTCCGGACGCCGCATGGTTGTGAGGCCTGAACGGTCTCCGTACGATTCACGTGGTGGAGTGGGGAGGTCGTGTGCCGTCCGGCATGCCCACTCACAATTGCGGCAGCCCACGCACACCGTCGTGTCGACGAGGACTCCAAGGCGATCGGGTGAGAGGATATTGGTGGGGGCAGCGGAGGTCGTCGACCTCCCCAGGCCCATTGCCATCGTGCCAACGGCTGTAGCCGTTTTGAGGAACGTCCGTCTGTTTTGTGCTATCATGAGGTTTCCTTGGGCGGGAATGAACGCGTACTCCCATCATTTCAAGAATTGCGCCATATTCCGGTGTTCGGATTTCCTCCATTTCGGCCTTCCTTTTCTCGCCAATCCGGTCGGTATTTCCCAAAAAGTGGAAAACAGTACCCGCCTTTCCCACTTGTGGGAATGGTACCCTCTCATGAAGCCGGAAAGAGCGGTTTCTGATGGCATGATTTGTGAAAAATCGGGTGGAAACACACTCATCGAATGCGCATCCCAATCTCCCGCATCAGTCACTCGATGGCCCTCAGGCTCTTTATCCTGATTGCCGGGGTGCAGACCGCGATTCTCGGTGCACTGGCGTTTGCCACCATCACCGTGCATCAGACCCATCTGCACAATCATGTGATGCGGAGCGCGGCGCGCGTCAGCGACCTCCTGGTCCGATCGACCCAGCACAGTATGCTCCGGAATGACAAGGAGGAGGTACAACAGATCCTCACGGCAGTCGGCGCGGAGCCTGGCATCAACGCTATCCGCATCATGAATCCGGACGGAGTGGTGATCTTCTCGACGTCGCGCGACGAAATCCACCGGACGATCCTTGTCGAGGGAGCGCCGTGTGAGGCATGCCACGATGCCGGCGACGGCGCACAGGAAAGGAACGGCAAGCACCGGACATCGGAGATCATCGCTGAAGCGACGGGAGAACGTGTCCTGGCAATGCGGACACCGATCCGCAACGCTTCCTCGTGTTCTGACGCATCGTGTCATGCCCATCCGCCCCGAAATGCCCTGCTCGGCATCATGGACGTGCGCATGTCGCTGGCACAGGTCGATGCAAGCCTTGCCGAAACCCGCAGCCAGCTGGTCACCCTGTCCCTCGCTGCCGTATTACTGGTCGCTCTTACCTCGGCCTGGTTTCTCTGGACTTTTATCCGCAAGCCGGTGCGACGATTGGCGGAGGGGATGCAGAACGTGTCCACAGGGAGTCTGGACCAGAGACTCGAAGTCCACTCGACCGATGAGCTCGGGCAGCTCGCCAGAACCTTCAATGCCATGACCGAAGAACTCTCCAGAGCGCGCGACGAGATCACGGAGTGGTCGACCACGCTTGAACAGAAGGTCCGTCAGAAGACAGCTGATCTCGAACGGGCCCACCGGCGGCTGGTGAGCGTAGAAAAGATGGCATCTCTCGGAAACCTCGCGGCGAGCGTCGCGCACGAAATCAACAACCCCCTCGAAGGCATCCTCACCTTTGCCAAGCTTTCCATCAAGAAGATCCAGAAGCTGGGTATGCCTGCGTCAGAAACAGAGCCTGTGTGTGCCGATCTCCAGCTGGTGGCGGACGAGGCCCAGCGGTGCGCGCACATCGTCCAGAACATGCTGGCGTTCTCGCGCCAGAATCCTGCGACATTCACGGACACCCATCTCGCGAGCGTGACGGAGCGCTGCCGGCTGCTCCTCCATCATTATGCAATTGAGAACCATGTCGATCTCCGGTTCTCGTGCGAAACCGATGACCTCATCGAATGCGATGCGGGGCAGTTACAGCAGGTGATCATTGCCCTGATCGTAAACGCAATCGAGGCGATCAGCGGGTCTGAACCAAGCGGCGGAGGAGGTGTGGTAACCGTCGCCATGTGTGCGGACGCGGGGCAGGACACGGTGCTGGTGCGCGTCACTGACACCGGGCCCGGCGTGCCCGAAGAGCTTCGGACCCGCATCTTCGAGCCCTTCTTCACGACAAAGAGCGACGGGCGTGGTGTTGGTCTCGGGCTCGCAATCGCGTATGGGATCGTCGAGCGTCATCACGGCACCATTGAAGCTGACGGAGAAGGGGCACACGGGGGTGCGTTCACCGTGACCCTCCCCCGGCGGCAACCGACAGGACAGCGGCACCACGTGATACAGGAAGGACGTTCCGGATGAAAAAGGGAGACCTGGGAATCCTGGTCGTGGACGACGAGCTCATCGTACGCGAGTCTCTGACAAAGTGGTTCCGGGAGGATGGGTTCCGCGTCGATGCTGCGGCAGACGGGGCCGGCGCACTGAAAAAGGTCCAACAGGAATCCTGGAACCTGGTCCTTGTGGACATCCGCATGCCCGGCATGGACGGCATGGAGCTCCTCCATCGCATCAAGAAGCTGAAGAAGAATACGGTAGTGATCATTATTACGGCCTTCGCGACGGTCGAAACCGCCGTCCGCGCGCTGAAGGAAGGGGCCTACGATTACATCACCAAACCGATTGATCCCGATTATCTCAGCCATCTCGTCATTAATGCGCTGGAACAGCAGCTGCTGAATGTCGAAAACCAGCGTCTCCGCGAGGCCGTAACTGAATTGACGGCCGGGTCTGAGATTGTCGGCGAATGTCCCGAGATGCGCCGCGTTACCGAGCTGATCCAGACGGTGGCGGTTACGGAGGCGCCTGTGCTGATCTCCGGCGAAGTCGGAACGGGCAAAGAACTGGTTGCCCGCGCCATTCATCATGCGAGTGCGCGGAAGTATGCCCCGCTGGTGACGGTCAACTGCGGCTCACTTTCGGACAGCATGCAGGCCGACGAGCTTTTCGGCCATGAACCCGACTCCTACCCGGGCGCTGTACATCAGCGGAAAGGAAAGCTCGAGTCGGCTGTGGGGGGCACGCTCTTTCTTGATGAAGTCAACGCTCTTGACCGCTCGGTCCAGAATGATCTTGTGAAGATCCTGGAGCGCGGCCACGTGACACGCCTCGGTGGGTCCGATCCGGTACCCACGAGCTTCCGGATGATCTGTGCCACAACGGTGGATCTTGCGGTTGCCGCACACGACCAGAAATTCCTGCAGGAGCTGTACTACAGGATTGCTGTGTTCACTCTCTCTCTTCCTCCGCTCCGGGCACGTCGGGGAGACATCGCAAAACTCGCCCATTTCTTTCTCCTTCGGTACGGCCGCTCCATGAACCGGAGAGTGGACGGCTTTACGCCCGAACGCGATGCTCGCCCTGAAAGCCTACGACTGGCCCGGCAATGTCCGGGAACTGCAAAATGTGATCGAGCGGGCCCTCGTCCTCTCGCCCGGGAGCATGATCGAACGCGAGCATCTTCTCCTTCAACCGGAGATAGCAAAAACCTCGGGAGGAAAGCGGCTCCAGGACATCGAACACCGGCACATCGAGCAAATCCTCCGCGAAACCGGCTGGAACGTCAGCCGCAGCGCCACAATCCTCGATATCGACCGAGTGACACTGTATCACAAGATCGAGCGATACGGTCTGAAACGCCAGGCCTGAATCCCTTCCCGTACTCCTTCTTCCGGATGAGGCTCTTTGACTTTCAGGGCCTCTTTGCGTATTTTTTACAGCTTTCTCACGATTTCGTTCTTCGCGAGGGAACCATGGCACAGACGCAGTATGATGTCGTGATCGTCGGTGGAGGCCCGGGCGGATATACGGCTGCCGTCCGTGCCGCCCAGCTCGGCCTCAAGACCGCCCTGATCGAGCGCGACCGCCTCGGGGGGATCTGCCTCAACTGGGGCTGTATTCCCACCAAAGCCCTCCTCCGCAACGCGGAGCTCGTTCATCAGCTCCGTCATGCCGATCAGTGGGGAATAACGTTTGACGCCTTCCACGTCGATTTTGCCCAGGTCGTCAAGCGGAGCCGGGGCATTGCTGAACGTATGTCGAAAGGCGTCGAGTATCTGATGAAGAAGAACGCGGTGACCGTGATCCACGGACACGCCCGACTTCTTGCTGCTGATGTCGTTGAGGTTCGGGCTGAAGGGAAAGGGACATCCGCGATCAAGGCTCGCCACATTGTTCTCGCAACGGGCGCCCGACCCCGCCAGCTACCGGGGGTGACCATCGATCGCAAAAGAATTGTTACCAGCACCGAAGGCATGGCCCTGCCGGAGCTGCCGGGCTCCCTTCTCGTGATCGGAGGAGGAGCAATCGGCATGGAGTTCGCATCATTCTATCAGGCCCTCGGTACGAAGGTCACGGTTGTGGAGATGATGCCTTCCATCCTCCCGATCGAAGACCGCGAGCTCACCAAGCTTCTCGCCTCGAGTCTTGCAAAGCGCGGGATCGAAATCCTCACGGAGACGAGGGTCGAGAACGCCGTGGTGGGCGACAACGGGGTTGCGGTCAGGATTGTTGCGCCGTCGGAAGAACGCGAGCTCAACGCTGACATCGCCCTGGTAGCCATCGGCGTGCAGGGGAACGTGGAAAATCTCGGCCTCGAATCGTTGGGGATAAAAGTCGAACGAGGACATATCGTTGTCGACAAGGCCTATCAAACTGCCGTTCCCGGTGTGCATGCGATCGGAGATGTCATCGGGCCGCCCTGGCTCGCGCACGTCGCGTCGGCGGAAGCGGTGATCTGTGTCGAGACAATTGCCGGGAAGAATCCCGGCCCGCTCGACTATTCCACGATCCCCGGTTGCACGTATTGCCAGCCGCAGCTGGCAAGCGTGGGGTTCACCGAGGAAATGGCGAAAGCGGAAGGGTACGAAGTCATGATCGGCCGCTTCCCGTACAAAGCACTCGGCAAGGCTGTCGCGATCGGGGAAACCGAAGGGATGGTGAAACTGGTGTTTGACGCGAAATACGGAGAGCTCCTCGGCGGGCACATCCTCGGGACGGATGCGACGGAACTGATTGCGGAACTTGTCCTCGCCAAGAAGATGGAGGCGACAGCACCGGATCTCTACCGGACAATCCATGCGCACCCAACTCTCAGCGAAGGCATCATGGAAGCGGCAGCTGCGGCCTATGGCGAAGCCATCAACATCTGACAACGGCCGGCGTCCTCCCCTGAGGGCAGTCCATTGCGGGACAACTCCCTACAGGGAGTGCTGGGCGGAACAGCGGCGCATGCTGGAACTCAGGCTCTCGGGCGAAATCCCCGACACGCTCCTTCTGACAGAACATCCGCCCGTCTATACCCTTGGCACGGGGGCCGATCCCCATCATCTCCTTGCGGATGCGGAGGAACTTCGGTCGATGGGCGCGGAGGTCGTCCATGTCGACCGCGGCGGGGACATTACGTTTCACGGACCCGGACAACTTGTGGGTTATCCGATCATCGACCTTTCCGATCACGGCCGCGATCTGGCGCGCTACCTCCGGATGCTCGAAGAGGTGATCATGCGCGTGCTCCTGCGGTCCGGCATTCAGCCCTCCCGCCTGCCGGGCTACACGGGAGTATGGACGGGAGGGGAGAAGATCTGCGCGATCGGCATCAGGGCAAGCCGGTGGATAACAATGCACGGTTTCGCCCTCAACGTGAACACAGACCTTGCGTTCTTCAAACGCATCATCCCCTGTGGAATTTTTGAACGCGGCGTGACCTCGATGCAGGAACTCCTGGGGCATACCCAGGACATGAGGTCTCTCGAAGAGATGGTCGCGGAGGAATTTGCTGCAGTCTTCTCTCTGCAACTCACTCATTCCGCCATCATGGTGGAAGGATAGCTGGATGACTCTTACTCCTCAGGACTTTATTGCTGCGTATACCAGCGCGGTGAGCGCCCGGATCGCCGACGCCAAGGTCCTCACCCTCCTGAAGCAGGGAAAGGTGTTCTTTCACATCGGATGTTCGGGGCATGAAGTCGCCCAGGTCGCCGCTGCGTGTGCCCTACAGAAGGGAACGGACTGGGCCTATCCGTACTACCGCGATCTCGGTTTTGCACTGCACTGGGGATACTCGGTAGAAGAGGTCTTTCTCGAAGCGATGCACAGGGCCGGTGGACCGAGCAGTAACGGGTTCTCGATGCCGTTTCACTACGGGCACAAGAACCTCCGCATCGTAGCGCAATCGAGTCCGACGGGCACGCAGTACCTGCAAGCTGTCGGCACGGCGCTCGGGGCCGTGAAGGCGGGTCTTCAGGAGGTCGTCTACGTCTCGTCCGGTGAGGGGGCAACCAGCGAAGGGGAGTTTCACGAAGCGGTTAATTGGGCCGCGCGCGAGCGCCTGCCCGTTCTGTTCTTCATTCAGAACAACAAATACGCGATCTCCGTCCCCGTCCGCGATCAGCTCGCGGGCAAGTCGGTTGCCGGCATGGTGCAGGGATATGAAGGATTGCATGCTGTGCGGGTGGACGGGTGCGACTTCCAGGCAGTTTTCGATGCAGCCACCGCCGCCGCGCACAGGGCACGCAGCGGCGAAGGGCCGACGCTCATTGAGGCGGACACCGTCCGCCTCCTTCCTCACTCCTCATCGGATGATCAGAGGAAATACCGCGAGAAAGATGATCTTGCGAATGATGCAAAACGAGATCCTCTCCCTCGCCTCGAGACGCTTCTTGTTGAGAAAGGGATTCTTGGCGCTCACGATATTGCGCGCATCAGGCAGGAACTGCAGGAGCGTATCAATCAGGCCGCCGACGCGGCTGAACATGCGCCGTTTCCCGATCGGGCGGAGGTCGACCGGTTTGTCTATGCCCCCGGGAGTGCTGAGATCGGAGAGCCCCCCCCGGATGTCGAGCGCGGGGGTCCAAACATCGTCATGGTCGATGCGATCAATCATGCCCTGGGCGAAGAGATGGAACGGAATCCGCAGATGTTGATCTACGGACAAGACGTCGGGGGAAACAAGGGTGGCGTGTTTACCGCGACCAAAGGGCTCGCGGCGCGGTTCGGACCGGAACGCGTTTTCAACTCTCCTCTGGCGGAGGCGTCCATTGTGGGAACCGCATTTGGTCTTGCGGTCCGTGGCGGATTCAAACCGGTCGTGGAAATCCAGTTCGGTGACTACATCTGGCCCGCGTTTATGCAGCTGCGTGATGAGGTATCCATGCTCCGGTACCGGTCATACAATCAGTGGAGCTGCCCGATGGTGATCCGTGTGGCGGTCGGAGGATATATCCATGGCGGCCTCTATCATAGCCAGTCCATTGACGGATTCTTCACGCATATCCCCGGCCTCCGGGTGGTCTATCCTTCGAATGCAGCCGATGCGAAAGGGCTTTTGAAGACGGCGTGCCGGTCGGAGGACCCGGTCCTGTTTCTTGAACACAAAGGATTGTACCGTCAGATGTTTGCGGCCTCGCCCGAACCGTCGGATGAGTACCTCCTTCCGTTCGGCGTTGCGCGGGTGCGAAAGCCCGGCGATGATCTCACGGTGATCACCTGGGGCATGCTTGTTCAACGGGCCCTCGATGCCGCCCGGAACGTCGAAGAACGTCTCGGCGTCTCTGTGGAGATTGTCGACCTGCGAACCCTGAATCCGCTGGATCGGGAGACGATCCTCCGGTCCGTGCGCAAGACGGGGAAAGTCCTCATAGCTCATGAAGACACTCTGACCGGCGGCTTTGGCGCAGAGATCGCCGCAATCCTGGCTGCAGAGGCGTTCGACCGGCTTGATGCGCCCATCGTCCGTGTTGCCGCAAAAGATACGCCCATACCGTACAGTCCGACCCTCGAAAGTGCCATGCTTCCGCAGGAATCGGACCTCGTTCATGCTCTGGAACAACTTGCCAGGTATTAGTGAGGATGAAAACCAGCAACCAAGACCGGCGGCCGGAACGCAGGGAGTTCCAGAAGGAGGACAGGTTGGAACTGTACCGCCTCCTCCGGCTGACGCGAGAGTGTGACAACGCGATCCTCCGTTTGTACCGGCAGGGGAAAATGGTGGGTGGGGCGTATACCGGGAACGGAAACGAAGCCACCGCAGTGGGGAGTGCCTCGGCCCTCAGGCCATCGGACTATCTCTTCCCCATGCATCGTGATCTCGGAGCCCACTTTGCGAAGGGGCAGACGCTGCTCGGCATCTTCCTTCAACAGCTCGGTCGGGCTGAAAGCTTCACGCAGGGACGCGACGGGACCGGCCACTACGCCGATCCCGCACGGCGTATCTACGGGAACGTGAGCCACCTCGCGGCAATGATCCCGGTTGCCGTCGGCGTGGCGCTCGCGTCACGACTGCGCAAGGAAGAGGCGGTGGTCATGAACTATATCGGTGATGGCGGGAGCAATGTCGGTGACTTTCACGAGGGGTTGAACATGGCTGCCGTCATGAAACTCCCCTTCGTTCTCATCATTGAGAACAATCAATTCGCATACTCCACACCCGCTGCCCGGCAGTATGCCGCAGCCCGGCTTTCCGACAGGGCGCTCGGCTACGGCATCCCTGGCATCACCGTCGACGGGACGGATGTCGAGGCAGTGTATGACGTGTGCTGGACGGCCGTGGAACGTGCGCGCGCAGGCGAGGGGCCGACGTTGATTGAGTCCGTCACCATGCGTATGCACGGTCACTCCGCTTCCGATGACGCGTCCTATGTCCCCCCGGCGTTGCTCGAGGCGTGGAAAGCGAAGGACCCTGTGACGGTCTACGAGACACAGCTCCTCTCCGACGGCGTGCTCACCCCGGAGCTTCAGAGTGCGATCGGTAAGCGTATCCATACGGATATCGAGGACGCTCTTCATGCGGCGATGGAGGCTCCGTATCCGTCACCGGCGGATGGGAGGGAAGGGGTGTTTGCGGACTGATGGGTACGATGACTTATATCGAAGCGCTTGCACGCGGCATGTGGGAAGAGATGGAACGTGATCCGTCGGTCTTTCTTATCGGGGAAGATATCGGTGCGTATGGCGGGGCATTCAAGGCCACGAAAGGATTTCTCGCGCACTTCGGCGAAGACCGTGTCATCGATGCCACGCTGTCGGAGGCCGCCATCATCGGCGCATCGGTCGGTGCTGCGCTCGTCGGTATGCGGCCTGTGGCGGAAATGCAGTTCGCGGACTTCGTCACGTGCGGGTTCAGCCAGCTTGTCGTCAACGCTGCGAAAACCCACTACCGGTGGCACCTGCCTCTTCCGATGGTTGTCCGCCTCCCGACCGGTGGGTATATCCACGGAGGACCGTATCACTCAGCAAGTACTGAAGCATGGTTTTTTCACGTGCCCGGGCTCAAAATCGTAGCCCCGGCGACGCCACGGGACGCACGCGGACTGATGAGGGCTGCCATCCGGGACAATAACCCGGTCATTCTGCTTGAGTTCAAGTATCTCTACCGGAGGCTCAAGGAAGAGATCCCCGATGACGACCCCATTCCCGAAATCGGAAAAGGATTGGTGCGACGGGATGGCGATGATCTGACCGTGATTACCTACGGCTCCACGCTCCAGTTCTGTCTGGATGCCGCAGACCAGCTTTCGGCGCATGAAGGAATCGAGGCCACGGTTGTGGACCTCCGGTCACTGGCTCCGCTGGATCGGCCGTTGATCCTGGATACCGCGCGCCGGACCGGAAAAGTGCTGATTGTTCATGAGGACACATTGACGGGGGGTATCGGCGCCGAACTGAGTGCCGTGATTGCGGAGGAGGCGTTTCCGCATCTCGATGCACCGATCCGAAGAGTTGCCGCTGCCGACACGCCAGTCCCCTTTGCGCCTCCGCTGGAAGAAGCGATGCTGCCGAATACGGGATCAATCGTCTCGGCGATGCAGAGCCTGGCGCGATACTGAGTGAAGAGTGTACGATGAAGAGCCCGACACGAACGACCACAACACGAAGGGTACACATCCATGGCACGCATTGAAGTCGTGATGCCGCAGATGGGAGAAAGCATCGCTGAAGGAACGATTGTCAAGTGGCACAAGAAGGTCGGCGATGCAGTGAAGAAGGACGAGACGCTGCTGGAGATCAGCACGGACAAGGTCGATTCGGAAATCCCCTCGCCTGCCGCCGGCATCCTGGCGGAAATCGTCGTTCAAGAACAAACCACGGTGGCGGTGCAGACGGTGATTGCCTATCTGGAAAGTGAAGCCGGGGTGGTGGTGGCGGGGGAAGCTCCGGCACCCGCCGAGCCGGATCGGAAGGCCGCGCAGCCGGCTGGCGGCGGAGAACGGAGCGGATTTTCACGCCCCTGGTCCTTTCCATTGCCCGGACGGAACAGGTGTCCATGGAAGAACTGGAACAGATCCACGGCACCGGGGATGGTGGACGCGTCACGAAGAAGGACATCCTGTCCTATGTCCAGTCGCGGAAGAGCGGTGCCGCGGTTCCGGCAGCGCGCCCGGCGTCCGCCCCGCCGCCTGCGGCTCCCGCCTCGCGTCCGCACACTGCACCGGCGCTGCCGGCCCGGCCCGCGGTAGCCGGGCAGGAAGCGATCCCGATGACCAATGTCCAGCAGAAGATGGCGCAGCATATGCTTGCCAGCGTGCAGACGTCACCACACGTGGCCGCCATCCATGAAGTGGACATGAGCGCGGTTGTCCGGCACCGTGCGACCCATGCACTGTCGTTTGAAAAGCAGGAGGGCTTCAAACTCACGTTCACCCCGTACGTCATCGATGCAGTTGTGCGGGCTATCAAAAAGTATCCGCTGATCAACGCATCGGTGGAGGGAACCACGATTATCCGCAAGTCCTTCATCAATGTGGGATTGGCTGTCGCGTCCGACAACGGCCTGATCGTACCGGTCATCAAACATGCCGAAGAGAAGAGCCTGCTGGGAATCGCGCGGGCAGTGCACGACCTTGCCGAGCGGACACGCTCCCGCAAGTTGACGCCTGACGACATACAGGGGGGTACATTTACGATATCCAATTTCGGCGTGTTCGGCACGATCGTTGGAACACCCATCATCAGTCAGCCCCAGATCGCGATCCTCGGCTTGGGCGCAATCGTCAAGCGTCCGGTGGTCATCGATGATGCAATCGCGATTCGTTCGATGGCCTATCTCACGCTTTCGTTTGACCACCGTGTGATCGACGGCATGCTGGGCGGGATGTTCATGGATGCGATCGTGAAGATTCTGGAAGGGTGCGATCCGGGAGCGCAGATCAAGTGAGGGGCAGTGAAGAGGAAGTGCGTGTGTGACATTGGCGTGACGATGCGGAGGAAAGCGTGAGTGAGCATGGTGAGCTGCTTCGGCGGCCCGAATGGCTGAAGGTCAGGATCCCGTCAGGTGAGAATTTCAGCAGACTGAAGAGCCTGATCGATGGCGCGCGCCTCCACACGGTCTGTGAGGAGGCGCGCTGTCCGAATATGGGTGAATGCTGGAATGCGGGGACGGCGACATTCATGATTCTCGGGGACGTATGCACGCGATCCTGCGGGTTTTGTGCCGTAACAACCGGCCGGCCGGGCGTCCTGGACCGGGATGAACCACAGCGCGTCGCGGAGGCCATACAGCGCATGGGAGTCCGGCATGCGGTACTCACCTCCGTGAACCGTGATGAGATCGAGGACGGCGGGGCCGCTCTTTTTGCCGAGACAATTCGCTGTGCCCGGGAGCGCACGCCGGGGTTGACGATCGAGGTCCTGATTCCGGATTTTCAAGGCGATCCGGAGGCCCTGAAGACCATCGTGGATGCCCGACCGGACATCCTGAACCACAATCTTGAGACAGTTCCGCGATTGTACCCGGCGGTGCGGCCGCAGGCCAGATATGCACGGAGCCTGGAACTCCTGTTCCGCGCGAAGGGGTGGGGCATGGTCACAAAGAGCGGTCTGATGCTCGGGTTAGGGGAAGGGACCGCGGAAGTGGTCGAAACCCTCAGCGATTTGAGGGCTGTGGAGTGCGATATTGTAACGCTCGGGCAGTATCTGCAGCCCACACGGCAGCACCTTCCCGTTCACCGGTATGTCGCACCCTGAGGAGTTTGCGCAGCTGCGGAAAGATCGGGCTCTGGCTATGGGTTTCCGGCACGTTGAGTCCGGCCCGCTGGTGAGGAGCTCCTATCACGCCGAACGACTGTTCGAGACAGTTCCCGCTGGGAGGCACCATGAGGCATTGACTCTCGGTCCGGAAATTCGTATTTTTCTAGGCTTTTTGATGATTCGTTTCCTCTTCCCTCAGGAGTCAGTTGTCGTGGACAAGACCACACGTACTTCAAAGCCGGCGATTCGCCGCAAAAGTGGCATATCGTTGATGCCCAGGGGAAAACCCTGGGCCGCATCGCCACGCAAGTGGCGCACCTGCTGCGAGGAAAACACAAACCCAATTCACACCGAATGCTGATCTCGGCGATTTTGTCGTCGTAGTCAACGCGGCGAAGGTCCGGGTGACCGGGAAGCGTCAGGAGCTGAAGGAATACTTTCAGCCACTCCGGGTATCCGGGCGGTGTTCGCATTGACCGGTTTCGTGACCTCGTGCAGAAGAACCCGCAGAGGGTTATCGAATACGCCGTGCGGGGGATGCTTCCGCATACCCGCCTTGGCCGCCAAGTTTTCAAGAAGCTGAAAGTGTACGCCGGAGCGGAGCATCCGCACTCAGCCCAGCGTCCCGAGCCATACACCGTCTAAATTAGACAGGAGTCGACGTTGCGAAGCAGTTCCCAACCAACCATTGCCGTCGGGAGACGCAAGACCTCGGTTGCCCGGGTCGTCGTGAGCCCCGGCTCAGGCAAGATCTCAGTCAACAAGCGCCCGATCGAACAGTACTTTCCTCTGGAGACGATGCGCGTTGATGTCGTGCGACCGCTGGAGGTCACGCAGTCGCTCGCCAAGTACGATATCCGCGTCAACGTAGAAGGGGGTGGCCCTACCGGTCAGGCTGGCGCGATCCGCCTCGGAGTCGCTCGTGCCCTGGTGACGTTGAGTGAAGACCACCGCGTCACCGCTCCGGGCTGCAGGACTTGCTGACGCGGGATCCGCGCATGGTCGAACGCAAGAAATACGGTCAACCGAAAGCTCGCAAGCGCTTCCAGTTCTCTAAGCGCTAGTTCGCCCCCTCGGTCGTTACGCGTATATCACACATACTCCCGGATTTCGACGTGAGTGTCTCGCCCTGCGAGATGGCGCCGGAACATGAACGGAGTAGAGGAAAAACTCACAGCAGGAGGTACCCCCATGGCTCGCGTCGAAGTCGCTGAGCTCCTCGCGGCCGGCTGTCATTTCGGTCATCTCACCCGCCGTTGGAATCCCAAGATGCGTCCGTATATTTTCATGGAACGCAACGGGATCCATATCATTGATCTCATGAAAAGCCAGCCTGCTTGCTTGACGAGGCATGCAACGCGATCTCCAACATTGTGGCCGACGCAACGTCGAGTGCTCTTTGTTGGAACCAAGAAACAGGCCAAAGATGTCATTCACGAAGAAGCCGTACGGGCGGGCGAGTTCTACGTAAGCGAACGCTGGCTCGGTGGATGCCTGACGAATTTCACGACCATTCGCAAGAGCGTCAAACGGCTGACGAACATCGACAAGATGGAAAGCAGACGGGACCTTCGACAAGCTCACGAAGAAGGAAGTTCTCTTTCTCCATCGCGAGCGCGAAAAGCTGAACAAGGTCCTCTCGGGCGTCGTGGAAATGACGCGCCTGCCCGGAGCGATCTTCGTCGTGGACGTCAAGAAAGAATCCATCGCCGTGAAAGAAGCTCGGAGGTTGAATATTCCGGTCTTTGCGATCGTGGACACCAACTGCGATCCGCAGGCCGTCGACTATGTCATCCCCGCCAACGACGACGCCATCAAGTCCATTCAGGTGATTGTCAAGGTGATCGCCGACGCTGTGTTGGAGGGTAAGGAGCGCTCCTCCTCACGCCAGATGGAGGCGGCCATGGAGGCTGAGCAGGCTCGTACGAAGGAATCCTCAGACGCCTAAGCTGCGACCGAAGAGAACTAGAACGGAATGGAATTCGGAAGGACGGTATGCAGATCACTCCAACATTAATTAAGACTCTGCGCGATCGAACAGGTGCGGGGATGATGGACTGTAAGAAGGGCTCTCGAGGCCTCGGAGGGTGACCTCGAGGCGGCCGTCGAGTACCTTCGGAAGAAGGGTGCGGCGGTTGGCCAGAAGACGTGCAGACCGCTCCGCCAAAGAGGGGATGATCGTGACGCGGGTAGCTCCTGACGCCACGCCGCGGCGTGATCGTCGAAGTGAACTCGGAAACCGACTTCGTGGGTCGCAGTGACGACTTTGTGCGATTCGCGCACGAGTCGCCGACGTGGTCGATGCAACACCGGCCGACGACCGCTGGAAGCACTGACTGCGCTCAAGCACCAGACAGGAAAAACGATCGCAGAAATCTGAACGATCTCCTCGCGAAAGTCGGCGAAAAGATCGACATCCGGCGATTTCAGATCGTCGAGACAACCGGACGGCGTGATCAGTGCATATACGCATGTGGGCAGTAAGATCGGCGTCCTGGTCGAACTCGAGAGGATCACCCCGGACGGAGCGGCAGCCGGGATCGGCCGCGACGTTGCCATGCAGGTCGCCGCGATGAATCCGAAGGTCGTCGGCCGCGAGCAGGTCGACAAAGCCATGATCGACCGGGAACTCGAAATCTACCGGACACAGGCGAAAAACGAAGGCAAAAAGGACCAGATCATCGACCGGATTGCGCAGGGCAAACTGGAGAAGTATTTCCAGGAAGTCTGTCTTCTCGAACAGACCTTCATCAAGGATCCGGGGAAGACCATCAAGGACGTGCTCAAGGATTCTTCTCCGGCGACCGGAAACGGCGTGCAGGTGCGGAAGTTCATCCGGTTCCATCTGGGCGAGGAGTCCCGCTAAGCCCGATGGAGCGCTCCGTCTATACACGCGTCCTCCTGAAGCTCAGCGGTGAAGCACTTATGGGCCAACAGCAATTCGGGATTGATGCGGCAGTGCTCCAGCAGTATGCGGAAGAGATCAAGAGTGTCAAAGACCTCGGCGTCCAGATCGGGATCGTCATCGGGGGCGGGAACATCTTCCGCGGTGTTTCCAATTCCACCAGCGGCATACACAAAGTGACCGGCGACCATATGGGTATGCTGGCGACGGTCATCAATGCCATGGCCCTTCAGGCAACGCTTGAAAACATGGGGATGACCACACGTCTGATGTCGGCAATCCGGATGGACGTCATTGCCGAACCCTTCATCCGCCGCCGGGCAGTCCGGCACCTTGAAAAAGGCCGTGTGGTGATCTTCGGCGCCGGCACGGGGAGCCCGTACTTCACGACCGATACGGCCGCTGTCGCTGCGGGGTGTGGAGATTGAGGCGGATGTGATTATCAAAGGGACCCGGGTGGACGGCGTGTACGATGCGGACCCCGAGCGGACCCCGAGGTGCCCTCCGGTTCGAACAGCTGACATATCTGGATGTCCTGCAGAAAGACCTCAAAGTAATGGACATGACGGCAATCACGCTCTGCCGCGAAAATCGCCTCCCCATGCTCGTCTTCAACATGAACCAACGCGGCAACTTCAAACGCCTCATGCTCGGGGAAGCCGTCGGGACGCGGGTCAGCGAATCGCTCTGAACGGAACACCGTACCAAGCACACGAGGACACTCATGATCAAGACAATCCTGATGGACTGCGAAGACCGGATGCACAAGGCAGCCGATGTTGTGCGGCAGGAACTTGTGAAGATCCGGACGGGCAAGGCGACGACCGGCCTGCTCGATAGCGTGAAGGTCGAATATTATGGTTCAACGATGGCCCTGAACCACATCGCCAATGTCAGCGTGATGGATATACACGCACTCACCGTCCAGCCTTTCGACAAAGCCGCGATGGATCCTATCCTCAAGGGGATTCAGGCGGCGAACCTCGGGCTCAACCCCATCAAGGACGCAGATATCATCCGGGTGCCGATCCCGCCGCTTAACGAGGAGCGACGGCGTGAACTTGTGAAATTGGCAAAGAAATTCGGAGAAGAAGGAAAGATCGCAATCCGTAACGTCCGACGGGACACCCTGGAACACCTCAAGAAGTCAGAGAAAGAGGAGCATTTCTCGGAGGACGAACGAAAGCGCGCGGAGGCCGAGGTGCAAAAGATGACCGACAAGGCGATCAAAGATGTCGACACCCTTCTGAGTCAGAAGGAAAAAGAGATCATGGAAGTCTAATATGCCGTACCGTTCCGCCACCTGGACAGCCGGACCGCAGAGCGGGCCGGCTGTGCCGTTTCCGGACCTCCGGCGCAACATCAGCGCGTTCCATCCGTACATTCCTTCAGAGGGCGTCTCGCAAACATGGAGGACAGTATGACGACTGGACAGGGCTTTCGGCGGCTTACCAAGAGCAGAACCAACAGAATGATCGACGGCGTGTGCGGTGGCCTCGCGGAATACCTCGGCGTGGACGCGACGCTCGTGCGCCTCGCATGGGTGCTCCTCACCGTCATGGGGGGGGCCGGCATCATCCTCTATATCGCAGCCATGATTCTGGTCCCCAAAGGGGAGGTTGGCGATCCAGTTCAGCCGCAGAACAACGACAACGACAAGGCCAATAGCCGGTTCTGGGGATTCCTCCTTGTCGGCGTGGGCGTGGTCTGGCTGACAGCAAACCTCGGCCTTGCGTTCTGGCACAACTGGTGGGGACATGCGTTTGATGTGGTCATTCCGGTCGCACTGGTGTTACTGGGTGTCGCTTTCATCTTCGGAGGTCGCCGGTATCTCAGTGGAGAAGCAGGTGGACCAGCTCCAGCTCCGGACGCTGGACGGGGGGGCGATGTGCCCGGATCTGCGACTGCGGCACGACTGTACCGTTCGCGCACGGAGAAGAAGATCGCAGGAGTGTGCGGCGGAATCGGGGTGTCTTTGAGTGTCGACCCGGTCATAATCCGGTTGCTGTTTCTCGTGGCCGCAATCGCGTCGTTCGGCTTCATGCTGATTGCGTATCTGATCATGGCAATCGTTATACCTCTGGAGCCGTCCGTCGAGCCGGCTGCAGTCTCCCCCCAATCTGCGTAGAGGGTCCCTATGAGCATTCAGTCCCGGAACCGATCAACGGTCTGGTTTGGCAGCGTGCTGATCATCGTCGGCGCGCTTCTGCTCCTCAACAAAATCGCTGTTGTACCATTCAGCTGGTGGTTGGTACTGTGGGGGGGACTGGCGGTCACATCGCTGCTGGTCATTGTGCAGCGGGTCCGCATGCGACAGGCTGGTGGTTTCTGGTGGGTGCTGCTCTTCGCGGTTTCAGGATACAAGTTTCTCGACGTCGGGGGCTGGATCGATGTTCCCGCCTGGTACGGATTCCCCCTCTTCATGTTTGCGCTTGCAGTGGCCTTTGGCGTCATGTTTGCCGTCCGTCCGCGCGACTGGCATATGCTCGTTCCCGCCCTCTTCTGTGCCGCGACCGGTGCCGTGGTCCTCATGGCTGAGACCGGTACCATCGAGACCCAGGATGCGCGGATGCTCATGCGGACCTACTGGCCGTATGCGCTGATCCTTTTTGGGGCAGCCCTCCTGGCGAATTCACGCAAACGATGACATGTCCCACCTGCCCCGGTTGATCGGGCACCTGCGCTGATTGTCCTACTTGTTCAGTGGGCCTCGAGCCATGAGGCCCCGAACCCGACGTCCACCTTCACGGGGACCTCGAGAGGAAGTGCATTCTGCATGACCTCTTTCACCAGTGCGGCCATCGCCTCCTTCTCTGCCCCCGGCACCTCGCAGACAAGTTCGTCATGGACCTGCAGCAGCAATCTGCTCCTGTAGGAGTTCATCCGCATCTGATGGTGGAGGCGGACCATGGCAATTTTGATCATATCCGCCGACGTGCCTTGAATCGGCATGTTGATGGCCTGCCGTTCCGCATTGCCCCGGATGTTCTGGTTTTTGCTGTCGATGTCCGGGAGATACCGCCGTCGCCCGAGCATCGTCTGGACATACCCGGACCGGCGTACCTGTTCGAGAGTGTCATTGATGTACTGCTTCACTTTTGGAAATCGGTCGAAGTAACGGGCGATGATCTCTTTCGCCTCGGGTTGCGACACGTCCAGCCGGTTGGACAGCCCGAAGGGTCCGATGCCATACATGATGCCGAAATTCACTTCCTTGGCCTTCCGCCGCATGTCGCGTGTGACGTCCGCCGCTGAAACGCCGAATACCTTTGCCGCTGTGGAGACATGAATGTCCTCGTCGTTCAGGAAGGCGCTCCGCAGTGCCTCGTCTCCCGAGATGTGGGCCATCACCCGGAGTTCGATCTGGGAGTAGTCCGCCGAGAGAAGCTCCCATCCCGGTTCTCCGGCGATGAATGCGCGGCGAATCTCGCGGCCGAGCTCGGTCCGGATCGGGATGTTCTGGAGGTTCGGATCGCTGGAGGAAAGCCGTCCGGTGGCAGCAACCGTCTGATTGTACGACGTGTGTACGCGTCCTGTTTCCGGATGCACCAGGTTGGGAAGTGCATCGACGTATGTCGACTTCAATTTGGTCAGCTGACGGTATTCCAGCAAATGGTCGATGATAGGATGCTGTCCCTGTAAAGTATCCAGGACGGCAACGTCGGTGGAGAACCCGGTTTTTGTTTTTCGGACGGGGGGGAGGCCGAGCTTTGTAAAAAGAACTTCTCCCAACTGTTTCGTTGAGTTGATGTTGAACGGATCGCCGGCGAGCGTATGAATTTCTCCAGTGAGCCGCTGGACATTCTGCTCGATCGCTGCACCCATCGTTGCCAGCTGGGCGGCATCGATGCGCACTCCCTGGAATTCCATATCCCCGAGAACTGCGATCAGTGGGAACTCGATTGTCCGGCACAGATCGAGAAGTCCGTCCGTTCGCAGCAGAGGTTCCTGATGCCTGTACAGTCGCAGCGTCATGTCCGCATCTTCAGCCGCGTACGCGGCCACGCGTTCAAGGGGCACATCGGTGATCGGAACGCGCTTCTTCCCGGTGCCGGTCAGGTCGTCGAACGAGACCATCCGGTAGTGAAGGAACTCCAGCGCCATGCTGTCAAGGGAGTGCTGGCCATCGGGCCGGAGGATATATCCCGCCACCATCGTATCGAATGCCGGCGGGGGGAGCGTGATGCCGTGACGCCGGAGGACGAGCGCATCATACTTCAGGTTCTGACCGATCAGGTTCTTTTCCGCGTTTTCGAGGATGGGACGAAGCGCAGAGACCACGGTGGAAAGAGGGAGTCCGATCGGAGTGGCATTGTGCGTCTGTCCGACTGACGACAGAGCAAACTGTCCTTCGTCTTCCCCGGGTCCTTCGTGTGCGACGGGGACATACCATGCTTCTCCCGGCTCGATGGAGAATGAGCACCCGACCAGCACGGCGCGCATGGGATCCGACGAGGTCGTCTCCGTGTCGATGGCAAATGCGGCCGCTCCTGCCAGGGCGTTGCACAGGGATGAGAGCTCGTTCTCCGTTGCCACGCAGTGATACGTGTGCGGGAGGGTCTCGATGGTGGCGGCAGGGATCTCCGGGGGCTCGACTGGCGCTGATGGTTCCGCTTCTGACGATACAGGGAGGGGAACACTGCCTCCCTCCGTCCGGTCCCGGAGTCGCGACAGAAGTCCCTTGAAATCGAGTTCTTCGAAGAGGGGTGCCAGCGCGGCGAGATCGGGAGGCTGGGCTCTCAGTGTGTGGAAATCAACGTCGATCGGCACAGCGGTATCGATCGTGACGAGCTTCTTTGAAAGAAACGCCAGTTCTCTGTTGCGGGTCAGCTTTTCACGAACACCCTTCTGTGGCACTTCTTCAAGATGATCGTACAGCCGTTCGATAGTCCCCCACGTCTGCACGAGAGGGATGGCGGTCTTCTCTCCGATCCCTGGCACACCGGGGACATTGTCCGACTTGTCGCCGATGAGCGCCAGGACGTCGATCACCCGGTCAGGTGTGACCCCGAACTTGGTGGCCACGCCGGACGCTTCGACGGGTTCAAGATCTGCTGAGCCCTTTCCCGGCCGCAGCATGGTGACCAGGGGGCTCACGAGTTGCATCATGTCTTTGTCCGCCGTTACGAGGAAGGTATGTACCCCCTGGAGTTCGGCCCGGCGTGCCAGTGTTCCCATGATATCGTCCGCTTCGAACCCCGGAAGTTCAAGCACCGGCGTACGGAACGCCCTGACGGCGGTCTTGATCCATTCGATCTGCGGGACCATATCTTCCGGCATGGACTCGCGCGTGGCTTTGTAGTCGGTGTACATGTGGTGGCGAAACGTCGGCTCTTTCGTGTCGAATACGGCTGCGATATGATCGGGCTGATGATCGTCGAGGATTTTTATCAGGGTGGCGATGAATCCGTAAGCCGCGCTGGTGTTCTGCCCCCGACTGTTGCGGAGGGGGCGTCCGATAAACGAATAGTAGGCCCGATATGCCAGCGCCATGCCATCGAGAAGAAAGAGCCGCTCGGATGAAGACATATGATATACTCACAGGCTATGGATGATACGCCGGATCGTCCGCGGCGGTAGCCGGAGAAGCAGTGCGGGCATCGACGTCGCCGAGAAACCTCCAGACAACAAGGCTCGTGGCGACCAGAAGAGCGCTGTTCACGACAAATGTTGTGGCGATGCCGAAATGGCCTGCGATCAGTCCGCCCACGGTCGGGCCAAGCAGGTTACCAAACATCGTCATGCTGGATGCGATCGCCATCATGCCACCCTGACGCTCGGCAGGCGCGAACGAGCTGGTCAGGGCATAGAGTGTCGGAAGGATGCCGCCGCGCGCGAATCCCAGAAACGCACGCAATGCCGCAAGCTGCACCAGCGAGGTGACGGCGAGGTGGCCCACGTAACAGAGGCCGACCACACCCAGGGCGATCGCCAGGTTTTTTCTGTAGCCCGTCCGGTCGTTTCGCTTCCCCCACCATGGACCGGAGATGACCATGAACAATCCGCTGATGGAGAAGATCCCGCCGGCAATGGTGGAGATGAATCGTGTGTCAGATCGAAATCCTTCCACAAAGAGTGCAAAGATGGGCTCGATCATCAGGACGGACATCTGCCCGGCCACAAGCGTGAGGGCGACAACCCGCAGACGGCGATCGCTCCACATCAGGAGAAAGTTCGATCGCACGGAGAATGCCTTGGCGCCCCGCGCGACCTTGTTGAGCTCCTGGCACGCAAAAAGACCACGACAACACCGCCGATGGTGCAGAGCGAGGCAGTCACAAAAAAGATCTCCCGGTAGCCGATGAGGTCTGCCAGGAGGCCACCCACAAAGGGGCCGAGCACCATCCCACCTGCGGAGGCAGATTGCATCAGTCCGAGGGCGTACCCGACTTTTTCGCGGGGTGTGTTGGTTGACACGAGGGCGAGCGAAGAGGCAATGAACCCGCTGATGGCGCCCTGGACGATGCGGAAAATAAACAGCTGGATGACGTCCTGCGAAAACCCCACCAGTAACTGGGAGACGGCAAGACCGAAAATGGCCCGTACCACCATGTTCTTCCGGCCATACCGGTCGCCCAGGGCGCCCCAGATTGGGGTGGCAATGAACGACAGGACGAACGGACCCGAGAACACAAGTCCGCTCCAGCGGGCGAGTTCATCGGGATCGGTGACGCCAAGTTCGCGGATGAAGAAGGGAAGAAAGGGGACGACGAGATTCATTCCGACCATTGCCAGGAACTGCGTCGCCCAGAGTATGTAGAGGTTCTTACGCCATGGCTCCATGCAACTTCCAAGATACCGAAAACAGGAAGGACATGCAAAAACCGGGGCGGGCGGCCACCCATCCCCCCTTCACCGTTCATTGACGACCCGATGGTGCACGCAAACAGCCGACCGCGTCCCGGCGGATGTCTAGTGTATGGCGGGCACTCCGCGGAGAAGCCGTTTGACAATCAGAATAAAGACCCCGGTCAGCAGAAGATTCAGGGCAAGACTGAGCACCGCGACCGTCAGGATAGGCCCGCCGATGCCGTAGCCGATACTCACAACCAGCACGCCCGCGCCCACTTCGCCGCGCGGCCACATCCCGATTGCCACCGCAAGCCGCTCTCTCCAGTGAGCCTCTCTTCTGTAGACGAGGCTCGGAACCATCTTTCCGATGTTGGACAGTACCGTCAGAGCGAGTACATGGAGCGCGAGCGTGGTCCAGTCCGGCATCGGTATCGATGCAGTGAACCTTGCGGTCAAGGATTGGCCTGTCGCACCTTCTCCCGATGCAAAAAGCGCCGGCATTGACAGTCCTACCAGCACCATAAAGGCCGCCGAAATGATGGTGGAAACTCTTTGCTCCTGCGTACTCTCCGGGCCCTCTTGATGTCCTTCTCTCTGGTCGTCAACGTGGGGATCGGATCCCTCGGGACGCTTCATCACCATTCCCAGGACAAATGCTGGCAGCAGGACCTCGAGATGGACCGGGACCTGGTCATCAAGGTAGAGACTTCCTGCGTAAATCAGTTCTGTCACCAGGACGATCAGGAGAGAGTACAGGAGCACCCACGGCCAGGCAGCCGACAGGTTGATGGCATGGAGATAGCGCCATCCGATCCAGAGCATGAGGGCCATGACCAGAATGATCCCGAGGAGCTGCGGGGCAAAGCCGACAATCATGATTTTCAACGGAATCATCAGGAGAACAGTGCCCAGATCGTCGAAAATCGCCAGCACTCTGGCCTTCTTGAAGAGCCAGGTTGCACTCAGGCCGGCGGCGGCAAGCATCGAAAAAAGGACGCCAGCTGACGTAGGGGCCGCGAAAAGGCCTGCCAGGAGGCTCTCTTTCCATGCGTCGATGGAGAACCATGTCTGGGAAGGGAGCATGACCACCACGAAATACAGCGACACAAAAATCCAGGGGAATGCCGCGGCTGTCATGGCCACGACATAGTCCCACCCATACGACCGGATCCGGGATTTGACGATGTCGAATTCGTAGCCGACGTGAATCATGATGAACGAGAGGCCCATCATGGTCAGGAGACTGATGATCTTATCAACCGGGCCGTACGCATCGCCCAGAATCCCGGGGAGGATCTGGGAGCCGACGAGGCCCAGGACCAGAAGAATGGAAAACAGGGCGACTTTTTTCATCTGGAGTGTGCCGGTATCATTGTACAAAAATGGATACATCTGCGCAGCCACACTACGGATGCGCACCCGTGCCGGGAATGGTGCGCGGCAAAGGGCTCAATAAAGCACACGGGAAGAAGAAAATCAATGAGCCGGCAGAATATTTCTGCGTATCGCTGCCCCTGAAAAGAATCCACCGACAACCAGGATTGCCAGCGCCCTGTGGCGTGGTGCCCCGATTGTCGGTGGATTGACGTCCTCATAGCTACTTCAGAAGTGTCATCTTCCGAACCGCACTGAACGATCCGGCTTCCACGCGGTAGAAGTACATCCCGGACGGAAGCCCGGCCGCGTCGAAGGTCACACGGTATTCGCCTGCTCCATACGAACCATTGGCGAGTGTGGCGACCTCCTGCCCGAGACTGTTGAACACTCCCAGGCGTACCGTCTGCGCTTCAGGGAGCGTGAAGGTGATCTGGGTCGACGGGTTAAAGGGGTTCGGGTAGTTCTGCGTCAGTTCATACACTGTCGGAACGCTTGATCCCACTTCACGAACACTCGTAATTGCACCCAGGGGGATGACGTTGCCATCCGGAAGGGCAGCATACAGGCCGAAAGCAGGGCCGCTCTGATTCGCTGCTGGTGTCAGGAATCCAGAGGCAAAGACAACCGCTGCACCATTGGCCAGACCGGACAGGTCAGCCGAGAAGGATGCGACGGTGACTGCACCGGAGCTGTCCTTCACGTCCAGCGTATAGGCTGCCGGGGGTACAGTGAGGTACCCGGTGATGTCGCCATAGGCGGCATTGTTGACGAGGTTACCCACACCACGCGCGTCAACATCGACCGTTGGCGCATCAGTTGCGCCGTGGACGACCTTCAGGTCGACGTTGCCGGCGGTGGAAGCCGCTTCACGGGCGCCGGCCGATGCCAGCAGTGTGAAGCCAGTCGAACGACCATCAGGGTTGACGGCAAACGCCGCCGGATTCAAGACACCGTTGGCAAGCACGACGTACTTCTCGCCCTCCATGAGGGAGATGTTGAAGCTGGTCAGAGTGTCTGCAAACGAGGTGCTTGTACCCGGTGCCACTCCGATGTTCAGTGTCAGGCCGGCCGCAGCGTCAATGAAAGGCGTCGCGGTACGGAACCCGAAGTTGTCAAGCAGTTTCTGGCCGTTGAGGTAAATATCGACCGATGCCGCACCCGGATCGGCTGCGTTGTGAATCACCTGAAGCCGTGCCGTGGTCACGGGCAACTCGATGACGTTGCCATCCGGAAGGGCGGCATACAGACCGAACTGCTTGCCGGTCTGGTTTTTGAGCGGGCTCAGGAACCCGGAAGCAAACACAACCGCTGCACCATTGGCCAGACCGGACAGATCAGCCGTGAACGATGCGACGGTGACTGTGCCGGAGCTGTCCTTGACATCCAGCGTATAGGCTGCCGGGGGTACAGTGAGGTACCCGGGTGATGTCGCCATAGGCGGCATTGTTGACGAGGTTACCCACACCACGCGCATCGACATCGACCGTCGGGGCATCAGTGGCGCCGTGGACGACTGCGATGCTGACCAGCCCGCCATGACCCGCTTCGAGAACCGGAGTTTTCACGAGCAGGTTGAATCCTGTGGAACGACTGTCAGGATTGGCGGCAAAGTTACCCGGGGAGAGTACGCCCGATGCGACGATTAGATATTTTCGCCCTGTGTCAGCGTGTATGTGAAGCTTGCGATCGTGTCGGACACGTTCATACTGTTCCACGGCGCAACGCCGATCGTAATGGGCGTTCCCGCCGGGGCATCAATAAACGAAGACGCAGAACGAAACTTGAAGTTGTCAAGTATCCTCGTGCTGTTCAGGTAAATATCCACGGAGTCAGCTGCCGGATCGGCGGCATTGTGGATAACCTGAACGCGAGCGGTCTGAGCGGTGGCCGAACCGGCCAGCCCGAGAAGCAATGCAAAAGAAGCAACACCTTTGGTGAGGTTCATGGTCTCTCTCCTGCCATGATGGTTATGTATGGTTGACTGTATGAGGTGCGGGAAGTATCCATGCACACCATAACCATACGATTCATCCGATAGTTCCGATTTATGCGTTATCAATCGGCAGGAGGAGCTAAATCTAATCACATTAATGACTTAGCTGTGGAAATGTTTCTTGTCGAGGGGAGTTCTACGGTTTCCTGAGGACTAGGTCCTGACTATCCCTCACTCGAATAGAATCGAGAAAGGACTGGAAACCGGGGTATCTTTGAGGCGGGATATCGTCCCCCCGGAGGAAATACCCTGTCTTGAGGTTAAGGAATGACCCTTGCTGTTCGACTATGGCATGCCATGAACCGAACGGTGAGGAGAAAGAACCGGTCAACGTCCCCGGAACGGCTTTCCAGCCATCAGGGAGGAGGATGTCCGCGTGAAGCTCCGCACGTGAGCCAAATCGAAAGCGAATGGGGTGCATTCTGGCGGGGGAACGGAAATAGTCAGACAACATCGTCCCTACGCATTGCCCCGGCCGGAGGGAAAAAGACGAATCAGGGCGCAAAGCGAGAGCGGACGAGTGAAAGCGATAGCGAACGACGATGGAGTCGGTTTCCGGAGAAAGACCGGTGATGGAGAATGTATCGAGGACGGCCGCGGGGACACGTTTTGAGAGGAAGGTCTCGAGCCATGTGCGCTGGTCGCGTTTGCTCGCTCTCCGCATCTCATGGCGCAGATCGAGAGCGACGGCCCCGGAGAGGGTGCTGGTCCCCTCGACGGTTCCGGGGGCATCGGGAGAGAGGCGAATCGTCCAGCGCATGGAAAGCCCGTTCGCGGAGTCGTCTTCTCTGGGCGTCGTACGGATTGCATCGGTTCCTTTCTCCTCGGCGACGATCACCGGGAGTCCCTGGTCGTACCATGGTACTCTGCCGAATGTGCATGCCTTGTCCGTAGCGTCCATCCATGTACCGCCTTCTCCAATCTCCGGTGCGAACGCTATGAGGTGGTTGAATTGCAGGGGCGACGGAAGTGACGTGTCGGGTCTGCCGTTCTCGAGCGTGCTCACGAGCACAGGGAGTGTTGTAATGCCGGCCTCCCGTGAGAGGGAACAGAGAAGGATGACCATGTCTTTGCAGTCGCCGTACCGTTTCGAGAGCACGGCTTCTGCATGATGGGGCTGATATCCGCCCACGCCAACTTCGACTGCAATGTAGCGGATGTGATCGCGTACCCATGTGTAGATGACCCGGAGCCGTTCGCGCGAGTCCGCCACACCTGCGGTGAGTGAATCGCTGAGGGCCCGGACGAGAGGCCCGGCTTCCATCCGGGGGATGGCGATGGATGAGTACCACGTGCTGACGTCCATCCAGGAGGAGTACCCCACCGGCGCCAGTGCAAGCCGGCGCATCAGTTCCTGAGGGGGAGGCATGCCGAACTCCGGCTGGAAGGGGGAGACGTTGGCCACTTCCCAGACATGTTTCGACTTGAATCCTGCCGGGGCGCCGATCACAGATGGCTCCACATCGATAGCATAGGTCCGGTAGCGGAGTTGCCATTCTGCCGGTTTCACGAGGGTGAACCGTGATTTCAGGACCGGAACTTCATCCTGAAAACTCCAGGAATGCCAGAAGGTCCGGTTCTGCACGTGGACGCGGTACCGGTACTCAATGATTGATCCGTCTTCGACGGCCGGGAGGGTGAAGATTTTTGCCCGCTGGTCGGAGAAGAAGACGAAATTCGGATACAGGCTTACATCAAAGACGTCCTCAGCCGCCAGCTGGGAGATCCTCCCGTCGGCGTTGATCGTCCGTGCCTGAATGTCGCTCACCGTGCTTCCCGAGCCGTACGGGATTATGACATTCGCGTATCGATGGCCACGGGCGTTGTAGATCCGCACCACCCGGTGGCGGTCAAAGACGCTGAAGCCCAGCGTCCCTCCGCTGAAAATCTCCATGGAGCCTTCATCCGCTACAACGAGGGCGCCGGTATCTTCCGCGCCGGCCGGACTCTGCATGGAAAGAACCGTCTGCGGGTCCCAGTCGATCGTGCCAATCCATCCTGACGGTCCGCCGCAGGAAAGGGCGATCCATGACAGAGGAAGTACCAGGGCCCAGATGCGCCGTGAGGTGCTCATACGTAGCTCCATCGTGTTCTCCTCCAAGATACATTCGGGGGGATCGAAAGCAAACAGTCGTCTTGCATGTGTCGCATCGATGTGTTACTTTTAAGAAAAACGTGCTACTATGCCAACTCCCGCGCTGACCCGTTTCGGTGTCTCAATCGAGACAGCTCTCATCAGGAAATTCGACCGGTTTCTGCATCGTGCGGGATATGGAACACGCTCGGAGGCGCTCCGCGATCTGATCCGTGCCCGCCTCGTCGAAGACACGACACAGGACGCCGGTGCCCAGGCGTTCGGCGTCCTCTCTCTTGTGTATGACCACCACAAGAGGGAGCTCGAGGACCACCTGACGGATTTCCAGCACGACCGGCACGAACACATCATCGCCACCACCCATGTTCATCTGGATCACCACAACTGCCTGGAGGTGATCCTCCTCCGCGGCACGGTGGGAACAATCCGCGACATTGGATCGTCGCTGGCGAGCCTCAAGGGAGTCAAACACAGCAATCTTGCCCTCACAGCCACACACGAACTTGCATAACTCCGACGTCTCCGGTCCACTGTGGAACTCTCGCCCGAACGGCCGGCCGCTTTCTGCCTGCACATGCCGGAAACGGCAGTGACGGAGTTGCCGGCGAAAACTCTTGGCCTGTCGCGCGGACGGGAGATCGCATTCGGCGGTGTCTTCGGAGCCGCAGCGCTCGTTCTCCCCGTGCTCTTCCATGCAGTGCACCTCGGCCCGATCTTCATGCCCATGTATATTCCTCTGGTGATCCTTCCGTTTTTTGTCGGACCGCTGGTTTCCTGTGTCGTCGCGGCGTCGATACCTCTCCTGAGTGCGTTACTGACCGGAATGCCGCCGCTGTTTCCCCCTGTCGCCCCGCTCATGGCAGTCGAACTGGCGGTCATGGCGGTTCTTCTGGCGGTGGCGCGCATGCATCGGCCTGCAACGCCCACCCTTGTGGTTCTGGTGCCGGTCCTCCTGCTGGGGAGGGCTCTGCACGTGGGGTTGGTGTATCTCATTTCGCTCTGGCTTGAACTCCCCGCTGCATATGTCGCAGGGTTGTCCCTGCTCTCGGGTTGGCCGGGCATTCTCCTTATGCTCCTGATCGTTCCGCCCGTGGCCCGCATGAACAGGATTGTGGGGCCCGGCCATGGAAAGTAATCGTGGGCGTCGTGAGTACTTCGAACAGCTTGCGGAGCAGTGGGACGGGTTCACCGATGGCGGACGCGTCCGGTCATCGCTCGATCGGGTGCTGCAGCCAATCGTGTTCGATCCTGCAGAACATGTTCTTGATGTGGGGTGCGGGACAGGAAATCTCACAGTCGTTCTGGTCCGGCTCCTCGGTCCGGAAGCGGTGATCACCGCCGTGGATTTTGCGCGTGCGATGGTTGATGTTGCACGGGGCAAAGTGACCGATGCCCGGGTCCGATGGCTCGTTGCAGACGTGCAGGAGCTTCCGCTTGAAGAGGGGTCTGTTCATCGCGTGATCTGTTTCAGCGCCTGGCCGCACTTCCCTGATCCGGCTCTCGCGGTGAGGGAACTCCGGCGTGTGCTTCGCCCCGGGGGAATGCTGCACATCCTTCATATCGATTCCCGGGAAACGATTAACGGCATTCACAGCCATGTCGGCGGCGCAATCGGCCATGACCTCCTCCCGCCGGTAGACGACCTGGCATGCCTCCTGGAGGAGTCCGGCTTTCTCATTCACGAACGCATCGACTCCGTCGAGGCGTACCGGGTCACGGCAGAGCGGACCGCATGACAGGCACACGCGCTCCAGAAAGCGGTCCGGCTGTCCATCCCTTCGTCCGACTCGTCGGGGGGTCTTTGCTGATGGTGTCCTGCCTTCTTCTCCGCACCGGGTCGAGGGCCGGGACCGTGGCTCTTCTCGGGCTCGGTCTGATTGCCCTTCTTCTGAACAGACCATCGGGTGTGCGCATCGCCGGGATCCTCGGTGCTGGGACGGTGCTGTACGCGCCGCTATTTTTTTTCATGCCGCCAGAGTACGTCCTGAAGGGCCTCACTGCAGCGGTGATTGCGCTGAGCACGGTTTCATCGCTTGGCGTGCGCAACCTCCACGATGGCATACTCCATCTTCCGCTCCCCGGCCTGGTGCGGTTGCTTCTCCTGCAGATTGTCCACCAGGCCGAGATCCTGGGCAGGGAATCCCGCCGCATTCATCAGGCACTTGCCGTGCGCGGTGGCATCCGTGGCATCCGCGCACAATGGCTCTTTGTCCGGTCATTTCCCCTCGTGTGGCTTCCCAGGGTATTGTTCAAAGCCCATCGTGTGGCGATGGCCATGGATGTTCGGGAGTACGGCGATCAGGTTCCCGCGGCCGACCCTGTGCGGTGGGGGAGAGAGGAGGGAGTGTTTTTCGGATTGTGCAGTGCGGTGTCCCTTGCTACACTCTTCATCTCGTTTGCGGTGCCGGCATGACGATCGCCCAACCGATCCTCCGTTGTGAGGGTGTAACTGCCCGCTATCCGGGCAGCCACCGTGACGCGGTCTCCGGGTATACGATGACAATCGCCCCTGCGGAGCATGTTGCGCTTCTCGGGCTCAATGGATCAGGCAAGACGAGTCTGTTGATGGCCATCGCCTTTCTGCTCTCCCATGCGGGAACGATCGAGATCGACGGGAGGCGGTTGACGGAGTCCACAGCGGGGGAACTCAGGAGGAAGATCGGGTTTCTCTTTTCGACTCCTGAAGACCAGTTGTTGTTTCCGCGGGTGCTGGACGATGTCGCGTTCAGTCTTACGCAACGGGGAGTGGACCGTGCCGTGGCCCTGCAGCGCTCGCGGGACATGCTGGAGGCGATGGGCGCAGCCGACCTTGCGGATGCCGGGCCCTATGATCTTTCGCACGGCCAGCGGATGCGGGTTGCGCTGGCCGGGGTCCTTGTTGCGGAGCCCCCACTTCTCCTGCTGGATGAGCCTTCTGCTGCGCTCGACCCTCCCGGCAAGGCCAATCTGGCCCGATTGCTAGCAGAACTGCCGTCCGCCATGGTTATTGCCACCCACGACCTGACGTTTGCGGAAGCAAGTTGCACCCGGCGGATGGTCATGTCCGAAGGAAAACTCCTCGCAGACTCCGCCAGAGGCGACGCAATCCTTTTGTAGGCGGGGACTCTCCTACCGGACGATCAGACCGACGAGGTCTTCGGGATCCACAATGGAGTCCTCGCCCAGCCAGATTGTCCAGAGGACTCTGGCGAACGTGGCGTCGGTGATGGCGGGGTGTGGTACTCCCTGTGTCTCAGCCAGGACGACTCCCCCCGGCAACCACTGGAGCACGAAGCGGTCGTCCTCTTTGATGTCCTTGGTGATGTAGGTGAGGAATTTCTCAAGGGAGGGTGCGATGGCCTTCTGTTCTTCCGGCGTTGCATTTTCTGCAAACCCGTCCCGGTACGCCGAGAGGATCTTGTCCACTGCGACGTCACGAACGAATTCCATGGTGATCTGTTTTGCCTTGCCGTCTTTCAGGATTCCGGCGATGACGTTTTTGAACGATCCCGGTTGCGGGTCCTCTGCATAGTGGGCCATGCCATATACTTTGAACACGAACTTTTTTCGTACCGCAGTTCCGGTGAGCTTCAGGGTGTGGCTCGTCTCTTCATGCGTCAGCGTGATCTGGGGAGGAAAGCTCTTCCCGGTCGACGGCTCCTTGACCATTTCCTGTGCCGTGAGGGAGGAGAGTGCGACGGTAGTGAGGGCGGCAAGCGCGCCCATGCGGACCAGGTGATTCATAGCGGGCTCCTGTAACGGTTGGTGTCGCACATAGTACGGAGTTCCCGCTGGATAGTCAACTGGCCGTGAGTTTTGCAATTGTCGCTCGCCTTTGCTACCATACGCACACGCCTCGTGTCCGCGTATCCGCTGCACGAGCGCCCGATGATACATCCGCGAACCAACTTGGAACGACCCATGAGCACTCCCAGGCAAATCGAACAGGCCTTCGCCCTTGCATCAGATGCGTACGCAGACCTCGGCGTCGACGTCACGAAAGCCCTTGTGGCGTTGAAATCCGTTTCCCTGTCGCTCCATTGCTGGCAGGGGGACGATGTCCGGGGGTTCGAGCGGGCGACGGACGCCGCATCGTCAGGAGGGATTCAGGTAACAGGTGGGTATCCCGGAGCGGCACGGACAATCGAAGAGCTGCGTCAGGATCTTGTGCAGGCATATGCGCTTCTCCCCCGGAAAACACAGACTGAATCTGCACGCGATGTATGGTGAATTCGGATCTGCACGCGTCGACCGGAATCAGATCACCCCCGCACATTTCCGGACGTGGATGGAGTGGTGCCGCGAGCAGCGTCTCGGACTCGATTTCAACGCCACATGCTTCGCCCATCCCCGCGCCGACAGCGGATTCACCCTGAGCAGCACCGATCCGGATATCCGCAAATTCTGGATCGACCACGTCCAGCGCTGCCGTGAAATCGGCGCCGTCATAGGCAAAACCCTGGGAACACCTTCTGTCCATAACCTCTGGATCCCCGACGGGGCCAAGGATACCACCGTCCGCCGTTACCTCCACAGGAATCTACTCCGGGAGTCTCTCGACGAGATCTATGCAAAGCCGTATGAACCCGGGGATCTCTGCGATGCGGTGGAAAGCAAGCTGTTTGGCATCGGCAGCGAGTCGTTTGTCGTCGGCTCCCATGAATTCTATCTGGGGTACGCTCAGAAGCACGGATTGACGCCGTGCCTGGACATGGGGCATTTTCATCCGACGGAATCGGTAGCCGACAAGATCTCAGCGCTGCTGCACTTTCACGATTCGCTCCTTCTGCATGTGAGCAGAGGCATTCGGTGGGACAGCGATCATGTCGTGATTCTGAATGATGAGGTCTCTGCGCTCGCCGCAGAAATCGTCCGCGCAGGCGCGCTCAGTCGCATCCGGATCGCTCTCGACTTCTTCGATGGAAGCCTGAACAGGATCGGGGCCTGGGTCGTGGGATCACGGTCGACACTGCGGGCGATCCTGCTCGCCCTCCTTGAGCCGCAGGAGCGACTGATCGAGATGGAGGCATCCGGTGACTTCTTCGGCCGGCTTTCGCTTCTCGAGGACCTGAAGACCATGCCCCACGGCGCCATCTGGGACTATTATTGCCTCCAGCAGGACACGCCAACCGGGGAGCATGTGCGCCAGGCCATCCGGGAGTACGACCATCGGGTCTTGAGCAACCGTGGCTGATAAATCCCCCAGACTCGCGTGGCTTGCCTGGGCCCGGGAACTGCAAGGCATGGCGCAGACCGGGTTGACTTTTTCCACCGGTCACTACGACGTTCAGCGCTACCGCCGCATGATGGAGATTGCCGCAGAAATTGTCTCTCACGGCACGGGAGACCTGCCGGAGCGCATTCTGGCCGATTTTACGCGTCAGCCGGGATATGCGACCCCCAAGGTCGATGTCCGGGGCGCTGTGATCAGAGAGGGAAAGATCCTCCTTGTCCAGGAACGGACAGACAGTTGCTGGTGTATGCCGGGAGGTTGGGCTGACATCGATGAACTTCCATCGGCGATGGTCGCCCGCGAAGTCTCTGAAGAGAGCGGATTCGCGGTGGTGCCGCGAAAAGTGATCGGTGTGTTCGATGCGAACCGCAGCGGTACCCCGAGGGCCTTTTTTCACGCCTACAAAGTCGTCTTCCTGTGCGAGATCACCGGCGGAGAGCCACGACCAAGTGAGGAAACCCTGGCAGTGAATTTTTTCTCCTTTGATGCGCTGCCGGTACTCTCCGAAGCCCGGACGCACCTGCGCCATCTCATTGAAGTACGAGCACACCTCGAGGATCCTCTCCGGATGGCAGCATTTGACTGACCCGGACATGTGTATTCGTTTGCTTCCTCTGAACGGAGTCTTCGGTGACATTACTCGAAAGCTGATGATCATGACTGCGGATACACGAATCCTCAGAGCGCTTCCGGGACTCATTGCGTTCTCTGTCTTTTGCGCCGCTCCCCTCCTGGCGGAGGGGGACCGCTTCGGAGATGTTCTTGAACGGATCCAGTCTCTACCGCCCGATGTGCGTGGTGCTGAGGTTGATCGGTTTCTCGCCGGACGCCGCACGCCGTTTGTCGAACTGGATACGCTTCTCACGTTCGTGTGGTACGGCCGGGCCGATTCCGTCCTCATGAGCGGATCGTTGCAGGAAGGGTGGGGGCAACCCGTTCTCATGAAAAAAATGCGCTGCGGCTCCGGGCCGGATAGCCCCTCGCTGTTTTACCTCACCTACACCGTTCCACGGGACGCCCGGCTGGAGTACAAGTTCATTGTTGACGGAGAATGGGTTATCGATCCGCGCAACGTTCGCACCACGCCGAACGGGGACTTCAACAACTCTCAGGCGGTCATGCCGGGATTTGTCCCGAGCCGATGGCCGGTTTTCCGGGATGATGTTCCGCACGGCACCCTCGATACACTGGATTTCGATCCCCACGATCCGGAGATCCACTCACGGAGGGTCACAGTGTATCTGCCGCCGGGATTCGGGCAGAAGGACACGCTGCCCTTCCTGATTGCGCTTGACGGTGAAGCCGCACTCCGGTACATGTTCTTTCCGAATATCCTGGACAATATGCTTTTCGAGGGACAGCTGCCTCCGATTGTGGCGGTCTTTGTTCCGCCTGCCGAGCGGAACGAAGAATATATGGATTTGAAGCAGGCCGACTTTATTGATGCACTGGCGGACGAGCTCGTTCCCCTGATCACACGCCGATACCATGCTGCACTGTCGCCGTCGGAACGGGGGATCGCCGGTATTTCGAACGGCGGGCATGCCGCCCTCATGGCTGGCCTCGCACGGAACGATGTATTCGGACTGTGTGCGGGGCAATCATCGACAATGAGCGGGGCGCTGGATCAGGTGGCAGGCCTCCGTGCACGCTACGCTCCGCTGCCGGACTCTTTCCGGCTCTATCTGGAATGCGGGCGGTACGACATTGTGAGCGGCCCCTATGATTTCCCGGTGTTGAACAGGGCGTTCAGCCGGCGCCTCACGGCATGCGACATCCGCCATGTGTACCGGGAGCAGGCGGGCGGCCACGATTGGCCGAGCTGGCGCGAAACGTTGCCGGATCTCTTGCGGTATTTCTTTGCACACGGTGACTCGCCGCCTGACGTCCTCCCGGGAGCAACCGGGAAGCCGGCCGGGCACTGAGCCGGGTCCGGCCCGTACGACAGAGCATTCACGTTGCGTCTTGAAGGAGACAACATATGCGATCTCTCTCTCTTGTGGTGTGCGGCATCCTCCTGACTCTTGGAGCAAACGCGCAAGGTCAGTTCGAACGCTACTTTACGGAGTCCACCATGCGGTTGGACTATTTTCACACGGGGACAAAAGGGGAGGAACGATTCAGCCTCGATCGCGTGTATGACGATGGGGCGTGGCCCGGGTCACGAACGCAACTTCTGGATCCGCTGAATCTGGGAGAGTATCTCGTTCGCGTCTACGACCGGGCGACAAACACGCTCATATACTCGCGCGGATATTCGACGATCTTCAACGAATGGCAGACGACCGATGAGGCGGCTGCCGGTGTATTCAGGACATTTGAAGAAACCGTGCGCTTTCCGTATCCCCGGACTGCGGTTCAGGTCAGTATTGCCCGGAGAGACAAACGAATGGTCTTCAGAGAGTTGTTCAGCACGACAATCGATCCCGGCGATCCGACGGCCGTCGTCCGCGGGAAACGCTCCGCTCCGTTCACGGTCAGGCCCCTCATGCAAAACGGTCCCCCGGCAGAAAAAGTGGACATTGCGATTCTGGGGGATGGCTATGCGAAAGGGGATCTCGAGAAATTCCGCAGGGATGCGGACCACGTCACGGCTGTGATGTTCGGAACGCGTCCTTTTCGGAGCGCAAGAAAGATTTCAACGTCTGGACCATCGAGGTGATCTCTGATGACTCCGGGATCGACGTTCCCGACAAGAACGTCTGGAAGCGGAACGCCCTGGGGACGATGTACAATACTTTTGGATCGGCGCGATACGTCCTCACGACCGACAACCGCCGCCTGCGGGATATCGCATCGGCTGCGCCGTACGATTTCCTCTGCATCCTCGTCAACGACACGCGGTACGGCGGCGGGGGGATCTTCAATCTCTACACCACCACCTACACGCGGGAGGAGGTCCCCGGACAGGAGTGGCAAATGGACTATGTTTACGTCCATGAGTTCGGACATTCCTTCGGCGGACTGGGTGACGAGTACTACGGGTCATCGACCGCGTATTCGGAGTTCTACCCGGCCGGGGTGGAACCCTGGGAGCCGAATGTGACGGCGCTTCTCGACCGCGACAATGTCAAATGGAAAGACCTGCTCACACAGGGGATAGCGATCCCGACACCCTGGGAGAAGGCTTCCTACGACAGCGTGGAGGCAACGCGGGCAAAGCTCGACCGGCTGGCAGCGGACTACTATCAGAAGAGGGAGCCGTTATACCGTGCGTCAATGGAGATTCTCCGGACATCACGATATGCGGGCCAGGTAGGGGTCTTTGAGGGCTCAGGCTACGCTGCACAAGGCCTGTATCGTCCGGCCGTCGACTGCCGGATGTTTTCGCTCAGTCTTGTCGACTTCGACCCGGTGTGCAGCCGCGCGATCGGAAGGATGATCGATTTGTACGCGAGGTGATGCTCACGTCGCGGGTGCGGGCGGCGGCTTCGGCCGGGGTTTACGGGTGACAAGCCACCAGAGCACGGCTGCTGCGAGTCCGACGAGGCCGACGTAGAGTACAAACCGCAGATCCACCGTGTGTCTGGCCAGTTCACTGATAAGAGCATCGAGGGCGGCGTACTCGGTCTTCCCCAGCATGCTGTCGCGGGAGAGTGCCTCCCTCCATTCCTTGTCCACGCGCTCTTTCCATACGTCCTCGACAAATACCGTCGCGTCGTCACCTGTTGCTTTGAAACCGTCCACGGCGGCACGGATGCTCGAGGAGAAACTCCCCGCATCTGCGAACGGTTCGATGGGAACGCCGCGCACGGTGAATTCTTTCTGCAGCGATGCCCAGAAGTTCCGCTGGAGATGGATCCGCCACTCGGCCAGCACGGAATCGACTTCTGCCCCCGGCTCCCTCATCGCAGTTCCTGACCCTCCGCCGGCACCGCCCTTTGCCGGTCGGGGTACTCGTACCCCTTCCTCCGCATAGACCGCACGGATTCTTGGGCTGAGCCCCTCCCATCGCGACTGGAACCGCTGGTAGGTGTCGATCAGACTGGTGAAGTCCTTTCCCTGGAATTCGGTTGCGGTGAGAAACCGGATATTGTCTGTCGCGACATCCGCAATGCGAACGAGGATATTCGAGCGTTCCAGTTTCATGGCAAGGGCTTCACGCCGGGTGTCACCCGTCCCGGGGAGCGGGGGACTCGTATGCTCAAAAAGCGAATCGACGAGCGTGAAAAGGAGCCGGTCCTTTGCCTGCATGGTGTGTTGCAGGCGGCGGACGATTTCACGCAATGCTGAAGCGTCGGCCCTGTGGGTCTGCATTTCGACCAGGAGGCGGTCGCGCTCACCCCGCAATGAATCAAATGCAACGCTCAGCGTATCCAGCCGGAGTTCAAGCACACGGAGCTGTGCATATTGGTTCTCGATGGTCAGAGTCTGATCACGCATCCGGGCCAGGTGTTCCCGGAGGTCCTTCATGGTGCCATCAAAGGAGGAAGGGAACAGCGCCTTGTTCAGGAACGCACTCTGCGGCATGAAGTCCAGTTCAAGAGCGTCAACCTCGTTCTGCAGAGTGTCCAGAATCTCGATGCTGATCGCTGCATCGATGCGTCGGAGTAATGACGCATGGCGCTCTTCGAAATCCCGCTTGATGGCGTAGTCCGACTGCTGCGACAGGAGGGAGCCCGGGAGGATGCCCAGGGTGAGAAGGAGGACCAGGTGCATCAATCGATTCATCGACCGTTTCCCTCGAGAAGGGCGGTGGAGGTGAGGCGGCGGGCAGGTGCGGACCCGTCGAGGAGTTCGATGTAGGGAGGGCGCTGGTTAAACGCCGGGCTTCCGAGGCCAGTCGCCGACACGGGAATGGCTTCACTGAGAATGAGTGCCCCGTCGCCGGGCTTGAACACGTAGACATGCTTGAACTGGGGTCCTGTTATGAAATAGAACCCCGCTCCATTACGGATGATATGAAGGGTCGATCCCCGCAGGGCTGTTGAGTCCGCGAATTCTGCAAGCGCGAGTGGAAGCACGTTTACCGTCAGCGCGTAGCGCCCCTCCTCGATCCGGTCCATGCTGTTCACTGTCTGAACACTCTCCACCGGCCAGGCAAAATCGACACGGTCGAGGAGAAGAGATGAACAGGCAGGCAGGAACAGGGTGAGAAGTGCGATCCAGGGACCGATAGAGGGTTTGGACATGCGAACTCCGATTTCCAGTGGGGAACAGTGCCCGTAAAAGTGAAAGAAAGTACAAAGTTTCATTTCCCGAAGCAAGCCATCATGTTGCATTATTGTCTCTCATACAGTATCTTTCAGATGATCCCTGCCTGAATCACAGAGCACCAACGCCCCGGGTCAATTCCTATGTCAAAAACTCCAAAACCCGAAGTCAAAAAGCGCGTCCTGATTGTCGAGGATAGCGTGGATTTTTCGAACCTTCTGAAGTTCATCGTCGAAGACGACGGTTTTGAGGGTGTGCAATTTCCCGTGCAGCAGGAGGACATCCTCAGCGTGGTCAAGGAGCAGGAACCGGCAGCGATTCTGATGGATCTGGCACTTCGGAAGAAGGGGGGAATGGACTACATCAACGATCTGAAGGGGGATCCGGAGACCAAAGACATCCCGATCATCATCATCACCGGGAGGGATCTTGGTCAGCGGGAAGTGCTGGAATTGCAGTTCCGCGGCGTGAAGTACCTCAGAAAAGGGCGCGTGGAGATGCACGAAATTCGTCGCGAAATCCGGGCTGCGGTCCTTTCGCAGAAGGAAGCGGGAGGAGCGCAGGGAGCGACCCCGGATCCGAAGGATCCACGGCCATGAAGGTGTTCTGCCCGGCTCTCCTGAGCGGCAAGTACCTGCCAACGAAATGCGCACACCGCGGGGTTCAGGGGGGCCAAAACATCTCCCCGCCTGTTGAGTGGACAGAGGTTCCTCCCGGGGTCAAGTCTTTCGCGCTGTCCATCATCGACCGTCACCCCATAGCGCAGAATTGGCTGCACTGGTTTGTGTACAACCTTCCGCCGACGATTCGCGAAATACCCGAACGCGCGTCGCGGGTCCGCGATCTGCTTCCTCCGTCAGCTGTCGAATCAAGGAACTCCTTCGGTGAATTCGGCTATGGAGGACCCAAGCCGCCCAGGGGATCTGGTGTGCATTCGTACGAAATCACAGTCTACGCTCTCTCCGCAGAAACCCTTTCACTTGGCCCATTCGCTTCCCTCGACGAATGCCTGGCCGCAGTCGAGCAATCCCTTCTTGATTCTGCAACCGTCGCAGGGACGTTCGAGCAGTAAAGGTCTCTCGCTCCCGGTTGTTCCCCCACAGCAGCCCCCTCGTGCTTCACCACCGCGTCACGCGCGACCGGGTTTCACGATAATGCCCTGGTTCTTATGTCCATTGATCTTGATGATGATCGGGTCTGCGAAGCGCAGATGACGGGTGTAGACCATTTCTTCCATGGCCGTCTGCTCCCTCAGCCAATCCCAGTCGATGAACGAGGTGGGAACGGACGCATTGACCGTGAAATACCCAACGCGGAACGAGGTGATATTCTGGAAGAAGTGGGATCCCTGTGACGGGGTGACATGCACGTCCTTAAAGCCCGATTCGACGATCACGCTGGCACCGGAGATCTGATCCCACGTCACCGGTATTCCCAGCCAGTGATCCAGGCTTCCCCAGCGGCCCACGCCGATGATCAGGTACGGACGGTGTTCTTCGACAAGTCGTGTATTGACCTGGCTGATTTCCATCGCGACATCCCGGCTCTTCGACCGATCATACTTCTGGATGTCGACCACGACAATGTCGTGGATTCCTTCGAACACTCCGTTTCCCAGTACCTGCTGGCTCTGGCAGATCAGATCGTCCGGGCCCACGTCCTCGACGTCGAGCTCTTCCATTTCGAGACTGAGGACGAGGGGGCGGATCTGGAGGAGGGCGAATTCGCGGGGGCGATCGGGCGGTGTCTTCATGTTGACGGCGAACTCGATCTCGACATGTGTTCCCATGCCCCATGTTCCGAGTTCGAGAATCAATTCCAGGATTTCCGGAAGGGGGAAGATCTTGTGCTTGAGGATCGGGGAGAAGGTCACGACCCGCTTTCCCGGACGGGAGACCCCATCGTAGACTGTATCGTTATCGGGGGAATAGGTCGATCCCACGTGGAACAGCGTCTGGTCTTCTTCGGCCTTGCTCAGGTCATACCGTCGAATGAATACATCGGGCTCCGCCGACGGGCTCTGGCGAACGAGTCCTTCGGCGAGGTCAAGGGCAAGGAACTCCTGCTGGGCGTTCCGGATTGTTTCCGTCGTGGAAAAGAACTGCATCAAATGCCGGGGGTATTTCGGACAGAACCTGACGGAATTGCCTCCATCCACGACGGTCTTGCCGAGGCCAAGCGCGACCTGAACAATGCCGTCCGTGGAGACCTGCGGAGGGACGGGGTAGAAGTTATAGGACTTTGCCACACCTGCAAAGTCGGGGTAGAACCGGCCATTTCGTGCGGCACCGACCGTGCGCTGAATGATCACGGCCATCTTCTCCTCCTCCAGCCTGTAGGAGGTGGCCTTCATGTAGTCCTTGGCCTTCTTGGCAAACGTCGATGCGTAGACGAGCTTGATGCTCTGCATCAGTTCCTGGAGGCGGACCTGTGAATCGGGATGGTTATTCGGAATCATGTACGTCGAGTAGACTCCCGCGAAGGGCTGGTACTGGGAGTCCTCGAGCAGGCTGGACGATCGAATGGCCAGCGGTTCCGTCATGAGCTCGAGGAAATCGGACAATTTCCGGAGGATATCCTGGGGAAAATGCTCCGCCTGAAGAAACCGTTCGTGCAGTTCGGCATCGTCACGGGCATTCAGTGCAAATGCCTCCAGGTTGTTGTCGGCCAGGAACCGGTCGAAAACATCGGTCGCGATGACGATTGCCGCGGGGACCGCGATTTCGACGCCGGGGAAGTAGTCGCGGATGCGGTACCGGTTGACCATCGTATTAATGAACCCGAGTCCCCGCGCCTTGCCTCCGAGGGAGCCGCTGCCGAGCCGCCCAAACCCGGTGATGGGGTCGAACGTTTCGCGGGAGAATTCGGTGATCACCCCACGCTGGCGGCTTTCCTGATATTCGTGGATCGAGGTGATCAATTCGTTTCGCAGGTCTGCAGTCGAAGCAAAGTCGGACACCTTATGCGGCCGGAGTTTGTGTGCGAGACCGAATTCCGTGCGTGCCTTCAGCCAGTTTGAAAAATGGTTCTGTGATGCGTGGAAGACAATGGTGTCATCCGGGACGCGCTCCAGCTGTTGTCCGAGGGTCTTGAGGTCTGTTGCCCTGCCCACTTCCTCGCCCCCCGCACCCCGGAAGATGAAGTCGCCAAATCCGAAGTTGTCGAGCATGAAACTGCGCAGGTTATGGAGGAGCCGGGGGGATCCCTTCAGGAGGAAGGACGCCCCGATTGCGCGTGCCTTGGGTTCATACTCTTCGCTGCTGGATTGGAGGAGAATCGAGATGTCCGTGTGGCGGTTTCGGACTGCTTCAGCGAATGAGAATCCTGCGTCGGGATCCTTGATGCCGTTGCGCTTGTAATTGATGTCCGTGATGATGCCGAGGATATACTCTTCATATCGTTCATAGTACGCCCAGGCCTCTTCGTAGGACGTGCACAGGAGGATCTTGGGCCGCGCTCGCATGCGCAGAAACCGGTGGGTGAGATTGACTCCTTCGGAAATCAACCGCTGCGACTGGTTCAGAATCTCGGTATAGACGAGCGGCAGATACATCGAGTAGAATTGGACGCTGTCCTCGACGAGGATGATGGCCTGTACCCCAACGGCCTGGGTATCGTTCTCTATATTAAGCTTGTCTTCAAGGTGTTTGATGATGCCGATGAGGAGCCGGTAGTCGCCCTGCCAGAGGAAGATCTTCTCGAATATGGACGTGTCATAGCTGGTCATGAGCTCCTTGCGTTCCTTGTTGTCGTACGCCAGGAGGACGATCGGCGTGTTGATATCCGCTTCGCGCAGGGTGCGGGCGAACCGGATGACATGCATGTCCTCTATGTGGAGGGTCGTGACAATGAGATCGAACTCGTCGCCCGAGGAGATCAGCTCCATGGCTTCAGCACCGCTGGTCACGTGCGTGATCTCGGGAGGATGGCTCAGGTTGAGGACCTGGAATTCCTGCCGGATGAGTTCATACAACCTGCCGTCCTCCTCAAACAGGTACTGATCGTACAGGCTGGAAACCAGGAGGATATCGCGGATCTTGAACCGCATCAGCTTCTGGAAGCTCTGGATGCCGGTATCCGAGTATCGGTCGATCCTGAGGCGGTCGATTTTGCTCATGTGGCTGTCGGATGGCTGTGATGTGGGGTGTTTGACGCTCGGAAAATACGCCAATTGGCAGTGAGCCGCAAGGTTGATTTTGACGCGAAGGGTGGGTATTTTTAGTGCTACGCCTTTCCCCGTCATTGCACAGAGCGTCGTTCTCTACTACAGGCATCACGCAAAGGAGCGTTCCATGGGTAAGCCGCAATCAACCAAAGGAGTCATCGCGATTCTCACCGGCGGAGGCGATGTGCCCGGCCTCAATCCAGCGATCCGCGCTGTCACCATTCGGGCACTCCGCGAAGGGTATTCCGTGATCGGACTCCGGCGGGGCTGGGCGGGCCTGATCGATATCATCCGCGAGAAGGATTTCGACAACAGCACCAACTTCCAGGTTCTCTCCGAAGAAATCGTGAACAAGGCGGGCCGCACCGGTGGCACGTTTCTTCACACCTCCCGGACAAGACCGAGCCACGTCAAAAAATCGGCCGTGCCGAAACATCTGCAGGACAAGTATTCCGCCGAGGTCAATGACCTTACGCCGGAGGTCACGACGAATCTCTCCTGGCTGGGAATCGACTATCTTATTCCCATCGGCGGAGACGATACGCTCAGCTACGGCGTGCGGCTCTATCAGGACGGGCTGAAAGTTGTTGCGATCCCGAAAACAATGGACAACGATGTGCCGGGGACGGACTACTGCATCGGATTCAGCACGTGTGTCACGCGGACCATTCAGATGACGAACAGCCTGCGCACATCGGCCGGTTCTCATGAACGGTTCCTCGTTCTCGAGGTGTTTGGCCGGTACGCCGGGTTCACCGCAATGGTTCCGACCATGGCTGGAGCGGCCAACCGGTGTGTCATCCCCGAACACAAGTTCAATATCGATCAGCTCACGGAGCTGATGACGTATGACCGCCGGAATAACCCCAGCCGGTACTCCGTCGTGCTGGTGTCCGAAGGATCGATGTTCGAGGGTGGAGAGATGACGTTTGCGCTGGACAGCACGGATGCGTACGGACACAAGAAGCTCGGCGGGATCGGCGACCTGGTCTCGGAGAAACTGAAAGAACTCTCTGCGAAATTCAACAATGGCAAAACCATCAATTCGATCGCGCAGAAACTGGGATACCTTGTCAGGGGTGGCGACCCCGATGCCATCGATTCCATCGTCCCGATGGCATATGGAAACCTCGCGCTGGACCTCATACTCAAGGGAGTTCACGGCCGTCTGGTGGTCTTGAAGAACGGCCGGTATGACAACATGCCCCTGGACGTGGTTACCAGTTCGAAGAAGGTGGTCAACGTCCGTGAACACTACAATACAGAGCGTCTGCGACCGCACTACAAGAGTTTTGAGATGAAGCCGCTCTTCCTGACCACGAGCGAATGAGCGGTTTCGAGGTGCCCACGGGGCCTGAACTCCGGCTCCGGGCATCGCACTGCACACCCGATCATCTATCCGGGCATCACATCATCGCTGTTCGCCCTGCGGACAGCCATCCAGGGAGACTTCTGATGATACTTCATGCCGTCTTCGGCTTCCTCCTTCTCGTGTCCCCGCGCGCAGGCGACGCCGCGCCCGCTTCCGGCGCTGTCGACCGGGCTGAGTATCTGGAGTACATGATTTCAGCGGCAGACCAGGCATGGAACGCGCTGGAGGCGGACCGGGATCGATGGCGCCAGACGATTGATACAGCGTATGTATTCGGGTATAACCCGCCGGGCGGGGAGGTCTATCTGGCCGCACTCTACGCAAACCTCTTTGAAGCCACCGGCGACACGGTATATCTCCAACGCACACGAAGGTTGCTGCTCGAGTTCGGCACGCATCGGAAGGCATATCCGAAGGGATTCGGATCAACCAAAGCGGAATACGGGGGCGTCCTCCCCGCAGTGCCCAATATCTTCTACTTCGGAAAATACTGCCACGCCTATGCGCTCCTGCTGAAACACGCCCGGGTCACCGATGCGGAGCGCGCGGTCATCGAGGACAATATCGCCGGAAGCGCCGACTTTATTGTCCGGTTTCAGGAATGGGGCGCCATGAACCGTGCGATGCTCCGCGCCGAAGGGCTCCTCTATGCCGCCAAGGTTGTTCCCCGGCACCCTCATCGTGACCGGTGGCTCGCGATGGGACAGGCCATAGCGGGTGATAACTGGAACGAGTGGGAGATCGAAGATGCGACCGGATATCATGGAGTGTGGCTGTATTCACTGATGCCGTGGCTGAGCGACATCCGGGAAGACGAAGCTGCATACCGGTCCCCGATCATGCAGTACTACTTTGAATACTACCTTCAACTTATCTGTCCGGCGGGAACGGTACCGGATTTCGGCGATGCGACATGGGGCGGAGGAAGCGACCGGATGATCCCGTTCTTTGAAAAAGGAGCGTCGGTCAACAAGGACCCGCGCCTTCGCTGGGCGGCCGCAGGACTTTTTCGCAGATTCCTGGATCGATCATCGCCCCGCAAGAGCGTGTTTGCCGCGCTGGTGTTCTCGGATGCCATGCGCTGGGCGGATTTCTCGCTTCCTGGCATCGCACCGACCGACGGCAGCAGGCAGGTCCTGGAAGACATCGTTGGCAAAAAAGTGGTCTTTCGGAACGGGTGGGCTCCGACGAGTACATACATGCTTCTCAACTACCGCGACGAAGGCGACGGAGGGTGGCTCTTCCGGGAAAACCTGCGGACGAGTATCCCGGTGGAAGAAGAAAAGATGCACCACGGGCATTCCGATGAAAATAGCATCGCTCTGCTGATGCGAAACAACAGTATCCTGCTTCACGACGGCGGATACCGGGACTATATGCCCAGCGGGCCGTACGGCGCATTCCGGGCGGACTATTTTCATAATCGTGTCGTCGTCCGCGACGGCAAAATCGCCCTCGGACAGCGGGAGGGCGAGTACCGCTATGCGACCCCCGGACACCATTCTGTGCCCGGTCAGAGCATGCTTGATTTCTTCCGCAACTCGGGCGCGTATCGGGATATCCGAACCCGGAAGATTGATTTTCTGACGCTGAAGGATATGGACTTCTCGCGTACGCGGATTCTGGATGAGGGACTCGGGTATGAAGCAGACCGTCTGATATTCTACGTGAAACAGCTCGACTGGTTTGTGGTGGTCGATGCGGTCCGATTCACGCGTCCCACGTATCTCACCATGGCCAACCTGTGGCATACGCGAACCGTGCTGTCCAGCGGACCGGGCTGGTACGATACGGCATATGACTCGTTGCAGTCGGTGGACGTGCGCGGCCCCGACCGTCTTCTGGTCGTGTTCCCGCAGCGCGCCCATCTCCACGAAGGTGTGGAAGAACAGGAACGATACTACCAGCGGGAGCATGTGGTGTACCAGCTCATCGGGCGCCATGGGTACCGGAACGACATGCAGGTGTTTGTCACCGTCCTGATCCCGCACGGGGCAGACCGGAAACCGGCGGATCTGGCGCGGCAAATACGCATGCTCGACATGCAGGAGCCCGACCGGGCCGTAGGACTCACCATCACCGATGGCGGCAGAACGTACGTGATCGGCGCAAAACTGGATCTGGAGAAGGAACTGATTCGTGACTGGCGGCGTCCCATGTACACCTACGACTCCGGGAAGACCCGGTACGGTGATTTTGAAACAGATGCGTATACCCTGTGTGCCGTTGATGATGGATCGTCCGTGCGATATGCCGTCGTCGGTGCCGTGAAGGTGATGTGGAAAGGAAAAGTTCTTCACGAGCAATTACCGGTTACATCAGGGCTTGCCTTCGACGGGAGTCCGGATCACCCCGAGACCGCAAAACTCCGATACTGGGAAGGAGTGGCCGGCAAATGACGATGCAGCCGCGTGAGCGCCTTGCCGCAACCCTGGATCACCGTCCGGTCGACCGGGTTTGCGTCGACTTCGGTGCCACGGCGGTCACCGGAATGGCGGCCGGCGTGGTGTCGCGGCTCCGCCGCCGCGTCCTGGGCGATGAGACGTATCGCGTGAAGGTCACCGAACCATATCAGATGCTCGGTGAGATCGATGATGAGCTCCGCGATGCGCTTGGCATTGACGTGATCGGCGTGCAGGCGCCGAAGACCATGTTCGGCTTTCCCAACAGGGAGTGGAAGCCGTTCACGCTGTTCGATGGAACCGAGGTGCTCGTCCCCGGCGGGTTTGTTGTCACCCGAGACGAGAACAGGAATCTCCTCATCTATCCGGAAGGGGACACGTCCGTGCCTCCGAGCGGCCGTATGCCGGAAGGTGGATACTTCTTTGATGCGATCCCCCGGCAACAAGCGGTCCGTGAAGAGGAACTCGACCCGAACGACAATCTTGAGGAGTTTACCGAACTCTCGGAAGCAGACCTCAGACACTACGCCGATGAGGCCGCGAGGGTGCGCTCGACCTCTCACGGCGTCGTCATGTCCACACCCGGCACAGGCTTTGGCGACATTGCCCTGGTGCCCGCCGTGTGGAGAAAGGAAACCCGCGGCATCCGCGAGATCGAAGAGTGGTACGTTTCCACGTCGGCACGGAGAGACTACGTGTATGCGATCTTCGAGGGCCAGTGTGAGGTCGCGCTGAAGAACCTCGAGCGTCTCGTCACGATCATGGGAGATGCGGTTCAAGTTGGCTTCGTGACCGGTACGGATTTCGGCGCACAGACCGGACTGTTTATTTCCCCCAAAGCGTACCGCGACCTGTACATGCCGTTCCACAAGATCATTACCGAGTACATTCATTCGCATACCTCCTGGAAAACCTTCATACATTCGTGCGGCTGTGTGGTGGATATCATCCCCGATTTCATCGAGGCCGGATTCGATATCCTGAATCCCGTCCAGACATCGGCTGCCGGGATGGATCCGCACTGGCTGAAACGAACATACGGGAAGGACCTCGTCTTCTGGGGAGGCGGTGTGGACACGCAAAAGACGCTCCCGTACGGAACGCCTGACCAGGTGTACCGTGAAGTCCGGGAACGCATTGCACTCTTCAACGACAACGGTGGCTTTGTCTTCAACAGTGTCCATAACATACAGGCGAATGTCCCGGTGGAAAATGTGGAGGCAATGTTCCGTGCGATCCGGGACAGCGCACAGGGATGACCACAACCATACGGCAGGAGACGGAGCAGCAGCGGATACAGGGGATCGTCTTCGATCTTGACGGGACGTTGCTGGACTCGCTCGACGACATTGCCGATTCGGTCAATATCGTTCTTGACGAGCGAGGACATTCCCGTCACCCCGTTGCGGCGTACCGGTATTTTGTGGGAGACGGCGCTGCAACGTTGATGCACCGCGTTCTTCCCGAAGCCGAGCGGACTCCTACCGTCGAAGCAGCCTGTCTTGCGCGGTTCAATGAGGTGTATGCGCTGCGGTGGAACAACAAGACGCGGCCGTATCCGGGCATCATGGACATGCTCACAGCACTGGTGCAATGGGGAGTGCCGCTTGCCGTTCTTTCGAACAAACCGCATGATGCAACGGCGTTGTGCGTCCGGGAACTTCTGCCGGGAATCCCGTTTGCCGTTGTGCTGGGACAGAAGCCGGACATTCCCAGAAAGCCCGATCCCACCGGCGCGCTGGCAGTCGCCAGGATGTTGAACATTGGACCCGACCGCATACTCTACGTGGGTGACACCGCAACTGATATGCAGACGGCTGTGGCCTCTGGAATGATGCCTCTTGGCGTGCTGTGGGGCTTCCGTACGGCCGACGAACTCCTCACCCATGGTGCCCGGACGCTTGTGAATCATCCGGGGGAGATCGTGGACTTTCTGGCGCGGAGGGATCTGCCCGCATGAATGCCAATCCCTTCTTCGTCCCCGTCGTCTACGAGCATGCGGCCCAGCTGATCGGGAAGCGGCCATGGGATGTCTCCCGCGACGTGGACCTCCTTGTTGCGGCACACGCGACGGCACACCGTCTGTATCACCACTCACCCGTTGTCGTGGGAATCGACGTGTACAACGTAGAGGCGGAGGCATACGGCTCGATTCTGGGCGATGCGGGCGACACGGCGATTCCGTCCGTTGAGCGGAATGCGTGTGCGGATGTGGGGGAGATCCTTGATCTTGCTCAACCGGACGCGACCCGCGACGCACGACTGCCGATGATCCTGGAAGCGGCCCGGCGGTTGACCGACCGCTGCACGGGCTCCGAGGTCGTCATCCCGCTCAACGGTCCATTTTCAATAGCGAGCAACCTTGTGGGGTTTGAAGAACTCCTCATGGCGGTGATGGGAGAGCCCGATCTGGTGAAGGCGGCCCTGGAGCACCTCGTTGCACATCAACTGGCAATAGTCCATGCAGCGCATCAAGTTGGCGTCCATGCCATATTCTTTGAATCCGCGGCCACTCCTCCGCTTCTTTCTCCGGCTATGTTCCGGTCGGTTGTGCTGCCTGCTCTCCGGACGCTCAGCGCCGGGGTGCTGCGCAGTACCGGCGCGGGGTTGCAGCTTGTCATCGGTGGGAACACCGCTCCCATTCTTCCGGAACTGCTCGACGTTCAGCCCTCCATGCTGATCTGTCCATCCGAGACCGACCGGCAGCAGTTCATGGAGGGGATGCGGCCCCATCCGGAGGCTCTTGTGCGGATCAATATGCAGCCCGGGGTGTTCACTCCTGTTGGTTCATCCGGGGCGTTCACGGAGGCTGACGCGGCATTCGACCTGACGTCCGGCCGGGACCGTGTATGCATCGGCACCGGGGTGTTGCCGTATGAAGCCGACCCGGACGTCGTTCTTGCAGTGAAATCGTATCTGGAGGAAAAACGTCGATGAAACGCTACGGCATGATGATTGGCGTGCGGCCCGAGAAGCTGGAGGAATACAAGAAGCTCCATGCGGCAGTCTGGCCGGAAGTGTTGCAGACCATTGCGGCATGCAACATCAGGAACTACACCATCTTCTTCCGGGACAATCTCTTGTTCAGTTATTTTGAGTATACCGGAACAGATTTCGCTGCGGACATGGGGAAGATGGCCGCCGATGCCGCGACACAGCGGTGGTGGAAGCTGACCGATCCATGCCAGCAACCGGTGGCCTCGCATGCGCCCGGCGAATGGTGGTCGCCGATGGAAGAGGTATTCCATTGTCAATAACAGGGCCACGTGGCTGTCCGGAAGAGTCTCGGCAGCCGTTTCAGGTACGGACATCGAAAGGGAAGAGCATGCATGCAGTAGTGCTGATTCTCCTTGTTGCAATGCTCGCCGCTCCGGGAGCGGGCGAAGTGCACTATGTCGTTGCCCCCGGAGGGAACGATGCGAACCCGGGTACGCGTGAACAGCCATTCGGCACAGTACAACGCGCCCGGGATGCCGTGCGGCAACTGAAGCGCGAGAAGGGAATGCCGGCTGGAGGCATTACCGTAATCCTCCGGGGAGGGACGTACAGGCTGGACCGCCCGTTCGTGCTGGAAGCCATCGATGGAGGGAGCGCCGACTCACCGGTTCGGTACCGGGCGGCGGATGGGGAAGAGGTACGAATGTCAGGCGGGGTGGAGCTTCGCTGGGCTGACATGCGTCCGGTCACGGATGAAGGGGTTCTGCGCCGGCTTCGAAGCGAAGCGCGTCCGCGTGTCCGGCAGCTCGACCTCCGCGCCGCGGGGATAACGAGCTTCGGCAAGCACCGGCAGGCGGGGCACGGCCACCCGGTGGAGCCTGCGCCTCTTGAACTGTTTTGTGACAATATCCCGATGCCGCTTGCACGCTATCCGGACTCGGGGGCGATCATGATCGGATCCGTCCTGGATCCCGGCTCGGTACCCCGTATCGGCGACTACGCCAACATTCGCGGAGGGAAGTTTGTGTACACTGACCCCCGGCATGCGGATTGGGTGGGTGTGAACGATGTATGGTTTCAGGGATATTTTCACTACGGCTTCGCGGATGACAATATCCGGGTGGCCGCCATCGACACTGCCGGACACTCCGTCACCATGGCGTTTCCTCACATGTACGGCATCAACACCGGCGAACCCTTCAACCAGTATGTGGCTTTGAACCTTATGGAGGAGATCACTCGCCCCGGGGAGTGGTATCTTGATCGGGCAACAGGAATCCTGTATTTCTGGCCGCCGGCTGGTGCGGAACGGCTCCGGCTTTCCGTATCGGTTCTCGAGGAACCGGTTGTGGTGTTTTCTGGAGTGTCTCACTGTTCCCTGGAGGGAGTGGCGGTCGAACTGGGTAGAGGGATGGGTCTCTCCGTGGAAGGGGGGAGCCATGTTACCATCGCGGGCTGCACGGTGCGAAACGTCGGGACGTGTGGTATCTTTTTCGGCCAGGGCGCGCGCCAGACGTTTCCTCATGTCACGGCGGATGACTATGAAGGAGTGCCCGTCTCCCGGGCCATAGGCGCGTTCCAGATGCACTATTATAAGTACACGACGTGGGAACGGAACGCCGGGACCCACCATCGGGTGGTTTCCTGCGACATCTCCCAGACGGGGGCGGGCGGCATCACCCTGGGGGGTGGCAGCAAGAAAGAGCTTGTGTCCGGTCAGAACGAAGTCGTGAACTGCAGGATTCACGACTATAACCGCCGCTACAAAGCTCAGTGGCCGGGGGTCAGCGTCGACGGCTGCGGAAACAACGTCGCCCACAACGAAATTTTCGATGCAGACCTCCAGGCGATCTTCGTCCGGGGAAATGATCACATCTTCGAATACAACTCCATTCACCATGTTGCGCTCAACTCCAACGATGCCTCGGCGTGGTATCTCGGGCGAGATCCGAGCGACCAGGGGAACATTGTCCGCTACAACTTCTTCCACCATGTCGGACGGCCCGACAGAAAATGGACGATGGGCGTATACTGTGACGATGCCACGTGCGGGGTCACCATCACCGGAAACGTCTTCTACCGGGTGGCTTCCTACGGCACGGTATACAGCAACGGCGGGCATGATATTGTGGTCCGCAACAACATCTTTGTCGACGGCTACGGGCCCGTGTTTCAACTCAAATCCATGTGGTACGATTTCGGGATGTTCCAGATCCCGTATTTTTTCGGGCCCGACGGAGTCTACCGCCGGCGTCTCACCAGGGATCTGAACATCAAACAACCTCCCTACAGCATCCGGTACCCTCTTCTGAGAGACTGGTTTGATCTGATGCCCGACGGAACGACCATCGTGGGGATGCTTCCCCGCAGGAACCTCTTCGAGGCGAACGTGATATCCGGTTACGAAGAAACATTCAGGCTGGTCGGGGAACACGCCCAGTGCACCTTCCGGGATAATTTCATCACCCAGGGCGACCCGGGGTTCGTCGATGCGGCCGCCCTGAATTTTCAGCTGAAAGACACATCCGAGGTGTATCGCCGGATTCCGTCATTCGAACGGATCCCGTTTGAGGCCATCGGTCTCTATCGCGACGAGTACCGGCGGACGATGCCGGTGGATGGCCATTGACGCTGAACCGTTCATGACGTGAAAAGGACACCATGACGATGATCGATCTTGAACAGTACCTGGCCACTGAACTCTCCCTTCCGCAGGCGATGGTTCACAATGCGCTCCAGCTTCTCCGGGAAGGTGGGACGGTGCCGTTCATTGCCCGGTACCGGAAGGAGCGGACGGGAGGGATGGACGAGGTGCAGTTGCGCACACTCTTCGATCGGTATGCGTATCTGCAGGACCTGCGGCAACGCAAGGCCGTGGTGCTGGCCTCGATCGAAAAGCAGGGGAAATTGACGCAGGAGCTCAGGGAAAAGATCGATGCGTGCATGCAGAAGACCGAGCTCGAAGATCTGTATCTCCCATACCGGCCGAAGAAGCGGACGCGTGCAATCGCGGCACGGGAGAAGGGACTTGAGCCGCTGGCCGACTTCCTGCGGGGCGAACGCTCCGGAAGTGACCGACGTCGATATGCGCGCTGAGGCGGTGCGGTATATCGCACCGGACAAAGGGGTGGCGACGATCGAGGAGGCCCTGGCGGGCGCGGGCGACATCCTGGCGGAAGAAATAGCCGAAAAAGCAGAACATCGCTCCCGGCTTCGTGAGTTTCTTCTCGAACACGGGTCGTTCGTTTCAGAAATCAAGGATTCACATAAAGAGGGCACGACAAAGTTCGAGATGTACAGGAAGTTCAAAGTTCGGGCGAAGGAAATCCATCCCCACAACATGCTCGCCCTGCTGCGCGGAGAGAAAGAGGGTGTCGTTTCCTTCGATCTGACGTTTGAGACTGAGGAAGTGCTGGCGATGCTGATCGGGGCAGAAGTTCACGCCGGGCATGCGGAGGTGAGGGCGTTCTTCCTTTCCGTCGTCGGCGATGCCTTCGAACGGCTCATGCGTCCGTCGCTGGTCAGCGAGATCCGCGCACTGCGGAAAGACATAGCCGACCGGGAATCGATTGCGACATTCGAAGCAAATCTCCGCCAGCTCCTCCTGTCGGCGCCGGCAGGGATGAAGCCGACCATGGGGATAGACCCCGGACTGCGGACGGGGTGCAAACTCGTGGTTCTCGACGAAACCGGAAAGCTGCTGGCGCACGACACGGTCTTTCCGCACCAATCGGCAGCCGAGCGGGAGTCTGCATCCCGGCGTGTCGCCGATCTTGTGACCCACCACGGCGTCAATCTCATCGCAGTGGGCAACGGAACAGGGGGGCGCGAAACGGAGGAGTTCATTGTTGAGACGATCGGTACGCTCGAGCACAAGCCGGTTTCCGTGCTGGTGAACGAAGCGGGTGCATCCGTGTACTCCGCCAGCCAGATCGCCCGACAGGAATTCCCGGACCTTGACCTGACAGTCCGGGAGCGATCAGCATCGGCAGGCGTCTGCAGGATCCGCTCGCCGAACTGGTGAAGATCGATCCCAAGTCCATCGGGGTCGGACAGTATCAGCATGATGTCGACCAGAAACTGCTCCGAAAACGCCTTGACCAGACCGTGGAAAGTTGCGTGAATCATGTCGGTGTCGACGTGAACACAGCCTCCCGGGAACTTCTCAAATTCGTTGCCGGTGTCAACAGCACGCTGGCGCGCAGTATCATCGAATACCGTGATGAACACGGTGCGTTTCAGTCGCGCGAGGACCTCAAGAACATCCCGAAATTCGGTCCGAAAACCTTCGAACAGGCGGCCGGCTTTCTTCGTGTCCGCGCCGGAAGCAATCCACTCGACAACTCGGCCGTGCATCCCGAGAGCTACTCTCTGGCGGAGCGGATTCTCGCCGACATTGGTGCCACGGTCGGTGAGCTTTCCACCGTTGATGACCGTCTTTCGTCCATCGATATTCAGAAGTACGCGACGGAGACGGTGGGAGAGCCGACTATCCGGGACATTCTGGCGGAGCTGCAGCGTCCCGGCCGGGATCCGAGGGCCGAATTCACATATGCGACTTTCAAAGAAGGTGTCAAACAGATTACAGACCTGACACCCGGGATGGAACTCGAGGGTGTGGTCACCAACGTCACCAATTTCGGCGCTTTTGTGGATATTGGTGTTCATCAGGACGGGCTGGTGCATGTATCGCAGGTCGCGGACCGTTATGTCGCTGATCCGAAGATGGTGGTGCACGTGGGACAGGTCGTGAAGGTTCGTGTCCTCGAAGTGAACGCGCAGCTCCGCCGCATCAGTCTGACCATGAAGTCGAGATCCGGATCGCACGCAAAACCTCATCGCCGCCAGAAGAAGGGGAAGGTGGTGGAGAAGCCCGCGAAATTCACGATCGAGGACCTCCGGCGCAAGTTCAGCGACAGGTAGGGGACGTTCCGGCGGTGCCGATAACCGTCGAACCGGGGCTGGACTCGATTCCACTCTCAGAGCTCAAACGAGAGAATCCATTCATGTATTCCAGGTGAACGTATGACGCAAACACTCTTTGAACTTACAGGCAAGGTTGCACTGGTCACAGGTGCGAGCACCGGTCTTGGTGCTGCGATGGCCAAGGGGTTGGCGGCGGCAGGAGCCGATATTCTCCTCGTTGACCGGGTTATAGCAGAGGAGACTGCTGAATCCATCCGATCCACAGGCCGCACCGCAGTCGTGCTCACTGCAGATCTGTCGACGGTGCCGGCAATCCAGGATGTCGTCCGGAAGAGCAAGGAGGCGTTAGGCCGGATTGATATCCTCATCAACAATGCAGGGATCATCCGCAGGACTCCGGCAATCGATTTTTCGGAGAGTGATTGGGACGATGTGATGGCGATCAATGCCCGAACAGTCTTCTTTTTGAGTCAGGCTGTTGCGCGGGACATGATCCCGAGGAAAGAGGGCAAGATCATCAACGTGGCGTCCCTGCTGAGCTTCAGTGGAGGCATTACAGTGCCATCGTACGCTGCGAGCAAAGGAGCTGTTGCGCAGATCACCAAAGCGCTTGCAAATGAATGGGCACACCACGGGCTGAATATCAATGCTATCGCGCCGGGGTATATGGTGACCAATAACACCGCAAATCTGCGAAAAGACCCCGAGCGCACGCGTTCGATTTCGGACCGGATACCGGCGGACCGATGGGGAATGCCTGAAGACTTGCAGGGCGCGGCGGTCTTTCTCGCCTCACACGCCTCGGATTACGTCAACGGTCATGTGCTCCTCGTAGACGGCGGTTGGATGGCGCGTTGATCCTTCACATTCATACACATTCGTCTCAAAGGACACGTCGTGATGCATGACACGCTTCGTATGCTGGGCTTATACGGGATCATTCCTGTGGTTGCCATCGACCATGCCCGCCACGCGGTTCCACTCGCGCGTGCGCTGGAAGAAGGAGGATTGCCGTGCATCGAGATCACGTTTCGGACCCCGGCAGCCGCGGCCGCGCTCGCGGCGATCACCAAGGAACGACCGGGGATGCTTGCCGGGGCGGGGACCGTGCTCACCATTGACCAAGCGAAGGCCGCAGAGGACAACGGGGCGCGGTTCATAGTCTCCCCTGGGCTCAATCCGAAAGTTGTTGAGCACTGTATCGCCAGGGGCCTCCCTGTCACCCCGGGCGTGGCAACGCCCTCCGACGTCGAAACCGCCCTGGCCCTGGGGCTCGATGTAGTGAAGTTCTTTCCCGCCGAGGCAGCCGGAGGCGTGAAGTTCCTCACCGCACTCAGCGCTCCATACCGTCAGGTGCGCTTCATCCCGACGGGGGGTATCGACGAGTCAAATCTGCTTTCCTATCTCCGTCTCCCCCGTGTCCACGCGTGCGGTGGAAGCTGGATGGTGAAGCCTGAAATGATCAACGCCGAACGATTCGACGAGATACGGACTCTCACAGCAAAGGCTGTCGGTACGATGCTCGGATTCAGCGTCCGGCATGTGGGTATACACTGCACGAGCGAATCGCAGGCGACGACGGAGGCACATCGCGTGGCGGGGTTGTTTCAGATGCCGGAGCGTCAGGGGGAGTCATCGATTTTCGTCGGCACCGGATTCGAATTCCTGAAATCTCCGGGGCGGGGTGAAAAGGGCCACATTGCGGTCAACACCAACTTCCTTGAACGGGCCGTGGCATTTCTGGAACGGAGTGGAGCGCGCACACTGCGGGAGAGTGCAGTGGAGAAGGATGGGAAACCCCATGTGGTGTACCTCGACCTTTCTATCGCAGGGTTCGCTGTCCATCTCATTCAGCCATAATGGACGTCCACATGACACGATGTACTGCGATCCTCCTCAGTGTGATAGCTCTGGCGCCGATAGCCTCGGCGCACGACAATGATCTCGATGCACGTCTGCGTCAGGCACTTGGGATCGCTGTGCAGAAGTATAGCCACACTGTTGCCGCCCTGCGCGACACAATCGCCTATCCCCGATTCACGACGCCCGAAGGCGGCTGGAAAACGGTCCCCCCCAGCGACTGGACGAGCGGCTTCTTTCCCGGCATCCTCTGGTATCTTTTCGAATGGACGGGTGACACCACGCTGAGTGCCGCAGCGACACGGTATACGTGCGGACTCGCATCGCAGCAATTCAACGCAGGGACGCATGACGTCGGCTTCATGATGTATTGCAGCTATGGCAACGCCCTCCGGCTTTCCCCGCAGCCGGAATACCGGCAGGTCGTGCTGCAGTCCGCCACCACCCTGGCGACACGGTTCCGTCCGGCTGTTGGATGCATCAAATCTTGGGATTGGAGTTCTTCCTGGCAGTATCCGGTGATCATCGACAACATGATGAATCTGGAGCTGCTTTTTTGGGCGGCAAAGAATGGTGGTCCCGCCTCGCTCCGCGAGATTGCCATACGGCACGCGGAAACAACAACCCGCGATCATTTTCGCGACGATGGAAGCACGTTTCATGTCGTCGACTATGACACCCTTACCGGTGCGGTCCGCAGCAAGGCGACGCATCAGGGCCATGATGCGGGGTCGGCCTGGGCACGCGGACAAGCCTGGGGACTGTATGGGTACACCATGGCGTACCGGGAAACCCGGAACCCCGAGTTCCTCATCACAGCTCAGAGGGCAGCCGACTACTTCATAGAGCACCTCCCTGCGGACCACGTGCCATACTGGGATTTCCAGGCGCCCGGGATCCCCAGTGCGGCGCGTGACGCCTCTGCGGCGGCGATCGCCGCGTCCGGACTTCTTGATCTGGCTGACCTCACACCCGAAAGCGGGAAGAAATCGGAGTACGCACAGCAGGCAGAGGCAATCCTGTACGCTCTGGTCAGCCCCGCTTATTTCGCCAAAGGTCTGCCCCCGGCCGGTGTGCTGAAGCATTGTACCGGGAACCACCCCGGTGGGCAGGAAATAGATGTTTCTCTTATCTACGGGGACTACTACCTAATTGAAGCTATGCTCCGGTACATATATCGCTATCACTAAGGACTGTCTGCATGCGTTTCCATATTCTCTTCCTCACGTTTCTGTTCCTCGGTTATGGTCTGACCGCCGCAGGGCGGGGCGTTTCGCTTTCGGTGCTGAATCCTGCCGCATTCGAACGTGCGGGCGAGACTGTGGTTGTGCCGTGGGCGGACCTCCTGACGTGCGATCCCGGCCTGGATCACCGGGCCGTTGCGGTCATCGACGGGATCGTTGAGATTCCCTCGCAGGTGGTTTACGCGAATGCCGACGGCTCACCCGAATACCTCCTGTTCCAGGCGGACTTCACGGCCCTTCAGCGGAGGATATTCATCGTGCGCAGTGCAGCAGAGCGTACGGTGTTCCCGTCCCGCGTCGACGCACGCTTTGTTCTTCCGCGCGAAGACCTCGCCTGGGAGAATGATCACATCGCATTCCGCATCTACGGTCCTGCCCTTGCGGCCGAGGTGAAGAACGGAATCGACGTATGGACCAAACGGGTGCGATCCCTGATCGTCCAAAAATGGTACAGGGAAAGTGACGGAAGCACACCGGGGAAAGACTCCTACCATGTCGACAAGGGGGAAGGGGCCGATTTTTTCAGCGTGGGCACGTCGCTCGGAGCTGGCGCCTGCGCTCTATGGGATGGCGGTACACTCTTCCAACCGGGAGTATTTGCGAGCTACCGCATCCTGGCCAACGGCCCCGTCCGCGCGGTTTTTCAGGTTACCTATGACAATGGCGAGTACCGCGGGAATCCGTTCAGGGCGGTTGCGACCATCGCCATCGATGCCGGACAAAACCTGAACAGGATCGACATTGAATACTCTGGAATCACGGGAAGAGACTCTCTTACATACGCTGCGGGCCTGGTGCTTCGAAAGGGAACCAGCGTGCACCGGGACGAAAAGGAAGGTTGGGTATCGTTGTGGGGACCGGTCAATGATGATCCCGTGAACGAGAGTCTGGGAACGGGCATCGTTATTCCTCTGGGCACCTTCGCCGGCTTCGCCGATGACGGTCAGCATGTGCTTGCCCTCGGGCGCACGCGCACCGGCTTCCGTTCGACGTATTATGCAGGGGCAGCGTGGACGCGCAGTGGTGACGTCGCCGGTCCCGACGCCTGGAACCGGCAGCTTGCAGCCCGGGCGCAACGCCTGCGGCTCCCGCTGACCATCGCCGTCAGTGGTGCCCGCCTCTAGGTGCTTCCGACTGCAGTCGTTCATCTGTACAGCAAGTGTGTCAATTGATGCAAACACAAACACACTACTACAATCGTCAACAATTCTCATCTAAGGAGTAAGCCCCATGGACGTACGATATTCTACCGATCCGCACGGTTTTGCAACCATGAAGAACCCGGATTTGCGTAACGCTTTTCTTCTCGATGGTTTGTTTGTACCCGACGACATTCCGATGGTCTATTCCGATATCGATCGGTCCATTACGGGTTCGGCTGTTCCGGTCAAGAAGAAATTGTCCCTCCTTGCAAGCAAGAAGGAAATGGCGGCAGATCATTTTGCCGAGCGACGGGAGATTGGCGTGATCAACATTGGCAGTCCCGGTGCGATCAGTGTGGACGGGAACGACTTTCCCATGGTCCATCGCGACGGCCTTTACATCGGGCGTGGGGCCAAGGAGATCGAGTTCTCGAGCAAAGACTCCGCGCATCCTGCCCGGTTCTATTTTGTCAGCTATCCGGCGCACCGTGAGCATGCAACGAGCCACATAAAATTCGGGGAGGCGGAGCGTGTACATCTCGGAGCCCAGGCCGATGCCAACCGGAGGACCATCTACAAGTATATTCACGCCCGTGGTGTACGCAGCTGTCAGCTGGTGATGGGCCTCACGGAGCTGGAAGAGGGGAATGTCTGGAACACCATGCCGCCGCACACGCACCAGCGGCGGTCGGAAGTGTACATGTACTTCAACATCCCGGACGAGGCTGTGCTCTTTCATATGATGGGTACCCCGGAGGAAACCCGGCATATTGTACTCCGCAATGAACAGGCCGTGCTGTCACCGAGCTGGTCCATTCATGCCGGTGTCGGGACCAAAGCCTATTCGTTCATCTGGGCAATGGGAGGAGAGAACCAGGTGTTCGAAGATATGGACGGGGTCGGGATGAACAGGCTTGGATGAGGATCGGGCCCCGGTGAAGACGAGTGCATTCGCCGGGACAGTGGGGAAGGCGGGAACATAGAACGATGATGATACTCCACGGAGAAACTGAATGGCAATCACGATCAAATCTGCACAGAAAACGGCATTCGATGTCCTGACACTGGGTGAGTGTATGGTCCGCCTGAGCCCTCCCGGACATCAGCGTATCGAGCTTTCTCCCATTCTTGAGGTATACGCAGGAGGAGGGGAGTATAACGTTTCGTATGCGCTGGCGCGCTACGGACTGCGCACAGGGTGGGTCTCGAGACTGGTGGATAATCCGATCGGACACATCATCAAGAACCACGCGCGCGCGAGCGGCATGGATATCGGAGAAGTGATCTGGGTTCCGTACGACGGGGTCGGACGGGCAGACCGCATCGGGCTCAACTTCACGGAGGTCGGCATCGGCGTACGGGCAAGCGTCACCCTGTACGACCGTGGACACACGGCAGTTGCCCATATGAAGCCGGGCGACGTTGATTGGAAACGCATTTTCGAAACGCGGGGCGTTCGCTGGTTCCATACCGGGGGGATTTTCACCGCCCTGAGCGACTCCTGCGCCGACGTGGCGCTGGAAGCGATGGCTGCGGCTCATGCGGCAGGGACCGTGGTGAGCTACGACCTGAACTTCAGGAGCAAGCTCTGGCCCAGCACAAAGGCCATCGAGATCACCAAAAAGCTGGTTCCGCACATCGACGTCCTCATCGGAAACGAGGAAGATTTTCAGAAAGTCCTCGGGTTCGAAGTGGAAGGGACGGACGAACACCTGAAGAAACTTCCCGTTGAAGAATACAAGAAGATGGTCGAACGCGTGGTGCGGACGTACCCTCACATCCGGGCCGTCGGGACAACGCTCCGCGAAGTGGTCAGCGGGCTTGTGAACAACTGGTCGGCCATCATGTATTATGATGGGGAGTTCTATGCCTCGCGCAAATACGAGCATCTGGAAATTGAAGACCGTGTGGGGGGTGGCGACGGCTTCTGCTCGGGCTTTGTGTACGGACTCCTTCACGGCATGAATCCTCAGGAGTGTGTGGATATGGGTGCGGCCCACGGTGCTCTGCTGCAGAGCACACGGGGTGACACGAGCATGGTTACGATGGAGGAACTCAAACACGTGATGGGAGGAGGAAGCGCCCGAATCAAACGTTGAAGGGTTCGGGTCCACAACGGTTCACCAGCACCAAGGAGATTCATCCGTCCCATGGGTTCCGAAACGTCTCCCCTGCGCATCTGGCACGTCGGCAACTGGTGCATTCAACTCGGTCAAACGTCTGTGGAAACGAAGTGCCTGATGCTCCACCCCGATTTCTTTCACCGTGCAAAATGCGGAGACGATCTGATCGAATCAACCAGCGGCTATCCTGTCCGTTGCAAGGATCCTGCGCACCTGTCTGTGCAGGGTCTGGACTGGGCTACGCTTCCACCCCTTCTCGGATTCAACGAGACGCGGTTGCGGCCCCGTTGCACCGCTCACGTCGAGATTGAGAATCCGGGAAAATGGTCCCCGCTTCCGGCCATCCGTGAGTACGGCAAGGGGAGGGTGACGTGCTGGACGACGAGTACCAGCCCGCACTGGGGTATCAACATCATGAAGTGGCGCCACTACCCCCGGTTCTGGAAGCAGGTGTTCGCCCCATGAATTTCGGTCCCGTCGATTGGGGTATCCTCGTCCTGTACCTGTGCGTCAGCGTCGGTCTCGGCATCTGGGCGAAACGCTACGTCGAGAACCTCTCCGGATACATGGTGGCAGGCAGGAGGGTGAAGGCTTCTCTCGGCATCGCCACCTTTGTGGCAACAGAACTGGGAACCGTGACGTTTGTGTATTTCGGTGAGCTCGGCTATCTGACGGGGTTCTCCTGCTTCATTATCGGAATCCTGTCGATGATTGCATACGCCGCGGTCGGGAAGACGGGATTTGTGATCGCGGGACTGCGGAAGTACAAGGTCATGACCATTCCCGAGTTCTACGAGCTGCGGTACTCGCGGCGGGTGCGACTGCTGGGAGGTGTTATTCTGTTTCTGGGCGGGGTCCTCAATATGGGGATCTTCCTGAAATTCGACGGGATCTTTCTCACCGAAGCGATGGGCTTCGGCCCGGAGGCCCTTGTTGTCATCATGTCGGTCATGCTGCTTATCGTGATTTCGTACACGATCCTCGGCGGGATGTTTTCGATTGTGATCACGGACTTCCTCCAGTTTGTGGTCCTGTCCTTCGGCATGTTTGTTGCCACCGTGGCCGTTCTGATGAGCGTCGACCTCGGGACAGTCGGGTCCGCAGTCACGGCAACCCTCGGCGAGGCAGGTGTGAATCCGGTGGTGAATCCGCGGTTCGGGTGGACCTTCATTTTCTGGATCCTGATCAGCAGTCTCGCAGCGGGAGCGCTGTGGCAGCCGGGGACCTCAAAGGCCCTGGCGTCGGAGAGTCCGCGGGTAGCCCGCACAGTCTTCTTTTACACCGGACTGACCTTCGCCGGAAGGGCGATGGTGCCGATGTTCTGGGGAGTTGCGGCGCTTGCGTATTTCGGAGCAGGCCAGCCCTCCGCAGGGGCGATGCCGCGGCTACTCGGGCATGTTGTGCCCGGAGGATTCCTTGGTTTGCTGGTGGCGGGAATGCTCGCGGCGTCCATGTCGACCTACAGCGCGTATCTGCTCGCCTGGAGTTCCGTGTTTGCGCGCGACGTACTCGCGTGCACGCGTGCCCGGGATTTTGAGGAGAGGACCACCGTCCGTATCACGAGGATTGCTGCCGGCGTGATCGGGGTTTTTCTCCTCGTGTTCGGTCTCTGGTATCAGATACCCGACACCGCGTTTCAGTATCTGTACGTCACGGGCGCGATGTACACCGCCGGGGCGTTGGGATGTGTTGCCGCGGGGCTCTACTGGAAAAAAGCCAACAGCGTGGGGGCGTATGCGTCGCTGCTCATGGGAGCGCTTGCGCCTGCGGGGTTCCTCGTCCTCGAAAAGTATCGTGAGGCCCTGCCGGCATGGATCGCGTTTGTTACTGACGTCAATATTGCGGGTCTTCTGAGCTTCATCCTCGCTGCCGCGGGAATGATCGTGGGATCGCTTGTAAGCACTCGCGCCTGTCCACCTCGCACGTTACCCTTAGAGGAACAACCATGACCACGGGAATACTCGTCTGGCTCATCGTCTTCGGTCTTGCGGCGCTGATGTTCTTTGTGATCGCCCTGGTGGTCGGAGTCAAAGGCGTCGGTGATTTGCGGGATCTTCTCCGGGGTGCGGGAAAAGGGAAGGACACCTCCGTCTGAGGGGAGATCCATCGACTGATCCTTGCGCCGCGGTCAATCTTTGAAGGCGCGGCATGTTCCGCCGGTTGATGAAGTCCGGTGCGGCGTAGGCTGGTTGCTTCTCGCGACGTTTCTCGCTATACTCTATTTTTGCTGTCTACCGCATTGTTTTTTCCTTTGGAGACTACCGTGACGCACGAGCAGCATGAGACCGACGATCTAAACACGCTCATGATGCGCCGCAGGGAGGAACTCGACGAGCTGCAGCGGCGCGGCATCCAACCCTACCCTCACACCTTTGACCGGAACGCCTATTCAGAGGAACTGAAGTCTTCCTTTCGCGATGATGCCCCCTCTCGCGATGTCGCTGTTGCGGGGAGAATCATGTCGTTGCGCCGTATGGGAAAAGCGTCCTTCTGTCATGTCGAAGATGCACAGGGAAGGATCCAGGTGTATCTGAAGAAGGATGAACTGGGCGACATGTATGATGCGTTCCGGCTGATGGACATCGGGGATATCGTCGGTGTGCATGGGTACGTGTTCAAAACGAAGACCGGGGAGATTTCCGTTCACGCCCGTGCACTCCAGCTTCTGGCAAAGTCCCTCCGGCCGATCCCCACGCCAAAGGAGAAGCTGGATGAGCAGGGAAACAAGGTGGTCTACGACGAAGTCGTGGACAAGGAGCTGCGATACCGGCAGCGGTACGTCGACCTGGTGGTCAATCCGGACGTCCGGCAGGTGTTCCGCACGCGGGCACGTATCATCTCCGCCATTCGCGCCTATCTGGATGGGAAGGGGATACTCGAAGTGGAGACCCCCATTCTCCAGCCGCAATATGGGGGCGCATTCGCCCGTCCGTTTGTCACACACCACAACGCTCTCGATGTGGATCTCTACCTCAGGATTGCGGATGAACTGTACCTGAAGCGCCTGATTGTGGGGGGGTTCGACGGCGTGTATGAGATCTCGAAGGACTTTCGCAACGAGGGGATGGACAAGACGCACAATCCCGAGTTCACCATGCTCGAGGTCTATGTTGCATACCGCGACTACATCTGGATGATGGGCATGGTGGAAGAAATGATCGCGTCGGTCGCCCGGAGTGTCAACGGATCCACGACGGTGGTTCTTGGCGGGAAGGAAATCGATCTGGCGCCACCCTGGACTCGGCTTTCGATGTTCGACGCCATCGAGCGTTTCACCGGGGAACAGCTGCAGGGGAAAGCGGAGCCGGAATTGCGCGCGATCGCGCGGCGACTCCACGTGGAGGTTGCGCCGGAAGAGGGTGTCGGGCGGATCATCGATGAGATCTTCAGCGACAAGGTCGAACCTCACCTGGTGCAGCCCACGTTCATCACAGACTACCCCGTGGAAATGTCCCCGCTGGCCAAGCGGCACCGGAGCATCCCGGGGCTCGTGGAGCGGTTCGAGGCGATCTGCAACGGTCAGGAAATCTGCAACGCGTTTACCGAACTCAACGACCCGCTCGATCAACGAGCCCGATTCGAAGATCAGATGCGTGCCCGCACCCGCGGGGAAAGTGAAATACAGCCGCTGGACGAGGACTTCCTCCGGTCGCTGGAGTACGGAATGCCCCCGACCGCAGGCCTCGGCATCGGTATCGACAGAATCACCATGCTGCTGACGGGTCAGGAATCGATCCGCGACGTGATCTTCTTTCCACAGATGAAACCCGAGCGATGAAATACGCTCTCGTTGTCCTGATGCTTCTGGGTGGGGTGGGTGGCATCCTGGCGGGGACGAACGGGATTCTCGAGGGGACGGTCAAAGACCGGCGTACGGGCGAATCCCTGCCCGGCGTGAATGTGGTGATTGTCGGTCTGCAGGTGGGCGCAACGACCGACCTCACCGGCTTCTTCCTCATCCAGAACGTGCGTGCGGGACGCTACGATGTGAGGGTTACCCTCGTCGGATACCAGGCGTCGTTGATCAAGGGCGTGACGGTCAATCCGGACCTCCGCACCCGTCTCAAAATCGAACTCGAACCCACCGATGTCACTCTGGACGAAATAGTCATCATCCAGGAGAAGCCGCTCATCCAGCGCGATGTCACAGGCACGACGTACACCCTCAGTGCGGATGAGACGGTGCTTCTCCCGCTCGACAACGTTGTTGACGCTCTCCGGCTGAAACCCGGCGTCACCTTGGAAGGGAACATCAGGGGCGGTAAGACGAGCGAGGTGTTGTACCTCGTGGACGGTCTTCCGGTACAGGATGTTCTGAGCGGTGGCCTGAGCGCCAAGCTGCCCAACAGTTCCATCACCGGACTCAGCATTTACACCGGAGGATTTGAAGCGGAGTACGGCAACGCGCTCTCCGGCGTTGTGAATATCGTCAGCAAGACCGGAACGGACAACCCCCGCTTCGGCATCCGTGCCGATCATGACCACCTCTTCGGCGGGACGCAAAACAGCCGCACATCCGAACTGGAGGTGTTCGGTTCGGGTCCCCTGATCGGGGAGAAACTGTATGCCCTCGGCGCCGTCAATGCAATTCTGAGCGACACCAGATGGTGGCAGGACCTTCAGTACTTTTTCACGAGTCCGGTCGAGAAGACCATCAATGGCTTCGCGAAGCTTGATTATCTCTTCGCGCCGACGCTGAGGCTCGGGGCGCAGGTCATCGTTTCGGACCGCACGTGGCGGGACTATGAATTCTCCTGGCGCTATAATCTGGACGGACTTCCGACCCAGCACCGGACGTCGTACCGCCTCGCGGCGATCCTCTCGCATTCTGTCTCCGAATCCTTCTACTACACAGCCAGTCTGAGCAGGTACCACCTTCGCTCACGCATCGGGTCGGGGTCTCGGGAAGACCTGCCGGTCAACGATCCGTACCAGTACGACTTCTTCCTCCGGTATATCGTTGACGGTCAGCGAACTTGGTGGACACGTTCGACCCAGGAAAGCTATACGGGCAAATTTGACGGGACGTTTAAGGTCAACAAGGATCACCTCATCAAGTTCGGCGGGGAGCTGACTCTGTACACGCTCACAGCCGACATCACCAAGTATGAACCGAGAAAAACGTACTTCGGGAAGCCGCTCGTGAATGAGCCGCAGCTGAATTTCAGCACGTCGTACGCCTACCGCCCCCGGTCGGGCTCGTTCTATGTCCAATCCAAAACAGATGTGCCATCGGAAGGAGTGTTGTTCAATGCGGGTATCCGATATGACTTTCTGGACCCGCGCGCCGAACGGCCAAATCTTGAAGCAATTCCCCTTGCCGATACAGCCTATGCATTCCGGGTCGCCAAGACAGTGCCGGCATCCTTCAAACAGCAAATCAGTCCGCGGCTGGGCGCTGCCATGCAGATTGCCGAGCGGGGATACCTGTTTATCAATCTCGGGTGGTACTTTCAGTTCCCCCTGTTCGACTATCTCTATTCGGGACTCGATCGTGTGGCGCTTGCGCGGGGCATCAGCGCCATCACCGGAAATCCGGACCTCGAGCCGGAACGGACCAAAGTCTGGGAGCTTGCGCTCAAGTACACGCTCCCTCTGGACATCGTTGCCAGCGTGACCTATTTTCGCAAGGAGACCAGCAACCTGGTAGACACGAAGACGTTCATCCCGGGAGATTCGAAGCTGGCAGGGAATTTCGGTTTTGCGGAGTATGTCAATAGCCCGTACGGGGAAGTGAATGGACTGGAGTTCATCATGGCCCGGGAACGCGGTACATGGCTCACGGGGGAGATCTCCTATACCTACATGGTGGCTGAGGGCGTGAGCGGAAGTTCGTCTGACGGGTTCTACATTGCACAGTTCGGTCTGCCACCGGGACAACGGGTCTATCCGCTGAGCTGGGATCAGAGGCATACAGTTAAGGCGATCACCACGGTCACCTCGCCGTGGGGGATACGGTGCAACGGTGTTCTGGAATGGCACACGGGCCGTCCCTACACCGCATATCCGACGAGTACCGGTTTCGAAACGATCCAGGGGGGTGTCTTCCGGCAGAACAACGAGCGGATGCCGGCGTACCTGAATATCGATCTCAAGGTTGACTATGCGTTTGTTCCCTCATGGTGGACAAACGCGGTTGTGACGCTGTATGTGGATTGCCGCAACCTCCTCAATGAGCAGAACGTCCGCTGGGTGGACTCGAACAGACGGATCGGGGGTGAACTGGACGACCCGTCTGGCTACTTCATCGGCAGGCGGACGAATGTCGGTTTCCAGGTGGAGTTCTAGCATGAGGCCGCCATGGTTACCGGCCGTCCTCGCCGTCCAGATGGCAATGGTGTTGCCGGCCTGTGATGAAATCCTCCCCCCGCGGTCTGATCCTGAGACAGTCCTGCAGATGACTATTGGGATCAGTAGCGAGATGATTGACATTGAAGAGGGGATTGCCACACGCGGTGGGAATATCGTCCTCTTTGCACGAAACATCTACGACGAGGTTCTCTCGGACGAAGCCCTCATCCGGGCGGTGGCGACGATCCGCCTCGGGGAGTTTCCCGACTCTTCGCGAACCCTGGTTCTCGGTCCTGCAGACATTTCGCCGTCAAGGCTTCTGGTAGGAAGGACGCTTACGCTTCCTGTCAACGATACCATAACGCTGATGCAGCCGTGGGACCAGCGGACGGACGGGGGAAAGCCATTCTGGGAACTCGGCCTGGCTTTCACACGGAGGGTCACGGACAAGGGGGAGGTGTACTATGAATCCGACCCCGTCCATCTCACCGTCCTTGTCACTCTTCAGCTATTCAAGAAGGTCCAAATGCGGAGGCTTCCTCCCGCGGAGCATGTCGTAACATACCGACTCTGGAGAACGCCGACGCCGGGGTGAATCTCCGTGCTCCCGGCCACGGGAATTCAAGTGCCCACTCATGCTCCCGAACATGTCCGACTGAACACCGGACGCCGGGGGACAATCCCGAATCAGCTGCTCCCATTCATCTGGCCTAGTACGGAAGTCGAAAGTCCAACTGGCAAGCCGGTGAGTTTCGAGGCCTTAGCAGATCATCAGATGGCGGAGTGTAACAATATATGAAACAACGCATTAAATCGTAAAGGTAAAGTTCTACATTAGAGCATGTTTGCATCTGAATCCCCTGAAAATGGTTCCTCGCACCTGTTGTGATTGGATGGAGCTGGCTCATGCCCGATAGACCAGTAGCCATCAGTATTATAGTTCCTGCATTGAACGAGGAGAAGCTTCTCGATCGCATGCTCCGGCAATTCTCACCGGACCTCATTGAGCGCTACCTCCTCGAGGTGATCGTCAGTGACGGTGGGAGCAAGGACCGGACTCTTTCCATCGCCCGGGAACACGCGAGGAAGGTCGTTGAGAACACTCCTTACGTGAAGCAGACCATCTCATCCGGACGCAACGCCGGAGCGAGGGCGGCCTCCGGGGAAGTCCTTCTCTTCCTGAATGCTGACACGCTTGTGGACGATCCCCCCAGGTTCTTCGAACGAATCGTCGAGGAGCTGGCCGACCCCGGGATCGTCGGGCTTACCTGCAGTGTGGGAGTCTATCCCGATGAAGAGCGGCGTGCAGACCGATGGTTCCACGGGTTCTACAACTGGTTCTTTTTCATGATGAACAAGGTCGGCATGGGAATGGGCCGGGGGGAATGCCACGTGATACGAAGGGGAGTGTTTGAGACGCTGCAGGGGTATTCGTCGCGCATTGCTGCAGGGGAAGACTATGACATGTTCCGCCGTCTTGAGCGAAGGGGGAGGATCAAGTTTCTGCGGGACATACGCGTTTTTGAGTCGCCGCGGCGGTATCGCAAGTACGGCTATGCCTATGTAACCGTTTCCTGGTTTCTGAATTTCCTTGCCGTGTTCTTCCTTCATCGTTCGATTTTGAGCGAATGGAAGCCCGTCAGGTGAAAGTTTGACTTTAAGGGGGAAAATGGATAACATAAACTGCGTTTTTGTACACTTTGTCTGATGATGGAGCGTAGGCATGCGAAAGCGGTTTTCCTTGTTCACGGTGGGCGCGCTGGTTGTGCTCAGCCTCCTTGCGGGAGCCCAGCTCAACAGCCTCTTTTCGGGGATAGTCTTTTCCCGCAAGTTGGCAAATTCTCCGACGTCCTGAGCTTCACGTACAAGTTCTACGTCGATGACGTTGATACGCAGAAGCTGACAGAATCGGCCGTCAATGGCCTGCTGGGCCAGCTTGATCCGCACTCCGTGTACATCCCTGCGTCGGCGATGACCCGGGTGACGGAGGATTTCCAGGGGAGCTTTGAGGGGATCGGGATAGAATATCAGGTCCTCAGCGACACGCTCCTTGTTGTTGCCCCCATTGCCGGAGGACCGAGTGAGGCGCTGGGCATTCAGTCAGGTGATAAGATAGTCCGGATTGATGATTCTTCGGCCGTCGGGATCACCCAGGAGGGCGTGCAACGGAAACTCCGCGGCCCCAAGGGGACGAAAGTCAGGGTGAGCATCGTCCGGAGTGGCATCGACGATCATCTGGAATTTGAGATTACGCGCGACAAAATACCGATCTACACCGTGGATGCTTCGTTCATGGTGGACGATCAGGTTGGCTACGTCAACGTCAACAGGTTCGCCGCCACCACCCACGAAGAGTTCATGGACGCGCTCGGAAAACTCCGTGCAGCGGGTATGCAGAAACTGATCCTCGATCTCAGGACGAATGCAGGCGGGTATCTGGAACAGGCGTACAAAATGGTGGACGAGCTGCTCCCGAAAGGGAAAAAGATCGTGTACACAAAAGGACGGAGACCTGAATTTGACGATGAGTACGTGGCATCGGGGATGGGCCGGTACCAGGATGTCACGCTGGTGGTCCTCGTCAATAACGGGTCCGCCTCGGCAAGCGAAATCGTGGCGGGTGCGATCCAGGATTGGGATCGCGGGTTGATCGTGGGTGAGACGACCTTCGGAAAGGGGCTCGTCCAGAGGCAGTTTGAGTTGAAAGACGGGTCTGCGATCCGGCTGACGACGGCCCGGTACTACACGCCGAGTGGGCGCCTT
>CAVQPT010000014.1:0-192596 GCA_963714855.1 uncultured Bacteroidota bacterium | reverse complement strand
GCGAAGCTTTTGGCAAACTTTGACGATAGGCTGCTCTTGCGGCCGTTTCAAAGGCTACCGCCGATGAGTCAACGGCGTGGTAGGCACCGTCCATCAGTGTAACCTTGAAGTCCAAACCTGGAAAGCCCGCTAATACACCTTGATCCAGCATACTTTTGAAACCTTTCTCAATAGCAGGCCAGTATTCTCTGGGTACGTTACCACCGGTTACATCAGATTCAAACTCAAATCCGAACCTAGCTCACCTGGCTCAATAATATAATCGATCTTACCAAACTGACCTGCACCACCGGATTGTTTCTTATGGGTATAGCTGTCTTCAATCCGTTGAGTGATGGTTTCACGATAGGCAACCTGAGGCTCACCTACGATTAATTCAACACCATGAGTTCGCGTAAAATATCGACCTTGATATCGAGATGCAATTCACCCATACCTTTAAGGATAGTTTCACCACTATCTTCATCGGTTTCAACCGGAAAGATGGATCTTCTTGAATCATTTTGCCAATCGCAATACCCAGTTTTTCAGACGCACCTTTGTCATTCGGTGATATAGCAATAGAGATAACCGGTTCAGGGAACACCATAGGCTCCAGTGTCGCTGGATGCTTTGGATCACCAAGAGTATGTCCAGTTCGTACGTTCTTTCATACCTACGATCGCAATAATATCACCCGCTTTAGCCGAGTCAATTCTTCACGAGAATCCGCATGCATTTCTACCATACGACCAACTCGCTCAGTTTTACCGGTAGCAGCATTTAGTACTGTATCGACCTTTATTTAGATTTACCAGAATAAATACGAGTAAACGTAAAGCACCAAAACGGTCATCCATAATTTTGAATGCCAAAGCGCGTAATGGCTTGTTGTCATCGACGATAGCAAATTCACCGGTAGGCTCGCCTTCCATCGTCATTTCAGGCTGGAGGATTTACTTCAGGGGCCTGGTAAGTAATCAACTACCGCATCCAGAACTAATTGCATCCCTTTATTCTGAAAGATGAACCACAATAAGTTGGGAAAAACGCAAGTCAATGGTACCTTTGCGAATGCATCGCTTGATGGTATCAATAGAAGGTTCTTTCGCCTTCAAATATGCTTCCATCACATCATCGTCTTGCTCAACCGCCGTTTCGATTAAGCTTTTCACGATATTCTTCAACTTTATCAACCATATCAGCTGGAACGTCTTCAATGGTGTAATTCATTGGTCACCAGATCTCATCCCAAACCCAGGCTTTTCGAGTCAATAAATCAACAACACCCGTGAAATCATCTTCCGATGCCAATAGGCAGAGTCATAACTAATGGATTAGCACCCAGTACATCTTTAACTTGCTTAACTACGCGATAAAAATCTGCACCCAGACGATCCAATTTATTCACATAAATAATTCGAGATACTTTAGATTCATTCGCATAACGCCAGTTAGTTTCTGACTGAGGCTCAACACCACCCGAACCACAAAATACACCAACACCACCGTCAAGTACTTTCAAAGAACGATACACTTCAATCGTGAAGTCAACGTGTCCCGGTGTATCGATGATATTGAATTGGTACCTTTCCAAAAACATGTGGTCGCAGCTGACTGAATCGTAATGCCACGCTCTTGTTCCTGATCCATAAAGTCTGTGGTTGCTTCACCATCATGCACTTCACCAATCTTGTGGATTTTACCGGTCAACATTAAAATACGCTCGGTAGTGGTGGTTTTACCGCATCCACGTGCGCGAAGATACCAATATTCCGATGTTTACTTAAATCTTCAATTATACTCGCCATAGCTACAATACTCTTTCAATTTCAGGGTTAAAAATACCTTTTCAGGCACACTCTCTAGTTGGCATTACAAACACAACTCTCGAAGCGGCGATTCTATCGAAATTTACTGAAAAGGTCAAAGGAAAATCAGTCTGCCTATTAATAGCTAATATATGCACTCGTACATTTTAACCGCTATTGCCGATTGCTCCACGAGACAAACTCGAGGCACACTCGAGAATGTCACTTCGCTCCCCTGCATCTGACTTGCTTACTGACAACATTTTCTCTAATTCCAACCACTCACATGACATTTCTCGATAAAGCGACAAGTGCTGCTGTGAAGATACTCCGGCATTCCACAAATGTCAACAGGCAGGGAGGCGAGCTACTAGCATTATGCGACGCTCTTCTCTGGGAGCACTTCCGGAGCAAGCACTTGGGACATACGACCGCTTGTCCGCGTGCGAGGGTGATACAACATGGGGGGTGCCGACCTCGCACCCCCCACTCCCCCGGAGACCTATCTCGACATTACTTCAAGAGCAGCATCGTGCGCGTCTCGACAGCTCCTCCGGCTTGTAGACGGTACAGATACATGCCACTCGCGTACCCTGCAGCATCGACAGTCACCGTGTAGCTTCCGGGTGACTGCATGCCATCGACGAGGACTGCAACCTCGCGTCCCAGCACGTCATAAACCACAAGCCGCACCCGGCCAGATCCCGCCCCTCCGAGTCGATACCCGATCGTGGTGGTTGGGTTGAACGGATTCGGATAGTTTTGATCCAGGGCGAAGCTGGTCGGGAGGTCCGGTTGCTCCGCCACGCCGGTTGCGGACGCCGGGAGCTCGAACGTCACGTTCATCACCGGAGTCGCCGGAGAGATATTCTTGATTGCGAAGCCGCTGGGAGATCCGTTGGCCCACTGAAGCCTGGCGTGGGTAGGATCAGAATCGATAGAAAGGAGATTGTACCCTGTCGACGGGTCCGCTCCATCCCAGAGGGCTTTGGCATTGTTGAACGGAGGGCCGTGAATCGGGCGGATCATCCTGATGGCTCTGCGCCCCCAATCGCCTGCGCCCACGGAAGCCCAATCGCTCGCCGAAACTCCCGCCGGCGCGGGAACTGTCCCGTACACGGAAGGGTCTTCCATGACGTGCCACACAGCGAGCCCGCTATCGGCGATCGCGCTGTCATAGTGCAGAGACCGGCACCTGTTCTCAACGATGTAGTATTCTTTCTCGCCATGCGCCGGATCCATAAGGATATATGCTCCTCCGGCGGCTTCGGTCGGGTAGACAGAGTAGTTACCGGGTTGCCGTACGACGGTCGGCTGTAACCACCCCAGATGGATCTTCTGGAAGGGATCCAGATGGGAGTCGATATAGCAGACATCCATGAGGGAATACTGTCCGGCCGCATAAGGCTGGAAGAAGTTGAAATACATATCGGGAAGGTTCAGCAGTAGATGGCTGAGCTCATGTGCAAACGCGCCGAGATTTGGTGGCGATCCCGCATACACCTCGGCGATCAGCGGAATTCTGACACCGTCCACGACAAGTGGCTGCCAGGTCGGATATTGCTGTGATGCCGGAACCCTCACGGTGCCAAACGGGCTGTTTTGCGGGATGACGATGACAATGCCCAGCTCCTGGGGATCCAGGATTCCATCGCCGTTTGTGTCGTAGCTCGCATAGTTGAATGAAGGATCCGCCTTTGTGACCGCTTCCCACCATTTACGGACGTGACCGGATGTGAATCCGTCACCATCCGCGTCGGTCGGATCCTCGGCAGCCCAGTAGAAGGAATATGGCTTGTCCGCAGTGAACCAGCCAAAGATCCCCGCGTTGGAGATGCTGAACTTCGAGTCGGAGTTCTTTGCAAAGTAGTCCGCTACGCTGGGATAGCTTCCATGGATCGTGTTGGTGATCGTCCCCAGCGTGGGCGCGGGATCTGTCGGCCGCTGGGGGTCCCACAACAGGACAAGCAGAGGACTGTCGCCGAGACGTGGTTTCACCGCCCCGAACCCGCTGGTCATGTCCGGTCCGGCACAGGGAAACGCAACCACTGTGAGGTTTCTGTCACCGAAATATCCGGTATTACCAGCATCGATATGCCACTGAATGGTGACATGTTTCGTCCCGGCGGATACGTTCTTCTTGACGAACGTCATGCTTGCTGTGCCGTAGTAGGTGGACTGGAATGTGATGGTGGCATCTGAAGGATCACATACCACACCATCGATGAGCGCACGAACAAATATGCGTCCGCCCGATACCAGTGCTTCGCCCTGAACGGTGATCGCGAGCGTAGCATTCTCGGGAACCTTGATATCGACGGCCATGTCCGGAAGGTTGGTGAACGATGCAGACGTGGTCGCCTCGGTCGGTCCGCTCGGTGCGCTGGTCGAAACAATTCCCCCCCTTCCCGCGGCAAGGGCAGCTGGGTCGGAAAGGGCAACGGCGAGTGTGCGGTCTCCGATGTACGAGGTCCCTCCGGCTTCGGCCAGCCACTGGATCTTCACGGTGTGATTGCCCGCGCTCACCGAGGGGACGACAAAAGTCATGGCGCACACTCCCATCACGGGTTCGGCGGCGAACACCACGTCGCTAGGGAGCGCCGAAGCCCCATCCACCATTGCCCGTATGAACACCCGCTTTCCTGTTGCACCATACATTTCCGCGGCGAAGGGGAGAACGAGAGATCCCGTGGTTGGCACGGTGATGTTGAGCGACATGTTGGGAATGTCCTCCCAGGTGGCAGTCGACTTGGGCAGCATGGCGCCGCTCGGGGCAGCGACAATGTTCAACAACGTGGGAGCGGTGATAACCCACATCGTACGATCCCCAAATGACGCGGTTCCACCCGCATCCACTTTCACCTGGAGCTTGACCTGGTGCATGCCTTCGCTCACGGTGGCGGAAAATTGGAACATGCGGCAATATGGAATGTATTCGGAAGCGAACACCACATCAGACGGCGAAGCCGGCGTACCGTCGATCACAGCACGAACGAACATACGCTTTCCGGTGCTTACGAAGCAATCGGGCGAAATTCCGATACACGCGTTGCCAGCATCGTACTGATAGAACCACAAATCGAGGTCCTTAATATCGACCCAGGTGCCCGAAGTCGTGGTCCACCACGGCCCGCTAGGAGCCGCCTTGGTGTAAATGTGTCCCTGCGCTCCTGCAGTGGCAGTAACGATGACCACTGTAAGCAGGGCGGAAAGTAGACGGTGCGTCTGTTTCATGGCATCCTCCAGTGATGTGTCAGTCCTTGCGTCCGGGGTATTTGAGAGATTTGCCGGACCGAACATACCAGACTTTGGTATTCCGTGATGAGGTGGAGCGTCGGCGGCGATGCAGCAAACGGGCTACCGCGGTTGGGAGACGTCGGACAATATGGAGCACGCCGGAGTACACTTCCTGTATCTTTGTGCGGTGAGAGGACACGGTTGCTCCTTTGACACCGGTCAAGGTACATCCTTGAATGAGCGCAGACAAGATGAGCCAATGACCATTTGGCATAGTGATGAATCACCATGTCAATCGAGGGGGGGGCGAAAATGGGGAATATCAACCAGAATCGGTGGTCGAACCTGTCCGTGCCAGCCGGATGGGGAGTGTCAGAGGATGCCTTTGTGCTCGAGAGCAAACTGGAGGAGCTTGTGGGGGCCCTCCAGGCAGAGTTTCTCGCAGATGTGCGACCGGTGGTTATTGACGGTATGGTGGCTGATGCTGAGATCTTCGGCAATTTCCTTGCTGGTCTTCCCAGCTCCGATCATCACCAGGATCCTCCGTTCTGTAGGGCTGAGCCTGCCTATGCCGTGGGGAGAGTCGTGCCCTTGCCCACCGGCCCGAAGTACCAGGAGCTCCGACATGGTCGGCGCGATATAATGCTTCCCCTGTGCCACGGTCCGCAGGCACGCCATCAACTCACCGGGAGCACCTTCTTTGAGCAGGTAGCCGAGGATCCCCAGGTCCATGGCTTCCCGGAAATATTCGTGGTCCCGGTACATTGTCAGAATGACAAAGGCACATTCAAGGCCCCGTGCCTTCGCAGCCCGGACCACTCGTAGCCCGTCCATGACCGGCATACTGATATCCAGGAGGGCAATGTCCGGGGTGAAGTTGTCCAACAGGTCCATCGCCTGTTGGCCGTTTTCCGCCTCACCGGCCACATGGAATTCCGTGCTTTCACAGAGGATTTCGACAAGACCTTTGCGGAAAATAGGATGATCGTCTGCGATTATGACGGATTTTGACATAAGCTGTTGGTCCTCTGCTTTCCCCTCCTGACAGCGTTCAGCGTGCCCCAGCACGAGATTTGGGCCTCATCGGTATGCTGAACCGTACGGTCGTTCCCTGTCCGGGGACGCTTTCGATCGCCATATCGCCTTCCAGCAATCGAATCCTCTCGGCCATGTTCACAAGCCCGCGTCCTGTGCTTTCTCCCGGAGATCCCTCTGCGGCATCAAAGCCCCGGCCGTCGTCCATTATCGAGAGGACCGTGTGGTCCTTCTCACGGACCATGGAGATCTGGCACAGAGACGCATGGGAGTGCTTGATGACATTGTTGAGGGCTTCCTGCACAATCCGGTAGATGTTGATCTCCTCGAACGGCGTGAACAGATTGTCTACCGGATCGATGCTCATCGTCACAGTAAGGGATGCGGCCTCAGCCATACGCCGTACCGTCGCCTCAACAGTCCTCGTCAATCCCAGGCGTTCAAGCATGTGTGGGTGCAGGTCTGCAGCGATCTGCCGCACTCCGTCGATGGACTGGCGGATTGCTTCGCCCAGGACCGATGCGAGAGACGCGGGAATGGCGCCGGGTGGGATGCGGTCGAGGGAGTGGCTGATCGTCAGGAGGTCCTGACCGAGGCCGTCGTGGAGCTCTCCGGCGATCCGCTTTCTCTCCGCTTCCTGCGACTCGTTGAGTCTTCGGGAGAACTCGGATTGCAGGGCTTTTTCCCGACGCAGGCGGTTGATCCTCGTCCTGTAGCCGAACACTGCCACGGAACCAAGGACAAGGAGTACGAGCGTCCGAAACCAGAGAGTCTCCCAGTACGGGGAGGCGATATGAATGCGGAGAGATGCGCCCTTCTCATTCCAGGTTCTGTCACTGTTGCTCCCCACTACCCGGAACAGATATTCACCGCTTGCGAGGTTTGCATAGGATGCGAATCGCCGTGTGCTCGCTTCGGTCCACCGGGCATCAACCCCTTCGAGCATAGAGCGGTACGAGTTGAGTTCGGGGGAGGTATAGTCGAGCGCGGTATATTCAAAGGCGACCGAGTTGTCCGACGCAGGGAGCCGGATAACCCCGTCAGCGTCGGGTTGAGGGGCAGGACTGTCGAAGATACGGCACTGGGAGATGCGAATGGGAGGAGGAAGGGTGTCGATGGGAAGTGTCATTGGGTCAAACATGTTCACCCCGTTGATGCCGCCGAAATACATCATTCCCTTCCGGCCCGTGCAGTAGGCGCCCTGGTTGAATTCGAAGCTCTGGAGTCCATCCGCCATACCATAGTTCCTGAATGTCCGCATGGCAGGATTGAAGCAGCAGACACCCTTGTTCGTGCTCAGCCAGAGATCCCCGTTCGCATCGTCAAGAACTGCGTAGATGACGTTGTTGGGCAATCCATCCGCCTCGGTGAGATGCGCAAAGGTCTCGTCTCTTCTGTTGAATGCGTCGAGACCTCCTCCGGCGGTGGCTATCCAGACTGTCCCCTGTGTGTCCTCGTGGAACGCATGGATGGTATTGTTGGACAATGATGCCCCTACCGTGTCAGCATGCCGGTAGTGGACGAACGTTTTCCGGGCCCGGTCCAACACGCTGACCCCGGCACCCCACGTTCCGATCCAGATCCTCCCCAGCCGGTCTTCCATGAGGGCATAGATGAAATTGCTGGCGATTTGATACTCTCCAGCACCAGTGGTGAGGGAGTATCGCTGCGACCGGAGCGTGGTCCTGTCAAGCTCAAACAGCCCTCCGCCGATGGTTCCGACCCAGAGCACACCATCGCGTGACTCCATGAATGCCATGACATAGTCCGGGCCGACGGATTCCCCCTGTTCCCGGGGCAAGCGGAAATTCTGGAACACGCGGCGTTTGTCCATCCGATCGATCCCGGTCCCGCTGGTCCCGATCCAGATCATGCCGTCACTGTCTTCGAGCAATGCCATCACTGTGTTCGAACTGAGGCGCCCGGCACGCCCGGGGGAGGCGACAGAGTGCGTCATAGTCCGACCGTCCGGGTCGTAGCAATCCAGGCCGCCCCCGGCGGAACCAATCCAGAGCTTCCCGTCTCGATCTTCACAGAGCGCGCGCACGACCGGATTTGCAAGGCTTGCGGGTCTGCCGGGTTCGTACCGGATGTGTCGAAACCGGGTCCGGAGTGGGTCGTAGTGGTTCACCCCGCCGCCGTCGACCCCCACCCACATCGTCCGCTCCCGGTCACGAAACAGCGATAGAACCCGGTCGGCGCTGAGCGCAGGGATCGGGCCGGACCGGTCGATGGTGATGGTTCCTGTTGCCAGATCCAGGCGATTCACGCCGCCCTCCTGCGTACCAATCCACAGAACAGTGTCGGCATCCAGGGCGAGCGCGCGAACGGTCATGCCGCTCAGTCGCTTGCCGGAGGCACCACTCGTGCTGTATGGAATCGTTGTGTTTGTTCGCGTGTCGAGGCATTCCAGGCCATCTTCGAACATCCCGATCCAGAGATGGTTTCGTGTGTCGGGCAGGAGACAGAAGATCCTCCGACCTTGCGCCCGCGCGTCTGTCGTCGAAGTACCCGGCAGTGTCCGGAACCGCCCTTTGGGCCGATCGAACGTCGCAAGACCGCTCCAGGTTCCGATCCATACACGGTTGTTCCCGTCGATCGCGAGCGACGTCATGCGATCGTCCGGGATTTCCCCCGGGCATAGTTGCTTCGAATAGCGGGTCCACACTCCAGTCACCAGATTGAACGCATTCAATCCGCGCATCCACGTGGCCACCCAGAGAATCCCCGAAGAGTCCTCTGCCAGTGCCATGATCGAATTGCCGCTTGGCGAATTCGTATCTTTCGGTCGATGGGGAAATCGGCGGAACGTCTCTGTTTCGGGGTTGAACCAATTCAGCCCGCCGGCATAGGTGCCGACCCAGAGTGCGCCGGTATGATCGACGAGGAGCGCGGTGATGTTGTCATCGGACAGCGACGACGAATCACCTGCCCGCGTTCGATAGACTCTGAACGACATCCCGTCGAATTTATTGAGACCGTCCTGTGTTCCGAACCACACATATCCCTCATGGTCCTGTACGACGCAGTTGACGGAAGACTGGGAGAGACCGTGCTCGACGGAGTAGCGCCTGAACTGAAGGGGATCAGTCGGACGGGCCAGGATTGAAGGAGTGATCGAGAGAACCGCGGTCAGAACGATCAGGGATCGATTCGTGGTCCTCTGGCATTGGAGCCTCATGGGGAGCTCGCGACAATGACGTTTACGTCTATAGGGCCTATTGTCCCTATCGGAGGAGAACCATCCTGCGGGTCTGCACGACCCCGCCAGCTTCGAGACGGTATAGATACGTACCCGTTGCGAGACCGCGCGCGTCAAATGTCGCCGTGTACGTACCCTGTGGCTGTGTGCCCTCCACCACTACTGCCACCTCACGACCCAGGAGGTCGTACACGACAAGCCGCACTTCACCGGACCCTGGGCCGGAGGTGACCGATCCTGTGGTGCTCTCCCCATCTCCCGCGCTTGTCGTTCCAGGCTCCAAACCCGTGACCCCGAACCGGTTCTGAGCCCCCCCGACGCTATACCGTATCGTTGTCATCGGATTGAACGGATTCGGATAGTTCTGTTCGAGGGCGATTGTCGCCGGGATCTCCGCCGGCACCGGCACAGCCGTCGGAGTGCCCACGCCGAGCTCGTCAGCTATTCCGCTGAGAATTGCGTATGCCGTCGAATCAAACGCCCTTGCCGAAGGCGAATTCATGTCTTCATACGTCAATGCCAGCACACTCTCTCCATGGTTCTGCCAGAACCAGCTTTCAGGGTAGACGAGCGACGGCGCATTGACCCAGGAGACAAAGTAATTGTACGGCCTGATGCCGCCGGGGAAATACCCCCTGACAGCATTGATGAACCGCTGCTCAATTACGGCGTAGGCCTGTGATGTTCCCGTTTCTGCATGATACACAAAATACCGGTATTCGCCGTACGCCGAATGCATGTTCAGTGCAATCCGAATCGGATTCGGTTGTGCCATGAACGTCGAAAACACCCGTCGAAGCGTCTGGACTTCCGGTTCTCCCGGAACAGCGGTCCAATTGCTTTCAATGTCGATGTGATTGGCATTCTGACGGGCGTACTGCAGCTCAACGCCATCGGGATTGATCATCGGGATGATGGTGAACACGCAGCTGCTGCGGAGCGCCACGGCAAGGGGGGATGTGCCCAGCAAGAGCTTGATGATTTCGTTCGTGACCCAGGTCCCCTGGACCTCGTTGGGATGTGTGCGAGCATGGATCCAGACCCGCTGCCGTGGAGCGAATGTCTCGGTCGTGTCTTCAATGCTAAGGAGGTATAATGTGCGATTCTGAACGCTTGCTCCCACAGAGTCAATCCGCACAAACGGGCTCGAAGCCCACAGAACCAGGTCGGCCCGGAGGGAATCGTAGCCATAGCCCCAGTTCTGCGTTGCTGCGAGGCGGTACGCCTCCGAGGTCGTATCGGGGAGCCCGCAAGGGTCGCCGTCCTTTGGTGACGGGAGCCTGCCGGCCTGGCCTGCGAGGGAGCATTGGATGAACACAAACCCGGCGAGAACAATCGCGCAAGGCAGACGGAACATTGTACGCGTCAAACCAAATGATCGAATCATGCGCTCAATATCGGAAGAGAGAACTGCATATGCAATGAGTTGGCGCACATGCATACCCTGTCTATGCGTAGCCGGTGGCGCGGTATGGCCTATGCTTGAAGTGCATATGCCAGCGCCCCTCATGGCGCGCAAGACAAAGCGTGCACATCAGCGGCGTGTATTGACCAGGTCGATCATGAACGCGTACTTCTCCGCCGTCAGTCGCTGCCGTGCGAACCGGCCCGATTCGCCCGAATGCCCCGCTCCCATGTTGACGCGGAAGAGAACCGGGTTCGGACCGGTATTATGCTCCCGGATCTTCGCCACCCACTTGGCAGGAGAAAAGTAGGGAACCTGCGTATCATTCAACCCTCCGGTTGCGAAGATTGCAGGATAGGAGGCGTGGACGACATTGTCGTACGGAGACCAGCTCAGCATATACTCATACTCTTCCCGAATCCCCGGATTTCCCCACTCGTCGTATTCCAGAGTCGTAAGCGGAAGGTCGGGGTTTTCCATATCAGTGATGACGTCCATCCAGGGGACCTCCGCCAGGACCCCGCGGAAAAGGTCCGGCCGCATGTTCGTGACCGCTCCCATCAGCATCCCTCCTGCACTGCCCCCGTTGGCGAAGAGTTTCTCAGGCGACGTGAACTTCTGGTCAACAAGGTATTGAGCGCAGGCGACAAAGTCTGCAAAGGTATTCTTCTTTTTCAGGAGCTTGCCGTCCTCATACCACTGCCTTCCCATTTCCTGGCCCCCGCGTATGTGCGCAATGCCGAACACGAAGCCGCGGTCGAGCAGACTGATCACCGAAGCATTGAATGAAGGGTTCGTGCTGATCCCATAGGATCCGTACGCATACAGGAACATCGGGCGGGATGCGTCTTGACCGAACAGGTCTTTTCTGTACACGATAGTGATCGGTACCCGGACGCTGTCATCGGACGGGGCCCAGAGCCGCCGGGTCTCATAGCGGCTGGGGTCATACTGACCACCAATTGAGTCCTGCTTCAAGAGCGTTGTCGCCCCGGAAGCGAGATCATACCGGTAGGTGGTTTGTGGTGTGGTCAGTGAAGAATAGACATACCGGATGCTGTCGAGATCGTAGGAGTCAGTCGCCGTGGTGAGTGTTGCAACATAGGCTTCTTCTGAGAAATCCACTCGTCGCGCCATGCCGGTCTGGCGGTCAGTGACCTGGATCTGGTTGAGGCCGTTGATGCGGTGTTGCGCAACGATGTACTTCGTGAAGACTTCTTCCCTTTCCAGGAGCGCGTCGGCTCGGTGGGGAATGACGTCCTGCCACTGGTCCAGACCGGGCTTCCAGAGTGGGGCCCGGACGAGCTTGAAATTCAATGCATTGTGGTTCGTATGAATGAAGATCATCGGACCTTCGTGGTCCACGATGCTGTACAGAAGATCCTTCCTCCTCGGCTGGATCACCCGTGGTGGATCCGATAGCCGATCCCCTGAACAGTACCACCACTCGCTGGAGAGCGTGCTGGAGGAAGCGATGAAAACGATCTCATGGTCCTTTGTTGCCGAGAGCGAGACATCGAATGTGCTGTCTGACTCCTGGTACACCTTCCGGTCTTGTGCCGGATCCATCCCGAGTGTGTGGTGCATGACCCTGTACGCGCGAACGGTGGGATCGTTGAGCACGTAGAGGAGTGTGCCCCCGTCCTTCCCCCAAACATAGCTTCCACTTGTGTTCGGAATCAGATCCGGGAGAAGAGTCGAGGTCCGGACATCTTTGATCTGCAGGATCGAGCGCCGGTCTCCGGCAGTATCGATGCCATAGGCGAGCAGGGTGTTGTCAGGGCTGAATGCATAGCCCCGCACCAGAAAGATCTGATGTCCCTCCGCCAAACGGGGAACGTCGAGGTACACTTCTTCCGGGGCGTCGAGGGTACCGGGCTTCCTGCAATACAAGGGGTATTGTTTTCCCTCTTCATAGCGGATGTAATACCAGTACCCGTTTTCTTTTACCGGGACGGAGGCGTAGTGCTGGTCGATGCGTCCGACCAGTTCACCGTAGAGCGTGTCCCGAAGGGACTGGGTACGGGCAAGCATCGCATCGGCATAGGCGTTTTCCGCGCGCAGGTGTTCAAGAACGGCGGGGTCAGCAGGGTTGTTGAGCCAGTAGTAGTCGTCGATGCGGTGATGATCGAATTCGACGAATTCCTTCGTTACCTTCTTCGTGGAGACCGGATGCGGCGAGGAGCAGCCGAGAAGGAGGAAGGGCACAATCAAGAGAAGGATAGAGCGGTGCAGCTTCATGGGAAGAGCCTTTCAAGAGATAGCCTATGGTACACATGAGGGGTGAGAAAAAAAAGGCAAATCGGTGAACAAAGTGATTCCATCGATCCCGCACGTTTCTCCCTGCAGTGCCGTGAAGGGGGAGAAATGGAATGAGGAGCACAAGGGTGAAATAAAAAGGGGCCGGGAGAAAACTCCGGCCCCTTCAGACGTGAGACGATTGATGCTGTTACTTCATCAGTCCCTTCAGCATCGAAAGACCCTGTCCCATCAGGTCTCCTTCCGGCATCTTGCCGCCCGGCGTCAGTTTGTCAATAACCTGTGGCAAAAGGGCGACCAGCTGCGACGTAACGTCGCCGGTCGGAATGCCTGCCTGCTTCGCGATCTGCGCGATGGTATCTTTCCCGAGCCCTCGCTCGACCTGCTCCGGTGTCACGGGGAGGTTTGCGCCGGTTCCAACCCAGGATTCCACGAGATTGCCCAGTCCTTTGCCGGAGAACTGCTTGACGATCCCGGCGAGTCCGCCGGCCTGCTGGTTTCCGAGAACGTTCATGAGTGCGCCGAGCAGGAGGTCCTGCGTGCCGCTGGTTCCCATGACTTGTTTGGTAAGGCTATCGAGAATTCCCATTGTATACTCCTTGTGATAGTGTGATTCGTACACCTCTACATCTTCTGGCTTCTGTGATACGGTCCCGATCAGGAGAGACGCCGACTGTGGGGACACGGCGTCTCTCCCGCCTGGGTTACTTCGTGCGGAAGAACTCAATCCGCCTGTTTTGCGCCCTTCCTTCGGGCGTAGTGTTGTCGCCAATTGGATTCTCGGCACCGAGGCCACTGACTGCAATGCGTGACGCGGCGATGCCCTTGGACACGAGCCACGCCTTCACGGATTCGGCCCTGCGCAGGGAGAGTCGCTGATTCGCGGTTGCTGACCCGACATTGTCTGTATAGCCACGGATCTGGACGGCGATTTCGGGATTTTCCGCGAGAACGCTGTAGGCCTGCATCAGGGTTTCCTCAGACTGTTGCTCGATGGCCGTCTTGCCTGATTTGAATACGATACCTTCGAGAACAATGGCCTTGCCCACTTCGACAGTCCGGACGGTCCGCTTCGGAACGTCATCGGATGGGTCAAGGGGATTCAGGGCACGAGAGATTTCCAGCCCGTCATTCAGGCTGCCGCCATCAGTATCCGCTTTCAGTGGATCGGTGCGGTGTGTCCGCACTTCTGCGCCGTCCTGGAGCCCGTCACCATCAGTATCCGCTTTCAGCGGATCGGTCTTGTAGGTCCGAACCTCTTCGGCATCGCTAAGCGAATCGCCGTCCGTGTCGACTTTGAGCGGATCGGTGCGCAGGGTAGTAACCTCTTCCCCGTCACTCAGACCGTCGCCGTCGGAATCCTTGGCCACAGGGGAGGTATGGTACGTGATGACTTCGTCCCCGTCGCTGAGACCATCGCCGTCGGAATCAGGAACCGTCGGGTTGGTTTTGTATTTGGTCACTTCTTCGTAGTCGGTCAGCCGGTCGCCGTCGGTGTCAGCACTCTCGGGCGACGTGCCGATGCTTTTTTCATATCCGTTGGTCAGACCGTCACCATCGCTATCATCATCATCGCTCGTTCCGAAATACACTGCCAGGCCGGCTCTCGCGGTAGGATAGAAGTCCGTATTCAGGAACGTCTGCTTTCCTGTCTTGAAGTTGTCAGAATTCTTGTCAAGGATCCGTGCGCCGATGTCGAACGTGAGCGCAACATGTTTTGACATTGCCACTTCGACGCCCACGCCGAGGGGGATATGAATCGATACTTGCGAGTCCTCTGATGGCCATCCGATATCGCCCTGGATCTTCCGGTGATAGAAGAAGTTACCGATACCTACATAGACGTAAGGGGATACTGGTTTACCATAGTTCGTATGAAACCACGCAACCGCATCGAAGGTGAAGCCCTTCGCCTCCACATACGAATTGCGGAGTTGTGCTGGTGATTGCTGGATGTTCGTGTTTTTCGACTGCAACACATCGTAGCCAAACACCACTCCGAATGAAAACGCACGGGTGTATGCCATCCGTATGAAGATGTCCCCGCCGCCGGAGAGGTCCTTCGTGTCGAAGTCGTTGAACCACATGTTTGCGCCGCCGTGAAGCCCGATGGAAGGGCGACCGACACGGTTGAACCAGCCCGGAGACTCCGGAAGCAGGTCCTGCGCTGTGCCCACCCCCATGGATAACACTAGAAGCAGGCAAATAGTTGTACTTCTCATAATGAATCTCCTCTGATGGTGAATAATTGTTGCCAATGTAGCCGCGCGGGTGTCTATCCTGTTGCAACCATTGCACCGTTGGGAATGCCCTCCGCAACCTTCATGTCCCGGACTTAGAAAAAACTCAGGTTCGATCCAGGTACGAAGATGCTGCAGCAATTGGCTTGGGATTGACCATAGTGTTGCGAACGGCGTGCCAGATGTCACCTGCCGTCCGTTCTCCTACATAACGTCTTGAAACACAATGATTTATGGACTTTTGTCAGGACTGACTGGGGGTGGGATGCGTATGAAATCGCCGCGATATGTCGCGGGCCCACGATATATGGTGGCTATTCTTCGTGGGTGAAATTGTATGGCGGTGCAGAATAGAGTGCTGGTGAGGGGGATGAATCAGCGGGTTGCGCGGGTTGCTCACTCAAAGCCGCCCGCTCCCCGGACGATCCCGAGTTTCTTCATGCGGCTTCGCAATGTGGCGGGCTTCAAGCCGAGTTTCCGTGCTGCACCGTGAGGACCTTCTATGATCCCGCCGGCGTCCTGCAACGCACGAAGGAGGTGATCTCGGGCAAAATCTTCGAACCTGGCTTCATGATTCCCCTGCTCCGGATTCACCCCAAGGTGTACAAAGTGGTGCTGTTCCAGCGTGTTCCCCTCACACACGATCATCGCGCGCTCGATGACGTTCGCCAATTCTCTGACGTTCCCCGGCCAGCTGTATCGTTCGAGCACCTGCAACGCCGCAGGGCGAATTGCCGTCACCGCTTTGTTCATCCGACGTCTGAAGTTCCTGAGGAAGTGCTCAGCAAGAGGCCTGATGTCCTGCGGCCTTTCGCGCAAGGGTGGAACGTGAAGAGGGAAAACATTGAGACGGAAGAGGAGATCCTCTCGAAACCGTCCTTGCGCAACTTCGTCGAGCAGGTTGCGGTTGGTCGCGGTGATCACGCGCACATCCACCGTGATGGTCTGGGTGCCGCCGACACGCTCGAACGATTGCTCCTGGAGCACGCGGAGCAGGGTGGCCTGCGCGGGTAACGGGAGCTCTCCGGCTTCGTCCAGAAACACTGTTCCACCGTTGGCAAGTTCAAACCGCCCGATGCGCCGCTGGAGCGCTCCGGTAAACGCCCCCTTTTCATGGCCGAACAATTCGCTCTCGACAAGGCCCGCCGGAAGAGCCGCACAGTTGACATTCACAAGGAGCGCGCCCTTTCGGGTGCTCTGCCGGTGAATCTCCCTGGCAATGAGCTCCTTGCCGGTCCCGGTCTCCCCTGAGATGAGAACGGTCGTGTCCGTTACCGCGACTTTCTTCAGATCTCGCAGCAGAGAACCCATTGCAGGTGACGACCAGACCATCTCCGATGTCTCCTGACTTGTCTGAAGAACTTCCTGCAGGGAAAGGTTCTCCGACTCGAGACGCGAAATGCGCGCTTCGCTATGTTTCAATTCGCGCAGGTCCCTTCCGAGGTAGACCATGCCGTGGAGAACATGTTCCTCGCCGATCAACGGCGCGCGGGAGAAACTGACGGGAACAGGGTCGCCATTCCGCGTCTGGCACCGGAGTTCGATGGGTGGACCCTTCCAGCCGCCGCGCAGCGATTCAGCGACAGGCTCGTCGGGGAGTATCGACGCAATCGGTCTGCCAATCAGCTCGGCGAGTGTGAACTCTGTGAGCGAGAGCGCGGCCCGATTGACGGCTGTGATGATGCCTTCAGGCGAGATTACGAAGAGGACCTCCGCCATGGCATCGAGGATATGTTCAATGTACTCTTTTGACGCGGTCATGGCATGCACAAGGAGGAGAGCATCGTTCGTTGTCTGCGCTCTCCGCTGTATCTCCACCATCCACGGTGTGACATCCTCGAGCATCATCACGAATCCGGCGGCGTGGGTCCCGGGGATGCTCTGTATGCTCACCGTGATGTTCACGTACAACTGCGATTCAGGTGAACTGGAGCGGCAGACGGCAGGCAGCGCGTAGGACGGGCGGTCACGGCGGGCGACTTCCGCCAGCGCGTCCTCGGCACCGACAAGTTCGGGAAATCCGATGCGGATGTCGTTTCCGACCACCACGGAACGGGAATCATCGGCAAACCGTGAGGCACCCTCCGACGCCGACGTGATCAGGAAGGCAGTGTCAAAGGTGACATAGTCCGCGGCACCGTGGTGCAGAAGATGGTCAAGTCCGAGGGCCATGCTCCCACTCCCGAATGAGATACGTGCCGAGGGAATGGAAAAGATCGTCCACTCCGCGCCCGTTCTTTGCAGAGGTTTTCTGGACAATAGCCACTTCAGAGCGCTCCAAGCGGACATCCGTCGCGCTTCCTCCGGGATGACTCAGATCGGACTTGTTGAGCGCCACCAGGACAACGCCGTGCGGATTGATGGTGAGGAACTGGTCCGCGTGAGACGGCAAAACATCGAGCGTGTCCTGCCGTGTGAGATCACCGACGATTATTGCGGCTCGAGCCCCGCGCAGATACGACGCCGACACCGCACTGAAGTACGGTCCTCCCTCGAGGTCCCAGAGGACGAGCTGGAGGTCAAGAGGTGAATCCGTTTCCGGGGCCTGCACGGACATGAGTTTCCGACTGATTTTCACCCCGACCGTCGAAAGGTACGAGTCGCTGAATGACCGATCGACAAAACGCCGGATGAGACTGGTTTTGCCTACCGAGGCTTCTCCAAGAACACACACCTTTGCGAGCTTCATGGAAGGGAGCCGTTGGTGGATGGAATGAGCTTGAATACGACACAGCGGCTCAGGCTGTCCGGGAGCAGGTGCGCACTGTGCCCCGGTGGTCCAGCCTCTGCCTGTGTGAGAATTCGCTCCGCCGGCACTCCCGCGCTGATCAGTGCCCTGTGGACCGCAAGGGTGCGCTCGAGGGAGAGCCTTTTGTTTATGCGTTCTTCGCCGGTCCGGTCAGTGTGCCCCACGACGAGGAGCCGGGACCACGGTGTCTGTCGAAGGATATCGGCCACCTCTGCCAGCTGCCCCAGGGTGCCTGATGGCAGGAGAGCGGATCCCCGTTCAAACTGCACCCGGCGTCCAACTTCTGAGTCTGCCGGGTTGACGTCATTCCTGAGCGTTTGCAACCCCGGGAGCCCGCCAAACGCCTGCGCAATCCCATGAACGGAGTGAGAATCCGGCGCTATGCCTTCAAGGCGGAGGTTTCCATTCCGGTACCGAGCCGCGACGAATACGCCGGTCATCCTGTTCAGAGCCCCGGCCATCGCTTCCGCCTGTACCTCGACGAGAGCAGAGAAGGGCGGAACGGGCGCCGGTGAGAGTGTGTTCTCGATTTGTGCCTCCGGCATCATCCGGTGCACGATGACCCCGGCGGCGTCGCGCTGGTACTGGTTTGCGGTGGTGCCCGACAGGCGCACGGTTTCACGATCAACGGCAACGTCGATGCCATGCGACAGCGCAGGGTGGGTGGTGGCAAGGGCCGCACGGATACGTTCTGCCTGCTCGCGATCGGTGACGTCTCTGTACCAGGAGATGCCGAAAGGGATCAGTACCGCGAGAAAAACTATCGCCGCGATGATCATGACGGCATAAGGACGGCGGCGTTGGCCATGCCCGCCGCCCTTCGGAGGCTGGCTGACGATCTGCTGGACCAGAGGGTGAATGACCGGGGGCAGCGTTGAGGGGTCCCCGCTGAATGTCTCGAGCGTGTCCCCCGGTACCTGTACAATCTCCGCCAGGGTGTCCCGCATGCGGCGCCGGAGAACGTCATCCGGGATGCCGCGGACAACGACGGCGAGGTAGCAAAACCCCGCAACTTCCAGAAGGATTGTGGACTCTCCATAGGAGATCTGGTCGAGTTCGCGGGCCGGCCCTCCTGCTTCCATCGAGTCGTTGAACAGGCTCCTGATCGCCGTCAGCATTCCGGAGAGAAGGTCGGAATCGAGCGACGGGCCATCGGGGTTCTGTGACTGTGCGATAATGAGGCCTGATTCTGTGTGGATCAGAAATGCCGCATCGACGGCCATGGGGAGGGATTCGCGCAGCAGAAGTTCCGCTTCGGAGACACCGGTCAGGCGCGATCGGATCGTGCGTATGACCGAATGGACGCTGAGATGCGACTCGATTTTCTCGTTTATCTGGCGAACAAGGGTGGAAAGCGTTTCTGCCAGGTACTTGGAAATGGTGCTCCCGATGACCGGGTAGAGAGCGTCGATCATCGCATCCCGTTCACCCCTTACCTGCTCTTTGATGGCTGCGCTCACCAGGGGCGCAAGGTCTGTCGAAGCCGCCTCGGGTGCCTGTGCATAGTGTAGGGCGATTGCACCCGTGCTTGTGGGTGCAAGGGCAGACGTCAATGCCCGCGGATCCGCAGTGATATTGTCCCGGACAGCGCGGTCAAGCAGGGGCGTGAGAGCCTTGAGCATTGCGAGACTGAGCGCTGGGTCTGCCCGATGCACCATGTCTGCCAATACCGGCTTCAGCAAGACTGCCAGCTTGTCGGGGTCTCCGATCTGCCGTTGCAGCAATTCCAGATCGCGGGTGAGCGCGTGGAGGGTCGTGACTTCCGGTGCAAGCAGGAGGTCGCGCAGCTGGTCCAGCTCCGACGATGTGGCCATCACGCGCTACTCCTCCGAGCCGTGGCGGATGACGCTTTTGAGTTCCTCGAGCATGTCCCCTCCGCGCACCTTGACCGCGAGTTCCTGCAGGAACCCGGCAAGGGTTTCTTTGGAAACGGAAGTTCCCTTGAGAAGAGCAATGGTGCGATCCAGATCTGCAGCGTACTGTGCCCTGAGCGTGTGGATTTCCGTCTGATACCGTGTACCCAGATCCGCAAGTTCCTGCTTGTGCTGCCGATGGGCAGTGGAGAGTTCCCGGATTTTGGCCGTGAGTTCCGCTTCCAACGCAGCACGGCTTTCTTCTACAGCCTTTGCGGCGGAGGCGTCACTTTTCTTTACCAGGGAGCGCAATTCCTCAACCTGAGCCGTCATCGCTTCCTGCTGCCGCCGGAGCTCCGTCGTGAACTGGTCAAAGCGCTGATCCGTTTCACGTTTTTGAGGGCCGAGGATAATGTCACGGATCTGGTCGATGTGGTCTGGAGTCTGGTGGGGGCCGTCCTGTGTAGATTTCGCCATGCGGGTTCTCCCTAACCGTGGGGATGGTTGGTGCGGAGTGCGAAACGCAAATGCGTTCGAATACACTATGGTAGAGAAAAAGCTCAAGACTTTCAAGCTTGTCGGCCCGTACTCGAGGGGGCGGCATGAGGAGGGACAATGCCTGAGTTTTTCCATGAGCGAAAGCCGTATATTGATCATGTCGTTTTCGCTACGGCACCCCTCGGTGAAAAGAAACAGCGGAGAAGCCGATGAAAAACATGTCGATCCTTGTTCTCGCCTGGTCCCTTGCCATCGCAGGAACATGTGCCGGCCAGTCGCAACGATGGGTTGATTCCACCCTCGCCTCTCTGAGCCTCGACGAACGCGTCGGCCAGCTCTTTGTCGTGGAAATGGTCGCGTTGTATACCCACGAAGAGGATCGCGCATATCAATACGCTCTTGAAATGATCCGGTCCTATCATGTGGGATCGTTCATCCTCGGCGGAGGGACGACTCTGGATATTCCGATCATAACCAATCGGCTGCAGAAGATATCTCGGATCCCGCTTCTCATCAACGCGGATCTCGAAGCAGGCGCAGCCCACGGATCCACCTGGAGACTCTCGCGTGGATGGACGGAGCGCCTTCCCGCCATCATTCCCGGGGGCGGAACACATTTCGTCTCGCAGATGGCCATTGGTGCGACCGGCAATCCGGAGTACGCGTACACACTCGGTCTCGTGACCGCCCGCGAGGCGCGTGCCATCGGGATACACTGGAGCAATTCACCCGTGGCAGATGTCAACAGTAATGCCGTGAACCCCATCATCAACACGCGTTCGTACGGCGAAGACCCGGCGCTCGTCGCCGAGATGGTCTCGGCGTATGTCCGCGGCGCCCGCGACGGGGGGATGCTCTCCACGCTGAAACACTTTCCGGGGCACGGGGATACGCGCGAAGATTCCCATATGCAACTCCCGGTTCTCCCCTTCGGCCGTTCACGGCTGGACAGCGTGGAACTTGTTCCGTTCAAGGCGGGGATTGCTGCGGGGGCGGGGGCAGTCATGACGTCACACCTGGCCCTCCCCGCTATCGATCCTTCCGGAAAACCCGCTACTCTTTCGCGTCCGATTCTCTCGGGGATTCTGCGCAGGGATCTCGGCTTCCAGGGGATCATCGTAACCGACGGAATGCGCATGCAGGGGATCACCGACCAGTTTGGACCGGCCGAGGCATCTGTCGCCGCTCTTGAAGCCGGGGTAGACGCTATCCTCGGTATCGAAGACATCGACAGAGCGTTCCACGGAGTTGTGAATGCTGTGCGAATGGGCCGTCTATCGGAACAACGCATCAACGAATCCGTCAGGCGAATTCTTACGGCGAAGGCCCGGGTCGGGCTGGATCGCGGCCGGACGGTCTCCGTCGATTCGATCTTCAGTGTCGTCGGGTCTCCCGCTTCGCTCGCGGTGAGCCAGGAAATATCGGACCGGTCGGTAACGTTGCTTCATGACGCCGGGAATGTTCTTCCGTTGTCGCGATCGACCCGCCTCCACTGTGTCGTGGTCACCGAGGAGCCTACGACAGCCTTTGGCCAGGACTTGATCGATGACCTGAAGGGGGAGATTCAGGATGCGCAGGTTGTACGAGTATCCAACCAGACGGGCGCTGAAGAACTGTCCCGGCTCAGCGCTCTCTCTGACGCTAATGCGGTAATGGTGGTCGGAATCTACCTTTCGGTCGAGGCGTGGAAGGGAGACCACCGGTTTGCGAAGCCGTTGGAGCAGTTCCTTGCAGGCCTCAACCGCGTACGTGTCCCTGTGATCCTTGTCGCGTTTGGTGATCCGTACGTGCTGGGAAAACTGCCGGAGACATCCGTCGTACTTACGCCGTACAACGGCACGTATCTGGCGGAACGGTCGATTGCACGGGCGATCACCGGCCGGATCCAGATCAGCGGAAAGCTTCCGGTGACGATTCCCGGGAGATATCATCGCGGCGAGGGAATCGAGGTCCTACCATTACAGCAGTAACGGGGGGACGCGGAGACAGACAGAGGATCATGGAGAAATCGACAGCCAACGTAACACTCCTGGGAAGGAATAGCCATGAACGAATCCCGGTTTTGTGCACGTGCGATAATCCGATTTGCGTGCCTGCTCCCCCTTGCCGTCCCGGGAGGGGGGCTCTGGGCCAAGACCCCTTCAGAATCCGGCACCCCCGACTCCTTCCGAAACCCGAACCTCCCACTCGATACGCGCGTTGACGCGCTTGTGTCGCAGCTGACGCTCGAGGAAAAAGTCGGCCAGATGCTCTACGAAGCGCCGGCCATTGATCGCCTTGGCATTCCGGCGTACAACTGGTGGAACGAGGCGTTGCATGGCGTCGCGCGTGCCGGGCGGGCGACGGTCTTTCCGCAAGCGATCGGGCTGGCCGCCATGTGGGATGAAGACATGATGCTCCGGGTCGCCACGGCTATAGCCGATGAGGCGAGAGCAAAGCACCACGAAGCAGTCAGGCATGGACAACGCGGAATCTATGAGGGACTCACGTTCTGGTCGCCCAATATCAACATATTTCGTGATCCGCGGTGGGGGCGAGGAATGGAAACATATGGAGAAGATCCTTATCTCACCGCCCGACTCGGAGTGGCGTTTGTCCGCGGCCTTCAGGGCGACCATCCCCGGTATCTGAAGACGGTCGCGACGCCAAAACATTTTGCCGTACACAGCGGGCCCGAGCCGGAGCGGCATACGTTCGATGCAGTGGTCGACGAACGTGACCTCCGGGAGACCTATTTGCCGGCGTTCCGCGCAACCGTTCTCGAGGCAAAAGCCCGCTCGGTCATGTGTGCCTACAACCGCTTCCGCGGGGCTCCCTGCTGCGGTAGCAATGAGCTCCTCCGTCGCATCCTCCGGGAGGAGTGGGGATTCAACGGATATGTGGTGTCCGATTGCGGCGCGATTGACGACATCTCTGAACGTCACCGGGTTGTCGCCACGAAAGCCGAAGCGTCAGCCCTCGCCGTACTCAGTGGGACGGATCTCAATTGCGGGACTGCATACCGCAGCCTGCTGGATGCCGTACAGCGGGGATTGATAATGGAAGAAGCCATTACGACCTCGGTGAAAAGACTATTCCGTGCCCGCTTCGAGCTGGGAATGTTTGATCCGCCGGAGCTCGTTCCGTACGCAGGCATCCCCTATTCCATGAATGATTCTCCGGAACATCGTGGTCTCGCGCTTGACGCCGCACGCAAATCCATCGTCCTTCTCAAGAACGAGGGAGGGCTTCTTCCGTTTTCCCCCTCCCTGCGTACGATTGCGGTCATCGGCCCTAATGCCGACGACGTCGAGACGCTTCTGGGAAATTACAACGGCGTGCCCACAGATCCGGTGACCCCCCTCCGGGGAATTCGGGAGAGGGCGGATGGGAAAACGACAATCGTGTTTGCGCGGGGGTGTGATGTCGCAGACCAGATGCCCTCCATGCAGGTTGTGCCGCAGGAGGTGCTTACACCCGGCAGGGAGGCGGATGGAGAGCGCGGACTGGCTGCGGCATACTTCAACAATCGCGAACTCCAAGGGAAACCGCATATCGTCCGCACCGATGCCGCGGTGAATTTCAACTGGTGGGATGCTCCGCCCATCGCCGGGATCCGTCCCGATTCATTTAGCGTACGGTGGTCAGGATTTCTTCTTCCACCCGTCACAGGTGAGTACGCGCTCGGCATCCGCGTCTTCGGTAACGCGCGCTTGTTCCTTGACGATTCGCTCCTTGTCGACGTGACCGCACGGCACACCGTACACACGCGGAGCGTCCGTTCCTCCCTGGCTACAGGCCGGCGGTATGCGTTGCGCCTTGAATACTCGGATCGCCGGCCTGATGCTGTTGTCCAGCTGGTCTGGTCCCGTCCCGAACCGGAACTCCGCCAGGCCGCCCTGGCCGCCGCCCGGTCAGCCGATCTGGTTATTGCGGTCATGGGGCTTTCCCCGAGACTCGAAGGGGAAGAGATGGATGTGCCTGTGCCGGGCTTTGCCGGCGGTGACAGAGTCGAGATCGGGCTCCCGGCTGTTCAGGAGACACTTCTTCGCGACCTTGTGGCGACGGGAAAACCCGTTGTACTTGTGCTTCTTAACGGCAGCGCCCTTGCGGTTCCGTGGGCGGTGGAACATGTCCCGGCGATGGTGGAAGCCTGGTATCCGGGCCAGGCAGCAGGAACAGCCATTGCTGATGTCCTCTTCGGTGACTACAACCCATCCGGTCGGCTGCCGGTCACGTTCTACAGGTCGCTGGACCAGCTCCCGCCATTCAGCGAATACGCTATGAACGAACGGACGTACCGGTATTTCACGGGGGAGCCCTTGTTTCCGTTCGGCCACGGACTGAGCTATACGCGATTTACGTACGACAATCTCACGCTCCCGGAATCCGTTGTGGCAGGTGAAAGCGTTCAGGTTTCAGTCGATGTGACAAATGCGGGAGCAGTGGTCGGAGATGAAGTGGTTCAGCTCTACCTCTCGCGGAGAGGCGCTTCGACAACGGTACCGATTCGTTCATTGGAGGGGTTTCGCCGCATCATGATGCAGCCCGGGGAACGGCGATCCGTCTCGTTCACTCTTGAGCCGCGGCAGTTCTCATTGATCACTGCGGCCGGGATGCGGGTCATCGAGCCGGGGGAGTTTCACCTCAGCATAGGCGGTAAACAACCGGGCTTCAGAGGATTCGCAGACAGCCCCTCGACGCAGGTACTCTCCGGCACGCTGGTTGTCACCGGGCCGGCAAAAGAAATACGAGAGCAGAGATAATGGGCATGGTGTGACTCCGATGCCAGACGTTCTCACTCCGGGAGATCTGTTGTCCCGGCTTGCGACCTTCGATTCAAGGGCTTGTGTGAGGAGCTGACGGGACCGCAGCCGGAACCTCGGAGTACTCCTCCGCGCGCGTGAGGATGACCATCTGTCTACTGCCGAATGTCGGCGGCGGGTGCTTTACCAGAAGGCGGGTCTCGTTGCGGCCGTGGTATCCATCCAGGTTCATATGCGTCGGTGTCCGGACGACCATTGCGTTTGGTGGGTGCGATGAGTATGTTGTCGGTGTGTGAAAGGGGTCCGGCCCATCAACGCCGTTCGGCTCTGATCCGTTCCTCGAACGCATGAGGCATGCCATGATACATCATGCTGTTTGCTGGTTTCTCGCCTTCCTTGTGGCTCCCCTCGTCACCCACCTCTACAGCCAGCCGCAGTGGGAATGGCGCAATCCTCTCCCACAAGGTAATGTCCTTCGGGGTTTCGACTTCATTGACCAGAACTCCGGGTGGGCGGTTGGTTACGCGGGAACGATGTTGAACACCCGTGACGCAGGCGAAACATGGTCTTCCCACCCCGGTAACACTACGCTCTCCCTGTTCGGCATACGGTTCACGAATCCGACTCAGGGGATCGCCGTCGGAGAATCCGGAGAGGTTCTACGCACTGATGACGGCGGTGTCGCCTGGACGAGTGTCCCCGGCGGCACTGAGCAGCGGCTCTACGCCGTAGACTTCCCTGAACCCCACCTGGCATGTGCAGTTGGATTGAATGGCACGATCATACGGAGTCTCGACGGTGGTTACACTTGGACGCAGCAAACGAGCGGAACTGGCAGAAACCTTCAGGGGGTTTCGTTTGCCGGCCCGACCACCGGTGTTGCCGTGGGGCATGGAGGAACTATACAGCGGACCACAGATGCTGGTTTGACGTGGACGAATGTGTTGAGCGGCGTGCCCGGCAGACTTCTGTCCGCCCACCTTCTGAATGGCGGCTTGGGAATAATTGCCGGGGCGAGTGGAACGATTCTCCGGAGTACAGACTACGGCCGGAGCTGGGAGCCACGCGAAAGCGGCACGACGAACTGGCTCAACGCCGTGATGTTGTTCGACACCCTACGGGGGATCGCCGTCGGCGACGTTGGAACCGTCACGAAAACGACAGACGGCGGACGAACATGGATACTCCAGCCGGCGATCACGGAATCCTGGCTCTATGGAATTCATTTCAGTGACGCAGCAACGGCACTGGCGGTCGGAGATGCGGGTACGGTCCTGCGCACGACGAACGGCGGACAACAGTGGGTCAATCGAACCAAGGGGCGGACAGAACGTCTACAGGATATCTGCTTCACGAACGAGATGCACGGGATCGCGGTCGGGAACGCCGGGACGATCCTCCGTACCGACGACGGCGGCCGAACGTGGGAGGACCACTCGCTTGTCACCAGTGCAGGACTCAATGCGATCACGTTCACAGATTCGCTCCATGGCGTAGTCGTGGGGTGGGATGTGCTCTTGCGCACGACCGATGGCGGGAAGCAGTGGGTGTCGCAGGTTGGGGTCGGACCACTCTTTGCCGTCCACTTTTGGAATCGGCTCATGGGAGTCGCCGCCGGGGACGGGGGACGGGTGATCCGCACTACAGACGGAGGCGAGTCCTGGCACCGGCAGGACACCCCCGTGACGGTGCGCCTTTACGGTGTCCACGGAGCCGGTGAAGGAGAGGCATGCGCAGTTGGTGATTTCGGGATAATACTCCGTACCACCGATGGCGGGATCAGCTGGGCACCGCAAATCAGCCAAACAGAGGACAACCTGAGCGACGTCCACTTTGCCACGCCATCGCTCGGACTCGCCGTCGGTTTCCGGAGCACGATTCTCCGAACGGCAGACGGCGGCAGAAACTGGGCGATAGCTTCGGTCGGTCTCTCGCAGGGGACGGCTTACCGTCACGTGCAGCTCGCGGACACACTTGTGGGGATGGCCGTGGGGGACATGGGGATGGTGGTCCAGACCACCGATGGCGGCACGACCTGGAACCCGTCGCCGAGGGTGACGACGAACGACTGTAGCGCTGTCTGGTTTCCTGACCGATCACAGGCCTGGATCGCAGGGAATAGCGGGACCATCATCCGCTATTCTTTCGTGCAGCCGACAAGTGTTCAGATCGGCGCGCCGCTACCTGTCCAGCCGGCTCTCCTCCAAAACTACCCCAATCCGTTCAATCCGACAACGAACATCTGTTTTCTCTTGCCGAAGCGGTCACGTGTTCGTCTGACCGTGTACGATCTCCTCGGGAGAATTGTGCGCGATCTGTTTGATGATGTGGAGGGGGCGGGATACCATGAGGTCCAGTTTGACGGCCGCGGCCTCTCCAGCGGAGTGTACCTCTTCCGGTTGCAGGCCGGAAGCGCAAATCTGACGAGCAAAGCCCTTCTCGTTCATTGATCTATCTCTCGAGAGGATCTCCTGCCCGTGCGCGTTTGAGCGTGTTAACGCTTCTCGCGAGGGCCGTTTCCTCGTCCCGGTCAAGCAGGGGCTGCAACGTCTCGATCACACCACCGGCCCCGACGATCCGGGGGAGGGAGACGCTCACATCGGAGAATCCTGGCACGTCACTATTGGAGACGGTCAACACAGTTCTTTCGTCATTCCGGATCGCCTGGACGATCCGGGCGAGCCCCGCACCGATCCCGTAGTACGTCGATCCCTTCCCCTGAATGATCCGGTACGCAGCACGGCGTACGCCCTCGTCTATGGTTGTACGCAGTTCGTCCGTCAACGCTGTGCCATGCTGGGCCGCAAAATCATTGAGGGGAAGACCACCGATCTTGGCCCCGGACCAGAGAAGCACTTCGGAGTCCCCGTGTTCGCCGAGGACGTATGCGTGAACGGATTGGGCTGACACCCCGAATGTCTCACCGAGGAGGGCCCGAAAGCGAGCGGTATCCAGTATCGTTCCTGAACCGATGACACGATGGGGGGGAAACGACCCGAGCCCGGTAACGAAGTGGGTCATCAAATCAACGGGGTTGGATGCCACGAGAATAATGGCGTCCGGTGCATGTGCCGCGACCCTGAGGGCAACGTCAGCAAAGATCGCCTCATTGCGCTCGAGTAGCTGGAGACGCGTTTCGCCTGGTCGCTGACTGACGCCGCAGGCCAGAATCACAATGGCGCTCTCTGCAATCGCTTCATACCCGCCTGCAACCACCTTGGCGGGACTCGTGACCGGGGTTGCATGGAGGATATCTTCAGCCTGAGACTGGGCAAGGGCCTCATTCACGTCCACGAAAACGATCTCGTTTGCCATGCGGCGGAGGACAAGTGCGAACCCCGCAGCGCTGCCCACCATGCCTGCACCAACAATTCCCACTTTCATAGAATATCCTCCCTGTGCCGGAAACGCGGTCTGTAGCGTTAACACGAGAACAGGTCGAGGAATTCCGTGGTGGGGGGTGCACTGTCCATTTCGGAAAGAGGGTCAGGCGAGGTGCTTTCGGCCTCAACCGCTCTGGCGAGGATCATGCGGGAGAAGCGTGATGCCAATTCGGTCGAATGTTCGGATGATACGGTTTGCGACCCTCTTGCGTCGGGTCGCTCGGGGACGTATCCTGTAGAACCTCTTGACTCGTTCTGCTTCAGCGAGCCCCCGTGATGCTCGAAGGAGGTCATCGAGGATCGCACGGAAAGGGCGGCGGTAGCGCATATTCCAATAATGAAAGACGATGTCGTCGGCGGCGTGAAGACGGGTTTGTGTTTCCATGCAGTAGGAGAGGGAAAATTGTTCTGCTGTGAAGATGTGGTCCTCTGCGACGATCCGGTCTGTGAGATCAATCGCATGCTGCAATACCGGCAGGTCCGACGGATGCAAACCAACCGTCCCGGCATTCCACATCGCCTGTGTGGGCGGGATAGAAGCGCCCGTCGCAGGATCAAGAACGGTTTGTTGCAACAAGAGCGCCCGGAGATCTCTGTGGACCTGATCGTTCAGTTCATGGACACGACCCTCACGTATGTGGAGCAGTGAGTGACCCGGCCGGAGCCGCTCGAACAGGCGGTCGGGCGATTTCCGGAAATACGTATCACCGTCAAGCAGGATTGTTGGCTCATTGTACCGCTGGAGGGCATCCATGAGTGTCTTGATCTTGATGCGCCAGAAGAAGTTGTGTGGACCGGCCCACTCCTTGATCTGCTCGGGATCATAGGGAATCAGATCCGCGCGGAGCCCTGCAAAGTAAGACGGGTCGACGCAATAAATCAGAAAGCGGTAGTCGCTACGGCTCGGAGGGAGGAATCGATATGCAGAGTGCAGGGAATATGTAATCTCCGCGCTGAAAATGCCCGGCGTAAACATACAGTACAGGAGATTCTTCATCTTTCGGTTCTTTCAATCTCCGCGTGTGCAGAGACAATGTGTAACGAAGCAATGTCGGAGTTCAAAATCTTGGAGAAGATACGCGGAGAAGCGCAGAATAGCAACGTGCGGGTTGAAAACCGAGTGCAACAAAAGGCGGGCAACCTCTGTATCAGGTTGCCCGCCTCGGAATTGTTACGATGAGCAGATACGTGGCGTTACTTTATCGTGCGGTCTTCGCTTCCATCCGGGCTTCCATCCGCATGGCTTCCACCGGCATGGCGTTCAGGACGCTGTTCCGCTCGGCTACCGGGAGTGCGTTGAGCACTGCAGTCTTCGCTTCAACGGGGACTGCATTAAAGATAGCGTACCGGGATTCCACGGGGATCTTTGCAAGCGCCAACTGGCGGCTGTCGAGCTGGCTCATCTTATCGAAAAACGTGGCGCGCTCTTCAGCAGGCACCTTTGCCAGGATGGCATTCTTCTCGGCGGTGTTCATCCGGCTAAACGCGGCCTTCATGGCTTCTGCCGGTGTCCGGTCCAGAAGAGCCTTCATTTGTTCCGCTGGGAGGCTCGCGAACATTGTAGCCCGCTGCTCGAGTGTCGCGCGGCTCACCAGGGAAGCTCTCTCCTCGATGGCGACTCTGCCGCTGGCATCCACGTTGGCGGAGGCGTTTGCTGCCGTTGCAGTGGCGGTGGACTGTCCGGCCAGCTCGACGTCTGCCTCGCTGATCTGCTCCGCCCGGTACTTCTTGGCTGCCCCGATGGTTCCGGCTGTGTCCTCTTCAGGAGGATAGGGCAGCAGAATCGCAACGGCGGCCAGAACAACGATGACTGCCAGAGCACTGCCGATCAATATCCGGAATTTGCGTTTCCCGGTCGTTGGGGTGGTTGGGTTATCCATGGTACCTCCTGCAGATTTGTTGTGGTGAGGGAGCTGGTCTAATGGAACTACTGTCCTGGGGTTGAAAAGTTGGTCGATCTTACACTCCTATTTACTCTTTCCGAAGAAGTGAAATCTGCCACAAATCCCTGCTTCCAGTGTTCAAAATGGGATGAAGCGCCAGAAGGCCCGTCCTGCCGATGGTTTTCTGCAGGTACCGCAACTCCTGAATCTGGTCCCGGGCCTCCTGGTCTGGAGGAGGCTCAAATCCAGCATCTCGCATCAGAAGAACCCCTTTTGCCCTGACCGCGAGTTCGCTGTGGAGCCTGAGGAGGCAGAGCATGTCGGCCACTGTTTCAGGAGGGAAACGGTCCTGCAGGGAATGCAGGTACCGGCCGACTCTGTTTTCGGCAAGGACCCCGGAGGTGATCATCTCCAGGATCTCCCTGTCTGTATCGAATCCCGCACCCAGCCAGTCGCGCGTCACTGATTCGCTCTGTTTGAAGACTGCGACGAGGATGAGGGGGAGAAGGCCGAGTGTCAGCAGCGTTGAAATCATCGGCGACACGAAGAAGTGGTTAAACAGGGAGTGCAGGACCATTGCCAGAAGGAGCCCGGGGAGGACCAGGTGGATTTTCCACGAGCCGGCGCGGTCGATCAGCGCCTTTGCAGTGATCCCGACGATTGCAGTCATTCCCCCATGCATGAGGGCCGTGCCGAATCCCCGGATGATCCAGACGACCAGGTGGGCTTCAGTGCGCATATGCATGTAGTAAAGGTTTTCGACGATGGCGAATCCCGCCCCTATGGCGAACCCGCGTACGGCCGCGTCCACCATAAAGCCAATCTTATGCGTCCGGATCAGGAAGAGGAGAAATAGGGATTTGAGCACCTCTTCAACTGCCGGCCCGACGTAACGGGTAAGGGTCGCTCCCTCAAGGTTGAACGCCTGAGAGATCCCTGTGTTCACGCCGTACCCTACGAGCGCGATAATGACACCGACGCCGATGGTGGCAAATACTTCGCGTATCCGGAGAAGCTTGAAGCTGTCCAGCACCACCAGACTCCCGAGAAACACGAGCACGGGGAGGAGGGCGACAACCAGCTGGAGGATGCGATCCATCGTCAAAGGATCTTGATCGACATCATGAACTCCTTTGTGGGGAGTCGGCCTTTCTCGAAGGCAAGTGCATACCCGGCGGAGAGCGTCGCGGAAAGATTCGAGAAGACTACCAGCTTGAAATCCACCTGCGCTCCGACGTTCGAGACAACCCTGAACAGGGCCGGATTGTGCACATTTGCGGCGATGGATCCGCCAAACAGGGAGAGGCGGGTCCAGTTGCAATACAGGGCCGCAACTCCGAACCTCCTGAACCGCAGCGGCGGGAGTGTCCATTCGGCCATGGCCTTCGCGAATGTGGTCCCGCCGATCGCATTTAGTTTCGTCCCCGGGAAGCTGTCAAAATCACGGTACCGGCTCACCTCGCGAAAGTCGACGTAGTTGTTCCCGAACCCGCCGAAATAAAAATTCGAGAAGGGCTCATCTTCATCCTTGGGCGAGTAGCCGCCGCCGGTTCTGATCCAGAGGGAGGAGTGATTCCAGGGAAGCGCGAACCCGACGTCTGCGGTGGCGTAAAACTGGGGAAACCAGACCGATCGAACGACATACGTGTAGTTTCCGACAGACATCTGGACCCCTTTTTCATAGTCCACCGCGCCAAGCGAACGAAGGCGCCGTTGGTAATCGAGGCTCCCGCTGAGAACAAAAAACCTGTCGTAGGTGACGGCGATGTTCTGAGAGTACGGCAATCGCTCCAGTCCCCAGTAGGCGCTGGCGCTGAGTGAGTAATCGAGCGTGACAGGCCGGTCATCAAGTATCCCATCACTGTAGCCCAGGGTGAAGGCATACCCTTTGCGACTTCGTTTTGTCGGTCCAAAGAGGTCGTAGAAATCAGCAGAATTATAGCCCGCCTTGAGACTCCACTGCCAGTACCTGTAACGCACGGAGGTATGGAACCGTTCATCCCGTGTGAGGCCCTGATTCGGAGAGTAGGATGCGGTCATCTCCAGGCTGTGCATCAGCAGCGGATCAAAGAGGTTCGCCCGCGCTCCCCAGGCAACGGTGTTCTTGTACCCCTGGGCCACAGGGTAAATCGACCCCAGCTGAATACTCTCCAGGCCGTTGTATTCGCCGGTGGCGACCGTCAATGAATCGAGATTGATGACCCGCGAGGTCGGGGGTGGAAGTTTCCATTCCTTGACTTCAGGATGCAGATCGACCACCGATTGCCCCAGGTAGGATATCGCATGGACGTCGTCGCGCGTTGTGTTGGCGATCATCACCGGCAGGAATCCCTTCGCTGTATACCGGAATGCCAGAACGGAGTCGGCGGACACAGGCACAGGGCGGAAGAGACCTGTTTCGACATTCGTCAGCCATTCCATGGTCTTGCTGGCGATATCGTAGCGGACGATGTTGGATACGCCCGTGTAGAACGTCGAGCCGAACAGGTACTTTCCGTCCGGAGAATAGACGAAGTTCAACGGGGCGGTGTTCTCAAATTCGTACAGGACTTCGTGTTTCATGTCCGCGCTGAGAAGCTCGTTGAGCGGGATGGCGATCAGAGAATGTCGCCCGCTGATCTCGGTCATGGAGGCAACAAGCGTCTCTCCATCGGGCGAGAAGTCCGGATCATAGAGATCGATGCCGTACTTGAACGGGACAATTTCCTGGTACCCCTGATAGGGGTAGGGGACGCGAACGAGTCGTGATATGCCATCGTGATGCTGAATTCCCCAGAGCGATTTGTCAGCCTTGTTCATGGTGAGATCACCGATGCGGGCGTTGGCAAGGAGGATCCTGTTCTGACCGGTCCGAACGTCCAGAGCGACGAGATCTCTCCACCCCTTCGAGTTTTTTGTCGTGTAATAGAGAGTCCCGCTCGAATCGTCAAACGCGGTGGCCGTCACATTGTACAACGAAGGAGTGGGGATGTCCGTGATTTTTCGTATCGAGCCGTTGTCGATGTTCAGGGAGATGATATGGGCGGTCTCCCCCGGAAAATTGACGCCCAGGTAGAGGTTGCGCGTCTTGCCGTCGAAATGGGCGCGCGAGACAGCCCCCAGGGCCTCTGGGACGATCGGCCGCATCTGTGTACGCGGGTACTGATTGATGGAATCGAGGTTTGCCTCCTGCCAGCGATGCTCAAAGGCGATCCACTCGGACCAGACGTCATCGATATCCCGGCCGAAAACCTTCGCAAACGCTGACGCGAAGTAAGCGTTGCTGGTGTCCGATCGGTCGAACCACTCTATGACCCGGGCAGGGCTGAATTCACGACCCAGATAGGTCACAAACCGCGTCCCGTACAGATAGGAATTCGCACCGATCTGAAAATCGACAGTTGTTCCTTCCGACTCGAGGCCGACGAAATCGTAGAAATAACTCCCTTCGCGCACCATCGTGCGAAAGACCATTTCGTCATAGCCGTTGATTGCGCGGCCGATGCCTCCCGCCATCCACGTCTCCATGAAGACCGCGATCCCCTCGTGGTACCACCGGGGAGAATATTTCCGCGGTGTTGTGAGGTAGCTGTAGAGAATTGAGACAGGCTCTTCCGCAACCGGTACGACCTTGCCGAACAGGATGGAGCGGAAAAATCGGTCTGACGGCGCGGCTTTGTCGGTGGCAACAATGTGTGTCAGCTCGTGACTGGTCACCCAGTTGAAGCGTTCGTTTGTCGGCGACGTCTCGTACGTGTATTCATACGGAGATATGCCGAGGATCATGTAGTTGCGGGGGATGCTGGTGGCGCCGGCATATCCGTAGTCGTCATAGTCCTGCAGAAAAATCAGGACATCCTGCGATGGCTCAAAATGAAAAAGCTTGCGGTGGAATGCGAGGGAGTTTTCAAAACTGCGCGCGAGGTGTGGAACGATGTAGGAGTGCGTCGGCGAGTAGTAGACAAGCCGCATATTCCCTGTGCGCAGGGTGAAGAAATCAGCGCCGGGGGAAGCCGGAGCCGCCAGTCCCAGCGCGAGAATGATGATCAGGAGTAGAGGTGTCCTTGGCATGCATCATCCGGATGTGATGAGAGAAATTGATGGACTGCCGCAGAACCCCGCAGATCCCGTTAGTGCGTGTGGAGCGGGGATACAAAGAACTGGCGAATCGGTGCTCGTGACAAAAAGAAACTGCGGGGGAAGGACAGGCCTTCCTCCGGTACACTCCACGATATCACCTCAACAATCACTCGAGTGAGATCGTTCGCGATGCGATTCCAGTTTCTCTTCGGGTGATGTCGGTTTGAAGGGTCAAACGCCCCGGCGCATGGCGCCTGAGCGTGATTTCAAGTGCGAGCGAATTTCCCCCATGCACGAGCAGCATACCGTTGGCCATTGAAATAGTCCCGGAAAACTCGCCTGACGGCCGTACAGCTTCGATGCTTCCACGGGTCGGGTCGAATATGAGGCGCGCAGCGCAGGTATCCGGACTGTGCATCTCAAGACCGACCGTGATCACATTTGTTGAAGTTTGCGTGCGCAACGTCCCGGTCACACCGTCTGCGTTGAACGGAGTGCTCTGGACACCGGTTATCGCCGGTGTCTGGGTGCTGCCGGTAAGCGTTCCGGAAACCTCTGCGTCGTGAATGTCCGTAAGGGTGGAGAGGTTTGAGGCCAGAAAGAACCCGAGAATCCCGAATGCGATACCTCCGGCGAATCCTATCCCCGTGGAAAGCGCCCGTCCACGCAGGGTCTCAAAAAGATGAAATGGCCGTCTGACTTTCCGGGTGGAATGCGCTTCCCGCTCTTCGATGCGCCGCATGACGCCCGGCAGGAGTGAGGGTGGGGAAGCAGCCTGTTCTACCGAGGCCAGGGTTTTGCCGAGACGCCGCAGGTCGGCGCGTATGATCCGGGCTTCCTCGTTCGTTTCGAGAATTCTCTGCAATGTTGCGGATTCGCCAGGGAGCAATGTGCCATCCAGCTCCTTGTTGATCAACCCGATGATATCACGATTGTTCATACGATCCGTACCCTTCTCTCCCGAGCGACTCGCGCAGCATCATCCGTGCTGAAAAAAGCCTTGATTTGACGCGCTTTTCCGGAACATCCAGGATTCGCGCAATTTCTTCGTATGATAATTCCTGGAAATGCCTGAGGACAATGACCGCCCTGTAGTCTGGTGGCAACTTCCCGATGGCTCGCTGAACGGATTCGGCGACCTCTGACTCCTCCTGGAGTGTTTCCGGTGACGGGTCGGTGTCCGGTATGTCGGGTGCCAGTGACTCACGGCGTTTGCCTCGTTTCAGCGTATCCAGGGCGAGATTCGACAGGATTCTGTAGAGCCAGCTGAAGAATCTGTATCGAACGTCGAATGAACTCAGGGCTTCATACGCCCTGACGAATGCCTCCTGAACAACTTCCTCCGCCTCATCCCGGTTCCCGGTCATCCGCAGGGCCACATTGAACATCGGCCTCTGGTATTTCTTGACCAGTGCCGCGAAGGCCTCGCGGTCTCCCTTCCGGCTTCGCAACACCAGGTCCAGATCTTCGTCCTGGGGTTCAACCATAATTACTGTGTTCGCATCGGAAAGTTGGTGAAGACATCAGTCTTCTATACGAAAAACAACGTCAAATCGGGCAATCCGGAACACATCACGAACGAGTTTGTTCATTCGCGTGAGAATAAGGCTGTGGCCGGAGAGGCTCAGGCGTTTCTGGGTCTTGAGGAGGAGGCCCAGCCCTGCGCTGGAGATGTACTCAAGTCCCTCGAAGTTCACCCTGCAGGTAGCCGTCACCGCGTCGAGCACGACAGATGCGGTGTCCACCTGAGAAGCATCAAGCCGTCCCACAAGAAGCACTTCGCCTTCATCGTTCATGGTAGCTGAAAACATCACTGATTCTCCAGGGTCTTGGTGAACGTAATCGTGCTGCACCTGTTGGCATAGGTGTAGTCAAGGGAGTCCACCATCTGACGTACCAGGTGGACTCCCAGTCCCCCCGGTGTGCGATCTTCGAGGGGGAGGGAAGTGTTGACAGGCCGGGGAAGCGTGACATCGAATTGTTCGACGTCCCGGTCGACCATGGTGACCACGACGGCATTGCCGTGCTTTTCGAGCCCAACGTCGATGTCGTGGGTCCCCTCAGGCGCGTACTTCACCATGTTGGTGAAGAATTCTTCTACCGCAAGGTTAACGACGTACGCTGTGCCAGGATCGGCGGAGTAGGACGAAAGGCACTCCGAAACGAACGTAAAAACCCCTTCGAGTGAACCCATGTTTTTGGGGAATGAACGCTGCAAGGGCTGGCACCTGTCGGGGTTTGGTGTCCGGGAACTGCAAAGAGCGACAGATATTCTCAATAAGTAGAATACCGGTTTTGACGGAGAGAGTCAACTGAGCAATGGAGGTTCATTGCCCTTTCCGTCCCGCCAGGTGTGGAAGAGGTGGATGGTCGCGGCCGGACTGAGGACTATGCCGGGACGGCCCGCCGGTCCATTCGCGGACATCGCATGTGATATCGTATGATCTTGCGGGGCAACCAAAGTACAGTCAATCAAGTATCGAGCGTTGGTATCTCCTGATCCGTATCAAAAGAACTCATCGAATGAGCAGCATCGTGCGTGTCTGGACAAATGAACCTGCGGTCAGGCGGTAGAGATACATGCCGCTTGCGAGGCCGGCGGCGTTAAATGTCACCTCGTACCTCCCGGGCGCTTTCTGCCCGTTCACCAGCACTGCCACCTGCCGACCGAGGATATCGTAGACGACGAGTCGGACCGGGCCGTTTTGCCCGATCGAATACCGGATCGTGGTCACCGGATTAAATGGATTCGGATAATTCTGCTCGAGTCGGAATGCACCAGGGTTTGTAGATGGTCCAACGGAGACAATTCCCGTCGGCAGTGCCAGGAATTCGTAGATGTCGCCGCTGGTGAAGGGCTTCAGGATCTTGAACAGAAAGACATCCCCCGGCGAGGGGAATACGGGGCTCGATGGGGGAGCAAAAAACAGTGCCCAGGTCGGGAAGAGCTCTCCAAGACTGTCGCGCTCGAGCAGTATGAGCTCATCGTACGCGCCAATCGCGCCATCGCCGTTCAGATCTGTGAAGAGTACGTCAACCTGATGAGACTCCGTGATGTTCCAGACCGTGAACATCATGGGGGCGAGCGACCAGTTAAACAGCGAACTGGACGTATCGACAACATGATCAGCGATCTGGATCAGGTAGTCGGAAACGTAGGGGAATCCGGTCACCAGCCCCGTGCCAGGGTCGAAACTCGGGAGAGTAACGGCCGGGATGAGATTACTCACACCCGTGATCCAGCGCGTGGAGTCGGGCGAGAACCGCGGAGCGTCAATGTCGGTGAGGACCAGCCGGAGTCCGTCAAACGCGGGTCCCTCCCGGTCCGGTGTCCCGACGGATGCGCCTGACACCGCCGTTGTTCCACTGTTCACATCGAGAACGGAGTAACGCTTTTCACCGGCAAGGGAATCGTGAAAGAGGATCCGGTATGTGTGGCCCGAGACCTGTGAAGAATCGACGACATGCACCACGACGGACCCGTCTGCGTTTCCTGAAATGTGATTGACCAGTGTTCTCTGCAGAGACTGCCGTGGATTCTTCACGGCAAAGGGAGGCGATATGCCGATCCCTGTGATTACAGCGTCGCTCGCCCGAACGCTGACACGGTAGGTCGATGAGTTTGGGGATGCCCCTGTCTCCCAGACGTACACGCCGCTGTTTGGCGGCTGGGCAATCTGACTCCAGGTGATTCCTCCATCCGTACTTGCATCGATGGCAATCCTCAGCGAGTCCCCGTCCGCGTCTTCGGCCCACCACTGTATTGTCTGGGTGCTGGTGAGGTTCGCGGCAGAATCCGGAAACAGTATGCCCGCTTCAGGAATTGCGTTTCCCGGGTTGTTCACCGTGAACCTGCCTCCCGTCTGCACGTATCCATATGCGCTGTCGCCGAGCACGCGAACCCGCGCCATGTATCCGGTCCCATCCTGAAACGGTGTTGTATCCCAGAGGAAGGACGTGTCAGTACTTGTCGACGAGTAGAGTTCCTGCCAGCTGGCTCCGCGGTTGCGGCTGACGTCCACCGCTGTCCGGACGCCTGACGCATGGGGCTGCACCGACCACTGTACCGTTACGGTCCCGGACACGGTCGTTGCAGCAAAGGGAGAATGGAGTTGAACCGTAAGCGCCTGAGATCCGGCAAGAAAGTGTTGCCAGTGCAATGGCAGCGCGCGTTCCATGTGCAAATCAGCGAAGTACCAGTTGTGGGCAGAGCTCGGAGCAAGATCCAGGGTATCAAAAGCATTGGTAATACCGTGACTTCCAAGAATGGAGAGAAACTGCAGATTCGAGGCATAGTTACCAGCGGGGGTCGAGTGAATCATGAATTTCATCACGCGAAGGAGATTCCAGTATGAATCGGTGGCACCAGCGAAGAACAGGTTCAGATTCACGACCCAGAACGAACCGTCATATGCTCCTGCGGTGAAGAACAGTTCAGGATATCGCCATAACATTTCCAGCATGTCGTACCCGCCGTAGGAAAAACCGTCCATGCCTCGTTTCTGACGGACCGGTATTGTCCGGAAATGAGAGTCGACGTAGGGAATGAGCTCGGTTGCGACATAGTCGAATTCAGCTGGTGTAGGCGGGGCGGAGAGCCCGGGCATGACAAGGATCATATTTCCGATCAATCCGGCCATGGACACCCTGTCGGCAACGGTCTTGATGTTACCCCTCCGGCTCGCGTCCTCGCTGGGGTTCGCCCACTCCCGCTCGTGACCCCGAAACAGGTACACCACGGGGTAGCGAGCGGTATCCTGATCATACCCCGCCGGAAGGAAGATGTTGAAGTTCTTCTGCGCTCCGAGAAGTGTACTGTAGTGGTTCAGGAGTTCGATGCGGCTCTCCTGGGCTGTTGCGATGCAGGGAAGGGCGAGGATCAGGCCGGAAAGGAGGAATCGTTTCATGGCGTCTCTCGTGAGGTACATACGAGGTTTCACGGGCTTCAGATCAACAGCAATATAGTACAAAAGAACGAAGAAGTGCGATCGATTGTCAAGCCAGATCGTGCCCGGCCTGACGCGGGCTTGAATCGGAAATATGGGCCAGGGGCTTCGCTTCCCGGTTGCGCATGGAGATTGGCCTGAGTATATTCAACGAACGTCCCGCCGGCCGCCATGCACGACGACTCCGCATCTGCTGAATTCGGTCACGCTCCTGGCTGCGGTGATCATCACCATGTCAGGACCATATTCAGGAATGGCCATGCTAAAACCGACACACCTTATCTGCGAGTTCAGAACCGATCCGTCAGGCATAGACACACGGCAGCCACGGCTGGGCTGGGTCCTCGAGTCCTCGGAGCGCGGGGCAGCTCAATCCGCCTACCGCATTCTTGTGTCCAGTACACCATCTCTTCTGGCTGCGGACAGCGGGGACCTGTGGGACAGCGGAAGGAGAGCGGGCGATCGGACAACTTCGGTCAGGTACGAGGGGCGAGCGTTGGTGTCACACCAGGCTTGCTTCTGGAAGGTGATGGCATGGGACGGGGATACCCCCGGCCCGTGGAGCGCGCAGGGAACCTGGTCCATGGGCATCCTAAGCCAGGGGGAATGGCAGGCCGAATGGATCGGGCATGACGCTCCCCGCATGCGAGAACGGGCCGCCGCCTTCCTGACAGCCCGGTGGATCTGGCATGCAGCAGATAAACAGTGGAATGCGCCCGCAGGGAAACGGTACTTCGTCCGTGTGCTGGAGATCAACGCACCCATATCTACTGCCGATCTTGCCGGAACGGCAGACTCCCGCTTCACGCTCTTCATCAACGGCAGGAAAGCGGCGACGTCCGGTGCGGCACCAGACTCCTGGAAATCCCCCCAGCGGCTGGATGTCACACCACTTCTCGTCCCCGGAAAGAACGTAGTGTACGCCGAGGCTGAGAACGACTCCCCCGGGCCCGCGGGGTTCCTGTTCTGGATGCGGCTCGTCCAGAACGATGGCTCGAGCGAACTTCTCGTCAGCGATCGGTCGTGGCTCTCGTCGGAACAACACTATGCACACTGGAAGGTTGAAGGTCCCCGGTTGGGTGAAGGAGAAGCTTCGAATGATCTTGGCTACATCGGCGTCCCTCCCTGGGGTGTACTGGATGGCAGCATGCTTGTTCTCCCTCCCCCGAGGCAACTCGGGGCGACGGTGAACATCCGGAAACCGATTGCGCGCGCAGTCTTGTATTCATCTGCTCTTGGCCTCTGTGACGTGTTTCTGAACGGCAAGCGCGTCAGCGACGACTACTTTACGCCCGGCTGGACCGATTACACAAAGCGCGTCTACTACAGGACATACGATGTCACATCGCTGTTGGAGGAAGGGAACAATAGGTGGAGTGCAATTCTCGCTGACGGATGGTTCAGCGGCTATATAGGATGGGGTCTGCATCGTGATCATTACGGCTCCCGCCCGCGGTTCCGTGGCCAGTTGCACGTCGAGTATGCCGACGGCTCGACGGAAGATATGGGAACGGGCGCACACTGGACGGGATCGACGGGACCCGCACTGGAGGCGGATTTTCTGATGGGTGAATCGTACGATGCGCGAACAGATTGACCGGGGCTCGTCCAGAATGCTATCGGTAGAGCCCGTGGACGTCGGTGCCGACGTTCACCCGTTGCTTCAGGCACATCCCGGCCCGCCGGTGCGCGTCTTCGCAGAACTTGCTCCAAAGTCCTTCAAGCCGGTTGCATCCGGGATATGGATATTTGACCTCGGCCAGAACTTCGCCGGCGTGACCCGCCTGCGCGTGCGTGGTGCAGCAGGTCAGAAAATCACATTGAGGTTTGCGGAGCGCCTCAATACCGATGGGACACTGTATACGCAAAACCTCCGTGGCGCCCGCGCCATCGACACCTACATCTGCAAGGGGGGCGGTGAGGAAACCTGGGAACCCCGGTTCACGTTTCATGGCTTCCAGTATGTTGAAGTACGCGGCCTCACTGAAACACCAACCGAGCGGACCATAACGGGGCTTGCTCTGAGCAGTGCGACCCCTGTGGTGGGTTCATTTGAGTGTTCGGATCCGATGGTGAACAGGCTCGCCAGCAACATCCTCTGGACACAGCGGGCAAATTTTATCGACATTCCGACGGACTGCCCTCAGAGGGATGAGCGGCTGGGGTGGACCGGCGACGCCCAGGCATACATACGCTCCGCCTGCATGAATGCGGATGTGCAGGCGTTCTTTCACAAATGGATCGTGGACCTGACTGACGCGCAACGCGAAGACGGGCAGTTCCCGATGGTGGCGCCGTTGAAAGTTGCGGACGATGATGGCGGACCTGCGTGGGCAGATGCGGGCGTGATCTGCCCGTGGACACTATACGACGTCTATGGCGACCGGGACATTCTGGAAGAGCAGTACCCTGCAATGGCGAAGTTTGTGGAATTCTGCAAGACGCGGTCGACTCCCGATCTGCTTCCCCCGGCGAAATTTCACTGCTTCGGCGACTGGCTCAACATCGACGCGGACACACCCCACGATGTGATTTTCATCTCCTATTTTGCGCGTTGCACAAAGCTTGTCGCACTAACAGCCGACGTTCTTGGAAAGACGTCCGAAGCACAGGAATACCATTCGCTGTTCGAGAGAATACGATCGGTATACCTTTCGTCCTACGTCGACGCTGAAGGACACGTCAAAGGGAACACCCAGACGTCATACGTGCTGGCGCTCGCGTCCGGGTTGCTCGATGAAGAGCGCGCTCAACAGGCGGGCCGTCACCTTGTCGCGGATATCGCGTCGAGAGGGTGGCGGCTGTCCACGGGATTCGTCGGAACAAAAGACCTTATGCTTGTGCTCTCGGCAATCCGGCGAAATGACGTTGCCTACCGTCTCCTCCAGACCGACCTGTTTCCATCGTGGGGATTCACCATCCGTCACGGAGCGACCAGCATCTGGGAGCGGTGGGACGGGTGGACACCGGAGAAGGGATTCCAGGACCCCGGCATGAATTCGTTTGCGCACTACGCGTTCGGCGCCGTGTACCAGTGGATGGTGGAGAACATCGGTGGCATCCGAAGCGGGAGTCCGGGATACAGGGACGTGATCATCGCTCCACAACCGGGAGGCACGTTGACGTGGGCACGTGTATCGTACCGTTCCGCCGCGGGTCCAATTTCGACCTCCTGGAAGCTCAATGAAGGCCGCATGACCGTGCAGGTCGTTATTCCGGCCAACAGTCGTGCAGCCATCCAGTTGCCCGGGGTTGGTGGAGAGGTCCTGGAGTCCGGGGCAGTACCGACCCGCCAGAAGGGACTAACAGAGTTGAGTGAGGGCAAGTTCGAAGCGGGCTCGGGGGCGTACGAATTTTCCTATCCCTATGTCGCAGAAGCTGAGAGCCCCTGACACACTGAGATTTGCCCGTTATGGAGTAGTCCGGAAACCGTCATTGTACGGTCGGGAGGGCTCTTGATCCCAGACGACCTTTGCGCGTAAGCAGTACCTCTGTGTCAGCAATTGACCTATCTGCACATCCAGATCTTACGGGCGTGAACTGTCCGTGCCGTAGGAAATTCTGTACACCACTCCCGCTTTGTCATCCGAGACAAGCAACGACCCGTCGGGCATGACAAGAACATCGACAGGCCGGCCCCAGGCAATGCTTCCCTGAAGCCACCCCTCCGCGAACACTTCGTACGACACAGGGAGAGAATCCCTCAGCGCAACAAACATTATCCGGTATCCTGCCGGCACAGACCGGTTCCACGATCCATGTTCTGCGATGAATATTCCTCCTCTGTACTTCTCTGGGAAAAGAGAGCCGTTGTAGAACCGCATGCCCAGCGCGGCCACATGAGCACCGAGGTCGCGCGCCGACGGTGTGACACCTGACGGGTCGGCCCCGGTGAATTCGGGATCGGGGACACTGTTGCCGAAGAAGTACGGAAATCCGAAATTCATACCCTTGCGGGGCGCACGGTTGAGCTCGTCGGGTGGCAGATCGTCGCCCAGCCAGTCCCGCCCGTTCTCCGTAAACCATAACTCCCGGGTGCCCGGATGCCAATCGAATCCGACGGTGTTTCTGATCCCGGAGGCATAGATTTCGAGTCCTGAACCGTCAGGCTTCATGCGCATGATGGTACCGTACCGGGGGTCATCCCGTTCACAGATATTGCATGGCATACCAACGGGTACGTAGAGGAGCCCGTCCGGTCCAAACCTGATGAACTTCCATCCATGGGAGCGATCATCCGGAAAGCCATCATTGACAACAATGGGGGTCGGCGGTTGATGGAGCGAATTCTCGATGCCGGGGAGTCTGATGACACGGGATATCTCAGCAATGAACAGGTCCCCTCCTCTGAATGCGACACCATTAGGGCTATCCAGCCCTTGCGCGATGACGATTGGCTTCCTGGTATCCGGGGGAATTGCGTAAACGCGGTCCGACGATCGGGTACCGATGAATACTGTACCCGAAGGGCTGATGGTCATCGAACGTGCGTTGTCTACGTTGTTTGCCCAAATCTCGACACTGAATCCAGGTGGTAGCGTAATGGAGCCGAGGTTTTCATCGGCTGTACCGGATGCCGGCAGGGTCCCCGCAAGGTAGCCGCACGAGGATGCCGTGAAGCCCGTTGGCAGGACGAGGATGAGAAGGGTAGCTGCCCCCCACTTCTTGAAATGGAGGAAACCGGCAGGCGAAGCCCGGTGGTGTGGTCTGTTCATTCGCTCTCATTCTATGTGTGAGGATCTCTGACGTCCTATAGATGAGAACACGCGGGAGCGCACAGGAATTCCTGCCGCAGGCTTCATGCAGTTCCCGTTTCTGATGGGTCGGCGATTATTGCCCTGTACCGTTGATACAGATATGAAACGGCCAGCAGGATCAGGCCTAGAGCGACAAACGAGACGATGCGATACAGTGTATCGAGAAATGAAAGATCGTAGATGAATATCTTCAGGATCGTGAAGCCAAACAGAACAATAGCTGTATGCCGGAGAATGCGCGTCCGCCGCCAGATGCCGAACGTCATCACACCGATCGAGAAGAGAAGCCAGACCCCGGAGAGACTCAGTTGTTCCAGATTCTCCAGTCGTGTCACCTCTCCGTACTGTCCCTGAACGTCTGACCCTCCTGCAACGGATATCGCCCTCTCAAACATGTCTCGGGTCTCGCCTGTCAGCAGGACGAGGAGGAGTCCGACGCCGAGGATCAAAAGTGCCTCGCGCAGTTCCGGAATCCAACTCGATCGCACAACGCTCTTCCTCAGCCAGCGGACTTCCATGAACATGATAACGGCGATGATGAGTATGGCGTAGACTCTGATGTTGAAGACGGGCGAGAAGGCCGTCAGAGGGTCGAAGGCAATGCCGCGGATGCCGGCGAGACATGCCGCAAGAGCTGCGCAGAGAATTCCCGAGAAGAGGACGGGCCGTATATCGACCCGTTCGGCCACCCAGCACCAGGAGAAGTCCGGAGAGGGCCCAGACCCCTGCCAGCACCATGAGACGCGTGAACCCGAGGGCCTGCACGATAGAATCCGTGGCACCGATCATCCAGAATCGGAACAGGTCGTTTGTTTCGACGGTAAGAACGGTGAACAGGAGGAGAATCCATCCATAGGTGAGCACTTCACTGAGAACCGTTGAACCGGCACTCAATGCAGGGCGGACGAAATGCGCCGAGACGCCGACCGCTGCAGCGAGAAGAACGTATGCCAGAGCCCGCGGGTTCAGTATCGTCCGATAGCCTTCGAACGACACCACGGCGAGGGATCCGTCTTCACCCAGGAGCGCAAGAGCCGTAATGGCGAAGAGCACAAGTCCGGCACCCCAGAGATAGCGGCGCCCATAGCGCGTTCCCATCCAGACCATAAGAAGGGCTTCGATCGTCCAGAACATCACGATCGTAAACCGTTCGAACTGAAGCGCGATGGCCCATACCAGAAACGTGCATCCCATAAGAGTGTACTGAATCACGGCCGCCGTAGTTCCGGACCTACGGCGTTCAAGAAAGAGAGCTGACCCGACGTAGAACACTACGGCTATCATTGCCGCAAGTGCCGTCTGAGAGTGACCGTGGGGAATGACGATGGCGTAAAGGGCCCCGAATGAGAGCGCGCCATGAAGCCAGGCCATAGCCCGGCGGAGATCGGCATAGAGCTCCTGTGCTGTCACGACTCTGAACAGGTCGAGCCCGTGGTAGATCGCCCAGAACAGGCCGAGGAAGAGGAGCGCCGGAAGCGTGTGTGCGGTTGTGTAGTACGCCCCGAACCAGGAGAAGTAGATGGCATATGTCCCGAAGAGCGAGAGCGGCTCAAGTGCTGCCCACGTACTCTTCCGAGTGAGAATGAGAATCACCCCAAGGTCAAGGGCAATGAGATAGGCGAAGAGTCCGGCCTCGTTCGACTCGCCTGTGCTCAACATGAAAGGGGTGAGAAATCCGCCCACACATGCGAGCAGCGAAACGGCAAGCGAATCGTTCCGAAGCGCCTCCAGAAACGCAACCACGGTGACGATTCCCATCAGCACGAATGCAACAGGCAGCGAGACAAGAAGGTAGAAATTGAAGGAGGCGTAGACCGAGAGGTACAGAATCGCGATCCCTGCCCCGACCAGGCCCTGTGAAAATATCTGAAATCCTTCCTTCCGTGTGCGATCCGCTCCCACCAGACAGAGAAGACCGACCCCCACGCCGATCAGAACCCGTGTGAGTTCGCTGATCCACTGATTGTCGATCGCGTATTTCAGGAAGAAGCCTACGCCAATAATCAGGGCGAGCGCCCCAATCCGGTTCAGCAAACGCCCTCCGATCAGTGACTCCCACTCTTCCCTGGTGCGGGATGGGGGTGGAGGCTCAGGTGGGGTCGCCGGCGGCACGACACCCGGGGGGGGCTCCGGGACTATCCGCATTGAGCCCGCAGAGGTGACCGTTGCGGGTACAGAAGATGCGACCGCGTTGGTTGCCACAGTGAGCGAAGGAGCCACCTCCGGCGTCGATGCCGGAATTGTCTCATGCTTCTGCCGCTCAAGCTTCCTGACTCTGTCGTCCAGGTCCCGGAATTTGGACGCAAGGTAGAATGTCCGTGCCGTGAGAATGACCAGAAGGATCGATGCGAGGAAGACGAGAACGGCCAGAGCCATGATCGATTCTCCTATGACTACCCATCAGTGAACGGGCTAATGCCTGAGCTCTTTCCTGTAATACCAGTTAAGAAGGAAGAGCCCCCCGGTCAACACGAGAGGACCGGCCATCAGCAAGAACGTGGACCAGTGGCCGAACGGTTTGTTCCAGCTCCAGATGACGTACGCGATACCGAGCAGCGGGAAAAGAATCCCGGCGATCCACTCCCGCCGCCACGAGAGAGCGAGCAGCGCAAGCAGCAGGAATGTCGGAATCAGGTGCATGAGCAGGGCAAGTGCAGTGTCCAGGACACTCCGTCCTTCGTCGAACACATCAAGAGCGAACAGGCTGATGAACAAGGCGAAGACGATGCACAATGCTCTCGGAGCCCAGTACAGGAGTTGTTGGCCGGGTGTCCGGTGGCTCGGTTTCGAGACGATATAGATCGCGCCAAGCGCGACGGTAAACAAACCGGCGAGCATCAGGAGGATACCCGGTGGATTATCGGAAATCCCGATGAATCCCGAAAGGACGAGCAGGACAATGCCTGAAGCCAGAAAGATGTAGCCCTTCCTGCGAGAGCTATGGGGGTCCGGCAGCGCGTCGTGTGTCTCCATTGTGCTCCTCCTGTGTAGTGCTTTAGTGCAGGTACGTATTCAACTGCCGAACCAGCAACGTGTGGCAGTCCGCAGTCGATGTCGGCTTCACGTTCTGATAATCCGGATGGTGAGAGTTCTGCAGATCGACAATCACCCATTCCCCGCTGGGATCGCACACGACAAAATGCACGTACCCCTGCTCCCATTGCTCCGGATTGAAGACGTAGTCGGCGTACAGTGCATAGCCGGCCGCAGGCATATGCTCTTTGCTGTATGCCCTGACCTCACGCGCGAAGTTCCAGAGCACCTTCATTTCATTCGGATCTTCCTGGGACGCTTTCAAGGCTGGCGATCTCGTGCTCGCGACGGGCAGGCAGAGACCGTCTTTGCGGATCATCGACACAAGTTTTTGGGTACTGGTGGTGTCAACAACGCCGCCAATGCGGACGGGATACACAACCAGGGTGACGGTCCGTCCGGCCTCCTTGAGGAGTTTCTGCCGCTCCGGCATTGGGGTCCGCTCTTTCTCAGGCGGCATCCCGCTCCGTTCCTCCATGAGGCCGGCCATCTTTCCGGGCTTTGCGTTCTTGGCTGTTTCTTCGCTCAGGCCGAGCGCCGGACACAATCGCTCAACCAGAAAAACGGAGAAGGTCATTGGATCCTTGTCATCCAGCTGTTTCATCGCCTCGTCTTCGGCCCCCTGGCGATCCATCCATACCGGCTGCCCTGCTTTGTCCACGACTGCCGCCCGGAGCTCGACCAGGCCGGTCTGTCGGTTGCCGTTGTACTCAGCGTAGAGGACATACTCCGTTTTCACGGAGATGGTCTTCACGAATGTGCCCAGAGAATCGACAAGCGCGTCTAACCCGGTGCTACCGGCAGGCATAAATGGAGTCGCGCCAATTTCAATGTTTTCCAGCCCCTGCTGCTCAAGGAACAATCCAACCACTTCTGAGGCCCGGGCAAAGGGATTCCCCGCAAGGTTGATTGGCAAGATCGTGATCGATCCCTCAGGCCCCCTGGATTTCATCACTTCCTGGCGCTTCTGCTGTGCTTCAGAGGGTGCAGAAGATTGCGGCGCACCCTGCGAGATTCCCAGGGACGACATGCCTATGAACATCGTTGCCAGAAGACATCCTATAGTACAGTGGTCTCTCCGTCCCATTGTCGTGCTCCTTTTCTGGTGATCGGCGCGGTGGCCGTTCTATCAGGGTCACCATAACTTGAGCCCAACATAACATATCCAGGGGGCATTCGCATAGCAGAAACCTCGCAAGAACGATCATTCTTCTCGCATGAGGATGGGGAAGCGCAGGGGCACTACGAACCGGACGGGGGGGAACTGGACTTCAGCTTCACCTCGCTCGGGACGGTGCCAAACTGCTCACGAAAGCATTTTGTGAGATATGCAGGACTGCCGAAACCCACCGTATAGGCGATTTCAGAAATCGTGCCCGCTCCGCGTTCAAGAAGCTCTCTCGCACGGTGAAGACGCATTGACCGGATGAGCTGGTTCGGGGACTGGTTCACCAGCGCGGTGAGTTTGCGATGGAGCTGGCTGTAGCTCATTGCCACGTCCTTTGCAAGGTCCTCGACGTTGAATGCTTCATCTCCCATGGACCGCTCGATAGAGGACTTCACCTTCATGAGGAACGACTCGTCCATAGAAGGGGCTGCGGTGGCGGAAGAGGTGAGCAGGAATGCCTGCCGGAACCCCTCTCGCAGGCGCCTGCGTCCTTCGACAAGATTGTGCACACGCGTTTCCAGCTCCTTCCAGTCGAACGGCTTGGTGAGGTAGTCGTCCGCGCCACTCTCGAGCCCCCTCAACTTCCCTTCCTGTCCGGCGCTCGCAGTCAGAAGAACGAAGGGAATGTGGCTGGTGCGTTCATCCTCTTTGAGGTGCCGGCAAAGCTGGAGGCCATCCATGACCGGCATGCTGACATCGCTGATGACCACATCCGGAAGTGTGTCGCGGGCGGTGGCAAGGGCGATGTCACCGTCCGACGCTTCAAGGATTCTGAACGATTGCTTGAGGTTGTCGCAGAGATACCTGCGCATGTCCGGGTCGTCCTCCACGATCAGCATCAGGGGCAGAGCGGGGGACTCCGTTGATCTCGGAGGCGATGGACCCGGCGATTCGGAGAACTGGCTGATGGGTTCGGGGGTTGCCGGGTTCGCGCTCCCGACCGGAGCCATGTCCTCTGCGAGTTCCTCGGACAGGTAGGAGGCCCGATCGATTGGGAAATGTACCTCGAAGACTGATCCGCGATCTTCGCTACTTGTCACCGCAATCGCGCCGTGATGAAGCTCGATGAGCCCTTTGCTCAATGCCAGCCCGAGCCCGGATCCGGTCTGCCGGTCCGCATCCTCCACCTGATAGTATCTGTCGAACAGGTTCGCCACCTTGCCGGCGGGAATCCCCCTGCCGCTGTCGGCGACATTCACAGAGACCCACCGCCCAGGTTCGGGATCGGCCTCTCTCAAGGCCAGGGCAACCGTGACCGTTCCGTCCCGCGGTGTGAATTTGAGCGCGTTTGAAAGGAGATTGGAAAGAACCGTCTCGACTTTGTCCCGATCGAAATAGCCATGGAGCGCATGTGGAACGGATGTCCAACGAAGGGCTATCCCATGCTGTTCCGACCAAAGTTGGAACGACTCCGCGACCATCCGGAGGGTCAGCGCGATATCCCCCTCGGCAACGTGCAGCTTCATGCTCTTCGCTTCGAGGCGCGAGAGATCGAGAAGGTCGTTGATGAGGCGGAGCAGGCGGTGCGCATTGCGCCGGATGAGTCGGTAGTCCCCAACCGGGCTTCCCTCGCGCGTACCGGCGATGAGATGCTCGATGGGCCCCAGAATGAGCGTCAGGGGTGTGCGAAACTCATGGGAGATGTCTGCGAAGAAGCGTGATTTCAGTTCATCGAGCTCACGCCATTTTTCGGTTTCCAGTCGTGCTTCGGCCAGTTCCTCCTTCTTGCGGCCGCTTTCTTCGCGGAGTTGCGCGTTGACAATCAATTGTCCCGCCTGTGCGCTCAGGATCATGAGCAAACGCTGATCATCCGGTGTGAATGCGTGTCCCCCCTTTTTGTTTACCATCATGACAGCGCCGATCAGTCGGGCCTGGTTGATGATGGGCACACAGAGGAGCGACCGTATGTCTGCGCGCTCCTGCTCGGTGGCCTGAAACCGTTTGTCGGTAGCCAGATCCTCGATGAGGAGGGGTTTTCTCTCATGCACGACTGAGCCGATGACATGCGCGCCTACGTGATAGCTGGGTCGGAGTGAACTCTTGTTGTCCTGGCGGATAAAGGTCTTGAGGGAGGTGCCGGTGTCGCCTGTGACAAGCACAATCGACCCTTGCTCGGCATTGACCACTTTGAGCGACTCATCGATGATGATCCCCAGCATTGCCTCGAGGGACGATGCGCCACTGGAGATGAGAGCGATCGTATTGAGGAGTTTGAGCTCTTCAACGACAGCACGAAGTCGCCGGATTTCGGCGTCGTGATTCAGTGGGGCCTGCGAAGGGCGTTGTGTCATACGTCAGCTGTTTGAATACGAAACTGGCCTCAGGTCAGCGCCCAACGGTCAGTCCGATCCGTTGCATGAGCGCGCGGTAGCGGGGATCATCGTTGAGATTATCCATGTTCGGGTCCACCGTTCCAAAGAGAAGGTTTGTCGAGCGCTCCTGGTAGGACCGCTGAAGCCACCGGAACGCGTCGTCCTTCCTTTGCAGGCGGGCACAGACCGCGGCGATATGAAACGAGGAGACGTACGAAGTGCGCGCGCGGTCTTCGAGCATTGCAAGCTGTTCCCACCAGTACCCCCGCCATCCGCCGGACCTGTAGGCAGCCCGGAGCCGGGGAACGGGGTCTGCAACCCCCCCTCCCAGTGTGGCAAAACTCCCACCGCTAATGCGTGCGACGCGGAGGTACTCCTGGAGGGCCTCCTCATTTCTTCCCTGCATCTCGTAAATCTCACCAAGACCCGAATGGGCGGGGGCACAGAGCGAGTCGAGGGTGAGAGCTTTTTGAAACTGTGCGATTGCCTGATCATAGTGACGGGCGTAGATGCACACCCAGCCGGCTGTTGCGGCGATAACGACCGAGAGAGGATCCAGATCCTGTGCGAGACGTATTTCACTCAGCGCAGAATCGTGACGGCCAAGTGCGGAGAGAAAGAGGGCGTACCATTGATGCCCGGTAGCGTAGCTGGGATTCAGGAACAGCGCGTGCCGGAGTTGCTCTCCGGCTCCCGACCAATCCCAGTCGTAGACGAGCCGTGTGGCGGCCACGGAGACATGCCCCTCGGCCATCCGGGCGTCGAGCTCCATCGCTTTGTTTGCGGCAGGCCTCCAGTGTGGTTCGACGGAATCAAAAGGGACAGTCCCGTTGTACCAGAGTGTGGCATACACGTCGGCAATGCCGGCATACGCAGGTGCGTAGGAAGGATCCTTCTGAGCGGCTTCGCGAAAATATTTGAGGGCTGTCTGGAATCCTTCGGGAGTCCACTTGTTCCAGTACCACCGGCCGTACACACATGCCTGGTATGCCTCCGGGTTGACCGGTTGCTGGCGCGCCAGACGGCTTTGTTCCTCGGGCGTGAGAACGATCTTGATCTCGCGGGCGATCGCCTGCGCTACGGTGCTCTGAAGAGCATTGATGTCCTCGAGATTCTTCGTGTAATTCTCTCCCCAGATCTGTTGTTCCGGATTGGCGTTGATCAGGTTCACGGATACCCGCACGCTGTTCCCGGAAACCTGCGTCGATCCGTCGATGAGTGCATCGACGTTCAGCTCCTGCGCAATTGCCGAAAGCGATTTGTCCGAGTCTTTGTAGCGCATGGCTGAACGGGACGAGCGCACCACGAGCGCGCGGAGTTTCGAGAGCTCGGTGGACAGCGCGTCCGTCATGCCTTCGGCGAATACCGTGTCTGCGAGTGTCGTGGCAGTGTGCCGAAAGGGAAGTACCGCGAGCGAATGGATCGATGAAACCGTGTTTGTGCTCCGGGTGACCGTCAGAATTGTAATGAGTATGCCGCAAACCATTGCTGTGCCTCCGGCAAGGAGGGGCCACCGGGGGCGGTGCAGGACTCCATTCGGCGTCCGGTGAAACGCCGGGTGTACACCCCCGCCCCGAATCGCCGCCAGTTCTCCGAGGAGCGTCTCGATGTCCTGATAGCGTTGTGCTGTGTCTTTTGAAAGCGATCTCGAGAGCACGTCCCCGAGTGCCCCAGGGACCTCCGGCCGGCGACTGGCAATCGGCTCGGGCTCTATGTCGAGAATCGCATAGAGGATCGCAGGGTCATACTCACCCTTGAAGGGTTGCTGCCCCGAGAGCATCTCGTACAAGACCGCGCCCAGGGCCCAGATGTCTGTACGATGATCGACTGCGGTGCCGCGGAGTTGTTCCGGCGACATGTACGCCAGCGTTCCCATCGTGCTTCCGGCCTTCGTCAGCATCGTACGGCCGGTGAGTTTTGCAAGACCGAAATCCAGAAGCTTCGCCGTGCCGTCGTCGGTCAAAAAGATGTTTGCCGGCTTGATGTCCCGATGAATAATCCCGCCTGCATGTGCCTTGGAGAGCGCCCTGGCGATCTGTATTGTGATATCAAGTGCTTCGTCGATTGCGAGGGGACCGCGATCGATCTTCGCCCTGAGCGTCTCGCCCTCCATGTATTCCATGACGATGAATAAGTGGCCATCAGGCGTTTCGTCGATGTCATGGACAACGCAGATGTTGGTGTGCTGGAGGGCCGAGGCGGCCTGGGCTTCATGGGTGAAGCGTTCTTTCGCCCCGGGGTCGCTTGTCAGTTCTGGGGGAAGGAACTTGAGGGCAACGGTGCGCTTGAGGCGGGTATCCTCGGCCGTGTACACGACGCCCATTCCGCCGGCGCCCAGGCGTTCGAGAATCCGGTAATGTGAGACGGTCTGGCCGATCACGGAAGGTTCCGGGTAAGGTGATTCACTCTCCATCTCCATGGATCAGAGATCATCCATCGCACAGTGGGCAGGGCGCGATCCCTGGAGCACGAGGAATCAAGGCACAGGGTAAGATAGTGGAGCGAAAGGCGAGAGTCAAACCGTCCCTAAGCCTGAATTCGCCCTATGCCTCACGGAACCCTTCCTGCGCCGGATGGTGTTGTAAAAGCATGTCATGTCTATTGAGGTCCTGCGTGCCGACTATGATCCTGGTCGGCCTCTTTCTTGGCGTTGCCAGCGGTTCCGCCCAACCTGTGGAGAGCGGCGCGCTCACCACGATGAAGGGCGATGAACTCTACCTCTCGACGGTGGCCGCGAAGGGGCCCACACTCGTCACGTTCTGGGCCCTCTGGTGTACACCGTGTAAACAGGAACTCCGGGCACTGCAGAAACTGTATGATCGGTACTCCTCCCGGGGTTTTTCGGTGGTTGCCATCAACCAGGATTCGCCGAAAAGCATCGCCAAAGTCCGGTCGTATGTCGCCTCGCAGGGATTCACATTCCCGGTTGTGCTCGATCCCAACGGCCAGCTCCTCCAGAAATTCAACGGCCAGACCCTTCCATACAGCGTCATGCTCGACAGCATGGCAACGATCGCCACGACATCGCTCGGCTATCTGCCCGGGGATGAGGCAAAAATCGAACAGACGCTCCTGTCGATATTGAGGGACCGGTAATGCGGTTCAGGTATGTGGGAATGCTCCTTCTGGTCGGGTTTGCCGGATCGACGGGGAGGGCGCAGGAAGTCACTCCCTCGGTACTCAACATCATCCGATACGGAACCGGCAGATCAGGCGGTGTGGCAGCGAGCGGGAATTTCAACTACTTCGAAGAGCAGCTGGACCTGCGGATCGGCTTCCCCCGGTCGATCACTGCAGGCATGAGATTCCTCTACGACGCCCCTCCGGAAATCGGTCCGACCTTTAAAGGCATCAAACGCCGCTATGTCGAGTTCGCTTCCGACGGGCTCACCATCCGCGCCGGCAATTCGTCCCAGTTGTTCGGGCGCGGGCTTGCGCTCAACCTCTTTGAAGACCGGGGTCTGGCGTACGATACCTGGATGGACGGGGTAAAGGCGGGATATGAGGGTTCGTTCTTTCGCGCCACTGCTGTAGCAGGCAGAGTGGAGTACTGGGATTCCATCGTTGTCGCACGGACTGAAGTCTATGTTCTCAAAGGGGCCAACCTCGAGATCGATCCTTTCCCATGGCTCACTCTCGGCGGAAGTTTCGTCGAGACTGAGGGCTCTCTGCCGGGCATTCTCACTCCGGTGGGACTGAAAGCTGGTATCCCGGAACTGTACGGATCGTTCCGGATAGGGGACTTCGAGGGGTTCGGAGCGTGGACGCAGAAACGAACGACCCTCGCGTCGGACGGAACGACATCATCCGGGTACGGAGTCTATGGCTCCCTTTCATGGACAGGGAGTGCGATCGGCCTGGTAGTCGACTACAAGGATTACCGGTTCGACATTCGCGATCCGTTCGAACGCTATGATCCGACACGGCCCACGAGGATGCTGCCCATCCAGAACCCGCCCACCGTGCAGAAAGAACATTCCTGGACTTTCCTGACACGGACATTGCACCAGGTGGATTTCAACGATGAGGTGGGACTTCAGTTCGAAGGGTTTTTCAAGCCGGCAGCCCAAACGACGCTGACCGTGAATGCAAGCCTTTCGAGCCAGCACGACTATTACGATTATCAAAAAGATCGCTTCACCTTCACCCGGCGCGCGCGAAAAGGGGCGTTTCTCCCCACCGTCGATGCCGCCCTCTCGCCGTCCTGGGAGCTCCTGGCTGAGGCAGAACACTACTTCAACGATCGGGATCTCCTTCGCGCGGCTGTCGCCGGGCGAGCCGCAACACAGGCAGTGCTTTTCAGCCGGGGTAACGATCATGTGATCCGGTCGATGGTGATTCCGGCGTCGCTCCAGATTGGTCTGGACGACCACCACACGGTGATCGTGCAGGTGGAATTTGAAACGGCGTCGGACAACTATAATGTTGCCCGGGAACGATATCAAAACACGCTGGTCGGTATGAATATAGTCCGCCTGCCGGGGATCAGTCTGGCCGTTCGGAGCGAATTCACGAACAACCCTTCGGACCCTTCCGGACGGCGGAACTGGTTTGCCGGGGAGGTGGGATACAGGCTCGGCGGGGCTCATGTGTTCGTCCTGACCGTCGGCCAGGAGCGCGGTGGGCAGGTCTGTGCCAACGGTGTTTGTAGGTACATTCAACCTTTCAGTGGCGTACGGCTGGCGATGCAATCAACCCTTTGATGGAGGAGCGGTCCAATGAAAATCCTGATGGCGGCGGCGGTGCTCAGTGCAATACTTGCGGTGCAAAGCAGCGCCGGGGACCGGAACGTCCTGGTGGAGATGTTTACCAATTCGCATTGCAGCCTGTGTCCGCCTGCGCATGCCTCGCTCAAAGCCTATGAGACGACAAATCCCAATGCGACCCACATACGGTACATCTACTACCATGTCCCGTTTCCATACCCCGACGATCCCCTCTGCACAGGTAGCCGCGGTCGACGCGGCCGGGCGGAATCAGTACTATGGGCCGTTTTCAGCGACACCGGTGACGTTCTTTGATGGCGCCAACCAGGGAACAGCATACGCTTCCTGGGGCACGTCGCTCGACGCGCGCGTGGCAGTCTCAAGTCCTATTACGATCATGCTGGACGGCAGTAGAAGCGGCAATACGATCACCGTCTCTGCGATGGTACAGGCGGACGGTGCACTTCCGGGGGGACAGCTGGTCATTCATTTTATCCTTGTCGAAAACGTCGACTACGCCGGAAGGAATGGTATAAGTCCACAGAACGCAGTGATGAGGAAGATGATCACAGGCTCGACGGGTGAGGCATTCACCATCTCCACCGGCGGCACCCGGGTTGTGGAGAAAACATCGGATCTGACAAACGTCTCGATGGCCGACCGTGCAGGAGTCGTGGTCTTTGTACAGGAATCAGCGACAAAGACGGTTCTGCAGAGTGAGTTCATTTCGTATGGCATTCTGGCAGGGGTGGAAGGGGATATTAGTGAGCGGCCGGTGACGTTCGGACTGGAGCAGAATTTTCCCAATCCTTTCAATCCGAGCACATCAATACCATACAGGATCGCTGGTCCGGGAGATGGGAAAGTACGGCTGGCCGTGTATGATCTTCTCGGACGTGAAGTGGCCGTATTGGTCAATGGGAACCTGCAGCCCGGACGGTATTCGGTGGAGTGGGATGCAGGCGATCAAGCCAGCGGAGTGTATCTCTACAGACTTACCGCGGGGAATGCGGTTGAGACGAAACGAATGCTGCTTATGAAATAATATGCTACCTGAGTGCGAGCATCCTTCGGGACTGGACGAAGCTTCCTGACGTGAGGCGATACACATAGACTCCGCTCGCCAGACCCATGGCGTCGAATGTTGCGTGATACTCTCCAGGTGACTGTCTCTCGTTCACGAGCACAGCCACCTGCCTTCCGAGTAGATCATAAACCACGAGGCGCACCCAACTGTCGCTTTTGTCCCGATCTCCAGATCCGTCACCATTCCCGGTGCCCCTTGCTTCGCCCCCGATCACATATCGGATTGTCGTCGTGGGATTGAACGGGTTCGGAAAATTCTGATCAAGTGTGAAGCCGTCTGGCAACGGCGGATCGATGGGTCGGGCATCGCTCACAAGTGCTCCTGCCCATGTTGTTCCGACACGAATTGCATCAATTCGGACCGGGGAACCGGCAAGTCCGGTCTGTGCGTAGGCATTCGATATGAATCACCTCACCGGCGTCGATGGCGTCGGTACCGACGATAGTGAACGTGCCTCCCACTGGTTCTGTCGCAGGAATGGACGACCGGAAGACGAAGATTTTTGCGGTATCATCAGTTGCCGTACCGCTGACCCAGGTGTACTTCACGACCACCAGATAGGTGGTGTCCGTGCCATAGACCTCTCCGTCGAACACCGCGGATCCAGTGATCTTGACGATGCCCAGATTGAAGGAGTTTGGTGAGACCCTGCGGATGTACGCCTTGGTGCAGTGGTTGGTCGCACCGCCGGCTTGATCCAGACAGGCCACGTATCCGTCGGATGCCGTGGGAGTGAGGCTATCGACCTCAAGGAGGTAGGAAAGGTAGATACTCCCGGAGTCCCGTGTAGGGAAGATGCGCTTCACGATATCGCCCCCCGGCATGTTTGAGAGGAAAACCGCATTGCCGACTCCTGAACCAACGTGCCCTGGAAACGCCAATCCGGGGGAAACGATGCGGATCTTGTGCGGCGTTGAGGTATTGTCGTCCCATGGGCTGACCGATTCAATGCTGTCAGCCACAGGGTAAATAAAGTCGTCGGCGAGCAGATGCTGGGCAGGTGCAAGGCCGGATGAGATCGTGAGAAATCCACCGATCAGAAGGCAGAGTATGCTGCGTTTCATGTTGCCTCCATCTGTTGTCCAGCGTGAGACAAGTGTCCTCGCGAAGCCATGGTCATGGGGCAATCCTGAAGATGAAGAGTGACGCAAGCTTCCTCTCCCCTCGCTCATTCATTGCCGGGGATGTAATTGAGTTGAAGGCGGGAAGAGGGTTACTTGACGGTGCCGCGGAAGAAGTGGGAGGGCAAATAGAGTCCGGGATCAGATGCGCTTCCAGGCCTGGTGCAGTCACCGCACAGGATCTTCAGATTCCGCAGCGTCTGCCTAATTTGACCTATGTCCGAGTAGAAGAAATGTACTCCGAACCACGCTTTCTGTCAACCGTAATCTGTAAAAACCTCATTCGCGACCAAAACCCTCAGATTTGGAGAATCTGCACCAACGGAGACATGGACCCTGGCAGATCGGCCCTCACGTCCGGTCGACAATGGGGGGCGGCGCTGGGGGCAGCAAGGATTCCCCGGTTATTCCTGACTCGCAGGAACAACTCCTGCGCGTATTAGTGTTCTGACTGTGCGGACGCCAACTGGTGTTTCCCCCCCAACGCCCCTCTTAGAGCAGAGGCGGACAGCCGGTCCCGGGAACAAGGATGTCTCTCAATTTACCAACCATCACAGCAGGAGTTTCTCTATGAAACACACTATTAGGGCTGTAGCATTCAGTATGCTGATTCTAGCCGCCACGACGGCGGGCCTGGCGCAGGACGTGCATGGGTTCCGTGCAGATCTGATCGGGCAGCTGGCCTACGTTGAGAAGCAGATTCTCGATCTCGAAAATGCCACTCCGGATGCCAAGATGACCTGGCGCCCGAACAAAGAGGTTCGGTCGATCAGCGAAGTGTATTCCCATACCGCCTTCTCGAACTACATGCTCGCAAAATTCGCTGGTGCTCCTCCCCCGGAAGGCATGGTCATAGCAACTCCCGCGGATGCAAAGAAGTGGGAAACGGCCACGACGGACAAGAAAGCCATTCGTGAGCAAGTGACGAAGTCTTTTGACTTCGTGAAGAGTGCCGTCAAGACGATGTCCGATGCGGATCTGGAAAAAGAAGTAAATTTCTTCGGGCAGAAGATGACAGCCCGGAGTGTCCTGCTCGCACTCCTTTCTCATGCTCACGAACATCTCGGGCAGTCGATTGCCTACGCGCGCATGGTGGGTGTCGTCCCGCCGTGGTCTGCCGCGCAACAGGCCGGCGAGAAGTCCATGATGGAAAAGACGGAAAAGAAGCAGAAGTAGAAGAGGGAGCAGAAGAAATTCCACCGAGGGGCCTGAATCAATGATCCGGGCCCCTTTGTTTTGTAGTCTTTCGTTTGTCGCTGTTGCCCCCGTTAGCGGACCCGTCCGCATCGTCCGTCTACCCTCGGTCGCGATACCATTGAACGGTGTCGCCGACGGCACCAGAGCCCGAAACGAGGTAAGTCAACGATCGCCGGCACACCGCTCCTGAACGGTTGGATGCCGCTCTCGACCGCCTCAGGGATCCTCTCCCAGTGTTGAGGTGAATGCCACGATCCGCTCACGTGAACCCGGACGGGTAGAGACGTCCCCACGCTGCGAAGTAATCATCGTGTGCGATGATATCCGCCACCTTTTCCGCGAGTGCGGCCCCGATGCCGCTGCTCGCACCTGTGATGACCACGATCGTTTCCTGCATCTGTATTCGGTCCCCGCCTTTCAGATTTGCGTGATTACGTCTATGGAAACCTGACCTCGATGTCGTACGTGCTGTCCGTGCTGCAGAGAGTCTGAATGTGAAGCTTGTGCGTATCTTCATCGTACCGGAATCCTTCTCGTCCTGCAGACGCCCCCCATTGTGGTCCTGGACCGGTCAGCATCACTCCATTGCAGAGGATCTGGGCCGGACGCTGAGCAATCCCGTGTACATCAAACACATAGACACGTCGCGTGAGTTTCCCCGCAAATAACCCCACCGCCGGCCCGGCGCGCAGCCGGAGGTTCGGACCCTTGGCATACGGGACATACTCTTGAGTGAATGTGGTCAACGAAAACCCGTCTCGCTGGTAGGCAAGCGTCTTGCCGTCATCCTCGTACAGCGTGAACGACGCCGTACCGGCGTTGGCAGGATACACTGCGAGGGTGAGCGTATCGAGCTCCCGCTCGTCGGAATACTCCATGACGGGTCCCATCGGAATAATGCTCCCTGATCGTACGAAGAGAGGCATTTGGTCAAGCGGAGCATCCACGAGGCTGAACGCTCCACCCTGGACCAGTTCATCCGTCCAGAAATTGAACCAGTTCCCCCGTGGAAGGTAGAGTTCTTTCGATGTTTGTCCCTGCTCGACGATCGGCGAGACAAGAAATGCGTCCCCCCACATATAGGACGAGTTGTCGTTGTACAGCCGGGGATCTGAGGGATCCAGGAAGAACAGCGGCCGGGCCAACGGCAGTCCAGACTCGTAGTTCTGTCGGGCATAGGTGTAGATGTATGGCAGCAACCGATACCGGAGACGAAGGAACTCCCGGCATATAGTTTCCGCCCCGGAGCCGAACTGCCACGGCTCAGTTGGTGAGCCCCGCACCGCTTCGCCAGCTCCGTGCGTCCGGGTGATCGGACAGAATACGCCGTATTGCATCCACCGGACATAGAGTTCGGGGGTTGTCGGCATCCTGGCATACCCGCCGATATCGGAATTGTGGTACGCAAGACCCGACATGCCCATGCCGAGCATCATCGGGATCTGCACAGCCAGCCCCCCGAAGCTGCGCGCCACGTCCCCCGACCACGGCAGTACGCCATACCGCTGGATGCCGGCGAAGCCTGATCGCGTGAGGTTCACAACGCGCCTCTCAGGGTGTAGGTTGCTCAGACCTTCAAAGACGGTTCTGGCCCAGAGGAGGTTGTAGACATTATGAATGGTGGGAGCGGGTCCGAGAGCATGCATCATCGCATCGGGGTGTCGCTCCGGCTCTCCAAGATCTGTCCAGATTCCTGCGACCTGAGACCCGAACGCTTCCACGTGCTTACCCCACCACCAGCGTTGCACCGTCGGATCCGTCAGGTCGAGGAGAGCCGCTTCACATCCGCCGCACGACCACCACTTGTCCAGCACAAACGTGTGACCGGTGGCATCCTGCGCGAAGTATCCGAGGGAATCGGCCTCGGCGAAATTGACCGAGGGGTGTACGACATACGGTTCTGTGATCAGAATGGTCTTAAACCCCTGTGCGAGGAAATCGGAAACCATTGCGTCGCTGTGAGGCCATCGCGTGGTATCCCAGGTGAGATCGCCCATGTGCCTGAACCACGCCAGGTCGAGGATAAGGGCGTCACAGGGGAAATGTCTTTCGCGCATTGTCCTGACGATGGAACGTGCCTCGCGCTCGTCCTGATAGCGGTTCTTCGATTGGAGAAACCCGAACGCCCAGCGCGGAGGAAGGGGCTGTCTCCCGGTGAGCCAGGTGTACTGCTCGAGCTGCCCCTGAATTGTCGGAGCCCCGATGAAGTACCAGGAAAGCTCTCCGCCGGATACGGTGTAGGAAAACACCGTCGTGTCGGACGCGCCCAAGTCGAATCTGCCCCGGTAGGGGTTGTCGATGTAGAGAGCGTAGCCGTTGGTGGATGCGAGAAAGGGGACATTCAGATTCATTGTTCGGAGAGGGGTTGAATACCCGCCGACCTGAGTGTTGTAAGAGTCGAAGGACTGTCCCCGTTTGTCGAGACTCGTGCCTCGTTCTCCTGTTCCATAGAAGTGATCGTTGTCGTTCAGCACAAACTGCATGCGCCGTTGCTCGGCGTCGGCCGCCATGCCACCTGCGTCAGATTCCGCGAGGAGCACACGTCCCGACGAATCAGCAAATGTCAGCCGGAGGGGATACTTCCGGCATTGCACGCGAAGGAGAGACGATGCGATGTGGAGCAAAGAGTCGCACTCCTGCACAATTATGGGGAGAGTGCCTGACGGTTCACGGATGACGACAAACGATGAATCGAGGAGAGCCAACGGCGATGGGAGAAAATCAACCCTGAGAATTTCCTCCGAGTAGAAAGTCAGCCGTACCTCACACGAGATTGTGTGAATCCGCACGGCGCTCCCGTATCGGGTGTAGGATACATAGTCTCCGGGAGTGACCTGCGCCGTCAGTGTCGGCGCTAGCATCACAAGGCATGCGAATACGCGAAGGGTCATTGTCTATTCCACAACAGTGAAGAGTGAGTCGCCGGGCTCCTGCCCGGCGGCGAACAAGAATGCGCCCGGCTGACATCGGCTTTCAGAGACCTCCATGCACGAAACAGGCGGCCTCGTGCGGTCAAAGACACGGCGAAATCGCCCGCACGTGAAGCGGGGCATGTATTGCTCTCCGTGGGATTGTCACAACGGCAGTGCTCGGGGTTGACTCCCCGACAGTCCTTTCCCATCGCACACGCATACCGTCCACCTCGAAGCAGGCCGATCCGGGAAGTCCATGGAAGACTACCTGGTACGCGCGCTGGTCCGGTGCAGAGGCATACGTGCCGGTGGAAGAGGTGATGTGCAGCGACAGAGTGGACTGTGTGAATGTGATCGTGGTCGTCCGAAAAGCACCCGCTGTCCTGTACAGTTCAGAGATGCCGTCATCCTCATACAGTACGAAGGTTGCATCGTGGCCTGTGTATACATGAAGAATCAGACTGTCTTCGGGGATGAAGGTCGTGCTCAATTTCGCGGGCGCCATCGGTACAATAGCACCAGAACGCACAAAGAGCGGCAGCATTCCTGTGGGGGAGGGGAGTGTGTAGATTTGCCCCCCGGTGATCTGCGTATCGCTCCAGAAATCATACCAGTCGCCCTCGGGGAGCCAGAGAGTGACGTTCTCTCCATCCGAACAATTGGGGGCCACAAGGAACTCATGCCCCCACAGATACTGCAGATCACTCTTCCAGGCGAGAGAATCATTCTGGTATTCGATCATCATGGCACGGGCGATCGGCATCCCCGTTTGCGAGGCTTTATGCGCATACGTATAGAGGTAAGGCATGAGTGCAGACCGCAACTGGCAATACCGGTGTGCGTCTTTCTGCGCCTCGCTGGAGCGGTCGAGGGGCCACCGTGATTGCCCCATACCGTGTGGCTTCCAGAAAGGGGAGAAGGCGCCGAAGGCCATCGACCACTGGCGATACATCGTGTCATCCGGCCCTGTGCCGCTCTCCCAGTCGTGAAAGCCACCAGCGTCATGACCCCAGAAGGGGAAGCCGGATAGGCCGGCGAGTTGCATGCCGCGAACCTGCGTTTCCATGTCGGCATAGGTCGGCTTGATGTCCCCGCTCCAGAGTGTGGCCCAGCGCTGGGCTCCCGCGCTCATGCCTCGTACCCACACGAACGGCCGTTTCGTTCCGTGAAACCGTTCGTCCCACCCTTCCTGGACGAGGGCTTTGGCGATGAGAAAAAACCAGGAGTTCTTCATTTCGTTCCACGTTCTGCCATTACCGAGGAGCATGGATGATGGAGCTTTCCCCATTTCGTCGAATTCATCGATCCAGAGCGCATCACCCGGATAACCGAGTGCGGGGTCCAGCGACGTGCGCCAGAAGAGGTTCCAGAACCATGCACGCACCTCCTTTCGTGTGAAATCTGGAGCGCTGTCCCGGAATTCAATGCTGTCGGAAAGCGGGATGTTGAACGACGGCTTCCAACCGTCACTCTTCGCCGCAATGCAGCGGTTGAAATCAAGGGTTACGACAAGTCCATGCTCCCGGATCCACAGTTGGTATTCCCGTGGATCGGGATACCGCGTCGTGTCCCATGCAAAGTACGATTCACACCGTTTCCCGCCTCCCGCTCTCCACCGATTGTCGTTGACAATGTGATCAATTGGAAATCCCACATTTCTGTGCTCGGTCACTTTCCGTTTCCACCATGCTTCGTCGGAGGGATCGGAAGAGGTATGGTCGTTCCCTTTGTCTGAGAGGGCAAGACCAAATACCGCGCGGGGAGGGAACCGGGGTCTCCCGGTGAGCTGCGTGTACCGGTCGATGATTTCCGGGAATCCCGGGCCGAGGATCACGACGTAGTCCATCCGTCCGTCCCCGAGAAGAGAGATCTCATAGCGGCCATCGTTTGCCGAAAACGAATGTGTTCGGAAACGTGCTATTCAGAAATACGCCATATCCCCTGTCAGAAAGATAGAAAGGCACAAGAAGGGGTGCTTGCTCGCCATGCTGTGACCCGTAGTTGCGATGGATCACTTCTCTGCGCAAATCCAGGCTCTCCGCCCTGCCATAGTATCCATGCCCCAATCCTGTGAAATGCTCATCCTGATGACAGACAAACGACGTGACGATGGTGTCATGTCTCCATCGAGTGCCTTCGTCCTCCTCGAGGAACGGCCTTTCCGTCCCATTCCGGAAGAAGGAAAGTTTCAACGAAGCCTCGTCCACTTTCACAACAATGCCGCTGTCAGCGCGAGGTGCGATTCGGAGAAATCCCTGTTCCTTGGACAGAAGAAGGGAGTCAGTCCGACGGATGTGCGACGATCATCTCATACCGGTCGTCTGGGAAAAACTCTTCGCCGGGCCGGACGGCCTGCACACGGACCATGTGATGCCCGTAGGATGTGAGGCGCAGGCGCTTTCCATGCGTCCCGGTAATGACGACACTCGTTCCGTCAACCTCATGCTGGATTGATGGGCTGAACGTTGTCTCCGCCTTCGACGTACCAACGGACATCGTGAGGAACAGGCACACAGCAAATTGAGAGAATCCAGTGTCTCGCTTCGGCAAGGGTTTGTGACCTCTAGTCATACGCAGTGACAGCCTTCGAATCGGTTTCAAGGAGGCATACGCTATTCCATATGTGCTGAGGGTCCATCAAAAAAGCAACTTTCGCCCGCAGCAGAGATTCGACCTCCTGTGTGTTACCATCCGCTTGAAGCTGACGGAAGACCTCTTCGGCCTCGACCCTGAAGAGTTATAGCGTTTCCTCCTTGTGTCATACGGTCTGCTGCATAGCCCAGGGCAAAATCAGATACTCATCGCCGAGTTGGGTTAAACTCTTCGGCCGGGTGAGGAGTCAAACGTAATATGTCCTTCTGATAGATTTTTTTGCCCTTTCCGAGTGAAATTGAAACAGGGAGGACCAGGATGTCAATATCCACCATGCTGACCAAAAGGATCCCCGATATGCAGGCAATCGTGCGGTTATGGACAATCGCTCTTTCTGTTCTCTCGGCCGTCCTCCTCAGCGGCTGTGGCAGCACGACAGAACTGTCCAGCAGGTGGACGACCGGACAGATCCAGATAGACGGGTCCGCGACAGAATGGGATACGCTCCTTGTTCCGATCCCCAGCACACAGCTTTTGCTGGGTGTTGCGAACGACGATGACAATGTCTATGTCTGCGTGAAAGGCCCCATTCGGAGTTTTCGGCAGCAGATTGTAGGGCCCGGGCTGACCCTCTGGTTCGAACGGCCTGACGGAGCAAGAACGGGTGTCCGCTACCCGATTGGCATGTTCAGTGGCGGTGAGCGGATTTCGTTCTCTGCAACTCGGGGAGATGATCCGCAGAACGAAGAGGTGGTGCGAGCCGAATCGCCGCACGAATTCGAAATCGTGGGTCCGGGAGAGGGAGATCGCACGCGGTTCTCGATCGCAGAGGGCCAGGGGGTCCAGGTGAGGATGGAAGCCGCAGAGGGGTCGATGATCTATGAGATGAAAATACCTCTGAGGGCATCATCGACCCGGCCCTACGCGATCGGTGCCGCGCCAGGGACAATGATCAAGGTCGGTGTTGAATCGGGCCGGCTTCCATCGATGGGTCCACGGTCCGAAGAAGGGAACAACGGCCGGAGACCGGGAGGTGGAGGTCCGCCCCAGGGCGGAGGAGACCGGGGAGGTCGTTCCGGCGGAGGTCGCCCGGGACAGGGAGCAGAACGGCCGGAACGCCCTCAGCCTGTAGACTTCTGGGCAAACGTCCACCTCTCAGTGCGATAGGGTACGTTTCGCGGAGTCTACTGTTTCACAAGCTCCACCCGCCGGTTTTTCGCTCGCCCCTCCTCCGTGCGATTGTCCGCCACCGGTTTTTCCTGCCCGTACCCGATTGAGGAAAGACGGCTCTGCGCAATCCCGGCTTTTGTGATAGCAGTCAACACCGATTTGGCTCTTGCGACCGAGAGCGCCTTGTTGCTCTTTGCATCTCCCACGTTATCCGTATGTCCCTCTATGCTCAACTTCAATGACGTATTGAGCTTGAGGAGCTCGACAATCTGATCGAGGATCGGTTGGGACTCCGGCTGGATCGTTGCTTTTGCCGTGTCGAAGTGAATGTCCAGCGCGACGTATCCGTCTCTGTTGAGTGCCTCGAGCATGTCGGTGGCGCTCACCTCCTGTTTCATTGCCTGGCGTTCAACCACCGTCAGGATGTATGAATCGTCTCCCTGTGGCCACACTTCAATCCACGCTTCGTTCTTTCCTTTTGTGAGGAGAGCGGTGACGATGATGCATCCAGACCGTGTGTCTTCAAACTCTTCATGCTGTCCTTCAAACAGGATTCTGGCGCCGCATTGACTTGATTGCATTCAGATAGTTCCTGCGGGTCCTGTGCTGCTGCCGGGCCCGCGAAGACGATGCAGGCAAGGAGCAGGAACGTGCAACGGAGAAGGGATCGCATAGTGAATCCATTGCGTTGTGAGCTGGGAATTGGGGAAACAGCATAGAGCACAATGGGAAGGTCTCGGCGGAGATGCTGGGCGTGAGAGCTGCGGTCGGCACATGCACCGGCGGCACGCTTGCGCATACCGGATATATGCCTCGTTCTACGCATCGGGATCTCTACAGGGATGTAGGATTCCCATCGCACGATGAAAAAGTGGTGTGAACGTAAGATAGGGGAGTCCAACACGATAGTCAATCACGGATTTCCGCCGGAATGGCGGAGCGAGAACTTTCCAGGAAGACGGAGGTTGTTTCAGGTTCTGATTGACGATGAATGCACCCCCCATCATGCAAGCGGGCACAGCTGCTTGCGCAGGTGCCCGCATGCGAGGATGAATCGTTGTGTATGTGAGACGTGGAAAGAAAAGTCGCCGTCCGTCACCCGAGCGGGATGCGGCTGGCGTTCTTCGTGAGCCACTGCTCAAATGTTTGCAGCTCGGGATTTACGGAGCGGGAAAATTGAAGACTGCGCGCACCTGTGTAGATGGATTCGAAGTCCCGCTTGAACTGGAACATGTTGCCCATATCTTCGGCACCCGGAAATCCAAAGCTCCGGTAGACTTCTGGGGGTACGTCGTTGTAGCGTATCTCCTTCCCAAGAGCCTTGCTGAGGGCGGAAGCCATCTGCGTCCCCGTCAGGTGCTCGCCTGCGACACCGACAGTCTTTCCGACCAGCTCACGGCCTTTCTTGAAAATTCCATACGCACATTTGCCGATGTCCTCGGAAGCCATCCCCGGAAGTTTCTTGTCGCCCATGGGATATGTGAGCGCGAGTGTCCCGTCGGGGCCCTTCTGCGGACCCGCGCCGAAATAGATCATGTTTTCCCAGTAGAACGAGGTGAGCAGGAATGTTGTGGGGACGCCATTTTCAGTAAACACGTGGTTCGCTTCGCTCTTCCCGTCGAAGTGAGCCACTTTGTAATTGCCCATGAGAGTCGGCATGCGGTTGTCCGTGAGGGGAACCCATTTACGCGTATCTTCGAATGTGGACCAGATCGCGTGCCGCACTCCGGTTTCCCTGGCTGCCCGGGCCATGTTTGTTGCCTGGGCTATTTCTTTCTCGGCCGAAAAGTCCTGCCAGAAAAACGTTACGCAGTAGACGCCGTAGGCGCCTTTGAATGCCTGTTTGAGGCTCTCGACGTCATTGACGTCTGCTGCCACAACCTCCGCCCCCAGTCTGGCGAGCTCCTTGGCTTTGTCGGAATTCACATCCCGGGTGATCGCCCGGGCAGCAAACTCACCCTTCGGGTCGCTCAGAATGGCGCGGACCAGACCGCCCCCCTGTGCCCCTGTCGCACCAACAACTGCAATGACCTTCTTCTCTGCCATAATGCACTCCTCTGTAATCGAAAAAGTTCTGCCCGCCGATGTGCGGGGGACAGTACAATAACCCCCGTAGCCCCTCGTTTGGTTCCATAGAACGCCAAATACTGGGTGATATGATGCTTCATCTCGGTGGAATGCGCGCATGATGGGATGAGTGCAACGGGCTCGACTACGACCCCGATCGGAGCCCCGCAAGGAATACGGGCTATTCGCGGCAGGTTCGATCCGTTTCGAAGAAAGTCTACTGAAGCAGAAGCATTTTCCTTGTGTGGACGAAGTTCCCTGCAGACATCCTGTAGAGATACACTCCACTCGGCAGTTCGTGAGCGTCGAATGCCACCTCATAACGTCCCGGCTCTTCCCTCCCGCTCACAAGAACAGACACCTCGCGGCCGAGGAGATCGAACACCGCAAGCATGACATGTGTCTCTTCGTGAATGTCATACCGGACCGTTGTCGAGGGATTGAAAGGATTTGGGAAGTTCTGATACAGTGCGAATCGATCAGGAATCTCCTGTGAAAGTGCTACTATGCCTTCCACCGTGGCGCTGCGCAGGATCCACCGCTCTGGGTCGAACTCCATGGCCTGTGCCACGTGTCCCAGGGGAAGAAAATAGGTCTGAGATTGCTGATTATTCCACACGGTCACCGTGGTGTCGCCTCCCTGCTGAAAATGGAACTTCAGCCGCACAGGCATCTCAAACACTGCACGCCTCCCCTGGCCTCCCTGATTCTGGCGGATAGTCACGGTCACGCCGCCGGATACGCCATTGTTTGCCCAGTCGTACACATACGACGGGTAGTACTGGTCGTAGACCCACTGATCGAAGAAGAATGTGAGACTCATGCCGCTGACGGTCTCACAGACCTGCTGAAAGTCCTCGGTGGTTGCGTGTCCGTACAGAAGAGCAGGCGTGCCTGCGTACGTCGACAGCACTCGAAAGAACACTGAATCACCGAGGACGCCGCGCAACATGTGCAGGACCATGGACCCCTTGTTATAGATGATCGGAATGAATATGCCGAACGGATCCGTGATGTCCTGAAGGTAGAGCGTGCCCGGACCGTAGTACTCCCCGGTCCGAACATCATTCAGATATGCGTCGTGCCCGCCGGTGTGTTCCGCCCATAGCGCCTCGGCGTATGTCGCAAAGCCCTCATTGAGCCATCCGTGGTGCCAGTCCTTGCACGTGATCATGTCGCCAAACCACATGTGCGCCAGCTCGTGCACGCTCACCCCGAAAAATGAGAGGCCCATGTTGTTGATAATCGTATTCGTCTGGTTTTCGATCGCTCCGTAGTACCCGAGCTGGGTCATCCCGTACTTCTCCGCGCGGAACGGATAGGGGCCGAAGCAGTCCGAAAACGCAGCCATCACCTGGGGCAGGCTCGCTACTCCCTCCTGCGCAGCGGCGAGATGTTCCTCAAAGACGTAGTAGACGATGGGAAACTGTTCCCCAAGACGGCCGGTGAACGTCTGACGGAATTCGCGGTAGTTCGAAATTGCGGCCATCACATAGTAGGGAACGATCGGATAGCGGTGACGCCAGCGGAAGGTCTTCTTCCTCCCCACACGAAGTGTCTCTTCCAGCACCCCGTTGGAAACAGCGACCACCGGGATGCCGCCGATGCTCGTGTCCGGAATGGTGATATCCACCGCGACCGAGTCGGGCTTATCGCCTGGCCCGTCCTTGCAGGGCCACCAGGAGTGGGCGAGGAATGGTGTGGAAAGCGAGGCGATGACCCGCTGGGCAGTGGCGTGGGTTGTGTAGCGGAGGCCTTTCGTGTTGTTGATCAACGGAGGGACGCCCCGGTAGTACACGCGCACCGATCCTGTGTCGCCGGTCTGGAAGGTGCGATCCAGAAGGAGCCGAATCGTATCTGCCTCAAATACGAATGAAGCGGCATCTCCGCGAACGCTGTCGACAGTGAACTCTCGACGGAGGTTCAGAGTGAATGCGCTGGTGTTCTGCTCGAGTGCAACGAATTGGCAAAGGACGTTTCCTGTCAGATAGGGAGATTCGAGTGAGGGCTCTATGTGAATGTGATAGAACGTCACATCGATTGCGCTCGCAGTCGTGAGCCCCTTTGATGCCTCCAGGTACTCGCGCCATGTCTGCTGCTCCAGGCGGTAGAAATCCAGGAGGGCTTCGGACCGCTGTGCAGCAAGAGGGTGAGGGATGACGAATGCAACAATGAGGGCGATGGTCGAGACGGTGCGTCCGGTGAGCGGGGAACACATGCTTTGGCCTTCCGGGTGCTCGAGGGAGAGTCTCCTATAACATACTTCCCCCAATGGCGAAAGTCAATGATGGATGCCGCGCGCGGCACCGACAGGTCCCTTCCACCGCGGCGCCCGGAGATCTCCCAATGGAACACTGGACTGCAGGGGACAGGTACCCGTTGACGAACCGCTCAACCCTCTACCAGAGGAGTGCAACCGCTCTCTTGCCCAACACATCACCATCGAACACGAGTTCCGCAGGGGATCCGCCGAGCCCACAGCACACATGCAGGGGCATGAGATGTTCTTCGCGGGGATGACAGTAGCGCGCATGCGGTGCGTTTTCCCAGCCGACAAGCGATTCTTCCCGGTCTGCCCGGGAAATGTCTTTTCGTGTGCACGTATCAACAAGCCACTGCTGGAAGGCCTCATTCCTGGTGTCAGGCTCAGCCTGGTCTGAAGAGAAGAAGGCCTGCATGTTATGAAACGAGAACCCTGAGCCGATGATGAGGACATTATGCTTTCGGAGATCGGAAAGCGCTCTGCCGAGCCGCATATGAGATGCGGGGTCCAGCTTCCTGATAAGCGACAACTGGACGCAGGGAATCCGGGCGTGCGGATACATGATTGTTAGAGGTACAAAGACACCGTGATCGAACCCGCGTCGATCATCGAGGCTGGCAGTGATTCCACCCTCGGACAGCAAACGGAATATCTCCTTCGCGAGGGCGGGGTCGCCGGGAGCCGGATAGCGTATTCGATACGCCTCCTCCGGAAACCCGTAGTAGTCATACACGAGGGGAGGGGAATCACCGCTCGTGATCGTTGCTACGTCTTCTTCCCAGTGAGCGCTTATGACGAGTATTGCTGATGGTTCAGGAAAGTCCGGGGTTATTCGGGTCAGAAAATCGACCATGTTCGCATGGCCGGGATCGCCAAGAAGAGGTAATGGTCCCCCTCCATGCGGGAAGTAGAGCACCGGCGAGTCAGAACCTTGCGAATGCTGCTGCATAGGTTCGCTCCCTTCGTGAGACTGCCGGGATGTCGTCGCCGGGGGCATCAGAGAGACGTCCCTGCGTCATCACGCCTCGCTTTTCGCGTCCAGTAATAATAGAGTGGGAGGGAAATGAGGAGCAGCACGATGCCGATCAGCGCGTTGCGTGTGTCCTCAACGAGGGTGTTGTACACAAACCACCCCGCGAGGGCAACGAACAGGAGGGTCACATACGGGTACGCCCACACCCTGTACGGCCGTTTGGCATCGGGCATCTTCCGGCGGAGGACGATGACACCGATTGCCGTGAGTGCATAGAAGGCCCAGGACCCGAACACGACATACGATGTTATCTGATCGTACGACCCGCTCATGGTTAGAATCGCCCCCCAGACTCCAAGCGTTGCGATTGCGATATACGGGCTGCGGTAATGCGGATGGACTTTCCCGAAGGCTTTTGCGATCGTGCCGTCGGCCCCGGCTGCATACAGCGATCGCGGTCCGGAGAGCAACATGCCGTTGGTCGTCCCGAATGTCGACGCCATGATGCCGATGATGATCAATGAGACTCCCACCGGGCCCAGCACTGCGCCGGCGACATCGGCTGCGATCCGCGTCGACCCGGCCATCTGGTCGAGTGGGATCGCATAGGCGTAGGCCAGGTTGGCTGCGAGATAGAGCGCGATCACGGCAAGTGTACCGAACAGAAGGGAGAAGGGGACATTGCGTTCGGGGTTCTTGAACTCCCCGGCCGTCAGGGTGACGTCGATCCAGCCGTCGTACGTCCACAATGCCGAGATCATCGCAAGGCCGAACGCGGCGGTCATCTGCCCGGTCCATTCCGCCGGCCACCACGGGAGGAAGTTCTGGCTGCTCCCTTTTCCGGAGAGCACCACGGCGAGGATCAGGCCCAGGAGCGCAGCCACTTTTGCTGTCGTGAAGAAGTTCATCACCCAGGCGCCGAACCGGACTCCCCGGATGTTGATAAATGTCACAAGCAGTATGGTCAGAATTGCGGTGATCTGGGTCCAGCCGAAAGCAAACTCCATATGCTCGCCGAGGAACAGGTACTCACTGCGGTAGAAGGCGTTCTCGGGGCTGACGGCAGGGATGAAGTAACCGAGATACGTGGAGAAGGCTATTGCAACCGCGGCGGCCGACCCTGCCTTGTTGATGAAGAAATCATTCCAGCTGAACATATATCCCCACACGCGCCCGAAGCTGTGGCGCAGGTAGACGTACGGTCCGCCGGCCTGGGGGAGGACAGAGCTCAGCTCCGCGAGGGAAAGTGCCCCGAACAGCGACAGCATTCCGGCGACCACCCAGACGAGCATGATCGGGCCCATGGCGTGCAGATGCCCGGCGATGGTCGCGGGGACGAGGAAAATCCCTGAGCCGATCATCACGCCCATGTGCAACGCGATCCCTTCTTTCAGCCCGAGGGCGCGAAGCAGCTGCGGCTGCTCCTGATTCCTTTGACTCACTGTCGGCTCCTGCAGTGTCGGGACGCGGGTGAATCTGTGTCCGAAAAACATACGTGATTCCCGTCGAAAAGACAAGTCTGCGGATGGGTAGAGAAGGGAGCGGCTTTCGCTTGCACTATTCCAAAAGGCTTAATACATTTTCCATTGTCCTACTGTTCTCTCGAGAACCCTTCCTCAACGATCACCACCAATCATCCAACGGAGACCCGAATGAATCCCGTACTCCTTGTATGCTCTCTCGCATTTTTCCTTTGTACTCTCACAGTCGACGTCAATGCCCAGAAGGCGGGTGAAATTGTCTTTTCAAAGGACATGATCAAAACGTCGAGCCCGTCGGGTCTCGCCGCCGCATTCCAGGCCGGGGACAATATTTATGCTGTGGCCTTCTTCGACAAGGCGATTCAAGACATGGGCCGGACTGCAGGGGCAAAGAAGATGGGTATGGAGGTCTTTGTGTATGAGCTGAAGCCGCCGCTGTATGACTATCAGCAGCCGAGTGAGATGCAGCTCGAAACGAGCTCACTGATGGTGTCGGGCGACGCTGTTCAGCAGAAGTATCTCCTGCTGGACATAGTTCCGACAGCACAGGCGATAACCGCGTACGGCACACCGGAGCTGGAATACAAGAAGTTCGGAAGCACGTTCTCGGGTCCCGTACGGTTTGCCGAGGCGCTTGCCAAGCTCGAGCCGGGGGACCATACGATCATCGTGAGGGTGAAGTGCAACTACAATGACGTAGCGGAGGGGAAATTTGTCATCAAAGGGAAAGAATTCGCGTCCTACAAGAAGCTTGCGAGGGAGCTGAATGCCGCTGCATCCGAAAGCAAGACGAAGGCGGCAGCGATGCCGAAGGCGGCACGCACTGACAGAGGACTTGAAGCGGAAATGATCAAAGCCTTCAAAGCGTCGCAAACATATAGAGATCGCGTCAAAGGGGATATCCTGCGGGTCGTCATCATTGATCCGGATTGGATGGTCCGGAGGCATCCTGTCACGGGCATCATTCTCCATCGGTACATCCGGGCGACGATTGCCGTCAAGAATAGCGACGGTTCATGCACGGCATGGCAGCTCGTGACCTTTCAGCAGGACTACGCTGGCAACAAATACCAGCCAACGCGGTTCGACGGGATAGGGGATCCGATGAAGATCCCGTGCGAGAACGTGATGAAATAGCCGGGCGGAACCTGCAATAACGATGGGCCAGAGGCAGACCGCGGCCCACGGCGGGACGGTTCAGGGGGGAGATGTGGCGACGGGATCCTGAAATCCAGGGGCGCCGGCACGGATCACTGTATAACGGGAGCGCAACCGTTCGTCCACCATAGCGGCGTGATGGCCATTCAGGCAGTGGAATTCTACTTCCGCCGTGCGGTGGTCTCCGCCACCGAGAAGGCGGACGGAAGGCAAATGGCGATGGTTCACCCAGGGTGAGAGAAGAATTTCCTTCTGGATGTCCTTCCGCACGCTATCGACGTCTCCCGAGATCCCCGCAAGAGAGAGGGTGGTCCGGAAACGCGGTAAGGATTGATCCTGGGCGTTCTCCACGGCCACCTCGCCGACAAGGTTGCTATACGGGACCGAAAGAACTTCCCCGCCGTCAGCCGCGACCTGGAGCCCCGTGAGCCCGGCTTTCAGAACCCTGCCCGTTACTCCGCCCGCCCTGATGCGCCGATTCAAAGAATCAGGATGCTTTGTGGAGAAGATTACGCCTGCCACGAGATCCCGAAGGATGAACCACGCGAACAGCACGACCAGCACTCCGACGAGTCCTCCGGCCAGTACTGTATAGAACGGAGAATCAGCAATCAGCGTCTGAAGAGCCCAGAATCCGAACAGCACCCAGAGCAGGAAGAAGAAGCCCGGACGGATTCGCGCGAGTTTCCGGCGGACGGTACCGGAGAGAGGTATGAGGTGCGCGGCACGGCCTATCAATATCTGAACCAGCACCAGTGCTCCTCCGGCGATCAGAACGGATATCACCTTCATAGTATCTGTCTTTCCTCGAGGAGCTTGTGCACCAGCCTGTCGATGTACGGATTTATTGTATAGACGCCCGGTGATCGCTCGTGGAGCAGCCCGACGGTGGTCATCCTGCGAATTGTTCTCTGTACCGCTTCACTGTTCATGGCGGTAATCCGCTCGGCCTTGGCGATCGTCAGCCGCTTGTGAATCACGACCTGCGCAAGGATCACGAGCCAGTCAGGGTCGAGGGTGCCGAGCAGCTCTGGCGACACCACGTCCGCCTTCCGTATCTCCAGCACCCGTTCGTTCACGCGAATGATGCACGAGAGCCATGCATTGAGAGCGGTGCCGGGGTTGCCGTCGGAGGCCCGGAAGCACGCATCGAAGAGTCGTGCCGTAAGATATCCGGACAATTCCTCCTCTGATCGCCGGCCGAGGCGGTACTGCATTCCACTCGACGCATGACGGAGCATGATCATGGTCTTGAGGTCTTCGGCCGACATGGGGGCAATGTGGATCACTTCGGTGCACACTTCGTGGAGCGGTTCGAGGTGTCGTATCACCGAAAACGCGGCCGGACTTGTATTCAACACAATCATTAAGTCCCTTGAGAACGATTCGATCAGGGAGTGAATCTCGGAAAGCACGTCGAGCCCGGTGGAACTGCGTTCGAACCAGAGTTCGATATCATGAAGGAACACGGCGCTCCCGTGCGGAAGAGAGCGCAGAATCTCAGACGCGTCCCCGGAGAAACGGGTGACGTGGGCAAGCGTTGCGGCGAACACCGTCCGGTCAACGGATCCCTCCCGCGGCGGGAAGACATGGAATTGGCTGCCCTTCGTGAAGTTCGTCGCATCGACCCGCCTGCAGAATGACGTCTTCCCCGCGTTCCTGCTTCCAAGCAGGAGGACCGCCCCCTGGCCACCTGCCCGAAACCGGCGCACCGCCCGGGCAAACGCGTCCTCCTCCGTTTTCCGGGGGACCCAGAATTCCTCGCCGATGGTGGACTTGCCGCTGAACAGGTTTGCGTAGAATTGGGGCAGACTCTTGATGACTTCGGGTTTTGGCGTCACGGATGCCACGAGCTTCTGCACTTCCGCTATCGGCGCGGTTGACGACAGGCCGGTTTTGCCCGCCATGAGCACTCCCACGCTCCTACTGTAGATGAGCCGGACCAGGTTGTTCTCCAGGAAGTCCCGCCCGAGCTTCGCATACCGATCAAAAGACGAACGCATCCACCGGCCTTTGTATCCACGAAGAACATCCTGGAGATCAACCGCACTCTTCACGATCATGTGTGGAGCCAGGGGAGAGTAGGATTGTTCCACCGCCGTTCGCGTTACCGACGAGACCTGCTTCTTGAGTTCACCCAGGTGTTTCTGCTCGCGTTCAAGAAAAGACAGAGCGCTTGTTACGATCGCCGAGAGCGCAGACGCACGGTCTGCGGTATCACGATCAATATTGTCCACCTCGAATTTGGTGAGGTTTACCTGGTCCTTTATCGCATATGCGCTCTTCCGGAGCTGTTCCCCCGCTTCGGTGAGGTATTGCTGAACCGGACTGACGAACAGCGATTCAAGGTGGTGCTGTGCGAGCCTGACGGCCGGGACTTCGACAGCTTCTAGTCCTCCGTCCGCACTTCCCTCCTCGTCACAGACCAGCATCGACTCGGGCAGTGTGCGTGTCAGATCATGGATATCTTCACGTGCTTCGTCGAGACTCTCGAGGAAGCCAAATGACGGTTCAACCTCGAACTCGGCTGAGACGTCCGTTCCCTGCTTCAGTGCCTGGTGGAACTTCTCCCGCACTCGTGCGAGAGGTGAGAGAACATGTGCGTCGATTCTCCGGTGGATCTCCGTGAGCAGTTCCTCGGCACGGTCGTTGACGCGACCCTGGAGAGAAGCGAGAGCGATATCGAGGGTGACCTTTTCCGCGACCAGGCGGACATCCTGCATCCACGTGTCCGCAAATGTTCTGTTGACGCGAATCAGCTCTTTATAGACCTTCGGGGAGACCCGCTGACGTCTGGAGTGGGGAGTGCCCCCGAACCGTTCCATCTCGTCCCGCAGAGCCACGAGCGCATTCCGGAATTCCAAGTGCAACCGATGGTTGTACAATCGGTGCCGCGCGACGGCAGCAGTGTCAAGAGACTCCATGCCCGTGCGGAAGGCGGCCATGATCTGGTCCACATCTTCCTCCCGCCATCCACGAGAGGTAAGGTTGACCTCAAGCTCGTGAAAACTGGCAGCAAGGCCCAGCATTTCGGATTTGATGGCAGAGAGCGACTTCATCGTCGCATCCAAGAATTGCTGGAGAAAGGCCTTGAGGAAAACATGCCGTGTGTGCAGCAGATGATGTTCGGCGGTCTTGCGATAGGGAACCGAGCGGGTTGCCGGATACCCCAGCACGCCGTGAACCATCCTGTGTCCAGCCTTCCGAACTCTGATCATTGCGGTATCATCCGGTGTGGGCTGCAAATCCTCCCGGGAATATATCATGCGGAACGATGCTGGGATGCGTGCAGCATCCCGCGCGAGACGTTCAGCATATTCGTCGAGCGCAGCGGCAAGCGAATCCCGTTGCGTCGGAAGAATGTCGTCATTGATCGATGTGACGAGCGATCGGCACCGGAACAAGTACTCGTTCTGGATTCTCACGATCGCCTTGCGACGCCGGAATGGATCCGGAAAACGGCTTGCGCGATCGAGCGCATCATGAAACGTCAGTCCGATATCGCTGAGGGCCGCAATCAGCCTCCGTTCCTCGGTGAACCACGTGGCTATTCCCCGCTCGAAGAGCAGCCGGAGCACGCGGTCGCCGTTGGCTTCCAGTTTCTGCAGATCTTCACTGAGGAGGGGGGATCGGGATGAAGGGACAGGAGGAAGCTGGATTTCGGAATCACCAAGGGGCGCTATCGTCTCTTCATTCTCGTCTGCGATTCCGATATCGAGGTCCTCGAACTGTGAAGAGCCGTGGACAATGATGACGGAGCCCAGGACCTCGAACAGTCCTTCCAAACGCTCGACCGCAACTTCCAGGCGATCGGGTGTTGTGCCGGCGAGACCTATGATCGTCAGGTCTGCCCCGCCACTTTCACGCTGGATGATTTCCTCAATCGAAAGCTGATGCTGTTCACGTTCGATAATGCGGACCTCTATCTCCATGCGGTAATCGCGCAGAGTCCGGTGGAGCGTGCGGTACACCTTCTCCGTCCGGCTGGCATCATCATTAACGACCAGCAATCGCATCCGCGCAGTTTGCCACATGACGGAGGTGGACAGGTAACGCAACAACGTAATGGCAAACGAGAGGTCTGATCCACGGCCGTCCCACCATACGTCCAGCGTCGTGGCATCCCCAAACTGCCTGGTTGGATGATGACGGAGCAATACAACGTTCATATCACTCTTCATGACGGTGCGGACCACATCCAGAAATTTTGGCCGGGACTTGACCTGTTTGCTCCACCCCATGAGGACGGTGTTCGGGTGCACGCCGGAGAATCCATACAATCGGATGATCTCCTTCATGCCGGCGTACACGTCCGTGCAGTAGTGGCGCAGGGTGTGCACCGGAGCGTTATCAACCGGTTCCAGAGGTTCGAGACGCCGCGCCCCGTCAGCTTCTCCGTGTGAAAGCTCAAAATTGCTCAGGACGCCGAGGCGTCCGGTGATGGCGGCGCCAAGATTCTGGAGATGGGAACGATCGTCCGCTTCTCCGCGGAACATGATGATATTCGGGCGCCAGTTTCGTTGGTGGGTGGTCTCCCGGGTGAGTCGTTCAATGCCGGACTTGACCAGCGAAGCCCACACACTGCTCCAGGCGTCGCCTGTCTCGAGCCGGAGTTCTTTCCGCTTGAGCAGGGCAAACAGCCCGCCCAGGAGGAGAATGCCCCCCACCATTGCCGCGAAGTCAAGTTGGATCATGACAACGACACACGCAATGGCGCCGAGGAGGCTGACCCACACGGGGGACCGGAATTCCGGCCGGAAGTCAGCACTGGTCCAGACCTCGAAAGCACAGCTCAGATTGAGAAATCCATACGTCGTTATGAAAAAAATCGAGACGATTCTGGCGATAATATTGAGCTCGCCGATGAGAATGCCCCCCTCGGCGATCAGGACTGTAAGCAACAGGGCGTTCCGTGGTTCCCTGGCGGGACCGGATCCGCGAGAGAACAGGGAGGGGGCGATCCGGTCCGAAGCCGCCGCCTGGAGGATACGGGGGGCGCCCAGGATGCTCCCGAATGCGGAGGAGAGCGTCGCCCCCCAGATTCCCGCGACTACAAGTTGGGGAAAAAGGGAGATATCCAGGAGCACTTCAGGGTCCGTCGCCAGCTTCGCGCCGTCAACGGTAAACGCCAGGAAGGTGGCAAGACCAATGTAGACGACGAACCCCATGGCGATGGCCGCTATGGTGCCGGTCGGTATGGACTTCTTGGGATCGCGCAGGTCGCCTGACATCGAAACCCCTGCTTCGAATCCCGTGACAGCCGGAAAGTAAATTCCGAAAAGGACCATGAGCGGAATCGTGCTCCCGGGGTTTAGCAGGAGAGGTTCTGAAGGTGTGAATCCGTGCCGGCCCAGCAGAACCGAAAGAAGCGAGAGGACGATCGCAGCCATGATGAAGTACTGAGTCTTGATCGCCAGCGATGTGCTTATCAGTGTGACCGTCGAAACAACCACCAGGACAATCGTGCCGGTCAGGCGGATTGTGTCCCGCGTGGGTTCTAACCCCCAGTATGCGACGAAGCTCTCTGCAAACCCGATGAGGTACAGACTGACGCTGAACGAAAGTCCGATGAAGAGAGCAATGCCAAGTGTTCCTCCAATGGGTAAGCCCAGGCTGCGGGAGATCATGTAGTAGGTTCCCCCCGCCTGCACCTTCTTGTCCGTCGCAATGGAGGAGACGCTCAGACCCGTCGTCAGGGAGATCGTGTGGGCGACGACAATAATGCCGATGGCCGCGAGCAGTCCGGCCTCTCCGATGATCATCGGGAGCCGCAGAAACATGATCACGCCGAGGATCGTCAGAATGGAAGGCGTGAACACCCCGCTAAAGGTTCCGAATTTTGGAGAACCTGGCATGTGCGGCGAATCTTTCCTACCTTGAGGGGAGACCGTGGTACTACAGTAAAGGTACAAAGAAAGATGGACTACTTCAATTCTCATGTCCTCGTCATGGCGGCGTGCGCCGTGCTCATTTTTTCCCACCTCTTCGGTGGGCTTAGCCGCAAGACGAACATTCCCAGCGTTCTGCTCCTGATCGCCCTCGGGGTCGGCATCGAGCAGTTGCTCGAAGCGATCCATGTCGACACCGCCGGTCAGATCTTTCAGGTGCTGGAGATTGTGGGGCTCGTGGGACTCATCATGATCGTCCTGGAGGCGGCGCTCGATCTCAAACTCTCCAGGGAAAAACGATCGACAATTATCAGGGCTTTTGTCGTAGCCCTGGTGGGCTTGCTCGCGTCAACGTTTGCTATCGCGTACCTTCTGCATGCGACGATTGCGCTGGACCCGTTCCGGGCGTTTCTCTTCGCCATACCTCTTTCCGTCCTGAGCAGTGCCATCGTTATCCCCAGCATCAGAAGCCTGGACGAGACAAGGCGCGAATTTCTCGTGTACGAGAGCACGATTTCAGATATCCTCGGAATTCTTCTGTTCAACATCACCCTCGGCATGGCTGACGGCGGGTCTGCCGTCTCACTTTCCCTTGAGGTGATGGTAAATATTGGCGCGTCAACGCTCCTGGGGTTTGCTATCAGTTTTCTGCTCATCGTCATCCTGCAATCGATGGGCAAAGGTGCGAAGCTGTTTTTCCTGATCTCCCTGCTGGTGCTTCTCTATGCGGCGGGGAAGATGCTCCATCTGGCCGCGCTGGTGTTTATCCTGATTTTCGGCCTCATGCTCAACAATGTGGACGTATTTTTCCGCGGCCGGCTCAAACGGTTCGCGAGTAGAGAGGTTCTTGCGGAAGTCATCGATCATTTCTATGTGGTTACCCGGGAATCGGCTTTCGTGGTGCGCACCTTCTTCTTTGTGATATTTGGAATGTCGCTGGATCTGCAATCGTTGCTGAGCCCGAATGTGGCGATGATAAGCGTCGGCATACTCCTGGTGGTCTATGTCCTGCGATTTGCCACCCTGAAGGCAACCGGGCTCAAAGAGGTTCTGGCAGAGTCCCTTATTGCTCCCCGGGGACTCGTCAGCGTGCTGCTGTTTTTCTCAATACCCGCAGAGTTCAGCACGTCTGCTTTTGAACCCGGCATTCTCCTGTTTGTCATCCTCGGGACAGGGATTGTGATGTCAGCCGGACTGGTCCTGTCCAGGAAGAAGGGAGCGCATGCACAGGCACTGACGTTCACCGATTGGGAGACCCTCGACCGGGAGATTGCCCGCCTGGAAGAGGTCCGGCAGGACCGTACACCACCCGCGAAGCCGTAAACCGGATCATCCGGTGAGAATACGGCTCACGGAAACGCAGATAGTCTTGGTTCTTTGGCAGGGTGCACCGGGAGCGTTTGCTTATTGCGGGGGGCTATGGTCAGGGTCGAGGACCACGGGCCATGGCATGGGTGTTCCAACGTTCCACCGCGGACAGCCGGAACCCAGGCCGATGACGGTGTCGGCCGCGTGTGGTGCTTGCGGTTTCTTGTGAGGGGGTTACGTCGCGACGGCTGGTGTTCACAGCGTGATCGTCGCCAAAGGGGCTACTGGAGCAAGAGCATTCTGCGTGTCTGAACGAAATCGCCGGCCGTGAGCCTGTAGAGGTACACACCGCTCGCCATCCCTGAAGCGTTGAACTTCACCCTGTAGCTCCCCGGCGCTTTCCGTTGATTGACCAACACCGCCACCTCGCGGCCGAGTACGTCATAGACGATAAGCCGGACCACGCCGGAGACCTGGCCTGAGACCCCGGATTCGTGGTCTTCTCCCGCCACATCAAAACCGATTGTCGTTGCAGGGTTGAACGGGTTAGGGTAGTTCTGCTGCAGAGAATATTCCCCGGGGATTCCGTCATCTCCCTTCACCGCGGTGGTTCCGTCCCGAATCCACTGGAATCTCATTGCATCCGCACGCAGCACCTTTCCCGGGACCACCGGGGACATCGCGTCAGTAATATCCACCCGGGCCTCGCTGCCGCCGGGCACATCATGTTCGATGAGGGTGTTCCACGCGCCACTTCCTGCATTCTGGTCGATGAATGCGGAGTCGACAGGGAACGTATCCACACTCAACATATAGCGGGCGCGCACCGATGCGTTCACGGTGGTGGGGACAATTGCCTGTATCCTGTAGATTCCGGCTTTCTTGAGCTGTGCCTTGAAAGTCGCTGAAACCCCCGGAGCGGGATAGGCGTACCGGCTTGTCCCCCCGTATGCCTGAGCCACACTGAAGTACCACGCCCCGGTTTCGGCGTATGATGGCGCATCGATATCGTCCACGATAGCAAAATATTCCTGTACGTTTCCGCGCACCGGGATCAGAACTTCGGAATGACGGGGGTCATCCGAGTGTACCACGAGAGTGTCCGCAAACGGCCCGACCGCAGATGGCAGAATAGTGAGTGCGAGTTGCGTTTCTCCCATCGAAGGAACCGTCACAGGCAGGGGAGTGTTGAGCGTGACCGTCCCCGCCAATGAAGTCACCGCAGAAAGCACGACGTGCTGAACACCTTCGTTATGCAAGAGGACCGTTGCAGTGTGCTCCTCCTGCACGATCATCTCCCCCGCATCAAACAGATCGGGAAATACCAACCACTGGTCGCGGACGAGCGCAGACACCTTGACAGCGTCAGCGGCAACCTGCGTGCCCGGTTGCGCAGCCCCTCCCGCAACCATCACGACGGTGAGATCTGCCCCCGAAGGAATGGAGGGGGTCCCAAGATAGATCCACCGGTCACCAGGGACGCCCGTCGTGAATTGCCGTGAAGTCACCTTTGTCAATCCTGCCCACACCTGGAACTCCACATGCTGTGCCGGGTTGGGAAGCGACGGGACCCGCACGGTGACATTATAAAGAGAGGATACCTGAATCGGGGCCATCCATTCGGCCCGGGCAGAATCAGATATGCCGAGGGTTGCCTGCCGGGCTGAGGTTCCCCATGAAGCGTTCAGGGAAGTAGTCCATATCCCCGCGCGCTCCACGTATCCGGGATCGGTGTTGTCGACGATGATATCATCGGGAAGATATCGGATGAGAGCTGTCGTGAGATTGCCCGCGGTGTCGGTGGCTGCCACGCCTGACTTCGCAATATCCGCCCGAGGAACTGCGACGGAGGTTTCCCAGGAGCGGTCGCCCACTGCCTGGGAGGGAATGACGCGGAATTCTCCGTACCGGTCTTTCACTGCTACGAAGGGAGCAGGCTGGAACAGGGGTTCGTCGCTCGTGATGGCCCACCGGACCATTGCACCTTCAGAAATCTCCTCGAATGTCAGGTGAGGGCGCACCGTGTCGCCTGTCTGTCTCCAGCGCTGCATCGCTTCGACGGCGGTACAATACCGGAACGTCATTCCAGGAAAACGCTGCAGTGCCTTGTGTGCTGAAGCATCGACCTTCCGAACGTTGTCCAGAAAGTCCGTTTCCGGGAGATGCGCCCAGAGGCAGACGAGCTGGTCGATACCGGTCGCTGCCTTTGCGAATATACCGGCCATGAATGTCGAGTCCACTGAAGACATGTATGCGGACCGGACATTCCAGCCCTTGCCGGAGCCGGGGACCTGGTAGTCAGTCGGTGAAGGTTGGAACGGGACGAAAGACGATGGGGCGCGCGACCAGTCGAAGGTGTTATCCAACGGCTCAGTCGTGTCGGTGCGCCGCGCGGGCCAGTCGTTATGCAGAGAGTACGGCAGCAGCTCGTCGAGCCGTTGCTGCCACGCGTTGTCCATCGCATGCCATCCGCTTCGAAACGAAACAGGAAAGGTCTCCTCCTCCAGGAGCATTTCCGCCAGGGTGACGTCGAAATCTTCAGAGGACTCGGGAAAGGAAAGGGCCTGATTCCAGTAGTACGTACCATCGCCATTATAGTCCGTCCAGACAAACGTATGGTAGTGAAGCGTCAACTCGTCTCCCCACGAACGGAGCAGCTCTCCCTGGTTCTTTTTCATCAGGTAGAGTGTCATCGTGTTGGGGTTCGGGATGTTCGTGTTGGTGGCATGCCGGAAGATATTCCCGGCCATCATCCACCACGTGAGCTTTACCGGAGTTCCGTACGAATCTGTCAGCGGAAGACGGAAGGCAGGATCCATGACCCGCGTGGCGTTCCGCGCAGGGTCTGTGAACAGGCTCAATGTGTAGGTGCAATTGTACCGGGAGACATCCATCCCGTCCCAGATTGCGGTATCAGAACCGAGGACAAGGTAGACATTCCCCTGAGCGTGAAGAACGGGAACCGGGAGAAGGAGGGAAGCTGCGAGAAGTGCACACAACGTTTTCATAGCGTACCGCAAGATACTGCTAATACATCAAATGTTCAACCCGACCTTCCTTACCAGCGCGGTGAATCGCGGGTTCGAGCGCATTCTGTCCCACCCCGGATCAATCCCGGTTATGTATACTCTCTGGTCCCGCTCATCGTATGCTTTCTCGAGCCACCGGAGAGTCTCTTCGTCATCTTCCGCCTGGGCAAAGAGAGTTGCGATCAGGTAGGGGGACACATATTGATGTGTTGAGATCTCCGCCAGCTTCTGGGCACCTACCTTCATTGCCGCCGGATACCCCAATCCTGTGTACACAGAGTCCATCGCATCGGCGACCTCGCGACTGAGATAGACTCCGAAGAGGTTTTTGCACTCCACGAAAGCCTCGCTGAGCAGGTTCTCCTGATGGAGTGACCTCCAGAGATGAAGTTGGAGGAGAAAACCTGGTTCGGTGCTGAGCAGCCTCCTACAGTGTTCAATCGCCTGTTCAAACAGACGTGACACAAAGAGATGGTATGCCGCAACCGTGTCGGGTATCCTGGAGAGAGGATCGAGATCCCGTGCCCGCTCGATTTCGGCCGACGCTTCGTCCATCTTTTTGGTCGAGATCAGATAATCCGCATAAAACTGGTGCGCTTCCGGGCTGTTCGGCTTGAGTGCAATCGCTCGTTTGAGGCGCTTTCTGCGGCAGAGTGGTCCCAATTGTAGGTTAATGCGATTTCTCCCATCCATGCGTGGGCTTCAGAAAGGGACTCATCCAGCGCTAGTGCCTTCAAGAGATGCGATTGAGCTTTCGGAACGACTTCGACGGACGGGGCCAGACCCAGCACTGCATGCAAGCCGTACATTGCTGCCATCCCCGCGTGAACCAGAGCGCAATTCTGGTCCTACGCGGAGTGCCTGCTGAAAATACCCGAGGCTCTCTTGCGTGCCTTCAGCCGTCAGGGTGTTGAGGGCGTGCTGTGCCTTTCAAGTAGAGGTCATAGACTTCGAAGCTATCGGTGTAGTGCTTTGCGAGTCTCTCTTTGTCTTCGCCGAGCAGCTTGACTTTCAGCTTTTCCACAATCGTGAGGGAGATCTCGTCCTGGATCGCGAAGATGTCTTCCACGTTTGCGGTCGTATTTTTCAGACCAGAGGTGGAAGCCATTTGCGACGTTGATCAGCTGGGCTGTAATCCGCAATCTCTTACCTGCTTTGCGAACGCTTCCCTCCAGGACGGTGCTCACGTTCAGCTGTTTGCCGATATCGCGAATGTCCGACTTCTTTTCCCCGAAAGCGAAATGTGGATGTGCGTGCAGTGACGTGTAACCCCTCGAGCTGGCTCAGTGCATTGATGAGCTCCTCTGCCAGCCCGTCGCTGAAATATTCATTCTCCGGATCAGGGCTCATGTTGTCAAATGGCAGCACTGCGATTGATGGCAAAATTCTATGGGCTCCGCGAGGGATCCCGGTGTCGGCTTCACGTTCCTTCTTGAGAGAATTCAGGCTTGCAAGGAATTCATCGATATTCTCGAAGCGCTGGGCGCTCTCTTTCTGTAATGCCTTTGCGACGAGCTGAGTCAACGCAGCGGGCGCTTCGGTCCTGAGACGTTCAGCGGGTTCGGGTGCCTCGTTAAGAATGGCGTAGACCAGCGCCTGGTCATAGTCGCTCTTGAACGGACGTTGACCCGTGGTCATCTCATACATCACCACTCCGAGCGACCAGATGTCAGTCCTTGCGTCAACACTCTCTCCCCGTGCCTGCTCGGGCGACATGTACGCCGCCGTCCGCCGTGTTGAACCCTCTTTGGTCAGTTTCGCCTGCCCTCCGAGCTTCGCCAGACCGAAATCGACGATCTTGACCGCGCCTTCCGGGGTAAGCATGATGTTGGCAGGCTTGATGTCCCGATGCACAATACCGTGTGCATGCGCTTTGGCCAGACCCTGGGCCACCTGGATGCCGATATCGATTACATCCTTGATCTCCAGAGGTCCACGTTCGATCATCGTTTCAAGAGTCTCACCCTCATAGAAGTCCATGACGATAAACAGTTGCCCATCATCAGTCTGATCGATATCGTGAACGGTGCAGATGGCGTTGTGCTGGAGGGCGGAGGCGGCCTTGGCCTCCTGGATGAAACGCTGCTTTGCTTCGGGATCGCGGGTGAGTTCAGGAAGAAGGAACTTGAGGGCGACTGAGCGGTCGAGCTTCAGGTCCTGGGCTTTGTACACCACGCCCATTCCTCCTCCGCCCAAACTCTCGAAAATCCTGTAGTGAGAGACCGTTGAGCCTACCATGTGGTACTCCTCGGGAGGGAAGTCGGGCTCTGGCGGGAGGCTCTTCTCGTGCAGGGCTGGCCGAGGATGGTGCGGTGAGAGAGTAGTCTGCCGATCATGGGACACCTACAGAAGGCTGTATGATCCCTACGGCACGAAGGTCCAACAGTACGGTGGCAAGATAGGGGAGCGGAGAACAAGAATCAAATGCGTACCTGGGGTTGCACCTGTCCACTGAACAACCACCATGCACCCGGCAGTGATCGGACCCCAGCTCAATTCAGAAAACTGGTATCGACGATTATCTGACCACGATCATCTTTCGCGTCTGAAGAACGCTCCCGGCAGTCAGCCGATATAAGTAGACTCCACTTGCCAACCCTACGGCATCGAACCTCGCCTCATAGCGTCCCGGGGAATGCCTCTCATTCACCAGCACCGCTACTTCCCTGCCGAGGAGGTCAAATACAACAAGCTCTACAGTGGTGGCCACAGGCACCTGATACCTGATAACAGTTTCCGGGTTGAACGGGTTGGGGTAGTTCTGCTCCAGGTGGAATGCGGTTGGGGTCGTTTCGCCCGGGGTCACATCGGTGACCAGTTCTGACAGAGCTCTCCGCCATGCAGCGGACCATGCAGTTCCCGCAAAGAGATACTCGTCCGAAGCCACGAGCGAGGAGACTTCACCGCACAGCAGCCCATCCGACACATCATTCCAGCTCCCGCCCGCGTTTGTCGAGCTGAAGACTCTTCCCGAGCTCGTACCGGCGAAGACGGTGCTACCCACCGCGCCGAATGATCTTACGCTCTGGCCGCCTCCGGGGGCGCTCACGGCAAACCACCCGGCACCGCGATCAGTCGATCGAAAAAGGGTGGCATTCCAGAGCGATACATAGAGATCGCTTCCCTGGGCAAAGAGCTTTTGGACGTGAGGTGATGTCCCAAGACCGGTATTCGCAGGGATCCAAGTGGATCCTCCGTCAGTGGATCGCAGCACACCGCCTTCGTACGTCCCCACAAGAAGGTCGGGCCCGACATGCGCCAGTGTGGTCACCGAGGCGGGTGAAAATCCAAGCGGTACGGGACTCCACGCGGTCCCGGCATTTGTCGATGCGAAGAGTCCATCCGTTGTACCAGCCCACACTGTATCTCCTTGTATCATGAGAGCGTAGACGTACGGGGCGGTCATGCCCGTCGTCCGTGCGTTCCATGTGCTCCCTGAATCCGATGACAGGTATACTCCGTATCCACTCGTCCCCGCAAACACTCCCGGAGGTCCCGCGGCAATGGCGGTCAGATTCGCATAGGGAAGGCCGGTATCAATACGTTCCCAGGTGACTCCCGCGACGGGGACTCGCTGCACACCTTGATAGTACGTGGCAGCAAGAATGTGCGGCCCGTATCGAAGGAGTCCATTCACATAACTGTTGTGCAGGCCGGTGTTGGACGCACTCCATGAGTCTCCGCTATCAGTCGATAAATAGAAGCCGCCGGCCGTCCCCGCGGCCAGTTGAAGGCCAACCGCTGCAAGGACAGGGGAGAGGTTGTTCGAAGGGTCAGAAGCAACGCGGGTCCAGAAATCTCCCTGATTGGATGACCGGTATATCCCGTTCAGCGAGGTGGAGGCAAAAAGGTCCGATCCGAGCGAGGCCAGCGACCATATAGAGGTATTCAAAAGGCCAGCATTCACGCTTGCCCAGTTGGCTCCCCCGTCAGTGGATCTGAAGACCCCATCATAAAACGTTGCTGCGAACAGGGAGTTCCCGATGGCGAGCAATGCCGTCATGGATGAATCGGTGAGTCCAACACTCACATCAGACCAGACGGAGCCGTGTTCAGTTTTTGTGGAGACCCCGCCGTGAGTTCCGGCCGTGCCAACATATATCTGCGAATCCACGACTGTGAAGCAGGTGATGTTGGTGTTGGTGATGCCGGAGTTGTCGGTGGCCCATTGGTTACCATGGTCTGTGGAAATGTACACCCCCCCACCGGCTGTTCCTGCAAACAATGTGGAGCCGGCCTTGGTGAGTGCTTTGATGTAGTTGTGGGTCAACCCGGCGGATGAGGTCGTCCAGGTTACGCCCAGATTTGTGGATCGAGACAATCCCCCGCCATAGGTTCCCGCGAACACCGTGTCTCCCTCAAGCAGGAGAGCCCTCACGTCACAATCTGGAAGTCCCGCAGTGATATCGATCCAGTGTGTGCCTCCATCAACGGAATAAAAGGCTCCTCCGGATGCGCCGACCGCGAGAACCGAGCCGTTTCCTATGATGCAGTTCACATTTCCACCGTCCGGACCTCTCGTTCGGAGCCACTGCGCTGATACCGTGGCCAGAGGAACAAGTCCCGCACTCACGATTACGATGCAGCATAACGAGCCGAGTCGAGTCATCGTGTAAGCCCCTTTCATTTGGCAGATCCGCCCTCGATCTTCTGGGTCAGGGATAGAGCCCGGTTTGTGCCCGCTGCCATAGCTCGCGGGGGGGACGGCTGGCAAACGGTGTGGCGTGAGCCCGAACCTCGCGGGTGAACCGGTGCTGCAATGTCTACTCCGGTACCATGAAAGTCAACAGTTTTCTTTTGGGGGATTGTTCGTTGTGGAGAAATCGTTGTCATTTCGCATCCCGCGGCGAATCCTGGACGAACGCCGACGGGCGCGGGGGCACAGAGTGCAAAATACTGGTTTAATATTCTTGACATCGCGAAAAGCGAACAGTATATTCTGATCGACACGCGTACCCCTCGGCTGCCAAGCTCGGCAGCCAGTACACTCCTCCCGTGCCTGAAGATGTTGCAGGACACACTCTGCGCGCGTCGCCCACGGGAAGCCGTATCGCCGTGCCGTTACCATCGGCGATGCCTCCGGGAATCAATCCGAGTCTGCTCTTCGAAAAAGCACTAATGCCCGCACTCCCTTACTTCGGGTATGGCGGGGAAGGACAGGCTCCCGGGGCCGGTGTCTGCCACTTCATGTATCCGACGACCGCGGCCCCGGGGAGAACCGATGAAAAACTTTCTCCAGAGATTTCCAGACGCGCTCGTGAGGCTTGCGGCGGTTTTTATCGTTCTGACCGGCGTGGTGCTGCTGGTCCGATTGCTCCTTCCTGCCTCATTGACTGACACTCCCCTGCAGCAACGGGCGACGATCGAGCGCGAGACAGCGCATCCCGTTCGCTACGCCGGTTCTGATGTGTGCGCGGACTGTCATGATGAGTACGCCGTAAAACGTCAGGGCTACCACCGCAATCTCTCGTGCGAGACGTGCCACGGCACTGCCCGAGAACACGCGGACAATCCGTTGGAAGTGAAGCCTTCGCTCCCACGCCTTCGTGAGTTCTGCGTCCGATGCCACGCGTACGACCGCTCCCGTCCCACAGGATTTCCCCAGATCAATCCTGCCGCGCACAATCCCCTGAAGGCCTGCATCACGTGCCATAATCCCCACGACCCGAAACCGCCTCAAACGCCGCAGGAATGCCAGGGATGTCATGCGGAGATTGCCCGGATGAAGGCGCTCTCTCCCCACGTCCTGCTCGAGTGTACAACGTGCCATGAAGTCCCCGTTGCGCACCGGACGACCCCTCGTGCGGTGTTGGCGTCTATCCCCATGGAGCGCGAGTTTTGCGGAAAGTGCCACGCGAAGGACTCCACGGTAAAGGACACACCTAAAGTCGATATCGTGGCACACGGTGAGAAATACATGTGCTGGCAGTGCCACTATCCCCACATGCCGGAGATCAAGTAGCCATGGAACGACGAGGATTTCTCGAGAAGCTGTTTACCATTGCTCTCCCCGGTGGGGTGCTGGGCCTCCTCATCAGGCGGACCCCAGCGCGGGCGGATGGGTACGATGCATCGGCCCACTACTACGGCATGGGCATCCAGGTCGACAAGTGCATCGGATGCGGCCGTTGTGTGGAAGCCTGCAAGGAAGAGAACAATGTCCCCCGCGAGCCGTTCTTCTTCCGCACATGGGTGGAACGCTACAGCGTCAGGCGGAGAGGTGAGGCGATCGTCCAGAACATCGACCCCGCCCTGGCCGGACCATCGGAAGCCGGGACCGAAGGAGATGTTCTCCGAAGCTTCTTTGTTCCGAAGCTGTGCAACCAGTGTGACCATCCGCCCTGTGTGCAGGTGTGTCCCGTCGGCGCGACTTTTACCACGCAGGACGGAGTGATCCTGGTGGATGAGAAACGGTGCATCGGCTGCCGCTATTGCATCCAGGCGTGCCCATACGGGGCACGTTTCCTCAACCCTATCACGGAGGTCGCCGATAAGTGCACCTTCTGCTACCACCGCATGGTGAAGGGACTCCTACCCGCGTGTGTCGAGGTCTGTCCGACACAGGCCAGAATCTTTGGTGACGTGCGAGCATCGAGCAGTCCACTGGCCCGCTTCCCCGTATGAACAAGCTCCAGTCTCTGAAACCGCATCTGAACACCGAGCCGAAGGTCTCTACTCAACCTGGACGGGGAGGTCCGATAATGCTGCCTGAAACCCACCTGCAACTCTATGGACCGCTCCAGCAGGTCACCGGCTACATCTACCCGAACGAAATCGAGCTTCACTGGGGGCTCTTGTGGTGGTCTATCCCTATCTCACCGGACTGGTGGCGGGCGCTTTTATCCTCGCGTCGCTGGAACGCGTCTTCAACGTCCGGCGGTCCAGTCGGTCTACCGATTATCGCTGCTCACCGCCCTGGCGTTCCTTCTTGTCGCGCCGCTCGCCTCTGCTGGCTGCACTCTGGGCCATCCTGAGCGGTCGTTCGAGATCTTTCTGACGCCGAACTTCACTTCCGCGATGGCGATGTTCGGCTTCGTCTACGCCTGGTACCTGATGGTCGTGCTCCTGCTGGAGATCTGGTTCGACTACCGCAGGGATATGGTGCTGTGGGCACGCGAGGAAAAACCGCCGCATGCGGTGGATCCACCGGCATCTCCCTCTTCGAACGACGTGTGCACCGCGGGCGTGACGTTCGACAAGAAGGTCGTGCAAGCGATCACGATCATCGGCATCCCCTCAGCGTTCCTGCTTCACGGTTATGTCGGGTTCATCTTCGGTTCGGTCAAGGCGAATCCCTGGTGGAGCAGCGTCCTGATGCCGATCGTCTTTCTCTTCTCCGCGATAGTTTCGGGTATCGCCCTCGTGACTCATTCTGTACATGATCATCACGCCGTTGCGCGGCAGAAGGTCGACATGACGTGCCTGGACACGCTGGCTTCGTTCCTGCTCTACGCGCTCATCGTGGACTTTTCCCTGGAAATCCTGGACTTCATCCACCGCCTGTACGAGAGCGAGGAGTCGATCGAGATCCTTTCGGAGATGGTCAACAACCGTCTCTTCATCAGCCTTGTGATCATACAGGTCCTCCTCGGCATGCTGATCCCGCTCGTCCTCATGGTGGCAATCAGACTTTTCCGGTTCCAGGAGGAGCTCCGGAAACTCCTGTATTTTCTGTCAGTTATTCTCATCCAGCTGGGTATCTTTGCGACCCGGTGGAATGTCGTAGTGGGCGGTCAGATGTTTTCGAAGAGCTTTCGCGGTCTCACCGCGTACAAGATGGAATTGGGGGGGATCGAGGGGCTGCTCATGTCGCTCGGGCTTCTCATCCTCCCGCTCATCGTTCTGGCGATCCTTCTGAAGATATTCCCGGCGTGGGACATTCCGAAGAACACGCTTGAGGGAGACGCGGCACCTTCCGCGTGAACGCGACTGCCAGGGCAGTCATGGCAAAGATGGAGATCGGGCGGCGAGTGTTACGCCACGACCCCTGAAGGTGCTGGTTCTGTCCCCGAAAACGAATAGCGGGCATTCGATGGTTATCGGATGCCCGCTTGTGCGTCGACCTGCCAGATCGGCCTACCGGATAAAGATCATTTTCCGTGTCTGCACGAAGGAACCCGCCGTGAGCTTGTAGAGATACACACCGCTCGGCAGTACGCGTGCGTCAAAGATGGCCTCATACCTTCCCGGTTCTGTTTTCCCATTTACCAGCACCGCCACCTCGCGGCGAGGAGGTCATACACAGCAAGCCGCACCTCTCCGGCGCCCGGGGCCGAGACACCATACCGTATCGTCGTACTCGGATTGAAAGGGTTGGGGAAGAGGTGGGAGATCCATTCGTTTCGATACGGAAAGAAATCACTGAGATGTCAGACTCAGGTGCATCCGAACTCACGACCATTCCCGATGCCATTTGATTCGTATGAAGTACGGCCTGGTCCACACATGAACACATAGCACAGAAAGCGTCTATCGCGTGCGTACTGGAATAATCGACGAAAGAATTGACTCTGCTCCGACCGATGTGATCACCCTGAGAGCATAGCGGTACGACACGCCTGCCAAGATCGCACCGTCCTCGAACGACCGGGCCTTGCCGTCGATAGCGCGGTACAGCATCAGGTCGCCGGAGCCGGCAGCCCGGTAGAGTGCAAAGTGGAACGTCTCTTTCGGCTGCAAGGGGTAGGTCCATGAAAGAAGCACGGATTTCTTCTGAGCATCGAACCTGGCGATGATCGAATCAACCCGGGCACGGACTCCCGTATCATATGGCCGGGCCAGCATCGGCATGGCAGGAACAGACCGTAAACCGCTGCTATCCACCGCAACCACCATATACTCGTACGTCGTTCGCGGCACAACGGCACGGTCGACATACTCCCTTGCTGCGGGCAATGTCGATACAAGTGCTACCCACGCCTTCTCGTTGTGCCCCCGCCGGTAGAGCACCTGAGCCTTCACGTCGTTGCTCGGGCTCGGAAACCAGTTGAGGTGTACGCTCGTGTCCGTGACAGCAACATCCTTGAACGCGGGGGCTTCCGGGGGAACCCTATCCCGTCGCCGCAGAACAAGGATGGGGGAGAAATCCGAATGATTGTACCGAGTGTCCACAGCAACGAGCCGGTAGTATACTGCACTCGAGAGAGTGTTCGTGGCGACAGAGTCGACGTACGTGGTATCGGTGATGGGTGCGCGCGTCAGCTGCGCGAACTCGTGAACGACTGCGTTGGAGCGGAACACGCGATACCCTATGATATCGTGCTCCCGCCCCGACCGCCAGCACAAGCGCACGACACCATTTGAATCGATGGCCCCGGTGAGACCTGTAGGAGCGGCCGGGGGGAGCGAGTCCACGAGCGTTCCGAAGACTGGAAGCGATTGGGCAACATTACCCGCAGTGTCCACGGATCCGACAATGTAGTACGGCTCTTTGTCGGTGGCACTTGTATCAAGATACGTTCGCGACTCCGAAGGCAACGGCGCTTTCACCAGCTCATGAAATCCGCCAAGGGAACTCGCGCTTCTCGCAATCACAAAGCCGTGCAGGTCGCCGCTGGTCGCCGGGACTTCCCACTGCAGCTCGATACTGGCTCGTCCCCTCTGCGTTGGTTTCCCCACCACGGGAGGTGGGGGTGGAGTCCGGTCTCGTGCTGATACGTCTACTTCGGCTGGTGGTCCAAGCTCGGCGAACGGAGTGACACCGCGAATCTGATAGCGATACTTCCTGTAGTTCACAATTGTCGTATCGGTGTACCGCGGTTCAGGCCGTCCTTTGAATTCTTCAGGCACTGTGGCAACAAGCGGTGTGGTGTTCAGCGCACGGTATGATTTTCCGCCGTCGTCGGATCGATAGACATAGTACCCGGAATAGGTGCGTGCGACGAGGTCCTTCCATCGAAGAACGATCCTCCCGTCGAGCCCGTCGGCGGACAGCTGGACGCGCGGGGGAGGGTCCTCTGATTCCATGCGGATAACCGCATATGCAGTGTCGAATGAGTACGTGCGGTTTGTACCCCCGACAAACACACGATAGACATATTTGTCGCCCTCACGCGCGTTGTGGTCCACAAAACGCAGCGCGAGCCCGGCGGCAGCGAGAAAATTATTGTCCGCGCAGAAGAGAGCGAAACTATGCCGGTTGGAAAATTCGTCCGCCGCATTACGCAGTGCCTGCACTGTCCCGTCTTCGACAGGGGTTGGGTGAAACGCCGTGCCGTAGAGCGCTTGCGCCGCTACGGCGGCAAAATGATTGTCAGGATCGCTCCGACGTTTCCATTCTTCAAGAGTCCAGGGTTTCAACGGGAGGGGGGTCAGACGCTCAAACCCGCCCGGATCAAAGGTCCCATCGTCGTTCACGTGTATCCGTTCAACGATGTAGCCAAGCTCATTGGCAATAGACCAGCCACCCGGCTTCGATGGCGCCCAGCGTAACACCACCGAGTCGGGACTCGTTCTGGCAATGAGTGCGAGGTGCGACAGCCGAGGATGGTGATCGGGTCTGGCCTGCTGCAGCGCTACGCACGGGGAATTCAGGGAAGGAGGCAACCCACCGCGAGAAGCAGGCAAGCCGACAGACGTCTACACAGGTCCACGTTCATTGCGCGAGCTCACTCATATGTGAAGTATTTGTAGTACGTGGGTGATGGTATACCCCGACGTTCGCATCCGTCAAAACCATATGTAAAGCCTAACCGGTATGTGCCCCGATACATTCGCTCGTAGTCCTTTGCGACAAGATCGCCAACCAGAACGATCTGGCGATGTTCATACGGTACTTGCCTGAGGCGATCAGGCGGCCGCGAGTTTTGCATATTCACAAAATCAAACGGTGCAACCTCCCGTGCAGGTACTCCACAGCGACCGCGGTCTCAAGAAGTGGCAGGCCACCGGCATGAGCGCGTTTCTACCCACTCCGCCGACACCGCTGCTCCAATGGCGGCTCCCATCCCTCCCCCACCCGCGGGAAGTGGCGGGAGGATTTCGAGATCGTTGATGAGTGGCTCGGGGTGTTCGTGTACTCAGCAAGAGAGGTGCCATCGATCTCGAAGCCATTCGTTCAAAATACACTTCTTCATCCCAGTCGCCAAAGTTCCGGAGCCGACTGATGGCATCGTAGATCCATGGATTTGCAAACTGCGTATGCCACCTCGAAGCCGAGAAGTCGCCTGGAGCTGTACCAGCGGGCCGATACGCGACGCCGGCCGTCGCGGGTAAAACGTGCCATACATGTCGTATCGATCGAAGTACTCCAGGCCTGTGAGTTGCATGTGCATCGTCTCGAAGTTTCCCCATCGTGAAACGGTCGCTGCTGCGGGCGTGAGGCTGTTCATTTTTGCTAACAACGAGTTATACCGACTTGTCTTGAAGTACAAGACGTGCAGCAGATCCTCTCCGGTCCTCGCTTGAGTCCCCGGCAGGGTCCGCACCCGGACGTTTGCCGTGACGTCACACCGTGAACGAGACGGGAGAACGCTTCATGAAGAAGTCGTCACTGCACCGATCTGCGTCGCGTGCGAGATTCGCCCCAGCGGCGATCGCGGCTCCCCCTGCAACGCCTGGTCCGGGGCCGGGGACAGCTCTTCCTTGCGGACGATCTGGACAGCATACGGAGTGCTGTTCAGGAGATTCGGGATGGTGAATTCCACGGCTCGTGCGGCGTTCTTGTAGGTGACGGGGCGGGTGATCTCCGTTCCGCCATCGCCGGGATGAATCGGGCGAGGAATGTTGTTCGATATCCCGCCGGCGTGCCCGACGTATCGAAGAGTCCAGGCTGACCCTGCCGTAGCGCGACCAAGCCGCTGCGGCATTCATTCTGGAGGAAGAACCGCTGGCGGTCCAGGGGATACGTGTACGCCACGTTGCGTTCGAGAATCCTGTCCGGTTCGTTTCCCGATCTGAACGTGGTTGTTACAGACTGATCGATTCGTGTTCCGTCCCGACGGTGTGCCTGAACCCAGGCATTATTGATGTACTCTTCTCCAAAGGCAGATACTGTGGCCGTATGACGGGTATTTCCCGACAACATATCATGCGGTGAAAACGTTGCCTGTACGGCGTCGCCAGAAAGCCGCCACGCACCGGCTATCGCCTCATGGTTGCCTGTCTTTTCGAGCGTGAAGTCCCGGACCTTCATGCGGAAAGTCCGCACCCGACCCTGCCGTCGGCAGCAACCTCCCTGATCTCGAATGCACGGTCAATATCGAAATTGAATGCTGCTTGCGGCTCAACAGTCACATCAACACCGTTCGAACCGTTGCCGGGTGTTATGTCCGAAATGATGTCAAGACGTGCAATCGGATTCTCGACCACGGGGCGACATTCGTCACCCACTTTGAACTCGAAATGGCACCTTCCCTCGATCAATCCTCCAAGAATTGAATAGTGACCTCCAACGGCACCCACGATCCACGTCGGGTTCGGAGCGCCCGCCTGCAACGCCGCCGCAGCACTGATGCCGAGTATCTCGAAATCCCCCTCGGTGAACCACACATCAACATGCAGTCCGACGGACGCCTCGACGTAGGCATAGAGTTGACCCATGGCATACCAGCCGTTCAGTCCGATCGTCCCTCCACCGCCTTCACAAGTTGTGCCCGGTCCGAAATTGAGGAGTGCGATGTCAAATCCCACGCCGGCATTGATGTAGCCGTAGAAGATCAGAAATTCCTGCCTCCCTGTGCTGAGTTCAGCACTCGCACCAAAGGCAAATCCATCTCCCGTACCCAAGGCCGGGTTCCGGTTCGCGGGAACCTCGCCAAGAATTCTCGACACCTCAGGAGGCAAAGTGGGGGGCGGCGGCAGCTGTTGGCCAATCATCAGATATGCGTCGATGGTGAACCAGTTTGCCAGACTGAGGCTCACGCGGCTAGCGGGTTCTCCAATCTTGATGTACCAGAGTGAAGGATCGATGTGCATCACCATCCGCCCGCCACCGGTGAAGGGACTTGCGTTGATGTCCACATCAAACACGCCATGGAACGTACTGGTGGGAAAGTCATACTCAATGTCAACATTCGCTGTGACCTTTGCTTCACCTCTGTTGGCGATTCCGGCCATCATGTATCCCTGGCCAAGGATGCCGATACGAGAGATTCCGCCTCCGGCCAGGAATTCCGCTTCGAATGCAACGTCGGCGTTGAATGCATCGGCAGATGGATGCGTCCCGAGAATAACCATTGCGCGAAAACCGAAGGACGTGCCCTCGTCGGGCACGTAGGTGTAGCCGGAATTTGACACACCGGGTGTACGACTCGTATCCGTCTCTGACGATGACGGATCTGATGACACCGTGACGTCAGCGCCGCTCCTTCGCATGTGGTACCATGCCCCTCCCCCAAAACCGTAGATGCCGACGCCTGTGAACACGGGGATGCCCGGCGTGAAGCCCGCCTTGGCATCAACATACCAGTACCGGTACCCGTTCACCGCGCCGAATTGCAGTGTAGACGTCACAGTGACCTGACGGGCAAATGTCGCCCGCACTCCGCCACGGAAACCGTCGCCGAACGTCATGTCGGACCGGTACAGGCGAACGCCTCCTGCAATCTGTACGGCCCCAAGATCTGCGTCCACCCCGATCGAATCAAGGTTCACGCCGTCGTACACGAACCGCTGCGGGCCTCCGTCACCGGAAAGCTTACCCCATAGGCTGAGCGTTGTTGCGCCGCTGATCGCGTTGTTGCCGGGTTGCAGGTTGACCGCGAGAGTGAACCTCAAACCAATCCCCGGGTCACCGTCTCGGTCTTCTGTCACCACACCCACTCCATTGATGGTCACCGGGAATCCTGCCAGTCCATGCTGTGGGCTTGCGAAGCTCCATGTTCCGGTGCTTACGTATGGAGGGGTATTCGTCAATTGAAAGTTTTGAAAGGCGATCCCGCTGAAGTTCAACCCCGGGATGCCGCCGGCCGAACCTGTCAGTGTGAGCTCGCCGCTCAGTTTCGCCGTGTCGAGGTGGCCCCCACCAGCCGTTGTATGGATGGCGATGCGTGATGTTTGATCCAGAACCAACTTTGCCGGGCCCCACATGGGGATTGTCAGTGTATCACGCGGCTGGAGGATGAACTCCCATTGCGTTTGACGTCCGTCCCGAGGTGGAAAGAAGCGTGCAGAGTAATCCACGGGAGCATCACTGATCGGGAGCATGATGCGGCCCTTCATCAGGACATCGAGCAGTGAACTGTTCAGGAAATCAATTGCGAACGTGTCAAGGCTTCCGCCCCACGAACCGAACATACCCTCGGGATATCGCATGAGGTTCTCGGCGCGGCAACTGCCGGTAAATCCTCCTCCTCCAATGATGAAGTCCATGGCGGCGATGGTAATGGGGGCATTCGAGTCGAATGTCCGGATGTCCCTCGGAAAACTGATGCTCGCCCGCTTGAGGTAGAAACCGCGCCAGAATCTGTCCTGGGTACCGACGAAACCGGCGGGGAATGCCATTCCCTCCGGGTTCCGGGCATCGGAGTTATCGTAGTACATCTCTTGAACTTCCATGATGAATTCTGGAAGTCCTGTGATATGGCACCGGTCCAGCGCAACACCGGCGATCCAGTCACTTCGTGTCCCCCACGTGACGACGGTCGTGAACCGGCTCTTGACGCGACTGGAGCTGTCATCGGGGAATGGTGTGAACCAGGAGCGGGGGAATGATGCTTCGAGGCTGAGGCGGATCTCCTGGATTCCGTGGCAATCCCAGCGTGCATAGGTTCCCGAATCAGCATCGGCGACACCTTTAAATACCAGGCCGAATGTCGAGGAATCAGCCAATCTCACACCCTGGTCGTTCGGGAGGTACAGGGTGAACCGTCCATCACCGCCAAAGCCGTTCGGATGAATGCAGATGTCCCGCGCACCCAGCCCGAGGCCGACACCTGGGCCCAAATCGGGCATGGGGATGGCAATCACGGCGTTCATCGCAGCGCGCGTGGGGGTGAACACAAGTCCGATAATTGCCAGCGTCACACGCTCACCGGCTATGGTGTTGTCAAGACCAAGGGGGAGACCTACGGGCGCCGCTCCAGAGAGGCCGGTTACCCATCGGGACATATCCGAGATGTATGTCGCGACCGCATTGATGGCATCTTGAGTGAGTCCAACTGCAGTGCCCAGTTGATTTGCCTGTGCGGGTGTCAGTGGCGAACCTCCATCCTGTCTGCCCTTCACCTCACCTCCGAACATCTGGTTTTCCGTGTTCACCTGGATGTTGGAGAAATCGACGATGATGGGGGCACGCAGGAACGGAACGCGGATTGTGCCTTCACCGCTCAAACTGGCACCCGTTCCCGTTGCGCTGGTGAGTGTCGTCTGAAATCTCCCCACCAGGAGAACATCACCGGCCGCAAATGTTCTGTTGGAGGGCGTGCTGTTCGCCGGGGCCGGTGAAGTGCACTCATCGGCACACGGTTGGTCGGCCTCCGCGCTGAAGAGGAATGGTCCTCCGTTCGTCGAGCTCACGTTGCACACGGTACCGTCTCTTCGCACCGAGAGTGGGTCATAGCGCACCTCCACGGTCCACGCATACGCGCTCCCCGCCTGAAGTTGGATGGTGTTTCCGTTACGGTCGTGAGGCTCGAGAGTCACCACAGACATGCCGTCCCGGTCGTCTTCGGCATCCAGATCACTCCCGCGGAATTCGGCAGTGAAATCGGGATCCCTCAGGATCGTATTTTCGAGCGACTCGCCGGCACCCCTCGTCCACATGCGCAAAGTCCCCCCGGTTACAACGTCATTCATCATGTTGACTTTGATGTGGGGTCTGAAGCCGAACGAGAATTCTTCGGACCTTCGAGGGACATTGGTGGCATTGTCCCGGGGCGACACCGCTTCAATGCATGTGCACGTGTTGTTGCACAACTCCGATGTTCGGAAGAAAAACGGCCCGCCTTCGCTGCGGGAAGAGTTACATGCGGCTCCGCCGTGGAGGATGCCGGCCCCGTCGTAATCGATGTCCACCGTCCACAAATACTGTTGGAGCGGCTGAAGCAGCACTGGCGAGCCCAGATCGGATATCGGCGTGATACGGTAGATCCAGGGGTTCCCTGCGTCTCCAACCTGCTCCATGCTGCCGCCCGTGAATGTGCCGATGAAATCTGGTGCCCGTGCCATCGTCACGCCATGCCCCTCGTCCCCTTGACGGATCCAGAGCCGTACCCTCCCCTGCGTTACGATGTTCGTATTGATCCGGCTGGTCAGCGCAATAGAGAAGTCCATCAATGAGGGAAGAACGCGGTCCGCATCGTTATAGGGGGCCGCTGCCTCGATGCAGAAACAAGGATGAGCGCACCCTTCTTCCGATCCGAAAGAGTACGGTCCGCCCGTTGCGAGCGGAGTGTTGCAGGGCGAGCCATCCACAAGGATTCGTGCTACGTCATACCGTACATCCACAGTCCATAGGTATTGCTGAAGAGACTGCAGTTGCAGTGGTGCTCCGCCGGCATTCAAGGGGGTGACGTTGTATAGCCACAACTCCCCTGAGCGTCCGGCAGCCTGCAAATCCGCTGCCGAAAAGGTGCCGGTGAAGTAGGGGAGTCTCCCCATCGTCGCTTCATCTCCTTCAAGACCCTGCCGGGGCCACAGCTTGATCGTCCCGCCAGTGACTGCATCGGTGTTGATTTCACGGTTGAAGCCGATCGCGATGGTCCGTGTTGACAGCGGGACATGCGGATCGCGGTTCGCGGGGGAGACGGCCTCAACACGGACACAGGGATTCTGAACTCCGCCTCCGACAGTTCTGAAAGACCACGGCCCACCATGCGCACGATCCGTGCCACAGCGAGTCCCGTCGGCAAGCAGGGTCTCATCATCGAATTCGAGGTCGACCGTCCAGACATAGCCCTTTCCTTCCTGGCGTTGCAGGGGTCTGGCATCGGCATCAATTGGAATGACTGAGTAGATCATCAGATCGGGGTTGTTCGCAAATCCTCCCTCAAGATCCATAGTACCGCCGTCAAATGTTCCCGTGAAGTCGGGAGTGCGCGCGATGGTCGTCGGAATCTGCTCCTCGTCCTGCCGTAGCCATACACGTATGGTTCCCAGCCGGATCCCCTCCCTGCGGATGTGAGGACGGAATTCAATGGAGAAGGAGGCACCGGACTGCGGAGGAACGGGGATGTTGTCGGCAATGTCTCTCGGGTACCCGGCGCTGAGACACAAACATTCATGTCCGCAGTCTGTCAGGGGACGATATGCAAACGTCAGAATCTCGCTCTTGCCTTCATTGCGCAAAGGCATCGGCATGCCGATGTCATCAACGGCCTGCACTTGCCACGCAAAGCGGTGAGTCTGCGGGAAGAGGTCAAAGGGAGGATCGGAGGGAAGATAGAGATAGGGCATGGTCGGGAGGAGAACATTGTGCAGCACATTAGGTCCATCGATGGCATCCCTGGGTGTCTGATCGGCAAGAATGGCGCTTACCTGGAGTCTGTACCGTGCCTGCAAATCTGCACCGAGCTGGACGGGAGTCCAGTTGAACGAAGGCAATGGGCCCGCTGGCGTAAACAGCGTTCCCTCTTCCGGGAGCAAGAGAGTGGGCGGATCAGGGATGATGACCGCGAACGAGCCGCAATTGATGCCGGAAGTCGCCAATTGGTTTCCATCGTTATCAATCAGGTGTACACAGATCTCGTATCTCCCTTCGGGCAACATCTGTGTGGAAGTGACGTCGCCCTGAATTGCGTTATCGAGAGTGACAGCACGGGGATGATACAACTCCGGTGTTGTGCGCACGAGGCTTTGACCCGCGGCGATATCAAAGCGCGGCAGTTCTATGCTGTTATCCTGTGAACGCGCCGCCACAACACCGTCCTCGAGCCCCTCGGCAAAAATCACCGTAACGGTGAATGAGATCCCTACGCCCCGATAGACGGCTGCGCCGGCATTGCTAATAGTCGCCTGGAGGATTGTCGGATCAACACGCCATTGGTACAGCATCGAGGGCATTGGATCCCGAAGGCTGATGTCGAGGCTGAGCTGAGAAAATGCATGACCAGCAAGCATGAAGGCCAGGAGCATCAGTCCACCAACTCGTTGTCTCATGAGTGTGGTCCTCCAACCATTAGAAAGCACATGAGTACTGGAGACTGCTGAGAAGCGTGCTTGTTGACTCACCCCCGCCTGCTCCATAGTGCGAATTGTACGTGCTCACCATGAGCGTGAACGATCCGAATGCGCCAAGGCTGTGGGATGCCCTGACGCTGCCGTGAAGTTGGCCGTGACGCGTAACAGACGCGGTCGTGGTATAGCCAAGTGCAATGGACGCGCGGAATGCGTTGTTGAAGAAAGCTCGGGCCGCGGTACCATTGAAGCTTGTCATCTTGGTGCTGAAAGCCTGTGACGCGGAGGAGGTGTGGGACAGGCTTGCCGTGAAGGAGAACGAGGACGGAAAGCTCAACGTCCACGCCGCTGAACCTGATCCTACTGAATGCGATGATGTATTGCCGGATGCCGCATTAAGGTCCGAGAACGACTGAGAGGAGTAGGTCACGGCAATAGTGTTCGTCCCACCCAGGGATGCGAAGGTGTATCGCGGGCTCAGGCTGAGCGATTGGGTGACATTCGAGATTCCAAGGGAATCCACACGCGGTCTCGAGTGCATGTCATGGTTCAGATACTGAACGTCGAAACTGAACGACGTGCTCGGCTGCACGGTGCCTCCCGCATTGATGATCACCCGTTTGGTGCTGGCTAGATGGTTCTTCCTCAGGTTATTGACGCGCACGCCGACCGAGGAGCGGAGCAGGAGTCTATTCTCGAAGAGTCGCACAACTGGAGCGGCCGACCACTCGAACACATCACTCGGGAGTTGAGTATATCCGAGAGTGACGTAGCCGGGCCCAACCCAGCGACCGGCGAGACTCAGCGAAAACGATCGTGAAAGGGTAATACGCAACGAGGCTTTTGCGGCCCCGTCAATCTGTGACGACAAGCGCGGTATGAATATCTGCTTCACCCACTGCGGACTGCCCGTCACTTCCGGAGCCCGCGTATCGTTCGTGAAAGCCGACGCTCCCACCTCGACGCTGAATCTCACGGCGCTCGTAAACAAGGGGAATCCCATTCCTGCCGCGAGGACTGCATTCTCCTTCGGCGTCAGAATGGCGGGCGAGATCGAGATAGACCCGCTGTCATCAACAGCCCGGAGGAAACTGATATCGAAATGCACCGCGTTCTCATTGCCCACACCGACTCTGGCAGCCATGGTCGTCCGCTTGAATTCTCCCCGTACACCGATGGAGGAGTCGGGACTCAAGGCGCGTTGGGATACTCCATACAGGAAAGCAAAGCGGAAAGCCGAGGTCTTCACTTCGACACCACCACCCAAAAGTCGCGTGTCGCCAAACGTCAGATCGGAAAGTCGCGTCGAAAAGTAGCCGGCGTGCAGGGTGAGCCACCCCCAGAGGCGCGGACTTACGCCGAATTGGTTGAAAGGCTGCCGGAATTCCTGCCCCTGCGTTGAATAGCTGATCTCAAAGGGAAGAACAATCTGGTCGAAAAGGACAATCGTTGGCCGTAGAAGTGCTCTGGAAATGCTTGATTGCCGGCTGGGCGATGGCCCGGAGGTGGAATTGTAGTCAGTGGAGAGCGTTATCCCGCCTTCCAGTCTGATGGGGTGAGTCTGCGCGTAGAGCCCACGGTGCTGCGACAGTAGTACGAGGAGCACCAACCGCACGCCGAAACTTAGTAGAGGTCCAGCACTTGGCTTCTGCACGTCATAATCCTTGTTCGACCGGGTTTCACGACGAATTGGCCTTGGCCTGGCAATGCCTTTCGAACGACGACCATGCGCTCTTGGTAACGAGGTCCACCGGCCCTAGGTTGGTTTGGGGCGCTCATTTCACCACCATCATTTTTACCGCCGATACGAACTGGTCCGCCGACATGCGACACACATACACTCCACTCGAAAGTGCGGAAGCATCAAACCTGACCGAGTGCTCTCCTGCTTCCTGAGCACCTTCCATGACAGTGGCCACATGCCTCCCGAGCACATCAAACACGGCGATTGTGACCCGCCCCGCCAGGGGTATACGAAAGCTGATGGTTGTTGCTGGATTGAACGGATTCGGATAGTTGGCGTTCAGGCGATATGCCGTGGCCTCCCGGAACGTCTGATCGGAGATTCCAGTGGCAGCACAGGCACCGAACTCGAACGCGCCGATGTCGATCTGCCCGACGATGCGGGGACAGCCGTCAAAGTCGGTGGTGGGTGCGTCAGGCATCTGGGCTCCGTGGTCAATCGCTGCCGCTCCCGCCTTCAAGCGAAGATTGGGATTGATTGCCAGAGTATCCAGAAAGAGTGAATCGGCATCGAAAACAACCAACGTGTGGGCATCTTGCCCAGAAGCGGCAGTCCACCCGCCGTTGTGAATCTGCGAGAGCGAGAAGTCCGTGGTGCTTGTGGCAATCATCCGTGCCTGGTTCTCCACATGGAACACATTGTAGTCTCCCGTGTAACCGCTGATAGTATCGCCATCGAAGCTCAGGCCTATATTGTTGCCCCCCGCGAGAATGCAGTTGTAGAGTTGTAGCGTGCTTCCACCGGCGCTGTTTTCAATGGCGATATTGGCGTTTCGTGGACCATACAGCGTGCAGTTTACCATGCGCACGCTGACCCCCTTCTGTGTTGAAGCGTCGAAATCCAGCTCGACGTTGGTTGAATTGTTGTAGCCGAGGCAGTTCACCAGCGTCACGCTGTCTCTCCACAGCTTATATCCGCCCCCATAGGTGCAATCATGTGCAGAGCAGCGCTCCAGTACAATGCCGGCACCACTGATATCGAAACCATCCCCCACGCCATACACTTCGCAGTTGTACAGGTGGATCTTCGAAACCCCATCGTGTCCGAGGCCGAAGCCATCGCAGTTGTCAAATGCCCCGGCAGTAAGGTAGGCCTTGCTGTTTCGAATCGAGCCATTGTAGATGCTGTCTGTACCATACGGAGTGGCATCGAAACCGGACCCTCCCGCTCCACCGTAGTAGTCATAGATCGTGCAGCTGTCGACGACAAAATCGTGAACGGTGCCGGTGAGCGCGATGCCTCCGGTGACGGCGGTGATTTTCAGGTTGTGCAGCTCCACAAAATGGCAGTCTCGCATCCAGACACCGGTATGTTGCCAGGATCGTACGGTGAAGCCCTGCAGCTTCAGGTAGGAATGGTCGATGATGACGCCGTTATTGAAGAATCCCCCGGTGCCATCAATAATTGCCACTTCGTCGCCATACGCGGCGATGGTGATGTATGCGTTCTCGGTGCCGCTCCTGACTGTCACCACCTGTTCGTTGTAGATTCCCGCGCGCATGTACAGGATGTCGCCTGGCTGGACGTAGTCGAGGGCATATGCGATCGTCTGCCACGGATTACCAAGAGTGCCGGACCCAGTCAGATTGCTGCCGCTCGGCGCCACGTAGTACGGCGTTGCCTTCAGGGCCGATGCACCTGAGAACAGTATGAGAGCAGTCACGAACAGCGGGATGAGTGGTCGTGAAATCATGGTCGGTCCCTCCAATGTTTGGCAATGATCACGGGTAATGCGTTTATCCGGAGACCGGGCATTCCAGAACTCATCGGCAGACAAATCTGGCTTTCACGTGCTCCCTGCCGGAGCGAGAGCTTTGCGAGAATCCCACAGACCTGGGAGTATCGATGTCCGCCCCGCCGACTGTACTCCAAAGCGTACAGGGGCAAGGGCCGAGGCATGCGGAAGGAATCTAGCGACCCCACGGCGCAGCAACAATAGCACCGATATGCTATATTGGGCGCCGCGGGGGGGAGGACCCAAAGCGGAATACCTGAGCAAACTGAAAGGGAGTGTCCCTACACTGCCTTCCAGGGGGGATCACCAAGTGGATTCAGCATCCGCAGTGTGCTCCGGAAAGGTACATCACCATTGACATGCAGGCGCTGTGTGCTGCGGGGGTGTGCGCGTCACGGGAGAGGTTTAGACCAGCCTCTGGCGGAAGGCTTTTGCGACTGCCTCTGACTTGGAGTGCACATGAAGCTTCTCGTAAATATGGCGGATATGGTTGCGGACCGTGTCGATGCTTATGAAATGTCGGTCTGCAAGCTGCTTGTAGTCGAGTCCGTCCGCAAGCGATTTGAGCAGTTCTCGTTCCCGCACGGTCAGACCCAGATGTTGCTCGGGCGTTGGAGCGAAGTTTCTGAACATGTCAATGACGTGGCGGGCAATCACACTGCTCATGGGAACTCCCCCTTCGACGACCTGTCCGATGGCTTGGAGAAGTTCATGCGGGGGGGTCTTTTTCAGCACGTATCCATCTGCACCGGCGCAGATCGCTCCAAATACCTTCTCATCGTCTTCGTAGATTGTCTGAACGAGGATCTTGGTTTGCAACTGCAGCGCCTTCACGCGTCGGATTCCCTCAATTCCCGACATTCCCGGCAGACCGATGTCCATCAAAATCACCTGTGGCTTGACTGTAGAAACCTCTTCAAGCAGGTCTTCGCAGCACTCATAGCTTCCCACACAGGTGAAGCCGGGTGTGGCAGCCAGAATCAGGCTCAGGCTCTTGCGCAGATCAAGGTGATCTTCAACGACAGCAACCGCGATAGCGTTCATGGATGCAGTTCGGTTGTTCGAGAGCGCAAGGTAGGCACACTGCCCCCCTTGGCGCTATGGCATACTTATGCTATTCTGAGCTTCAGGGAGACGGTTGTTCCCTCCCCGGGAGCCGAGGTGACTTCGAGGCGAGCCCCAATCGATTCGCTGCGCGAGCGCATATTCTGCAGACCGTGCCCTCCATCGGAGGGTATGCGGAATCCCCGGCCATCATCTCTGAGCGCAAGCTCAAGCTCTCGTCCAACGAGTGAGCAGGCAAACTGAACGCGGGAACAGCCGGAATGGCGCAAGGAATTGTTCAGAGCTTCCTTCAGAATGAGGAACAGTGTGCGCCGTTGCTCTGGCGTAAGAAGGACTGCTGTTTCGACCTCTGGAACTCTCGACAGGAAATCCACGCTGGCTGCCTTGCAGAGATGTTCGGCGTGACGCTGGAAGTACCGGAACACCTGCGTAAGCTTGTCCTGGCGCGGGTCAACCGACCACACAATAAGGCCGATGTTCTCCATAGTTTCGCCTGTGAGTTCCCGGATCCGGTCCAGGAGACCCCGAACTTCCTCAGGAACATCCTGGATCTGCTGCTGGACGACTGCTGCATAGATCCCCACGCTCGATAGTGACGAGGCTATGTCGTCATGGAGATCCGCTGCAATTTGTCTTCTCATCCTTTCCACCTTCAACAGTTGGTTGACTCGGAACCGGTACGCGATCGCCAACACAGTCCCGACCAGCGCAATGCTGAAGGCGACGAACCACCATCGTTGCCAGAACGGGGGTTGGATCTCGAAGGGATAGGTCACCGCCTCTGACCATTGCCCGTTTCGATTGGCGGCACGCACTTTGAAGTTGTACCTGCCCGCTCCGAGGTTTGTGTATCGCACTTGTCGTTCTTTGCGGGCGTCCTGCCAGTCCTCATCCAGGCCTTCCACCTTCCACTGAAACAGCATTTCGCGTTCGCCGACAAAGCTGAGTGCATTAAACCTGAACACCACTGTCCGATCCTCATACGGAATCATGCCGGGCTCTGCCACAGGCCTGGTGCCGTCACGGCCAAGAACGGGGTCAAGATACACTTCAGGAACCGGCGCCACGTATGCGAGATTGGAGGGATTCAGGACCGATATCCCGCCGTGTGTGCAAAGCCAGAGGGCACCGTCTCGGGCCGTGCATGCCATGCTGACGATGTCCGATGCAAGTCCGTCGGCCGTGTTGAGATGGTGGATCCTCTGGCCATCCCATGAAAAAACGCCGTGGTCTGTTCCAAACCAGTTAATCCCTTTCGATTCGATCATCCAATAGACCCTACCTTCAATCCGCGGCGGCACGAAGCCGTTGGGCTGGAGCAGAGACTCGACATCGAACAGCTCGACGCCGTTTCGCGTGCAGAACCACAAATTGCCCCGATTGTCCTGACAGACGGCATTGACCGGTCTGTGGGCTTGGCTTTCGGATATCGGTCCAGGTCTCACATCGCCGTGAGCATCCAGGTACTCAGCTCGCCCCCCTGCGATATACCAGAGGCGCCCCCGGCTGTCGCGGCCTTGCACTTGCACCGCTCCGCCTGGAAGAGTGTCTCCGAGATTCATCTCACGTTCGACGAGACTGTTTCTCGTTCTGTACAACCGTCCGCCACCACCAAACCAGATGGTGTTGTCGGATTCGCAATATATCGACCAGACATCCATTTCTCTGGGGAGGCCGTGCACGATCAGGGGCTCTGCGTGATTACCCGTCACAATGGCCGGCCCGCGCAATGTGCCTGCCAGAATTCTGCCATCGGGGGTTTCCGCGAGGGACCGTACGGTGTGATGCGGCAACCCGTTTGTTTGATCCCAGCATGTGACACTCCCGCGACGGTCAATACGATTCAATCCGTTCCACATTCCGAACCAGAGGTTCCCGTGCCGATCCTTCATCGCACAGAGCGAGACATAGCCGGTCAGCCCTACTTTCATGCCATAGTCCACAATCACAGGTCTTCCAAGCTTGACCACGCCGTTCTCTGTGCCAAACCACATTGTGCCTTCGCGGTCCTGCATGATATCGTACACAGTTTCGTTCGGCAGTCCGTTTTCAGATCGAATGTGGATCATCTCCTGCTCCGTGAGGATGAAAATGCCGTATCCCGTACCGATCCAGAGCTTTCCCTCTGCGTCTTCACAGAGGGATTGGGCCTTGATAAGGCTTTTCGCTGTTTGGAATGACAGCAACGTGTCAGCCCTGCCTCCGTTCACACGGCACACCACGCCATCTTGATCGTTGCCTCCACCGGAAGTCCCGGCGAGAACATCGCCGTTCCTTCGCAGGAGCAACGATCGTGTTGGCCGCTGCAGGATCTTTCTGAAAGTGACGCTATCGTGGAGCTTCGGGTGTCCGGCGAACAGGCCGTTGTGTGTGCCCACCCAGAGTGTTCCGCTCGTATCGACGACGAGCGCATAGATTTCTCCCACGCCATCGAGGCCGAGGATCCGCTCGCCCCCGCCGTTTTTCCGGAAGGCGAACAGTCCGTCATCAGATCCGACCCAGACCGTTCCATGCGCGTCTTCGGTTATTGCCGTTACATAATTTCGCAGGAGGCTGTCGATAGATGGCCTCGTCTGACGGTTGAGACCGTTGTGGGAAAGTCTCATCAGGCCGAAACCGTAGGTGCCCAGCCAAAGCGTTCCCGTTCTATCCTCGAAGATGTCGTATACGGGGCAGGGATCCGAATTGGATGCCAACCATTCCACAAAGGTCCTTCCATCATAACTGGTCACTCCGCCTTCGGTCCCAAACCATAGCATTCCACGAGAATCCTGGAACACTTTCCTGACGGCAGGGTGGCTGAGGCCTTCAGCGGTAGTATATTTCTGGAATGGGTAGGTCTGTGCACGGACGGCCGCCGCGTGCAGTATCCAGAAAGCGGAAATGGCCAACAGAACCACGCGATATGTCGTTCTCCGGTACTGGACGTGCATCAACGAAGGATCTCTGATGGATATCTCGGATTCAGGGACTCTGTCATGAGTGTATGGAATCCGAAGCAGCATTGCAACCCGGGGACAGGCTGTGAACGGTCTGCTTGCGCCGGTCCGCGTGGAAGATCACGGTCGGACGTTGAGAGAGGGGAGAGGCAAGATGCAAGACGCTGTCGAGAAATGTCGGCATTGTAGCATATCTCTTGCATTGTCGCTCTGGCGGGGGGGGGGCAACAACGCGGGCAACAGGCTACCTGTGCTATTTATGCTGATTCTCCGCGGGGAGCATGCGGATCTCACGGAACTCCACCCATCGTCGCTTACCCCGAATCACGGCAGTGCTGGCACCCATACGAGATCGGATGCCCGCTTGTGCGTCGACCTGCCAGATCGGCCTACCGGATAAAGATCATTTTCCGTGTCTGCACGAAGGAACCCGCCGTGAGCTTGTAGAGATACACACCGCTCGGCAGCACGCGTGCGTCAAAGATGGCCTCATGCCGTCCCGGTTCTGTTTTCCCGTTCACCAGCACCGCCACCTCGCGGCCTAGAAGGTCATATACGGCAAGCCGAATCACCTCCGCCCGGGGCCCTGCGACGCTGTACCCTATGGTGGTGTTCGGATTGAATGGATTGGGATAATTCTGCAGAAGCGCGTTTGCCAGGGGAAGAGGAGGGTTCTGCTCATGTACTCCCGTCAGATTCTGTGTATGGATTACGATCTCTTCCCATGCGACCCATGACGGGCTTACCGTCGTAAGGATTCGTACATGGCGATAGGGAGGAAGGCCCGGGGGTGCTATATACGTCAGGAGTTGCCCCTCTTGTGTTGGGCCGTCGAACACGGTAAGAAGGCCCAGTGTGTCCAGAGGATTGTCCCCCCTCGCCCAGATTTGGTGGACGGTTCGGCCCGCCGGATACTGTGCGACCTGCAGATCTATGTGGGTGATCTGCAGATTCTTGAGGAGATCCACCTCCATCCATTGGGGGGAATCAGCTCCTGAGTTCCATATGGTTGAAGGGTTGCCGTCAAATGCCAGATCGGGGGTGAAGTCCGGGAGGTACGACGCTGCCGAAGCCAGTGCGGAGTCAATGCGGAAAGACTCAGTAGTCGGACAGAGGCCACGATTTGACGCGGTATCACAGTATTCGACCTCCCCGCCCACCATCGTGAGTTGTGTTCGGATGCCGAGAAGGTCTCCAGGAACGGAGACGGCAAGGGGATTCTCAGATATGATCACAAGGTCCGCCACTTTGCCGGGGGACAGGCTCCCTTTCACGTTCTCCTCAAACGTTGCATAGGCGCCGTCCGATGTGAGGAGCCGTAAGCCGGTCCGGATGGACAGGCGTTGCGCCAGCTCCCATCCGGCATGGGCACGGCTCAGGTATCCCTCGCGCGTTACCGCCTGGTAGATGACTCGGAACGGCGAGTAATCGCACGGCGTGTCGTTGAATGGTGCGTCAGTGCTCCCGGTAACTCGCAACCCCTCTGCAACAGCAACATCGAAGTCGCTCCAGCGCAGGCACCATTCGGGATGGGTGTTGCTGATGTAGGTTTGAAAGGTCGCCTGGTCAGGCCAGTCGGGTGGACCCATAAGCTGAAAGGAGGCGACAATCCCTTTCTGCTTCATCCGGTTCAACTGGTCATCGGATACCTTGACGGCATGTTCGATGCGATAGCGGTAGTTCTCGTTGGATTCCGATCCCAGCACAAGTTCATATGCGCTGAGAATCTTCTCTACTGCACTCTGATTCACCGCGTGAGCCGCGATCTGCCACCCCGCGGCATGTGCCAGCTGGACGAGCTGGTTCACCTCTTCCTGAGTCATGACATCCGTGGTGCCGAATGGGTCGTCGATGTACATCTTAACTCCCGGAACCCTGATCCGATCGGTGAAGGCGATCCGGGGGGCGATCGCGGAATCAGCGAGGGCCTGGATCAGGGAGGGATCGGAAAGCGTACCCCAGTACCCATTGAGGCGAACGGACAGTTCACCCCGCCCATCCAGGTCCACTGCATTCTCAAGGTGCTCCAGAACCCCGTCGGGTCGTCCGAAATTCAGCTCGGAGATGCTTGTCCACCCCATTTCCGACAGCATATGCATGATTTCTTCCAGGGACGGATATGTCGTATCGCTCCCGACCGAACAAATGTGCTGTCGCCAGCTGAACCAGTGTGTGTGAGAATCGTTGAAGCCGGGGAGCAACGTCCCGCCGCGCAGATCAACGACGCGCGCCCCGCATCCTGGAGTTAGCAGAGACAGGATCTCATTGTTTGAACCAACCGCCTGGATCAACCCTCCTTTGATAGCGACGGCCTCCACCTGTGGATTGCCCGGGTCCATGGTGATGATCACCCCGTTATAGAAGATGATATCAGGAGCAGTTTCGCAGGGAGTCTGGTTGCCCGGTGGTGATGGCGATCCATGAAGTCCAGTTGTGAAGACCAGGGGCAGGAGTAGCAGGAGGAGAGGAGAGCGTACTATGCCCTTGCGGAGTTGATGGAGAAGGGGAGGCGGTTTTTGAGAGTACAACGTCAAAGAACTCATCGTCTGCCTCCCTCGATGCTGCGCAAAGAACGCTTCCAGGCAACAACCACGCTCTGGCGGCCGCTCAAAAAAACTACCGCTTCTGAGGGAAAGAATCAAGGAAGGTAACCGCCAGAGATGGCACCGCGGGGCATCTTGACTCTCTTTACCGTTCCACCTATAATGCCTCACGGCAAAAAGGTGTAGCATCGATGATTCTCCGGCACATCCTCAGTGTGGCGAAAGAGCGAGGCTATCGGCGATTGAGCCTGGAAACTGGTTCGATGCCGTTTTTCGCCCCTGCCCGGAAATTGTATGCGAAATTCGGCTTCGAATATTGTGCACCGTTTTCTCAGTATACAGACGATCCCAATAGCGTATTCATGACAAAAGAGCTCTGAGCACTCTGGAGAACCCTGATGAAGGTCTATCGATTGCATAGCCCCATGCCCCCATCCTGTTGCCACTTTGTACGTCTGATGGTGCTCGGATTATTAATGTCGGGCATCGCCCTCACGGCGAATGCCCAGGATGGGCCACCACAATTCGTCAGAGATGCAGTGCGTGCTGTCGAGACGATGCTGAAGAGCGAGGGTGACCCGGCGCTTGAGATGTTCATTGACAACGCGATGGTTCCCTCCAAGGACCGCAATCGTGCTGACCTGATTGACCGACTTCGCTCCCTCCGAAAAGAGGTGATTGGACTTCGAGACGACATAGCGGTCGAAGCCGAACCGGACGGTGTTCGCCTGATCCTGTCGGCCGGCGGAGTAGAGAAACAGATCAAGGTCATGCTCGGTCCGGCGGGAATTTCGGACCTCACTCTCCTCAAAGCGGCGGAACCAATCACTCTCACGTGCGACAACCTGAAGGAGACGTTCGATCGGCTTGCGGCAGAAGGCATGTCCGGCGTAGTGTACGTACAGCTCGATGGCGAAGTCGCACTCGAGCATGCCTTCGGTATGGCGAACACAGAGCTCGGCATTCCTAATGTGCTCACCACGGTCTTCGGAATCGGCTCGCGTCCGATCGACTACACAATCGCGGCGATCTCCCTGCTCGATCAACAGGGGCACATCAGCCTGGACGACACGATCGGCAAGTATTTCGAGCGAGTGCCGGCGAACAAACGCTCGATCACCATCCGGCATTTGATGACCGGCGCATCGGGCCTGCCGGATTTCTTCGATACGGATGACGATTGGGATCCCGATCTTGCATGGGTCGATCGGACAACGGCGGAGCAAAGGATGCTGTCGCAAGAACTCCTCTTTGTCCCCGGCGCGGAACGCAAGCACTCACACGGTGCGTTCGGTCTCCTCGCAGCGCTTGTCGAGCGCGTGTCAGGAATGCCCTACTACGGCTTTATTCGCAAGAATTTTCTCGACCCCGCCGGTATGGCTCGGACCGGCGAGTATGGCGAATCGAGGGGGCTGTCCGTGCGTGACTTTGCCGTCGGCGGTGGACCGCAGTTCGTTGGCCTGCCCAATATCCCGCCTAATTGGGGGCCGACCTCGTGGCTTGTCAAAGGAAGTGGGGGAATGTACTCGACATTGGGCGACTTGTTGGCGTTCTACGACTTCGTCCGTTCAGGCAGTGTGTTGGATTCCCTGCACAGCGCAGCCTTCCGGCAACCCTCGGCGAGCGTCGATGGGTCCGACCGCGGTTTCGAATTGTTCAGCGCGTACAACCCGCCGGGAAATGAGTCGTTCCTGTTCCTCAACGTTCAAGGCGACCGGGGAAGAATGCAACAGCTCTTTCGTGCCCTCGGGCACCTCACCAATGCGAAGAGTACCAGATGACGAACTTGCGACTGCTGGAACTTGACGGCATCAGCACCATCCTGCTTGGCTTGCCGCTTCTGCTGTTCCCGAATACGCTTTCTGAGTTCTTGGGGCTTTCAGCGTGGCTGAATCGTTCGCTTTGCTGCGGGTCAAGGGCACTTGACAGGCCTGGAATAGAGTTCACCGATCGCAGTGCAGGCGCAATCTTCAGTCATGATCAAACGAGGCCCTGACCACGTGATGAACAAGCCACTCAACACTATCGTCATCAACTCGACGCTCGCCTTCGTTTCTGCGTTCGTTCTCACAACGGTCATTCATGAGAGTGGCCACTTCCTGTCGTATATCGTCTTTGGTGCGCACCCGACGCTCTTCCAGAATTACGTGCAGACACCGGATCAACACCTCAGTACGCTCGCAAGGGTTGTTTCTGCGCTAGCCGGTCCGGTTATCAGCCTTGTGCAGGCGGTGGTGTTCGGACTCATCGTATCGAAAGGGAGGAAGAACACGGCAGGCCACCTGTTGTTTCTCTGGCTCAGTCTCCTCGGATTTGTCAATTTCTTCGGCTACCTGGTGATGACTCCACTCTTTACAGCTGGCGACACGGGCGCAGTTGCCGCAATCCTCAATATTGACTATGCCATCAGAGTGCTGATAGCACTCATCGGTCTTGCACTACTCTTGTGGGTTATTCGAATAACCGCGAGGGCCTTTGCCAATTTCATTCCAGCGGGACTCGATGCGCAGAAGAGAGCGCAGTATGTCTACCGTATCATGTTCTTCCCCATAATGATAGGAAGTGTGGTGAACACACTCCTGGCTTTTCCGGTGGCGGCATTGCTCAGTGCCATTTACCCGGCAACGAGTTCGTATGTCATTATGAGTTCCTTCAGGGCTATTCTGCACACTTCATCTTCACAGGTGTCACGATCTGAATGTGAAGTCGCCATATCGAAGTCTCTGGTGTTTCTGGCATTAAGCGCGATAATCCTGAATCGGCTATTGACTCTCGGCGTGGGGTAGATCACATGTCCAGCGGATCAATCGGGGCATTTCTCCGGTTGCTTTCGGGCGCCATTATTGCGATAGTTGTGTAGTGGGTACAAGGGGTTTTGCTGTTGTTTATTGAAGAGGGGAAAAGGGATGGCACCGCCAGAATACATTCACATCCTTAAGCTCGACAAGATTGCGATGAAGTCGAAGACGAAGCGGGAGTTTCTTGAGGCGGTGAAAGCGCGTCTGCAATTCGCCAAGAATCTCGGGGTAGAGGAGAGCTTCTCCTATTTTGTCGAGCAAGCATGGCTGTTATATGGCGATGGGAAGTGATCGAGGGGATCGAGAACGAACCGTCCCTCCAGGAGAGTCGATTCGATACCGCAACATCAGACGCTAAGGACTACCGGCTATCTAAGATAGTCCTCAACACCTTTTCATATTCATCTGCATAACGCACCATCCCCAGGTCAGTAGGGTGGGACCCATCCACGGTGGCCTCGCCGTCGCTCCCCAGCAGTCCATCTCCTGCGAGATAGTAGAGCTTCTGCACACCGGAGGCAGTGAGCCGCTCATACGCCTCACGGAGCGCAGCATGTCGTTTCTGGTGAGCTTCCTGCCGCGCCTGCTGGACCACAGCGTACGGCGTCACGCGGTCTTCCACGAGCAGGATCGGGGTTGTCAGTCGGCTCTCCCGCAGGATGCGGACGAGCGGTTCGGTACGTTCGGCGGTTTCCTCGGGGGAAATGTTGGGGAGGCAGTCGATCACGTAGATGCATGCGTCGAGCTCCGTCAGGAGCCGCCCTACCTCCGGTTCCATTCTTCCATTGCCGCTGAAACCGAGATTGATCACGGGGATGTTCAATCGTCGCCCGAGAATGGCCGGGATGGCCATTCCCGGCCGGGAGGCGCAGGCCCCCTGCATGATCGAAGTACCGTAGAAGACTATGGGTTGCACGGAACGCGGCGCGATTGGCTTGAAGGATGCGCCCTTAGTGACTCCGATCTCCAGTGAATCAATACCGTTGTACAGAGGGAGATAGAGCATGTATGTCCGGTGCCCAGGAATCATTTCCCGGATCAATGACGCGACTACCCGGACCTGCGATGGCTGTGCGGTACCAATCCATCGCCACTGGCCATTGTCGAGGAGTGTGTAGAGGTCCACGCCGCTCACACCGGTGGCCGGCATGTGCCGTCGTTCGAGGTGCGGCAGAAGCAGGGTGTACCGCACCTGAATCTCCGAGGCATCGGTCGTGAATCGGCAGCTCATTCCCGCACTCTGACGCGAAAGGTCCCACACCATGTCCCTCACATGAGATTCCGCTCTGGCCGGGAGACGGTCATAGAAACGCTTCACATCACCCCAGCCCCGACCCTCGACACCCCAATCGGAAACCGTGTGCCACGTGATAGAGTCTGGCAATGCCGGCGTACTCACCGACCCTGACTGTTGCGACAATGCTATGGACGATGCAAGGAGGAGGAAAGCAATAAGCCGTTGCATGATGAAATGACCTTTCCGTTGTGTCTCTGCTCCCGAAAGCACAGGAGCAAAGATGGGTGCCGGATACCCGGGCACATGCTTCTCCTGGACCCTCCGATGCACAGCGCGAGAAGGCAAGGTATCTGTTGAGCGTGAGAGAATCAAGACGACCGGAATTCCGGCCCGCCCCACCTACCACGCGTAGCCGATGTCGAATCTGAGCGCCGGAGCCCACCCGCTGAATTTCCCGATCTCTCCCTTGCCTTCCTCCACAGAACCGCTGTAGTAGTCGACGCCAATTCCCAGTCCCATGGCAAACTCATCGCCCGGAAACCATTGCCACCCCAACAGGCCGCCGATCGAAAAGGGATGTGCACTGGTCGACCCAGCCCGCAGGCTGTTGTAGGATATGTTCGGTGCGACATAGAAGCCGCGGGGTGCTTTGCCCGACGGGTGGAGCCGAACTTCGAAATTCATGCCGAACCCGCTTACGCCGGCGGGCGTGGGGATCTGTACTCCGCCGCTGACGACGGCCGAGGGCGATACCGTCTGAGAGTACGAAAGATTGTAGAAGAGGAGGAACTTCAGGGGATTCAGGATGATCATGGACGTCCGCGGCGTGACGTCCTCGGATTGCGCAATGACCACGGACTGCGTGGTTATGGTATCGCCCGTTCGCTTGTCAACAGACGTCCGGGTCTCCGTGGTTCGGGTCTGGCCGAGTCCGGATTGGGCGACGCAGACTATCATCAGCAAAAACAACAGTACCGTGGATTTCATGGCGTCCCTCTCTGGTTGGTTTCTGTAGTGTGAAGCATCTACGTCGTTGCAGCACACGGACCCTCAGACGGAGGTGTCTCAAACATGGTGCCAGAGTGAGGCAAGGTGCCTTCGACGGCCAGGCGTTGGACTTTTTATCTGAATTCACGTCTCCGTGCTTCATGTGGGCCGGTCCCATGTCCAGATTTGTGGCCATACCCGAGAAGGATTGTCCAATAGACAACACACTCACCGCTCGTGAAACCCCGGAGACCGGTCGTTCGTACCTTCCGGGAGGGATACCCGGTCCTCATCCTCCAGGTACAATCCTGGGGAAGTTCGAGCTGAGACATTTGCCACGCGAATACGAACACATCGCTGAAAGGACACCATGAAAATACTCCTCAGTGGGTGCATCCTCTGTCTGTCCGTCGTTGTATCAGCGCAGGCACAGATCGGCGACATGGAGAGCCTAAAACGCCTCTACGATTACGACTCGAAACAGTCTCTCGACTCTCGGGAGAAACTTCTGTATGAGCGGGATGGGGTCAAGGTGTACGACATCTCCTACGCCAGCCCGAAGGGAGGCCGCGTAACCGCGTATCTCGTCGTTCCCGCCGGGGAAGGTCCGTTTGCAGGGATGGTCTTCGGCCACTGGGGGCCGGGGAACCGCACCGAGTTTCTCCCTGAAGCGACACTGTACGCGGAAGCGGGAGCAGTCTCGATCCTGATTGACTACCCCTGGGTTCGGCCATCGCCATGGCGCAAGAAGTTGCATCTTTTCAGCAAGGCCGGGGAAGATCACGAGACTTACGTTCAGGCCGTTGTGGATTTACGGCGGGGGATAGACCTGCTATCAGCCCGTCCTGGCGTAGATGCGCATCGCCTGGCCTATGTCGGCCACAGCTACGGTGCGCAATGGGGGGCCATCCTCTCGACCATCGATGACCGTGTCAGTGCGGCAGTGTTGATGGGGGGTGTGCCCGATCTCGGCGCGATCTTCCTTGAGAGCAATGAACCGGATATCGCTGAGTTTCGGGCGAGTCTACCCAAAGACACGATCGAGACATACATGAAGACAAATGCCAGCACCGATCCGATTCATTACATTGGACATGCCACCCCTACACCGCTCCTGTTTCAGTTTGCGAAGCATGAGCGGTATTTCAATGAGGCGGCCATGCAGAGGTACTTTCAGGCGGCGAGCGAGCCGAAGCTCGTCAAGTGGTATGAGACGGGTCACGATCTGAATGATGTCCAGGCGCTCCTCGACCGCGCGGATTGGCTGCGGGAAAAGGTCGGGGTAAGATCAGTAACCGAGATTCTGGAGCGGAAGCTGAAAGAGAGGTAGCTCAGGTCGACGTCGGCGCCTCGAGCAGGGTGCGAAAAAAGGGAAAGGGAGACTCCTTCAGTATGACTTCTCGGGAACACCGGGAACGTATGCCCAGGGCCCTGTGTTCAATAGAGGACATCATGAACGACCCTCCACACCATGAATCGTAGCACAGCGTTTCGTGTTTTGGTTTTTTCCGTAAGCTTTCTCATGCTCTGGATGATAGTAGTGGGGAGTTTCCACGGGCATGGGATAGCTCTCTCCTCGAGCAGTGTTACGTCATCTGGATCCATCGCGTGTGAAGATACCGGCCGCCAGACTTCCCTCGAGCAGATTCAGCACTGTCTCCTCTGCCAGCTGTCATCCCAGCACTCTGCGCCCGCACCCCGTTCATCAGAGGGGCACTGTGACCTTCCAGGTGTTGACGACCGCTCCATCACGCATGTGGCATGGTCATCCTTCATTCCGCCTCCCACGCTGCATCCCCGGGCTCCTCCCGCCGCCTGAGAATCCTGCCAGGCCAGAACCACCACGATTTTCCCTTCAGCAGCATTCTCCATCGCGAGGAGGATTTCATGCGTACTTGTGTCATCTCACTGCTCCTGTGGATGATGGGCCTCGTATCAGGAGGCTCGCTCATCGTTGCGCAGACCAGCGTCAACCCTGACGTCAGCGTCATCCCCCGGTTTCGGCTGGAAACAAGCGACGGGGAAAAACTGTCCCAGGGGAAGAGAGTGTGGAGCACCCCCGACTTCACGTTCGAGGAGCTCGAGATTGCTTTCCAGGCATACCTCAACCCCTATTCCAAAGCATATCTCATCCTCACATTGCCCGGCCCTGATCTTGAGGCCGGGAAGCTCGGTATTGAGGAGGTCTACGTGACAGTTCTTCGGGGCCTTCCCCTGGATCTGAACATACGACTCGGTAAGTATCGTGCCGAATTCGGAAAAATCAACATAGTCCATCCCCATGCCTGGCCGTTCCTGACGCAACCGATCGTGGAGGAACGATTCCTGGGAGAGGAAGGCCTGAACGATCTCGGCCTCTCGGTGAGTGCGCTTCTGCCAACAGGAGACGTGTACACGCGGCTGACGGCTGATCTTTTGCGGGGGACCTCGATCGAACATGCGACTGGCATACCGGACACTACGGGTGCGAAACCCACATATGCAGTTACCGGACGACTCTCAAGCTTCTTCTCTCTGGATGATGAGAGCGATCTCGAAGTCGGGTTAAGCGGCTATACCGGAATCCACGATCCGTATTCCCGCGATCGGTTCTGGTATGGAAATGTGGACGTCAAATACAAATACCGTCCGTCTGCATACACATCGCTTGTTGTCCAGGGAGAATATCTCTTTAATAGTCGCACAGCCACGCAGGACCGTGAGCTCGTTCCGTTTGTGAATAGCCGTGACGATCCCGAAGCACGTTCAATAACCTCGGGCGGAGCCTACGTGTATGCCGACTATCAATTCATGAAAACGTTCAGTGTGGGTGCGCGGTATGATTGGAGCCAGACTCCGTACAGTAGCAGTGATGAGGCCCAGGCATTTGCAGTCTTCCTTGGGTATTATCCCGTCGAAGAAACGCTGGGGACGCGTGTGCAGTACCAGCATACCACACTGGAGTCTTCAGGCGGTTCGCAGGCGGTGAATGCCATTGCACTGCAGGTGATCTTCTCGCTCGGACCTCACAAAGCGCATCCATTCTAGTGTCGGCAAAAAGGAAAGAAGGAAAGAGGGACCATGGGAAAGAGAACAGAGACAATGAAGCGAAGGTGTATGGTGAATAAAGCTCACCACATGCTGAGGAGCGTGGTAGTCGCCGGGCTGCTCATTCTCCTCATGGGAGGCGGCTTGTCTGAAGCCCGGGCAACTGTTCGAATCGTAACGACCCTCTCCGATCTGGCAGATTTCGCCAGACAGATCGGTGGGGACAAAATTAAGGTCGACTATATCGTGCGGGGTGATCAGAATCCCCACTTCGTGGAAGTCAAGCCGAGTTACATGATGAAACTCAAATCGGCAGACCTCTTTTTCATGGTGGGGATGGAACTTGAAATGTGGGCACCGCAGATCGTCGATGGATCCAGGAATAGTACACTCGAAGTCGTCGACCTCTCCAGAGAGATCCAGAAGCTCGACGTTCCTTCCAGGGTAGATGCCAGCATGGGCGATGTCCATCGATTCGGGAACCCTCACTACTGGCTTGATCCGCGCAATATCCGAACGATTCTCGCAGAAATGGTTGCGGCGATGGTCAGGATTGCTCCCGATGATGAACAGTACTTCCGGGCTAATGCTGATGCGTACGTGAAACGTCTGGAACCGAAGATCGCTAAATGGGAACGTACGATGAAGCCATTTGCCGGGACAAAGATCATCACCTTTCATAAGAGCTGGACGTATTTTGCGAACTGGCTTGGCATCACCGTAGCTGACCAGGTCGAACCGAAGCCGGGGATTGCGCCCAGCCCGAGTCATACTGCGGACCTGATCCGGCTGATTCGTGAAGCGAATATCAAGGTTATTATTGTTGAGCCGTTCTATGACACCAGCGCGCCCGATCAGCTTGCCCGTTCAACCGGCGCAAAGGTTATGCGGATGGCAACCTCCGTGGGCGGTGCAGATCAAGCGACAGACTACATCGCGCTCATGGACTACAATATCAATGTCCTTGCCACGGCATTACGATAAACGGACACACTCATGCATCCTATCATCGAATTTCGTGACACCACGCTGGGGTATGGCCATAAGGCAGTGCTTGCCGGTGTCTCGTTTGCCATTCATGCAGGCGAATATGTCGGGCTGGTCGGGCCCAATGGCGCTGGAAAAACAACGATTCTCAGAACGATTCTGGGATCGCTGAAGCCTCTGGCAGGGGAAGTCAGGATCGATGGTCCGGACGATAGAAAACTCAGGTTTGGGTATGTCCCTCAGCGGGATACCATCGATTATGTCCTTCCGTACACGGTGGAACAGGTCGTGATGATGGGGCGGTACCACCAGATGGGCCTGATCGGCAGACCTCAGAAGAAGGACAGGGAGAGTGTCGAGCGGAGCCTGGCTGCCGTGTCGATCGAAGATCTGCGCGACCGGTGCCTCAAGGACCTTTCGGGAGGGCAGAAGCAACGTGCGTTGATCGCCCGCGCCCTTGCATCGGAGCCCGATGTCCTGACACTGGATGAGCCGACCAACGGGATGGATCTCTCATCACGCATTGCCATCCTGGATCTGATTCAGTCCCTCCATGCCGACGGGAGGTTCACTGTACTCATGGTGAGCCATCTGCTGGACGATGTGGCAAACTACGTCAAACGCATCATGCTGGTCGAGCCCGGTCAGTTCCAGGTCGGCTTCGTGGAAGATGTTCTCACCGGCGAAAACCTAACTGCACTCTATGGGATGCACGTCGAAGTGCAGCGCGTTCAGGGAAAAACGGTCATTCTTGCAGGAGGGATGCATGGACTCCGTTGAGATCCTCAACGTCATCATTCAGGAGTTTCCCTATGCACTGTATGGAAGCATCCTTGTGGGCACGGTGTGTGCGTTTCTCGGCGTGTATATTGTCGCGAAACGTGTGATCTTCCTCGGCGCGGTGCTGACACAGGTGTCGGTTCTGGGGTTGGCAATGACCTTCCTTCCGTTCATACACATTCCGCATACCATCGGATCGCTCGTCGTGACGCTCGTTACCGTCGTGATCATGTCGCGCCTGCTCACCGGTAAGAAGATCCCGAAAGACGCCGTTCTGGGATTTGCCTTTGTCTCCTCGATCGCTGCGCGGATTCTCATCACGCAGAAGACTCCCAAAGTGGAGTCGGCGGAAATCGAGAACCTGTTGCGGGGTGATATACTCTTCGTTACGCCCGAGCTCTTCTGGCTTATGGTAGGCGCATTCGTGGTTGCGATGTTTGTCCATCTCCTGTTCTTCAAACAGTTCGCGTATGTCACGTTCGATCCGGAAACTGCCCGGACTCAGGGTTTTCACGCGACATGGTGGGAGATGGTATTCTATCTTATTGCGGGGGTCGTGATCGCCTTTGCCACACACATGGTGGGAGATGTGTTTGTCTTTGGGTTTCTCGTTGCGCCGCCTGTGGCCGCGATGCTTCTTGTCCGGCGCGTTCGCACCATCTTCCTTCTTTCCGTCCTCATTGGCATGCTCTCACCGATTGTGGGGCTCTTCCTTGCGTTCCGCTTCGACCTTCCGGCCTCGCCGGCAATTGTCGGGAGTCGCTTCGGTCGTGCTGGCGGGAGCCTGGATGATGAGTCTCTTCAGGCGCGTACGGCACTGAGCGGACGGGCTTCATGCGACCGCGCAACTGTGCGCACCCTTTACGGAGTATGTCTGACAAACCCCGGGAGGCTATTCGTAATTCGCAATCAGCGCCTGGAAGCGGGGGAGGTTCCGAAGCGGTCCCCATGTGGGCTCGGTCTTGAGCGTTGCCGTGGAAACGAACATGGAGGGGACAGAGAGGAGGAACTCGAGCTGATCCAGTGCCTCGTCGAATCGGCCGAGGATCACGAAAATGCGTGCGAGGTTCAGAAGGGGACTGTCACCGTCGAGATGGTCCCTGGAAATTGGTAGGAGCGCAACGGAGCGCCTGCCGTGACGAAGGGCGTCCTCTTCGCGGTGCAGCAGCGCGTACGTCCATCCGAGTGCACCATGCACACGGCAATCGTCCGGAGACGCGCGGAGCTTGCTCTCCAGGACGGTCCGGGTCGAATCGAACCATCCCTGCGCAACACCTGACTGGCCGGCCTGTTTCGCGGCCAATCCGATCATAAATGAAAACGGATAGTAGTGTCTCTCGTCCTCGTAGATTTTCAGGGGGCTGGATGAGAAGATGGTCAGCGCTGTTGAGGGGTTTCCTCCGTAGAGTTCAAACAAACCGCGGAAGAATACCACATCGGGATGCTGCGAGTGGGGTGTTCCATCGGTCGCGGCATTGGCTCGTGAAGCATCGCCGGTCCCTTGCCATACGTTCCAGGCTTTTGTGAGATATGCCTCGAGGTAGTCCGGATAGAGTGTGATGGCCTGGTCGGCGAGCCTTCCTGCCTGCTCGTAGTCGCGGAGGACAGTACACGTCATGGAGAGTTGCAGGGCAAGTTCCCCCGATCGGGGGTTGAGTTCCAGGGCCCGGACCTGATTCTGACGGGCCTCTTCGAATCTTCCCTGCCGTCTCCAGATGTATGCACGGGATGCCAGCAGGTCGTCTCCATTTGGCAGTCCCTCCTCCGCGGCGTTGAATTCCGCGAGCGCACGGTCAAAGTCATTCAGGACCCAGTAGAAGTAATATCCGTAGACCACATGTGCCCAGGGAAGGTCCGGATCAAGGTTGAGAGCTCTCTGCGCCTCGCGGAGTGCCAGGGAGTCGACGCCGTTTCTCTCGAGGTTGAAATGGTAGAGATGAAGATAGGCATTTGCAAGGTCCGCGCGGGCCTGGACAAACGTCGAGTCAAGCTGCGTTGCCTTCAGGAACATGTCCACAGCCCGGCGGTGGTCTTCCTTTTCGTAGCCGGGTCGGGCCATCGCATCCAGACCCCGAAGATAGGCGTTGTAGGCGTCCAGATTGTCTGTCGGATGCGCCGCGACAGACGTTGCTTCGCGTCCGGCAAGCGCGATGTCGAGCTGGCCCGTGACCTGGCGCGCGATGTCAGTCTGGACATCAAAAATTGCCTTCAGTTCGCGGTCATACCGGTCGCTCCAGAGGTGCACGTCGTCAGCGACGCGGATGAGCTGTGGTGTCACACGGACGCGGCTGGGTCCGTTGCCCGATCGTTCCCATCGGACAGTGCCCTCCAGCACATGTGTCACGCGAAGCTCTTCGCCTATCTGGCGGAGAGACTTCTGGGAATTCTTGTACTGGATGGCGCTCGTGCGGGATATGACGCCGAGGGCGCGAATTGCAGAGAGGCGGCTCGTGATCTCCTCGGTGATGCCGTCCGCGAAGTACTCATCCTCGGGAGCTCCCAGATTGTCGAAAGGGAGGACGACGATCATCGGCCTAGTGCCCGGATGAGACGAGGGCTGTATCGCGAGGTAGACGGCAATCGCAACGGCACACGCCACGGCCACGCCGAGCCCGACTGCCCGGTATCCGGAAATGTTCCTGCGGCGCATCACCCGCGGCACGTTCCCCTCCGGCCCGGTCGTTGTCGTGACACGTGGCGCACCTGACACCGCCTGGAGATCCACGAGGATCTCATCGGCGTGCTGATATCGATCCTGCGGTGCCTTCGCAAGACACTTGTGCACGATGCGTTCCAAATCCATTGGAATGCCCGATCGGAGGCCGGTGATTGGCTCCGGGTCGGCATTGATGATGGAGTACATCAGCGCATTCTCATACTCGGCTTCAAATGGCAGTCGTCCGGTGAGCATTTCGTACAGTACGGCGCCCAGCGACCAGATGTCCGATCTGCTGTCCGCCGGCTCCCCGCGTGCCTGCTCGGGCGACATGTACGCCGCTGTGCCGAGCGTACTGCCCGCTCTTGTCAGGAGTGTCCGGCCGCTCAGTTTCGCGAGCCCGAAATCCACGATCTTGGCGACACCATCCGTTGTGACCATGATGTTGGCGGGCTTGATATCCCGGTGCACGATGCCGTGCTCGTGGGCCTTGGTGAGCCCCCGCGTGATCTGCATCGCGATGTCAAGCGCGTCATCGATTTTGAGCGGCCCCCGCTCAATCCTCTTCTTCAGAGTCTCGCCTTCGAGGTACTCCATGCTGATGAACATCTGCCCCCCCGGGGGAGAGCCGGAGGAGGGGGGACCTTCGGGAGTCTCATCGATGTCGTACACGACGCAGATGTTGTGATGCTGAAGGGCGGAGGCGGCCTGGGCTTCGTGGACGAATCGTTTTCTGGCTTCGGGGTCGCGCGTGAGCTCAGGAGGAAGAAACTTCAGGGCGACGTGGCGGTTGAGCTTGAGGTCCCGGGCTTTGTACACAACACCCATCCCTCCGCCGCCGAGGTGCTCGAGAATCTTGTAGTGTGAAACAGTCTGGCCGACCATGGGAAACCTACACGGATGAGCGCGATCCCCAACGGCACGAGGAGCCAACGGTACAACGGCAATATAGAGGAGAGGAGTGCGAGAGTCAAATAGAAGAGAGGAGAGCTAGAGTCAAATGGTGGGCATCCTCCGATGGCCCCGCGGCAGATGAAAAAGCCCCGGGGGCAGGCACAACCGGCTACTCCTTGAGCCCCGTCAGCGTGACCCCCCGGACGAACCACTTCTGCCCCAAGGATGAGGAGCAGGAGGATCGGCAGCACGCTCAGGACCGAGCCAGCCATCAGCAGATCGTAGCGCGTCGCCATGGCCCCGGACTGGAGGCTGGCCAGGCCGATGGTCAGTGTCGCCTTCTCCATGCTCGAGAGGTAGATGACGGGTCCGAGAAGGTCGTTCCAGTAGGTCATGAAGGTAAAGAGCGTCAGCGCCACAAGTGCCGGCTTCGACAGCGGAAGGAACACCGACCAGAGAATCCGTAGCCTCCCGCATCCGTCAAGGCGAGCGGCGTCCTCGAGGTCCCTCGGTATTGTCGCGAAGAACTGTCGGAGAAGGAAGGTCCCGAACGCCCCGCCAAAGAACGCCGGGATGATCAGTGCGTAGAGCGTGTCAATCAGGCCAAGCGATTTCATGATCAGAAAGACGGGAATCATCGTGACCTGGGCCGGTACCATCATTGTTGCTAAGAGGGTATAGTAGAGTACGGTACTCCCCCTGAAGCGCATCCGGGCGAAGGCGTACGCGGCCAGGACGCAGCTCGCGAGCTGTCCGACTGTTGCGCCCACGGCGATCGCGAAGCTATTCAGGAGCATCCTCCCAAGGGGAAGGACGTCCATGATCGCGCGGTAATTTCTCAGGCTGAACGTGTCAGGGAGCCACTGGGGGGGATAGCGGAAGATGGCCTCCTGATCCTTCATCGAAGTCGAAACCATCCAGAGGAACGGGCCTACCAACAGGAGTGCGACGGCTACCAGGAGCACATAGCGCCCGATGGTCCGCAGGGCTTTACTCATAGAACACCCACCGTTTCTGGACGCGGAATTGGAGGAGGGTGACCGCGAAGACCAGCGCGAAGAGTACATAGGCAAGTGCCGACGCCTTTCCCATCTGGAAGAACTGGAAAGCGTTCTGGTAGATGTAGTAGCTCAGCGTGAGCGTCGCGTTGGCGGGCCCCCCTTTTGTGAGAACATAGGTCTGCTCGAAAACCTGAAACGAATTGATCAGGGTGATGACCAGAACAAAAAACGTTGTCGGAGAGAGCATCGGGAGCGTTATGTGGCGGAACTGTCTCCAGCGTCCCGCCCCGTCGATCGTGGCGGCGTGGTAGAGATTCTCCGGAATCCCCTGGAGCCCTGCCAGGAAGATGACCATGGAGTATCCCAGCCCCTTCCAGACGGTCACCAGGACCATGGCCGGGAGCGCCCAGGTGGTGCTGTCGAGCCAGGAAGGTCCGCGAATGCCCAGAGTTTCCCGGAGCAGGTAGTTCAGGAGGCCGTACTCCGGGTTCAGGATCCAGCTCCAGACCAGGGCGACGGCGATCATCGAAGAGACGACCGGAAGAAAATACGCTGTCCTGAAGAGGACGATTCCTCGCACTCGTGCGTTGACAAGGAGGGCAAGCGCGAGAGAGCAGACGAGCGAGAGGGGAACGGCCAGCGCAGCAAAATAGAGAGTATTCCAGAACACTTCCCAGAAGAGCCCCGACTCCAGGAGCGAGCCATAGTTGTCGAGCCAGACCCAGCGGGGCTCAGTGATCAGATCCCATCGCGCGAAACTCACGAGGAACGAGGCCGCCACGGCGCCGGCACTGAACAGCGCAAGTCCGATGATAGTCGGGAGGAGGTAGAGATAGGGCTCGATGAGCCGGAATATGCCGCCCGGGCGCTTCATTGTTCCGGCTCAGACGCGGTATCGTTCCAGCTTTTCGGGATCGGGCTCCACGCCGATTCCCGGCCGCTCGAGTATCGGCACTGTCTGACCGGGGAACTCCAGAGGCCCGGTCACCATGTCGTCCCGGAGGAACTGTGGGCCGTTGAGATCAACCGGGATCCTGATCCCGAAAGCTCCGAAAAGTGCGGCTCCGGCATGCAGGGCAATCCGCCCTTCGGTCAGGCCGCTCCCCAGGAGCAGAAGATCGGCGGCCAGGGCCATCTCGGCCATCTGCCGTGCCCAGAAAATTCCACCGACGCGGCAGAGCTTGATCACGAGACCGCCCACGGCACCCATGCGGATGAACGTCAGCAGTTCGCGCGGTGAGCTGACCGACTCGTCTAGGACGATCGGAATGTCGCAGCGGCGGACGAGGTCTGCATATCCCGTCAGGTTGCCGGCAGCCAGGGGCTGCTCGATCACCGTTACCCCGAGGGAAGCCATAGCGCGCGAGAGACGGACGGCCGTGGAAAAATCCCACCCCTGGTTGGCGTCTACCCAGACGGGTCTGTCGCCGGCCAGACGTTTTACCTCCTGGATCATCTCGAGGTCCGTCTCAGGGTGGATGCCCGCTTTCACCTTGAACCCGTGATACCCTTGCTGCTTGCCTTCTTCAACCTGACGGCCTGCCTCTTCGATCGTGTGTGCCGAGACAACGTAGCCCAGCGAAACGGGTGCGGATGCCTGGCGCCCGAGCATGGCGCCGATCGTGAGGCCGCGCTGCTTCCCGAGAAGGTCGTGGAGTGCCAGATCGACGGCCGACTTTGCGATGGGCTGGCCGATCTGTGTGCCGGGCGCGATGACCGCGTCCATGGCCATATGCAGCCGGGCGAGATTTGACTCTTCCTCTTCCACCAGGACAGGTGCCAGATATTTCCGGATCGTGGAAACCACCGTCTCTTCGGTCTCGTACGACCATCGATGGCTTGGCCGTGCCTCTCCCCATCCCACGATCCCCTCAGCGTCGGTAATGCGGACGAGAATGTGCGGCGCCCCCTGCTCCGGGCTGGTTGCGACACCTCTGGACAGTGTCAGCGTCCGTGCAACCGGGAGCCTCAGCGGTATAACCTCAACGGATTGAATCATGGTTCACGGTCTCAGCGTTGTGGAACGGCCTGTTTCCGTTTTGACTCCGCATATTCCTGGGCAAACGCCCTTCCGTCGAAAGCAGCATCTCCAGGAATCTCTTCAAGCAGAATCTCCCGGCCGGTCTCCAGGGCAATGGAGGCCGCCAGGTGGATGCCAACCGCCTCCACCGGCCCGGAAAGGGTATCTCCCGGGAACTTTCCTTCGAGAAGGGATACGAAGTTTTCCAGAAAAGGTCTGTAGAGGTTTTCGACGTCGACTGTTGTGTGGCGGAGACCCCGATCCGTGTACGCTGCGATCGACCACTCGTGATGGGGCATCTGAAGTGTGAGAAGCGCCGTGAAGTTGTCGGCATAACTCACGGCAAAGACCGGCACGGGACGGGACGCCACGAGCCGCACGGAGCGGGCCCCCGGACCCACGAGCCCCTGGAGCATCTCGGTGGTGTGAATACCGTAACTGAAGAAGTCCCCGGGGCCGGCGGCGACAACCGAGAGGAGATGCTCGCGGCCGCCGATCTCATCACGCAGGGCCGTCACCTCCGACGCATAGCGAAGCGACGAGCCTCCATAGACCGGTGTTCCATGGTGAGCCTGGAGCTCGAGGAGCCTCCGGCAGTCCCTGGCTGAGCCGACAACCGGCTTGTCGATCAGCACCGGCTTGCCGGCTTTCATGAAGACGAGCGCCTTGTCGATATGTGTTTCCCAGTTGACACCGTGGATCATTGCCGCGTCGACATGCTCCGGCATCTCCTCGAGTCTCGAGCAGACAGTGGGGATGCATTGCTCCTGCGCGAAGCGCCGGTCGTATCCTTCGGGCCAGACGTCGCGGCCGTCCCAGAGCGCCGTGACCTCGACGCCGCTCATGGTGCGAAGGATTCGCGTGAACGCCTGGGGGTGGGAGGTGTCGAGGTCGACAAGCCCTATCCGAATCATCGGTACTCCGGTCTTATTGCTGGTGGACGCGTGCAAGGACGGCGTCGATTCTCCGTTCGGCATCGCGGGCGGCTTGTTCTACGCTCTTCTCCCCCCGGATCATGAGCATGATCTCCGGGGTCATGTTGTTGTCGCGCCACTCCTGCCAGGCCGGCGTGAAGAGCGGGAACGAGTATCCGTCCTCAAGCGCCACGAGCAGGCGGCGGTTGTGCCTGGGCGCTGCATCGAGCCAGGCGGAATCTTCCGAGTACCTCCGGTTTGTCGGCATCAATCCCTGATACTGCGTCGCGATCTCATCGACGGGACTCCGGGTGAGGATCCACCGCAGCAGGGTCCACGCTTCCTCCGGATGTGGGGAGTTTTTCGGAACGAGGTACGCCATCGTGTACCGCCGCGAGAGGCGCTTGCCGCCGGGACCTTTCGGCGGGTATGTGAGGTCCCATCGAATGGAGGTCCCCTCCAGGTTAACTGCCCCGAGTGAGCCGATCAGGATCATGGCGGCGCGCCGCCCGACAAACGACTCCCACGGATTGACGAACGAAGTGTTCGGTGAGGCGATCCGGTGATTCAGGAAGATATCACGGATGAACCGGAGTGCCTCGAGCGTGGCTGGCTCGCTCAGTGTGGCCCGCCGTGAGTCATCGGTCAGAAGCCTGCCCCCGAGGCTGTAGACCACTGTCTCGATTCCCGTGTAGTGGACATCGAAGGAGAGCCCCCATTGCTCGGGGACTCCATCGCCGTCGGCATCGATCGTCAGTTGCTTCCCCACCCTGATGAGATCGTCGTAGGTCCATGTGGTGTCAGGGTAGGGGATGCCGGCCCGATCGAAGATGTCTTTGTTATAAAAGAGAACGGTCAGGCCCAGTGCGGCGGGGAACCCGAAGAGCTCGTCGTCCCGCTGCGCCTCCCCGCGCCACTCCGTCCAGGTCTCGGGACTATGCCCTGCGGGTTCGAGGTCCCTCCGGACGTACGGCATGAGATTCAGCGCATAGTTCTTCCGGATGAGTTCCTGCCCGAACCAGTCCTCTGCGAGCATGACGTCGGCGAGCGTCCCGCCGGAGGCGATGGAGGTCAGGCTCTTTGAGACGTAGAGCTGGTAGGGGGATGTCTGGAGGACGACGTGAATGCCGGGGTGCGCCTCTTCGAACGGCGCGATGATCTTCGTCTCCCAGAGCGAGCGGTCCTTCTCCATCCAGTGGTAGAGCTTGAGCGTCACGCCGGATTCATCCCCGCCCCCTCCGCACGAGAGGAGCGCAATTGCGAACAGGAGCGGAGCCGCGCGCGCAGTCATCAGTAGTACCTCTTTTGCTTCCGGGCCAGCCGGGCATATTCACGGGAATAGAAGTCCAGCCGGGTGATCCGTTCGAGGTCCTCGCGCGTACGGTCCGGCTCCCGGATCAGGACGCACTGCGACGTGAGCCGGACCTCGTCAAGATCCACCGTGGCCACGGCGACGCCGTGGCGCCGTCCCGTCTGGGCCAGGATGTCTCCGTTATGGTCGATAATCCTCGCGGTGGCGGGTCTGGTGCGGCCGGCGTATGCCGCATAAGGAGAATGCCCGGCCAGGTTCGATTCGACGACGATGAGGGAGTTGTCGATGGCACGGGCCGTGAGCTGCGTCCGGAGGCTCTCCTGTGTGGGTCCGTGCGAGACTGTTGGCCAGAAGAGAATCTCGGCGCCCTTGAATGCATAGATCCTCGGGATCTCCGGAAAATAAATGTCCATGCAAATCATGACCGCAACGCGCCCGATGTCGAGATCGAACACCGGCAGTTCGTTTCCCATTGCGACATGATGGCTCTCTTCGCCGGTCGGTTGGACTTTTCGGTAGAATCCTTCGATCCGCCCCCGGCGGTCGATCACGGTGGCCTGGTTGTACACAGACCTCCCCGAGCGGATGAGGTAGGGGGCGATGAGATTGATCCGGTACTTGCGCGCGGCACGCTGAAAACTCCGCGTAAACTCACCGGGAAAGCGGTCAGCATGGTACTCAAGATCCTTCGTGACGTTTGCCGTTGTCACCATCTCGGGCAGGCAGAGTATGTCCGCTCCGTCGCGGGCGGCCCGGGCGATGTAGTCCACTGCCCGGCGCATGTTCATCTCCAGTGTGTGAGGGGTCTCCTCGCAGAGAAACGCCGTCGTCCCGATTCGCACCGCACGCATAGTCACTCCTTTCCGACGCAAACGAGGTTCCCGTCTCCTGTCACCAGGAGAATCTCGGCCTCTCCGTCGCCATCGACATCCGCGATAACAGGGCTCCCCAGAGCAAATCCCATCGTCAGGCTCCACCGGATGACGCCACGACCAGCGCTGTCTGCGCCTATGGCGATGAGTCGGCCGTCGGTCGTCCCTGTAACAAACTCCTCTCTTCCGTCCCCGTCGATATCGGCGCTGACGATATCGGACGTGGTGCTTCCGAGATTCAGTTCCCAGAGTGTTGTGCCTTTCTCTGCGTCGACGCACTCGAAGATTCCATTGGAATGGCAGCAGCCAACTGCCAGACGTCCGTTGCCCGCGATGTCGGCGATACCGGGAAGCCTGAGCATCATATCGGTGAATGGGGCCCGCTTCCACCAGGCAATGGAATCATCTCCGCGCAATACGCCGATCCCTCCGAAGCATCCCGCGACGAGCACAGCGGCGCCCTCTTCAAGGATGATGGGAGAGCCGTAGGCGGTAAATGGGTCCTTCTCGGATCCAAAATCTGCCTGGTGTTCCTTGTCGAATCCCCAGTCGGGCTGGTTCATCACCGAGTTGGTGGCGCGCCAGAGATGCCACGGTTCCCGCTTCCACTCACCGGTCCGCGCATCGAGACGGCAGTAGAGGTCCTTGGCAAGGAAGAGGATTTCCGGATTGCCATCGCGGGAACCCGCGACCGCGTAGGCGCTCCACGGTCCCATCCCGCGTCCCCACTCCCCCTCGCCGTACTGGCCGCGGCGCCAGAGCTCACGGCCCTGAAGGTCGACTGTGATTGTCTGTTCGGAGTTCATCGAGTATGAGGCGTAGTATGAGGCGGTGATGCAGGGTGCGTTCACTGAACCCGAAACAACCCACTCGTAGAGGCCGATCCGTGTCAGTGCCGGGGCCGGGACACTGGCGAAGGGCCAGGAGTATTTTGTTCCGCCATTCGCATCAAGTGCCAGGAGCTCCGATGCGCCGGTTGGTCCCTCGCAGGCCAACAGGAGTTCCGGTTCGCCGTCACCGTCCAGATCGGAGACGTAGGCTGAATGATAGGCGTTGTCATAGCCCATCCACCCGCGTCCCCTTCGCGACCAGCGCTCGATGACCCCCGGGCCCGAAACCTGCAACTGGCGCATCTTCCAGGTGTTGTCCGGTATGGCGATGAACGGCCGCGGCTCGCCAGGGGAGCGGTACACCACTGGGACCGGCCCCGGGCGGGCAGCCGAATACCCTTCGAGCTGCTGGCGGAAACCGACGAACCACTTGGCCTGGATGCCTTTCGAAGCCCTGACGATTCTTATAAGTCCGTTGTTCTCTGAGAGTATGCACTCCGCCATGCCGTCCCCGTCGACATCGGCCAGGGCTGACATGACGACAGTCCCGGTCGTTTCCAGCGAAGTTGATCGGAACGATGTTTCGCGCCCATTCCATTTCAACTCCGCGATCGACCGTGTGCCGTCCCCCGCGGCCGTGAAGAGAAAAACGGTCGAGCCTCCCGGAGCCGGTTCGATCCAGGTTTCGTCATGACCGAACTGAATGGGCCGAAAGTTCGACTTCCAGCCCGACGGAAGGAGTCCCCGGCCGGCAAACCGCGCATTGTCGATATTCCACAGCGTCACGGGGCGCAAGTCCCGCACGCTCACAACCTCCACGCTCGAGAAGGGGGCGGGGTTCCGGGCGAGCTCCGTGCCCAGCAGCAACTCGCTCAGGCCGCATCCGTCGACATCCTGGATTCCCCAGAGGTAGGTGTCCGCGCGTTCGAATTTGACGGCCCCAGTCAGGAGATCAATCACTTCAAGCCACCAGCGTCCGTCTCCTCTTCCGTTGAAAATTGAAACGACGAGCTCCGGCCTGCCGTCCCCGTCCACATCCCGGACGGAATTCCCCGTGTGGCGCAGCTCGGTCGTGTCGTTCGGATAAATAAACTCTACAAACCTGTCCCATCGGAGGGAGAGCCTACCGTGGCCGTCGTTGTCGATCACCGAGATGTGGCGTGCGACGCGCTCGGCAACGATCACCACCTCCCGGGCACCGTCACCGTCGATGTCGGTGAGCTGGAGGAGTCCGTAGTTCCGGTGGCGTTCTCCGCCGGAGGTCCATCGGCAGGAGGTGAGCATTGCCCCACTCAGGACATCGAAGACATAAAGGCCGGACAGTTTTGACACAACCAGCTCGTCGACTCCGTCGCCGTTCATATCTGCAGCGGCAATAGTTGGATGAAATGCATCGTCCATCCAGAGTGTGTGGGCCAGGACGCCGGTGCGGCATCCATTCCGGAAATCGAATACCAGGACCTCCTTGGAGCTCATCAGGGGGACAATCAGGTGCATGCCCCCCGGCGCGAACGTATGGCAGAGCAGCGAGCTTGCCTGTGTGCCGGCTGAGAGGGGAAATCCCACGTAGTGCCTCATGAGGATCTCGCCTGATTCGGCAGCCAGGACGATGACCTCGTACCCCGAACAGCATACGATCTCCAGCCGCCCGTCGCCGTCGAGATCTTCGACCCCGCCGACAGCGTTGATGCCGCAGGCCGGGCTCTTCCAGAGGACGCTCCCCGAGCAGTCGGTCCGAACGACGCATCCGCCGAAGGGGAAGAGGATATCCGTCCGGGCCTCAGCGGCCGCCACCGGGAAGCACTCGCATTCCGAGCCGCCGAGATGGTGGGTCCATGCGACTGCGGGCTGTGTTATCCGGCCTGCGAGAGGCGAGCGGCCGCTCAGATGGTGGTCGCGTCGGTACTGGTGCCATTCGCCCGCCGGGACACGTTGGGGAAGCGCGTGTGTGTCGGTCATGGTCAGCTCACCAGGAGACCGTCTGGGGGAGGCCGGTGCGGAGTGACTCGAAGGCCTTGAGGACAAGAAGCGTCGCACGCAATCCGTCGACGTGCGTGATGGGCGGCGGCGTCCCATCAAGAAGCGAGCGGACGAAATCCCTGTTCTCCTCCAGGAACCCGTACTCCTCGGGGTCCGAGATCTCGTCGGTCTTTTCCCCGTCAAAGAGAGTGATGGTTTTCAGGCGGTTCCGCAGATGGACGGATTTCCGGCCGTCGGTCATCTGGAAGGAAAATTTCGACACATACGGCGTCTGCCCCGAATCTCCCTGTGTCACGCTCGCCACCGAGCCGTTCTCGAACCGGATCGCGGCCACGATGTTGTCGACAATCTTCAGCCCCGGATGCGTGAAGTTTCCTCCCTCGGCGTGGATGCGGACCGGCGCTGATTGGTTCAGGTAGCAGACCAGATCCATGCTGTGGCACCCCTGGGAGAGGACATTCCCTCCTCCTCGAACGGGATCGTTGGCCCAGAAATCATCGGGCCAGCGCGAGTCCATCATCTGACCGATGGTGACGAAGGGCTGCGGCAGGAATTCCCGGGCGCGCGCGACTGCGGGATAGTAGCGCATCTTGAATCCGGTCATCAATGTGATACCGGACTTCTCAACCTCGTTGCCGACCTGATAGCACTCCTCCAGCGTCAGCGCGAGGGGCTTCTCCATCATGACGTGCTTGCGCGCCCGTGCGGCACGGATCGCCAGAGGGGCGTGCGTGTCATGATAGGTGCAGATGTAGATGGCCGCGATGGAGTCGTCGGCGAATACACGATCGATATCGGTCGTTGCATGAACGCCGCCGTATGTCTCGCAAAGCGAGCGGGCACGTGCTTCGTCCGCGTCACAGAATGTGCGGACTGAGACATTGTCAATCTGGGAAAGGCACCGGGCATGGGTCTCGCCCATGCTCCCGCACCCGATGATGGCTACCTGGAGCGGAGCGGTCATTGTGTGGGGTGAGAACGTTTCAGGAATTGCACGGACACCGTGCGGGTTGATGCACGAATAGAAAGAAAACCAACGCGAGAAGCAAGTGATCCGGGCGAGCTGCCCGCCTCTAGCCGGACGGGCGTTCCAGATAGTAGATGACCGTGTACCCGATATGGCAGTACCGTGAGAGAGGGATCCGGGGCCAGCCGTCCCAGAATTCCCAGTAGAGCGTGAAGTCCTGCTCGAACGGGATCGCATCAAGATCATGGATTCTGTAGAATGCGTCAAGATACCGCATGTCCGCACGTTTCCCGAATGTCGGAGACCCATGGAAGTCGGTCGTTGGAGTTCCCAGGGAGGCTGCGCTCTGCCAGTTATAATAGTATCCGCAATAGTCCTCCGTGCCGGTCGAGAGATGCACGTTTCTCCCGTCGGGCACGCAGTAGAAATCGCGCTCCTCGAAGGCTCTGTTGTTTTCTTGTGTGCTGTCAGACAGCATCCAGAAATAGAGCGACCAGTACGCTCCCCGGCCAACAGAGCGAAGGGCAAGAAGTGTGTCGCTGACGGCAGCATCCGTCGGGATACTATCCGCCGTGACTGCATAGAACTCGCTGTAGCGGCCGTTGTGCCGGCGTCCCACTTCGTAGAAGATGTTATAGAATGCCACCCAGGTTGTATCACCGGTGATGCTCACAGTGACCGAATCGCTGAAGGGGATGTCAAAGTATGCGTTGTGGCCGGCCGTGTAGCCGTTTTCGCCCGCAGTATTGGTTACGGAAAAGTAGCGGCTGGTGAACCCGTCGTTGCCGGTAGCGGTGGACAATACGCTCGCCCGGGACATGAAGAGATTGCCGAACCTTCCTGCAAACCGGGTCGTTCCGTCCACCCGGATCGTGCAGGTGGCCCGGGGAGGAGCGAGGATGAACCAGGATTTTACGGTCCCCCCCGACGGGTGGGCGATCGTGATGTTTAACGTGCGGTCGGCCCGGACGATTCCGTTCACTGTCTCCATCGGCCCCGGGTCGTACCGGAGCAGGCCTCCCGGCGACATGACGATCTCCGGGGAGGAATGCCGGGCGGACGCGTCAGCGGTCCCGCTCGTCGCCTGGGTGGACGAAGAGGTCTGGCCCAAAGCGACCGGACCGCATAGCGCAAGCAGCAGAAGAAACGATTTCACAAGACACCTCCGGTAAGTTACCTGACCACGATCATCGTTCGCGTCTGGACGAAATTCTCTGTTGTCAACCTGTACAGGTAAAGACCGCTCGACAGTCCGGCAGCATCAAACGTGACTTCATAGCTCCCAGGAGCCCTGCTATCGTTTACCAGCATCGCGACCTGGCGCCCGAGCAGGTCGTAGACAGCAAGTGTTACTCGACTGGCAATCGGCAGCTGATACCTGATCGCAGTTGTTGGATTGAACGGGTTCGGGTAGTTCTGCTCCAGCACGATCGCCGTGGGGACCTCCGTGGCCGGCGACTCAACGGACGTGACCATCTCAGAGAGTGGCCGGCGGAACACTCCAGAGCCTCGTGACCCTGCGAAGATGTCCGTGCCAACCACGGCGAGCGACCGTAGATCCACGGAGGGTATCCCCGTGCGGACACTGCTCCAGCTGGCTCCGCTGTTTGTTGTGACGAAAACCCGTCCGCTCGAAGAAACTGTGAAGAGACTTGATCCGGAGAAGGCGAATGCATAGAGGTACGTGCCCGACAGACCGTTGTTGATGGCTGTCCAGTGTGCGCCGTCATCGGTGGACCGAAATGCCCCGCCTCCGAAGGTCCCTGCGAAGAGGGTAGTTCCGTCGACAGTGAGGACCCGCACTGCTTTGGTTGTCAACCCGCTGTCAAGCTCTTTCCAGCTGCCACCCCCGTCCGTTGTTACGAAGATCCCTCCGTCCGTGCCGGCGTAGAGTGTCGCATTCACAGGGAGGAGTGTTCGGACAAAGAGATTCGCCAGGTCGGTATTGGCCGTCGTCCAGGTTGCCCCGTTGTCAGTGGATCTGTATACGCCGCTTCCCTCAGTTCCCGCATACAATGTTGAAGTAAGTACGGCGAGTGCGAGCACACGTTTGCTTGTCATCCCACTGTTCGCCGGACTCCAATCGGCCCCTCCGTTCGTGGACCGATATGCGCCGCCATTCGTTCCGGCATAGAGATCCGTGCCGTTGACGGCCAGGCTCCAGACCCACGTGTTGGAAAGGGTGCTGTTGCTGGCTGTCCAGGACGCTCCGGCGTTGGTCGAGATCGCCAAACCGGAGCCCTCGGTCCCCGCGTAGAGCGTTGTCCCGTTTGACAGCAGCGCAGGGGTGAATGTGGCGGCGAGGCCGGTGTTTGCCGTCGACCAGCTGGTACCGTTGTTCGTGCTGCGGAGGAGGCCCCCTCCCGCTGTTCCGAGATAGAGATTCGTTCCGAATGCACCGATAGTGGTCAGATAGCCGGTCCACGGCACAGCCCCTGTGGATGCCCAGCTTGTGCCTCCGTTCGTGGAGATATACGCGCTTCCGGCCTGATGAGGACACGCATACAGGTTCCCACCTGCGGCAACAATATCGCGGATGAACGTGTAGGGGAGTCCGCTACTCGCCGGCACCCAGCTCGCACCGCCATCGCTGGAACGGAATACGCCTTGACTTCCGGTACCGACAAAAAGGTCGTTGCCGATTTCCAGCAACGACAAGGCCGCCTTGTCCAGGAGCCCGGAAGTATCAGCAATCCAGGATGCTCCGTCATCAGTGGTATGATATACTCCGGCTGAGGATCCAAGGTAGACTTTCGAGTCGTGGACAATGAGATCGTACACGCTCAGGAAAGCGAATCCGGAGGTGACATCCGTCCAGTTCGACCCGTTATCGGTTGTTCGATACACGCCTCCCCCGGATGTTCCGGCAAAGAGCTTGCCATTGGTGAACACAAGAGTCTGGATGAGCGTGAGTGGCAAACCGTTGTTTGCCTGGGTCCAACTTGCGCCGTCGTCAGTGGAGCGGGCGACCCCGAGCGATGTGGCGGCGAAGAGCTGCGCCCCGTCGATGACCAGTGAACGAACGGCTCTATTGTGCAGGTTTGTGGAGAGCGGTGTCCATGTTGTTCCACTGTCGGTGGACGTGAAGACTCCACCTTCCTCAGTTCCCGCATAGAATGCGCCGTTTCCGGCGGCAATGCACAACACAGTGCCTCCCTCCGGCCCCGCCGTCTGAGTCCATTGTGCATCGGTTCTGTTGAATGCCAGGAGAGCACACAATGTCAGAGTGGTGATCGCAGTGCGGGATTGCATAACAAGGTCCTCCGGGAGTCTGGTGGGTAGATAGCCGCTGGTGAGGGTGCCAGTATAGAAGGAAAATACGTCACAAAAAGGGGAGAGTCAATTCGGTTGTTGATGACAGGGTCAAATGTGATTTTGTCGAACAAGGATCCACACACCGGTGTCCGTCAGCCGGGTTGACATTTCAGAAGGCGTTCTCTACCTTTTGACCATCCCCTTTGCGGAAGAGGCCTGCGAATGATCGGTGAATGCATTTCGCACTACAAGATCCTGCGGAAGCTTGGTGAAGGGGGCATGGGTGTCGTCTACAGTGCTCGCGACACGAAACTCGATCGTGATGTTGCCCTGAAGTTTCTCCCCCCGAATCCCTCCCTCTCACAGGAAGACATTTCTCGCTTCGACCGAGAAGCGAAAGCCATCTCCGCCCTGAATCACCCCAGCATTGCTACCATTTTTGATGTTGATGAGGTAGATGGACAGAGGTATCTCGTTCTGGAATATGTTCCGGGAGGTACGGTAAGGGAAAAGCTGCGTCACCTCAAAGCGCAAAACAAGCAGTTTACGATTTCCGAGGTCTTGGGGCTCGGTGTGCAGATCACCGAAGGACTCGTCCATGCGCACAATCGTGGAATCATCCACCGTGATCTGAAGAGCGATAACATCTTGTTAACGGAAGAGGGACATGTAAAAATCGCCGATTTCGGCCTGGCGAAGCTGCGGGGAGGCATGCAGATCACGAAATCGGGCAACATGGTGGGGACAGCCGGGTATGTCTCACCGGAGCAGATTCGCGGGGAAGAAGTTGACCATCGAACGGACATTTTCTCGTTTGGAGTGGTCCTGTATGAGCTTCTGACATCGCAGCTACCGTTCAGGGGAGAGTTCGAGGCCGCTGTTACCTATTCGATCCTCAACGACGCACCAACCCCTTTCGGCTCTCTGCGATCCGACATTCCAGCGTCGCTCGATACTGTACTCCGCCGATGCCTCGAGAAGGAGAGAAGTGTACGCTATGAGAGGACGGAGGATCTTCTCGCGGATCTGCGGAAAATCCAAATTGAGATGGGCGTGCCGGCGGGTTCCAGGACCAGGAAACTCCCGCTGGGGTGGATCGCTGCAGGGACGGTAGGTGCCGTAGGACTTCTCGCGTTCTTCTTGTTGCTGCCTCCCGGGGACTCAGCCCAACGGGTTGAGTCGTCAATTGCGGTGTTGCCGTTTCGAAACCTCAGTGACGATAAGGAAGACGAATTTTTCGCAGACGGTCTGACCGAGGACATTATCACCGAGGTATCCAGAATTCGCGGCATTGGCAAAGTCATCGCACGGACCTCCATCATGCAGTACAAGGGGGTTGACAGAAGTGTTCGTGATATCGGCAAGGAGCTTGACGTTGCCACCGTTCTTGAGGGAAGTGTCCGGAGGGCAGGCGGCCGCGTGCGGATTGTTGCCCAGCTCATTGACGTCAGCGATGAAGACCATCTCTGGGCGGAGACATATGACAGGGATATGACCCAGATTTTCGAAATTCAGAGTAGCGTGGCGGGGGAGATTGCAGCCGCGCTCAAGGTTCAGTACTCTGCCAGACGTTCAAACCAGCCGAGCCAGGGGCGCAACGAAAACACAGCAGCATACGAACTCTATCTCAGGGGAAGACATTTCTGGAGCAAACGGACAGATCGGGATCTCAGAACCGCAGTCGAATATTTCAATCAGGCGATCGACGAAGATCCGCTCTACGCACCCGCATACGGAGGACTGGCAATTACCTATGCGGTCATGCCCGGCTATACCGGAATCCCGGCGTGCGAGACAGTGCCACTGGCGCGAGCGGCAGCCAGGCGGGCCCTGGAGCTGGATTCATCCTTGGCGGAGCCACATGCGGCACTGGGTTTCGTCGGATACTGGTATGCCCGGAGCTGGTCGGAGGGAAGACGTGAACTCGAACGCGCGCTCGAGCTCAATCCGAACTACGCAACGGCGCATCACTGGTTCAGCCACTACCTCTCATTTGTAGGCCAACCCGATGAAGCGGTCCTGCACATGAAGAGAACCATGGAACTGGACCCACTTTCCCATGGGGGCCTCATCTGCCTGGGACAGATCTACTACGACGGTCACAGATACGATGAAGCGATAGCATCGTTTCAAAAGGCTCTGGGGTTCGACTCGACGAGTCTAGACGTGCATGGGTGGATGGCCAGGGTGTATGTGGCACTGGACCTGTATGAGAACGCCTTCGATCATTGGCGCAAGCAAGGGGAAGTTGACGTTGATCAGTGGTGGGATGCCTACCGGAAGGGTGGAAGCAGGGGTCTCTGGCAGACACGGCTCGCCCTGGCACAGAAGAGTTCCGGGAAAGGGCCGGTTGCCCCAGGTACGATGGCCGCAATCTACAGTCACCTGCAGATGAACGATCTGGCGTTTGAGTGGCTGGACAGAGCCCGGAATGAAAATTCCGTTCCGCTGTCGATCAAAGTTAGTCCGGAATTTGACAATATCCGGTCCGATCCCAGATTCGCGGTCTTGCTGAAGAACATCGGACTGTGACATGATCCCCCCACCGCATGCCATGACTTTGCATACATCGCCGCTCCCCTGCCAGCATCACGATCGAGAAGATATTCCTGATGTTCCGCTTGACTCTACCTGATTGAACCAGGCAATGGGCCTCTGGCGGAGGAATGGTACTTCGCCCAGTGGGATGCCCCGCATGGAAACATGCTCAGCCCGGAAATGATGGCCAGCATCTGGTTACAGGTGAACAGCGTCCCATCATCTCGTCGAACATGGTTCAGGCCTCGCTGTTGCCGGCCGCTCATCACCGATCCGTCAGGGTCCCGCATGCACAGCAGGTGAGGACTGGGTTGCGGCTTCCGACGGTGGTGTCCGGTATTCGATCAGGTCCCCCGGGGTACACATGAGCGCCTGGCAGAGCTTCTCAAGAGTAGAGAAACGAATGGCTCTCGCTTTTCCCGTCTTCAGCACTGATAGGTTTTGCACCGAGATATCGACAATGTGCGACAGCTCGTTGAGCTTGATTTTCCGTTTCGCCATTTGTACGTCAAGGTTGATCACGATTGGCATGACTCGGTCCTCAGATCGTTAATTCGATCTCTTCCTTCATATTGCTGCGCTCCTTGAGGAGCTGCGCGTACTGGTGCGTCAAGAACGCCAGTATGAGCGCGGCAATACCAAAGGCCTGAGGGAAGAGAAGGATGGAGAGATACACGACACCCTGCCACTCTGCAGAGACTGAGAAGGGAAGGAGCCTGTCGCTCAGGAAGAGGACGGGTACGAAGGATAGGTCCAGGATGCAGCTCACGACCAGCAATCGCGTCAAGGTCATGAGGTCCGGGGCGAGGTGGTCAGCCAGGTCCTTGGACTTACCGTCACGACGGAGAACGGAAAAAGCCCTGGCTCCAGACCAGTAGATCCGGATCCAAAGGCCGGAGCGGATGAGTACCAGGATGACGGCCAGGCCGACGAAGAGAGTGACCCCGGTGGACAGCGTGTCTCTTACCCCTGGCCAGACATTGACGAAGTACATCAGGAGACCGACGACCTGCAAGATGAAGATCGCCAGAGCTATCCCTGTATACAGCCGGAGTGCCCGCTCTAACGGAGTAAGAAGATTTTGGGGAATCATGATGATTGCCTCCTATGCATTGCAGCTGTATGCGTCTAGTCCAACCGATGGCAATATAGGGCAAGTGATCATGTTTATCAAGATAAATATCATATTAGTCATGCATAATTACATGTTAATCAAGTACTCTAGTCCAAAGAAGTCCGAACTGTATGCAGATGCCCGTTTGTGTAACAAAGGACTGGCAGAGCCGTACCGGACATCATCTCTTGGCAAACGGACACTATGACTATCGGAAGGAATCATGATGAGAGCGATACTCTGTCTCTCCGCAGCGGTGCTTCTGTTCAGCTCTACGTACGGGCAGATCAGCGCCAGACTTATGCGTTATATGGATGTATCCGATACCCAAATCACCTTTGTGTACGGAGGCGATATTTGGGTCGTGCCCAAAGCGGGTGGCACCGCTCTTCAGGTTACGCACTCGCCCGGTGAGGAATCCTGGCCACGGTTTTCGCCGGATGGCAACTCCATCGCGTTCACTGCGAATTACAACGGGAACGAGGACGTGTATGTCATGCCGACTCTTGGAGGCGTGCCGACCCGAGTGACGTATCACTCATTTTCAGACCGGCTGATCGATTGGCATCCTGACGGCAATCGTCTCCTGTTTGCCTCAGCTCGAGAAAGTGGCGTCCCGCGCATCCGGCAGCTCTATCTGGTAAGCAAGGAAGGGGGGCTGCCCGAGAAACTCGCCATCCCCTACGCGGAACTCGCGAGCTTCTCACCTGATGGCAATTCGCTGGCGTATATCACCAAGATCACAGAAAACTTTCCCTTCAAACGGTATCGCGGAGGTCTTGCATCAGATATCATCATCTATGATCTGAAAAACAACAGGGCTGAGAATGTCACCCAGAATCAGGCAAATGACGGTAAGCCCGCCTGGGTGGGTGACAACGTCTACTTCCTGTCGGATCAGGCGGACAATATGCGCCTGAACATCTGGGTCTTTGACACCAAGTCGAAGACCTCGTCCCAGATCACGAGGTTCGATGATTTTGATATTGTGTTCATGTCGGCCGGGCCGCGAGACCTGGTGTTCGAAGCGGGTGGGACATTCTATGTGATGGAGCTGGCCACTCATGAGTACAAGCCGGTCGCAGTGAACGTCGTCAGCGACTTGTCAGTTGAAATGCCACGAATGGCAGACGTCCGCAAAGACATCCGCAACATGACCGCCGGCCCCGGTGGGAAGCGCATCGTTTTCGAGGCTCGCGGTGAGTTGTTTAACGTCCCTGTTCTTGAAGGGTATGTCATCAACATGACCCGAAGCAGCGGTGCATTTGACCGCGATCCTGCGTGGTCGCCAGACGGCAAGTACGTCGCGTACTGGAGCGATCGGTCGGGGGAATACGAGATCTATCTCCAGGCAAGTGATGACAATTCTGAGCCGAGACAGCTCACAAAGCGCAACAAAGGGTTCGGCTACACTCTCTTCTGGTCTCCGAACAGCCAGAAACTGGCGTTCATGGATGAGACCAATGATATTTCCGTGGTTGACGTCACAAGCGGGAAGAGTCTCTGTCGCCGGCAATACAACGTGGGATGTTGGCCATGGAGATCGCTTTGGCTATCCCATCGCCTGGTCGCCAGACTCAAGGTGGATAGCGTTCACGCAGAGGCTCGACAATGCCATCGATGCGATCTTCTTCTATGACCTTGAAAAGAACAAGACGTACCAGGTCACCAGCGGATTCTACGAAGATTTCTCTCCTGTGTTCAGCACGGACGGCAAATACGTGTTCTACCTCACGAACCGCAGCCTGGCCGCGGTGTATTCCGATATGGAGGATGGTACGTGGGTGTATCCCAATGCTACGCAAATAGCCTCGGTGAGTCTGACGAAGAGCGCGCCTTCGCTGCTTGAGCCGAAGAATGATGAGCAAAAAAAGGATGAAGAGAAATCAGAGAAGGAAAAGGCCTCAAAGGGAAAGGGCACATCCGACAAGGATTCGTCGAAGGTTGTGGTTGAGGTGGATTTCGAAAACATCGAGGCCCGACTGACTCTCCTTCCGCCCAAAGCGGGCAACATCGCAGGTCTCTTCCCCTTCAAGGATAAATTGGCGTATCTGCGAGCCCCCAACAAAGGATCCGGCGAAGAGTCCTCATCCCTCGTCTATCTGGATCTGGAAAAGCGGGAGGAAGAAACGATCATCACTGATGTGGACCGTGCCGTCATCACTTCCGACGGCAAGTCACTGTTGGTGCGCAGCAAGGAGAAATACGCAATCATCAAGCCGGAGCCCAAACAGAAGATCGAAAAGCTCATCCCGACCGACGGCTTGATCATGGATCTTGTTCCCCGGGAGGAATGGAAGCAGATATTTGTGGATACCTGGCGCAGATACCGAGATTTCTTCTACGATCCCTCGATGCATCAGGTGGATTGGAAAGCGATGCGCGATCGCTACGGCGCCCTGCTTCAAGACGCGAGAACCCGCTGGGACGTGAGCAATCTCCAATCGAGCCTGGCTGCGGAGCTCAGTGCAGGACACACCTACACGTTCGGCGGAGACGTCGAGAGGGTTACCTCGCGGTCGAACGGATTTCTCGGAATCGACTGGGAACTGAAGAACAATCTTTTCCGGATCAAGCGCATTGTCACGCCTGCGGTGTGGGACACGGAAGTCCGGTCACCGCTGGACCAGCCCGGTGTGGAAATCGTTGCGGGTGACTACGTCTTGTCGGTGAACGGGGTGGCGCTTGACCCCAGGCAGGATCCCTATGCAGCCTTCGAGGGGCTTTCGGGTAAGACGGTTTCCCTGGTCGTCAGCCGCACGGGCAAAGCCGAGGAGGGCAAGCCACATGTCGTGAAATGCCTGACGCAGCAAGAAGAGTCCACGTTGCGTTATCTCGAATGGATCGAGAAGAACCGAAAGATGGTCGATCGATTATCGAATGGTCAACTTGGCTATGTCTACATGTCGAATACCGCAGATCGAGGCCAGCTGGAACTTGTGCGAATGTATTATGGCCAGCTCAACAAGAAAGGGTTTGTGATTGATGAACGCTTCAATGGTGGCGGGCAGTTGGCAGATCGGTTCCTGGAATTGCTCAAACGTCCAGTCGTGTATAATTTACACTGGCGATATGGCAGAGATCATACATGGCCGATAAAAACCAATACCGGACCGGTGGGGATGCTAATCAACGGCTGGGCGGGATCGGGGGGCGATGGCTTGCCATGGGCATTTCAAGAGTTGAAAGCCGGACCCATCGTGGGTGAGCGCACGCTGGGGATTCTGATCGGGCCCGCGACGGGGCACCGTCTGATCGATGGGGGAGGGATCACCGTTCCTGGTGGGCGCCTTTACGACAATAACGGGCACTGGTTCTGGGAAGGGGAGGGTGTGTCCCCGGATTTCACCGTGTGGGATGATCCAAATACTCTGGCACGCGGCCGCGACCCGCAAATCGAGAAGGTTGTGGAAGAAGTGCTGAAGCTGCTGAAGACAAGCCCCCCTGCAATGACGCCAGCTCCACCGCTCGAAGACCGGACTGCAAAAGGGCTGGCCCCTCGACATCCAAAGAAGTGAGAGTTGAAGATGGGTGTCTGCAGGAGCGGGGGAAAGCGATTTCAACTGAAAACGAGAATTGACGAATTATGAAGAAGCCGAAGGACGAGAAGCCGCTCACAATCCGCTGTCCGAATTGCGGACAGACAAATGAGCCTGATTTTAACGAGACAACGCGGCGGTACGTCTGCCCTGTCTGTTCAGAACCGGTTGATGCCCAGGTATTCATTGAGAAGAAGAAGCGCGGATTGAAGTGAGGCGGGGGATTCAATTTAGTGGCGTGGTGCATGAGAATCTTGCAGCGCGAGACGGATTCGTAGGTCACAAGAGACCGCCCTACGTACGCGTCGAGACAGCTTCTCAGTTGAACATGTTCTCGATGAGGACAAACCGAATTTTCCGAGAGGTCTCCGTGTAGGCGATCTCTTTGGCATCTCTGCTTACACTGAAGTAGATGCCGAGACCCGTGAATTTCCTTACTACTCGGTCATTCCCGTCAGGCAGAGATATATGGTGAAGTTCCCCGCTCCCCGGTTGGGTGTAGAACATGTCGTGCGTCCCCGGGGGGAATGTGGCGAAGGAAAGTCCCCTTGTCAGTCTTCTTGCGTTTGCCATCCCTGACGTGCTGCCTGTAACAGCCGGGGATATGAACCAACCGGCTCGACCGCTGTGCCAATCAAGTGCGACAACATATTTCTCTTTCAGAACGGGGATAGCCATGATCGAATCCCCTGATATTTTCACCCACCCAGGCTGGTCGATCCCTTGCCTGTATGTGCCTGAAGTTTCATACCGGACGAACTCCTTTTCACTGTACCAGTGAGGGAATACCCCTCTGCCCATCGGTCTCGGCTGGCCCGGGCTGTCGGCACGAATCAGATAGATTTGCGATGAGTCTTCAGGCTCGGTGCTCCGGTGGGCATGGTATGTTATCCACTCCTCATCGGGAGACCAATGCGGCGAGGATTTGTACAGGAGATCATCCGTCAGCTTCCTGACGTTCCCCCCATCTCGGTCCATCAGGTATATGTTCCTTGCGGTGGTGATGGCGTCACCTTCCTGTGCAGGAAATGCAACATATCGTCCGCTTGGTGAAATCGCGGCCATCCCTCGCTCCCGGTCGTCCACCGTAAGCTGCCTGACGCCGCCGTCACGAAGATTGGCGATTTTGACCTGACCGATGTCCTGGACCTCTGAGTACATGAGTCTCTTGCCATCTGCGGTCATCCCCAGCGGGGAGTCAGGTCCGCTCCCCCGGGTTAGCCGCACAGGCTCGCCTCCATGAGCAGGAATCATCCAGAGGTTGACGTTACCGCCCCTGTTCGAAGAGTAGAAGATGTGGCCGGTCTGACTCCACAGAGGGTCATCTGCGAATTTGCCGTCATGGGTCAGTTGACGGTCCGTACCACTCTCCCGGTCACGGATCAAAATTTCGGAGGAACCCTCCGGGTAGTTCTTAGTCCATGCGATTGACCTGCCATCGGGCGAGTATTCAAATGCGACTCGAATGCCACGCCTCTGGGTTACCGTATCGGCGATTTCAATCCGGCGATCCGATCCATCCGGCTTACAGCTCCACCATCTGCAGATCGACCGGTTTGGCTTGAGCTCCTCTTCGGTGAAATATCCAAACCCCTCTCCGTCGGACATCCAGATCTGAGCGTAGCCGTTGTCCACGAGAACTCTCCCAGTTCCCCCCAGCGAGGAGATGCTGACAATCTCATGTCGATCGAGTGGATTGGAGCGACGCCGGGAATAGAGGATCGTGCTCGCATCCGGCGACAAGCAGACACTGTGAATGCTATAGCAGGAATCGTGTGTAATTCTGCGTGGCTGGCCTTGCACGGTATTCATCATATAGACATCAAACCTCCCCCGATCGTCTGCAGCGGGGAAAACGATCCATCTCCCATCCTCTGACATGTCGGCATATGAAACATTCCGGAAGGGAAGCTGTATGACCCGGAATTTCATATCGGGATTCAGTTGAGGCCCGTGGGAAAACAAAAGAACCAAGAAGACCGCACAAATACCCCCAAGTGCGCATCCGAGGAATATCGCGAGCTTCCTTTTCGACCGTCGCTGCCGATTCTGCGAGGCAACAGATGCCATCTCTTCCTGTTGGCGGGGGAGTTTCACTACTTTCGAGCTTTCTCTTCTGAGCCTCCGCAGGTCAATCACCATTTCGTGGACAGTCTGGTAACGCTCTTCAGGATCTTTTTCCAGCGCCCGCTGCACCACATGGAAGAGCTCTGATGGAGTGTCCGGGAGGGACGTCTGCAGCGATTCTGGCTCCTCGTTCACGATCGAATACATCATTGCTGCCTCGTGCTCCCCGCGGAACGGCAACTGGCCTGTCAACAACTCGTAGAGCACCACGCCGAAGGAAAAAATGTCCGACCGGGCATCAGTCTCTTTCCCCTGAATCTGCTCCGGTGCCATGTATGCAAGCGTTCCGACCGTGCTGGAGGTTCTGGTCAGCTTGGTCGAACCCTTCAACTTCGCCAATCCAAAATCCATCACCTTGATCTGGGCTTTTGAGTTGACCATGACATTGTCGGTCTTGATGTCCCGGTGCACAATCCCTTTGCTGTGCGCCTCGTGAAGCGCCTCACCAATTTGTATGGCGTAACCAACCGCTGCCTGGATCGGGCGAACGGGGAGCATCTCTCTGAGGGTCTTCCCGTCGACGTATTCCATCGCGATGAACGGCTGCTCTTCAGCCTCAGCGATGTCGTAGATGGTACAGACGTTCGGATGGTTGAGGGCAGCGGCGGCCTGAGCTTCCAGAAGAAGTCGGGCTCGTTCGGGTTCGTGAGAATGGAGACCGCGGGGAAGGAATTTCAGCGCGACGGTTCGTTTGAGGCGGATGTCTTCCGCTTTGTACACAATCCCCATGCCACCTTCGCCGAGGTGGGAGAGGATTCTGTAGTGCGAGATCACATTGCCGATCATGGGAATCTCCACCGGCGTGAATGATCCCAACGGCACGAAGAGTCAACGTCACGGACGTAAGATAGGGGTGTACGAAGTGAGAGTCAAACGCATTGGTTGGTAAACGTCCAATGAGCGGCTGCCGAATTCAGCGTATTTTGAGATAGTGGTTCAACCAGTCCTTGAGGGCTTGTTTCAGGCCACCGCCGCTCCCAGAAGTGGAGAGTCGATCGGAGATCAAAAGAGAATCGGGACACCTGTGCCATTCCTTCAGTCTCAATCTTCCGGCGGCGGTAAATTCATGGACTTCAACAGTTCGATGAAACGCGGATCGCCGTGCAAAGGTCTGAAGATTTCGCTTACTCGTATTCCCGGGAGCAACGGCGTCCGCGGCGTGAAGTTCAGCCAACGAACCGCCTCGTCTTTTTCCCCGAGAGCCATATGCAATTCCGCCCGCCGCCGTGCCCACCAGGGTGTAGGTTCAAGCTGCTCCACGGCAGCCAGCACTCCCCGGGCATCCTCAATCCTCCCGGCTGCCGCATACGCGAGACCAATTTCAAACCTGTATGCGGGCGCGATCTCTCCGGCCTTTTCTAATGCAGCAAAGGCCTCATCAAACCTCCGCTGATCTGTATACACACGCCCCAGGGTCAAGTGGCCGATCGGGGAATTGGGATCGATCTCGATTGCCCTGCGGCATTCGGCGATCGCTTCGTCGAATCGGGCTAGCCTGCGATAGATATCTCCGAGCCAGGCAGTATGCAGCGGCAACAACGGATCGAGTTCCTGGGCACGCCTGTGTTCCACAACTGCTTCTTCCATACGTCCAAACATCACATGGAACCACGCCAGATGGTAATGCGCAATTGCCAGATGAGGGTTGATGCTGATTGCCCGATTCATCGCCTGTGTGGCTCCCTGCCAATCATAGTCGTGGTAGGCCTTGAGGAATCCCAGGGAGACATAGGGCATATCGAGCGTGCTATCCAACTGGATTGCCCGTTGAGTAGCCCCCCTGGCAAATGACAGCGCGTCAACCGGCGGATTGGGACCATGGGCAACCGTCATATAGCCATGCGCCAGGCCGGCATAGGCCCTCGCATCACCGGGATCTTTATCGACGGCATCCCGGAGAAACGCCATACCCTTCTTGATCCCGTCCGGTGTGCCCTTGTGCAACCAGTACATGCCCCTCAAATATGCTTCGTATGTCTCGGGATTCACCGGACGAGCCTTCACCAGTTCATCGTCTTTCGATGGCGAAAGCGTCAGTTTGAGTTGCGTTGCGATCGCCGTGACGATCTCATTCTGAAGGGACAGCACATCGCGCACTTCACGTTCGTAGCGCTCAGCCCACAGCGATCCCTCCGTCAGTGGATTGATGAGTTGTGCGGTAACCCGCACGGAGTTGCCTACGCGAACGACAGCGCCTGTCACGAGAGCATCGACGTTCAACTCTCTGGCAATCTCCCCGGCCGGTTTGTCCTGCCCTTTGTACCGCATGACAGATGCACGTGCGATGACCCGTCTCAGACCACCCATCTTCGCAAGATCCGTTATCAAGGCATCGTGGATGCCTTCGACAAGGAATTCCTGCTCCGCGTCTCCGGAGAGGTTCTCCAGAGGAAGCACGGCGATGGATTCAATGCCATGTGCACTCCAGACGTAGATCCAGAGGAGCACCAGGGCGACACCGAGAAGCAGAGCAGAGATTGCCGCCGCATACATCAGCGATCTGCGCGCGCCCAAAATTCTCCGCAGACTCAGTCTTCTCCCACCTGTGCCTGAAATGGCTGCCAGATCCAGAATGATATCATCCATCGACTGGCAGCGGTCTTCCGCATTCTTCTGGAGGAGCTTCAACACGAGCGCTTCGAGCTCGGGTGGCACATCAGGACAGCGGTCCCGTGGAGGAGGCGGGGCATCGTTCAGGATCGAGTAGACCACCGCCTGCTCATACTCCGACTGAAATGGAAGCCGTCCTGTCAGGAGCTCGTAGAGCACCACCCCGAACGACCAGATATCCGTGCGGTGGTCCACATCGTCACCGCGCGCCTGCTCGGGCGACATATACGTGATCGTTCCAACCGTGCTCCCTTCTCTGGTGAGCTGTGTCCGGCCGGCGAGCTTCGCGAGCCCAAAATCCATGATCTTCACCTGCCCGTCGGGCGTGAGCATGATATTCGAGCTCTTGATGTCGCGGTGAATGATCTTCTTCCGGTGGGCTGCCTGCAGTCCATTGGCGATTTGTCGGGCAAGGTCGAGGACCTCTGCAATCGACCGGGGTCCCTCCTCAACACGCTCTTTCAGGGTCACGCCCTCGACATAAGCCATGGCGATGTAGGGCGATCCCCCGGCTTCGTCAACTTCGTAGACAGTGCAGATGTTCGGGTGGTCGAGCTGGGCGATTGCCTGTGCCTCGCGGACGAGGCGGGCCTTGTCTTTCTCGCTGACAGTGGGCGGGAGGAACTTCAGGGCGACTGCGCGGTTAAGCCTGGTGTCTTCGGCCTTGTAGACGACACCCATACCGCCTTCACCGAGTTTCTGGAGTATATTGTAGTGGGAAACAGTCTGGCCGATCATTGGGAACCCAGACGAACGTGCAAGATTCCTGCGGCACGAAGATCCAACGGTGGGGCCGAATAATACGGAAGGGGAGGGCGAGAGTCAAACGGCGGTCATGCCCCAATGGCCTCACGGCAATGAAAAAGTCCTCCCACGGCGTAGGTCAATCGGCTCGTATTGATGTTCTTCCAAATGAGTGGTATATATAGAGGGAGGGTGTTGTCAACGATGAACTCTGCCAGCTCCAATTCCTCGCGTATCCGTGGACAATGTAGGGTGGTGAATGTTGAGTTATGTAAAGGACCTCTTCTCTCCTAAACGCCTCCTTGGCTACTGGCGATATGGCAATTGGCTCTTCTTTGGGACACTGATCGGCATCATATCGGGGTTGGGTGCCATTCTCTTTACCTTCGGTATTCAGTTCTGCAGTGACTTCTTCTTCGTGACCCTGGCAAACTATCAAATGCCCGGGTTGGGCGGAGAGTCTTCACTCCTTCACATCCTGCCGGGCGAAACCAAGAGATGGCTCTTCTTTATCATCCCCACGGCAGGTGGGCTTTTTGTCGGATGGCTTGTCTACACGTTCGCACCAGAGGCAGAAGGCCACGGAACCGATGCAGTCATCAATGCATTCCATCGCGGGCGGGGGATCATCCGACGCCGGGTTCCGGTGATAAAGACAATCGCGTCCATCGTCACGATCGGCACCGGGGGATCGGCTGGCCGTGAAGGACCCGTGGCACAGATCGGTGCGGGGTTTGGCTCTTTCCTGGCAGATCTCCTGAGACTCCCGGACAAAGAGCGAAGGCTCATGGTCATTGCGGGGATGGGTGGGGGCATAGGAAGCATCTTTCGCGCTCCCCTGGGCGGGGCAATCTTCGCCACGGAGGTGTTGTACAAAGAGCCGGAATTCGAGTACGAAGGGCTGATTCCGGCAATTATCTCGGCGGTCGTCGCGTATTCGGTGTACGGCTTCGTGTACGGCTGGGGTCCGATATTCACAACACCCCCGCTTCTGTACCACGAACCCCTCCATCTTCTTCTTTACTTGATCTTCGGCATCATCTCCGCCGCGGTCGGTATTCTGTATGTGCGCGTCTTCTACGGGATGAGAGACAAACTATTTCGCCGGCTGCATGTGCCAAGGCACTTTCTCCCTGCAATCGGGGGTCTTCTCCTCGGCTGCATGGCGTTCTTCGTGCCTGAGGTCCTTGGCAGTGGGTATGGCTGGATTCAACTGGCGATCTATGGCAAGGTGGCCTTTGGAATGATGATCGTCTTTCCGTTTCTGAAGATCGTCGCAACGGGCTTGACAATCAGTTCGGGCGGGAGCGGCGGCGTCTTTGCACCATCGCTTGTGATCGGCGGGATGCTCGGCGGGGCATTCGGGGCAATCGCACAAATGCTCCTTCCCTCATGGGGGATCCAGCCTGCCGCATTCATCATGGTTGGGATGGCGGGCTTCTTTGCGGGGGTCGCGAAAGTGCCGATCTCCTCTCTTATCATGGTTGCGGAAATGACAGGGAGTTATGGATTGCTGGTGCCGACCATGTTTGTGGCTGCGATTTCATACCTCGTCACCGGCAAAATATCGATCTACGAGAACCAGGTTGCAAGTCGGGTTGAATCGCCGGCGCATCGAGGGGAGTATCTGATCGATATCCTCGAGGAGATGAAGGTTGCGGACCATATGAAGCCCAAGCAGTCCCAGCAAATTGTCAGCGAGGCATTACATTTGAAGGACCTCGTTAAAAGGGTCTCAACGACGGACCATGAGAACTTCTTCACGGTGGACGAGAAGAGCAAGCTCACAGGCGTTGTCTCGCTCGACGATATTCGCCGGGTCATGCTTGATCTCCACGCCGACAGTTTGATTGTCGTGAAGGACCTTGCCTTGCCGGTGCGCACCACGTTGACCGCTGATGATACTCTCACGTATGCCCTGAGCCTTTTCACGTCTACGTCTCTGTCAGAGCTGCCGGTGATTGACGTCGAAACAGGGTCACTGACCGGGATCATCAGGAAGAAGGACCTCATCATGGCGTACAACGATGAACTCATGAAAAGGAAGAATCCGAAGGGATCAAAAGGAACGAAACGCGTACACGGGCAGTCTGCGCGTGGGTAGAATTCGGAGGAGGTGTCGGGAGTCTGAGACGGATGTACGATGAAAAGATGGTCGGTCAGCCCCGCAACGGATTTGAGCGTTCATCTCTCAATCTCCCGTTTCCATACGATTACTCTTATCCCGGCACTCTTCTTCGTGCCTCGGGAAAGACCGGAAAATCAGCGTGCGGCTCTCGCTGATACCAATACGCCACGGATGCGATATCATGGGCGAGGGGTCGATATCTTCGGGGTTGGCCCGGCCACCAGCCCAATGCCTGGATTGTCACTTTGATGTCGTGTTCGAAACAGATGGGATCCAAAAGATGCCATCGATACATACTCCACTTCGGCGGACCATCATCATTATGTCGTTTTAAGGTATTGCCCGAGTAGGCGGTACTATAGACCTCGGGAAAACCATAGCTGCCGCAAAAATAATCTTCGGTGCCGGTGCCGCAAATCGTCGGGAAGCGCGAGTCGCCATCCAGGTAGACTTTCAGTTCGCCTTCGCCAAACCATCCATCAGATAATTGAGTCCAGGCCAGGAAGGTGCCAACATACCGTCCTTGGCCTTTCACACCGTCAAGAATGACGTAGTCGGGCCGCTCCGGGTCTGTCATTGCACGGCGCCACTGGGCATGAAAATAACCGGCGTTGTCCGGGACAGCGGTTTCGGCGTAGGTAATCTGATATGCCAGCAGATCAAGGTCCTCTGCAGCTTCATTCGTAAACGTGATCCGGACATGCTTCCGGAACGGCATGGGCCAGTGACAATTCAGAGCGTTTGTCGGATTAACCACAACAGCCAGGGAATTTACCGGAGCAAACAGTTCGTGCCCTACAGCGAAAAAATCCGGCACCGGCACTTCAATGGAAGGTGTCGTTTCGCCATCCCAATAAAACCTTAACACATGCGAACGTTTCAGGCCTTCTACCATCCAGATATGCTGGATGATTCCGGGGCCTTCAACATCCATCAACGTCGTGGTTTCTCCTTTATTGACGCGAAGGAATGGTCGTACTTTCCACCCCTGTCCTAGTTCGTCGGCAGCCCGGGCATTAGCCGCTGGAAACGGTTCGCCCGGGTGGGGGACGGCCATACCCCCGGTCCCTTTGCCGCCGGCAGGATTTTCAGCTGAAACGGAGCGAGTACGAGAATTGGTGAGAAACGGCAGGTTGCTGAGATCAAAGCCCGATGCGGGTTTTCCTTTGTCATCCATCGCAGTGATCTTCCAAAAAACTTCTGGGTTCTTTCCGGAATCTTGAGTTCGCGTCCCCGAGTTGTCCGTAGGACAAGATCCCTGACGTGAATCTATAGAGAAAATGTGATAGAAGCACCTGCCTTGCCAGGTGAGCTTCCTCTTGTGTGTTGAATCTTCCGTCTGCCGTCTGTATGTTAATTCGGAGTTGAGAGGGCGGGCATGAGAGTCATTATCACAGGGGGATCAAGCTGTCGAAGGGAACCCATCTATGAAGATTGGCGTCATCATCGAAACGAACGAACCGGAGAAGGCCTGGAACGGCGTCCGGTTCTGCAATACCGCCCTCAAACAGGGTCACGAGGTGAAGCTTTTCCTGATGAGCGCCGGCGTGGAGATCGAGAGTATCACACATCAGAAGTTCAACGCGAAGCAGCAGTTTGATGAGTTTGTCCGGAACACGGGCATCGTTCTGACCTGCGATACGTGCATTAAATCCAGAGATCAGGCGGATTCCGCTGCCTGTCCGATCTCGACGATGGTTGACTGTCTGGATATGGTACAGTGGGCCGACAAGGTGATCACTTTCTAGTGTTGTGTCTCAGAGATACGTTGAGTAAGCCGTGTGATCTTTTCGAAGATTGAGTCGGCCGTCGCGGTCCAGACGAACGGCTTTGGATGCCGGTTGTAGCGGTCGACGTACTCTTGGATTTTGGCGATCAGTTCTTTGACACTCCTGAAGGTTCCCCGGCGGATCGCCTTCTGGGTGATGATATTGAACCAGATTTCCACCTGGTTGAGCCAGGAGGCATAGGTCGGAGTATAGTGGACGTGCCATCGTTCGTGAGCGGCAAGCCACCGCTTGACAGCAGGGTGTTTGTGCGTCGCGTAGTTGTCGACAACGGTGTGGATATCGAGCTTCCGGGGAACGTTTTCGTCGACGTGCTTGAGAAACTGAAGATACTCCTGATGGCGGTGCCTCTTCTTGCACTGGGCGAGTACGTCGCCGTTGGCGATGTCCAATGCGGCAAAGAGGGTAGTTGTGCCATGTCGCTCATAGTCGTGGGTAACCCCCTCAACGTATCCCAGGCCCATCGGCAGCATCGGTTGGGTGCGTTCCAAGGCCTGGATTTGGCTCTTTTCGTCAACACAGAGCACGACTGCATTCTCCGGAGGGCTCAGGTAGAGTCCGACGATATCTCGGACTTTTTCCACAAAGAACGGGTCGGTAGAGAGCTTGAAGTGCTTCTGTCGATGTGGCTGGAGTCCAAAAGCCCGCCAGATCCGGTGGACGGTCTGATGCGACAAGTGTGTGGTCTTCGCCATCGACCGGACGGACCAATGGGTACCGTCTTTGGGCTGAGTGTCGAGGGTCTTTCGCACCAGCGTTGCCACTTGCTCGTCGGACACACTCCGCGGGCGTCCCGGCTTCATTTCGTCATGCAGTCCCTGGACGCCACCTTGAACGTACCGCTTGCGCCACAGACAGACCGACTGTTGGCTCAAGCCCAATTTCTCAGCAATGGCAGCATTCGAGAGACCATCGGCCGCCAAAAGCACCACATGGGCTCGCCTGACAAGGCCATGGGGAAGAGAGCGTGAACGCACGACGGCGCTCAACTGCAATCGGTCCTCCTCAGAGAGGACCACGGGACGACGGGGCCGGCCTTTGGACATGGGTTTCCTCCATGATACGGGATGAACCCATGATACGAAAGCTTTACCATATATTCAAGATATATTAGTTACACGTCACTAGGAGGCGGCTGCGAAATGAGTGCACGAACTGCCCAAAGGTCCTTCGAGCGAGGCCCGGAGACTGCTGTAAAGGGACTGAAGAATACGTGTGCCCGAGTAATCCTCACCACGAGTTAAGTCCACGGAGTTCGTCCCGGCTGGTGGGCTGATCTGTTCGATCCTGCCCCGGCGGCTTCGCTGCATCGCGCGGGAGTCTGGGGAGAGGGGAGATGCTCGCGGCCAGCTGCTCGGCCACGAATCGATGACCATCATAGTTCCAGTGTCCCAGCTCGTCTCCACATATCCACTGGATGGGCTTTCCCGTTACGCGGTAGTATTCTCGAGCAGGGCGCTGCAGGCCTACGAAGACGATACCCAATGAGTCCGCATACTTCTGAAGGTCGTCGTCAAAGAAGGCCGAAGCGAATGTCGAATCACGTTCCAGCATCTTGCGTTCCTCTTCAGGAATAAAGGTCGGCAACTCTATGCTGACGAGGATGAGGGACATTCCATGTGCGGTGCAGAATTCCGCCATTGCGAGGATGATGGCCTTGTTCACGCGGTAGGCGCGAATTGCAGCGGGATCCGGTGTACTCGTGCAGAGGCTCAACCCTCCGCCAATAGGCTCGTGAGAACGCAGAAGATCTGCCGAGAGTGACACTGGCGGACCCGGGGATGAGAACTTCAGGAGACGGTAGCGGTCGATAACCCAGGAGACGAGGGCAGAGTTTCTCTTGAGAGGGTCGACGAATTCCCGTATGCGGTACTCGCGTGAGTGTGCAAACCTGGTATCGAGTGTGAGGGCTCCATTGTCATCGAGCATGAAGAACGGGCGGGACTCATTCGTTAATTCCGGACTGACATCACTGACATCGTTCACGGGGAAGAATACCACGATGACGACGTCAGGCGAGAATTGCGCCGCATCATGCTGGAGAATCAGCCACTCCTCGGTCTGCGTGCAGGAGGATCGGCCGAAATTCATCCATTCCGATGTCGTGGAGTACCTGGCATGCATGATCTGCTCGGCGATCCGCGGGAAGGTCGAATCGGACTCGACCTGGATTGCTTCCACATAGCTGTCCCCCAGCACGGCAACCCGTATGGTGTTCGGGGACTTCGCAAGCGTCCACTCTCTGTCCCGCCATCCCCAGGAGTTGATTGTCCCCGTGGTCGGGTGGTCGTTTTCTTTGTCATGCCAGTACGAGCTTCCCGGAACGAAACGCCATCCAAGAAGTGTGTCCGGGGTCGAGACAGCGAGGTAGGCCCCGAAGAGGTGTGTTGTGCGAAAGAGGACCTCGAGAACCAGCAGCACCGAGGTGAGTGATCCAAGCGCCAGCAGGATCTTTCCAGGGAGAGAAGGCTTTTGGCGGTACCTCTGCGAGTGCTGGGTTTCCATTGCTCCTATCCCGGAGTAGAATAGTGAGAAGGTCCCGATTCACCAGGCCAAAGTCAAGCATCGAACCCCGGTGAGGCCAAATCCCTAGGATGGACTGGGCCCCCGATGGGGGCGCATTTCATAACCCGTCAGCCTCTGGTGCCTCTCATCCCAGATATGCAGCCGCGCGCACCTCAAGCTGGCCAGGAGCGTTAGAGGTTTGACCTTCTGGAGCACCGGCACATCATCGTAGCAGCGCTTGAGATTGTAGTTGGGGATGCGCTGCTGCACGTGGTGCACATGGTGGAATCCGATATTGCCGGTGAACCACTGCAGCACTCTCGGCAACCTGTAAAACGAACTTCCCTCCAGCGCCGCCTTCATCTGGTCCCAGTTCTCGTGGCGCGCCCAGTAGGTTCCTTCGAACTGATGCTGGACGTAAAACAACCACAATCCTGCCGCTCCCGCACCTAACGTTAACGGGACCTGGATCATCAGATAGGTTTCGATTCCTATGGTCATAGCAGCGATGGTGATAATTGCCGCCAGCCCGATATTGGTGATAACGACGCTCCAGCGTTCACGCTTTCTGTCCAGTTCGTGGAAGTATCGTGGACTGATCAGGAAGACGATAGGTGTGCCGAGGGTCAGGATGAATAGAGGATTGCGGATGAGTCGATAGACGAGCTGTTTCCATCGTGGGGCGGCCTCGAATTCTTCGGCGGTCAGAGTCCAGATATCTCCTACACCGCGACGATCGAGGTCTCCAACGGTATCGTGGTGCATCGCATGCGAGCGGCGCCATTGTTCGAAGGGGGTGAAGGTCAGAATGCCGGTGACATATCCGAGGATCCTGTTTGCCCGCGGCGTACCAAAGAATGAACCGTGGCAGCAGTCGTGAAACAAGATGAAGATGCGCACCTGGAAAGCCGCCGCAACCACAGTGACAGCAAGGACTGACCAGTACGGGTAGCCCTGCTGGACCATTACCACCATGAGCACCCAGAGGGCAGAGAAGGGGACCAATGTGTTGATGATCTGCCAGACTGCCTCCTTACGGTCCGGACGGGTGAAAGGCTGCACGATTCTGGCAAGGTCGGCTGCCTCGGCCCGGCTCGCTGCGGGGGTGGTTTCAACGGGCATCAATGGCTTCCTAATTTACACGGAGGTAGCAGAGAGATCAGGTGCATCAACACTAAAGATGCATACTCTGGCGATTTGAAACAAGGGATTGAATACAGAGAACCCTTATGGAGATGAAGATCCCCATTTTCTGAGGTTCGATCCCATTTTATTCGCCACGGTCGTGCCATTTGGACTCATTGACAATCCGCTCGAGTTTCTGTAATATTTTTGATTCCGTCCCCGGGGGGGGGCGACCACTCCATTCAAAGGGACAACCAATGTCTGCTGAACAAAATCGAGTGTGCCCCGTCGAACTCGCTGACTCCCTCGATGGTCAGGTGAGACGGTGGCTTCAGAACCCGGGCAAGATTCTTGCCCCCTTTGTGAATGAAGGAGCAACTGCTTTGGATGTGGGCTGCGGGCCGGGGTTCTTCTCCATCGAACTGGCTCGTTTAGTTGGTCTTAGCGGCAGGGTCATCGCAGCTGATCTTCAACAGGGAATGCTCGACAAACTTGCTGCCAAGATCAAAGGAACAGATCTTGGCACCCGGATTCGACTCGTACGGTGCGACCAATCTAATCTCAATGTTGCCGAACCAGTTGATTTCATTCTTACCTTCTACATGGTTCACGAAGTGCCGGACAAGCTGTCGTTTTTTCGCCAGCTGTATCCGCTCCTGCGCGAGAAAGGCCGTTATCTCCTGGTTGAACCGAAGCTGTTCCATGTCTCCCGAAAGCAATTCCACGACACGATGCGTCTTGCGGAGGAGGTAGGATTCGTTTCTGCTCCCGGTCCGAAGCTATCGTTTAGCTGGTCCGCCGTTTTGACCAAGAATTCAGGGGGCGCAGCTTCGCTTTTTTCTTGAGTAGCAACGCAGAGCTTGCATGCCAGCGGATGTGAATCAGGGTTTCTTATTGAAGGACAACGTATGAAAGCTGTTGTCTATACGAAATACGGACCGCCCGAAGTCCTACACCTGAAGGAGATTCCCAGGCCCGATCCGCGCGATCACGAAGTACGGGTCAAAGTCCACGCCACCACTGTCACCATCGGCGATTGCCGTATGCGCAGTTTCACCGTCCCGCCGGAGCAATGGCTCTTTGCGCGGCTGTACCTGGGTATTTTCCGCCCCCGCAGGCATACACTGGGGATGGAGCTGGCGGGGGAAATCGAAGACGTTGGAAAAAACGTGACCCGCTTCGCACACGGAGATCCAGTCTTTGCATCCACATTTGAAGCGAATTTCGGCGGCTATGCCGAATACAAATGCCTTCCTGAACATGGGGTCCTTGCCATCAAGCCGGCCAATCTCAATTCTGGCGAAGCCGCTGCATCGGTGGGTGGCGGGACTACGGCGTTGCGTTGCTTGCGGCGGGCAAACCTCCTGCCGGGGCAGACCATCCTTGTCTATGGAGCTTCAGGAGCGGTAGGCACGAACGCTGTCCAACTTGCGCGCAATCTTTTCGGTGCAGAAGTGACTGGAGTATGCAGTACGTCCAGCTTGGAACTCGTCAAATCGCTGGGGGCAAGTCAGGTTGTGGATTACACCCGTGAGGATTTCACTCAACAGGGCGTGATCTACGATGTCGTCTTTGATGCGGTTTCCAAGATTTCATCTACCCGCGCCCGCAAAGTCCTGAAGCCTGGCGGTGCATACCTGAACGTCCACCGGGACTCCCATGCCAGGCGTGACACGTCACCGCTCGAGGAGTTGCTCACGCTCAAGGAGCTGCTGGAATCGAACACGTTCAAACCGGTGATAGACCGCGTGTACACGTTCGAGCAAATCGTCGAGGCGCACCGGTATGTGGATCAGGGACACAAGAAGGGGAATGTCGTTCTCACTGTGCAGCCTGATAGCATGACCTGACAACCGGTCGCAGTCGACGTGGCTCCGCTGTGCTCCGCAACGCATCTGGATCCGATTCCTTTTTGAAGCTGCTCTCCTGATCGCCGGGCGCTCGTCCTCTTCGTCTACCGCGTCGCGGAGCCGGACGTGTCGCGGGGGAGAACGTATCCCCGCAACTCTGCCTCGCGTTCGCTCACAAGGGACGCTGCCGAAGCGCGGGCGGCGTTCCAGGTGCGGATATCCTGTCCGGGCGTTGAGGGTACATACCGCTGCAGGAGCCGCTCGGCCAGTGCACTCCGTTGTTCAGCTTCCATTGCCGGGATGGCTTCGAGAAATACCGGCACCGCATCCGCGCTCAGTCTGAAGGTGTACTTCGGATCGAACTTCCCGTCGGTGACCATTCGTGTCATGTTCACGCGGGCAACGAGCGCATCGGGGTTCACAATGTTCAACCCCATCAGAACGACGTATCCCGACACGGCAATGGCAAAGGGAAGAATGTTCCGCTTCTCCCGGAGAACCGTCGCGCAGAAGATGAGAAGCGTCAGCGCGATCCAGATGAGGATTGCGGCGGCATGGATGCGCGCGGTCGTCAGCCCGTAGGCCTCCATGTAAAGGGAGAGTCTGTGCATCGCCGAGGCGAGCATCACGCCAAGGAGGGCGACCATCACGATCGAAAGCGCGCGAAAGACTCTGCGGTCTTTTGCGTGCTCGGCGTGGAAGAGCCAGTCGGCGGTTACAAGAAGGGGAAGGCTCAGGGCAGCAACTGCGATCAGCTCAAAGAAGCCGCGTCGGGCATAGTCCGCATACGTGAGCGACGGCGTGCCCAGGACTGCGTCATGGCCCCCGAAGAAGTAGGAAATCTGGAGCACGACAAACGTTCCGAACAGCACATTAAGCGATCCGAGGACAATGCTGATCTCCGTTACCCCGAGCGAGATCCGTCTGGTGAAGAGGTTGGGGGACATGGCGAATTCCGGGGCGATGAAGCGACCGCGCAACCAGCCGCCGACCGTCCAGCTCAGGAAGGCGATGAGAGCGGCATGGCCCATGAGCGTCCAGAAATCGATCCGGAGAACCTCGGTGATCAGATATTCAAACGTCGCATCAGCAGACGTCAGGAGCGATCCGAACAGCAGCAGTGCCGGAACGGCCAGCGCGATCCCGAGCCACACGCGACCGCGGGGCGTAAGCCGGCTTTCTCCTTCTCCGTGACCGGCGCGGAGGTCGCTGAGGAGAAGGAAGCCAAATCCCACGGTAAGGTGAAATGCCTGGACCAGAGACTGGTGGAGATGGTCAAGGAACGTCATGTGCAAGAGATCCCCCGTGCGCTTTCGAGCTGTCACGAGGTGTGCGGCAGCGAGTGTTGCCAGGAAGTTGAACGCGGTGATACCGGGGGAGTCGCGCCATGCAAAGCAGGCGGCAGTGAGAAGGCCAAAGACGGCGATCGGCCAGGCCTCAATCGGTATCGGGTCATGCAGCCGGCGGCTGAGGAAGCCGATTCCGGCAAAGAGAAGGAGCGAAATCACGCTGAAGTTGACGCCCCAGGGCCCCACTCTGAGGAGGATGTCTCCGGCCAGTGCCAGAAGGAGCGTGGTAAGGAGGAGGAAACGCGCTGCGGCGGATTTTGGAGCCATCGGTCTTTCCCTTTGCGATTTGATTTTCAGAGTGCTTTGCGTTACAAAGTTAATTGACAAAAAAAATCACTGCGTGCTCCGGATCACTTTCTCCAGGCCCTCAAGGTGATCCTGGAACGCCCTGCGGCCGGGCTCGGTAACGATGTACGACGTCTGGGGTTTCCGGCCAACAAACACCTTCTTCACCTTCACGTAACGGTGCTCTTCCAGCACTTTGAGATGGCTGGCGAGATTTCCGTCGGTGACGCCGAGCAGTGACCGGAGTGTTGTGAAATCCTTCGGATCGCCCACGAGGAGGACCGACATGATCCCGAGCCGGACCCGGTTCTCGAAGACCAGGTTGAGTTGTGCGATGACGGAGCTCACTGGCGATATTTCCGGAAGAAGAGTATCCCGTAGACAATATGGAGCACGCCGAATCCGGCGGCCCAGAAGTAGAGTCCGAACTCCGGGAAGAGAGCGGCAGCAAGGCCGAGGAGTATCTCGACCATCCCCAGAATCCTCACCTCTCCAAACGTGAACGACCCGGCGCTGAAAACCCCGAGTCCGTAGAAGAGAAGCATGGACGGAACAACCGGCCAGAGCGGGCCGCGATAGAACAACAGCAGTGTCATGATAGCTCCGACCAGGATGGGCACTGCGAACGAAAGCAGCAGGTGCCGCATCACCGCCGCGTGCACGGGCTCAGCGTGCTTCCGGATGATCCGCCGTGAGAAGAACAGCGCATTCGCCAGCGCCAGCAGAAGCACGACCACGCCCAGCAGCACGAGGCTGGTCCGCGTGCCGGGCCCCAGGTCAGCCGCCGTAGCGCTGTAGTTGAGCACAACGTTCTCCGCAGTGAGCATTTGCCAGGCCACCCAGGCGCCCACCAGCGCGACCACACCCGCGCCGATTCCCGCAAAACCGCTCAGGGAGACGAATTTCGTGGAGCGCTCCATGATGGAGCGGATCTCGGCAATGTCCCGGAGTCCGGAGTCGACGTCTTTCATAGAATCCCTCAAAAGTACTTTGTACTACAAAGTATAATACTATAGGTTCAAAGTCAAGGAGAATCTTACCTCGTTCTCGCATGCCTCCAGAGTGCACTGGCGGCAGGCTGACCTCCCCCCCCCAGACGCGGCCTAACATTGTGGGAGCAGAACCCGTCACGAACGAGACAGTTCGCACTACGCCTGTCGAATGTGCGTGTCCACGTTGTAACCTCGTTCGTGGAAGGGCCGAAGCTTCTCCAGCCATATTTCTTCCAGCAACGTTAGTTCATCGCTCAGGTTGAAATCGGGGTCGTCTTTGATCGTTATGACGTCCAGAATTTCGAAGACGAAGTTGTGTGCGCCAAACTCATTCCACTCCCCCTGCAACTCTTCGTTGCGGTGCCGTCCAATCGTCAGCATGAATTTGTGGCTGTTGAGAGGGCCTTCGAGGTTGAGACTGCTCCCGAGCAAGATCTTCCCATTTGCAGTATTCTTCACCTGGAAGATACCCGCACGTTTCTGTCTTTCCTTGTAGGTCCTTTTGATATCTTTTCGTGATGTCATAGTTTCTGCCGAATGTCATTCGGGCTTCGCTGGCTGGGGCATGAGCCGCACGATCCCGAGTCCAGCCCTTTGGTCTGCGCGATTGCGCTCCTTCTATGGCGAGTGGTGTATGTCAGCTCGTGCGACGACAATATGAGTCCCGGCGGGTGCGCCCCGAATCTCATCGACAACTGTGAGTTCTGTCTCACTGAGAAGTCCCGCCAGGCCATTCGCTCCGGTGAACGTCCTGAAGTTCCGGTAATGATCCGCTCCGGCTGCCCGCTCAACGATGGTGTTCAGCAATCCGGCCAGCGTCTTTGGTTGGGGAACAAGATAGTCGACGATGATAAGTTCGCGGGCCGCCTCAGCAAGAGCACGCACTATACGTACTCGGTCCCCGATCTCCATTTCGTGGAGGACGTACGTGATCACCGCGTAGTCATAGCGCGTTTCGGCTCCTTTGAGGAACTGGAAAATATCCGCATGGTGGAATGCGATCACGTCCGACGGCCGCTTCGCCAGCTTCCGGCTGGCGATCTCCACATTTCTCCGGGAGAGATCAACCCCATCAAACCTCGTGTACTTTTGCCGCAACTGAAACGCCAATCGCCCGGTTCCGCAACCGACGTCCAGGATTGTAGCGTGATCGTTGATGAAATTGCTGACCCGCCCGAATATCCTATCCTGATTGGGAGCGATGAAGATATCATAGAAACGTCCGTCGTACCAATGATCCTTGTTTTCAACCATGTGGCGCGCACCTCATTCGAAATCGTTTCCCTCAGGAGGTCCAGGAGGATCTGCAGGAGCGATGGTGATCAGGACGCCTGGGCAGCGATCGTCAGGAGCAGCCTGCACGGCGCCCGGCTGTGCGAAGGCGTTCCAGGCGTTTTCTCGCCTCTTTGAAAGGGGGGAGGACGGGCCCAATGTACTTCAGGGAAGGTCGAAAATCAACCGCACGTCCGGGATCACACAAATGTCGAAGGAAAACACAAAGGGGTCACGGTGAGCGTACGCTGTGACCCCTGACTACCGGGGTGGACGGGGGTCTCACAGAACCCTGATGATTTTCGCTATCCCCTGGCATGCAAGATCAAAGGCCGTTTTGTAAGTGCTGCTGGATTCTGTTGGGCCGTGGACCGGGTCGAGTGTCGGGTCGGCCACGAGGCGCTTGAGCCGGTGGTTCTCGTCCTCCAGTTGCTTGAGGCGCCGAATCTCGGTGACGTCCATGTTGGCGAAGACATTCTTCCACCGATAGAACGTCACGTCAGTCACGCCCATCCTCCGCGTGATCTCGTTGACCGGGGTTCCTGAAGCTGCTTGTCGCAAGGTAAAGGCGATCTGAACTTCCGTGTAGCGCTTCTTCATGGCGCGGTCCTCCATCCCGAATGACAGGATGTAAGAAAACAATCAACATCCGAAATGGACCACGATCAGTGGTACAGAATCGCGGATCACCCCGATCATGAATCTGCTCAATCTCGACCCGGACATCCAGGAGGATATCCTCTTTCTTCCCGACACAACGAAGGGCCGCGACCCGATCCTGGAAAAAGACCTGCAGCCAGTCGCCGCGGTTCCCCACTGGAACCGCCAGCGAAAGACGTGGGCGAAGCTGACCGCCAATCTCTCTTCCCCTCACCCGACAGAAATTTCTCAAGCCGGCTGATTCATGTACATTTTTCATATTGACCTGATGCCCATCAGGTTGTATAATATTCATCTGGGACCTGGCTGCAATTAGCCTTGACCGGACACTGCGGCTTCTGTCGTTCACTTACAAACACCAGGAGGGTTTCAAGAGACCCATTTTCTGAAAGCAGCGGGGTAAAAGCCATGGTCAGGAGTTAGCCGAACCACACCACAGAACATTGGTGAGGCTTTTTTTTTCCGAATCAGCGCAAGGCATTTCTTTTTCATTATCTTACTTTGATGTCTCATCGTAAATGAACGGAGCATAGATGGGTATAGCGACCGACATCATCCTTCTCGTTGTCGCCGCATTTTTCTGCGGCTTGCTGCTGCAGCGGCTGGGTCAACCCATCATCCTGGGTTACATCGCCGCGGGGATTGTTCTTGGGCCACACACGGGAGGCCTTACGGTCTCGAACATTCATGAAATCGAACTTCTTGCCGAGATCGGTATCGCGCTCCTACTGTTCGCTCTCGGGCTCGAATTTTCTCTCAAGGATCTCAAACCTGTCAAAATGATCGCGTTGGTGGGAACACCGATCCAAATGGCCCTTACAATTGGTCTTGGTTTCGGCATCGGCCAACTAATGGGATGGGATTGGAAACCGTCGCTCTGGCTCGGTGCCCTAGTCTCCCTTTCAAGTACAATGGTACTCCTCAAAACGCTGATGAATCAGGGCTGGCTGGGGACCCTTTCCAGCAAAGTGATGATCGGGATGCTCATTGTCCAGGATCTGGCGGTGGTCCCGATGATGATTATCCTACCTCAACTGAACAACCCAGCTGTTGGGCTGCCGGCCCTTGGCGTTGCGGCCCTAAAGGCTGGGGCGTTCCTTACAGCGATGGTCCTGCTCGGAACGCGATTGCTTCCGCGGCTGATGTCACACATCGCCAGGCTCGGTTCAAGGGAGCTTTTCTTGCTAGCGATTACCGCCATCGGGTTAGGCGTGGGCTACATCACCCACCTGGTGGGGCTCTCCTTTGCCTTTGGTGCGTTTGTGGCCGGAATGGTTCTGAGTGAGTCGGATTATGGCCACCAAGCCCTGAGCGATATTATTCCACTGCGAGATCTTTTCGGCTTACTGTTTTTCACGTCTGTCGGGATGCTTTTCGATCCGGCATTTTTACTCGGTCATATCTGGCAAGTCATTCTCTTGGTAACAACGGTATGCATCGGCAAAGGGCTTATTTTTGCCTTTTTGTCACGCGTTTTCAGCTATCGCAATGTCATTCCACTGGCTGTTGGGCTGGGCCTGTTTCAAATCGGGGAGTTTTCCTTCGTTCTGGCCAGAGTGGGGCTGTCGACCGGCTCTATCGGCAATGACCTTTACGCCTTGGTATTAACCGCAGCTATTCTGACCATGGTGCTCACACCGCTTGTTTCAGGTCAAACGGCGAAAATATACGCACTTAAGAAGCGTTGGTTCCGCCATGAGAGACTTGAATCTTCAAACATTCCTGATCTCGGATATAGCGAGCATGTCGTTATCGTGGGCGGCGGGCGCGTGGGTTCTCAGATAGCGCAGATCCTGAAACGCCTGAACATGCAATTTATAATCATAGACATAGATCACCGGCGGTTTGAACAGGCCAAGGAAGCGGGTATGTCCGTCATATATGGCGATGCCAGCCAGGAAATTGTACTTGAAGCCGCAAGGATCAATTTTGCAGTCCTGCTTATCCTGACTATACCCGGACTTGTGGCAGCCAGATCAACCATCGTTCAGGCGAAGCGTCTAAACAGGAGTCTCGAAATAGTAGCTCGGGCGTCCGGTCCTGATTATTTCGAGGCATTGAAAGATCTTGGCGTTTCGGAAGTCGTTCTTCCAGAATTCGAGGCGAGCCTCGAATTGGCGCGACAGTCCCTTCTTCGTCTCGGGGTTCAGCCAACGGAGGTTCAACGTCACACGGACACCATTCGACAGGAACTTTATGCGGTATTGCATAATTCTGATGACAGTTATCGCGTGCTGTCCCAACTCCGAGGGGCCGAGCAACAGTTTGATCTCCAATGGATTCGTCTATCCCAGGAAAGTCCAATGGCAAATCGGTCCATTGGTGAAAGTGAAATAAGGAAAAAAACGGGCGCCTCTGTTGTCGGTGTTGTCCGGGATGGGCAGCTGAAACCCAATCCCGATGCCAATTTTGTCTTAATGTCGGAGGATTTGGTCGCGATTATTGGAAGTGACAGGAATCGGGAGGCTTTTTATCGTATGGCGGTATCGTCATCGTGAGAAGAGCATCAGAAGAGTCTGCAAGAATATGGCCAGAGTGACCATGGCGCGAGCTTTCTTCAGGCAGGACAGAAATGATATGACGCTGTCAGGTGTTTTCGGCGTAGTCAGCAAACGATGTTATATTGGCCCCAGCTCTTGCCTCGAAATACTTCATCCAATTCATGCAGGATGTCAAGCGCAATGGATACTCGGTAACGCTCATCTATGTTTGGCTGAAATCGGTAAATTTGGCGCTTCGGCGCATTCGCCACCGCGTGTCCCACGGCGGGCACAACATTCCCAAGGACGTGGTCCGTCGCCGGTACGATCGGGGAATTGCGAACCTCCGCTCCAGCTACAACCCCCCTTGCGGATGCATGGTATATTTTCGATAATTCAGCTTCAGCACCAGTACTTGTAGCAGAACGGCAGTTGAGTCGCGAGCCGGTGGTGTATCAGGGTCAAGTCTGGAAGAAGCTCTGGGAGAGTGTATGACAAAGCAGCAACGCAAGACGCGGGAGCTCATCATCGAGGGTGTAAAGGAATCTGTCGCACGGGCTCTGGAACGCCATAAGAAATTGGGTGAATCGGTGGCGGTCTGGAAGGATGGAAAAGTGGTGATGCTCAAACCAAGCCAGATACCTTCCCGGTCGCGCCGTCAATACAGGTAGGCGAGTACTGCATCCTGAAGTCAAAGACGGCGGTCGTCACATTTTCGAGAATACGATAGCTCATGCTGTGAGCGGAACGAAGAGAAGCAACGAAGCTCGGCAACGCCGAGTTTTTTTTTGGTATATCAGAGTATCGACTCGGATCGACGGCGGACGCTCAGAACCGTTATAGCGCTGAAAATCTCCGTCTTGCGTCAGGTACCACCGTCAGCGCACAATACAGAAATTGCCACTTGTGTGCATTGCGCAACACAACTGGCAACTTCTGAGCGGGGTGGACGTGGGGCTCACAGAACGTTGATCTTTCGAGAATCCCGGACGTTCCCTCATTCTTGGAAAGCTCTCAGCTTGAAAGTGCTGAGATCCAGATGTATCTTTCGTACTGGTGGGAGGGGGATGAGATCTGCGAGATAGGGACCTCATCGAGCGATGGATGGATTTCCGATGTGTGAAGAAGATCGCACTGCCTCTCTTGATTTACCCCCCCCATCCTGATTTCCGGGGGACATGCCTCCAAACTGCCGAAGGGCACGAACATGATGGTTCCTCGTTCAGCTGTCCTGCTCGCCGCTCTCTCAGATTCATCGGACAATTACGAATGTCTTGGTCTCGGTATATGACCCCGATTGGATCCTGTACAGATAGACTCCGCTTGCAAGTCTGCTCCCATCACACTTCACCTCGTGATACCCGGCTTCCTCTTCTCCCTGGACGAGAGTCCCCACTTGCTGCCCAAGGCAATTGAACACGGTCAGGGTGACGTGTGACCTTTGCGGCAGGGCAAAGCGAATCGTGGTCGATGGATTGAAGGGGTTCGGGTAGTTCTGAGCGAGTATAAATCGCCCCGGCATCGGATTTGGCCCCGGAACCGGAACGGATGACACTGTTGCCTCCAGGAGAGTATGGCTCGTAGTCTGTCTCACTCCCACAAGTCCGGCACCCAGTGCGCTCGTCACACGGATCTGACCAACACCGGCCTTGAATACGAAATCATACTCCCGGGTGTTATACTGCCCGGGCTGCCGTGTGTGAAAGCTGTGCTCCTCCGAGGAATCCACCTGCTCATAGCGATAGATCGCCGTTGTGTCCGTGAGTTCATGGCTCCAGGGGAAGATAGACGACCAAATCCATGCATCGGGTTCGGATCGGTAGAGCCGATTGTTCCCGCTATGAAGCTGAATGATTTCGTAGCTGGTCGAATCGTCTACCCAATCTTCCCACCGTACCATGCCGAACCACAAAGCACGCGTGTGTAGATGGCGTCTTTCGACGAGTTGCCATCGAGTCGAGTCTGTCGTGCAAATCGCATCGATGATTTCAACAGACGCTGAACCCGTATCGACAATCTCACTATCATCATAAGCAGACCAGTCTGTCTTCAGATAGCGGTATGACCACTGATTTCCAATGTCGAGCGGAAACACATCTGCCACCGGGGGGTTCTGAGCGTCGAGAGGTGAAATGGTCGTTGTGACCAGAAAGCACAACAGGGGGGAGGTCAGAGCGAATCGGGGTGCGATCAGATGCTTTTTCATGCGCTCCTCGCACTTGAGCAAAGCGAAATTCGACCTCATGTTCGGGATATCCTGAAACCGACAGAATCGTGGGATGAGTTCGTTCGCTCGTATCCTTTGGGTCTAATGCAACAATAGAAGTTTGCGCGTCTGCACATACGATCCAGCCTGCAACCTGTACAGATAGACTCCGGTTGAAAGTCCACTCCCGTCAAACCTGACCTGGTGATACCCGGCTTCCTCTTCTCCCTGGACGAGAGTCGCCACCTGCTGCCCAAGGCAGTTGAACACGGTCAGGGTGACGTGTGACCTTTGCGGCAGGGCAAAGCGAATCGTGGTCGATGGATTGAAGGGGTTCGGGTAGTTCTGTAGGAGGGTGAAGGATGAAGGGAAAGGCCGCTCTGCATTTACAGGGAGTACAAGTGAAGTGTGGCCTCTGAGGATCCCGCTCGACGTTCCCACAAAGAGAGTTCCCCCGGGCAAGAACGCGAAAGCGGAAACCGCCTCTTTGGTGAACTGTTCGACTTGCTGCCACGTTTCGCCGTCGTCTTGCGAAATCCAGACCTGCCCATCTTGAGTCCCCCATAGAATGACCCCATCTGGTCTTCTGTGCCATGAGAACGAAGAGGCGTAGGTCGAGAAGAGTGGTTCCCCCCATGTTTCACCCCCGTCAAGGGAGCGGTAAAGCCCCTGTGAGTCAGACGCATAGAGGTGGCCTCGAGAGTTCGTGCCGACGATCCACGGGACATTGCTGCTGTCGATCAAATACCACGAGTGACCAGCATCGGACGATCGCCAGCGATACCGTCTGTACGTGAAGGCCGGCAGAAAGGTGAGATAGACCCGGTCATCACCACCGACATCGACGTACGCATAATCAGAGTAGGGAATGTCCAGAATCGGTTGCCAGCTATTTCCGTCATCTGTTGATCGAAGAAGCTGGGAAGGCCAATGGCTGGACAAGAACAGCCGTCCTCGAGAATCACAGCCGAGTGATCTGGGCGACAGGGTGTTTGCGTCGACTCTGCCCCAAGTTGATCCAGTGTCGATTGATCGATATAGATAACCGCCACTCCCCATGAGGATCGTGCCGTTGGGGGTGACGACAGAATAGGCAAAGCCAGCAGGTGCATTCCAATTTGTCTTCAGCGTCCAGAGTCTGCCGATGTCATCTGATTCGTACTGCCTGCCCCCGCTTGTAAAGGCGAGAATTCTGTCCTTTCCGACTGGCACGAGGGAGAAGATCGACGCCCCGGGGATCTGCAAGGTCGAACGCTCACCTCCTGTGCGGGAGATTCTCACGACGAGGCCTCCGCCGAACGCAATAATCTCGCCATGTGGCCCCTCGGCCAGGTCGGGATTGCCTACATTTGCGTATCCATACCCCCAAGGCATGACAATTGCCTGAGTCAGGAGATTCCAGGTCGCACCGTCGTCTGTCGATCGGAACACGCCATCAAAGGTCAGCGCAAACACATCACCTTCGCTTGAATATAGCAGCCGGCGTGCATAGAGCGGGCTCACGCGGGTCCAGGTTTGACCGTTGTCTCTTGATCTCCATACACCCCTCACGGCTGGCGGGGGATATGGCGTGTGCAGCTCCCAGACCCCCGATGCGAGGATCGTCCCTCCACTGACTGTAAGCGAGTAGAGTACTGTATCAGCGAAGGACGTCGACTGCCACGTCTGACCGTCGTCAGTTGACATGCGGAACATGTTGTCGGCTGTAAAAATCCTCCCTTGGGGATCGATTTCCAGACAGGTGAGGCGGTTCGTCGGAACGGAATCGCATTGGGTCCATGTTTGTCCGAAATCGGTTGATCGGCAGAGATAGTGGTCGGTGGTTCCGAAGAATGTCCCTTTGGGTGAAACCTTGAGACGGAAGACCCCAAAGGTTGAGTTGACTGTAGACCATGTGAGGCCCGAATCCGTCGAACGCGTCAAGCCACCATAGAAGCTGCTGGCTAGGAGCAGGCCTGGCTGGTATTCGGCGAAGCACAGCACATGTCCACCAACATACCGCATCGTCCAACTGCTGTCATCGTTCAGTCGATAGAAGCTGGAGTTCGTTAGCGCCACGAATTGTCCAGAAGTCAAGTGGGCAATCGCCGCTGTGGATCCACCCGGAGGTCCAATGGGGCCTGTCCATGACTGCACTTGAGCAGTGAGCGTAGTGCACAAGACGAGGCTCAAAGCAGTGTGCAGACGTACATGTTGAACCAAACTCAAATTGTCTCCTCCCCCTTGAGGATCGAAGTCAAGATTGAACGGTATGCCGCACCCAAGCAGTCGGGCTCTCATACGCATGAGAGAATCATCGCACAAGGATCAGTTTCTTGGACTCCGAATAGGGACCCACCTGGATTCTGTACAGATAAACCCCACTTGCAAGTCCTCTGCCATCGAACTCGATTCGGTGATTCCCTGCTTCCTGCTCGCCTTGAACGAGAATCGCCACATGCTGCCCAAGGCAATTGAACACGGTCAGGGTGACGTGTGACCTTTGCGGCAGGGCATAGCGGATCGTGGTCGAGGGGTTGAACGGATTGGGGTAGTTCTGGTCCAAAGCATACACCGAAGGCCCCTCGGCGACAACATCTGTGGTTGGTGCTGATCCGTATACGACACCGTTGATTCGGGCGCCAAGAAGCTTCACGAGCCAGTGTCCAACTCCGCCATCCCATGTTGCATACGTCTGTCCAAATCGTTTTATGAATTTCCGATTTGTACTGGATGCCCATGTTACTGCAATGTACGGCTGTTGATCAGAGAGGAAATCGGTGATCCCTTTTTCGTTGATGGTCATTGGATAATCGTAGAGAGTGGGGGTATCGCCAATCTCCCATCGGAAATCGCAATAGACGTACTCGGACCCCTTTGAATAGACAACCCATTGCGACGAGTCTGAGTACTCCGTTTCCCCGTCACTCAGACGATGAAACGTTCTGCCATTAATGATGGTATCGAAGAGAACAGTGACCGTGTACGTACGATAATCGTAGTACCCCCCATGCATGGAAGCATCTCTGAGATAAAGAAATGCATTCCCGTTCTCGAGTGATTTTACCGGTACCCCCTGGCTGACGCCACCATACACGGCGATCAGCACTATTGCCCAAAAGCCTATTGCGATCCTGATCCACTTTTTCAACAGAATGCCTCGATCCGTTGAGTTACGGACGACCCGGAACCACCGATTCTCACCACGCGCAACTGTTCCAGCTCCTTGAAGCGCTAAAACAGTACAGCCCCTCCTTCTCAGGAGAGGCCTCCGATTTCTGCGCATCTCCCCCGATGCCAAAGAAAGGTACGGAGCGTATCGCGCATTGTCAATTGACAAACTCACATCCGTGCGCTATCTTGGGGTAGTCGCTGTCGTTTGTACGACACATAGGTGACGCGCGGTCCCGGTGGATCTTCCGAATCCTGGCTTTCGCCGGTTTCCGAGGTGCTTCAACTGTCGGAATCACCTGTCGTTGACCGATTCCGAAGAATCGCAGGCCATGTGAGGTGTTGAGTGTACTTCTCTCTTCTCGTCATCGGAACTGCTCACAGGTATTGACCCTGATCGGGCCCGGCACTATATTTCGCATACCATAGTCTCTGGGGGGCCTCGATGTCCTGTCAACTGCGGCAACTTTCGCTCCTTGCGCTCATCTCCCTTCCGCTCGTCCTGCAGGCACAATGGCTTCAAATGCGCGGACCTGGATTGGCCCGTGTGCGTGCAATCACTGTTACATCTCCAGATTCCGAATCGACGCGCGTATACGTCGCCCTGAGTGGAAAGGGAATACTCTACTCGGACGATTTCTGTGCGTCCTGGAATTCCGCTGATTCAGGGTTGCCTGACAGGTACATCACTTCGTTTCTGGTGGTTGGAGAGTACATGTTCGCCGGGGGGGACTTTGGTGGACTCTATCGATCTTCCGATCATGGTCGTACGTGGGTTGACGTGAAACATGACATCAACATCAGCGCCGTCAGCGAACTCGTTCTTGATGACGCGTATATTCTTGCCGGAGGGTGGAGAGGTGGCCTCTATCGGTCAAGCGATCTGGGAGAACATTGGGAGCATGCAGACGCCGGGTTATCTGATTCGGGCATGTTTGCACTGGCACGCTTGGCAGTCTCATCAGGGGACTCTTCTCATCAGCTTGTCGTTTCTCTTCACACCGGGTCACTCTTTCGGTCTACCGACCACGGGGATTCCTGGGTGCCGATGAGCAGACCGCCGACATATGAACCAGTACTTTGTCTTGAAACGGTCCCTCTTCCCAGTGGGGGTACCATGATGCTTGCCGGAACCGGTGGCGGTGTCTACCTGTCTACCGACGGGGGCGACTCGTGGCGAATATCCCGGGGGGGGATAAACGATTTGATCATCTCGTGCTTTTTGGCAGCACCATCCTCCACGATGCCGGGTACGACCTGCCTCTACCTGGGGACCTCATATGGCGTGAGAAAATCCACAGACATGGGAGAGACGTGGGAGGTGGCCTTCGATGGTCTCCGGGGTTCGAATATCATTCATCTTGCAAGGGCCACCTCACCCTCCGGAGAACCGGTGCTCTTCGCAGGAGGATGGGGGGATGGCCTTTTTGTTTCTTCAGATGATGGGGGGAAGTGGAAAGCAATCAACAAAGGGTTTGCTCCTGTGGTGAACACGCTCACGGCTTTAAGGGTCACGGACAAGGGGCCGATCATCTACGCCGGAACCGGAAGTGGTGTCTCCGTGGCAAACTCCGTTGCAAGCTCTTGGTCTCCTATGGACAAGGGAATCGAGGAGCTCGATGTCCGTGCCCTTGCGACAGTCCCCGGTCCCTACGAACCCAGAATGGATACGATATTTGCGGGGACTTGCCAGGGCGTCTTTTGCACGACAGATGGCGGGAGCCAATGGACTCCGATGACCGGGGTCTCATCGGACCGAAAGGTGAACGCTCTTGCCTGTTATACTTCTCCGGGTCTGATCGCTGGGTTTGGCATGATTGGCGGTACTGACCATGGCACCATCCTTTCGAGCGATGGCGGCTCTTCCTGGGAGGATCGCTCCAATGGACTGCGCGATTCGATCGTGTACAGTGTCGCCGCCGTTCCCGCCCTTGAGTCGAGCTATCCACCGGCCTTCTTGGCTGGAACGGCCTCGGGTGTTTCACGTTCCTCCGATGGTGGGTCAACGTGGTGGAAAGTGACCTCTGGTCTTCCCGATGACACTGCGTTCGCGCTCTTCTTTTCGCCAAACTATGATGGTTGGGGGACGCCGGGAACCTTGGTTGGGACTGGCAAGGGAGTGTTTCTCTCGACGAACGCAGGCCAAAGCTGGATTTCGGCGAATATTGGGATTCCGGGTTCTCCCATCTACTCATTGATCGTCGTTCCCACGGGAAACGTCGCACCACCGCCATTCCTTTTTGCTGGAACAGACGGAGGCGTCTTCTACTCTGGCAACAGCGGGGCGAGCTGGAAACTCTTTGCGGCTGGACTGCCCGATGTACGAATCACCTCCCTGGCTGTGATAGGGGACATTCTCTTTGCAGGGGCGGATGATGGCTGGGTCTGGGGGCAGGGAATATCGCGGATCATCGCATCGAATGACGCCCACGATTACCTGGTGCCGACAACTCTGGAACTTTTTCAGAACTACCCCAATCCGTTCAACCCATCAACCACGATCCGTTACTCCCTTCCTGCTCGTTCGCACGTGACTCTATCGGTATTCAACATCCTGGGGCAGCGGGTTGCTGTGCTCGAAGAAGGTGATCGCGATGCCGGCGTTCACGTGGTCGCGTTCAGTGGAGGGGGATTTGCCAGTGGGGTCTATGTGTACCGGATTGTGGCGGGGACATATGCGGCGACGAAACGACTCCTGCTGCTTCGATGAAATGAGCATCGTTGGGGGAAGCCAGCCGTCCTGCTCCATGCCCGAGCGGAGCGACGCGATCCAATTGTCGAGTGAAAGGTGCAGAACAATGCGGATCCACGCTGTACTGTTCGTCACTACCGTGCTGCTGGCCGGATGTTCCACCACGATATACGTCAGGGGTGATGAAGCCCCGGACAATGACAACGTTTTCAACTATGACCAGGTGAATGAGCGTCTCGAAGACGCTCCGGCGACAATTGTCTGCGTCGACGGAACTACGTATGCCTCCAATGGCATGTTCATCACTTCAGACACGCCCAGCTTCGACGAGACTGGGTCCGATGTGAGGCTCGTACTTCCGACACGGGATCTCGCGAGAATCGAATACCGGGACTACGGTCGCGGCGCGTTTACGGGAGCGATGGTGGGTGTTCTTTCGGCAATTGGTGGAAGCATCGGCATGTTATGGTTTGGAGGTAATTCAGAAGATGTCCGATTGGTGGCGGCGGGACTCTTCTTCTATAGCGTCCCGCTTGGGACCCTGGTAGGCGCGGCTGCCGGTGCTGTTGTCGGAAGCACCCAGGTGCTCCTGTTCCGCAATGGACGGGGTGAGCGCAGTGAAGCCGTGGCGTCTCCGGTCTCCACTTTGCCCGAGAAGATCTCAAAAAAGTTGGAGTTCACAGATAAATGACGCGGCGTTCATTCGTAGTGCCAATAACCATCGTAGTACGCTTGACCTGCCGTTCGTGTCTGGAGAAAAGGCAGCCATGCAACGGGTAATTCGGGCAGCACACAGATTTTCAGACTCCTCCGGGAGGAAGCTGGACCACCGAAAGGCTCTGATCCCACACGTGCCGGACCAGGGGTACAGAATGGTCAGTCCAGTTCAACCGGAGGATTAGGAAGTGCCGATCATCCTTCAGACCGCTGAAAGGAGGGTCCATGAAACCGCCGCTTCAGATATTTGCCGTACTTGCACTCCTCGCCGGCTCCACGCATGCGCAATGGTTGTTCGAAGGCCGTGTAACGGAGGCAGACGGCACTGCTCCCCGTACAGGTCATGTCGTCCTGCGTCACCCATCGAACCTTAGAGTCTTCCGCACTTCTCGTGTCGACTCTCAGGGGAGATTCTCGGTGTCGGTTGACTCAGCGGGAGTCTTCCTGGCCCAGTTCTCCGCCGTTGATCACAGGCCTTCCCAGCTGCTACTTTATGCGGTCAACAACGCCCGACTTCATGTAGACGCACGCCTCTCTCTCAACGAGTGCCCCGATTCATTGGGAGTGGTCGGTGTGATCGGAGGCTTCAACCGGTTCGACTTCAGCAATTCCGTGCCCATGAGAAAAGAGAGCGATGGGGTGTACCGCCTTGAAATCGAGTCTGACTCATCGCATTTCGCCTACCAGCTTTTCGGGACGGTCATGGATGGAAGGAGCGTCAACGGTCAGCAATCCGACTCGGTTGCATTGGATCCCGGAGGCGACTATGTGTCAATCCTCAGTTCCACTCATGGGAAGGCAAATCTTAGTTTTGATCCCCGCCTTGCTGTCAAGCGGACTTCTCCCGCCTGTGTTGAGGTCCATAGTACAGATCCAGAGAGTGACCGGATAATGGAAGTACTCCGCCTCAGAGACGTAGTGATGTCGAACTTCCGGACGCGACGGGATTCGGTGAAGCGTGCGGGCAAGAGCGTATCCCTCTTTCGGGACGACTACGATTGGCGTGCCGCGCAATGGCCGCTCACGGAGAGGCTCACGCGGGAGTCTGATCCCGCATGCAGGCAGGCGATGCTCATTTCGCTATTTTGTACAAGACAAATGGATCCCAGCGATTCGATGCTGGCCCGGCAGCTGATGGCGGAAGTGTCGCCGGAGTCCCCGTTCTGGTCCGTGAATCCGTCGGCTTGCATTGAAAACGTACGGCTCAGTCTCTCGGGGCGTGCCACAGAGCAGTACATGGCGGAGGTGGTCGAACGTAATCCTGATCCCGAGGTCAGAGCCTGGTTTCTGGCGGAAGCACTCATGGCTGCGAGGACCGAAGGTGTTGGGAAGGATCGCGCGCGGTGGAATTTCACACGGTTGACAACGGAGTATCGTGAATCTGGTGCGGCGCAGTTTGCCAGGCAATTCCTCGCTCCTTCGACCACGATTAGAGCCGGGGAATCGTTGCCGGCCTTTGCATTTCGTGACCTTCGTGATTCAAGCCGGCGAGTGACGAACGCCACGCTACGTGGGAAGATCTTTCTTCTGGAATTCTGGCTAACCACCTGCGCTCCTTGCGTCGCTGAGATGCCGAGTTTGCACCGGGCGTTTGACCGATACCATCCGCAGGGATTTGAGATCCTCAGTGTCTCCATTGATGGCCGCCCGGCGGATCTCTTTAAGTTCTTCGAGACTAGAGATAGCATGCCGTGGACCATCGTTCTTCTTCCCACCGAGGAGAGGACATCAGTGATGGAGACATTTGAACTACAGGGGGTTCCCTGGCCCATCCTGGTCGACCGAGAGGGGAGGATCATTGCGATAAGCATGGATGCGCGGGGGGAGAAACTTGAGGGCCAGTTGGAGAAGGCTTTCGCATCGTCCAGGCACTGAATCAGGGGCGGTCTGCCAGTTGAGCAAACCGTTGGGAATGCCCCGTCCGACTCAATTTATGTCAAATCCAGAGCGATCGCACACTCAAACGCACACTCCCACGGCCTGAAAATGGTGATGTCGCGCGTCCCGCCAACCCGTGTCAATCGACAGCATCGACCAAGACTTCACGCTAATGAGGATCGTGAGCGCGCCGCAGGCAATATGACATTGCCATAGTGGATGTGTAGCGAGTGACGGTGGTTTGGTGCGTGGATCGACACGTTGACCTTCCTTGTGTCGTTCTGGAGTGAATGAAATCATGAACCTCTCCTGTCCGAATGGGTGGAGATGTTTTGTTGTCCAGAGTGTCGAACTGCGCGAACGCATGAGGCAAGACTTTGGTATGATTTGGCATGGATTACGGTTTGGCGCGTTTAGTCTGCCGAGTGGTTTTATATTTCTACGGGCTGCAGGCGGGATCCTATACTGAGACGAGGAAGTGCTTCCTGCTGCGATCGCCGAGCATAGGTGGGATGGACATCCTTAGCCTGCTTCCTTTCGTAATGTGGGCCGAAGTCACTCGTGTTTCGCCTCCCGCAAGGGGGGTGGGACAGGGGGGGGGCGAGATTAGGCGGGTATAGGAGGGAAATCAGGAGCAATGGGGACAATAATAACTCTTGACATGCACACTAACATTGTCTATGTTAGTGTGCACGTCAGATGTTATTAAGCGAGGCGATGATGGATGCCCTGATAGATGCGTGTTCGAGATACATCGAGGCAACCCTCGGTGTGAAAGTACGAATCAAGCCATGGCCAGGGGGAGCGACTCTCCCGCTGTATCTGCGGGAGCAATATCATGTGTATGAGACCTCCTTGCTGAATCGGCCCGTCGTCCTGATATTTGACCGCGGCAGGGGCGAGCGTCCACCCGGTGTTGTGAAACAGCAACTGGAGACACTGCGTTCCAAATGGGCACGAGAAGTGGTCTACGTGAGGGCTGAGATTACTGCGTACAACAGATCACGTCTGATAGCCCAGAAGGTTCCGTTCATTGTGCCTGGAAATCAGTTGTACCTCCCGGCGTTCGGCCTTGACCTGAGGGAGCACTTCCGCAACATCCCGGAAGAACTAAGATACCTCAGCCCATCGGCTCAGGCGTTGTTATTGAGCCTGTTGTATTCTGAGCAGGATACTCCAGTCACGCCGACAATAATGGCTGAACGTCTTGGATACACTGCGATGAGTATGACCCGTGCGTTCTCAGAGCTAAAGGGTCTCAGCATTGGAGAGCATTTGCAGCGAGGAAGGAACCGGGAACTCAGGCTTGTCGAACCTAAGAGGCAGATATGGGAGGTCGCGCTGCCATACCTCCGCTCACCCGTGAAGCAGAAGTGGTTTGTGGCTGTCCGGGGTCCGGAACGAAACCTACCGAAATCGGGATTATCCGCCCTTGCAGAATACACTCACATGGCCCCTCCCAGCACTCCTGTGTATGCAACTGGAAGTGGAACATGGAAGGCTGGCCGGTACAACACCAACAAGGTCCCTGTTTCAGGACCGGAGGTTGTTGAGCTCGAGGTATGGTTCTATTCCCCTGAACTGTTCCTACGGATTGGTGCTGTCGACAAACTCTCCCTGTATCTCTCCTTACGAGAGACGGAGGACGAGCGCACAGAGCAGGCGCTCAGGCAGATGATGGAGGCAGTGCAATGGTAAAAGGCATCAATGAATTCAAAAAGCACTTTGAGCTAAATGCTCATCAGTATGTCCTGATCGGCGGCGCCGCATGTGATCTCCTGCACGAAGAAGCCGGTCTGCAGTTTCGAGCAACAAAAGACCTTGACATCGTGCTCTGCTTCGAGACTCTCGATCCGTCATTCCTGCAGACCTTCTGGGCCTTTGTTCGAGAGGGTAGGTACGCCATCACCGAAGAAAGTTCGGGAAAGCCCCGATTCTATCGTTTCAGCCGGCCTCAGAATCCCAATTTCCCATTCATGCTGGAGTTGTTCTCGCGCGGAGAGACGGATCTTGCGGTCCCTGCGGATCGGCACATCACGCGAATCCGACTTGACGACGAAGCGTCAGGTCTGTCAGCGATCCTCCTCGATGATGAGTACTACCACTACCTTCACGCTGGAACTCGGATGGTGGATGGGATTCCAATTGTGAGGTCAGAGCACCTTATACCGCTCAAGGCTCGGGCTTACCTCGATCTCAAACGTCGGAGAGAGCAGGGGGAGAAGGTGGACAGTGGAGATGTTGTCAAACATCGAAACGATGTGTTTAGGCTCTACCGCATCATTGATCCGGAGTACATGCCAGATGTTCCTGAAAAGATCAGACAGGACATGAAGGAGTTCCTCGCAGGACTTCCGGCCGATCCCCCGGACCTGGCGAAATTGAAGATTCCTGGGACCACGTTGGAGACCGCCATAAACGATCTAAGGAATCGGTATTGCCCGTAAGTTGGTGCTCTGCCGGTTACACGAACCGTCAGCTTCAGTCGTTTTGGATGTGTTTTATTTGATACCTGCTCAACCGAGCATCCAACCGCACACTCTGACCGCATGAAGCGTCAAACACCGGATCCGGATTCTTGCGCTGTGCAAATGGTAGAAAAGAGGCCCGGGATCGCTCCTGGGCCTCTTTTGTGACAGATAGCCATTTGGTCCTCATCCTGCGTCCTCTGTGCGCTTTGTGCACCCCCTCATCCCGCTTACACGACTTTCCTGGTCCCAAGGCAACCACTTGAGCAACCAGCTGGACAGCCACCGACAAAGTGAATTGAGCAGACTGCATCGGGTACTTCGAAAACGGGAAAGAGTCACTACTATTATCTGTGCAGCCGTTGCAAGGCCAGAGTTCCTGCAGGCACGATCGAACGCTTGGTGCAGGAAAAGATTGCTGAGCTGTCAATGGATCATAATCGACTGCGAAAACTGACCGAGCACACGAACCGTATTGTGCTTGAGGAGGTTCCTCGATTAAGGAACCAGGTTGCGGAGATTGAGTCGACCCGGAAGGTGAAGAGTGATGAATTGGATCGTCTTTTCGACAGCACGAGGCTTCTCGATAAGGGGAGCGTTAAGGCGATTCTCGAATCAAAAGGAGAGAAGCTCGCACGCGAAATTGAGGAACTCGACCGCCAGATCCAACTGAAGGAATCTGAAATCCAGAAGGAGAACACGCAAAAGGTTGATTTTCAAATGGTCCGAGAGGTGTTGAGGAACTTCACGGCCGTCTTTTCAGAGCTCACACCTCATGAGCAGCAACAGGTCGTACATCATTTGGTCGATCATGTTGTGTATGGCGAAAGCGAGGTGAGGATCGCGTTGGACACCGGAGTATACATTGAACCAATAAGAAAGGGGTCCCATAAGGTGTTCTCTGGGACCCCTAACCAGCGGGGTGGACGGGGGTCTCACAGAACCCTGATGGTTGTGCAATTCAGCAAGGAATCGAATATTCTGGCATGCTGACGGTCATACCTTCGAATTCCCAGGGTGTTTTGTCGGTGGCGTCCCATGATCGATATCTCCTGGCTCGCTCTTCCGGAGTGAGTGCAGGATCCAGGGCATCAAACACCCGTAGCAAGCGGAACGTGAACTTCGTTTCTGTCTTCTGGGGAGCCAGCGGCGTTAACTCCTCAATCCGCTTCGGTAGCTCCATTTCCTTGATCCGCGCCTTTTTCGGGGGGTGGGTCAGCTAGGCGAATATCATCTTTCTCAATGACCCGAATCAGCGCGCAAGGCTGCTCGATAAGATATTCAAGGACAACGCTCCGGCGGGATATCCCATCTCAGGTGGACCGCAGGAGATGACAGTGCCCAAGGACATGAATGACCTGACGAATCCCACGACACGTTTGTGGATTCGCTCAAGGGTGGAGGGAAGTGTGGAGGGAAGTGAGCCCGCCCGTTGACAATCCCGAAACCACATCTTACATTGACTACGGCATCGGGGGATAGCCAAGCGAAGCCTCTCGATTCTGGGAGGCTTTCGTTGTTCATGGAGCTGAGGATTTATTGCGGAGGCGTGGTGGGTCAGTTCTTGTGACATCACGTGAAGCATATCCAGCCTGATTGCCCCGCCACAGTGCGGCCATGCAGTCTTTCAGGTCGGACTGGAGTACCAAATTCATATATAGTATCCGAGGTCACGATATTTCCGAGTACTGGACAACCGATTAGATGTTAGGCGTTCCCGAGGCGCATCATGCGATTCGTCATCTTGATTATCGTCCTGGGAGTCCGATGCTATTCCCAGACGGCAAATTTTCCGCTTCAAGTGGGTAACCGTTGGGAATATGCGTATCCCCCGCTGGGTGGAGGGCAGGCGACATATCTCGTCGCCACGGTGCTCAAGGATACCACGTTACCGAGTGGGCAGACGTATGCACTGATTCGTACTAGCTCCAACTTCGCACAGCCGTTCGACGAGATGTATCGTCAATCCGGCGATACAGTCTTCCGCCACGAGCCGCACCTACACCGAGATGTGCGTGTGCTCGATTTCTCGATGAACATTGGCGATACGCTGCAAACTGCGGCGACGGGGGAGATCGTACTGGAAACACTTCAGGTCGTGAACCTGTACGGTACCCAGCGAAGGGTCTGGTCGTTCAAGGTGGACCCGGAGCGGCAGGCAATTGATGACGAATTCAGCCTGCTCGTTGCTGACAGCATCGGCATCATAGCGAAGGGGATGTCGATGGGATTCTCGTATGATCTACAGGGGGCAGTGATTGGTGGCCGGGTGTTCGGTTCGGTTAATGCTCTTCGCACCAATCCGCATTTGGTGTATGACGATTTTCAGCTTTCCCAGAACTATCCAAATCCATTCAACTCGAACACTACCATTGACGTGCGTGTTCCCGGAATGCTCTCGATTACGATTGACATTGTGAACCCTCTGGGGGAACTCCTCAGAAGATCGTCTTACACTGCGATGCAGGGCGGTGTGCACACGGTCGCCCTAGACTTTTCTCGTTGGTCTACAGGATCGTACTTTTGTCGGGTCAGTTCAAAGCTGGGGAGTCATACGCGTCGCATGATCTATCTGAAATAAGGGGAACGCCGAACAAACGGCCGCACCTGATGCCGCGTAGAATCGGAATGGATCGCAATCATAAGCGGGGGATACAGTTCGGTTCCCTGTGCTCTCGGAGAACGAGGATGAAGGCTCTGATCTTCATGTGTCTGTGCGCCCTCGTCATGGTAGGTTGCTCGAAGCCAACGAAATCTTCGATCCCGGAGTCCCCAGGTGCCACGACTCCTGAATGGTCGTACGATGGGACCATGGCCTTCTCACTGAATGGGGTTCAGCGCTCCATAGGAGTGTTTGCTCAATCAAACGGATACGTTCAGGGTGAGGTGGTGATCCGCGGCAGTGGAGAAGGAATGGAGAACACGCTCATGCTGACTTTCAAGCCGAACACTGACAGTGAGGCCGGCATCAACCGAGACATGACAGGCTACTGGGATCTGGGGCTGTGCATTCCCTTCAACAAGTATGTGCTGATGTCTGACACGCTGAACTTCATCCGATCACATTCGAGTGGCAGCGCGTTGTGGGGTGAGTTCGATCTCATCTTCCGCCACGAGGCGGATTCAACGAGGACAGCGGTCTTTTTGCATGGGGTTTTTGCGGTGGTAGTTGACACTGTATACCCGTTCAAGTATTGCATCGAAGGTTGAGGCTGAGGGCCGGAGCGCACCAACCCGGTCTGCACCTGTCGCCTAGTCATTTGAAAGGTTAGTATGTTTGCAATTACACCTTCGCCGCGCGGGGCGAGTGAGCCGCGAGCTGTTAGGCGCACGTTGCGACAAGAGAGGTGAGTCCGATGAAGAAGTATTGGGGAGCAAGACTCCTGGTTGCAACTCTGGGGACGTTGTTGTCGGCATGCACGGAGTTGGCAGTCGATGGACCCATGATGCCGCAGGCTGAAGGTGGAGGTTTCATTCTGTATGTCTCGAATCAGAGCGTCGCCTTGGATCCAGTCGACATCAAGGTGTACATTGACGGAATTCTAGCAGTGAATCAGGATTTCTACGTGCGGGGTCAACACAATTGGATCAGATTCCAATTTCAATTGCGAGGTGGTACTCACCGGATTCGGGCGGTATCCAAGGCTGGGGACGCACAGAAGGAGGGTTTCTTCACCATTGAGAAGCAACGCTGGTGCGTAATCGATTTCTGGTCCCCTCAGTCGTTCAGCATTGGGGTCTATGACGAGCAAGTATACTTCCAATGAAAATGCTGGAGGCCAACAACTACGCTTGGACATACTTGGAAATAGAGCACTTGCGCGCGCCTCCTAAGCAGCTCATTGTACCCTGTTAACAACGAACGACTTGATTCCTGTGCAAAATGAGCTGAGTATCGGAAAGAACTGCGCCGAAGGCGTGGTGGAAGCGCTAACCTCCGGCTGTACCTGACGGCGCGTCAGGGGCATCAGGGTCGTCACCGTAGTCAGTCATAGATGTTGGTATGATTGCAATTCAGCATTCGTTTCGCGGCGCGGGTAAGCCGCGAGCCTGCCAGCGAATTGAAAGGGACAAGGGGAATGCGCGCATTGTGTGCAGCCGTTTTGATGATGGTAAATGCATGGCTGTGCCTTCCTAGCGTGGCTCAAGACTACTATCCTCTGCAAGTAGGCAATGCCTGGTTCTATCGCTCGATCTCCCAGGCTCCTGGTGATTCGACAATCTTTTCGTCCTTTCGGGTCATCGGAGATTCACTCTTCTCGAATGGACGCAGGTATCTCGTGCTCGACTCGGTGGACATAATGGAGGCCCATTTCCTCCGAATCGACAGTGGCTCCGTATGCTACCTCGATCCGGCAGACGGTCAGGATCAAAGGGTGTTCAACTTGAACGCTAGGGTTGGGGACACAATGAGCATTCGGCTAGGTCCCTACTTTACGATACAGCTCATATCGATCGACACAATCGAGGTACTCGGTCATGCTGACCGTGTGCTCACGTACCGAGTTGACGGGCTCGTATCGCCCAGCATCCGACGACTCTCAAAGAGGTTCGGTCCGCTCTATGAGGAGCGCTACTCGGACGGGTGGCCACCGTGGCCCTACTACGGAAGGAACCTTGTGGGATGCACCATCGGTGGCCTGGACTATGGACTGACTGTTGGCGTGGTGCCTGGGCTCGGGTCTGTCAGAGCTTTCGAACTCCTCCAGAACTTCCCTAACCCCTTCAATCCAGGCACACGGATAGCATTCTCCGTCGGTGTCACGTCGGATGTCTCACTCGGTGTGTCCGATATCCTCGGCAGGCATGTCCGATGGCTTAGGCGTGAGGTCATGCCGGCTGGCTTGCACTCAGCTTGGTGGGACGGCCTTGACGATCACGGGATGCAGCTGAGCTCCGGAGCGTATTTCGTTGTCCTGAGAGCGGGAGAGGGGCGGTATGTTCGACGGATGAACCTACTTAGGTGACAAAACGTGGGGCTGGCACCTAACCGTCCGCACCTGACGCCGCGAGTGGGGGAGGTGTTCAATTCACAATTCGTTTCGCGGCGCAGGTAAGCCTGAGTCGTTGGAACACACGAAATACGTATGACATTCTTGTTAAATAGGCTATAACATTAAACACAGGAGAGGCACAATATGACAGAAAACGAAACCAAAAAGAAATCACGAAATGGTATTGGCATTGTCATTGGGGCTGCTTTTGGAGCCGCATTCGGAGCAGCCTATGGCGCTTCTTCGGGAAATATTTCATTAAGCATAGCAATGGGAATAGGTATTGGTGCTGCTGTCGGTGCGATTTATGACTATGCAAAAAACAGGAAATAGTATAACTTAGAACCTAAATATTTCTCTTATCAACATAGTCCTTATGAGCAATAGAGAACAACGAACCGCTAATATCTGTTTGGCAATATGGCAGCTTGCGTGCTTCGTTGAAACATTTGTGGAAGGATTGACCCGCCCCCAGCGTGTACCAATGTTGAGGTAAACAAAAATGCCCCGATGTTCTGGGGCATTGGCTTATCACGCCCTCGTCTTTTGAACTAAAAGTAATGTCTTCAATCAAGTCAACCGTGCGATGAGCACGCATCTCCTATGCGTTCGACACTTCAGGACCTTGAGCAGGTGGTAAAATAACATGGCACCTGCTCGAGCGAAAGCTGCCCACCGAAAACAAAAATGCCCGAATCGCATTTACTCAGGCACTTCTTGCGGGGTGGATGGGGGTCTCACAGAACCCTGATGCTTGTGTGCATTCCAGCTGATTAATACTGCAAGTGGACGGTATCCTCCGCAGGCGGTGCGATGATCTTTCTATGGTCCATCGATTGCCCTGCAGTGCGCACCTTACTGAGGTGGCCTTGCTGCTGGCTGCGGGAGTTTCAACGTTTGCAACAGCTCTTGGAAACGAGAGTCGTGCCCAAGGAGGTCGGCGAACAATGGATCGAGTCCGATGGTCGGCAATAAGGCATCGCGCGCTTCGAAGGATTTTTCGAGCCATTCAATAGCCTTCTGTTTCTCTCCGGCCATGGCGTACACCGATGCAATGTCAATCGGCAGGAGGTTCGCCTCAGGAAAGATCGCGGCGAGGGCATCGGCCGCGCACCTCATTCCCTCGGCGTACTCTTTCTGACCAAAGCACGTATCGAGCGCTGCTGCAACCCGCAAATCGTTGTTAGTGCCGATTCTGAAGTTCTCCCCGAAGGTTCTGGTGGCTTCTTTCTCCATACCCTTCATGTGGTAGTTCACGTTGAGAAGGCCTAAGCCGGCGAGATAGTCTCCCTGGAGGCGCAAGGCCTCCCGGGCTGCTGCGATAGCATCGTCGTAGCGCCGCTGAAAGTACAGGAATAACCCATGCCAGAGATGGACCCCCTGATCGAATGGGTCGAGGGTGAGTGCCTTTTCGAAGTGAGCCTGGGCTTCCTCGTGATGTCCCATGCTCAGTAGTATATAACCATAAGAGACGTGAGCGCCTGCAGCGTTAGGATTGAGGTCGACGGCCCTGCTGATGGATTTCAGGGCGCCGTCCCAATCCCATTCGATCCCCCTGACCCCGGCCAAGGCTTCGTGGGCGTCGGCGAGATTCTCATCCAACTCAATGGCGCGCACCGCGGCAGCCTTGGCTTTCGGCAGGGCCTCCTCTGAGCCGCGTAGCCAAGCCTACAGCGCATCCCCCACACATAAGAACGACCGGTGTAGGCTATTGCGTAGGCGGGGTCCTTCTCAATGGCGAGGTCGAAGAATTTCTCGGCGATGGCGAGATCCCCCGGGGCAAGCTTCATCGCGTAGAATTGACCCTTCAGATAGGCCTCGTGGGCCTCGGGGTCGACGGGACGGGAGCGAGCCAGTTGAGCCTGTTCGGAAGGAAGGAGTCTGAGAGCAAGAGCTCTGGCCACTTCGCTCGCCACATTGTTCTGGAGGGCGAGGATACCGGCAATCTCTCGTTCGAAGACGTCACCCCAAAGCTGCGTCTGGTTGCCCGTGTTGATGAGTTCGGCAGAAATCCGCACGCGAGTGCCTTCGCGTCGCGCACTCCCTTCCAAGACATAGTCCACCTTGAGTTCCCGCCCGATCTGATCGATGGGCGTGTCGGTGTTCTTGTAGCGCATAACTGAGGTCCGGGCGATGACGGCCAAGCGCTCGGGATGGAGACGTCCGAGGAGCGTGATCATTTCCTGTGTCAGGCCGTCAGAGAGATATTCCTGATCAGGGTCGTTGCCTAAATTCACAAATGGGAGGACAGCCAACCTTACTACGCGTTCGCTCTGGTCTGCTTCTCTGAAGATGCGAGACCGCAGCCCGCCGATGTTGAGGATGATAGTAGCAGCGAGGATTGTCGCTAGTGCGGAATAGACATAGGCCATCCTCGGTCGGAAAAACTTGCGAGGGAGATGATTCCTGAGCGGCTGAGGATTCCCCGTGACGGTGGCAAGATCATCTGTGAATTCCGACATGGTCTGATATCGCTCTACCGGTTGCTTCGCCATGGCACGCCCGACGATCTGGGCAAGGCCGGTGGGAGTCTCAGGTCGGACCTTCGAGAGCGGCTCCGGCCTGGTGTTGATGATCTGATAGATCAAGGCCTGTTCGTAGTCACTGGTGAAGGGTCGCCGGCCCGCGATCATCTCGTAGAGCACCACCCCCATCGACCAGATGTCTGTGCGATGATCGACGCTCTCTCCCCGGGCCTGCTCCGGAGACATATAGGCCGCTGTGCCAAGCGTCGAACCGCTCCTGGTCAGCATCGTCCGTCCGGCGAGCTTCGCAAGGCCGAAGTCCAGGATCTTTACCTCACCACGGGTGGTCACGATGAGGTTGGCCGGCTTGATATCCCGGTGGACGATGCCGGCCTCATGTGCGCGGGAGAGCCCCCTGGCGGTCTGCATCGCGATACCCAGAACCTCGGCGATTGACATGGCGCCGCGCTCGATCTTCTGCTTGAGTGTCTCGCCTTCATAGAACCCCATGACGAGGAAGGTCCGGCCGTCATGTTCTCCCAGCTCATGGACGGAGCAGATGTTGGTGTGCTCAAGTGCGGAGGCCGCCTGCGCCTCGTGGAAGAAACGTTCGCGTGCGCCCTGATCGTGCGTGAACTCAGGGGGGAGGAACTTCAGCGCGACGGTGCGCTTCAGCCGTGTGTCCTCGGCCTTGTAGACGACGCCCATGCCGCCGGCGCCGAGCTTCTCGAGGACCTTGTAGTGGGAAACCGTCTGACCAACGAGTGTAGCCATGACAGTTCCTTCAGGAAGAGGGACGAAGGCAAGTTACCTCAGAACAAGTGGATAGTCAAACGCGATTGGGGGGAGGGACTGAACAGTGCCGCAGGTGCCTGCTGGGAAATGGAGAAGCCCGGCGGTGCCGGGCTTCGTTGCACATCGAATTGGTGCGGGGTGGATGGGGGTCTCAGAGAACCCTGATGCTGCTGAAAATCCATTATCCTGGGTCAGGATTTGCGGTCAGCGCGAACCAGGGGGGCAGTTGAACCTGAATCCAAAACGATGTACCTTTTCTTGTAACCATGCCATCCCTGTATATCATAGGAGGTCCGAACGGTGCGGGGAAGACAACCCTCGCAAGGACATTGTTGCCAGAGTATCTGAAAGTGGTGAACTTCGTGAATGCAGATTCCATTGCAGGCGGGCTTTCAGCGTACGATCCAGAATCTGTTGCGATCGAAGCAGGAAGGATAATGCTGCGGCGCATCCATGAACTCGCGGATTCGAAACAGGCCTTCGCATTTGAGACGACTCTTGCCTCGAAATACTTCATCCAATTCATGCAGGATGTCAAGCGCAATGGATACTCGGTAACGCTCATCTATGTTTGGCTGAAATCGGTAAGTTTAGCGCTTCGGCGCATACGCCACCGCGTGTCCCACGGCGGGCACAACATTCCCGAGGACGTGGTCCGTCGCCGGTACGATCGGGGAATTGCGAACCTCCGCTCCAGCTACATTCCCCTTGCGGATGCATGGTATATTTTCGATAATTCAGCTTCAGCACCAGTACTTGTAGCAGAACGGCAGGTGAGTAGCGAGCCGGTGGTGTATCAGGGTCCAGTCTGGAAAAAGCTCTGGGAGAGTGTATGACAAAGGAGCAACGCAAGACGCGGGAGCTCATCATCGAGGGTGTAAAGGAATCTGTCGCACGGGCTCTGGAGCGTCACAAGAAATTGGGTGAATCGGTGGCGGTCTGGAAGGATGGGAAAGTGGTGATGCTCAAGCCAAGCCAGATACCTTCCCGGTCGCGCCGTCAATACAGGTAGGCGAGTACTTCTTCCCGAAGTCAACGACGGCGGTCGTAACATGTTCGGGAATGCTATAGCTCGTGCTGTGAGCGGAACGAAGAGAAGCAACGAAGCTCGGCAACGCCGAGCATTTCTTTGGTATATCAGAGTATCGACTCGGATCGACGGCGGACGCTCAGAACCGTTATAGCGCTGAAAATCTCCGTCTTGCGTCAGGTCCACCGTCAGCGCACAATACAGAAATTGCCACTTGTGTGCATTGTGCAACACAACTGGCAACTTCTGAGCGGGGCGGATGGGGGTCCGACAGAACCCTGATGGTTGTCACATTTCCACCGAGATAGCTGTGCAGGGCACATCTTTTCCACAGCAAGCGGTCCGAGGGTCCTGAATCGGCCCAATGGACGTCCCCTCCAGGCCACCCTCGGATACCTGAGCGCCTGGGGCCGACCGGCTACCGCGGAACCTCGAGGCATGTTCGTTCTCAGGCTCGCAGTTCGGGCATACGGTCATCGCGAGCCTCCCGTTGCTGTCGGGAGGTTCATCCTTCGCAACAGAGCCGGGAAGCGCGGGTCGGAAAGCAGGGGATTCCAGAGGGGCCTGCAAACATAGGGCAGGTTCCCGTCACGCTCCTCGTAGGCCTTCTCAAGCCAGTAGATGGCTTTGTCCTTATCGCCGCTCTCCAAGTACTTCTTGGCGATGGACATTGTGCCGGACCTGCCGAGGCTGTGCTCGAATCGTACCGCCAGGAGATCGGCAACGCCCCGCATAGCGCCCTTGTAGCCGGCCCCTGCGAAACCCCGCTCGAGCGCCTCCAGGCGTTCCGGATCTTGAGCGTATCTCTTACGCTGAAGTGCAAGGATCTCATCGTGTCTGCCCAGCATGCCCAGAGCGATCTCCAATTGCGAGAAAGCGACGGGCGCGTCGGGCTGCATCGAGAGCGCAGTGCGGGCTGCTGCTGCGGCCTCCTCGTAGCGGTCCAGATAGTTCAGCACAGCCGCATGCAAACCGTGGAGGAGTTCGTTGAACGGGTCCAGTTTGAGCGCCAGTTCAGCATGGATCACGGCCTCATCGAGGCGCCCTGTGATAGCCAGGAAATGAGAATAGTAGGCCTGGTCTGTCGCATCGCTGGGATCGAGCTCGATAGCCCTTTTCCACTCCGTTTCGGCCCCGGCCCAGTCCCATTCATACCAAGTCAGATATCCAGCCAACGCGAAATGCGCGTCGGCGGAATTGTCGTCCAGTGCAACAGCCTTTAGCGCTGCCGCCTTCCATTTGGGAGCGACATCGCGGGCCGGCATGATCCCCATCTGCTGGCGGCCAGCCCACACGCCCGCAAGACACGCATAGGCTGAGGCATAGGAAGAATCCTTTGCCAGCGCCAGCTCGAAGTATCGCTGGGCGGTCTCGAATTCACTGGCGATGAGTTTCCTCCAGTGATACTGTCCTCTAAGGACGGCATCATAAGCCTCAGCGTTAATGATAGGGGCGGAAGCCAGACGAGCCTGCACGGAGGGGAGCAGCTTGAGCGCCAGCGCCTTGGTGACGCTTTGGGCCACGTCACCCTGCACCGCAAGTATTGCCGAGAGTTCGCGCTCATAGCTGTCGGCCCAGAGCTGGGATTGATCCCGCACCTTGATCAGTTCCGCGGCGATACGAACACGGTTCGCGTGCCGACGCACACTCCCTTCGAGGAGGTAGTCAACATCCAGCTCCCGGCCGATCTGATCGATAGGCGTATCTCCCTTTTTGTAGCGAATCACCGAGGTCCGCGCAATCACGCTCAGGTCCTTCGGGTGGAGGCGTCCGAGCTGGGTGATCATCTCCTGCGTGAAGCCGTCCGACATGTATTCCTGTTCAGGATCGCCCGTGAGGTTGACGAACGGCAGCACCGCCAACCTGATCAAGGGACCGGCGCGTTCCGTTCCTCCGAGAATCATTTCCTTCAGACCCCCGATGTCATAAACAGCCATGAGTGCCAGAATCAAGATCACCGCACCGCTCAGGAAGTAGGTCAGACTGCGTCTGCGTTCCTTTTCGGCGACTTTCGCCCAGCCTTCGGTGGCATCGCCCCCCCGGTAATCGTCTGGAGATCTTCTTCAAACTCCTCCATGGTGTGGAAGCGGTCGGCCGCCTGCTTGGCTAACGCCCGGTCCAGAATTCTCTGCAAGCCGGGGTTCTGGTCCAGATGAACTTCTTGCAGAGGTTCAGGGACAGCGTTGATGATCTGATAGATCAACGCCTGTTCGTAGTCGCTGGTGAACGGTCGGCGGCCTGCGATCATCTCATACAGCACCACCCCCAGCGACCAGACGTCCGTCCGGTGATCGAGGTTCTCTCCCCGGGCCTGCTCCGGGGACATGTAGGCCGCTGTGCCGATCGTCGAGCCGGTTCTCGTGAGCAGCGTCCGGCCGGCGAGTTTCGCCAGGCCGAAGTCCAGGATCTTCACCTCACCACGGGTGGTCACGATGAGGTTTGCTGGCTTGATATCCCGGTGGACGATGTCGGCCTCATGTGCGCGGGAGAGCCCCTTGGCGGTCTGGATCGCGATGTCGATTGCCTCTTCGATCTTCAGAGGTCCGCGTTCGATCTTCTGCTTGAGTGTCTCGCCTTCATAGAACCCCATGACGAGGAAGGTCCGGCCGTCATGTTCTCCCAGCTCATGGACCGAGCAGATATTCTGATGGTCCAGTGCGGAGGCTGCTAGGGCTTCATGGAAGAAGCGTTCGCGCGCGGCCTGATCGTGCGTGAACTCAGGGGGGAGAAACTTCAGTGCGACGGTGCGCTTGAGGCGAGTGTCCTCGGCCTTGTAGACGACCCCCATGCCACCGGCGCCGAGTTTCTCGAGGATCGTATAGTGGGAAACCGTCTGCCCAATGAGGGATGACATGACAGTTCCTACGGAGTGGAGGGACGCGGCATACTAACTCAAAAGAAGCGGATTGTCAAACGCAGAATTGGATTGGCAGAGGCGGTTTGAAGAATGAAAAAGGGTCACAGAAGGTGCTCTCTGTGACCCCCATTCGGCG
>CAVQPT010000013.1:0-146291 GCA_963714855.1 uncultured Bacteroidota bacterium | reverse complement strand
TCGCACAACGGCAATTTTTCGAAGAAACCTTTTCTCCTTCCTCTTGCTCGCCCTCGTGGTCTCGGCTGTTCCTGCTCGAGCCAGTCGCCGGATTCGCTTGCTTCGAGCCGACCTGGCTCGAAAAGGGGTCGACCTTTCTCAGCATTGGGAGATACGATAGTGCCCAATGTTGCTTTGAACGAGCGGGATGGCTCCTCAAGAAGGTGGACCTCGAAGGAAGTCTCTCTCGCGTCGAACGGGGTCACCAATACACTTGTTGTGGGAGGCAAGATCGATTCCGCCGAAGCATTGTTGCGGCAAACCTACAATTCGTTGCCGAAGACGTTCGATCATCGAAGCCTCGCCGTTGCCGAGACCTATGCATGGTTTGCATACTTCTGCACATACCATGACCAGCCCGATTCGGCCATTCTCTGGAACTCGAAAAGTCTCGACATTCGCCGGTCGATACTCGGGGACCATGATACTCTTCTATCCCGGAATTTCTATGCATCCGGGTTAGCCCGTATGAAGCAAGGACGGCACCATGAGGCCGTCGAGGACTTCCGCCAGTCGCTTCGCCTCTATGGCGGTTGTGACAGCGCTTCGACATCGAAGGCGCAGATTCTCATGCTTCTGGGTAACGCACTCCGGGAATGCCGTGAGTACGGCGAAGCCATACAGTTTCTCGACAGTTCCCTCGTTGTCCTGCGCTCCCTCGACATGACCCGGTCGTATCCGATGCTCATGGGAATGATATATTCCGCATTCTGCCATGCCAAGAACGGAGAACTTGCTCTCGCCTTGAGTCTGTACGATTCCTCCGCAAGTCTCGCGAAGAGCCTCTTTCCGGACAACCTGACCGTTCTGTCAAGCATTCGGACGAGCATGGGACAGGTGTATGCCGAGTTGGGGGATTTTGAGCGCGCATTGGAAGCATACGACGACGCGCTGGAACGGACGAAATCCTCGGGCTCAGGCTCGATTTCGGGTACGGCCACGATTCACCACTACATGGCCCAGGCACTGATGGAGAAGGGTGATTCATCCCTGGCGCTGGTGCATGCCATGCAGGCATTGCAGTTGAGAGTCAAAACCTTCGGTCCGGATCACCCGGATGTATCGACTGCTCACGAGGTTCTGGCGGATATCGAAGACGGCATGGGGAGGAGGTCTGATGCGCTGACGCACCTCCGGGAAGCGATACGCATTCGATTGCTGCAGTCAGGCGGAGGGGTGCGGCCCGATTGTTCACTTCTCACGTTGAAAATGGCTCGCATCCTGGGGGGAATGGGCGACCATTCTGGTGCTGAGGCCGAGGTCGCACGGGTGATGCGTGAAGAGCGCGGGGCAGGGAGGAGTGATCCTGTCTGCATGGCAGGGGCGTATGAGGAACTTGCGGATATCCGGAGCCGAACGGGAGCATATGCAGAATCTGTGTCGCTCTATGATACAGCCATGAGTGAACTGTTCCGGGATAGCGATGCCGCCGGACCCATGACCACAGAAAGAGCGGTCGATCTGGCGCGAGGCCGCCACTTTCTCCGTTTGCTCCAGAAGAAGGGCGCAATTCTCGAAAAGCAGGAGTATCACGCAGAGAAGCCAATCACGTACCTGGAGGAGGCGCTCCAGACCTATACCGGCCGCCTGCCGCGTGATTATCTCGATCCGGTCCAGATACGTATCAGAGGGGTCGACATTCCGCCTTCTTGAACAATTCTCGGAAACATGCGAGAGGGGAATCCGCGTTGCGTTGCGGCTGCGCGATCTCACGCACGATGACCACTACCTCGAGGCCGCAATTGCCTTCGCCGAACATAACAAGGCGGGGATACTGCTGGAAGGGATCCGTGAATCGAGAGTCAGAGAATTTGCAGGAGTACCGCGGGATCTGATCGATCGCGAGCATGCACTGAGGACCCGCCTTACTGCTCGTGAGATTGAATTGTCCAAGGCGCTGGAACAACCAGTGTTGGACTCGGCAACGGTGAGGGATCTGAGGGGGAGAATCCTCTCCCTGCGGGAGGATTCACGGCTGGCCGCGGAAGAACTTCATCGGGCATACCCCTCCTACTCGCGCCTGTTCGAGCCCGATCCGTTGCCGGTCGTTGATCTGCTGCAGAGGTCACTCGACAACGAAACTCTGGTTCTGGAGTACTTCCTCGGAGACGACACGGCGTATCTGTTCCTGATCGGTAAAGAGAGATTGGATGTCAGAATCCTCCCGTCCCCTGCGAAAATCACCGCAGCCGCGACCGCCCTGACGCGCGCAATTCGTATGGTCGACTATGAGGGTTTTGCGTCCTCTGCCCGGGATCTCTACAGCACGATTATCGCACCCGCGGGGCTATCGATCGAAGGGTACACGCGCCTCGTTGTTGTCCCTGACAAGTGCCTCTCTGATGTTCCGTTTGAAGCACTCGTACGGGATGGGGGTGCAGGTCAGGGAGCGCGGCTGGACTTCTCGTTGCTGCCCTACCTCATCAGATCCCATGAGATCACCGTCTCTCCTTCAGCACGTCTCTATTGCGAGTCGGCGACCTGGCGGGGCATATCGACGCCGACCGTCGGGACATTCGCAGGGTTCGCTCCCGTGTTCAGAGAGTCCACCGGCACCGGCGTGATCCTTGCATCCAACAGGTTCGCAGGGAATCTTGACACAACACAACTCCGGTCAATCAGCGTGGACGGCAGACGATTCCGGGAACTCCCGTTTTCGGATATGGAGGTGAAGGCCGTTGCCGCTGAATTTTCCAAACAGGGTCTGCCGTCACTGACATTCACGAACGAATCCGCCTCGGAAGAAAACTTCAAACAGCAGGCTCCACTCTGTTCCTATCTTCATGTTGCGACACACGGCTTCGTCAACGCCCGGGATCCCGGCCGCTCGGCGCTCCTCTTTGCGCAGCCCTCCGACACCACCGGGGGGGAAGACGGTGTGTTGTATGCGGCGGAGGCGTACAATCTCCATCTCAATGCCGATCTTGTCGTGCTGAGTTCGTGCGAGAGCGGGGTCGGCCGCTTCGTGAACGGTGAAGGGGTCTATGCCTTGATGCGAGGCTTCATGTACTCAGGTGCCCGGAACATCATATACTCGCTCTGGCAGGTCATGGACAACCATACGAGCGAACTCATGAAGCTGTTCTACGAGGGCGTATTGAGCGGGTCCCGGTTTGGGAAGGCGCTTCAGATGGCCAAGATCCAGATGCTCTCAAAAGAACGAACGGCCTTTCCGTTTTGCTGGGCCGGGTTCGTTCTCGTTGGACGGTAACGGCTCAGGCAATCAGCGGACGACGAACTTGCCTATGTGGAGCAGGCTTCCTTCTCCGCCGATCTTCCAGTAGTACAATCCCTTCTGCAGCGAATCCTGGAGAACGAACTCGCTCGTGTCGGTCTGGAATGAGCGGATCGTCTGCCGCCGATTGTCCAGGATGGCAATCTCAAATGGGGGTTGAGCCGGGGTCTCCCACCTGAAGAGCGAGTTCCGGCGAACGGTAGCGCCGTTTGCCGGCGAGAAGACCTCAGTCGTCGAAGACCGGGACGGGCTGCGCAGCAGGTCTTCCAGTTCGGGCGACTCCACGAAGCGGGCAGCGAGCAGCGCCTGGTCTCTTGACGGGCGGCGCTCCGTTCCGCTGTCCGGCGCAAGTGTGGATGTAGTGTCGACACGCAGGCTGACCGCAGTAGACTCCGGCCGTTGCTCGTCGGTTGACATCCGGATGGTCGAAACATATGCCAGTCCGCCAACCCCGACTACTGCCACAATCGATGCGGCGATCTTCAATACGCGGAACCGGGTCCGTTCCGTTGCGATGGCCTCTCTGTCGAAATAGGGGTGCCTTCCAACTGTTGAGTAGTCTTCCCGTGAAAGCAGTGCATAGAGGCCCGTGATCTCTTCTTTGCACTGCTGGCATCCCTGAACGTGTTCGAGCACTGTCGGAGGAAGGTCTCCAATACGCCCCATTTTGAGTGCATCCACATAGAGGGAGACCCCTTCCCCGGTCAGATGCCCTCCATTTTCGAATATTTGGCCGATTTTGCCTGCCTCCATCAGTCCACCCCTTTTCCTGTTGTCAACGCTTCCTTCCTGACCATATATACTACCGATCCAGTAAGAATGGAGCGAACATATCCTCGAGAAGGATGCCGAGCGTCTCCCGTGTGTGTGCGGACCTGGGGGGGCTCCCATTGAGAAGTCTGAGGATCACCCGAATCCGCTCATCGGTCCACCGGCGTATAGACGCGGCTGAGCTCGAGGTATTTTCGGCCTTGTTGACCAGCGGCTTCAAGAGTTCGAATGCCTGTATGTCCGTGATTTTCTTCCCGTGATCGCGTGTGGCTGTGATCAATACTGTCATGTCGTTTTCCGGACATGCGCGCCACCATGTGATTATGTCCTGGCGCTGGATCGGGATCCTGTAGAAGATTTTGAGGCAGAGGAGTAACTTGAACCGTTCAGAGTAGAACTGTTCAATAATGGCCCGGAATGTGAGGATATCCTGTTCAATGAGGAGGTCTTTGTCGACGTCCGACGGCCCGGGCGGGAGGCGGGACTCATCGATCTCGACGAATGAGGGTTGGCGTGCCCGCTGTTTGCGCAGGCTCAAACAAGAGTTGCGGATGATGTTCGAAAGATAGGTACGAAAGAGACTCGTGCCGTTGTATTGAGACCGGATCCGGGCGATTCTTTCCAGGAGCTCCCGGTTGACATGTTGAACGATGTCTTCCAGATCGGCGGGGGGAAACATCCCGCTGCCGATGTACGATTTGACGATGATGCGGATAGTGTCCTGGTACGAGAGAATCAGCGCGTGCGGGTTTGAGTGGAGAAGGTCGATATCGACGGAGTTGCGGCGGTCGTCCATTGATGCAATGCCCTGGTAGTGCAAAGTAGTCTTGAGGTGTGAAAGATGCAAGGGAATGCCGACCGTCTTGAAACTCAGCGCTGATTTGAGTAATTTATGACATTCCAGACGGACACCCTCATCATGCTTGCTCCGGACGAACGGCGGGAATTGCTCGAGATTGCCAGGGAAGCGATCGCCACTGAATTGCACCACAGATCTTCTCGCGCAGCACCGGTCGTTGCTCCTCCACGGAGCCACGGGAAGACAGCGGGTGGGGTGCTCGACCGTCCGGGGGGAGCATTTGTCACCCTCCGCCTCAAAGGGGACCTCCGAGGGTGTATCGGATACATCGAAAGCCCCGTTCCGTTGCGTGACGTGGTGCGGGAGGTGGCACGAAAAGCGGCGGTTGAAGACCCGCGTTTCATGCCCCTCTCTCCCGGGGAGTTCGCGTCAGTGACGATCGAGATCTCTGTCCTCTCCCCTCTCAGCGAGATACACAGGAAGGACGATGTCCGTGTCGGCGAACACGGTCTGGTGCTGGAGCGAGGACCGAGACGAGGACTTCTGCTGCCGCAGGTCGCTGTTGAATATGGCTGGGATGCAGAGGAGTTCCTGGAGAATACCGCGCGCAAGGCCGGTTTGCCATCAAACGCGTGGAATGATCCGGAAACACACGTCTCCGTCTTCAGCGCCGAGGTCTTTGCGGAAGTGAAAGAACGAGTATGACATCGGGAGCTCCTACCATACGGCGTGCGGCTGTTGCAGGGATGTTCTATTCCGACAACCCCGCAGTTCTTGCCAACGATGTGCGGCAGATGCTCGATGGTGTCCGCACAAACAGTGTGGCCGGTCGCATTGTGGCGGTCTTCGTGCCGCACGCTGGCTACGTGTATTCGGGTATCACTGCCGCCCATGCGTACGCTCAACTGGCCGGGTCACATCCCGGACTTGTGGTTGTTGTCTCGCCAAGCCACCGGGAATTCTTCGACGGCGTTTCGGTGTATTCCGGGGACGCCTACGCGACGCCGCTCGGACCGGTCCCGGTGGATCCGGAGTCGCGGGACGCATTGATCGCTGAGTGCCGGATTGTCGGTGCCGGGATGCAGGGTCACCGGACCGAACACGCCCTTGAAGTGCAATTGCCGTTTCTCCAGACCGCGCTTGCAGATTTCCGCCTCCTTCCCCTCGTGATCGGCAATCCCTCCCGCGAAAACTGCATGATGCTGGGCGAGGCCCTGGGGCACGTCCTCGCCGGCCGCAACGCATTGCTTGTCGCAAGCACAGATCTTTCACACTTCCATCCCGCACAGGTCGCCGAGCGAATGGACAGTGTTGTGGCTGCCGATCTCGAGCGGTTCGACCCTGGGGCCCTGATGGACGACATGGAGCAGGGGATTGCGGAAGCGTGCGGTGGCGGGCCTGCCGCCGCCGTGATGATTGCCGCCCGGATCCTGAGCGCCGACGCTATCCGCGTTCTGCATCAGACGCACTCGGGCGAAGTGACGGGAGAACGCGACAGCGTGGTGGGGTACTTATCCGCGGTCGCGTACGAACAAAGCACGGTGGCGGCCTGACATGAAACGGCATCGGCTCAATATCGCTATCATCGGTGCCGGCAAGGTCGGCTCGGTCCTCGGAAGAATCCTCGTCGAAGAAGACCAGGACGTGGTCTGTGTGGTCTCCCGCACGATCACATCTGCCCGCGCCGCAGGCAAGTTCATCGGGTGTCCTGTCGTCTCCGTGCACCTGCAGGATATCCCCCCGGACACCGATCTTATCATGATCACGACACCCCACGGTGCGGTCGAGGAGGTTGCGCGAAACCTCGCTGGCCTTGACCGGCCGTTCGACCGGGTGTCGGTGTGCCACGCGAGCGGGATGCTGACGGCGGACGCTCTGGACCCGCTCGGCCGCCGCGGCGCAACCGTTTTTTCCTTCCATCCTCTGCAGACGTTTCCGCGGGACTTCAAGCCGGCGGATATCGTCCCGAATGCGCGCGGCATTTACTATGGTATTGACGGTACAGCAGCTGCGCAGAAGGTGGCCCGGTCCCTCGCGCGTACGCTGTGCGGCCATGCGTTTCCCGTCCCCCCTGAGATGCGCGAGTTCTATCACGCGACATGTGTTGTGGCATCCAACCATCTGACGGCGTTGTTCGGGATTCTGAACGCGATGTACCAGCGCATGGCGCCGGGCGGGAAAGATTCTTTTGATGTTTTCGAACCGATCATCATGGCGACCATTGCGAATGTCCGGAAATCGTCACCTGAAGAAGCGCTGTCAGGGCCGATCGCGCGGGGGGGCGTCGAGACGGTCGCCCGCCATTTTGCCGCTGTCAGGGAGTTTGCGCCTGCGCTCCTTCCGTTCTATGCGATGATGTCATTGGAAACGACCCGTCTGGCCGAAACGAAAGGGTCCATTACGCCGGAACAGTCGAAAGCCCTGGTGGCGCTCGTCCGGTCCTCTCTCACCCCGTCATCTGAATCGAAGGAACCTTCGTGAAAGCTCTCATCGCAAGTGGCGGCAGGGGCACGCGGCTCCGTCCCATCACCCATACGCAGAATAAACACCTCATCCCTATCGCGAACAAGCCGATCCTGCACTATGCGATCGAGGCGGCGGCGCAGGCAGGGATCACGGATGTCGGGATCGTCATCAACGCGGATAGCGATGAAGTGCCGCGGGCAATCGGCAATGGATCCACGTGGGGGATCACGATCACCTATATCCCTCAGGCTACGCCGGGCGGACTTGCACAGGTCGTGGCGCTTGCAGAAAAGTTTGTCGGCAACGACAGGTTCATCTTCTACCTCGGCGACAACATGGTTGTCGGCGGTGTGCGCCGGTTCATCGACGAATTCGAAAAAAGCGGCAGCAACTGCTTCCTGACCCTTGCCCGTGTCCGTGATCCGGAACGGTTCGGGGTGCCGGAGATCCGCAACGGACGTATTGTCGCGGTCGAAGAGAAACCGTCGCTCCCGAAAAGCTCCTTTGCGGTGGCCGGAATCTACCTGTATGACCGGCATATTTTTGAGGCGGTCAAAGCCATCACTCCCAGCGCCCGCGGGGAGCTGGAAATCTCCGACGCGCATCAGTATCTGATCAATAAGGGGTTCATTGTCGGCTACACGGAGATTACAGGATGGTGGAAGGACACCGGAAAACCGACCGACCTCCTCGAGGCAAACCGGCTTGTGCTGGACAATATCGCCCCGCGTGTCGAGGGAGAGGTCGACGAACGGTCCACCATCGCCGGCAAAGTCGTGATCGGCACGGGGTCACGGATCATCAACAGCGTCGTCCGGGGTCCCGCGATTATCGGCGAACAGTGCGTGATCGAAGACGCGTACATCGGTCCGTATTCCTCGATCGGCAACAGGACAACCGTGCGCAAGAGCGAAATCGAATACAGCATCATCTTGCGCGATTGCCGGATTCTGGATGTGGGTATCCGGCTTGAAGGAAGCATCCTCGGGAATGATGTAGAAATCGTCGAGGCCAGCGGAAAACCGCGGGTCCACCGGTTCATGATCGGGGATCAGAGCCGGGTGGAGGTTGTGTAGGCGGGCGACACGCGGAGAGGTCGTACGTTTTTCAGAGCACAGGTCACCATCAGGGAGCAGGAACAGCATGGACTACGAGACCCTTCTTGTCCGACACACCGACGGTATCGCCGTGGTCACGGTAAACCGCCCCGACAAACTGAACGCCTTGAACGCGACCGCGAAACGCGAACTGGGCGCCGTCCTGAAGTCTCTACGGGAGGCGCCGGACGTTGCGGCCGTGATTCTTACGGGCGCGGGAGAGAAGGCTTTTGTTGCCGGGACGGACATTGAAGAGCTGACCGGCCTCACTGTTCCATCAGGGACGGCGTTCGCGACCGGGGGACAGGAGCTGTTTACCATGATCGAACAGCTCGGCAAACCTGTCATAGCAGCGGTCAACGGCTATGCGCTTGGCGGTGGGTGTGAACTTGCGCTTGCCTGTACGGTCCGTGTCGCATCGGACCGGGCCAAGTTCGGACAGCCGGAAGTGAACCTGGGCATTATCCCGGGATACGGAGGAACGCAGCGTCTTCCCCGGTTGATCGGGCGGGCGAAGGCCATGGAGATGATCCTCACCGGTTCTCCGATCGGTGCCGAGGAGGCGCTCCGGTATGGTCTGGTCAGCTTTGTTGTCCCCCCTGCCGAACTGATGTCGGCAGCGGAACGGCTGGCCCAGACGTTCGTTGCCAAGAGTCGTACGGCGATCCGGTACGCCATCGCCGCCGTGAACGCTGCGGAGGATCATACCCAGGGCGACGGACTGCGGAAAGAGGCGGAACTGTTCGGTGCCTGCTGCGGGACGGAAGATTTTCGTGAAGGCACGCGCGCATTCCTGGAGAAACGTACACCGGTGTTCAAAGGATCATGACGCGTTCAAACCGCTCCCCGTCAACACGGCTACGATTCCGCATTATCGGAGTACTGGGCGCAGCCTCTCTGCTTCTCATTCTTGCGATCTGGATCTTCGCGGAACGGCCGGGAGGGGTCTCCGCTCCGGGAACAAAGGTCCAGCCCTCCGGCACCGTGAGTGAGATCGGGATGGATGTCGACTCTGTCTGTCGGCAATTTGGCATCCCGGCCAGGGCGGTCCGCATGCGGACAGTCAAGAATGCCGGGGGTGCGGTAGTCCGCCGCGAGTACCGGATCGCCGTCCCTGTGGACTTTTCCTCGCTGGAATTCAACAAAGAGATCAATACCCGGGTTGCGGAATTCGGGGCCCGCGTACAGGGGAGCGAGCGGACGCGCGATCGCACGGTGACCCTTACGGTTCTGAAGAATGACGAAACACTTGTGACGATCCTTCTGAACCTCCGGCAAGAACCTTACTAAGGAAAGGAGTACTTCCATCAGTACAGACATCATGGACAAGATTGTGTCGCTCTCAAAGCGACGGGGCTTCGTGTTCCAATCCAGCGAGATCTACGGCGGGCTGAATGGCTGCTGGGACTACGGGCCGCTCGGCGTCGAACTCCTCCGCAACATCAAGGAGCAGTGGTGGCAGTCGATGACCTTCCGCGAGAATGTGGAGGGACTCGATGCCGCCATCCTCATGCACCCAACGGTGTGGGAAGCGTCGGGGCACGTCGCCAATTTCACCGATCCCATGGTGGATTGCCGGGAGTGCAAAGCCCGCTTCCGTGCCGATCAGATCGAGGAGGCCATGTGCGGCAGCCCGGCCTACAAAGGACGGAAAGCGGCGAAATGCCAGGCCGAAGGGAAGTTCACCGAAGCCCGTCAATTCAATCTGATGTTCAAGACGTTTGTCGGTCCGGTGGAAGACGAGGGGGCAGTCGTGTATCTCCGCCCCGAAACCGCACAGGGGATCTTTGTCAACTTCCTGAATGTCCAGTCAGCTTCGCGCCAGAAACTGCCATTCGGGATCGCGCAGATTGGCAAAGCCTTCCGCAATGAGATTAACACGAAGAACTTCCTCTTTCGGACGCGCGAGTTCGAGCAGATGGAGATGCAGTTTTTTGTCAAACCCGAAACCGATGTCGAGTGGTTTACATACTGGAAGGCCGAACGGCTTGCCTGGTTCAAGAGCCTGGGTATGCGTGAGGATCACCTGCAGTTCCATCAGCATGAACCCGACAAGCTTGCCCACTATGCGAAGGACGCCTACGACATCGAATACGCATTCCCGTTCGGGTGGGGGGAGATCGAGGGGATCCACAACCGGACCGACTACGACCTCTCGCGCCACGAAGAGTTCTCCGGGAAGGGATTGAAATACTTCGATGAACAAAGCAAAGAGAAATTCACGCCGTTCATCATCGAAACCTCAGCGGGAGCCAGCCGCTCCTTTATGGCATTTCTGGTGGATGCATACCGGGAGGAAGAGGCACCCACAGCGGAAGGGAAGGCCGACACACGCGTCGTTCTTCACTTCCATCCGAAGCTTGCACCCATGAAGGCGGCGATCTTTCCGCTCGTCAACCGCGACGGAATGCCCGAGATCGGCCGCGCCATCGAGGCGGACTTGCGGAAGCAGTTCCGGGTGTTCTATGATGAAAGCGGCGCCGTCGGGCGGCGCTACCGCCGCCAGGACGAGATCGGGACGCCGTACTGTATCACCGTCGATTCGCAAACGCTGCAGGACCAGACGGTGACCGTGCGTGATCGCGATTCCATGGGCCAGGAACGGGTCGCATCGGCCGCCCTCGGCGCGTATCTCCGGGAACGGTTGTGATCGGACACCGGTGATGCCGTTCCTTCAACAGACCTTCCTGACCCGCCACCGTGAACTCCGTTCAGGGTGGAAGATCCTGCTCTTCGTGATGATCACGGCAGCAGGGGCCATCGGCGTCTCGGTCACCGCCGGGCAGCTCCTTCAGGGAGTGCCGGGGACGGAAGAGTTCCTCGCCCTGGCTGTGGCCTTTGCCGCGTCCTGGGCGATGACCCGGTGGATCAACAGGAAACCCCTTTCGGCGATAGGCCTGTGGGTGCACCCCCGGGCGATGCAGGAGCTCGGCATCGGCTTGCTCCTCGGTTTCCTGATGATGACGGGGATCGTTATCGTGCAACTCGCCTCCGGCTATCTCACCGTCACCTGGCGTGCCATGCCGTGGGGAGAGGCAGCAGGGACGGCGGCCCTCGCATGTGTATTCTTTGCACTTGCCGCGATGACCGAGGAACTCCTCTTCAGAGGGTATCCGTTTCAGACCCTCATACAGGGGATCACGGCCCTTCCGGCGATCATCGTGATGTCGGGAATCTTCGGCATCGCACATGCCATGAACCCCCACGCGACACCTCTCAGCATCGCCAACGTGATCCTCGCCGGCATCTGGCTGTCGCTCGCCTATCTGAAAACCCGGAGTCTGTGGCTTCCCTGGGGACTCCACTTCGCCTGGAACTTCACTCAAACCACGGTCTATGGTTTTCCGACGAGCGGCCTGCAGTTTGTCGACCGCACACTCTGGGTGGTAGGGCAAACCGGTCCGGACTGGATCACGGGAGGTTCGTTCGGTCCGGAAGGGGGAGTCCTGGCAACTCTTGCGCTTCTGGCCGGGACCTGGTACGTGATGAAGTCGCGGGCTCTATCGGTTCCCGAGGGAATCATCACGCTCGACAGCGTGGAGGATCTGCTCGCGCACACGGGGTCGGAAGAGGAACCACACACATGAGGACCTGGTGCATCCTTGCCGGTGCGCTTGTCGCGCTCCACACTGCGGCGGCCCAGGTGCCGGCCGACTCGGTGTATGAGGCGGCGGTGCAACGCGGGATTGCGGCGGTGTACAACCTGGAATTCGAGAATGCCGACAGGGAATTCGCAACCCTCGTGTCGCTCCGGCCTCATCATCCTGCAGGACATTTCTTTCAGGCGATGGTGATCTGGTGGCGCACTATGATCGACATCGACAACCGGTCGTACGACGATCGGTTCTATCAGTCCCTTGACACCGTTGTGGACATGTGTGACTCGATCCTCGATGTCAACCCGGACGATCTCGATGCAATCTTCTTCAAGGGGGGAGCGCTGGGATTCGAAGGGAGGTTGCGGTTTCACCGGGACGACTGGCTTGGTGCGGCCAATGCCGGCCGCAAGGCGCTGCCCCTGGTCCAGCGGGCCAGCGCGCTCGATCCCGACAACTACGACATCTACCTCGGAACGGGGATCTACAACTACTATGCTGAGGTCATCCCGACCGAATATCCGTTCGTCAGGCCGCTTCTCCTCTTCGTGCCTTCGGGGGACCGGGCAAAGGGTCTGCAGCAGCTTACGCTTGCAGCGGAACGGGGGCGATATGCATCAGTGGAGACGACGTACTTCCTGATGCAGATCTACTATAATTATGAGAAGGATTTCGGGCAGACGCTCCGGCTGGCACAGGCCCTGCATGCCCGTTTCCCCGGCAACATGCTCTTTCACAAATACGTCGGTCGCGCCTATGTGTCGCTCAACAACTGGGAGCGCGCGGAAGAGACCTTCCGGGAGATCGTCGACAAGGCACGCCGCGGGGTGCGGGGATACACAGTTGCGGTCGAACGGGAAGCGGTGTACTATCTTGGGTTTGGCGCCATCAGCCAGAACCGGCTCGCCGACGCGGCGGCGCAGCTGCAGCGGTGCGACGAACTGAGCCGGACGCTGGACACCCGTGAGCCGTCAGGCTTCATGGTGATGACCAATCTCAAGATGGGGATGGTATACGATCTCCAGGGCCGGCGTGACCTCGCCATGACGCAGTACCGGAAGGTCCTGGAAATGAAGGAGTATAAAGACTCCCACGCGCAGGCGGAGCGGTATCTCGAAAAGCCGTACGTGCGGTAAGGGTTCTGCCGGAAAAGGGAGTTGTTAGAAAGACGTCCTGAGCGAGATCCGGTGGAGGATCCCGGCCTTGCCGAGTGATGAGAGCCCGTAGTCGACATTGTAGCCGCTGACCAGAATTCCCAGTCCCGCCGAGAACCCGGCAAGATCCGCCGACGATCCGATTTTGAAATCCTTCCGACGGGCATTGTCGTAGCCGAAGCGCAGGAGCACGACCTTGCTCACCGTAAACTCCCCTCCCACGGTGAACGCGCGGAAGCGTTCAAGGAGATTGCCCGCCTCATCATTCACCCGGTGGAATCCGACGTTGAGAAGGAGGGGAAGTCCTTTCGGGATGACGGACGCTCCGAAGCCCACATCGAGGGGGAGTCGTTCCCGTGTCGTGTTGTACGCCGAGATCTGCGTCCCGAGGTTCCGGATGTTTGCGCCGACAGCGAACCGGCTTTCGGGGATTGTGTAGAGGATGCCCAGGTCCGCCGCGACCCCTGTCGATGTGTAATCTGCGATACCCGAGTAGATCAGCTTGACGGCGCCGCCCAGATAGAGATTCTCTTCGAGGGAGAATGCGTAGCCCAGCGAGAGCGCGATGTCGTTGGCGCTGAAGGATCCGATGGCATTTCCCAGGGCATCGGTCTGATCGAACGAGCCGTAGTTTGTATAGACGATGCCCGCGGCGCACCGACCGATACCCTCGATATCGGTGGTATAGGAGAGGTGCCCGGCGTTGATATCCAGGAGGTTCTTGAAGAATCCTATGGACCCTTCCGGGCCCTGCACCGTGGCAAGCCCTGCGGGGTTATAGAACAGGACGTCCGGATCATTCTGGATGGTCGTATAGCTGCCTGCGAGAGCGGCCGCGCGGGCGCCGACATCATTCCGGAGGAAGTTGAAAACCGTTGTCTCTCCGGCGGACATCATGGCCGACGGGACGGCGAAGATTGTGAACAGGACCCAGCACTGCAGCGACCGGCTCTTCATGGCAATCCAACACACGTGGGCGATGGTCGAAGATTTCGTCACAATGTAGCCATTCCACGGCCGAACATCAAGGGCCGATGCCGGGATTTCAGTGCATTGCCCTCCGTGAGAGCACACGGGACAGCCGGCGGCCTTCAGTGACAAGTGACGCATCGATGTTTTCCGTCCCCGTGGTGGGTATTGACAATGGCGAGATTTCGGCGAATATTTGTGCGATCGATCATGTGCTGCGGTTTCACGTTCATTCAGGGGGGGGCGACGGCAGTATTCGGAGCGACGTGTGCAGGAGGTCTTCAAGAGGGCGCTCGTGTGGGCTGGCATACGAAACGCGGCGACGATGCCCGCCTGGCGGCATCCGTTTGCGACACTTCTGTTGCAGGCAGGGATAGGTTCACGATACATACAGTTGTTTTCTTCTATTCTTGGGAGGTCACGATATTTGAGATGGGACAAATCCTCAGGACAGTACGCATATGCACGGCGACCGGGCTCCACGCCGCCGTCAACCAATTCCCTCTAACGACACATCGAGTAGTGTTTCCGTGGGTTCTAATGTTGATACGATTGCTTCCGCTCGACGGTCTTCTCGTGACGAGTGCATCCGCCGATGGGATTACAACGAGAAGTGGAACGACGAACATCGGCACGATTGTCAACATATCGGATCAAGCTATCGCTCTGAGAATCGGACGGGAAACGGCCGTCTTCCTGAGAGCTTCCGTTACTGAAATCGCATTTGATAAGTCGGACCAGGTTGTGCTCTCCTCAGGTGATACGCTGATCGGGAAGGTTCTTCGCCGGGAGAGTGATGGTTTTCTTCTGGCTGGGGAACAAGAGTTAAAACTCGTTCATGCTTCTTCCGTCATTGAGATCCTTTACTCGGCGGGGGGACCCATACACCTGCGCGAGATAACGAATACCGATGCCATCTTTCGATTCGAGGAACTGCCCGTAGAGACAGCTAAATCCCGCGTCTTCTTCTGCGCGTACCTTGGGGTTCAGAATCTTACCTATTCCTTCCCGGGAGTTCCTCCCATTTCACCGTTGCCCTTTGAGAAATCGATTTCTGGTCAGCCGTATGGTGTTGAAGCAGGCATAGAGATCAGTTCCAGAGTGACCGCGACAATCGGTGTATGTTGGTGCGATGCCCAAACCGGCTTGACAGTCACTGAAGGAGTACTCCCTCCGAGGAGTATTGGGTACACTACATTCTTCGTTTCTGGCATGTACAATCTCTTTCCCGAGAATAGACTAGACGTGTTTGTGAGAGTTCAACTTGGAATCCAACGCGCGGGCTACACGCTCTATACAAGCGATGCACGACCTACGTCGAGTGGAATCGGAATGCTTGTGCCCGGAATAGGCGCACAATACACACTGAGCGCGTATGTACATGTCTTTTGCAGACTCGACTGGTATCGTGCAAAGCTGGGCCTGAATTACGTTGGAGATACAGTAAGCACGGAAGGTCCTGCCATCTTTGCTGGCCTGCGAGTGTACGTGCCAAAGACGGTATTTTGAAAAGCGGTACGAGCTATCCCCACCAGGTGTCTCAGGAGACCGGTATGACGTGGTGGAACGGAGGGCACCAGTCTCAGCTGATCGGTTGCACGCCCGCAACGGCGCCGAACACGCGTGGTCACGGGAAACGTTGGGCAGTGTTGGTGCGGAGTTGTCCCACCAGGAGGCAACGGAAATGCTTCGTGTACCACCGTCACTGGGGACCGCCATCAGCCTCTGCCTTCTGCCACTCCTCTCGCACGCACAGGATACAGTGGGTGGGCTCTTCAAATTTGATCAGGATGTCCGCGTGTTTACGGCACAGGCGGGCCAGAATACTGCGGGCTACGATCACGAATGGCGAAAGGAGGGTATGCATGTGCTGAGGACGGAAGTCCGTGCGGATTTGTTCCGCACGCGCGATTCCTCCTACCGGGCCAGATTGAGCGCATTTCGCCAGTCATGCAACGGAGATTGGTCAAGCTGGGAGTCGTATGCTTTGCTTACGAATGGACCCCCTGACTTCGCGCTCGCATACGATCCAGCGTCGACTCCGTTCGGAGACAACACGCGAGACGATATGGCTGGCCTTTCCCCTTTGTTGGCTGAATTCTACGCCAAAGCGCGTGTTCCTGAACTCTGGCAGAAGTATCGACCCAGGCTCCAGGAACTCAACGACCGGTTCCGCCCCCATGGCCGTCGCGCACTTGATGATATCACGGACTACTGCGGTCTTGACAAGGACTACTTCTCGCAAAAGGCCTCCCGAATACATGTCATCTGTGCTCCTCTGGAATCGTACTTCACAGCCTTCACAGACAAAGTCAACATTGAGATCTACCTGGTTTTTGGTCCTCAATCGTCTGAACCGTCGCCTTCGGCATCCTACCACGAGGCTCTCCATCACGTTCTTTCGCCACTCACCGGGATCCTCGAGACCAATGCTACACATCGTTTCAGGGATCTCTTTACACTGGCAACATCCGACGGACATATAGGCTATGGCCACATCGACGAGGCATTCGTCCGCGCCATTGCATGCGTACTTGACGGCAGGCTGTTTCATGAGCCAGACACCACTGTGGTAGCGCGTGTTACCAACGAATACAAGCTCGGCTTCATACTCCGCCTCTCAATCTACGAACAACTTGCAGAATACGAGGACGGCGATCGGACATTCATGCGATGTTTCCCGGAGATCTTTGCGGGCATCGACGTCGAACAGGAAAAGCAGCGCTGGCGGGAACTCATCACCAATGCCAGGTAAGTCGTGCCTGTGACCGCCACTGCTTCGCCGAACAACGAAGGCAACGGTCAACGTCAGCCCCAATCCCACGCCGCGGTATCATTGGTCGCAAGGAATCAGACAATGACTACGATGGACAATAAGTTACTTATTCGTCAGTACATCGCCGAAGTCATCAATACCGGCAACGTCGACGAGATTGAGAAGTACGTTTCCGCCGACTACACTGAAGTCTTCCAGGGCAAACGATACCCCATGGGCATCGCGGGAGCCAAAGAGCACATCATCGGAGTCCGTCAGACCTATCCGGATCTCAGACTAACCGTCGAGCATCAGATTGCCGAAGGGGACTACGTCGCTACTTCCATTACGGCGCGTGGCACTCATTCGGGTGTATGGCTTGGGATGAAACCGACGGGCAAGGTCATCACATACACTGGTGTGAATGTCGACAGAGTCGTCGATGGCCGAATCACTGAACATGGAGGTGCAGCCAATCTTCTTGGTTCGTTGCTCGATATCGGAGCAATTCAGGTGGTTGGCGTTGATGGTGTCAGATGAACGAGCAATCACCGCTGCTATCTTCTGAAAGGTTCTGATTGGTGAAAGTATTGCACAGGATGGTCCTGTTGAGCTTCTGCTTCTCAGATGCTCCATCGCAAGGAAGCCGTGCGTGGCAGGCGTTCTATCCCAATCACATGCGAGACATTCACCAGTACCGTTCCATCGACAAAGGTGAAATCACCCACACGGACTATGCGGTTTCCATCAGAGTAGACTCTCTCTCGAACGAGCGGTTTATAGTTTGGCAGAGATGTTTCGGGAGGTGCCCGGGCTACCGAAGAGAGAATTGACCCATCGGGGAATCTCTACAACATGAAGTATCAATCCAGCTTCATTCACGATAGACTCTCTGCCGATAGCGGAGAGTCCTGGGTTGGCGGATATGTCACCGCTGAAAGCACTCGCCCTGTCCGTGTAACCCTTCAGTACACGAACAATGCCCTCATCTTTGGTGTGTTTGCCACGGTAAAGGTGTTTCGCTTTGAATTCACGAATGTTTCAGGACCATGGTATTGGATCGGAAACGATCACCTGGGAGAGGGCTTTGGATTTGTCAAGGAGGATAGAGAGCCCTCAGATGTTTACGCGATCTCCGGCGCTATCATTGACGGGTCTAGTAAGGGGTCATGGACGGCCTCCGGGGCGCGCCTGCATCGGAACAATTGCCGGCATATATCGTCCTTGAGCAAAACTACTCGAATCCTTTCAACCCGTTGACCAGTATCAGGTATGCTGTGCCGCATCGTGGCCACATATCGCTCGTTGCCGTCGTGATTGCGGCTGTCATCTATGTCATTCCGGTGATTCACGATCGCAACCAGAACGTGGCGCTGGGAAGGGAATGGACAGACCTCTTAAAAATGCATGCGTCCTTCTCGGCGAAGCCTTTGGGATATGCCGCCGAAGTGAATTATAACTATGCAGCTTTGCCGGATGATAATCTCAGAAAGCTGTGCGACAGGTACGATCTGGAAACGATCGCAGGTCAAGTCTCAGAAACTGACCAAATCATCAACCTGACACGTTGGGTATCTCAATTGACCGGTCATGCCGATAATCCTGACATTCCGGAGGAGTTGAACGCCATCAACTTGATTCGTCTGGCAAAAGATGAACACATGTTGATCAATTGCTATATGAAGACCGTCATCCTGAATGAAGTGTTTCTGGCTATGGGATTCTGCTCCCGCTGGACGCACCTTTTCCCCCATTCCCGCGAGGAGGAAGAGAGTCACTATATCAACTCTGTCTATTCGCGTACGCTGGGGAAGTGGATTCTTATGGAGCCGGATTTCGGCGTCTATGTGACCGATGAAAAATCAAACATACTGGGTGTGGCCGAAATTCGAAGCCGTCTGATTGCGGGTGAGCCTCTGGTGGTGCAGGACCTCGATACTTCCCAAAGCGTCCTCGCACAGGCATGGGCGAGTGTAAGCGGCTACATCGACGGAGGGGACTATCTGTGTGCGCCACTCCCTTGTAAGCGAACAAAACAGGTGTGAACATGAACGCACCAGAAAATCGTGATGAGGCATTGTCCCGGTACCGCGAGGGGCCGATGCTCCTCGAACATGTCGTACTGGGGTTGCGGGATGCCGAGTTGGATGCCATGCCGTCCGGAGGCGGCTGGTCCATTCGACAAATCGTCCATCATATTGTTGACGGGGATGATATTTGGAAGTTGGGCATCAAAATGGCGATGGGAAACGAACACGCTGAATTCTCCCTGGGGTGGTATTGGTCGCAGACGCAAAATTCCTGGGCCGATCGATGGGCGTACACCCGACGATCAATTGGCACGTCGTTGTCCCTCTTCAAAGCGACTCGAGAACATGTGCTTCAACTTTTGGCAAGTGTGCCGGAAGCGTGGGATCGTGCAGTGGTTGTACGCACACGGCAGGGGGAAATCGAACGCGTCCCTGTCGGGTTCGTGATCCAGATGCAGGGCGATCATGTATTCCATCATGTGGAACGCATACGTGCCATTTTGCAGGAAGGGGGCGGCACGTCCTAGTTTGAGCACACGTCATACGCCATTTGGCCAACAAGGATGATTATGAGACAGACAGTGTTCCTTCTGCTTACCCTTGGAGTCATGCTGATGGCGAGTGAGGTTCTCGCCCATCCCGGATCTGGAATCGTCGTGGATCGTTACGGGAACGTCTACTTCGTCGATACTGGCTCAGGTGTTTGGAAGATCGATCGGACGGGTAATCTCACGCGGCTTTCTGGTCCCGCATATCATTGGATGGCCATCGATAGTGACGGGCGGTTAGCAACGGTGGCCTTGCCATACTTCTCATCTGGAGGAGCAACTATCACGCGGGTTGGGAATAATCCTACACTGCTCCTTTCCAGCGACTTTCCGATCACTGTCGGAAGCGATGGGAGTCTATACTATCCGCAGCCGAATTCTGCGGGGCACGTGCAGATAGTCCGCCTTGCTCCTTCCGGACTGACCACCGTCGTGAAAACGCTTCCCCGGGCACGTTCTGAGACTCGCGAAATCCGCTGGCGAAACGGCATCACCGCCTCAGCAGATGGTTCGATTTATTATTCGGAGGACAGAGCGATCAGGAAGATTACACCGCAGGGTGAGTTGATGACAATTGTCGACAGCCTTGACGTGCCCGGCTGTGGATCTGTGGTCGGAGTCGAGTCCGAACTGGGCGCGTACTGCCGTGGCCTTGATGTCGATACTCAAGGAACCGTGTACGTAGCCGCCGCAGGTTGTAGAGCAGTCTTGAAGATCACAGCGGATACGAAAGTAACAACCGTTCTACGAGCAGAGAGCCCGTGGTCGCCAACGGGAGTTGCGTTGCACGGCAGCGATGTGTACGTACTCGAATACCTCCACACAGCAGGTGACAATCGACGTGAATGGCTACCAAGGGTGAGAAAAGTCTCTTCCGACGGCACCGTGGTCACGATTGCAGCTATAGATCGATGAGAATTTCATCTGGTGCGGGTGCACGCTGGCAAACCCGCTCAACCTTCGCTGCCATGCCGCGAGCAAGGATAACGGAGAGAACGCATATCAACAAGTGAAAACACGCTGATCATTTAACGGTATTGTCGCGTGTGGGACTCATCGAGGCGTTTGGTTGGGAATGAAGCCAACGGGCAAATGCCTCACCTATTCCGGCGTCAACATTGATCGCGTTGTCGATGGACGAATCGTAGAGCACGGGGGTGCAGCGAATATGTTAGCCCCGTTACTTGATGCGGGCGCGATTCGCGTCGTTGGCTCAGAGTAAGCACAGACGTGGCCCTGCAGCGAACGGGACAAACCACGACACTCTCACCTGTGAAGAGGAGTGCAGCGCTGTCGCATAGCGTGGCAGACTGCCTGGGACTTGTGATAATTCCAAGAATGTTGTGCTAGGATATGGAGATCGGCGGCGTGCCTGGCGCGCCCGGGGATGTGTGATGGCTGACAAACTCATATGGTCCGGAACGGTTGTTGGGATCCAGCCACGCATCCGCCTGCTGCGATCGTTCGACCAACGCCACCACTCGTACCTCGGCTATGCATTGCACGTGCAGGGACAGGTCAACGGGTCAACGTCCGAGTTCTGGGTGGGGGTCGGGAAGGCCCTGCAAGCCAGAGAGGCGTTGCGTGCGGGAGACGTTATGCAAGGGTCCTGCCTTCCTGTGGAAAATCCTGATCTTGAGACAGTGGGGTTCTATAAAGTAAGCGGATGCAAAGTATTGTCGCGCGGGTCTGCCTCTCCGCCCATGCCTCCTCCCTGGCTCGGTGTACCGCCAGCCCTGGAGGTGTATCGGGAACGTGGACATCGCAGGTTGGCGCTGCAGACCTACGAGAGGAGCTGCCAGTCATGCGTCTGGGGATGCACCATGGCCGTTCAGATGATCATCGACCAATGGAATCCGTCAAACCAGAAATTCCGGCAGGAGACATTCTGCTATGGACCGAAGTCGTGCGGTCTCTACCGTTCGGGTCCGCCTCGAAAGGTCCCGGGACGAAAGGGGATGAGTTGGACCGAAGAAGACTGGGTAGACGAAGATGCGACCAGTCATCGGTCAGATGACGAGTAGGCACGCACACTATGTGCAAGCGCAACCTGCTTGACATGATTGCGACTGATTAGAACAAGAAGATACCACTGTCTGCCGCGTGATTGTGGATTTTCGGCGGATCCGGCCTGCGTTGATTCTTTGCCCGGAAAGCTGTACCTTAAAATCCTGCGAATACTATGTTTCTTTATCAGACGAAGGTCAATTCTGCGATGAAAGAGGGCATTCACCCCGACTACAAGAAAGCAGTCGTAACCTGCGTGTGTGGGAATACGTTCGAAACGCGCACCACCTCAGGCGACCTGAAACTCGAAATCTGCTCGGCATGCCACCCCTTCTTTACCGGCCGCCAGAAACTCGTCGACTCCGCCGGCCGCGTCGAGCGGTACAACAAAAAGTACGGAAAGAAGGCAGGCGAAACAGCCGAAGCCTGATCTGCCTCAATGAGTGACGTCTCGGCGGCCGCTGAATGGAAGTCGCTCTACAGCGGTCCGCGGGGTACGGCAGTCAAGGTCCTGAATCGGGTCGAACGGACTGATTCCTATCTTGACAAGGTTCTTGATGCCGAACTCCGCTCGGGTGACCTAAACGATCTCGACAAAGGACTGCTTACCGAGCTAGTGCATGGCGTTCTTCGCTGGCAGAACCGGCTTGACTGGGTGCTCAACGGGTTCTCCCACGGCAACTTCGCCAAGTCGGAAATCAACGTCAAAAACACCCTCCGCGTTGCCCTGTACCAGATTCTCTTTCTCGATCGTATCCCCCACTCCGCAGCGGTCAACGAAGGCGTAGAATTCATCAAGCGGATCAGGGGCGACAAGCCCGCCGGCCTCGTGAATGCCGTCCTCCGGAACATCATCCGGAATATCGACGGCATCCGGTATCCGGATCCCGCGGAAGATCTCGTACAGTACATCTCCGTGTTCTATTCCCACCCGTCGTGGATGGTGGGCCGTTGGCTTGAGCGGTTCGGGCGGCAGGACCTTGAACGGTTGCTGGTGGCGAACAACGAACGCCCGGGGATGGCGCTGCGCATCAACCGGCTCAGGATCGATCCGGCCGACTTCACCGCGCAACTCGATGCGCGTCAGATTCCGTACACACGCTCCTCCGCTCTTCCCCACTTCGTGAAGGTGAAAACGCTGTCGGGGATCGCGCAGATGGACCTCTTTCGGAACGGCATGTTCACGATCCAGGATGAAAGCGCGGCATTGCCCTGCCAGTTGCTCGATCCGCGGCCGGGGAGCAGGGTGATCGACATGTGCGCCGCTCCCGGCGGGAAGACAACGAACATGGCGGAGATGATGCAAAACCAGGGAGAGATCATCGCGCTCGACAAATACGACGCGAAGTTGAATCTGATCCGTGCATCCTGCGAGCGCCTGGGTGTTCGCATCGCCAACCTCCGGGCTGCGGATGCCGTCACCTATGAAGACGCTCCCGCCGACCATGTCCTCCTCGATGCGCCCTGTTCCGGGCTCGGCACGCTCGCCAAGAAACCGGACATGAAATGGAAACGGGATATGAGCGACATCCGCAAGCTGGCCGCGCTGCAGGAGAACCTTCTCGAAAATGCCGCCCGGCTTACAAAACCCGGCGGTGTTATTGTCTATAGCACCTGTACCCTCGAGCCCGAGGAGAACGCCGGCGTGGTCCAGACGTTCCTCGGGCATCATCCGGAGTTTACGCTCGATCGCGCGGACCGGTATCTTCCCGCCGACCTGGTGACGCCGGAAGGCTATGTTGCCACCTATCCACACCTGCATGGGATGGATGGCTCCTTCGCAGCCCGGCTGGTGCGATCGCAGGATTCCGTTCCGGAACCTGCATCCACGCCTGACACCCCTGATCATTGACGAACCGGAGAATACCGATGTCGACCCTGTCCGATCTTCTTCACCACGAACTCCAGCAGCTCGAGTCCACACAAACGTTTAAGTACGAAGTCCCTCTCCAGAGCGCACAGGATGGGATAGTGCGGGTAAACGGCAAGAAGGCCGTCATGCTTGCCTCCAACAACTATGTCGGGCTCTCCAACCACCCCGCTGTCCGCAAGGCGGCGATCAAGGGGATCAAGGAGTACGGCTACGGCGTGGCATCCGTCCGGTTCATTTGCGGGACGCAGGATGTCCATCTCAAGCTCGAAAAAAAGATCTCCAAATTTCTCGGAACGGAGGATACGATCCTGTTCTCCTCCTGCTGGGCGGCCAACGAGGCGTTCTTTGCATCCCTTACCAACGAGAAAATGGGCAGAGAAGCCTACCGGGATGTGATCTACTCGGATCGCCTGAATCACGCCAGCATCATTGACGGCCAGCGTCTCTGCAAGGCCGAGACCACGGACCGCAAGATCTACAAGCACGCAGACATGGAAGACCTGGTGCGCCAGCTGGAGGCAGACAGGAGTGCGGACTACCGGCTCCGGATCATCGCGACAGACGGGGTGTTCAGCATGGAAGGTGATCTGGCGCCGCTCGACAGGCTTGTGGAGATCGCCCGGACATTTGATGCGCTCCTGTTTGTCGACGATTCGCATGGCGTTGGCGTTGTCGGAAAGACGGGGCGGGGGACGCCGGAAGCAAAAGGGGTCCACGGGAAGATCGGCGTGCTGACCGGCACGCTGGGCAAGGCGATTGGAGGCGCGGCCGGGGGGTACATCAGCGGGAAGATGGATCTGATCGCATTCATGCGCCAGAAGGCGCGTACTTACATTTTCTCCAATTCACTCCCGCCATCGATCGTCTTCGGAGCGTCCGCCGCAATCGATCTGCTCATGAAGGACCGGTCGATCGTGAAACGGCTCCACAAAAACACCGCCTACTTCCGCCGGAAGATCGTCGAGCTGGGCTACACCATCCTGGAAGGGGAGCATCCGATCGTCCCTGTCATGCTCGGCGACGCCGCGCTGGCCCAGGAGATGAGCCGGCAGTTGCTGAAGGAGGGGGTCTATATCAAGGGGCTCTGGTATCCTGTCGTCCCCAAAGGCGAAGCCCGCCTCCGCGCCCAGGTCTCAGCCGCCCTGAGGACAAAAGACATCGACAGGGCTCTTCTGGCGTTTGAAAAGGTAGGCCGCCGGCTGAACGTTCTCTCGTGACCGGATGTTCTATGAGTGCAGACAACTACGGACGGTAACTCAGTATGAATAGTATAACGGAAGCACGCGTGCTCAATGCCCTCCGGGTCGTCAGAGACCCGGACCTGCACAAGGACATCGTTTCGCTCAACTTCGTCAGGGATGTTCGGATCGAGGGGAACAGCATTGCGCTGACCATCGAGCTGACCACGCCTGCATGTCCTGTGCGCGACGAATTGAAGGATGCTTCAGTCCGGGCGATTCGCGACGCGATCCCTGATGCCGGGGAAGTGACGGTGGACATGACATCGCGCGTCACGCAGAACGATCATCGTCAGAAAGTCCAGGTCCTCCCGGCGGTGAAGAACACGATTGCTGTCGCTTCCGGTAAAGGAGGCGTCGGGAAGTCGACCGTGGCGGTGAATCTCGCCGTCGCTCTGGCGAAAGAAGGTGCGCGGGTAGGCCTGGTGGATGCGGATATATACGGACCGAGCATTCCGCTCATGATGGGAATCACGGGACGTCCGGCCGTGAAGAATCAGCGACTGCAACCGCTGGAGAGCTGGGGTGTGAAAGTGATGTCGATCGGCTTTTTGGTCGATCCGATGCAGGCCGTCATCTGGAGGGGACCGATGGCCAGCGGCGCCGTCAAGCAATTCCTGACCGATGTCGATTGGGGGGAACTGGATTACCTGGTGTTTGACCTCCCGCCGGGGACGGGCGACATCCAGCTCACGCTCGTCCAGACCCTCCCGCTCACCGGTGCGGTGATCGTGACGACCCCCCAGGATATATCCCTGGCGGATGCCCGCAAGGGGTTCGTGATGTTTGAAAAAGTCCAGGTCCCCGTTCTGGGACTGATCGAGAACATGAGTTACTTCATATGCCGGCAGTGCGGGCATCGCGAAGAGATTTTCGATACCGGGGGCGGACGACGTGCGGCGGAAGAGCTCGGTATCCCGTTCCTTGGCGACATCCCCATAGTGACCAGTATCAGGGTGAGTGGCGACACCGGAAAACCGATTGTTCTTGAGGAACTGCCGGGTGGACCCGCGGAGAGCATCATGCGCATCGCGCGCAACATGGCCGCACAGGTCAGCATCCGCAATGCCGCGGGGGCCGGCGACACCGCCGTTGATATTCAGCTTTCCTGAGCGAGTACAACCATGACACCAGATGTCACTGATCGTATTCTCGCGGCGCTCGATCGCGTTCGACCAGCGCTGCAGCGCGACGGGGGAGACGTCACGTTCGTCCGGATGCGGGATGACGGGATTCTGGAAGTGAGCTGGACGGGGACGTGCAAAATCTGCCCGATGAGCGTGATGACGCTCCGCGCCGGCGTGGAGCGAACCGTCATGAAGGATGTGCCTGAGGTGGTGCGCGTTGAGGCCGTCCAGGCGCCGGCCAATCCCTAGGATGTGCGGAGCTCCACCTCGTAGATGTTGCCGTCGCGTACCTGCATGATCCTCTCGTTCGTCCGGCGCACAAGTTCGTAGTTGTGCGTCGCCATGATCACCGCTGTGCCCCGCGTATTGATGTCTTTGAGCAGCTGGAGGATTTCCCTCGACGTGGTGGGGTCGAGATTGCCCGTCGGTTCGTCGGCGAGAAGGAAATGCGGGTTGTTCACCAGCGCGCGGGCGATGACGACACGCTGCTGTTCCCCTCCCGAGAGTGCCGCCGGCAACTTGTTCCGCTGGTGATTCAGCCCGACGTCGGCCAGGGCATGCAACACCCGCTTCTTGATCTCCTTCCCTTTGACCCCTGTTACATGCAGCGCGAACGCGACATTCTCATAGATCGTACGGTCGTCGAACAGCCGGAAATCCTGGAACACGATACCCAGCGTACGCCGCAGAAGCGGCGTCGCGCGCCTGCTGATCGTGGAGGACATGTACTTGCCGACGACGACCGTTCCCTGCGTTGGCATGAGGTCCATGTACATCAGGCGAAGCAACGTGCTCTTGCCGCACCCCGTCTGGCCAACCAGGAAGACGAACTCAGCCGGTCGGATTTCGAACGAGACGCGGTCGAGGACGGTGTTGTTGTCGTACGAGAAACTGACCTCTGAAAACCGGATCATCATCTGCCGCTCCTGCGCCGGGTGGCGCGCCGGTGACGGGCAATGGTGACGGCGAGGCGGACGGCTTCTTCCATGCTTCCTGCGTCTGCTTCGCCCCTGCCGGCAATGGGGAACCCCGTGCCATGGTCGGGCGACGTGCGCACTATCCGCAGTCCGACCGAAACGTTCACAGCGCAGTTGCCGGACGACATCTTCAGCGGGATCAATCCCTGATCATGGTACATCGCGACAACCGCATCAAAGTCCCCCCTGACGTAGCGTGCAAAAAAACCGTCCGCCGCATAGGGCCCTGCAAGCTGCATACCCTCGCCCCGCAATCGGTCCAGCGCGGGGAGGAGAATGCGCTGCTCTTCCGTTCCGATGTACCCCCCTTCGCCTGCATGCGGATTGAGCGCCAGAACGGCAAGCCGGGGACGGCGAATGCCCCAGTCGCTGATCAAGGCTTCGTGAATGGTCCGGATGCGGCCGACAATCAGCTCGCTCGTAAGCAGGGCCGGGACGCGCGCCAGGGGTTCATGAATGGTCACCAGCCCGACGCGCATGTGCTTCGATACCAGCATCATCGCAACCCCGGGCGAGCCGGAAAGGTGCTGTACCATCTCCGTCTGACCGGGATACCGGATGCCGGCCAGATGAAGCGCCTGCTTGGACACCGGCGCGGTGACCATCGCATCCACAAAACCGCCGACGGCGAGGCGCACCGCGGACTCGATGGCTTCCCCCGCAGCCTCGCCTGCGGTAAACGAAAGCGTGCCCGGATGGATGGAACCGGGGTTGACCTCGGACGACTCGACGTGCCAGATGCCGGAGGGGGGAGGTCTTCTCGTCCCCTGCCACTCCCTGAGATGGAGGCGTTTGCCGAGCAGCCGGGCATAATGCGTGAACACCGAGGATGGTCCGACCAGAACAGGGATGCACTGCCTGTGGAGCGCCTGCCGGGTCACGCTCTTGATGGCAACCTCCGGACCGATACCGTTGAAGTCCCCGGCGGTAATGGCTATAAGGGGCATGGTCATGGCGTGGTGGATTTCAGGATGTAGGTTCCGTTCTTGCCCTCGTCGACGAATGTGAAGGTCCGCGGCGGACGCTCATACGCCCAGACTTCTGCAAATCCCCTCGTGGGGCTCAGCGAGCGCTCTACCCTCACCGGGGGTCCGTTGAGGACAAAGATCCGTCCCCGGTCGGTCTTCGTCCCGTCCTGCTCCCGCAGCGTTGCATACTCCCGTGTGGCGACGTCGATGCGCCGGTAGTATTCCGTCATCAGCTCGCTTCGCGCCGTGGCCGGAGTCTTGTTGCGCCGCTTCCAGAAGCCCTCAAGCGCGTCACGCCGCTGCTCGAAATTGCCGCTCTTCAGGGAGTCCAGGGTGTTCTCGCTGGTGATGAACCGGAGGGCCTCGATGGCGTTGTCGACATTCTTGAGGGACATGGGCATTTCGGGCCAGACATTCCGGAACTTCCTGGTTGCCGACACCGAGCGGCCTCCGATGGTTACCTCGAAGGACAGTGTATACATTCGTAACGGCAGTGTGGCGGTCGGCAGTGAAATGGTGAGCAATGCGGTGCGCGAAGAGCCGGTCGGCTTGAACACGTACCGGATGCTGCTTTTCTGTTTATCCGGCTCAACGGTGAATCCGGTCAGAAGCGGAAGCGCACGGAGCGTATCTCCGGCGTAGCGCTTGCCAGCCTCTTCTCCCGGTTCTATCACGCTGAGCGACCAGACGACATCGGCTGATCGCGCGGAACTGTCTCCCGGGGCCACTTCTGCAAGCACACCGCTGGGAACGCCGAAGAGCATGTCGCCCCCAAAGTTCTCCGGGCGTACCCCGGGAACGCCGGTCGTCTCGGGCGCCGGGGCAAAGAACCACGCTCCGATCGAGGGAGGTTTCAATGGCGCAGTGAGGGTGCGGACAGTCATCGGTGGATGGACGTACCGCCGCGACGAACTGAGGTCCGTCGCTTCAAAGAAGATCCGGTATTTTCCCTGTGGGACACGGAACGATGCGATGCCTTCGTGCCAGGATTTCTCTCCGGGGCCGATCTCGCTGCGGACTTCAGGAATGTCCACGGTTTCGAGGGACCGCGCGCGTGAAGCGTCGGTGGAATCGAAGAGCTCCATCAGGATCTGCCCCGACCGTCGGAAGGGAGCATCTGCCGATGAATCCGCGCTCCGTGTTGCGACGAAGAATGAGCGTTCCATCCGGTAGAGGATGTCGACTCTCGCGAAGCCGGAGTCCGGTGCGAGGAAGGGGACTGCTTCCAGGTGAACGAACTGCGTCCGGTCGGGCACGCGCGGCGGTTGTGCCTTCACGGGAAAGGCTGCGAGGGCGGAGACGGCAAGAATGGAGAGAAGTGTCGCTGTGCGCATGAATCGTTCCCTATCCTTTCCAGTATCGGAGGAATTCGACCAGGAGCCTGACGCCGACGCCTGAGGCGCCGCGCGGCACGTAGTCACCGGCCTCTTCAATCATGGCCGTCCCGGCGATGTCCAGATGCACCCAGGGGGTCGATCCCACGAAATGCTTCAGGAACATCGCAGCGGTGATTGCGCCACCCCATCGTCCCCCGACGTTCTTCACATCGGCGACGTCGCTCTTAATGTGCCGTTCATATTCTTCGAAAAGGGGGAGCTCCCACACGCGTTCATACGTCGTTTCCCCGGCGGTCCGGAGGAGGTTCATTGCCGTGCGGGACGTTCCGAGCATGCCTGTTGCTTCATGACCGAGGGCGACCACAACGGCACCGGTGAGTGTTGCCAGATCGATGACGACACCCGGCGCATAGCGCTGGGCGTATGCCAGTGCGTCGGCCAGAACCAGGCGCCCCTCCGCATCCGTGTTGTCGATTTCCGAGGTCTTGCCATTAAGATGCCTGATGATGTCTCCGGGTTTAAGGGCATTTCCGCCCGGCAGGTTTTCCGCCGCCGGAACGAGGCCGACGAGGTGCACGGGGAGCTTGAGCGATGCCGCTGCCTGCATCGTCGCGATGACCACGGCGGCGCCGGACATATCCATCTTCATTTCGGCCATATTTGCCGAGGGTTTTATTGAAATCCCTCCTGAGTCAAACGTGATCCCTTTGCCCACCAGCACGACGGTCGGGAGTTTCTGCGATCGGCCGCGGGGTGCGTAGTCCATGATGATGAAGCGCGGCGGCTTGAAACTGCCCCGGGCCACGCCGAGCAGGCCGCCCATTTTCAGTTTTTCGATATCGTGCTCGCCCAGCACACGGACGCGGAATCCGCTCCGGCGTCCGCTCTTCTTCGCCCGCGACGCCAGGGTTTCGGGATAGATCTCATTCCCGGGTGCATTCGAAAGGTCCCGGGCCAGCCAGGCCGCTTCGCAGACCACGGTTGCTTCGCGGACGCCCCGGGAACACCCGGGAAGCCGGCTTGCGTATCCGGTTACGACCGTGAGGGAGACGAGGCCGCGGTAGCTGTCCGGTTCAATGGCCTTGTACTTGTCGAACCGGTATGCGGCAAGGAGAGCTCCCTCTGTGAGCGCGCCGGCGACAGCCGTGGCATGATCATGACCGACAGGTACAACCCCCCGCGGGAATGATTCTTTGTCCGGTTCCACCAGAGCAAGAGTCCGTGCACGGATGGACGCAGCAGCCTTGACAGCCGACGCCGCGGCACGGCGAAGGGTCTCCAGCGAACAGATGTCTTTTTTCCCGATGCCGACTGCGAGAATTTGTCCGCCGGTGCTGCCGGCGACGGGGAGGAGCATCGTCTGCCCGACTTTCCCCGTGAAGGCTCCCGTCTTTGTCTGCGCAGGTGTGAATCCGATATGCGCCTGCAGGGCGGTGATGTGACGCTTCAGAAGTTCCGCATCTTCGGGTACTGCGATAGTCACAAGTTCTGCATGGCGCTGGAAGGGAGTTCCTTCGCGTGCCAGGGTCTTAATCGTCATTGTGGCCGTTTCCTGTCTTCGGTATGTACTTTTCCGCCGCTGTCAGCACCGTCGCCACGGTGCCTGCAAAGTCGCGGTTCTTGAGCCGGGCTCCGGCGGCGTTCTTGTGCCCGTTCCCGCCGAATTCCCTGGCGAGTTCGTTGATGGGAATTTCTCCGCGGGAGCGGAAGCTGACCTTGAGGCCGTCGGCAAGCTCGACGAACAGCATGCCGGCGACGACTCCATCGACGCTCATCGGGTAGGTGGTGAAATTGTCGGTGTCTTCTTCACTCGTTCCCGTCCGCCGCATCATCTCCTGCGTTACGGTCATGGCGGCAATCCTGCCGCCGGCAACGGTCACCATGCCGCTCAGGGCGTCTCCCAGAAGATGGATGCGTTCGCTCGACCAGCGGTCGTACACCTGCCGGTAGATCTCCACCGGGTCTGCTCCCGCTTCGATGAGTTGGGCGATAATGGTGTGGGTCTCAGCATCGATGCGCGGGTACCGGAAGGACCCGGTGTCCGTCATGATCGCGCAGTACAGAGCCTGTGCGATGCGAGGGGTAATGGCACCCTGTCCGGAGGAACGGAGGAGGGTAAACAGGATTTCCCCCGTGGATGTTGCCTCCGTGTCGATCATCATGTGATCGGTGAAGGGAGTGGGATCGAGATGGTGGTCAATGACCACCTTTGTGGCAGGGCTCGCTGTCACGGCGTGCTTCAGATCGCCGACGCGATTGGGATGGTTGCAGTCCAGGATGACAAGAGCGTCGGTGGTAGCGATAAGCGGCACGTCGCGCGACGGGTCGAACGTCCGGATCGTGCCTCCGGGGTCGAGAAACCGATAGACGAACGGTGTCGCATTGTGATTGATGATCGTGACATCTTTGCCCCGGTCGTTGAGCCACGATGCGAGGGCGATTTCGCACCCGATTGCATCGCCGTCCGGGTTGATGTGCGTGGTCAGGACGAAGCGGTCGTGCCGCAGAAGGAATGAGATCAGAGGGTCCATAAGCGCCGATTGTTTCAATATAAGGATTTCGGCGAAAACAGAAAAGGGAGGCCGCGCCTCCCTTTCTGTGCTGGTGCGACAGCCGGTGGCTCTACTGGATCATCCAGGTCTCTTCACCGTCGAGGAGTTTCTGGAGATTGCCGTCACCCTTCTTGTTCTTTGCCCGGGCGATCTGATCCTGAAGCATTTCCTCGTACGCCGGCTGTTCGAGGGCCATGAACACGCCCATCGGACGGGGCAGGGCCGGGTTGTGAATCATGTTTGCAAGAATGAAGGCGAGCGTCGAATCCTGTTCATTGTGAACCAGAACATCGTTCACTGAATTCTTGCCGTCGGCCAGGGTGACCACCTTCGGCGTGAAACCGTCGAGGCCGATTCCTTTGTCGCGCGCCGGGCCGAACAGGAGGGGCTTGCCGTGCTCGAGGTAGACCACGTGGTCCTCGCGCGTGTCCTTTTCCGTAAAGAGTGCGAATGCGCCGTCATTGAAGACGTTGCAGTTCTGGTAGATCTCGACGAATGCCGCGCCGTGGTGGTGCTCTGCTCTGCGGACAATCTCCTGCAGATGCTTCGGATCGCGATCCATCGCCCGCGCCACAAGGGTTGCCCCCGCACCGAGAGCCAGGGAGACCGGTATGAATGGCGTGTCGATCACGCCGTACGGGGTCGACTTGGTGACCTGTCCCATCTGCGACGTGGGGGAGTACTGTCCCTTGGTCAGACCGTAGATCTGATTGTTAAACAGGATCACCTTGATGTTCATGTTCCGGCGGAGCATGTGGATCATGTGGTTTCCGCCGATGCTCAGCCCGTCACCGTCGCCGGTTGCCACCCAGACGTCGAGTTTGGGATTGGCCATCTTGACGCCGGAGGCGATTGCGGGTGCGCGCCCGTGAATGCCGTGCAGGCCGTAGATGTCCATGTAGTACGGAAACCTGCTGGAGCACCCGATGCCCGAAATGGCGACATAGTCCTCTTTTTTGTGAGGGAACTCCGGGAAGACGCGCTGGATCTGAGCCAGGATCGAATAGTCGCCGCACCCCGGACACCACCGGACGTCTTGGTCGGACTGGAAATCCTTGATCGTAAGCTGTGCAGGTGCGGGTGTTGATATCTCAGGCATGGTTTCCTCCGAGGAGTTCCTCAATTCTGGTCAGGAGTTCCTCCGACCGCAGTGGCAGGCCCTTGATGACATTGAATCCGACCGCCGGGATCAGGTACTTGTCGCGGATCAGGCGGATCAGCTGGCCGTTGTTGATTTCGGGGATTAGGACGTGCTTGTACCGGGCCAGGACCTCGCCCAGGTTTTTCGGGAACGGATGGATGTAGCGCAGATGGGCATGGGAGACGGAGAGGCCTGCCTCACGTGCGTCTGCCACCGCGCTCTTGATAGCGCCGTAGGTGCTGCCCCAGCCCAGCACGAGCAGATCGCTTTTGGCGTCTCCTTCGATTGTCTGGTCAGGGATATCATTGGCGATGCCATCGATTTTCTTCCCGCGGATCTTGACCATGAAGTCATGGTTGTCCGGGTCGTAGCTGATGTCGCCGGTAATGTCGGCTTTTTCGAGGCCGCCGATCCTGTGTTCCAGTCCGGGTGTGCCCGGAATGGCCCACGGGCGGGCGAGTGTTTTCGGGTCGCGCTCGTACGGTTTGAACGTTGCTGGGTCTTTCGCAAACGTGACCGGTATCTCGGCCAGGTCTTCGACCTTCGGGATCAGCCACGGTTCTGCGCCGTTGCCGAGGTACCCGTCGGTGAGGCAGATCACCGGTGTCATATACTTTACGGCGATGCGGGCTGCCTCGTACACGGTATCGAAACAGTCGGCCGGCGTCTTTGCTGCGATCACACAGAGAGGGGCCTCGCCGTTCCTGCCGATGACCGCCTGCAGCAGGTCGGCCTGCTCGGTCTTGGTCGGGAGTCCTGTGCTGGGGCCGCCGCGCTGAACATTGACCACGATAAGCGGGAGTTCCAGCATGATTGCGAGGCCGAGGGCCTCGGTTTTCAGCGCCAGTCCCGGACCGCTGGTGGTTGTGGCCGCGAGGGATCCGGCATACGACGCGCCGATAGCGGAACAGATCGCAGCGATCTCATCTTCCGCCTGAAAGGTCTTCACGCCGAACTCCTTGAAACGGGAGAGTTCGTGCAGGATATCGCTGGCCGGAGTGATCGGGTAGCTTCCAAGGAACAGTTGCAGGCCTGACTTCCTGGCTGCGGCGACGAGCCCGAGCGCGGTGGCCACATTGCCCATGATGTTCCGGTATTTGCCGGGAGGCAGCGACGCGGGCTTCACGTCGTACCGCGTCGTGAACACCTCTGTTGTGTCGCCGTAGTTGTATCCTGCCTTGAGCACGCGGATATTCGCCTCTGCAACGTCGTCTTCCTTGGACCCGAACTTCTCCTCGATGAATTTCAACGACTGGTCGATCGGCCGGTTATACATCCAGTACATCAGGCCGAGGGCGAAGAAGTTCTTGGTCTTGTCGACGAGCCGCGTGGAGAGGTTCATGTCGGCAAGCGTGTTGGCCGTCAGTTTGCTGATGGCAACCCGGTGGACATTGTAGTTGGTGAGGGTCCCGTCCTCCAGCGGATTGGAGGTCAGGTTCGCCAGCTTCAGGTTCTTGTCCGTGAACGCATCTTCATTGACGATGATCGTCCCCCCGTCGCGGAGGATCTTGAGGTTGGTGACGAGGGCGGCCGGGTTCATCGCCACCAGCACATCGCAGTCGTCGCCCGGCGTGAGGATATCCGTGCTCCCGAATTTGACCTGGAAGCCGCTGACGCCGTAGGTGGTTCCCGCGGGGGCGCGTATCTCCGCCGGATAGTCGGGAAGGGTGCTGAGGTCTGCACCCAGGGCCGCGACCGTATTGGTGAATTGTGTTCCGGTGAGCTGCATCCCGTCGCCGGAATCTCCGGCAAACCGGATGGTGACCTCGTCGAGCGTCTTAACCTGTTTTTTCATGCCTCTTCCCGTTTGTGCGTGGGCGTGCCCTTGTGGGGAGTGACGAAGGGTCACTCCTGGACAACCCACACCTTTACTTTTCCTATAACATTCGCATGGAGCTTTACGTTCACCGTGTAGATGCCGAGGGCCTTGATCGGCTCCTCCAGATCGATAATGCGCTTGTCGACGTCGAAGCCCTGTTCCTTCAGGCTGTCGGCGATCATTTGCGACGTTACCGAACCGAACAGTTTCTCGTCTTCACCGACTTTCATTTTGAGCGTCAGGGAGACCTTTTCCAGGTCGCCGGCGAGTTTTTCGTTCGTCTTCATTTCTTTGGAAGAGCGGCGTGTGGCCTGTTTCTTTTCTTCCTCAAGGGCGCGCATGCTCCCGGCGGTCGCTGGAAAGGCGATGCCGTGCGGGATGAGATAATTGCGGGCATACCCGTCCTTGACATCGACCGTGGTGCCGATCGGGCCCAGTTTTTCGTGTTCTTTTCGCAGTATGACTTTCATGGCATTGCCTCGTTCAGGTGCTGGTTCAACGGATGGCGTCAGAGACAAAGGGGAGCAGCGCCAGGTGCCGTGCGCGTTTGATCGCGGTCACTAGCTGACGCTGGTGCTTGGCACAGGTGCCCGTAATCCGTTTAGGGATGATTTTTCCCTGCTCGGTGACGAACCGCTGCAGCCGCTTTTCGTCTTTGAAGTCGATGTACAGATCTTTGGCGTCGCAGAAACGGCAGGTGCGTTTCTTGCGGGGGCCCTGATTGTCCCGGTCGCGCCGGGGGCGTCGTGGGGTAAACACGTGTAATTCTCCTTGAGGTTCTGAAGTCCGTTAGGTGTTCTTGGGTTCCGCGGGTTCGGTGAACAGCGGCTCGCGTGCCGGAGGCGCGTCCACGGGTTTTTCTTCAACCGGTACGGCTGCCGCAAGTGCCGCGGCGCGGGCGGCAAGCGCCTTCCGGTCGAGCGCGATCGTAAGGTTCCGCAAAACCATTTCGTCAAGCTGGTACGAACGCTCCAGGAACGCCAGTACGGTCCCGGGTGCTTCGAATTCCACGTTGACATAGAACCCGTTGGTGCGTTTGTTGATGGGGTAGGCAAGACGCTTCCGCCCCCATTTGTTGACTGCCTGAATGGTTCCGCCGTTCTTCGTGATCGTCTCCTGAACGCGCGCGATAACCGCTTCAACCTGCGCGTCGTCAAGCGAGGCGTTGACGATAAACGTCGTTTCGTACAAGCGACTGGTGTTGCTCATGAAAAGTACCTCCCTGTGGACGGATAAGGAATCCCGACCCTCCGCGTGTCGCCGGGCGGCGCAACGGAGAGTAGAGGGGTTCTGGTATGGATTACGGTGTTGTGTTGTATTCGTTCATTGTCCTGGTGAAACCTGCGTGAAGACTCATTTCGACCGCATCGGCGCCGCTGCGAACCATCGCTGCCGCCGTCTCGCGTTCGGTGTCGCGGAAGCGGGAAAGCACAAATGCCGCCGTGTCATCGAGGTGCGCCACCTCGTCATTCTGGATCCCGCACCGTAACCGGGGAAAGACATCCGTTCCCAGGTGATAGATGATCGATGCCAGGCCGTTGTGTCCGCCGTCGGTTCCCTGCAGCCGGAGCCTCAGGGTTCCCAGGGGGAGCGCCAGATCATCGACCACGACCAGAAGCGCCGCAGGGTCTGTCCCGTACCGGTCGATGACGTCGGCAACCGCAGAGCCGCTGTTGTTCATGTAGGTGGTCGGCGTGACGAGCACAACGCGTCTCCCGCCTCTGTCCGCCTCCGCCAGGAAGTAGTCGCCCCGCCCTTCGCGCAGCGTCCTCTTCCATCTGGCGCACAACTCCGCAACCACCATGAAGCCCACGTTATGCCGGGTATCGCGATACTGACTCCCCGGGTTGCCGAGCCCGACAACCAGAGTGCATTCCACGGGTTCGCTCTGACCGATCTATTTCTCAGACTTCTCAGGCTTCGCGGACTTCTCAGGCTTCCCGGACTTTTCGGGTTTGGCCGGGGCCTCAGCGCCTTCGGCACCTTCCTCACCCTTCTTCCCCTTGCCCACCACTTCCGGTTCGGCCGCGACCACACCCTCCACCGGCGCTTCCTCCACTGTCTCCTTTATCACGTTCGGCGGCATGATGCCGACGATCGCGGTTTCCTGAGACTCGAGGATCGTGACGTTGGGAAGGTCCACAGAACTGACATGGACAAAATCGTTGATGCTCATTTCGCCCACGTTGATCTCGACTTTCTCCGGAATGTCCTTCGGGAGACACGAGACTTTGAGCTTGTGCACGAAGTGCTGGAGCATGCCTCCGTCACGGACGCCCTTGGGAATTCCACCCGTGAGGACGATAGGAATCTCGATGGTCAGCCTCTCGTTCTCCTTAAGCCCCTGGAGATCGAAGTGCACTGGACGGTCCGTCACCGGGTCCCATTGCACGTCCTTCAGAATGGCTTTGTGCGCGGTGCCGTCCTGGAGTTGAAGGTCGATCACATGCGTTACCGACGTGAAGACCAGCTGGTTCAGCAGCAGCGCCGACACCTGGATATTGACGTTTTCTTCGCCGCGGGCGTAGTACACGCCCGGGACCATCCCGTTCCACCGTGTGTACTTCGCGTGCTTCTTGGTGGAGGTGCGGATTTCGGCGTTTAAGACGATTTCAGACATAGTGTGCTTCTCCTCTTACATCGATGCTCTGGATTACCCCTTGTCAACATCAAACAGGGAACTGATCGACTCGTGGTTGAACGACCGCTTGATCGCTTCCGCAAAAAGAAACGCCACCGATTCCACGTCGATCTTCGGCGACGTCGCGAGCAGGGGAATCGTGTCCGTCACGACAATGCGTTCGAGGCGCGACGCGTTCAACCGGTCGTAAGCCCCGCCCGACAACACCGGATGCGTGCATGCGGCGAAGACCGATGCCGCTCCCTCATTGTGCAACGCTTCCACCGCATTGCAGAGGGTCCCTGCCGTATCGATCAGATCGTCGACGATCAGGATGTTCTTTCCCTGGACGTCGCCGATAATATTCATCACCTCGGCAACGTTCTGGCGCGGCCTGCGTTTGTCGATGACCACCAGGTCCGCCTCGAGGCGTTTGGCATATGCACGCGCCATCTTGATGCCGCCGACATCCGGCGAGGCGACGACGAGATTGCGGATGGCCTTGCGCTTGAAATACCGTCCAAGAATTGCCGAGCTGTACAAATGGTCCACCGGTATATCGAAGAAACCCTGAAGCTGCGGCGCGTGGAGATCCATCGTGATGATCCTGTCGGCTCCTGATCCAGTGATCAGGTTGGCGACCAGTTTCGCCGTGATGGACACCCGCGGCTGATCTTTCCTGTCCTGCCGGGCATATCCGAAATAGGGAATAACCGCGTTCACCTTCCGAGCCGAAGCCCGCCTCGCCGCATCCATCATGATTAGCAGCTCGAGCAGGTTCTCCGCCGGCGGGTTCGTCGACTGAACGATGTAGACGTCGCTTCCGCGGATGTTCTCGCCATACTTGACCCACAACTCCCCGTCACTGAACGTCTTGATCTCGACATCACCCAGCGGCTGGCCGATGGATTCGGCAATACGCGCGGCGAGTTCAGGGTTCGATCGCCCTGCGAAGACCTGGAGACGGTTCATGACTGGCTGGGTCGTTGTTGAGTAAGCTTACAAAGATAAGGAAATGGATTCCTTGATGCAAGGCGTTTTTCGGCCATAAACGAAGGAATTGACTTTCGACGGGATTCTGTCTATCTTCTCTGCATTCACCCCTTTCGTGGAGTAATGCATGGAATCCAGCGATAAAACCATCTCCCGGCCGTGGAGCACGACAGATCAATCAGCCCTTGCCCAGACCCTCTGGATTGCGGGGTTTGCCGCTTTGACCGCGGTCGGTGCCCGGTTTGAAATCCCGTATCAGCCCGTTCCCTTCACGCTGCAGACACTGGTGGTTCTCCTGGCAGGCGCTTTCCTCGGCCCGCGCAACGGGGCCATGAGCCAGCTCCTCTACCTCGCTGCAGGTGTTGCCGGGCTCCCGGTCTTTGCCGGAGGTGCCGTCGGGTTCATGAAGCTGTTCGGCCCCACCGGGGGCTACCTGCTGGCATTCCCCGCTGCTGCGGCGGTCGCCGGATACATGGTCAGCCGCAACCGGTCACTTCTCTGGATTGCTGTTTCGATGGCCGCCGGACTCCTGGTCATCTTCACCGCAGGCACCATCCATCTCTGGGCGTTCTACTTCAAGGATGCCGGTGCCGCATTCACGTCGGGATTCCTCCTCTTCAGCTGGTGGGACCTTCTGAAACTCGGCGCGGCAAGCATGATCTATTTCGAGTTCTCGAAGCGGTGGCCGCGGGTGGGAGAGTAGAAGAGGCAACAATGACGGTTGAGAATTGAGCATCGAAGATTGAGGTGTGAGGATGGAGGGGGGGGAGAGATCCGGAGCCGGACGAGAGTCCGGCTCCTTTATTTATCAAATGAGAGGTGCGTGGACCAGCGGCGGAAGAGCTCGGCCGTCGCCTTCACGTCACGCATGCAATATTCTGCGATATCCCTGAACCGTTTCTCCTCGTGCAGCCGTGCCACGTCCAGGCCGGAGATCCCCTCCTCTTTCGGGCTTGTGATCCCGAACGACCTGCAATAGAAGTCCAGATTGTACTTTCGGCTTGCGCCGTAGAACGACAGCTGCTCCAGCAGGTCGCAGTGCTCGTGCACGGCGTACCGGTTTCCCATCAGGTTCCGGGTGGGCTTCACCTCGAGCATCGCCGAGCGGAGCATCACGAAGGGACAATCAAACCCCCGTCCGTTGAACGTGACGATCTGCCGGTAGTGCTGTACCGATTTCCAGAACTGTTCGAGGATCTCCTGTTCGGTGGAGGGGACCAGCATCACGAGTCCGCCGTCGACCGATGCTTCGGGTTCTCCCGGCCCCTGGTAATACACTTTTCCCTGGTTCGTATCGGGGTTCAGCATTCCGATGGCGAGGATCTGTGCGGTGAGGGGGGAGAGGGCGAGTTTCTGGATGGCATCCACGCGTTCTTCATCGGTCTTCGCGAGCCTGGTGAGGTATTCCTGCCGCTCTCTGTCGAAGTCGTCGAACGGGTATGCCAGCGTCTCAATGTCAAAGACGACTCTAGAGATCATGGGCGTCCTCCGGCGTGGTAAGGTCGAGAGTCTTCAGGACGCTGGCGATCACCGGCCAGGCATACCCGCGTCGTGCGAGGGCGGCAACGACGTGACGCTTCAAGGCCAGCGCGTCGTTTCCTTTCGGTCTCGCCCGGACCCGTGCCAGCGTCTTGCGCGCGATGGCTGCGGCCATCGCTTCCACATCAACCCCCGCGAAGATTTCCGTGAGAGCGGTATCTGCAGTCTCGCGGGCGACGCCGAGCAGCAGCAATTTCTGCCGGAGATGTATCTGGCCCGCGGGCCGGAGGGTGAGGGCGTTCCGGATATACGCGCGTGCGAACTCGTCGTCGTTGACGAGCCCGGAACGTTTCAAATCGTCGATCACCCGGCCGATGTCGCCGTCACCGAACTCCTTTGTGCGGAGCCGGTCGCGCAATTCCCGTTCGGAGCGGGCGCGGACGGAGAGAAGGCGGAGTGCAGCGTTGCGCGCCTGGAAGTGCGTCTCCTCGCCCTGCAGCGCCTCGAGGCGCGTGGGAGTCAGCTGATCTCCCACCCTGAGCCCTGCGCGGACGAGGGTTTCCTTGCTCAGGCCGACCGCAAATTCGCCGTCAACGAATATGCTGACGCGGCCGCCCCGCTTCTTCTGGGTCTCTATCTTTGTGATGCGCACCGGTCGGGTATCGCGCCATCACTTCTTTTTTGTGGATTCGGGCTTTGGCTGCCCTTTCGGTTCAGCGGCGGGCTCCGGCCGGACAGGGGTTTTGGACCCCGCCGGGTCGGCTTTTGCCGCGCCGTTCGACAACGGGAGGTTCAGCTTCTCCCGCGTCTCGCGGTCGATCGTCTTTGCGATCTTCTCGTTGTCCTGGAGGTACTTCTTGACCGCGTCACGTCCCTGGCCGATCCGATCCTCCTTGTAGGAGAACCACGAGCCGGCTTTGGCAATGATGTTCAGGTCGACCGCCGTGTCAATGAGATCACCCAGGCGGGAGATCCCCTCATTATAGAGGATGTCAAATTGCGCTTCCCGGAACGGAGGAGCGACCTTGTTTTTGACCACTTTGACCCTCGTGCGGTTGCCGACGATGCTTGTGCCGTCTTTGATGGCCTCGATGCGGCGGACATCCAGCCGCACGGAGGCGTAGAACTTGAGGGCGTTCCCGCCGGTCGTGGTCTCGGGGTTACCGAACATCACGCCGATCTTCATACGCAACTGGTTGGTGAAGATGACCGAGGTCTTGGACTTGCTGATTGCGGAGGCGAGCTTCCGGAGTGCCTGGGACATCAGTCGCGCCTGCACGCCCATGGTCGGATCGCCCATTTCCCCCTCGATTTCGGCGCGCGGGGTCAGGGCCGCCACGGAGTCGATCACGATCACATCCAGCGCTCCGCTCCGTACCAGCGTCTCGACGATCTCGAGGGCCTGCTCGCCGAATTCCGGCTGGGAGAGAAGGAGGTTGTTGGTGTCGACGCCGAGCTTCTTCGCGTAGTTCATATCCAGCGCATGTTCGGCATCGACAAACGCGCTGATGCCCCCCGCCCGTTGCGCTTCGGCGATGATGTGGAGACAGAGCGTGGTCTTGCCCGATGATTCGGGACCGAACACCTCGATCACGCGTCCGCGGGGGATGCCGCCGATACCGAGGGCGGCATCGAGCGAGATCGACCCGGTGGAGATCACGTCCACCTGCTGGATCGGTCCTTCGCCCAGCCTCATGACGGCGCCCTTGCCGTGCTGTTTTTCGATCTGGTCGATTGCGATCTTGAGTGCCTGTGCCTTGGCGTCTTTTTCATCAGCCATGTCGTCTCTCTCCGCTGTGTGCTATGTATACGTGTCAGGAATCGAATTTGCGAATGATGCGGCGCCGTTCACGGTTTCTGCCCGAGCGCGAAGACCGCCAGGGGAGAATACACCGACCCTCCCGGCTTCAGGTCACTTTTGATTAACTCAATTGTTCGAAGAGATACCGGCGGGCAGTCAAAGGTAACTTTTTCAACCATTGCAAGCAACTCCCGTGCACCCCTCTGGCTCTTCACACGGCCGAGCGTGACGTGCGGATGAAAAGGTCGCGTCTCCTTCTCGAATCCGAATTCTGAAAGACGCTCTTCGACGGAGTCTACGAGCTTCCCGAGATCGCTGCCGGGGTCCCTGATCCCCGCCCAGATGATGCGGGGGTCCCGTTTTGGCGGAAACGAGCCCAGGCCGGAATAGACAACAGAAAAGGACGGTGTGGCCTGTGCAATTGCGGAGAGGGCGCGGGTGATGTCGGGAAGAATCTCCTCGTGGGTGTCGCCCAGGAACTTGAGCGTACAATGGAGCTTCGCGTCCGGCTCCCATCTCACGTCGGCGCCGACGTTCCGGAGCGACTCCCGTGCTGCGGCGAGACGGGGGATGATGTCCGGTGGCGTAAGTGCGGCAATAAAGAGCCTGAGCACGGTGCTGAACTCCTCTGCAGTTGGAAGCGGTCAGGGAAATCCTCAGGGCCCGGTGGAGCGGGGTTGGAGTCCTCTTCCCGGCTTGCTCTGCGGCTTCGCGATGGGACCTCTATGCAATGAGTTTCCGGCGGACGATTTCAAGCGCGGCGACCGCTGCCCGCTCGCGGATGATGGCGCGAATTCCCCCGAACTGATGCTTTACGGCAAGTGCTCCTTCCGCATCCGCATAGCCGATCCAGACCAGTCCGACCGGTTTCTCCTCCGTCCCCCCCGTCGGGCCGGCGATGCCGGTGGCGGAGATGCCGATATCGGTACCGGCGGATTCCCTGATCCCTCGCGCCATGGCCTCGGCCACTTCGCGGCTCACGGCCCCGTGCCGTTCGATCAGATCGGGCGGGACGCCGAGCACTGCGGTCTTGGATGCGTTGGAGTAGGTGATCACGCCCCGGTCCAGGTATGCCGAGCTGCCGCTGACGCTGGTGAGTTTCTGGAGGATCAGTCCGCCCGTACACGATTCCGCGACGGCGATCGTTTTTCCCCGTTCTTTCAGGAGGGCGCCGAGTGTCTCTTCGAGTTCTTCCGTTCCCGTGCCGTAGATATGTTTACCCGCCCTTTCGCGGATCTTCGTCTCCACTTCCCGAATGCGGCTGTCGGCTGACGCGGGGTCGTTGTCCTGCACCGTGATCCGGAGCCGGACCCCTGCGGGGGAGGGAAGGAACGCCAGTCTTGAACTCTGCAGCAGGTCGCCGATATTGCCGAGCAGTTTCGCCAGCGCGCTTTCCGGGATCCCGGTTGTGCGCAGCGTCCGGTGTCTGATCACGGAGCCGTCGGCGAGCGGTGCCAGCAGGGGGACGACCGAACGGTCGATCATCTCTTTCATTTCATACGGAACGCCGGGGAGGACGATGAACCGTTTGTTTCCCTCTTTGAAGAGCATGCCCGCCGCGGTGCCCAGAGGATTCCAGATCACCTCGGCCTTTCGCGGGACCATGGTCTGTTCCTCGGCGGTTTCCGACCAGGTCATGTTCCGCCGCTTCATGAACGTCTCGATGTGTTTCCTGACGTCCGGATTGCTGACCAGATCCGATGCGAAGAACGTGCAGACCGCCTTTTTGGTGATATCGTCGTGGGTGGGGCCGAGTCCGCCGGTCACAATCACGATGTCGTGCTCTTCCCACGCATGGGTGAATGACTCGAGGATCTCCTGCGATCCATCCCCGACCGTCGTCATGCGCGCCACGCGCACATTAATCAGATTGAGCTGTTCCGCGATATAGGCCTGATTGGTATTCACCACCTGCCCGATCAGCAGCTCATCCCCGACCGTAATGATCTCACTCTTCACCGATGGCATATGTCGTTGCGCCTGTTGCCCGGAAAGATGTGCCGTTTCAACGGACACCCATGATCATTCCCCATACCCACCACCCGCCCCAGGTGATGATATTGGCGTAGATGCCCGCGATCACGTCGTCGAGCATGATCCCCCAGCCGTTGGGGATCCGTTCGAGGTATCGTGCGGGCTGGGGTTTCACGATGTCCATGGCGCGGAAGGCGAAGAACCCGATGATCATCACAGGGATGGTTTTGGGGAGAAAGAGGAGCGTGATCCACATCCCGACGATTTCGTCGATCACCACGATCGACGGGTCTGCGGTTTCATGTTCGTCCTTCTGGAATGCGGATTTGGCCAGTTCAGCGGTGCGGGTGAGCTGGTGGCCGACGATAGCTGCCACCCGGGCGGAGGTAACGACGCCTGCGAAGAAGGCGACGACGATAAGCCCTCCGAGGATGGCCGGGGATTCCATGCCGGGAATAAGGTAGAGGAGGAGGCCGACGAGTGTGCCGACGGTGCCTGAGGCCCAGGGGCTATAGCCGGAGTAGAACCCGGTGGCGATGAAGCCGGCGAGGAAGGGGATGCGCGACTGTGGAGCGTCAGGGCTCACGGGTTGTCCGGAGTCGTGCAGTAAGTTCACGGAGGATCTTTCTGTTGTCGAACAGATAGGCGATGCCGGTTCCGACGGTGGAGAGGGTGACGAGCAGCATCATGCCGAAGAGCACCTCGGAGTGCATCAGGGTTTCGATGGTCGGGCCGAACTCATCATAGACTGCGGGTACGTTTCGTGCGACATAGAGGATCAGGATATAGTAGATGACGACGAACTCGCCGAATGTTTTGGCCTGGGCGCCTTTGGAGGTGACGATGGGCTGGTCATGATATTCCGCGTAGGTGCGGAGTCCGGTGATGAGAAAATCGCGTCCGATGACGATCCAGACCATCCAGGCATCCACCAGGTCGAGGCGGACATAGACGAGGAGTGCGGCGGAGGAGAGGATTTTATCTGCGAGGGGGTCGAGGAACTTTCCCCAGCGGGAGGTATACCCCATTTTCCGGGCGATCCAGCCGTCGTACCAGTCGGTGAGGGCGGCGATGACAAAGATGACGAGGGAGAGTTGCCGGAAGAGTGGGCTATCGGAGAGGATGAACCATGCGAACACCGGCGTCAACGCAACCCGCAGCAGTGTAAGCTGGTTAGGGAGATTGAGTTCGAGTTGGAGTTTCGGCATCGCGGTACGTGGATAAACGGAAAAAGCCATCAGGGCGGGCATGATGGCTTTGCCACAACAGCGGTGGAGCTGGCCGTCAGGCGGCTTTCTGGACCTTGTTGGATTTCAGGCAGTTGGTGCAGACGGTCAGCCGTTTTTTGCGGCCGTTGACGACTGCGCGCACTTCCTGCAGGTTCGGCATCCAGCGCCGGCGCGTGAGGTTATGGGCGTGGCTGATATTATTGCCGCTGACCGGCTTTTTGCCGCAGATATCACAGATTCGTGCCATGGTGCATCCCTTAAATTCTAAGCATATCAAGATAGAAAATCCTGCCTGGAAAAGCAAGGAAATTTGTTCCGAATCACCGCACATACGCCGCGGAAACGCCATCTCGCTTTTTCAGCCGCGGCCGCAGGTCAGAACGGCTCATACCAGGGAGGTCGTTCGATCATCGTGTAGACGATCGGGACCCGGATGGGGGAGAGCTTCATCGGTTGGGCGCGGTTGAAGATCTGGAAGGAGCCCGCAATGGTGAACCATGCGGTATCGGTCTGATAGTAGGGTGCGCCTTTGGAGTCCAGCAGCTGGTTCCACCTGATCAGCGACCAGAGGGGGGTATCGTCGTCGGCGATATGGTCCCAGATGTGCATGAGGACCAGCGTATCGAGGGGGTGGATGGTAAGGATGTTTCCCGTGAGCATCGTAGGAGTTTGGAGGTCTGAAGAGGTGAAGGTGATGGTCTGGACGTGGGTCCCGGTGCGCATGGTGACGGTGCCACGGACTCGTTGCTGGTCCTGGATCACTTCGTCGTAGACATTGACTGCTCGTAGTACTACGCTTCCGCCGGAGGCGTAGGTTTGGTTCCGGATGGTGACCACGCCGGAGGAGATGGCCATAGAGGGGGCGAGGACGACTTGCGGGTCGTTGCGTGGGGGGAGCAATTCTTCGCAGGAGAGGAAGATGAAGGGGAGCAGAAGCAGGGCGAGGCGGCCGACCGGGTGGAGCAGGGAAACAGGATTCGGAAGGGTGAGGTTCATGACATTGCCGTTTCGTGGCAGCACATCATTGCCGGATCGCTGCAGGGATAGACGTAAGATATGGAAATCCCTGTTTGTGTCAAAGCTGCTTAGCGGGGAAAACATGTGCCCGTCAGGTTCGGATATCCAGGGCCTCGCAAGTATGAACTGTATGCGGTAGCCCGCGCACAGGCGACACGAGGCCTGTTGGCGACATCCGCAATTCCCTCTATCTGGTCATCAGCGCACCAGGACCGAATGTCACCAGGGAGAAGCCTTTATGGGCTCCATGCGATTGCGCACGCAGGCTGTAATTGGTGCGCTTGTCGTTCTTGTTGTGGCGGTGCTCTCATTTCGATTCATCAGCCCACGCGAAAAGCCAGGAACCGAAGCGCGCCTTTCTGGTGGATCGCCTGATTTTCTCATTCCCGTTCGTGTCGCCGTTGCGCGAACGGGCGACCTTGCCAGGCATCTCCCGACAAGCGGCACACTTCGCGCCCGCCGCGAAGTAGAAATCCAGGCGCGCGTTGCCGGCTACCTGTCTGATGTCTCCGCCTTCAACGGCAAAGCGGTCAGACTGGGCGAATGTCTTGCTGCCATCGACAACCGCGAATACCGGGTGGCTTTTGAGCGGGCCCGGGCCGGGTTCCTCAATGCTCAGATAGACTACCGCACACTCAGCGCGACGCCATTTCTTTCCGTGACAGACTCGGCAGAAACCGCCAGGCACATCGCCTTCGAATCGAGCTCTCTCGATTCGCTCCGTGCCCTCTCTAGGGCTGGTCAGATTGACGAGGTGACATTTGAACGTCTCTCCCGTGAACGCGAGGCTACTCTCGCCTATCTCACGGCAAACAGAGGAGATGTTGTTGAAGGACGGAGCGGATTGGCTCAGGCACGAGAGGCGTTCGAGATCGCCAGCATGAACCTCGCGTGGACTTCGATTGCTGCTCCGTTTGATGGCGTTGTCGCTGATTGTCGGATTTCGCCCGGCATGCACGTCGCCCCCGGCCAAACGGTCATGAAGCTCCTCGATCTGTCGATCCTCCTTGTTGATGTCGACGTGCTGGACCATGAGGTCAGGGCGATCGGTGTTGGGCTGCCAGCACGGGTCTTCCCGGTCGGTCTCCCTGGAAACGAGTTCTCAGGGAAGGTTCTCTATGTAAACCCTCTGGTTGATCCAGGAACGAAAACGATGAAGGTGACCATCGCGCTGAGCAATCGAGATCGCAATGTCGTCCAGTCATCCGGGCACCTCATACCGGGGATGTACGCATCCGTGTTTGTGCAAACCCACGTGCTTGTTCAACGCCTCCTCGTGCCGAGGGCCTCACTCCTTGTGCGCGACCAGCGAGCACTGGTCTTCACGGTGGAGAGAGGGTTGGCGAAATGGCGCTATGTGAAAACCGGGGAGTCTAACGACGATGTGATCGAAATTTGTAGCGGCCTGACGACCGGAGACACCGTCATTGTTGACGGTCACTATACGCTCGCACATGATGCACCGGTTTCCATCACGAATACGCCTCCGTGACCCCGGAGGGGGGATGCCGCTCTCAACCACTGCAATCCATCGACCCGTCACAACACTGATGTTTTTTGCAGGGATTGTGATGCTTGGCGTCGTTGCGCTCTCCAACCTCACCGTTGATTTCCTGCCCGCCGTTGACATCCCGACACTCAGCGTCCAGACCGCGTATCCCAACACCTCGCCGGAGGAGGTTGAGTACGCAATCACCGGGCCCGTTGAATCCGTACTGGGGACAATCGCCGGCGTGAAGCGGATCAGGTCCGTCACACGCGAGGGATTGTCCATAGTCACCGTGTCATTCACCTGGGGAACCGACATGGACTTCGCGGTCCTGGAAGCCCGCGAGAAACTTGATCAGGTGAGGGGAGCGTTCCCCCCGGAGGCAGAAAGACCGACGATTCTTCGTGTCGATCCGTCTGTTGAACCGATCATGTCGGTTGCTGTCTCGTCTGCCGGTCTGCGCTCCTGCAGTGGCGATACCGGGCTCGCCGAGCTCAAGGAGGTCGCACGGGCCCTGGTGAAGCGGAGGATTGAACAGGTTGATGGTGTCGCCCAGGCTTCAGTCCTCGGCGGTGTCGAACGGGAGATCCAAATCGATGTGGACATGGCAACCCTTCGGGCACTCGGCCTGGATATCGGGCAGATTGGCGACGCTCTTGTTTCCGCGAATATCGATCTCACAGGGGGCACGATCAGGCACGGTCTGTTCCGCTATTCCCTGAGAGTTCTGGGATCCCTGGCCACACCCGACGATATCTGTGGTGTCGTGGTTCACCATCCTGGATCACACCGGCCCGTCCGGATCGGCGATTGCGCCACGGTCCGGGATGCCCACGCCGAGCGGTTCGGGATAACGCGGTACAACGGGAAGGAGGTGATCATTGTCCAGGTACGCAAAGCAGCCGGTGCCAATACGGTCTCTGTATCGCGATCTGTCCATGCTGTGCTGGGCCAGCTGCGGCAGGAGAATCCGGACCTCGCGCTAACGGTCATCGCCGATCAGGAGGAGTTTATCAGCAGGTCGATCGCCGATGTAGAGCAGGCGATCATCACGGGGGGCCTGCTTGCGTTTGTCGTCCTCTTCCTGTTCCTGCGCCGGGTGCGATATCCCCTGATCATCGGTCTGACACTGCCTGTTTCTGTCCTGGCAACGATCGTTGCGATGTATTTCCTCCGGATCAATCTCAATGTGATTTCCCTGACAGGTCTTGCCGTGGGCATCGGGATGTTGGGGGATAACGCGATCGTCGTCGTTGAAAACGTCACCCGACTGCATGAAGCAGGGATGCCGCTCAGGAAAGCTGCCCTCGAGGGCTCCCGTGAGATTGGGACCGCGGTAGCAGCCTCCACGTTGACAAACATCGCGATCTTTCTGCCGATCGTTCTTGTGCAAGGAGTTGCAGCGCAGTTGTTTGTGGACATGGGTGTGACGATGACGATCTCTCTGTTGGTGTCTCTGCTGGTGGCGATGACGCTCGTGCCCATGCTCGTCTCTCGAGAAGGGAGCAAGCACCACCACAGGCCGGGGGCGGGGGGGGGGTTCGCCGACCTCATTCATCTCGATGAATGGGCAGCCCGGGGAGTGCGAAGGTACCTTCCATGGGCCCTGGAACACCGGGGAAGAGTACTCTCTGCGACGCTCGGCATTGTTCTCCTGACAGTTGTGATGGCGTTGATCATACCGGTGGAGATGGCGCCTGATATCGACCAGCACCGGTTTCAGGTTCAGCTCAGGATGCCCCGCGGGACGTCGCTTGACGGCATCAGCCAAACTGCCCGTTTGGTGGAAGACGAACTGAAAGCACTTCATGGCATCGGCGGGGTTCTTGCTCGAGTGGGCCTCACGGAAGAACACGCATTCTGGAATGCAACGGACGCCGCATATGAACTTGCGGATCTGGACGTGGAGGTCCAGGGTCCTCGCCCAACTGTGGCATTGATGGAGTCCTCGCGTACGGTCCTCAGACGCATCGCGGGTGTGACGTCGGGAGTAGAATACGCCGTGAAACACCGTGGGACTTCCCTTGAGCGGATCCTCCGGCCCGAAGGGAACGATGTCCGCTGCCTTGTTCTTGGAAAGGACCCCTCGACCGTGGAACGCTTCATGGGTTTGTACGGACAATCGATCCGGCAGATCCAGGGGCTGGTGGATGTTCGCACCTCGCTGCAGGAAGGGAGCCCCGAATATCACCTGGTTGTCAACCGCGACGCCGCGGCCAGATTCGGCCTCAGCGTGCAGGCTGTTGCACATCAGCTGATCTATTTGGTGCGCGGCAACGAAGCGACGTCCCTGAATGAATTTGACCGCAAAACCACTATTCGTATCCAGCGATCCGGGAAGGGGCGGAACGACATCGATGCCATCCTCAACGCGGTGATTCCGGCCGGAGGGGGCGAGGTCCCTCTCAGGGCGCTTGTCAGCTGTGTGGAGACGCACGGTCGGGCGGAGATCTGGCGCGAAGACCGCCAGCGGGCACATGTTCTTGTGGCGAATGTGGCCGGAAGGTCGCTGGGGAGTGTCGTTGGTGATCTCGAAGAGGCCGCTTCACAGCTCCGTCTCCCGCCAGGCTATGAAATTCGGGTCGGGGGTGAAAACCGGGAGATCCATGAGTCTCTCCGGGGCCTGGTTATCGTCCTCCTATTGTCGCTCTTGCTTGTCTTCATGATCCTGGCTGCGGAATACGAATCCGTGCTTTACCCGGCGGTGATCCTCCTGACAAGTCCGCTTGCTGCAACCGGAGCCATTCTCGCCATGGCGGCGGCGGACCAGCATTTCAATGTGATGTCGCTCGTCGGACTGGTTATTATGGTCGGGGCGGTGGATAATGATGCGGTGATCATGGTCGACCTGATTACCAATCTCCGCCGAGAAGGGGTCGGGGTAACGCAAGCGATCCAGCAGGGGGTAGAGCAACGATTGCGGCCGATCCTCATGACAACAGCGACTACCATTCTCGGAATTGTCCCTCTGGTGTTCGAGTTCGGAACAGGTTCGGATCTTGTCCGCGCTCTTACGATCCCTCTGGTCGGGGGCCTTATCGCCTCGACGCTTTTCACGGTTGGTGCCATACCGGTGGTGTACACGTACGTGGATCGGTGGGCTACCGGAAACATCACAGCATGCGGCGGTGAGGACCGGCAGGAGATGCACACACTCTGAGTTCACATGATTGAACAGTGTACAACGTCGCTTCTGCGGCGACCAGTCGCACTCTCAATGGCCCTTGCCGTGATGGTTGGCGGAGGATGCTTTTCCCTCTGGCAGCTCCCGCTCGACATCGCTCCCAATGTCGAATACCCTGCACTTTCGGTCCAGACCTCCTGGCCCGGGACCTCTGCGGAGACGGTGGAAATGGTGGTCACCTCACCCATCGAAGGAACAGCCAGCACGGTTGCCGGAGTGCGAAACGTAACTTCTGTATCCTCCGAAGGGTACTCCCGCGTGGACGTCGAATGCGACCAGGAGACGCGGATGGACTATGCCCGTCTTGAGCTGAATGAGAAACTTGGCGCCCTGAGGCAGAAATTCCCCGATGGAGTCGGATCCCCCGCTGTCGAGGCGTGCATCCCGGAAGAATTCACGGACACGCAGGGATTCATCAGGTATTCGCTCACCGGGGAGAAGACGGCATCTGCGTTGCGGACCCTCGGTCGTGACGTGCTTGCCCCGCGGCTCCGGTCTACTAAGGGTGTGGCAGATGTCCGGGTGGAAGGTGGTGAGGAGGAAGAGGTGCGGATCGAGCTCGATCGGGAATCTGTGGTTTCGCTCGGCGTGCAGCCGGGAAGCGTCGTGTCCGCTCTTGGATCGCTCGCACTCAACACCCCGGTCGGAACATTGCATGATAGAGACCGGCGCATGGTCGTCTCACTCCGTCTGGCGGACTCTTCGCTCGAGGCCATCGCTCGAACTCCGGTCGCGCGCACACCGTCCGGCATGCCAGTGCTTCTCCGAGACGTTGGCACCGTCCGCCTCACTCCGAGCCAGCCCTACGGTTATTACCGCATCAACGGGAAGCCGACCGTGACCCTGGTGATCGCCAAAGAACGACATGCCAACGCGCTTCGTGTTGCAGACCGGGTCTTCGAACGGATCGAGGAGCTCCGGCCGTCGCTTCCCGAAGGGGTCGAAATTACCCTGGAGTCGGATAGAAGTGCTGTCATCCGGTCCGAGCTTACGTCCTTTGCCAGGGATGGTGTCTTCTCCGTTTTTTGTATCGCACTCGTCCTTCTGTTCTTTCTCGGAAACATCAGAGCACCACTGCTGGTGTTGACATCGATCGGCTTATCGCTGGCCGGGACCTTCCTTCTTTTTCAGTTGCTGGGCATCGGACTCCACCTCCTCAGTCTGGCCGGACTCGTGTTAGGGTTCGGTCGGCTGGTGGACGACTCCATCGTCGTCCTGGACACTATCCAACGAAGGGTCGGTAGTGTATCAGATCGGCGGGCAATTTCTCGGGCGGTCGGAGAGATCGCGCTGCCAGTTGTTGCCTCCACGGTCACCACAGTGTCTGCCCTGCTTCCGACGTTGTTTCTCCCGCCGGCTCTGAGAGCGTATCTCATTGATTTTTCATTCGCCGTGGGAATATCGCTCCTGATGTCGCTGGTCATATCGTTCACGCTCATCCCGGTGGCAACAAGCCGCATACGGCTCGACGCCTTCCTGCCAGGAGTCTATGCGCGAATCGAGTGGTGGAGCTCCGCAGCGTACTCCTGGTGCCTCCGTCGGGTAGTCGCCCATCGGTTGACCGCCGTGCTGTCGCTGCTCTGGATGTTCGGTCTTCCCGTCTGGCTTCTACCTGAGCGGCTGGAAGGAACATGCATTGCCGCACGAACCTATAATGCGCTGTTCGGATGTGCATTCTACCGATCGGTCCGACCATACATCAACTCCCTGCTCGGTGGAAGCAGTCACCTGTTCTTTGTGAAGGTGAGCAAGCGGGAGGTGTGGGTCTCCGGCCGGGAGACGTATCTGCTGGTGCGTGTCAAGTTCAGGCAGGGGACCGATCTTCGGCGGTACGACGAAGTTGCGCGCAGTGTGGAAAGGGCGGCGCTCGCGTTCGGCAATCAGGTGGGGAACGTGACGTGTCAGGTGACAGGGCACTCTACATATGTGCGCATCGAGGTGCCGGATTCGCTTGCCTCGAGCACTGTTCCCTTTTCGATCAAAAGCACGCTGACTGTACTTGCCGCACGAACCGGCGGTGCATCGATCGGAGTGTGGGGGTTTGGGCCTGGATTCTCCAGTGGGGGCGAGAGTGTGCCATCCTTCGCTGTGAAGGTGCTGGGATACAACTACCGTAAGGTTAAGATGATTGCGGAAACCCTACGCCAACGGCTCGAGGCGAACCCTCGGATTGCCGATGTGGATATCGACCGATCGTGGACTGGCGAGTGGGGAAACGCGACAGAGATCGACATGAGGGTAGACCTGCAGGAAGCCGCACGGTATGGTGTGGACATCGCCGACGTCATTAACACGATCCGCTCTTCCACTCCCGGGGCCCTGCAGGCGAACCGGGTGACACTACACGGCGAATGGATTCCGGTGGTCGTGAAGATCAAAGGGTATCAGGAGTACGGCGTTGAGGACCTGAGGAAGGCCGTTGTGACGGGTAGAGACGGACAGGAGGTCTGCCTGGGAACGCTTCTGACGGTGAACCAGGAACGGACCCCGGGAGAGATCCTGCGCGAAGATCAGAGCTACGTGCGCTGGGTGACGTTCGAATACCGCGGACCGTTCCGCTTCGGCGAGGCCTTCGTGGATGAAACTCTCCGGTCCATCCCGCTCCCCCATGGGTACCGGTTCGACCGGTCGCTCTCCTGGTTCACCTTCTCCGATGCGGACAAGCACACGATGCTTCTGATAGCCGGGGCTGCACTCCTTATCGTCTTCATGGTCACCGCCTCGCTGTACGAATCGTTCCAGAAACCGTTTCTCGTCATCCTCTCCATTCCGTTCTCCCTGATCGGATTGTTCCTTGCATTCTACCTCACGGACACACCGTTCGGGAGGGGAGGGTATGCCTCGGTGATTCTGCTTATCGGAATCGTGACGACAAACAGCATTGTGCTGGTCGATGCGCTGGCACGCGCATGCCCCGGCCGGGGAAAAGATGTCGAGGCCCTCATTACCGCAGCAACAAGCCGCCTCCGCCCGGTGCTTATGACGACCCTTACCACCATCGGCGGACTGTTGCCTATGCTCCTCCTCGGCGATCGATCCAGCATCTGGTACCCGCTTGCAGTGGGGACGACCGGAGGGCTGCTGTCATCAATGGTGCTTACCCTGCTCGTGGTGCCGGCGATGTACCTCAATCGGGACCGATGTCGTTCCGGGCATTCTTCTTCCGCTCCATCTCCCTGAATCGGTCAATTGCGTCGCCGGGAGCGAAGTCGTCCAGTTCAAACATCCGCCGGACCTCGATCTCGGCCTCCGCCCCCTCTCCCTTCGGGTTCGGATAACGCTTCGTCCACTCCAACGCCTCTTCCTTCGATCCCACGTTGATGATCGTGTACCCGGCAATAAGCTCTCCGGTCCCGGTAAAAGGACCTTCAATAACAGTCCTCTTCCCGCCGGAATACCTGACCCTCCATCCTTTGGAACTCGCCTGAAGCCCGGACGCATCCACCAGGACACCGGCCTTCGTCAGCGCTTCATGAAAAGCACCCATTTCCGCAATGAGCTTTTCCTCCGGCATCTGTCCGGATTCTGAGTTCTTGCTGGCCTTCACAAGAATCATGTAACGCATACGTCTCCTTCTCTGTGGTTATTGACGTGCGCACTGGCGCAAACGATATCCGCCGGGCGTGTATCCGGGGCCTGCCGAAGCGCAGACCGCACCCTGCAAGTACCATTGGAATGAACACGTCGCCCCGGGAGGTTGTTCCTGCACGTGCGCATGTTCCCGACTCGGATTCAGCCGGGTCTTCCGGATTTACGCCATCACCAGCGCCGCACCCTCTCCTTGAATCTCAACCCCTCTTTGCGTACCATCTGTGCATGACAATTCTGGGGATCGAGACATCCTGCGACGAAACCTCCGCCGCAGTCGTGAAAGACGGGACCGTGCTTTCCAATGTGATTTCGTCGCAGCTTGTGCATGCGACGTACGGCGGCGTCGTCCCTGAACTCGCATCGCGCGCACACCAGCGGATGATCATCGACGTTGTGGAACAGGCCCTCGCAAAAGCCGGTACGGCCCGCGAAGACCTGGACGGGATCGCCGCTACCTTCGGACCCGGTCTGATCGGTGCCCTCCTCGTGGGACTCAACTTCGGCAAAGCCTTGGCCTACGGGCTCGGCATTCCCTTTGTCGGCGTTAACCATATGGAAGGACACCTCTACTCGAACCTCCTCCGCCCCCCAAATCACGGCTTCCCGTTCCTGTCGCTCGTGGTCTCGGGCGGCCATACGATGCTCGTCCATGTGCCTGAACCATTCTCCCATACGCTCCTCGGACAGACACGCGACGACGCAGCCGGAGAAGCATTCGATAAGGTCGCAAAAATGCTCGGACTCGGCTATCCAGGCGGGCCGCGCATCGATGCACACGCAAAAAAGGGGAATCCGGCTGCCATCCGCTTCCCGCGGTCGTTCCTAGAACCCGGAACCCTCGATTTCAGCTTCAGCGGGGTGAAAACGGCAGTACTCTATTATGTGCGCGACCACGGTCTCCCCTCGTCCGAACAGGCCATGGCCGATCTCTGCGCAAGCTTCCAGGAGGCGGTCGTGGAAGTGCTCGTGGAGAAGACCATTCGCGCGGCCCGCGAAACCGGCGTCCGGGAGATCACCCTCGCAGGAGGGGTCTCCGCAAATTCCGCCCTCCGCAGCCGGCTCGGCGATGCATGCCGGACGAACGGCTTCGAGCTCTTCTCTCCCCGCCTCGAGTACTGTATGGACAACGGTGCCATGATCGCCTACGTCGGGTGGATGAAACTCTCACGCGGTGTTCGGTCCCCCTTTGACCTTCCCGCAGTTGCCGGACTTGAGCTGGTATAACACGGATGCTGACCGCACGATTCTCCCTGACCACCCTTGCCGCACGGCACCCACTCCTTCTCGGAGGAGCTCTTCTTTTCCTCGCCCTCCTGACCGCGGGCTATGTGATCTTCTACGGTTCGAACGACTTCCCTGAGGGTGTGGAAAAAGTCTTCTTTGTATCGCGGGGAGAGTCGTTTCCGCACATCGTCGACTCGCTCGAGGCCCGCGGGATCATCCGGAACAGGACCTTCTTCCGCATCGTTGCCCGCATCTACGGCGGCACCGATCGTCTGCAGGTGGGAAAGTACCGATTCGAAAGCGGTGCGTCGAACTCGGAAGTATATCTGAGCCTGCGCGAAGGGCGCGGGAACGTGCTCGTGATGGTCACAATCCCCGAAGGGAGCCGCCCGCGCACCGAGGCGCGGATCTTATCCCGCCAGCTCGGCGTCGATTCCGCCCGGTATATGGAGCTGGCTCACAATGCGGAGTATGCCGATGACCTCGGGATCGATGCGCAAACACTCGAAGGATACCTCCTCCCCGAAACCTATGCGCTCCGGTGGGGGCAGACGGAAGACGAACTGATCCGGGAGCAGGTGCGGTCGTTCAAGGAATTCTTTGCCGACTCACTCGTTGAGCGCGCGCGTGAACTCGGGTGGACGGTGCATCAGGCCGTAACCTTCGCATCGATCGTGGAAGGGGAGGCCGTGCTCGATGAAGAGCGGCCTGTTATCGCCGGCGTGTACCACAACCGCCTCCGGCTCGGGATGCGCCTGGAAGCCGATCCGACAATCCAGTTCCTCCTCGGCGACCGACCCCGCAGAGTGCTGTATTCGGATCTGGAGCTCGATAGTCCGTACAACACGTACCGCTATCGCGGATTGCCCCCGGGGCCCGTAACGAATCCCGGGAAGTCGTCTATCCTTGCGTCATTGTATCCGGCAACGCACAATTATCTGTATTTTGTGGCGAATGGGAGGGGTGGACACTGGTTCTCGGCATCATACGCCGAGCATCTGCAGAATGTACGGAAGTACCGCCGCGAACGGGCACGGCAATGGAGGGAAGCAAAAGGCCCCACCGGGGGGTGAGGCCTCACTGCACTTGAGAGATGCATCCCATTGGTTTTACCCACCATGCATCTCGTCAATATAGAACCGGGGTGCCACGGTATGTCAGCCGTTAACCGCCACCTTCCACCAACGGCTCCTCACGTCCAACTTCACGTGACGCCCGCGCACCCCGGATAATCACGGTTGCTACGTTCATCTGAGCACCCACGTGTGAAGCAGATCTCTATTATGGTCAACCAACTGTATCAAACCAAAGTTCCCGGATCGCGGCAGCGCTCCCTTCTGTATGTACTGCAAGCAGTTGCAGCGGTCTTTGTGGCGGGTTGTGCGGGGCAAATCCCGCCGCCCGGCGGACCGCCGGATGCCATCCCCCCGGTTGTGATACGGACGGTGCCCGACAGCAATGCCGTGCGCGTCACGCAACCCCGCCTGGAATTCGAGTTCAGCGAATATGTCGACCGCCGGTCCGTCGAGGAAGCCATCTTTATCTCCCCCTACCCGGGTACGCTGGAGTTCGATTGGAGCGGACGGGAGGTGAGCGTGACGTTCTCCGATACCCTCCGCAGCAAGACTACCTATGTCGTCTCCCTCGGTACCGACGTCGTGGACATCCGCGCCCAGAACCGGATGGCCCGGGGGTTCACCCTCGCCTTCAGCACGGGGGACTCCCTCGATCACGGCGCCATCAGCGGACACGTGGTCGACGAGCGGTCCGACGGCGTGATGCTGTTTGCCTACAACCTTGCCAGCATCGATCCCGACACGCTCGATCCCTCGCACACAAGGCCCGACTATGTGATGCAGACGGGGAGCGATGGCAAGTTTCTGCTGTCGAACATCGCCCTTTCTCGGTACCGGCTGGTGGCAGTGCGCGACGAGTACAAGAACCTCCTCTACGACCGGGAGATCGACCAGTACGGCGTTCCCCGGGGGGATATAACGCTCACGCCGGAAGAGCCCGAGGTGCGCGATGTCTGGTTCCGTCTCGGGAAAGAAGACACAACACGGCCGTTCCTCTCAAGCGCGACCGCACCTGACCGGTATCATATCCTGATGCGGTTCAGCGAACCGATGGATACGCTCACGTTTGAACGGGCCGTCGTGTCGATTACCGATACCCTCGGCGGTTCAGCGGTGCGTCCCGGAGCGCTCTGGCTGGACATGGCCAACACCGCGCTGGCAAGAATCGAAACGCTTGACCCGATGGACAGCACGAAGGCGTATCGTGTTGCCGTCACGGTGGCGAAGGATAGGGCAGGGAACGTTGTGGACACTGTGCACGCACGCGCGGATTTCGTCGGTCCGACCGCTGCTGATACCTCCCGGCCAATCCTACAACTGCGAGGGATTGCGGACAGCTCGCGCGGGATTGCGACGGCACGGGGATTCGAGATGGCATTCAGCAAACCCGTCGATCTTGCCGCTGCCATGAAGGGGATACGTCTGACGGACAGCTCCTGGAACGCCGTCGACGTGCAGCTCCTTCCCCGAAACGCCACAGAGCTGTGGGTGAATCCCGCAAAGCCACTGGCGCCGCTCTGCTGGTATACGTTCCATGTCGTGCTGGACTCCGTGCGTGACAGCAGGGGAAACCTGTACCGTGATTCGGTGTTCCGGCGGAGTTTCCAGACCATCGATCTGCGGACGACCGGAACCATCGAAGGCCGGGTGATGGACCAGCAGGGGGAGGGGAAGATCGTGGTTTCCGTGCAAAGCGTCGATCTGGTCCCCCCCCGTTCAGCATCAACGGTGATCGGCGGACCGGGTCCGTTTGCCCTGACGGAGCTCCTGGAAGGGAAGTATGCGATACAGGCCTATCGCGATGCCGACGGAAACGGGACCTACAGCCCGGGACTGCCGTTCCCGTTTGTCCCCTCGGAACGGTTCACCGTGTACCCCGATACGGTGAAGGTGAGGGCGCGGTGGGGGATGGAGGGTGTGGTAATGAGCATCAATCCACGCTAACCGTATACAGAGGACGTATTCTCCGCACTGAAGCCGATCTCGTTGTCCGACACTCAGCCCTTTTTCTCATGAGCACCGTACGATAGAAATCGTCTGGCCGGGTGCTCACCCGTCCGGTTACTCCGGCGTCGTGACGGGAGCGGGCGGGCGTGGTGGAGGGGATTTAAGGACGCGTTGCGGTACCGCCCAGGCATTTGCGTATCCCTTTTCGACGAGGGAGCGGGAAAACCTGTCGGCCTCCATCCTGTTCTGGAAATTCCCAGCGCGGAGTTTGTACGTGGGGGTGTCGTACTGCAGGTAGAACCACTCCTTCGGAAACAGCGTTTCGAATTCAGCCTTCTTGGCCCGGGCTTCGTCGATGCTTGCCGAAGAATACACCTGGACGCGGTATCCCTGGACCATTTCCCCCGAGGCCGGTGACGTGAGATCATCCGCTGCTTCGACGGTTGCCGTGTCCACCAGGCGCGGATGCCGCTCGGAGAGCCGGATGTGCAGCGGGTCATAGTCGGAGGGATCAAAGGTCGATTCGAAGCTGCGAGCCTCCTCTTCTGCCTTGACGCGGTTCGACGGGGCCGCTTCTTTTGTCGAGCTGCACCCCGCGACGAGGAGTGCGAGAAGGACTGCGGCAAGACAGCGCACGGTTATCGCTTGCATTCGACCACCCATGAATCCCTGTACTCTCCCGGAAACCTGGACTGCATCGTAAGAAGAAAATCCCGCGCTTCCGCCCGCGTCAGAAACGCTCCCACGCGGATCTGATACAGTGAGAAGGCCGGATCGAATTCGTTCAGGACGGGAACCGTGTGACGTTCGCGTGCCAGCGCCTGAAGCGCGCTGGCATTTTTCGGATCCTTGAATGCGCCGATCTGCACGGCAAACCGGATACCCGTGTCCGCCGTGACAGTATCCACCAGAGCGCCCTCCTCCCGCTTGCTGGCGTCGATGGTGTCGACGCTGCTCTCGAAGGCAACCGGGGGCGGCTGGAATGCGGAGGGCGGGGCAGGGGGAAGCGGTTCGGATATCTCGGCGGTCTGTTCCGTCGAACCGCATCCGCCGAGAAGCGCGATGCTCACGATCAGGATGGGCCTGAACAGTTGCATACTGGATCTTTCCTGGAGTTGTCTCAATAGGAGCGCGGCGCTTCCGCACCGTTGCCGCTCACGATCTTGACGCTGGCGCTTGCGCCGATGCGGTCTGCCCCGCTTGCGACCATGGCCAGCGCGTCTTCCCGGCTTCGCACGCCCCCCGACGCCTTCACACCCATTGCCGTGCCGACGACGCGGCGCATTAGCGCGATGTCGCCCGCGGTGGCGCCTCCTTTGCCGAAACCGGTGGAGGTCTTCACGAAATCCGCTCCGGCCCGCTGCACGAGCACACACGCTTTCACTTTTTCTTCATCCGTCAGCAATCCCGCCTCAATGATGACTTTGGTCAGGACGCGGTGTTTGCGGGCGGCGGCAACAACAGCGGCGATGTCACGCTCGACATACGCATAGTCACCCCCCTTGAGCATGCCGACATTGATGACCATGTCGGCCTCCTGCGCGCCGTCCCGTATCGCCTGCTCCGTCTCGAACGCTTTGGCGGCAGTGGAGGTCGCACCGAGCGGAAATCCGATGACGGTACAGACGCGGACGGGCGATCCCTTCAGACGCCGGGCGCAGAGGGGAATGTGGCAGGCGTTGACGCACACGCTGGCAAACGAATACTTCAGCGCTTCCGTGCAGAGCCGGTCGATTTCGTCAGGGGTCGCTTCGGCCTTCAACATCGTGTGGTCGATCATCCGCGCCAGGTCGGGCGCAACACCCCCGGCCGAATCGATCCCTACCCCCGATGTGATCCGCGAGGCGCCGTTGCTGACGATTCGCCGGACGCCGTCCGCATTGTGGATTACACAGAGACCATCGATGCAGACTCCGTCCTTGCAATCTCCATCCGTGCAGGTGACCGGCGCGGCTCTCCGGCCGAGCGTCTCCGCAACCACTTCCCGCACAATACGGTTGATGAGTTCTTTGTCCATTTCGTCTAATATACGCCAAACCGGCGATTATCCAAAACGCGATTCGTCATTGAAAATCTTCCCCGGATTCAGGATTCCCTTCGGGTCAAAAACACGCTTGATTTCGCGCATGAGCCGGAGTTCGACTTCGTTGAGCGCAATCGCAAGATACGGGCGCTGCGTGTAGCCGATCCCGTGTTCCGCGGAAATTGTCCCGCCCAGGCTGACGGTCAACGCGAAGATCTCGCGGATCGCCGGATCGATCACCCGGTTCCAGGTCGGCTCGTCCAGTGCGGCTTTCAGGAGATTCACATGGACGTTTCCGTCCCCCGCGTGGCCGTAACAGATGGATGTCAGCCCGTACCGGGTGCAGATCTCTTTCACTCCTCTGACAAGCTGGGGAAGCTGGGCACGCGGAACAACCGTATCTTCTTCCCTGTAGGCGGATATCGATTTCACGGCCTCGCCGATGCCGCGGCGGAGGGCCCACACTTCCTCCACTTTCTGACGGTCTTCGGCCAGGAGGATGTCGGCAGCGTGGTGCTGTTCCACGACCTCTGCGATGGCGGAGATTTCTTCTGTGAGCGCGTCCTCATGGTTTCCATCCACTTCGATGAGGAGCTGGGCGGCTGCGCCACCGTTGGGGAAGTGTTTCCCCTGCCGCTCCTCCGCCGCCTGCACCGCTGCGCGTTCGAGGAACTCAAGCGCCGAAGGGGTGATTCCGCGCTGGAAAATGCTCGCAACTGCTGCCGCTGCATCCTCCAGGGTGTCAAACGCGACAAGGACGACTTTTTTCAGGCGCGTGACGGGCACGAGCCGGACAGTAACCTTCGTGATCACCGCCAGCGTCCCTTCGCTGCCGATGATCAACTGCGTGAGGTTGTATCCGGAGACGTTTTTCAGGACGCGGGCACCGGTGGTGAAGATCTCGCCATTGGGAAGAACCGCTTCGATGCCGAGGACATAGTCCTTTGTGACGCCGTACTTCACTGCATGCGGCCCGCCGGCGCATTCGGCAAGGTTGCCGCCGATGAAACAACTTCCCCGTGACGCGGGATCGGGTGGATAGGAGAGACCGCGTTGCTCCACCTCCTCCTGAAACTTCTGCGTGATGACCCCCGGTTCCACCACAGCCTGCAGGTTCCGTTCGTCGATTTCCAGAATACGGTCGAACCGGCGCATGGAAAGACAGATGCCCCCGTGAACGGGGAGCGCGCCGCCCGAAAGCCCCGTCCCGCCGCCCCGCGGAGTCACGGGGATCCCTTCCCGGGTGGCGAGTTGAAGGATCGCGGACACCTCCGCCGTTGTGCCGGGCACCACAACGACTTCAGGAAGAAACTCGAGGTCTTCGGTCTCGTCCCGTCCGTGGACGGCAAGCGCCTCCGGGTCGATCAGGACGTGCTCGTCCCCTGCAATGGCCTTCAATTCCTGGAGAAGGGAGTCCGATACGCGGACCCGTGCCGCGGCTGAACTCATGAGTTCATCCCTTCAGTATCTCCAGGTTCTTCTCGAGCTTCTCCACCGTCTGAACGAATGACTCCTCCTTCTCGCGTTCCCGATCGACCACATCCTTCGGGGCCTTCTCGACGAAGCTGCGGTTGGAAAGCTTCCGCCGGACACCGTCGAGCATCCCGCCGAGCCGGTCAATTTCTTTTTGCAGCCGGGCCTGCTCGACCTCGATGTCAATCAGCCCTTCCAGCGGGACAAAGACCTCCTCTCCGTCAACAACGGCGCTTGCGGAAAGGCGCGGCCGCTCCGGGCCTTCCAGGAAACTCAGAGTCTGCACCCGCGCGAGGCGTTGCAGGTACCCCTCGTAACGGCGAAGGGCTTCGGGAGCGTGGCCGTGGCCGAGACGCATCACGAGCGTGATGTCTTTTGCAGGGGGGATTCCCATTTCGCTGCGCAGCATGCGGAGCGTGTCGATCACCTTCTGAACAAATCCCATCTCCTGTTCGACTTCCCGTGCGACAAAGGAGGAGTCCGGCTCCATGAGGCGGCTGTGCATAATCGATTCACCGGTCTCCCGCACCCGGATATTCTGCCAGAGCTCCTCGGTGACGAACGGCATGAGGGGGTGGAGGAGCCGGAGGGCGGCGTCATAGACGTCGAGCGCGCGGGCGACAACGGCCCGCTTCGCCTCTTCCGCTTCGCCTCCGTAGAGGCGGGACTTCACCATTTCCAGATACCAGTCGCAGTAGTCGTGCCAGAAGAAGTCGTAGATCGTCTTGGACACCCTGTTGATGTCGTACTGTTCGAGGGCGGCGAGAATGTCCGCCGTTGTTGAATGAAGGCGCGACAGGATCCAGCGGTCCGCGAGGTCGAGGTGCTCGAGATGGCACGGTTCCCCCGTGGTGCGCGAGGCCTCGCCAATCTGATCGCGGTTCATGAGGAGAAACCGGCCGGCATTCCAGATCTTGTTGGCGAAATTGCGTCCGATCTCGTTCTTCTCACGCGAATAGAGGATATCCTGCCCGAGCGGTGCAAGGTAGAGGACAGTGAACCGGACGGCATCGGCACCGTATTCCGCAATCAGGTCGAGCGGCTCCGGGGAATTCCCGAGCGACTTGGACATCTTCCTTCCCTTGTCGTCCCGTACCAGGCTCGTAAAATACACGTGGCGGAAGGGAATGTTCCGGGCGGGATCGGTGCTTCCGGTGAACGACGGGCCGAACTTCAACCCCGCCATGATCATCCGGGCGACCCAGAAGAAGATGATGTCGGGTGCGGTCACCAGCGTATCGGTCGGATAGAAATATGCGAGGTCCGCGGCCTTCCCTTCTTTTTCCTGATTGGGCCAATCCTGAACGGAAAACGGCCAGAGCCAGGAAGAGAACCAGGTGTCGAGAACGTCGTCGTCCTGCCGCAGGGCCGAGCCGCCGCAGTGCGGGCACCGGTCGGGTACCGATCGGCTGACGATGGGATCGGGGCATCCCTCCCGTCCCTCCGCGCCCTGGCAGTACCACACCGGGATCCGGTGGCCCCACCAGAGCTGCCGTGAAATGCACCAGTCGCGGATGTTCGACATCCAGTGCTGGTAGACCTTGCCCCATCGGTCCGGGTAGAACCGGATGAGACCGTTTTCGACCACATTGAGTGCCGGTTCTGCGAGCGGCTTCATCCGCACGAACCACTGGTCGGAGAGATACGGCTCGATCACCGTGTCGCACCGGTAACACCGTCCAACGGTATGATCATGCTCCTCAACTTTCGGGAGGAGGCCCTCTTTTCCCAGGTCTTCCAGGACGAGGCGACGGGCCTCGTACCGGTCGAGGTTGCGGTACTTCCGCGGGACCGTATCGTTTGTCTTTGCGGAGATATCGAAGATGTTGATCTGCGGGAGATCGTGCCGCTGCCCGATATGGAAATCATTCGGATCGTGGGCGGGGGTCACCTTAACCATCCCCGTGCCGAATTCCGGATCGACAAAGTCGTCTGCGATGATCGGAATTTCCCGCTCGGTCAGCGGGAGGAGCGCCATGCGGCCGATGAGGTGCTTGTAACGTTCGTCGGTCGGATTGACCGCCACCGCAGTGTCGCCAAGCATCGTTTCGGGCCTGGTCGTCGCGACGGTCAGAAATTTCTTGGTGGGAGTGCTTTTCCCTTTGGCCAGGATGGGATACTTGATGTAGTACAGTTTCCCTTTCGACTGGGTGTAGCTGACTTCGTCATCGGAGATGGCTGTGTGGTCTTTGGGGCACCAGTTGACGATATACTTGCCCCGGTAGATCAGGCCGTCTTCAAAAAGGCGGACGAAGGCCTCGCGGACGGCGGCTGAGAGGGTCTCGTCCATCGTGAACCGTTCCCGGTCCCAATCGCAGGATGCGCCAAGCTTCCGCAGCTGTTTGATGATGACGCCGCCGTACTGCTTTCTCCACTCCCATACGCGCTCGATGAATTTCTCGCGTCCGAGATCGTGGCGGTTCTTTCCATCCTTGATGAGTGCGCGTTCGACCACGTTCTGCGTGGCGATGCCGGCATGATCGGTTCCGGGTATCCAGCACGCTTCGTACCCGGTCATCCGCTTGTACCGGATAAAGGCATCCTGAAGCGTGTTGTTCAGGATGTGGCCCATATGCAGGACGCCGGTCACGTTCGGCGGCGGGATAACGATGGTGTAGGGACGCTTGTCGGCGTTGACGCGGGCCCGGAAGAGGTGGTGTTCTTCCCAGACTCTGTACCACTTCTCCTCTACCTCCAGCGGGGAATAGACCTTGGAAAGAGATGAAGGTGGTGGTTGTTCGGACAAGGGTTGCTCCAAAGGGTTGTTAGCGAACTGAAGGGCCGGGAATGTGCAAGCCGTCAGCGGACACGGAAGGTGCGCCCGACAGCGACGCGATTGCCCATCTTGTCTGTGCACTGAATGGTGAGCCGGTGGGGGCCCCTGGAAAGGGGCACTTCGGGCTGATAGGTGGCCCTGCGGTGTTCACCGTCGATTTCCGGAATGACCATAGTTTCGTTAATGTACAGCTTTACACTCTTATATTCAACGCCGGAGAGATTGTCCCGAAATCGGAAAGAAATCGAAGGTTTGCTCGCGCCTGTCGGGCGGACCACTATGCCGGAAATGTCCGGGGGGAGCGAATCTGCCAGAATCGACACGTCCCCCACGAATTGCCTGATCGTTCCCCATATCCACTCCCGATCGGTCCCTGAGTCCGGCGACAGGAGGGTCCAGTTCGATCCCGATCTCAGATACAGCCCTGCCGAAGAGAGCCCCGACGGCTTCTTGATTCCAATAGTGATCCCCTTGTCGAGGGGGATTCCGTGAGGTTCGAGACGGTATCCGCTGAGACTCCCTTCGTCATCGGCTGAGAATCTGAGGTTGATCCTCCGGTACAGTGCCGACGGGCCATGGACGATCCGGAGATTTCCACCATCGAGGAGAAAATCTCCCGCGATACCGGGGACGATGGGGACGAGAGAGATTTCGTGAGACAACATGTGCACGCTCTTCCCGGTGCCAACACGCGCTATCACGGTTCGACGGCCGCCTGCGGGAGTATTGGGGATGATCGCGCCTGCGTATCGTCCCTGACCGATGCGCCTGACCGGAAGGGGGCGCACTTCGTCTCCTTCCTGCAGGACGACTTCCGGAGACGCGCTGAGAGAGGGCAATCCGTCGATGAGAACTCGCACATACTCATCAGGATAATCTACGGTCATTTCCGGGATCGCAGCCGGAGATCTGGAATGTGTCGTGTTGTCGGCCTCGTCCCCTGAAGGGCGCGCTGATACTGCGAAGGTCCCGGTCAGGGTTGATGAGTTGCCGTTGTAATCTGCGATGTCGATCGTGAAGGCGTGGCGGCCTGGCTGAAACGAATCGGCGTGCAGGACACCATCGCCAACCCTGTAGGCGCCAAACAGGGGGAGCCGGTGCGGCCCGTCGATGAACAGCTTGTGGAACCGCCCCCGGTTCACGATGGCGGGGTGCTGAACGTAGACCAGCCGGATCTGATTTGCGTCGTCGATCGGGGCGCGCGAATACTCCACGCGCATCACCACACTGTCGTCGACGGAAAGTTGAAGGGCATACACGCCGTGGAGGAAATTTGATCTGTTCGACCGGTCGCGTGTGTCAACAGCGATCCCGACATCCCCGCGAAGAGATACCACCCGCTCCAGCCGGTACGTCCGGTGTGTGGATTGGCTGGCCCGCAGAAGCACGGGATCCCAATCGTTGTTGACCATACCCTGGGGCCCGGCCGGGACAAACGCGACGGCGCGGATCAGCGGCGGGAGCGTGTCCTCGATGTTCAGCACCTCGCACAGAAGGGGATTCACTCCATTGTTGTGTTCATCCCGGATTTCGAAATGCAGGTGTTCCGACCCCGAGCCGGTGTCGCCGCTGTAGGCGATTACCTCTCCGCGGGAAACGCGCACTGCGTCGGGCCCCGGGCGGATATCCACCGGGTACATTTCCCTCTGCAGCTGTTCACGGCGGACAAGTGAATCGATGAGGGGTATGAACCCCCTGAGGTGAGCATATGTCGTGGTGTAGCCGTCCGGATGGCGGACGTACAGAATTTTCCCGTACCCCGTCGGGCCCACGCTGATACGGGCGACGTAACCATCACGCGCGGCGGTAACGGGGAATCCGACCACATCTCCCGTGCTGATGTCGATCCCCGCATGGAAATGTGTCCGCCGGTACTCGCCGAATGAAGAGGTCATAACCCGGCTTTCGATCAGGGGCCAGGCGTACGCACTCAGATCCGTTCGTATCGAATCGTAGAGGCTTTCGGTGGAGGGAGGGGAAGGGCTGGGAGGTTGTTCGATCCATCCGAGGCTGATGGGGCATCCGAGCACCAGAAGGAGAATTCCAACGCTTTGCAGAATGGTCCTCAGCACAAACGTCTTCCCTTGCAGAGCTTACCTCCGTTGTCCGACTGTAACGTTCAGGGTCCCGACGTGCTCCAGGGTCGCGGTCAGCGTATCACCGGGGAGTGCGGGTCCGACGCCCTCAGGCGTGCCGGTGAAAATCAGATCGCCCTGCTCGAGGGTGAAGACCGTTGAGATATAGGCGATGGTCCGTTCGAGGCGGAAAATCATTTTGCCGGTGTTGGAGTGCTGGCGGACTGCGCCGTTGACCTTCAACGAGATGTCGAGAGCATGGGGATCGGGAACGTGCGCGGGGTCGACGAACGGCGAAACGGGGGCCGATGTGTCGAATCCCTTTGCCACGCTCCAGGGGAGACCTTTCTTTTTCGCCTCGGCCTGGACGTCCCGCAGGGTCATGTCAAGGCCCACGGCATATCCTGCAACATGTTCCATCGCCCGTGATTCCGGTATGTCTGTTCCCCCGCGCCCGATAAGGACGACCATTTCGACCTCGTGATGGAGGTCGTGTGAGAAGGGAGGGATCAGAACCGATCCACCGTTTCCTATGAGCGCAGTTGAGGGCTTCAGAAAGAGCACCGGTGTCGTCGGGACGTCCGCATCCATCTCTCTGGCGTGTTCGATGTAGTTGCGTCCGAGGCAAATCAGTTTACCCGCCGCGAGGGGCTGCCGGTTGTCGGCAAATGTCAGAGTCTTCATGATCTGCTGAGGTTTCCGCGCAATGTCCGATTCGTTCGAGAAGTAATATAGGCACGAGTGCATAGAAGCGCAAGGCGCGGCGGCTTGCAATTCCAGCAAAAACTGGCTACAATCGAACACACCACCCATCCTTTCTCCAGCGGAGTGTCGAGTGCCAATCACCTATGCACAGGCGGGAGTCAGCGTTGCTGCCGGTGACGCCTTCGTGCGTCGCATCAAGAGAGAAGTGCGGTCCACGTTCACCCCGAGGGTGTTGCGCGACATCGGCGCGTTCGGGTCATTTGTCGATGCGAGATTCCCCGGCATGCGTTCGCCGGTTCTCGTGTCGAGCGTGGATGGAGTCGGCACAAAGCTTATCGTTGCCCGTCTGGCGGGGAGGCACGATACCGTGGGGCAGGACCTCGTCAACCACTGCGTCAACGACATTCTTGTCTGTGGAGCGATTCCGCTGTATTTTCTCGACTACTATGCAACGGGCCGGTTGAATGCCCGGGCGGCATCGGAGGTTGTGAAGGGTTTTGCAAAGGCGTGCCGGGAAAACGGGTGTGCGCTCGTCGGCGGCGAGACCGCAGAAATGCCCGGCATGTACGAGGGGGACGAGTATGATCTTGCGGGAATGATTGTCGGCGTGGTCGACAGGAAGAAAATCCTTGACGGGCGGAAGATCCGGAAGGGGGACGTGCTGATCGGGCTTCCCTCGACGGGGCTGCACACAAACGGCTACTCCCTCGCCCGTGCGGTACTCTTGAAACGGTACAGGATTCATCAGCGGGTGCCGGCGCTCGGCACCACCCTTGCAAAAGCCCTGCTTGCCGTCCATCGGTCGTACCTGAAGCCGGTGCGGCCCCTTCTCGGCGAGGGCATGCTTCACGGGCTTGCGCACATCACCGGCGGGGGTATCGTCGGAAACACGATACGCATCCTTCCCCGCGGCCTGCGTATGAACATCGACTGGCAGAGCTGGGAACGGCCGTCCCTGTTCCGCCTGATCGGGAGAGTGGGTGACGTTCCCGAGGAGGACATGCGGCGGACGTTTAATCTGGGGATTGGTCTGGTAGCGGTGGTCGGCGCCCGGGGTGCCGATGACATCCTCTCCCGCCTCCGGAAACGCGGAGAAAAACCCGTGGTTATAGGAGAGGTTTCGGCGTAACTTCCCGGCGTTCCAGTTCGGCGTTTACCTTCTCGAGGAACGACTGCCACCGACGGACGTCGCTGTTGTACCATCGGACAGTCGCCTCAAATGTCTCCGGCGACACTCCGTCCTTCTCGAAGATGAGCGCGGCGTTCTGCGCAGCGGTTACCGTATCTGCCGCCGAATTGCCTGACCTTCGGGATTCCTGCAGGAGATCACAGTAGATCTGGACAAAACGGGGTTCTTCAAGCACGCCGGTGGGACGATTGCCGTTTTGGCAGGCCGAAAGGAACAACAGGCAGAGCAGAATGAGGCGGGGTTTTGTCATGATGAGCATACCATACGGTTTTGGATCGAGGAAGTCAACCCTGCCAGGAGGTTACCTTGACTTTCAGGGGAGGTCTCGGTATATTCAGGTTCACCTTCTTATCATTGTTAAAAACCCTTAATCTCAATGCCCTCTACTACCGATTTCCGGCCCGGGTTGGTCATCAAGTACAACAACGAACTCTGGACCGTTGTCGAGTTTCAACACGTCAATCCCGGGAACTGGCGGGCATTCGTTCGCACCAAGCTGAAGAACCTTAAGAGCGGAAAGGTGATCGAGAACCGTTTTCGGGCAGGGGAATCCATAGAGATTATCCGGATCGAGCGGAGAGAGTTTCAGTTTCTGTACCGCGACGGGTCAGGGTATGTGTTTATGGACAAGGATAGCTATGAGCAGCTGACCGTTCAGCCGGAGCAGATTGGCGACGGTGCCGCATTTCTCAAAGACGGGGAATCTGTCGACATTCTGTTCAACGGCGCCGACATCACCGGGATCGAGCTCCCGATTACCGTGGAGCTGAAAATTGTTGAAACGGTTCCGGGGGTCAAGGGCGACAGTGCGAACGCGGGCACAAAGCCTGCCCAGGTCGAGACCGGAGCCTCGGTGAACGTTCCTCTGTTCGTGAATGAAGGGGACACGATCAAGATTGACACCAGGTCCGGAGAGTACATCGAGCGGGTGAAGAACTAGTCTCACCATCCTTGGAGACCCAATGGATTTGACCGTCGTCAAGAAGCTCGTAAAGCTTCTCTCGGAGAGCGGAGTCGACGAGATTGAGATTGAGGAAGAGGGGAAGAAGATCCGGATTGCCAAGCATGCGCACACCGGGGGTCAGGTGCCGGCCGGGTCCGTGCAGTGGGTGACGGAGGTTCAGCGGGGGGGCGCCCCCATGGCGACTCCTGCACCTCCGGCAGGGGCTCCTGCGCCTCCTCCTTCCGTGTCAGCCCCCGCCCCAGACAATCGCCATGAAGTCCGATCCCCCATCGTCGGGACCTTTTACCGGGCACCCGCTCCTGACGCAGCGCCGTTTGTGCAGGTGGGCTCGACAATTCAGCCGGGCATGGTGTTGTGCATTGTCGAGGCGATGAAGCTCATGAACGAGATCGAATCGGATATCGGCGGCACGATTGTCCAGATCCTGGCCGAGAATGGTCAGCCCGTGGAATACGACCAGGCGCTCTTCGTGGTCGAAAAAACGTAGTCCCTCCCCCGAACTCCGGAACCAACCGCGTGTTCAAAAAAGTACTCATTGCGAATCGCGGGGAAATTGCCCTGCGAATCATCCGCGTCTGCAAGCAGTTCGGCATCAAGACGGTCGCCGTGTATTCGCAGGCGGACCGTGATTCCCTGCCTGTGCGGTTTGCGGACGAGGCGGTGTGCATTGGGCCTCCTTCCGGGAAGGAAAGCTATCTGAAGATTCCCCGGATCATTGCGGCGGCCGAAATCACCAACGCGGATGCGATTCATCCCGGCTACGGATTCCTTGCGGAGAACGCGAGTTTTGCCGAGATCTGCGCTACCACCGGCATCAAATTCATCGGGCCCAGCCATGAGATGATTTCCGCCATGGGTGACAAGGCGTTTGCAAAGGACACGATGAAGAAGGCGGGCGTCCCGGTCATCCCGGGGAGCGAGGGAATCGTGAAGACTGCCGGCGAAGCCGCCGAGATCGGAAAGACCATAGGCTTTCCCGTGATTATCAAAGCCGTCGCCGGCGGCGGCGGACGCGGCATGCGCATCGTCCGCGAAGAGGCAGAGATGGAGCAGGCCTACCAGACGGCACAGCATGAAGCCGAACAGGCCTTTGCCAACCCGGGCGTGTACATCGAGAAGTTCGTAGAACAACCGCGGCATATCGAAATCCAGGTGTTCGGCGATCAGTACGGCAACGCTATTCACTTCGGTGAACGCGATTGCTCCGTCCAGCGACGTCACCAGAAACTTATCGAAGAATCGCCCTCTCCGTTTGTGGACGAACTGCTCCGGAAAAAGATGGGGGACGCGGCAATCAAAGGCTGCAAGGCAGTGGCCTACGAGAATGCCGGGACGATCGAGTTCCTCGTCGACAAAGACAAGAATTTCTACTTCATGGAGATGAATACCCGCATACAGGTCGAACACCCTGTCAGCGAACAGGTTACCGGACATGATCTGGTGAAGCTCCAGCTGCAGGTCGCGGCCGGCATACGTCTCCCGCGCAAGAAAATCATGCAGCGTGGCCACGCGATGGAGTGCAGGATCAATGCGGAAGACCCGGCCAAGAATTTCCGCCCCAGCCCCGGACTCATCACGGATTTCCATATGCCCGGAGGGTTCGGCGTGCGGGTCGACACCCACTGCTATTCAGGCTATCACGTCCCCCCGTTCTACGACTCCCTGATTGCCAAACTGGTTGTGTTTGCACAGACCCGGGAGGGAGCGATCGCGAAGATGGCCTCAGCCCTCGACGAATTCACGATCGAGGGGATCAAAACAACCATCCCTTTCCACCGCCAGGTGATGCAGAACCAGCACTTCCGGTCCGGCAAGTTCGACACCAGCTTTCTGGACGCATTCCAGTTTGTTCCCGAAGTCTGATCCTTCTCAATACCGCACTGCGAGGAGCATGTCATGAATATCCCTGAGACACTCAAATACACGAAAGACCACGAATGGGTTCAGATGAACGGCGATGCTGGAACCGTCGGCATCACGGATCACGCGCAGGGAGAGCTGGGAGACGTGGTGTTTGTCGAGTTGCCGGCGGCCGGCAAGTCGGTGAAGCAGGGGGAGTCCTTCGGCACGATTGAGGCGGTCAAGGCCGTCGCGGACCTGTTTGCCCCGGTCACCGGTACAATTATCGAAGTGAATCAGGAATTGTCCGGCACCCCCGAGCTGGTCAACAAAGATCCGTACGGCAAGGGGTGGATGGTGAAAATCAGGCTCACCAATCCGGGGGAAGTGAGCTCTCTGCTGGATGCCGCGACCTATGCGGGCCTGGTCGGCAAGAAGTAGGATTCACACCTTCACATAATCCTCGACCGGCGGGCACGCGCACACGAGGTTCCGGTCGCCGTACGGGTTGTTCACGCGACCTACAGCCGGCCAGAACTTCCTGTGGCGCATCCATGGCGCCGGGAACGCCGCCTTCTCCCGTGAATAGGGGAATGCCCATGCATCGGCAACGACGACCTTTGCCGTGTGCGGAGCGTTCTTCAGCACGTTCGTAGTCCTGTCGGCGGCACCGCTTTCGATCTCGCGGATCTCTTCCCTTATAGCGATAAGGGCCTCGCAGAACCTGTCCAGCTCTTCCCTCGATTCGCTCTCCGTAGGTTCAATCATCAGCGTTCCGGCAACCGGGAATGACACCGTCGGCGCGTGGAAGCCGTAGTCCATCAGCCGTTTGGCGACGTCTTCTGCTTCGATGCCCGAGCTTTCCTTGAAACTGCGAAGGTCGACGATGAACTCATGGGCGACGCGGCCGTTGATCCCGGTGTACAGTATGGGGTAGTGCGCTTCGAGACGCTTTGCCATGTAGTTTGCGTTCAGGATCGCCAGCATGGTCGCATGCTTCAGTCCTTCGCTCCCCATCATCGCAATGTACGCCCAGGAGATCAGGACGATACTGGCGCTGCCGAACGGCGCAGCCGACACGGGACCGATGGCCTGCTTCCCGCCGGTCGGGACAACAGGATGCCCCGGGAGGAACGGTGCGAGATGGGCTGCGACTGCGATCGGGCCCAGGCCGGGTCCACCGCCGCCGTGAGGAATGCAAAATGTCTTGTGCAGGTTGAGATGGCACACGTCCGCACCCAGTTCGGCCGGGCGGCAGAGGCCGACCTGTGCGTTCATGTTTGCTCCATCCATGTAGACCTGTCCGCCGTTCTCATGCACGATGCCGCAGAGTTCCTTGATGGAGTCTTCGAACACGCCATGGGTAGAAGGGTAGGTGACCATGAGTGCGGCGAGGCGGTCGCGATGTTCAACCGCCCGCGCCCGCAGATCCGCCACGTCAATATTCCCGCGATCATCGCACCGGATGATCACGACGTCCATGCCGGCCATCACTGCGCTGGCAGGGTTGGTGCCGTGTGCGGAGGAGGGGATGAGGCATATTGTCCGTCCGGCATCGTTGCGCGACTGATGATACGCCCGGACCACGAGGAGACCGGTGTACTCTCCCTGCGCTCCGGCGTTCGGCTGCAGCGACACGGCTGCGAAGCCCGTGATATCCGCGAGCCATCCGGAAAGCTGACGGAAGATTGTGTGATACCCTTCGGCTTGCGCGGGAGGCGCGAACGGGTGGAGGCTGGCGAACTCCGGACGCGTAATGGGAATCATCTCCGCCGATGCATTCAATTTCATCGTGCATGAGCCGAGAGGGATCATACTGACGTTCAACGCCAGGTCGCGGGTTTCGAGACGGTGCAGATATCGCATCATCTCTGTTTCAGAATGGTAGCTGTTGAACACCGGGTGCGTGAGATATGATGAGGTGCGGGCGAGCGGGCCAGCGTATCCTGCCTGTTCGGTGTGCGCGATCGCAGTCACATCCTTCGATCCGACTTTCCCGCCGGAAAAGATTTCGAGAAGGTCGGCCAGTTCCGTTGCCGTGGTGCGCTCATCGAGGGTGACTCCCACTGTCCCGTCATCGAAATACCGGAAATTGTAGAAGCGTCCTTCTGCACTCTTTCGCAGGGTCTCGGGGCGGATCCCTTTGAGCTGGATTCGGAGCGTGTCGAAGAACGCTGTGTGGACAATCGTATGGCCGGGGCCGGCAATGCCGCGGGCGAGGATGCGCGTGAACTCATGAACGCGCTCGGCGATGCGCCGGATTCCCCCGGGGCCGTGATACACGGCGTACATCGCTGCCATGACGGCGAGGAGGACCTGGGCCGTACAGATATTGGACGTGGCCTTTTCCCGGCGGATGTGCTGCTCGCGCGTCTGCAGCGCCATCCTGAGCGCGGGGTCCCCCTGCGCATCGATGGAAACGCCGATGATGCGTCCCGGCATGTGCCGCTTGTAACTGTCGCGGGCGGCGAGGAACCCGGCGTGCGGTCCGCCGTAGCCCATCGGTACGCCGAACCGTTGTGCGCTTCCGACCACTGCATCCGCGCCGATCTCCCCGGGCGGCTGGAGGAGTGCGAGGGAGAGGAGATCGGCGGCTACTGCTACCTGGATGCCGGCGGCGTGTGCCGACTCGATGAACGACCGGTAGTCGTACAGCGCGCCGTCGCTCGCAGGATACTGCACCAGCGCGCCGAAGATGTTTCCTGATAGGCTCACCGTTCGGTGGTCGCCCACCTCAATCCGGATCCCCATGGGTGTGGCGCGTGTCTGCAGCACGGCGATGGTCTGCGGGTGACACTCCTCCGAGACGAACACGATGCCTCCCCCGGGGTGCCCCTTGACAGCGTAAAACATGGCCATCGCCTCTGCCGCCGCTGTCCCCTCATCGAGAAGCGATGCATTCGCGATGTCGAGACGTGTGAGGTCGATAACCAGCGTCTGGTAGTTCAACAGCGCCTCGAGCCGGCCCTGGGCGATCTCTGCCTGGTAGGGCGTATAGGCCGTGTACCACCCCGGGTTCTCCAGCACATTCCTCAGGATCACGGAAGGGGTCACCGTGTCGGCATAGCCCATGCCGATGAGGCTGCGGTACCGCCGGTTCATGCCCGCAAGATGTGTGACGGTATCGAGCATCTCCTCTTCCGTCAGAGGGGGGCCGACGTGCAAGGGTTCGGCAGTCCTGAGGTTGGGAGGGATCACCGCTGCCACGAACTCCTCGAGCGATTGAAATCCGAGGAATTGAAGCATGGACGCCGTTGCCTCCAGATCGGAGCCGCAATGACGCCGGACAAAGGAGCTGGCAGAACGCAATGCTATGGGCATAGGAAAGGATCGCTGGTGTTCGTTTTCAGAGTTGTGCTGAAGGGCAGGTCAAAACGCTTCATGTACGAAAGGTAGTGAGAAGGCACCTGAAATTCAAACTGCCCTTTTTGCGGCTTCGAGAAGGTTTCTCAAAAATAGGAAAAAGAGTATCGGGAATGCACTGAAGTTGAGTTTAAATGATTTAAACCCTATCCTCATCGGGCACGCTATTTGAACATTGTGAAGTACCCTTCCATATGCAGGAGTGCAGGTCGTGAAAAAGAACAAGCGCGGTACATCGGGCAAGAAATCGATGCGGGGACGGGATTTTCTTTCTGCCGACGATTTCACCACGTCGGAGATCAAGGCGTTGTTTGCACTGACGGCCCGCATCAAGAAACGCCCCCGTGCCTACCGCCGTTCCCTCGATGGGAAGATGATGGCCCTGATCTTCGAGAAGCCGTCCCTGCGGACACGCACCACCTTCACGGTCGGTATCAAGCAGCTCGGTGGCGATGCGCTGTTGCTGACCCCCGCCGACATCAATCTTGGCAAAAGGGAATCTGTCTTTGACGTCGCGAAAAATCTCGAACGGATGGTGGACGGGATCATGATCCGGACGTTCGGCCACGACATCTGTACGTCGCTTGCGGCGCATGCCGGCGTCCCGGTGATCAATGGCCTGACCGATCTCGAGCATCCCTGCCAGGCGATGGCGGACATCTTCACCGTGCTCGAACACAAGAAGAAACTGAAACGGCTGAAACTGAGTTACGTCGGCGACGGGAACAATGTCGTGCATTCTCTGATGCTGATTACAGCAAAACTGGGGGGAACGTTTTTTGTTGCGACGCCGGAGGGATACAAGCCTGACCCGAAGGTCATGGAACGCACGTGTGAGATCGCGGAGACGACCGGCGCGACGGTGGTCTGGACGGCTGATCCGGTGGAAGCGGCACGGGATGCGGACATGATCTACACGGACACTTGGACGAGCATGGGGCAGGAGGCGGAAGCCGAAGCGCGGCGCACGGTCTTTGCCCCGTATCAGGTGAACAGGGCCCTCTTCTCCCACGCGCAGGACGATGCGCTGTTCATGCATTGCCTTCCGGCGCACCGCGGGGAAGAGGTCACCGACGAAATCATCGACTCGCCGAATTCTGTCGTCTTTCAGGAAGCGGAAAACCGGCTGCACGTACAAAAAGCCATCATGCTCGGACTGCTCAGAGACTAGCATGGGCAAGCTCATCCTGGTTGCGGTCGGCGGCAATGCCCTGATCAGGGCAGGCCAGAAGGGGACCGCACAGGAGCAATTTGAGAACGCTGTGCACACCGCCGTGGCGGTCATGCGGCTGATCAAGGCGGGCCACAAGGTCGTCCTCACCCACGGAAACGGCCCGCAGGTGGGCGCCATGCTGACGCGGACCGAATGCGCGGCTGCCCACGCCTATCGTCTCCCCCTCGATTGCTGTGTCGCGGCCACCCAGGGTGAAATCGGCTATGTGCTGCAGTACGCGATGTGGCAGGCCATGCAGCAGGAAGGACTCCACGTTCCGGTTGTAACGCTGATTACGCAGGTGCTGGTCGATAGCGCAGATCCGGCGTTCCGCAAACCGACGAAACCGATCGGACCCTTCTACACGCGGGAAGTTGCGGAACGGTACCGGGATCTTTTCGACTGGGTGATTGTCGAAGACCCCACGCGGGGCTACAGGCGGGTCGTGTCGTCCCCCGAGCCCAAAGAGATCATCGAGCTGGATGCAATCAAGGCCTGTGTCGATCGAGGTCTGGTGGTGATTGCAGGCGGGGGCGGCGGTATTCCCGTGTTCAACGACCACGACCTTTCCAAAGGCGTCGAAGCGGTGATCGACAAAGACCACACCTCCGCCATTCTTGCCTCGCAGCTCGGAGCCGACATGCTGGTTGTGGCCACGGACGTGGAACGGGTCTGTCTGGATTTCCGCAAGCCGACACAGCGCATGCTCGATACGCTCACCATGTCCCAGTGCCGTGAGTACGTCGCCGCGGGGCAGTTTCCGGCGGGGAGCATGGGACCAAGATCTGCGCATCGATCGTGTTTGTCGAACGCGGCGGTGCAGAAGCCATTATCACGGACCATGACCACATCTTCGATGCGGTGCACGGCCGCGGAGGAACACACATTCTCCCCGATCCCGACACGTCGTGAACCGCCATGACCCGAACACAATCGAATTTCCGACGACCAGACACCCGAGGAGTATACACCGAATGAAACGAAAGCGTATGGTGATAATGGGAGCAGCAGGACGCGACTTCCACAACTTCAATACTCTCTACCGCAACGATAAGAGCACCGAGGTGGTCGCGTTCACCGCCACCCAGATTCCGAACATTGACGGCCGGAAGTATCCGGCGAGGCTCGCAGGAAAGTTGTACCCGCGGGGAATCCCGATCTTCCCTGAACACGATCTTCCCCGTCTCATCAAGAAACTCCGGGTTGAGGAGGTCCTCTTCTCCTACTCGGACGTTTCGTTCGGCTATGTCATGGAGAAATCGTCCCTTGTCAACGCATGCGGGGCAGATTTCACCCTCCTCGGCGCAGAACGGACGATGCTTGCGTCCACTGTTCCCGTTGTGGCTGTTGTGGCGGTCCGCACCGGATCCGGGAAAAGCCAGACCTCCCGCAGAGTGTGCAGCTTCCTGCGGAGCATGGGGAAACGCGTCGTTGCGGTGCGCCATCCGATGCCGTACGGCGACCTGGTGAAGCAGAAGGTCCAGCGCTACGCCAGCATCGAGGACCTGAAGAAGCACGACTGTACTGTGGAAGAAATGGAAGAGTACGAACCGCATATCGTCGAAGGAACCATTATCTACGCCGGGGTGGATTACGAAGCGATTCTCCGCCAGGCCGAAAAAGAGGCGGATGTGATCGTGTGGGACGGCGGAAACAACGACACGTCGTTTTTCAAGCCGGACCTGACCATCACCGTCGTAGACCCGCACCGCCCCGGACACGAACGGTCATACTATCCCGGCGCAACGAATGTCCGGATCGCCGATGTGCTGGTGATCAACAAGGTAGATTCTGCGCCAAAGGAAGGCGTGGCTGCGGTCCTCGCCAGCGTCAAGGAGATGAACGACCATGCGACGATCGTACTGGCTGCATCGCCGATTGCCGTTGAAGATCCCTCGGTGATCCGCGGAAAACGGGTGCTCGTGATCGAAGACGGTCCCACGCTGACACACGGCGATATGAAGTTCGGAGCCGGGACCATTGCGGCGCAGCAGTTCGGGGCGAGTGAAATCATCGACCCGCGCCCGTATGCCGTCCGCTCGATCGCAGAGACATACAAGAAGTATCCCTCGATTGGGACGCTTCTTCCCGCAATGGGGTACGGCAAGGCACAGATGCGCGATCTGGAATCGACCATCAGGCAGGTCCCGTGCGATGCGGTGGTCATCGGAACGCCCATTGATCTCCGGCGCGTCATCACCATCGACAAGCCATCGGTCAGGGTCACGTATTCCCTCCAGGAGATGACGGAGCCTGACCTTCCGGCGCTCTTGAAGGGTGTTCTCACGAAGAAACGACGCAAGAAATAAGTTCGTGAACCGGCGGCGGGGGCGCAGTATCGCCATGCCGTCTCTGTGACACGGCCATGCCGCGACCCTCGCGTCTCCTGCGGTGATCCCTCGTCCGGTGCCGTAATCGGCCTGGTTTCTCCGCCCGTTCGGACGACCGACCGTGGATCGTGAATTGTTCTCTTGCCCCGAATTCTGTATATTTGCACATGATTCACCCCGAACTCGTCCTTATCCTGGATTATGGGTCCCAGTACTCCCAGTTGATCGCCCGGCGCGTCAGGGAACTGGGTGTCTACTCAGAACTCCATCCGTATACCCTTCCGGTCGAACGGATCAGGGAGTTGCAGCCAAAGGGGATCATCCTTTCCGGGAGTCCGCACAGCGCGTATGAGCCGGGGGCACCGATTTCATCCCCCGAGCTGTTTGATCTGGGCATACCGGTTCTTGGCATCTGCTTCGGCCTCCAGCTCATGGGGTATCAGCTGGGGGGTGAGGTGGACCGCGCGGCGCGGCGCGAATATGGACATGCGGTGCTGACTGTCGACGATCGGACGGACCTGTTTGCGGATTTGCCGCCCGAAGCGCAGTCGGGTCTGACGGTCTGGATGAGCCATGGCGACCATCTGACGCGCATGCCCCCCGGCTTCGAGGCTATCGGTCATACCCAGAACGCGCCCATCTGCGCGATTCGAAACCCCGCGAAACGTATCTACGGCGTTCAGTTCCATCCCGAGGTCGTTCATACCCCGCAGGGGAAGCACGTCCTGCGGAACTTCCTCTACCGGATCTGTCGTTGCACAGGTGGATGGAGTCCTTCCTCATTCATTCAGAACTCTCTCGAAGAGATTCGGGCGAGGGTGGGTACTGGCAGGGTGATCTGCGCGCTTTCCGGCGGCGTGGATTCGTCGGTGGCCGCCGTGCTTCTGCACAGGGCGCTCGGCGACCAGTTGTTCTGCATCCACATTAATAACGGCCTTATGCGCCTCGATGAATCAGAGGATGTGGTGCGCACATTCCGCGGCGCCTTCTCGATGCGGCTCGATTCTGTGGACGCAACGGACCGGTTTTTGAGCCGCCTGCGCGGAGTGACCGATCCCGAACGGAAACGAAAAATCATCGGCAAGCTGTTCATCGACATCTTTGAAGAAGAAGCAAAGAAGCTCGGACGTGTGGATTTTCTCGCGCAGGGGACGCTCTACCCGGATGTGATCGAGTCGACGTCGTTTCGCGGACCGTCGGTGACGATCAAGACGCACCACAATGTCGGCGGGCTTCCCAAGCGGATGAACCTGAAGCTCATCGAGCCGTTCCGGGAACTGTTCAAGGATGAGGTGCGTGCGGTGGGCCGTGAACTCGGAATGCCTGACGATGTGATCTGGCGGCATCCGTTCCCGGGACCCGGTCTCGCCGTCCGGGTGCTCGGCAGCGTCACCCGCGAACGTCTCGACCTGCTGCAGAGGGCCGATGCCATCTTCGTGGATGAGGTGAAACGGGCGGGCCTCTATCGTGAAATCTGGCAGGGGTTCGTTGTCCTTCTGCCCATCAAGTCGGTCGGCGTGATGGGAGACGGAAGGACGTATGAGAATGTGGTCGCCATCAGGGCGGTCAGCAGTGTTGACGGCATGACGGCCGACTGGTCGCGGATTCCGCACCACGTCCTTGCTGCAATATCGTCACGCATCACCAACGAAGTCCGGGGGATCAACCGCGTGGTGTATGACATCAGCTCCAAACCGCCGTCGACGATTGAATGGGAATGAACTCCCGGAACTCTGGACGCACCGTGAAAAAGTACTTCTCCTTTGTCAAGATCGAACACACGCTTTTTTCGCTGCCGCTGGTCTATGCCGGGGCTTTTCTCGCGTCCCGCGGGAGCATTTCCGGGGTGGGGGACTCTGGTCCTGATCCTCACGGCTGCAACGGGTGCCCGGACCGTTGCGTTTGCGTTGAACCGCATCATTGACAGGCGCATCGATGCGCGCAACCCCCGCACAGCCTCTCGCGATCTTCCGAGCGGAAGGATGACGATCGGCGAAGCGTTGGGCGTGCTCCTGGCCGGCCTCGCGTTGTACTTCGGATCGGCCTATCTCCTCTCATTCTTCTGTTTTGTGCTTTCGCCGATTCCGCTCGTGGTTTTTCTGGTCTACCCGACCATGAAACGGTTCACGCCGCTTGCGCACTTCGGCGTCGGGATGGGGCTCGCCATGGGTCCGCTCGGGGGATGGTTCGCCGTGTCACCGTCGCTTGACGATCTCGTCACGCCCGCCCTCCTCTCCCTGTTCACGCTCCTCTGGGTTGCAGGGTTCGATATTATCTATGCCACGCTTGACGAAGAGTTCGACCGGAAGGAGGATCTCTTCTCGTTCCCATCGCGCTTCGGCCGTGTGCGTGCATTGCGGTACTCGGGCATCCTTCACCTGGCGGCGTTCGTCGTGCTCGCCGTCCTGTTTTTCAATTCCGTTCTCTCACTTCTGGCTCTGCCGTTGTTGCTGCTGACGGGCGGATTGTTATATGCGGAACAGCGGAAGGCCGACGACGTGCAGCTGGCGTTCTTCAAAATCAATGCTGTTGCGGGTTTCTCGGTGTTTGCCATGGTCCTGCTCGGAGTCTGGTTGTGAAAATCGTCGTCGGTATAACGGGGTCGTCCGGCGCAGTCTTCGCCGTTGATTTCCTGAAGAAATGCGAGGAGAAGAAATTCCTCATCGTCAGCAAATGGGGGAAAGTGTTGTTGCGCGATGAGGTGAAGATGGGGGAGAAGGACCTTGCTCCCCACGTCACGCGGATCTTCTCCGACGAGGATCTCACGGCGCCTCCCGCGTCGGGGTCGAACCGGATCGACGCATGTGTCATCCTTCCCGCATCCACCTCATCCATCGGACGAATCGCCTCCGGCATGGGGGACACGCTGATCACACGGACCGCACAGGTCTGTCTGAAGGAACGGTATCCGTTGATCATCTGCGTCCGCGAGACGCCGCTTTCCACTCTGACGCTCGAGCAGTGCGCGCGGCTCTCGTCCTACGGGGCAGTGATCATGCCGATCTCTCCCCCGCTGTATTTCGTTCCCGGGAGCGTCGGGGAGTATGTCGGTGCGTTCACCGACAAGCTGCTGGGACAGCTGGGGCTCCGCTCGCGGCCGGGATGGAGAGCGGAGGAGTTCGCATGAAACCCGCGGAGTTCAGGACGATAGGGGATTTCGCGCGGTACCTTGAGACGGTCGGAGAGCTTCATCGCGTCACGGACGAGGTCAGTCCCCACCTGGAAATCACCGAGATCGCGCGCAGGGCTATTAAAGAGAGGCGTCAGGCGTTGCTGTTCGAGCGCGTAACGGGTTCTCCGTATCCCGTTCTGGTGAACGCCCTGGCGAGCGAGACCCGGTGCGAGCTGGCTTTGCAGAAGCATCCTGAACAGCTCGGTCAGGAGCTTATCGCGTTTCTCGAGGACGCCATCCCCCCCCGGCCATCGTCGCTCTTCAAACACCGCCGCATCGCGGCACGATTGCTCTCCGCGCCGGTCCGAAGGGTCCGCTCCGGACTCGCGAAGCAGGTCGTGGAGCAGCCCGATCTCGACCAGCTCCCCGTGCTCACCTGCTGGCCGGACGACGGCGGGCGCTTTATTACGCTCCCCCAGGTCGTCACCTACGATCCACGCACCGGCAAGCGCAACATGGGCATGTACAGGATGCATGTATTCGACAAGGCGACGACCGGCATGCACTGGCAGATCCAGAAGGGAGGCGGATTTCATTTCGCGCGCGCGGAAGGGATGGGGCTCAGTCTGGAGCTCGCCGTTGCGATCGGGACCGACCCCGCGCTCCTTTTCGCGACGATCGCAGCGCTTCCCGAGAACATCGATGAAGCAATGTTCGCGGGCTTTCTGCGGGGAAAGCGAACGGAGTTCACGCGCGGGAGCTCCGTCGGCATCGACGTCCCCGCACACGCCGAGTTCGTTCTGGAAGGGATTGTGCACCCGGGCGAACGGCGGCTGGAAGGTCCGTTCGGCGACCACTTCGGCCATTATTCGCATGCTGCCGAGTTTCCGGTCTTCCACCTGACCGCCCTCACACGGCGGCGGGATGCCATGTACCCGGCAACAGTGGTCGGGATCCCCCCCATGGAAGACAAGTTTCTCGGCGACGCGACACAGATGATTCTGGGTCCCCTCGTGCGCCTGATCCATGCGGAGATCACGGACATGTGGGCGTACTACGAGGCCGGCTTCCACAACCTGCTTGTCGTTGCGGTCGATGAACGCTATGCAAAAGAAGCGATGAAGACTGCGCTCGGCCTGATGGGGATGTCGCAGCTTGCGCTGACCAAGTGCATCGTGCTCGTCAGCGAAGGGGTGAACGTAAGGAATTTCGAAGACGTGATGCACGCAGTCCGCGATCATTTCGATCCGCACCGCGACTTTGTGCTGATACCGAAGGTTCCTCTCGACACGCTCGACTTCACCAGCACCACGATGAATCTCGGGAGCAAAATGATCATCGATGCCACGCGCACGACGACCACCGATGGTCCGGGCGCACCCGGCCGCACCGTACCGGACCGGGACACGATTCGTGCCCTGCGAGACCTGGATGCTGACATCGTTGACGCACTGCTTGTTCATGACGCCCTGCTCCTGGTGAAAGTCCGGGGCGGCGGCAGGCGTATCGTTGAGAAACTTGTTGCCCATCCACCCCTGTCCGGTGTGCCCGTCGTGGCCGCGGTGAGCGAAGACGTGGACCTGCACGACCGGGAGAGTGCCATCTGGGGTGTGTTCACGCGTTTCGACTGCGAGCGGGATGTGATCTTCACCCGGCAGGAGCTCATCGGGATCAGCCCTATCTATCACGGGATTCTCGGCATAGATGCCACATGGAAGCCGGGCTATCCGGAGGCGCTGACGATGACGGAGGAAGTCGTGCGGAGGGTGGATGAGCGATGGGGGAGGTTGTGGGCATGACGCGGAGCAGACAGAGAGCAGTGGTCACGGATACACGACAGGCAACGGAACAGGAACAACGGTGTTGCACAAGGCTATGAATCTCAAGGACATGACTCTGGGACGGATCTGGGAGAAGGTAGTTCGCGGAGAACGGTTGTCGCTGGAAGACGGACTCGCACTGTACCGCACCCCCGACATTATCGGCCTCGGCAGGATGGCCCATGCCGTGCAGAAGGCGCGCAGCGGCGATGCGGTCTACTTCGTCCTCAACCAGAAGATCGAACACACGAATGTGTGTGTCCTCTCGTGCACGTTTTGTGACTTTGCCGTGAAAAAGGGCGAACCACGAGCGTACGAGATGACGTCGCAGGAGATTCTCGACCTCCTGACGCCCGATATCAAAGAGGTGCACATTACCGGAGGTATGCCGCCTGATTGGCCGTGGGAACGGTACCTCGACATCGTCGAATCGATCCACCGGCATCTTCCCGACGCTGATGTCAAAGCGTTCACTGCCGTGGAGATCGATTTCTTCCACAAGAAATTCAGGATGTCCGTGGAGGAGGTTCTCCGGCAGCTCCAGGCAGCCGGACTCAAGACGATGCCGGGCGGAGGGGCCGAGGTCTTTTCGGAACGGGTGAGGCGGCTCCTGTTCAATCAGAAGATCGGCGCGAAAGCGTGGCTGGATATTCACAAGACGGCCCACCGGCTCGGCATCCCGACCAACAGCACGTTGCTCTATGGCCATGTGGAGACGCTTGAAGAGCGCATTGTCCATATGATCAGACTGCGCGAGGCGCAAGACGAGACCGGCGGCTTTCTGACTTTCATTCCGCTGGCATTCCAGCCAGGCGACACGGGGATCAAACCGGCGCACCGGTACACTTCCGCCATCGACGACCTCAGGACCATTGCCATTTCCCGCCTCATGCTTGACAATGTTCCGCACATCAAGGCCTACTGGGTGATGCTGACGGAAGAAGTTGCCGGAGTTGCCCTGAATTTCGGCGCGGACGATATGGACGGAACGGTGGGCGGCGAAAAAATCGCCCACGATGCCGGGGCCGTGAGCCCCATGGCGCTGAAGAAAGACCAGATCATCCGGATCATCCGCGGAGCCGGCAAGATCCCGGTTGAACGTGACGTCTATTATAATCCGCTCCGCCTTCATGCCGACCATGTGATCGGCAAGATCCCATATCTCAACTCGATAGCGTTTCACGCGCACCTCGATCTTCCCGACTACAAGATTCTGCCGGTGATTCCGCGGCGGATGGGAATCCTCAGCCAAGAAGGGATGATCGATGCAGGCCTCTTTTCGGTCATGGATTATGTCCGCCAGGCCGACCGGCTCGAACCGCTCGGGTACGGGCTTGCATCCCGCGACCAGGTCAAGAGCGTCATGCTGTTCACAAAAGAAGGATGGAGAGACCTGGACGGAAAGCGGGTCGGGATCGCGGATGATACCGCAACGTCCGTACAGCTCCTCCGCGTCCTTCTCGAAAAACGGTACGGCGTCAACGCCGTCTTCCAGCGGCTTCACGGCGGGGTCAATGATCTTTCCGGGCTGGATGCCGTTCTGCTGATCGGGGACGAAGCGCTCCGGCGTAACAAGGCCGGACTTGCAGGGTTCGACCTGGTGTATGACCTTGCGCGCGAATGGTATGAATGGCAGAAGCTTCCCTTTGTCTTCGCAGTCTGGGCGGCCAAACGCTCTCTGGACCAGGAGACGAAGGATCGGCTCCGGGCCGCTCTGGAAGCGTCGCTTGAGAAAAGCGTCGAGGACTACCTCGCAATCGCCGGAGCGAACGGGAGGCGGATCGGACTCTCCGATCTGGAAACCGTCGAGTATCTCCGCGGCTTCAACTATCATGTCGGCGAACGGGAAAGAGAGGCGATCGCCCGGTTTGCCGAGTTGGTCGAGGAGTGCGGTGTCAAAAGTGAAAAGTGAAACGAGACGCAGGACACAACACAATCGATGAGAACAACAGGCACGTGGAAAACGAAACAGTGGGAAGCGGGACGATGAAGCTGGATGCGGTCTATGATGCGGTGCGGGGCGGAGAGAGAATCACGCGTGAGCAGGGGCTGGCCCTGCTCCAACACGGGGAGCTCCTGGATCTTGCCGGGGCGGCAAATGATGTGCGGTTCCGGCTCCATCCCGATCCGCACGTTACGTTCGTGATCGATACGAATCCGAATTACACCAATATCTGCACGATCGACTGCATTTTCTGTGCGTTTTACCGCCATCCGGGCGAGGCGGGGGAGTATACCCACACCGTCGATCACATGATCGCGAAGTTCAAGGAGTCGGAGGCACGCGGCGTTACCACCATCCTCCTCCAGGGTGGCGTGAATCCTTCTCTCCCGCTGGAGTATTACCTTGAGCTTGTGGAACGGACGGTCAGGGAAGTACCCGGAGTCCATCCCCACTTCTTCTCGACGTCAGAGATCCTCGGCATGGCGGAGGTCTCCGGTCTCACGGTGCCCGAGGTTCTGAAGCGGCTCTGGGACGCCGGGCTGCGGACCATACCGGGTGGCGGCGCGGAAATCCTGTCGGACCGTGTGAAGAAGAAGATCAGCAGCAAGAAGGGGACGAGTGCGATCTGGCTTGACGTGATGCGCGAGGCGCACCGCCTCGGCTACAAGAGCACCGCGACAATGATGTACGGGCATCTGGAGCAGGACGAGGACATCATCGAGCACCTCGAGGTCGTTCGGGCGCTGCAGGATGAGTATCATGGCTTCACGGCATTTGTCCCGTGGAGTTTCAAGCCCGGCAACACGCCGCTCGAGAAGATCATTCCGCACTATGCGACGCCGACGCGCTACCTGCAGATGCTGTCGCTCTCACGGATCTATCTCGACAACGTCCCTCACATTCAGGCGTCCTGGTTTTCGGAGGGGAAGAAGGTGGGGCAGATCGCGCTGCATTTTGGAGCGGATGATTTCGGCGGGACATTGCAGGAAGAGAACGTGCATGCGGCAGCGAATTTCGTCAACTCCACAAACACCGAAGAGTGCATCCAGATGATTCACGATGCCGGTTTCGTTGCGGCGCAGCGGAACACCCTGTACCGGGTGCTGAAGACCTACCCCCCTCCGGCTGAAGCGGCATGAAATGCTCTGCGTGGCTGCTTTGCCGCCCGATCTTCTGAACCCCGCTCGCGATGCCCCGAAACCTCCGTCACAGGCCTCGGCGCTTTGCCAGAGGTCCGACGTTCTACACCAGTTCGATCGAAGGGATACCGGTAACGATTCCCCGCGCCGCAGCTCTGGCAAACAACAGCTCCAACCCCTTCAGCCCCTTTTCTCCCATGTCGATCGTCAGGTCGCTCACGTACATCTTGACGAACCGCTCGCCCAGCGCATAGTCGATCCCCCGTCCCCATCGCAGTGCATACGGGATCGACTCGTCCTGATGGGCATAGCCGTATGCGATACTTTCCTTGAGTCCGTGTGAGAGCGTGCGCGCCAGGTCCATCCCCAGGTCCTTGCGCACAACATCCAGCCCCAGCGGAAGGGGAAGTCCGCCGCTCTCGAGGTCCCAGAACTCTCCAAAATCCAGGATCTTGTTGATATCCCTAGCGACCTGTACGTGATCTGGCCCTCGTGGATGAGCAACCCCGCATCGATCTCCCCCCTGTCCACCGCACCCATGATCGCATCGAACGGCATATCGACATGGTTGATACCGTCGGTAAAGGTGCGGAAGAGGAGTGTCGCCGTGGTAAGCGGTCCGGGTGTGCCGACGGTCTTCCCTTTAAGCTCATCCAGTGTGCGGTATGAGCGCGAGATGATGACCGGCCCGTAGCCCTCTCCCATACTTGCGCCGGTACGCATGACCCAGTAGTGGTCCGCCACCGCAGGGAAGGCGTGTGCCGATATCGCTGTCACCTCCAGCTCAGCCTTTAGCGCGCGCTGGTTCAATGACTGGATGTCCTCGAGCAGATGCTCAATGACGATCCCTTCCAGCTTGACTTTCCCGCTGGCGAGGCCGTAGAACATGAAGGCGTCATCGGGGTCCGGGCTGTGCCCGACGCGGATGACACGATCGTTGTGAGCGCTCATTTTTCTCCCGTGTAGATGGTGGCAATGCCGAATGTGAGGCGGTCCTGGCGCACGGTGCGGAACCCTGCCGACGACAGGAGCGCCAGAAAGTCCTCTCCCTCCGGAAAGCGCATCACTGTGTCCGGGAGGTAGGTGTACGCTGTTCTGTCTCCCGATATGATCCGGCCGAGGAACGGGAGAATCCTCCGGAAGTAGAACAGATACAGCTGCCGGAACGGAAAGACCCGTGGTCTGGAAAACTCGAGGACGACGATCCTGCCTCCCGATCTCACAACGCGGCGCATTTCCGCGAGACCTTTCGGCAGGTCCTCGAAGTTCCGTGCCCCAAAAGCAACGATAGCGGCATCGAACGACGCATCCGGAAATGCGAGCTGTTCCGCTTCTCCCGTCAGGAGCTGGATGACGGTGCCGGCGCCACGCTGTGCGATCTTTTCCCTGCCGAGGTCAAGCATGCGGGAGGATATATCAATTCCGATGATCTGCCTGGGGTTCAGCCGGAGTGATGCGAGGGCGAAATCGGCTGTTCCGGTTGCCACGTCGAGAATCGTCTGTGGATTCATGTCGCGCAGGGTCTCGACGGCGCGCCGGCGCCAATAGAAATCCACGCCTCCGCTCAACAGGTGATTGAGCAGATCATAGCGGTACGCGATGGCGTCGAACAGAGAGCGAACGTGTTGCTTTTCCAGGGTGCGACGCGGAGTCGTTAAGAATGAAGGGGGCAGAGATCAACCTTGAAAGCCATATGCAGAATAGTACGGAAAAAACGAGTGAGTTTCAACGAGCCGCCACACCGTGGGAAGCTCTCGGGCATTCACTGCCTGTCTTCCTCTCCGGGTCTCCTCCCGGTAATCTTGACTTTCTCCCCCCCGTAGCGTACTCTAGCATGATGAAACGCACCGTGTCCGTCCGCCTCCCCCGCACGAAAGATCGATCCTATACGATTCTCATAGATTCCGGATCGATTCGCCGGCTGCCTGCGCTCATCCGTGGCCGGTGGGCCGGCCGGTCGGTCTTTGTTGTCACGGATACGACCGTCGGGCGGCTGTACGGCCGGCGGCTGATGCGCGATCTTGCCGCCGGGGGCATCAACGGAACGATGATCGAAGTGCCGCCGGGTGAAGCGTCGAAATCGATCGACGTGTACTATGCCGTCCTGACGTCTCTGCTGGATCTGAAAGTCCGGCGCTCAAGCCTTATCGTTACGCTGGGCGGGGGGGTGATCGGCGATCTTGCGGGGTTTGTTGCAGCGACGGTTCTGCGGGGCATCGAATTCATCCAGGTGCCGACAAGTCTCCTGGCCCAGGTCGACAGCAGCGTGGGCGGGAAAGTGGGGATCGACCATGCCACGGGGAAGAACCTCCTGGGAGCATTCCACCAGCCCTCCCTGGTTGTGATCGATCCGGCCGTTCTTCGCACCCTGACGGCGCGGGAGTTCAGAAACGGTCTGGCGGAAATTGTGAAGATCGCTGCCGCCCTCGACAAACGGTTCTTCCGCTTCCTGGAGCGGAAGGGGAGCGAGCTCAACCCGGGGAACCTCACCCTCCTTTCAACCGTCATCCATCAGTCCGTCGGGCTGAAAGCGGCCGTCGTCAACCGCGATGAACGGGAAACGGGGCTGAGAAAGGTCCTGAACCTGGGACACACCATGGGGCACGCCATCGAATCGGCCACCGGATTCCGCTTGCGCCACGGCGAGGCGGTGGCGCTCGGACTCGTGCTGGAAGGCCGCATGGCAGTGACTGCGGGATTCCTTTCCGTTGAGGAGTACCTGCGAGTTCATCGTCTTCTGGACACGCTGGGGCTGCCCACGCGTCTCCCGTCGGACCTGAATACCCGGGCACTGTTCAAAGCGCTAGCCCTTGACAAGAAAGCGGTGGGGCGCGATCCGCTCTTCGTGCTTCTCCGCTCCGTCGGAACGTCGTTGATCGACGTTGCCGTACCTCCTGAGCTTATCCGTTCGCTAGTCGAATGATCATCGTGGCGATCACCGGTCCGACCGCGCAAGATGCGCGACGGCAGATCCAGGCATCCCGCCGCTTTGCGGCGTTGTTCGAACTGCGTCTTGATCTCGTCCGGGACGCCGATGCGGCAGGTCTTCTCCGACTTTCCCGGAAACCGTGCATTGCCACGTGCCGCCCGGTCCGTGAGGGTGGAGCGTTCCGCGGCAGTGAAACGAAGAGGCTCTCCGTGCTGTGTGACGCCGTCCGGGCCGGAGCACGATACATCGACATCGAGCTCGACGCAATCGAACCGTTCCGGGACCTGTGCAGGGAGGCCCGGCTCAGTTCCGCACTCATCGTGTCGCATCACCGCTTCGCCGCGGGGCGCGTTGATGTGGGTGCTCTCTACCGGAAGCTTCACCGCACCGGAGCGGAGGTTGTGAAGTTCGCATACACGGCTACCGATGCCTGGCAGATAGATGCCGCTCGGGAGTTCCTGCGTCTCGCGCAGCAGGACGGCCGCAAGGCAATTGCGCTGGCAATGGGTGAAGCCGGCGAAGCGAGCCGGATCCTCTACCGTGTCTTTGGCGGCTGGGCCACGTACGGTGCGCCGGAACACGGCGACGGTTCCGCGCCCGGCCAGCTGCCAGCCCGTATGCTCCGGACTGTCTTCCGCGCACATCGGCTGACACCGACAACCCGTGTGTACGGACTTGTGGGCTACCCCGTGCGTCAGAGCAAGGGGATCTACATTCATAATCCGGTCTATCGGTCTGAAGGATTGGATGCGGTGTACGTCCGGTTTTCCGTGACGGATCTCCGACGGTTCATGCGTATACTGGGGCCGTACCTCTCCGGATGCAGTGTAACGTTGCCACACAAGCAGGCAATGGTGCGCTTCTGCTCATCGCTCACCCCCGCTGCGGCATCCATCGGGGCGGTGAATACGGTTGTCCGGAACGGTTCGCGGTGGTTCGGGGCGAACACCGATGCAGGAGCGGCGCTGGATGCGATTGAAGAGCGATTGCGTGTACGGGGGAGGTCGGTCACGATCCTCGGTGCGGGCGGTGCGGCGCGCGCCATCGCCGTGGAAGCGAAACGCCGGGGAGCCTCCGTCGTTGTCGCAAACCGCACCACAGGGAAAGCCCGGACGCTCGCTCGCAGCCTCCGAGTGGCGTGGAGCCCTGTGAGCGACGTGTTTCTCCACGCTCCGGAGATCCTTGTCAACGCAACGTCCCTCGGGATGTGGCCGGACAACAATCAGATGCCGATCCCCAGGTTTCCGGCAGGCGTGCGGCTGGCCTTTGATGCGATATACAATCCTCCGCTCACGGCCTTTCTGAAGAAGGCGCGGTCCAGGGGCGCGACGATCGTCTCAGGATCGGAGATGTATGAACGCCAGGCGGTGGAACAGATACGACTGCTGACGGGCCGACGTCCCTCCGCACAGGCCATACGGCGTCTGTTCCGGGCGGCGGTACAACAGTGACACGGACCGGCTGTGTGTCAGAAAGCCGGCCGGACATTTCGGAACGATAATGCACTCTTCACGCGAAATCCTCCCATCAGGCCCTCTGAACGGTCGCATGATCGTTCCCGGCTCAAAGAGCATTTCAAACAGGGCACTCATCTGTGCCGCGCTTGCCGACGGAGAGTCACTTCTCACCAACATCTCGGATAGCACGGATACGGCGATGATGATGAACGGCCTGAATCAGTTCGGCGTCCTGGCGCGGACCGTTCCGGAGGGAGCAAGGGTCACGGGGACAGGGGGCAGGCTCTTTGCGCCGAAGATGCCCGTTCCCGTCGGTAATGCCGGCACCACACTTCGGTTTCTGCTTTCGCTGGCGGGCCGGGCCGCAGGCACGACGGTCTTTGAAGGGTCCAGCCGCATGGCAGAGAGACCGATGCAGGAACTCCTTGATGCGCTCGGCCAGCTCGGCATACGGATTCACAACGAGGAAGGGAGTCCGCGGTATGAAGTGAAGGGTGCTGATGCTCCCGGAGGAAGCGTGCGGGTGAGCGGGGAACGGAGCTCTCAATTCCTCTCATCCCTGCTGCTCTCGTCCCCGGGACTTCCCGCGGGACTTTCGGTACATGTAGAGGGTGATATCGCGTCTGAGCCGTACGTCGGGATGACGATCGCGGTGATGGGTGCCTTTGGCGTTGATGTGGTCTCCTCGCCCGGGCTGTTTGTTGTTGGCGATGCAGCGCGGTACAGGCCCGCGGACTATGTCATCGAAGCCGACGCCTCGAGCGCAACGTATCCGATGGCCGCCGCAGCCATTGCGGGAGGACGCGTGACGGTCCCGGAAGTGCACCGGACATCATTGCAAAGCGACATGGGCTTTTCTGATGTTCTGGTCAGCATGGGGTGCGCGGCAGAATGGACCGATGAAGGGCTCATGATGTCGCGGCCTGTCCTGCTGCACGGCGTGGACGTCGACATGAACACCATGCCGGACGCCGTCCCCGCTCTCGTTGCCGTCGCACTGTTCGCCCAGAGCCCGACGACAATCCGCAATGTTGCGCATCTGCGGTTCAAGGAGTCAGACCGGTTGGGAACACTACCGAAGAGCTGCGGAAGGCGGGGGCCGATATCATGGTGCATGACGACGGTCTGACCGTACGGCCGTCGATTCTCCATGGCGCCACGTTCGATCCGCACGACGATCATCGCCTTGCAATGAGCTTCGCCCTTGTGGGCCTGCGCATTCCCGGGGTGACAGTGCTCCATCCGGCTGTGTCAGCAAGTCGTATCCGAAGTTCTGGAGCGAACTCGAATCGCTCGTGGCCGGCCTGTCACGGTCGGGGAGGTCCTAGACCATGAGACGTGAACAGAATAGATGAACGAATAAGGATGGGATGCTCCGATGGCTGGCAACTCGTATGGTCGACATTTCCGCATCGTCACATTTGGTGAGAGTCATGGCCCTGCGCTTGGCGTGGTCATCGATGGTGTCCAACCCGGCAAACCATTCAGTACGGGTGTCATCCAGCGCGAGCTTGACCGTCGGCGCCCGGGCCAGAGCGTTGTGACGACCCCGCGGAAAGAGCTGGACCGGGTCGAGGTCTTGAGCGGCGTTTTCGAGGGGAAAACCACGGGGACCCCGATTTGCCTGTTGATCCGGAACACCGATCAAAGACCTGCCGCGTACGAAAAGATCAAGACACTGTTCCGCCCCGGACACGCGGGATACACGTACCTTGCGAAATTCGGGATTGCGGACTACAGGGGAGGGGGGCGTTCGTCCGGCCGCGAGACAGCTGCCCGTGTGGCGGCGGGAGCAGTTGCCCGGCATCTTCTTGAAAGCCGGGGGGTGGAGATCATCGGGCATACTCTCGAGGCGGCGGGGATCAGGGCGAAGATCTTCAAGAAATCCGCGATCGAAAAGAACGCGCTCCGCTGCGCCGATCCGGCTGCGGCACAACGGATGGAACGCGCGGTCCTGCGTGCCAGAAAAGAGGGCGACTCGGTTGGAGGGATCGTCGAGGTGATCGTCCGCAACCCCCCGGTCGGACTCGGCGAGCCCGTGTTTGACAAGCTCGATGCAGATCTGGCAAAAGCCATTATGTCGATCGGGGCGGTCAAAGGTGTCGAATTCGGAAACGGCTTTGCATCGGCGCGCCTGAAGGGGAGCGAGAACAACGATCCCATCTATTCCGACCGGAGGGCGGGCCGCATTCGCACGCGCACCAACAATGCCGGAGGCATCGCCGGAGGCATCTCGAACGGCGAGGATATCGTCCTGCGTCTTGCCGTCAAGCCGACGTCTTCGATCCGCAAAGAACAGGAAACGGTCACCGTCGACGGTGATGCCGCTCGTATCAGCGTTCAGGGAAGACATGACCCCTGCATCTGTCCGCGCATTGTGCCCGTAGCGGAAGCGATGGTGGCATTGACGCTCTTTGATCATCTGGTCCGGCACCGGCTTCTCCGCCGCGGGAAATCGCAGGCCGTTCTGAACGATACCCTCAGGCTTCTGGAGAGCGGAATAGAAATCCTCAGGCACGAGAAGGCGGCCGTTCTGAAAGAAGTCGGAAAACGGCGGCGAAAGGTGTAGCATGGACGGAACAGCATTCAACTGTCTGATTGATTCTTGTCGTAATTTTGGCCTAATTGTCCGCACGTTTCTCATCAGGATCCGTGCGTGATAGAACTTCGAAATCTCGTCAAAACTTTCGGTACATCCGTTGGAGTCGATGGCATCTCCCTTTCGGTGGAAAAAGGCCAGTTTTTCGGTTTCCTCGGCCCGAACGGTGCAGGAAAGACGACAACGATCAAGATGATGACAGGGCTGTACCGCCCCACCTCCGGGACCTGCCTGATCAATGGGCATGACATTCAGGAGAACCCCGTTGAGGCGAAACGGAGCTTCGGATACGTCCCCGATCAGGCGCATCTGTACGACCGGCTCACGGGAAGAGAGTTTCTCCAGTTTGTCGGCGGGATCTTTCGCATTCCACGGGACATTCTCGAGACACGGTTGGAGGAACTTGGCCGGCTGTTTGAGATGGAGAGTTTCCTGGACAAAGCGGCAGAGGAGTATTCGCAGGGAATGCGACAGCGGATTGCACTGGCTGCGGCATTGATACATGATCCGCCTGCTCTGATCATTGACGAGCCGCTTCTCGGTCTCGACCCGCGGAGCGCGTGGCTGGTCAAGACTATGTTGAAGGAACGGACACGCCAGGGCCTCACCGTGTTCATGTCCACCCATCTTCTCCGCGTTGTGGAGGAGCTGTGCGATCGCATCGCCATCATCAAGGGTGGAAAGATCATCTACGAGGAAATACAGAACGCTTCGTGGAACGATCACGGGCGGTTGGAAAAGACGTTTCTCGAAGTCACACGTTGACTGTCATGCGCCACGTCCTCCTCCTGCTGAATGTCAGGGCAATGATGACGTTGAAAGGCATCACCGATCTCCGCTGGCATGCGGTGAGCAGGAACCTTTCATCGCTGATCATCTTCGGGGGAGTGGCGATCGGAACCTTTCTCATCGTCCGTTCATTCACCGGATATCTTGTGCATCGTGTGCAGGTCGATGTTGCCGTGCTGCACTCGCTTCTCTCGTTCGTCCTCTTCAGCCTTTTCTTCTCGGTGCACGGTGTGGGGTTGCTGATCAGTTACACGACGATGTACGTCTCGGAGGATAGTCCCTTCCTGATGTCCCTTCCTGTCCACCCCGCAGCGATCTTCCATGTGCGGATGATAGAAAATATTCTTACCAGTGCGGCCACCATTTCCCTCCTCGGGCTTGCCGGGGTTCTGGGGTACGGGTCCGTCTTCCACCTTCACGTTGCCGAGTATCTGGCGATCATGTTCGGCGTCTTCGTCCCGTTTGTGCTGATTGCAGGGATGCTCGCGGTCATCGCGGTGTGCGGGCTGGTCATTCTGGCTGGCCGGATCGGTGTCCGGTGGATGCTCGCCTGTGTGCTACCGCTGTATGGAGCGGCGACATACGCCGTGATGTCGGCGATGAATCCTGCCGGGCTTATCAAGATGGCCGTTTCCTCACCATCCAGTGCATCGCTGGGCCAGATCGGGCTGTTTCAGGAGCAATTCACCTGGATCCCCCATCAATGGGTCGCAGAGTTCCTCTATGCTCTCGTGCGGGGCGAAGGGCAGGAGGCGGTCGGGTATGCGGGACTCCTTCTGGGCGCGCTGGCGCTGGTGACCGGTGTAGCCATATATGTCGGCCATCGATGGTATGCCCTCTCCTGGTTCGTTGCCACGGAATTACGTTCGCGCCAACCCGGGCTGAGCGCACCGCGCACGCTTCCGTTCCTGGGGTTTGAGACTCCATGGCCGATTCGCCCCCACGTGGAGGCGATCCTCAAGAGAGACATTCTTCTTTTCCTGCGCGATCCTGTACAACGACTTCACCTGTTGATGATGCTCTTTCTCGCATCCGCGGTGGTGTTTTCCGTCCGCTCCCTGGATGTTGTTGTCCACCGTCCTGCCTCGATGGTGATGTTTTTTGTGATCGTGTTTGTCTCCGTTGGTTTCCTGGTATCGTCCGTTTCCCTGCGTTTCGTATTTCCGGCGGTTAGTCTTGAAGGTGATGCCTTCTGGTCCGTCCGGACGGCGCCGATCGGCATCAACGGTCTCTACTGGCTGAAATTCAGTCTTCTGCTCGCGTTCGTGCTGGTCCCCGCGGAAATCGCCCTGTGGGCATCCCTGTCCGCTTTCCGCGGGTGGGTGTTCCTGCGTGAGCTTGCCGCTGTGGCGATGGCGTGTCTGGGTGTTGCGTTGATCAGCCTGAATCTCGGCGTGGGGGCCTACTATGCGACATTGAAGGAAAAGAACCCTGTCAAAGTCGCATCGTCGCAGGGCGCATCGTTGACGTTTCTGGGGAGCCTGATCGTGCTCCTGGTTCTCGGCGGAATTCTGTCCCTGCCGGCCGCAGCACACCTGGGTGCGAGTCCGGGGATCGATCCCCGCCTCGCAACGGGAGTGGGGCTGGGGGGGGTCGTGATTATTGCGGTTCTCGTGACCCTGCTCGCTAATCAGCTCGGGTTACGTTCGCTGCGGAAAGATTTCTGAGGAGGGACAAGCGTGAACGAACTTGAAATCCGCGCATTACTCGATGCGGGGGAACAATTCCTCGGCGAACAGAAGATTCTCCATGCCGCGCAGGTGTACCGGAGACTGATCCAGGTTCTGCCGGCGTGTGACGAGGGATACATCCGGCTTGCGTCGATCTATGTGGAGCTGGGTCATCAGAAGGAAGCGGAACACCTCCTGCGCACAGGGGCGGAGCTGTGTACGGACAATGCAACCTGCTGGATGAAGCTCGGCGACATCCTGCTCCAGGGCGGCGAGTATGCCCGCGCAATCGAATGCTATGCCCCGCTGGGCAGCCGGAGGCTCTCCCAGGTCCATTTTCGCCTCGGCATCGCGCTCTTCCATCTCGGAAAGCAGGGTGAAGCGGAGACTGAAGCCCGTCGTGCGCTCGCAATCGATGCGAGGTTGTCACAGGCGCACGAACTTCTGGGTGAAATTCTGCTTGTCACGAACCGGCCCGGAGAAGCGACGAGAGAATTAAAGAGGGCTCTCCGCTGTGACCCCTACAGCAATCGCGGGTACCGGCTCCTCGGGCAGGCGCTGTTACAGAATAAGAACGTTCAGGAAGCGTACGAGGCGTTTTCCATGGCGGTTGATATCGATCCGGGTGATGCTGCGTCGTGGCGCCTCGGCGCAGAATCCCTCCTCCGCCTGAGACGGTTCGAGGAGGCCGAAGCAACGCTGAACAGGGCACTGGAGCTCGAGCCCGAATCAGCCGATCTGTCTGTCCTGCTCGGGGAGCTGTCGCTCCAGCGCGGCGATGCCGGCACTGCGCTCCACGCCTTCAATCGCGCCCTCGGACTTCAGCCCGGGCATCAGCGGGCCATGGACGGGCGGCTGCGTGCGCGAATGGGAAGCGTCCGGGCATCGGGTGCGCTGCGCGGGCTCGTCCTTGCCCTGCTGGTTCTGGGGGGCGTCGCCCGTGCTCAGGAGAACCAGTCCGCTGACGCTGTGCTTTTTGCCCAGGGCCTTTCTCAATTCCAGCGTGAACAATTCCGGGAAGCCGCAGACGCCTTCGGCAGCATCGCGAAGTCGTATCCCGGGAGCCCGCGGATCAGCGCCGCCCTCATCATGCGTGGCAAGGCGCTTTTCTGGCTGCGAGAGAATATGGAGAGTGCGCGGGAAGTCCGCCGTCTGCTCGCGGATTTCCCTGAAAGCAGATTTCGTTCGGATGCCCATTATATCCTCGGTTCCATCTACCGGCGGATCGGCCGATATGACGACGCTCTCGCCGAGGTCGTCCAAGCATGGGAGGTGATCCCGAAACCGGAGCCGCCGCGTCTGGCTGAGGACATCGTCGGTGCAGTGGATACCCTCGCAGGGAGGGGCGGGGCAGCAAGGACGCGATTGCGTGAGTTGATCGCGAGCACGTCATCAGAAGAGTGCCGCGCGTTTCTCTGGCTGAAGATTGTCGAGAACGAAGCGAAAGCGGAAAATACGCTTGCAGCCCGGCTGGCCCTGGATACGCTGATCAGGCTCCACCCGGCACTGGAGAAGCATCCGCGCATCGCCGCAGTGCGGGAGACGATTACCGAACGCAGCGATGTCCGTATTGGAGCACTTCTGCCTCTGCTGGAAAAGGGCGACCCATCCGCGACCCGGGAGATCGGTCAGCAGGTGTACGAGGGTATCCAATTTGCGGTTGATCGGTACCGGAGCGAATCGCAGCATGCAGTGAGTATAACGCTGGTGACGCGCGATACCGAACGGGATCCTCTGACTGCGATGCGTGGAGTGCAGGAGCTTGCATCGGAGAAGGACCTCGTCGGCATTATCGGCCCGGTCTTCTCCAGCACAGCGGTCACGGCAGCTCGCGAGGCGCAGATACTCGGAGTCCCGCTGATTACGCCGACGGCGAATGCGAACGGCATAGCATCGGTGGGGCCGTTTGTCTTCCAGGCAAATCCCGATTATGAAACCCGCGGGAAGGCGATGGCACGGTACGCCGTGCTTCATGCCGGGCTCAACCGGGTTGCCGTCCTTGCCCCGTCGGATTCGTACGGCAAGTTTCTCGCCAATGCGTTTCTTGAAGAGGCGAAGAGGCTCGGGGCGCAGGTCATCGCTTCTGAATGGTATGAGCGGGGGGCGTCGGACCTGAAAGCGCAGCTGGTGTCCATCCGCAAGGCAGGCATGCGTGCAGGAGCTGATCCGTTGGTCAATTTCGGCGGAAAGAAGAAACTGGGCGAGCTCATGAAGCTCGTCGGGCTTGGCGTGCGCGTGAAAACTCTTGACTCGCTCCTCAGCAAGGGGGCGCTGGTCAGCGCCACCGCTCTTGTCGGACCGAATGCCGCGTCAAGACTCGATTCGCTGGGGATCGCAGTGACATACGAGGACCTGTATGTTGACAGCCTGGATATCCCCGTGACGAGTATCGATGGACTGTACATGCCGATCAGTTCTCCCGAGGAGATCGGGGTCGTTTCGTCGCAGATGGTATATGTGAACATCCAGGCCCGGATGCTGGGGTCGGGGGAGTGGAACAGCCTGCTCGATCTGGACGCGAACCGGCGATACTGCACCGGTGTGGTTTTTGAAGCGGATTCATATCCCGAGGCCCTCTCTGTCACCGACCCTCAGTGGATGGCAGACTTCAGGGCGCACTTCGGAAAGAATCCTTCGAAGCACACGCTCTATGGATATGACACGGCAGAACTCCTCCTCACCGCCCTGCGCCAGGGAGCCACAACCCGCACTGCGCTGGCACGGTTCCTCGCGGGTGTCCAGGACTTTCAGGGCCGTCATGCCCGAATTGGTTTCTCCCCCGCGCGCGTGAACATGTGGCTCCCGATCGTGCAGTTCGACGGGAAGAATGTTGTCCGCATTGACGAAATCCGGACCGAATAGCACCCCGATTTCGCAGTGGCCGAGCGGAGAGCGGCCCCGGGAAAAACTCCTGACGAAGGGCGTCCATGCACTCTCCGACGCAGAACTCCTTGCATTGTTGTTGAGGACCGGGGTGGGTCGGCACTCGGCACTGGACATAGCCCGTGCAATCCTTGCCAGCGAGAAGACTCTCAGGACCATTGGCAACCGAACTCCCGCCGAACTTATGCGCCACAGAGGGGTAGGGCCTGCCAAGGCTCTGGAACTTCTCTCCGCTTTCGAGCTCGGCCGCCGTGCCCAGGCCGAACGGGAAGATGAGCGGCCCGTCTTGCGGTCACCGGACGATGTGGCGCGCCGTATGGTGCCGATCCTCCGCGACAGGAAAACCGAGGTGTTTTTTGTTTTAGTGCTGGATGCACGCAATGCCCTCAAAATGGAGCTGGAAATCTCTTCGGGAACCCTGAATGCGAGCCTGGTTCATCCGCGTGAGGTATTCAAAGCCGCAATAGACAACGTCGCTGCGTCCATTATCGTGGTGCATAACCACCCCAGCGGCAATCCCGAGCCGAGCCGGGAGGATATTGAAATCACACGGCAACTCGTTGAAACGGGGCGCATCATCGGCATCCCGCTGCATGACCACGTGATCGTGGCAGGCGAGCAGTCCACGAGTCTGGCCGAGAGGGGGCTGCTGTAAACGTGAAAAGTCCTGCAAGTCGGCCAAAATTAAACATTTGACAAACATTCTTTTTTTTGCTATACTGAAAGTATCCCGCAAGTCCCAGTTTGTACCCTATTGTAAAGATTAATTCTCAGGAGGGTTCACATGCACAAATTCACAAGGAAAGTCACGACCATTGGGGTGACGGTCCTCTTCTCCGGGTCGCTTCTGCTGTTCGGGTGCTCGTCGGGCCCCGATGACGCCCAGCTCAAACAGCTTCAGGACCTGAAAGACGAAACAGCCCAGCTCGATAAAGAGATCAAGGAAAAGACGACCAAGAAGGCCGACCTGGACCGAATCGTCGCCGAGAAGAACGCAAAGCTCAAGAAATGCAATGACGATCAGCAGATCGTGAAGCAACGGCTTGCAAAGTGACACTTAAAAACGAGGAGTTTTTGAAAATGAAAGTGAACACTGTTCTGTTCTTCATGCTAGCTGCCGTGCTCACCCTCTCTGTTGGTCTTGCAAATGCCCAGGAGATGAACAAAGAGCAGTGGCAGCAGGAAATGAACAAGATGACGCAGATGCGCGACGACCTCCAGGGAAAGATCAAGACCTTGGATACCGGTATCGCCTCTGCGAACTCCATGTCGACAAAGCTCGACGGTGATTATGCGAAGTGCATGGACGATCTTTATGCTCTCGTCGGCTCGGACCGTGAAAAGGCCGCAGCCTACCGCGAGGAGATCGATGCCGCCGAAGCAAAGGCCGCCGAATTGATGCGCCTCTCCGACGCCGACCTCATGGCCGGCAGCGATGAGGTGACCGCCCTCGAAACCTCGGTAAAGGGTCTGTGGGGCAACAAGCTCTCCCTCGTCCCCGAATTCTGGGATCGCCTCACCGAGCTCGATAACAAGGTGAAGGGACTGAAAGACACATTAGCGAAACAGGTTCAGGTATATACCGTCGGAACCTGGTCGCGCGATCGTGACTGCCTCTGGAACATCTCCAAGAAGGCCGATATCTACGACAATGCGTGGCTCTGGCCGCGTATCTGGCAGGGAAATCGCGATCAGATTAAAGATCCGGATGTCATCCATCAGGGTCAGAAGCTGACGATTCCCAAGGGAAAAGAGATGACTGCCGACGAAAAGGCCGCGGCGAAGAAATACTATGCGCGCAAGGCCGCTGCAGCAATGCCCCCGGCAGCACCAACGCAGTAAGCGTGTTCGGAATTCCCGTTTTGGAGAACCCCCTTCCCTGTGGAGCCACAGGGAAGGGGGTTCGTGTGTTCGTGAAGGATGATAACCCCGGGTGACTGAAAAGAAGCTGAAGATCGAGGGCGTGGATACGTTGAGCCTCCTCGGCCTCAACGATACCAATCTCGAGATTGTCGAGCGCCGTTTCGATGCCACAATCGTCGTTCGCGGCGACACCATCACCCTGAAAGGGCCCCCCGCTGAGGTCGACCACCTCGAGCGCATCTTCAAAGAGCTCCTCTTCCTCCTCCGGAAGAACGGAAGCCTCACGACGAATGATGTCGAAACCGTGATCGATCTGGTCACGGCTAACGGCGAACCCGCAGTTCCCCGCACCGTTGCATCAGGGTTGACCACGGATGAACTCGACACGGTCATCCTGTTTACCAAGAATCAGATCATACGGTCGAAAACCCCCGGTCAGCGGGAGTACCTCCGCCAGATCCGCGCCAATGACATTGTGTTTGCTGTCGGGCCGGCCGGAACCGGAAAGACCTACCTCGCTGTTGCCTTTGCGGTTGCAAGCCTGAAGAATAATGAAATCACGAAGATTGTTCTGACGCGTCCGGCTGTGGAGGCAGGTGAGAGTCTGGGCTTCCTCCCGGGCGACCTCAAAGAAAAAATTGACCCCTACCTCCGCCCGCTGTACGACGCGCTCGACGACATGCTTCCTGCTGAAAAGCTGCGGAGTTATCTCGAGAAGCGCGTAATCGAGATCGCTCCGCTTGCGTATATGCGCGGACGCACTCTCAACAATGCCTTTGTGATCCTGGACGAGGCCCAGAATGCATCCGCGATGCAGATGAAAATGTTCCTCACGCGCCTCGGACCGAACTCACGGGCTATCGTGACCGGCGACGTGACACAGATCGACCTGCCGAGCAAGCAGAGCTCCGGCCTGGTGCAGATTCAGGAAGTGCTGCGCGGAGTGGAGGGGATTGCGTTTACCTACTTCGACAGGCAGGACGTGGTGCGCCACCGGCTTGTGAAGGACATCATCGACGCGTACGAGAAGTACCAGAACGGCGCTCATCAGAGCGGCGAGGCTTCCTAGCCGCTCGCTGCTTTCCTGTCGCCGTCTTCCTCTTTCCTTTCTTCTTTGCCTCCTCCCACAATGCATCCATCTCCTCCAGCGAGCTGTCGTGGACCGTCGTACCCTTCCTGGCCAGCGCCGCTTCAATCGAGTGGAACCGCCTGGTGAATTTCTGAATCGAACCCCGGAGCGCATGTTCCGGGTTGATGCGCAAAAACCTGGCGTAGTTCACGAGCGCAAAAAGGAGGTCACCAAATTCCTCCTCCCGGCGGGGATGTTTTCCCGTACGAAGAGCATCACGAACCTCCTCGAGTTCTTCCCGGACCTTCTTCCAAACCTGGTCTTCATGTTTCCAATCGAACCCGACCTTGGAGGCCCGCTGCTGGACCCTCAACGCGCGCAACAGCGCAGGCATGCTCGGAGGAACCCCCTCCAGAACAGATGACCGCCCTTCCGTCATCTTGATCCGTTCCCAATTCTGTTTCACCTCCTCGGCGGACCGTGTCTTTGTCGAGCCGAAAACATGTGGATGCCGCCGGATCAGTTTCGCGGTCTCTGATGTCACGACATCGCGAAGCGTGAACTCGCCGTTCTGCTCGGCGATCGTTGCCTGGAGGATGACATGAAGAAGCACATCTCCAAGTTCCTTGCAGAGTTCGTCAAGGTTGCCGGCATCAAGTGCTTCGACGACCTCGTAGGTTTCTTCGATGAGGGCGTGCCGGAGTGAGCGGTGTGTCTGTTTCCGATCCCAGGGACAATCGCGGCGAAGGCGCCGTACAACGCGGACAAATGCCGCAAGATCGCTCGAGGGAAAAGGGGGATAGGGAGAACGCATGATGCCTGCCTTGTGGTCGATGGGACGCCCGCCGTTCGGCGATCTCGCAAACGTAGCCAAATTGAGGCAGACTTGCAATCTTCTGGCTTTCTTCCTATCGTGGGACGATCTGCTTTCCTAGACCTCACAGGGGGTGCTTCATGCGCATAGTGCTCATAGTCTCAGCTGTTGTCGTCGTTCTCGCCCTGGCGCTCTGGTTTCTGCTCCCGCCGTATCATGCCGACACCGTTTTCGTCAACGCGAGAATGTACGGCATGACTCCTGAAGATTCCTCCTTTGATGCCATCGTCATACGCGACGGCCGCATTGTGGAGCTGGGACGATCGCAGGACATGAAAGAACGATACCGGGCAGACACGACGCTCGATCTTCAGGGGAAGACCCTCCTTCCTGGTCTGGTGGATGCTCATGCCCATATCGAGGGGCTTGGCATTGCCCTGATGACGGTGGATCTGGTTGGCGCAGGCTCTGTTGAAGAAGTTCAGCACCGCGTGGCACAGGATCTGGAGCACACCGGGGGAGCGTCGTGGGTGCGTGGACGCGGATGGGACCAGACACTCTGGCCGGGTGGAAGATTCCCATCATGCCGGGATCTTGATACTGTGACCCGCGCGGTACCCGTCTACCTGGTGAGAGTCGATGGGCATGCGGCCTGGGTCAATTCCAGGGTCCTCCAACTCGCAGGAATTCAGAAGGAGACGCCGGATCCGCCGGGCGGGCGGATCATGCGGGATGCCGAAGGAAACCCTACGGGAGTCCTCATCGACCAGGCTATCGATCTCGTCCGGGCTGTCATGCCGCAACCGACCCGGTCCGAACGGATTCGCGCCGTCACACTTGCCATGGAACGGTGTGTCAGCGTCGGTCTTACCGGAGTTCACGATATGGGTGTGGACACGGAACTGCTGGAGGTCTACAGGGATCTTGCCGAGCAAAGCAAGCTCCCCCTCAGGATCTACGCCGCGGTAGACGGGCCAGGCCCGACGTGGGACAGTATCCGTACGCGGGGGGCGCTGGTGGGCTTTGCTGACGACCATCTTACCGTTCGTGCGGTCAAACTGTACGCCGACGGGGCGCTAGGCTCCCGGGGCGCGGCGCTCTTTACGCCGTATGCCGACGATCCGGGAAACCGCGGCCTGACCCTCCTCTCGTCCGGGGAGATGAAACAGCATGTGGTCGATGCCCTGCAAGCGGGATTTCAGGTCTGCACGCATGCGATTGGTGATAGAGCCAATGCGCTCGTTCTGGACGTCTACCGTGACGCGCTGCGCGAGACCGGAAAGCTCGGAGAGGATGCGCGTCTGCGAATTGAACACGCTCAGGTTCTGGCACCCGAGGACATCCAGCGCTTCTCTCTGCTTCACGTGATCCCGTCCATGCAACCGACCCATTGCACGTCCGATATGCGGTGGGCTTCCGAACGGCTGGGAACCCAACGCTCCGCCGGAGCGTATGCCTGGCGCTCGCTGATCGATGCGGGGAGCATTATTCCCGCGGGGTCCGATTTTCCCGTGGAATCGCCCGACCCTCTGCCTGGCTTCTACGCCGCCATCACGCGACAAGATGCCGGCGGCCAACCTCCCGGGGGATGGCATCCGGAACAGCGGATGACTCCAGAGGAAGCACTGAAGGCGTTCACCCTGTGGCCGGCCATAGCATCGTTTCGCGAATCGGATGCCGGTTCCCTTGAGCGCGGGAAACGGGCCGACTTCACGGTGCTGAGTGAGGATATCATGCGGGTCCCCGCCAAACGAGTGCTCAACGTGCGGGTCGAATTGACCATGGTGGGTGGAAGGGTGGTCTACAGAGGCCCGGCGGCACCACAGCTGTGAACAGTTGCTCGATGCTTCTCTCAGCGCCGGTGACATCCAGCGTATCCCCGCGGTTCACCACCACTGGCATCAGCGCTCTTCATCGGAAAATGTGGTACATTCTCAACTGAATATTTCGACAGAGGAACGAGTACCTATGCTACCCGCTGCACGGTCCACCGATGAACGAAATGCCATCATCAATATTGTCGAAGGGGCGGTGTACATCTCGTCTGCCGCATTCATATCTCCGCAGACCGTTATTCCGGCGCTCGTAGCCCGTTTAGGTGGATCAAATGTTGAGGTCGGGGCTATCGGTGTCCTCACCTACGTCGGTCTCTACATCCCCCAGCTGTTTGCCGCCCGACATGTGGAGACCATGCCATGGAAAAAGCGATGGTCGATCAGGTTTGGAGCCGCTCAGCGATTTCACATCCTGTTCATGGGTCTGGTGGTCCTGCTCTTCGGCTGGGTTGAATCCTCGTGGGCCCTCTGGACCTTCCTGTTCTTCTTTCTGATGAACAATGTTGTCGCCGGCATTGCCACGCCAGGGTGGTTCGACATGTTTGCAAAGTTGACCTCGCCGAAAAAACGGGGGCGGCTGGTGGGTATACGGAACTCCCTGGGCGGGTTGGGCGCGTTTCTGGGCGGGATCGTACTAACCTGGCTTCTCGCCAGTTTCGGCTTCCCCGTCAGTTATGCGATTGGCTTTTTTATCGCCTTCGCCCTTCAGTTTACGTCGATTTTCATCCAGGCCCGACTTGTCGAATCGGAACCGAGTCCGGTCGTCCCCATGCGTCCCATACGAGAATACCTGGGCGACCTGCCTCAAGCGCTTCGGTCAAACAAAGAATTCAGCAAGTTTCTCGTGGCCTGCGCATTCCTGGTTGTTGCCACCATGCCGGCGGGCTTCTTCACGGTCTACGTCCTGAAAGATTTCCAGGCCGATGAATCTGTCGTCGGCCAGTTCACCCTTGCCATGGTGGCGGTCCAGGCCGTGAGTGCGCTGGTCATCGGGTTTATCACCGACCGCTACGGGAACAAGCTGGCATTGATCGCGACCGGCGTGGCAATGTTGCTTGCCAGCGTGTGGGCGTTGCTCGCGCCTTCGCCGGGATGGTTCACACTGGTCTATGTATTCTTCGGGGTGAACCTGGGGGCGGAAATGATGGCCCGCTTCAACATGGCCATTGAATATTGCCGGCCCGAACAACGATCCACGTTCGTGGGACTGATGAATTTTGTTCTGACGCCCTGCTATCTTTCCGGTCTTGCCGGTGGCCTCATCAGCGATGCCGTCGGATACCAGGGGGTGTTCATTCTCGGCATTCTGGCGTCTTTCGTGGGATTGTACCTTCTGATCAAACGGGTCCGCGATCCGCGGGAACTCGTCGTATGATCGACTCCTCGTCCAATGGCAGCCCCGCCGTACCGGACGTCTGGACAGTCCTCTCCCTGATGGAGTGGGCGCAAGCGTATCTGGTACAGAAGGGATTCGACGAGGCCCGGCTTCACGTGGAATTGTTGCTGTGTCAGGTGCTCGGTCTGACACGCCTGCAACTGTATCTGCAGTTCGACCGGCCGCTGATTACGGATGAACTTTCTTCGTTTAAAGCTGTATTCAAGCGACGGCTCGCGCACGAACCGCTGCAGTACATCCTCGGCGAGACGGTGTTCATGGGCCTTCCGATCTACGTCGGGCCGGGCGTCCTTATCCCCCGGCCGGAGACAGAACTGCTGGTTGAGAAGACCATCGAAGTCGCACGGTCACTCTCCCGCCCGGAGCCGGCAATTCTGGACGTCGGGACCGGTTCGGGGAATATTGCCATCGCACTTGCGCACTTCCTTCCGTCGGCCCGGGTGACAGCAATTGACAGCAGCGACGATGCGCTGGGGATCGCCGGCCGGAATATTGAACGGAATGGAGTCCCGAATGTCACGCTGCAACAGAGCGACTTCCGCTCCGGCCTGGCTTCCGGCCAGAGATTCGACCTGATCGTCTCGAACCCACCGTATATTGCCCTCGAAGAGTTCGAACAGTTGCAGCCGGAAATCCGGGAGTTTGAGCCCCGCTCTGCCCTCACGGATGAAGGAGACGGGCTCGGGTTTTTCAGAATCATGTTTGCGGTGGCACGGGAGACGATAACGCCAGATGGTCACCTGCTCTGCGAGTTCGGGGCAGGTCAGGAGCGCGCTGTCGATGCTCTGGCCGCGAGCAGCGGCTGGGCGAAAGCGGCGGTGACGCCCGATCTTGCCGGAATCCCCCGTGTGTTCCATGCCCGGCCAGATCTCGTGCACGGTTGAAAGGATCGGATATGCGCGTAGTCCTGCAACGGGTCAGTGAAGGAAGCGTAACGATCGAGGGACGTGAACGATCGAGGATCGGCCGTGGGTATGTGATCCTGCTGGGGATCACGCAGGGGGATACCGAACGGGACGCAAGGTTCCTCGCAGAGAAATGTGCCGCGCTCAGGGTCTTTGAAGACGACGGTGGAAAAATGAACCTCGGCCTGGCCGATGTCGGGGGGAGTGTTCTAGTCGTTTCACAGTTCACCTTGTACGCGGACGCGCAGAAGGGCAACCGGCCGGGATTTTCACTCGCGGCGAAGGCGGCGGAAGCCGAACCACTCTACGCCGTGTTCGTCAGCCGCATGCGCGAGATTCTGGGAGCAGAGAGGGTCCGCACGGGAGAATTCGGAGCAATGATGAATGTCGGGATCGTAAATGACGGACCTGTGACGATACTATTGGAGAGCCCCCCACTGTCCGGAGAAAAGGGGAAATCCTGATGCATGTCCTGATGCTCTTTCTGGATGGCGTCGGAATGGGAAAGAAGGACCCCCGGCAGAACCCGTTCTTTGCCGCCCAGCTGCCAGTCCTCCGGGGCCTGCTCGGTGGCGCGCTTCCTTCGCTTCATCATCGTCAATGGGAGGGCCCGGGGGTGACCATGGTGCCCCTTGATGCAACGCTTGGCGTGGCCGGACTACCCCAGAGCGGCACGGGGCAGACGGCACTGTTCACCGGAGTCAATGCGGCCCGCCTGATCGGCAAACACTTCGGCCCGTACCCGTATTCCACGTTGCGCCCGGTGATCGAAGCGCACAGTATTTTTCAACGCTTGCAACAGAGCGGTCAGAATCCGTGTTTTGCCAATGCGTTTCCGCAACGATTCTTCGACTATATCAAGAAGCGACAGACACGGACAACGGTGACAACATTTTCCTGTCTGACCTCAGGTGTCCCCCTGAAGCGGGCCGAAGACCTCCTCGCCGGCACGGCCATTTCTCCAGACCTTACCGGGGAAGCATGGGCAGGCATGGGATATCCCGACGTGCGGGTGCTGACCACGACCGAGGCCGGGGGGAAGCTTGCCGGACTTGCAGCTGCCCATCCCTTTGTTCTGTTTGAGTACTGGAAGACCGACCATGCAGGCCACGGCCGAAAAATGCCGGAGGCCATTGCAGCGCTTGAGGCGTTCGATGGATTTCTCGGCGGAATACTGGACACCGTTGATCGTGACGACGTCATGCTGGTGATAACGAGTGACCATGGGAATCTCGAAGATCTTTCGACGAAGACGCATACCCGCAACCCTGTGCCACTGATTATCGCCGGCCTGCAGCATCGGATGCTCGCGCGCCGGCTTGCACATTTCGGTGGCCGTTCGCCCGACCTCACACATGTTCTCCCGGCTCTGTTGGAGGTCATCCGTGCGAACGGAAAGGAGGCGGACCCGCCATAGCTGGCCGGCCCTTGCAGTCGCCTGCTGGGTCGCCCTCGGTCTCTGGTGCGGTTCATCCACACTCCTGCCGGAACTGCCGCTCCTGCTGCTGCTCCTCCTTCCGCTTATTGCAGGGACCGGACTGGTGGTGCTGCTCCTCAAGCCCTCCCTTGCCTGCCTGACGCCGTTCACGGGCTCTGCCATCCTTCTCAGCTTTCTCGCCGGCGTCGTGCTTGCCCGGTCTGACGATCACAAGCGCAACAGCGAACATCTTTCCGTTCCGGCAGCAACGGTGACTCTCTGGGGCTGTGTTCGTGATTACCCATTACAGGGTGCCGGCGTATTGCGATTTACTCTCGATGTTTCCGGTCTGATATCCGACAGCGCTGTTCTCCCACTGCACGGCATCTGTCTGGTCACTGTGCGACTGCGGGGTCCGGCTGCCTCGGACACTGCCCCTGTGTATGGATCGACCATTGCGGTGTACGGCGAGCTGGACGGGATCCCATTCATCCGGAATCCGGGTGAGTTCGATCCCGCACAGTACTACGCGACACAGGGAATCACGTTACTGTTGAAGGCCCGGTCGCCTGACGATGTGCATGTTCTTGGAACCTCGGGTGGATGGTGGCTCGTCCGGGACGTCGTCGCTCCATTGCGCCGTCGCATCATCAGGAGCGTCGACGAATCCATCGGCGGAGAAGAGGGGGAGTTCCTCAAGGGACTGATGATCGGCGAGAAGGCCGGTTTGAGTCCAGAACTCCGGGAGGCGTTTCTCGTCTCCGGCGTGGCACACATTCTCGCGGTCTCCGGTTCCAATGTCGCCGTCGTCGCCGGGAGTATCATGGTGTTCCTGTCATTCTTCCGGCTTCCTCGTCGCTGTATTCCGTTCCCCACCGCCCTGGCTTTGATTGGCTACATGCTCCTGACGGGGGGCCAGCCCCCCGTTGTGCGAGCAACCATTATGGCGCTTCTCCTCCTCCTTGCTGGAGGGTGGGGGATTCGGGGAAATTCACTGAACGCCATCGGCATTGCGGCGCTTCTGATGTTCGTGATTGACCCCGGCCAGATTCATGATATCGGCTTCCAGCTGTCCTTCGGTGCCGTTGTATCCATCATCCTGTTCTATCCCCTCCTGAACGGCTGGGTTCACCGCATACGAGGCGCGACGCTGTTCCGACGACTCGTGCGCGTGGGTCTCCAGCTTGCGGCGGTCTCTGCGGCGTCGTCAATCGGGACTCTGCCCCTGACAGCGGTTGCGTTCGGGCAGGTGTCGGTGGTGGGTATTGCTGCAAATATGGTGGTCGTGCCGCTGAGCGGATGGTCGGTTGTCCTGGGTTTTGTGACGGCCGTCTCGGGGCTGTGCAGCGGTGCGATCGCGGCAGGATTCGCTGAAGTGAACAGGATGCTCCTGTGGGGTGCGCTCCGCGTGACTGAAGCGTGTGCGGCGGTGCCATTCGCGGCGGTGGACACTGCATCTTTTAACCCCCTCTGGAGCCTGCCGTTCTACACAGCGCTCGGCGCTCTGTATCATGCGCGACACCCCGCGCACCTTCACCTCTGGATCATGGCGTGGCTGATTTCGGCCAATGCCGTGCTGGTGTTCCCGGACGGCAACGTGCTGGGACCCGGCGAACTCCGGGTAACCATTGTCGATGTAGGGCAGGGGGACGCGATCCTCCTCGAGCACGCCGGCGGCGGCGCTGCGCTCATCGACACGGGGCCCCCCCCCGGCGACGGTGTGAAACACCTTCAACACCTACTGCGACGGAACCGGATCAAGGATCTTGATTTTCTCGTGCTGACCCATCCGCATGACGATCACACCGGCGGCCAATCGTCAGTGTGCGAAACCGCCCGGATTTGCACCGTCTATTCAGGCGGAGGGGTCTCCGCGGGGACACATCTTGCATGGGTTCCCGGCGTCCGCCTCCAGGTGCTGTACTCAGGCCTGGACGCACGCGACACCTCCAGTGTGCGGCGTCTTCCCAACAGGTCATCAATCGTGATCCGGCTTCTGTATGGTTCAATCAGTCTGTTGTTCATGGCCGACGCTGAAGAGGAAGAAGAGCGTCGCCTCCTGGATGCGTACGGGGGGCGTCTGGCTTCGACGGTGATGAAGGTCGGGCACCACGGCAGTGCCGCCGCAACATCCGAGGAATTCCTGGCGGCTGTCCATCCTGCGCTTGCGGTGATCTCCGTCGGCCACCGCAACCGATTCGGTCATCCGGCAAAAGCGGTCGTCCAACGCCTTGTCCGCCATGGGGCGGACATCGCCCGGACCGATGAGGACGGAGCGGTGATCGTTGTGACGGACGGAACGGTGGTCCGCCGTGTGTTCTGGAGGAGAACCGGCCGCCTTGCTTCTCGCGACAGGGATGATTATCATACGGCACTTCACGCACGACAGCAAGCTCATGGCCGCATTTTCCAGGGCAAAACTCAAACGACTGAACACGCTCAACCGTAAGAAGGGACGCGGGGAATCTGCGACCTTCCTTGTTGAAGGCGTGCGCGCAATCCGGGAAGCACTCGGTTCATCGTTCGATCTCCTTGAATGCTACTACACCGGGGAGGCGATGGAGAATCCCGAAGTGATCGCGCTGATCGCCGATGCGAAACGGCGGACCGGAACCGTCGAACAGGTGACCTCCCGGGAGATCGCCGCTGTTGCAGAAACGGTCCACGCCCAGGGAATCCTGGCCGTACTGCGCCAGCGGGAGATTTCCCTCGAGATGCTCATCGGGCGCACCGATGAAGAATCTCTCCTCGTGGCGCTGGATGCCGTTACGGATCCCGGGAACGTCGGAACCATCATTCGCACGTGCGACTGGTTCGGTGTGCATGGTATCATGCTCGGCAAACAGTCGGTAGACCTGTACAACCCGAAAGTCGTTCGTGGTACAATGGGGAGTGTGTTTCATGTCCCGGTGGCCTGCGCCGTGGACCTTCCCGCGGCCCTCTCCGCAGCCAGGGAAGCTGAATACAGCATCTACGTTGCCGATGCCGGAGGGGAAACCCATTTCGACCGGGTTCGCTACGCGCGGAAGGCGGTTCTTGTGTTTGGCAATGAGGCATGGGGTGTCTCGGACGCTGTCCGACAGCTTGCCGACTTCCGGGTCTCCATACGGCGCTACGGCTCTGCGGAATCACTGAACGTCGGCGTCTCGTGCGGGATCCTCCTCTCCACTGTTCATCGGCTGACCGATCTCTAATGTGCGCAGGGCTCTTATGACCTCTCTCCCTTCCGGATTTCGTCTCGGCCATTGGACTGACGCGGCTGCACGCACGGGATGCTCTGTCGTCCTGTGTCCGCCAGGGACTGTTGGCGGGTGTGATGTCCGGGGCAACTCTCCCGGAAGCCGTGAGCTTGCCCTGCTGGCGAGTGAACGGACCATGCAGGAGGTTCATGCACTCTTGCTCACGGGGGGGAGCGCATTCGGGCTTGCCGCCGCCGATGGCGTCATGCGCTACCTCGAAGAACAGGGGATCGGCTACAAGACACCATGGGCCAGGGTACCGATAGTTCCCGCGGCGGTCATCTATGACCTCAACGTTGGCTCCGCCTCGGTGAGGCCGACGGCGGCTGCCGGCTACGCTGCCTGCACCGCCGCCGCACCCGACGCGACGCCGGGGGCCGTGGGGGCAGGAACAGGTGCTGTGGTCGGCAAGTGGAAGGGAATCGAAATGAGCATGCCCGGCGGGCTCGGGGTCGAGACCCTCCGCGATGGAGAATTGCAGGTGACGGCGCTGGCGGTCGTGAATGCAGTCGGCGATGTTCGCGATGCCGGCGGCTCGATCCTGGCAGGTGCCCGGGATCCCTCCGGGGGGTGGGCCGCCCACCGAAGCCCCGGTCGCTTCGACCTCCCCCTGAGTTCGGCCCCGACGAATACGACGCTGGTCGCGCTTCTCACCAATGCCCTGTTGACCAAGGTCGAGGCGAACCGGATGGCTCAGCGGGGCCATGATGGTATGGCGCGGGCACTCAAGCCCGTTCACACGTCGTTCGACGGCGATATCGTCTTCGCCCTCGCTTCCGGTCCGGTCCGGGCGCCATTTGATGTTGTCGCGGAACTCGGAGCCGACGCGACAGCGGAAGCGATCAGGAACGCAGTCCGGCACACACCATGACAGCGCGTGTCGAATGCTCCTCCGTGCAGGAGCGCAGTGCACACGCACGTCTGGCAGAAGAAAGGGGGATGTGATGATTCCCGTTGTCAGTAGAATCGTGGAGGTGTGTGTGTTCCGGTTCCACAATGACAGGGCCGAATATCTCGTCCTTCAGCGGGGATCGGGAGAGGCCGTCCATCCGGGCATGTGGCAGATCATCACGGGAACAGTCGAGGACGGGGAAACCGCCGGGCAGACCGCGCTCAGGGAGTTGCACGAGGAGACACAGCTCGTTCCGCAGCGAGCGTGGTCGTTGCCGGGGCTGACGACATTCTACGATACGGCCCGTCATGCGGTGAACCTCTGTCCTGTTTTTGCCGTGCAGACGGGATCCGGGACGGATCCGCTCCTTTCCTCCGAACACACAGTGTGGGACTGGCTTCCCCTTGCCCGGGCCCGGGCGCGGCTCGTGTGGCCCAGTCATCGTCAGGCCCTGGATCTCGTGGATGAGTACATCGTGAGGGGACAGGAGGCCGCATTCAGGTTGTCGCTACCGGTTCCTTGAATGTCGTTATCGCATTGTGTACCTTTACAGTAGTGTATATTTTGTACCGGAAAAGGCAGATAGGACAGGAGAGCCCGTGAGCGTTCTGGTCGTCGGTTCGGTTGCGCTTGATAGTATCGAGACACCCTTCGGTTCCGTCAAAGATGCGGTGGGGGGGTCGGCCACGTACATCTCCGCTGCCGCCAGCTACTTTGTGAGCCCTGTCAGGCTTGTGGGCGTCGTCGGCGGCGACTTCCCGCGTGAAGGGCTGGTGTTCCTCGAGCGGCGGAACATCGATGTGGAAGGGCTCGAGATCATCAAGGAGGGAAAGACCTTCCGCTGGGCAGGTCGCTATCACTACGATTTGAATGAACGGGACACGTTGTCGACGGACCTGAATGTGTTCGAGCGCTTTGATCCGAAGATTCCCGAGAAGCACAGGAAGATGCGCACGATCTGCCTGGGGAATATCGATCCTGTGTTGCAGAGGAAGGTCCTTGAGCAGATGGAAAGCCCGCAGCTCGTGGTGTGTGACACCATGAACTACTGGATCAACGGCAAGCGTGACGAACTCGAAAAGACTCTCCGGTTGATCAACGTGCTTATCGTGAACGACTCGGAGGCCCGTCTGCTCTCAGGGGAACCCAATCTCATCAAAGCCGCAAAGGTGATTCGCAGCATGGGTCCCGATGTGGTCATCATCAAGAAGGGGGAACACGGCGCGCTGTTGTTGACGGAATCCATCGTGTTTTCCGCGCCGGCCTATCCGATGGAGAACATTTTTGATCCGACCGGGGCGGGGGATTCGTTTGCGGGAGGGTTTATCGGGTGGCTTGCCCGGACAGAGGACGTATCCGAAAAGAACCTGAAGCGCGCCGTCATATACGGCAGCACACTTGCGTCGTTCTGTGTTGAGAAATTCGGTGTAGGCGGACTTGCCGATCTCACCTATCTCCGTATCCAGGATCGCTTTCGAGAATTCCGCGAGCTCTCACGGGTCGACGAGGACTGATTGACGTGATGAAGGCTGTCGATTGGGTTGAGGGAAAGATACGGTTTCTGGATCAGACGTTGCTTCCGCACGAAGAACGCTACGTGGACACCGACGATGTGAACGTCGTCGGCGAAGCCATCAGGGCGTTGCGTATCCGGGGCGCCCCCGCGATCGGCGTCGCTGCGGCATTCGGCGTCCTCATGGCCGCCCGACAGAAAGTCCCCCCGGGGCGTGCCGATCTCCGCGCCCGCGTCCATGCCGCGATTGACTACCTGGCCGGCACCCGGCCCACCGCCGTGAATCTCTTTGCCGCACTTGCGCGGATGAAAGCCGTGATCGACCGGCACAGCACGGAGCCGGACGGTCGGCTCGCTGCAATTCTCGAAGATGAAGCGCTGGCAATTCAGAATGAGGACATCGATGCCTGCAGGCGCATCGGTGTGCTCGGTGCGACGCTGGTGCCGCGCGGGGCATCCATTCTGACACACTGCAATGCCGGTGCGCTGGCAACCGCCGGGAACGGCACCGCGCTGAGTGTGATCACGACGGCTGCCCTTGAGGGAAACGTCGCGCGGGTGTACGTCGATGAGACGCGGCCCCTGCTCCAGGGCGCACGCCTCACAAGCTGGGAACTCCTCAAAGCCGGAATCCCGGTCATGCTGATCACCGACAACACTGCAGGGACGGTCCTCCGCGAGGGAAGAGTCCAGATGGTGATTGTCGGGGCCGATCGGATTGCGGCCAACGGGGATACTGCAAACAAAGTCGGAACATATCCACTGGCTGTCCTCGCGCACCGCCATGGTGTCCCTTTTGTCGTTGCCGCGCCTCTCTCGACGCTGGATCCGTTGACCGTCGAGGGGTCGGCGATTCCTATCGAGCAGCGCGACCCGTCAGAAGTAACCCACTGTGCAGGCGTCCGCGTGGCCCCCGAGGGCGTGGGCGTCTATGCTCCAGCCTTCGATGTCACACCCCATGAACTGATCAGCGCCATCGTGACTGAAAAAGGGATCCTCGAAGCTCCGTATTCGGCCTCCATAGCGGAAGTCCTCCGCACCCCATGATCATTACTGATGAGGCAGTCGTCCTCCGGGCGATGAAATACGGCGATTCCAGTATTATTGCCACTCTGTACACGAAGGCGCACGGCAAACTTCCGGTTCTTGCCAAGGGAGCCCGCAACCGTTCGCGGAGCCGCATCGCATCCCTCGAGCCGATGGGCCGAGTCCGCGTTGTCGTGTACACGAAACCAAACAGGGATCTCCAATTGTTGACACAGTGTGATCCATTAGGGTCGATGGGCGCCTTGACCACTGATCTTGCCAGGATGGAGGCCGGGATGACGGTTGTTGAACTGGCACACCTGGCTACCGTTCCCGGCGAGGTGCATCCCGAAGTGTTTGACCTCATTGTGGATACGATCAAAGCGCTGCAGCGTGCAACTCCGCGGCCCGGAAATTCGTTATACTTCTTTGAGGTAAGGCTTCTTGAACTTCTTGGTTTTCGCCCCGAATTGGGCAAATGCAGCATGTGCGGTGTGATCGTAGAGGGGAGTGAGCATCGAAACGGACCGGAAGGGTTCGATGTGGCTCCGAGCGGGATTGTGTGTGCTTCCTGTTCGGGCCGGAGCGGAGTCACCATGAGGGTCTCGGTGCCCGCTCTTCGTACTCTTGCCCACTTTCAGATCTCCGCCCGGGCTGACGCGGTGCACGGGGTAGTCCTGACGTCCGGTGTGGAGCATGAGATCCAGACCCTGCTCCGGAGTCTCGTACAGCATCATATTACCGGGATGCGACCCCTGCGATCGGAAAAAGTGTTTTCGTCGTTACATTGACCCATTCTTGACCGGGTTATCATTAAACGGAGGTAGGGAAACATGTTGAAGAAGTATATGGTAGCATCCGTGTTGCTTGTGGCGGCCGGAATTGTTCTCGGAGCAATCCTGGTTTCCTCGTTCGGGAATGGTGTCGATATCGGCCTGGCTGTGGGGGGCGATGATGTGAAGCTCGGCGGCTCGGCACCGATCGCACTCCAGCAGCCCTCGGTGAAAGCGCTCAGCGACAATTTCGCTGCCGTCTCACGGGCCGTGACGCCCTCGGTTGTGGCAATCACGACAACCACGACCGCAAAACAATCGGATCGGAGAATGCCGCGGGATTTCTTCCACTGGTTCGGCCCCGATCTCCAGATGCCCGACCAGCAGCCAGAACAATCCCAGGGGTACGGTTCAGGCATCATCATTACGGCTGACGGGTATATTGCCACCAACAATCATGTTGTCGAGAACGCCGCCGACGGCGGGATCAAGGTGATCATGCATGACAAGGTGGAATACACGGCGAAGCTCATCGGAACCGATCCGTCGACTGACCTTGCGGTAATCAAGATCGATGCGAAGGACATGCAAGCTGCGGCGCTGGGTAACTCGGAGAATGTCCTGGTGGGCGAGTGGGTCCTGGCGATCGGCAACCCGCTCGGGCTCACGTCCACGGTCACGGCCGGGATAGTCTCTGCCATCGGACGCAATATCAATATCATCCAGGACAGCTACGGTATCGAGAACTTCATCCAGACCGATGCTGCCATTAACCCCGGCAATAGCGGAGGGGCACTGGTCAACATGAGTGGGGAAGTGGTGGGCATCAATACGGCCATTGCCACAACCAATGCACGGTATCAGGGATACGGCTTCGCTGTCCCGGTGAACCTCCTGAAGACGGTCGCATCGGATATCATCAAGTACGGAGAAGTTAAACGTGGATACATCGGAGTGCAGATCGGTCTTGTAAACCAGGTACTGGCCAATGCGCTCGGGATGAAAGAGGCCAGAGGCGTGATCGTCCAGGAGCTGGTGGAAGGCGGCGCCGCACAGGCGTCGGGGATTCAGAAGGGGGACGTCATCCTTGAAGTCGACGGACGCGAAGTGAACAAGCAGAACGAACTCCAGTCCTATATTGCCACACGTCATCCCGGCGACACCGTAACGCTCAAAGTGTTCCGGGATGGGAAGGCGATGGACAAGAAGGTCGTGCTCCGGCCGAGGAAGAAGGATGATGCGGTTGCGTCGAACGCGGAAGAACCAAACCGCGAACGCGAGACCGAGGTTGAGTCGGCCCGCACCATGTCTTTCGACAAGCTCGGTCTGACGGTCCGCGCACTCGCTCCATCCGAAAAGAAAACTCTCGGCGTGGAATACGGCGTCATCGTATCCCAGATTCGTCCCTACAGCGAGGCATTCAACAGGGCGATCGGGAAGGGCGACGTTGTTCTTGAAGCCGACCGGAAGCGAGTGGAATCGCCTGGTGACCTGAAATCCATCATTGACGCGCGCAAACCCGGCGATTCTGTACTGCTGCTGGTCAAACGTGAGACGGGAACCATGTTCACGGCAATCCAGCTTCCGGAATAGGCATCATCGCGCGAAACGCAGGCATTCACGAGGCCCTGGGATGTTCCGGGGCCTTTTTTGTTGGCTTTTTCGGGGCCGCCGCCTGCGATAGAGTGTAGGTGTCCGGGAGCCGTGGACGTGAGGGCATGCTTGACAAAGAGCGCCCTTGGACGTATATTTTTGGATAGGTTCCACGAGTTGCCCGACAGGAGGGAAGAGCGACTTCAGCGCACACAGAGAAGCATACAGCTTTGCCGGAAGACTTAATGCAAAGGTTCTGATTCTTAACCAGAATTATGAGCCCATGAGCGTGGTCAATGTGAAGAAGGCCATCGCTCTCCTCTACCTTGGGAAGGCCGAGATGATCGAGGCGCGGAACGGTCAATTGCTGCGCGCAGTGTCGGTGTCGATGCCGTACCCCAGCATCGTCCGGCTTTCGATCTTTGTAAAAGTCCCCTATAAGAAGATTATCCTCTCCAGGAAGAACATCCTTCGACGGGACGCCCACCGGTGCCAGTATTGCGGCAGGGGAGATCTGCCTTTGACGGTTGATCACGTTGTGCCCCTCTCCCGGGCGGGGGAGGACAGCTGGGAGAACCTTGTGTGCGCCTGTGTTCGCTGCAACAACAAGAAGGGTGACCGGACGCCGGATGAGGCACTGATGACGCTGCGCCGGAAGCCGATGCGCCCGAACCACGTCACCTTCATCCGGCATGTGGTCGGTTCACTCGATGAGCGCTGGAAGCCCTACCTCTTCCTGAATTAACGACTGACCGCGCCCTGGCAGGCACCTGTCAACGCCGCGGCGACCACGTATGAGAGACCATGAATCAGCGCAAAACCATTCTGAGCGGCATGCGCCCCACGGGGAAACTCCACCTCGGCCATCTTGTGGGTGCACTGGAAAACTGGGTTACGCTCCAGGAGGAGTTCAATAATTTTCACCTGATTGCTGACTACCACGCGCTGACGACCAATCTGGATTCTTCGCACATCAACGAGAATTCCCTCGACATGGCGATCGACTGGCTGGCGGCGGGGATTGATCCGTCCAGGAGTCCGATCTTCCGCCAGTCGCAGGTCAAGGAACACACCGAATTGCACCTCATCTTCTCCATGCTTATCACCGCGGCCCGGCTCGAGCGCAACCCCGCGGTGAAGGATCAGGTGCGCGATCTGCAGATCGAGAATATTACGTACGGCCATCTCGGCTATCCCGTGCTTCAGGCTGCGGATATCCTTCTGTATAAAGGGGATCTCGTGCCCGTTGGCGAAGACCAGGTCCCACACGTGGAAATCTCCCGTGAGATCGCCCGCCGGTTCAACGCGCAGTATGGAGGCGTTTTTCCCGAGCCGGAGCCGAAGCTCACGCGGTTCGCGCGGCTGCCCGGTCTCGACGGCAAGCGCATGAGCAAGTCAATCGGCAACACCATACTGCTGTCGGACGCACCCGAAGTCATCCAGCAGAAGATGCGCTCGGCGGTGACCGACCCGTTGAAGGTGCGCAAGAACGATCCCGGCCGGCCCGAGGTCTGTCTGGTCTTCACGTATCACCAGAAATTCAACCAGGCGGAAGTACAGGAGATTGAAGCGGGATGCCGCTCCGGCGCGCTTGGCTGCGTCGAGTGCAAGCGCAGAGCTGCGGGGAGAATTACGGAGGCCCTTGCACCGTTCCGGGAACAACGAGCTCACTATGAATCGCATCCCGGTGAAGTGGAACGCATTCTCGTCGACGGAGAAGACCGGGCCCGCACGCGTGCGGAACAGACAATGGCGGAGGTGCGTGGAGCCATGAAATTCGGATGATACCGTGTATCGCGTGAAACTCACAGAGTTTGAAGGTCCTCTCGATCTCCTCCTCTTCTTCATCAAACGGGACGAGCTGGACATCACGAACATCCCGATCTCCCGCATCACGCAGGAGTTCCTGGAGTACCTTCATCTCATGGCCTCCCTCGATCTTGATGTTGCGGGCGACTTCATCGTCATGGCCGCAACACTGATGCAGGTCAAGGTCCGGATGCTGTTGCCGCGCGACGAAAATGCCATCGATGATGAAGACCCGCGTGCTGAGCTCGTCCGCCGGCTGATGGAGTACAAGCGCTACAAGGAAATGTCCCTGGAGCTTGGCCATATGGAAGAGGAACAACGCAACGTCTACTACCGGAAATTCTTCCAGGCCGACACACGGGTCCTTGTGGATGACGACGATGACGGATTCCTCAAAGATATCTCGCTCTTCAACCTCATCGCAGCCTACAAATCGGCACTCGACCAGATTCCCCGAAAAGTCGTTCATGAAGTACAACTCCTGACAGTGTCGGTGGAAGAACAGATGAGCTTCGTGCTGGACTTCCTTCGAGTACACGGTTCAACGACATTGTTGCAACTCGTGACCCATATGGTGGAGAAGATCCGGGTGATTGTGACGGTGATAGCGATTCTCGAACTGACACGGAACAACGTGGTGTCGCTTGACGCCATTGAGGGACGCGATGATATTGCGATCCGGCCGGTCACACCGCTTACCCCGTTGACGCTGGCGAGCGCATGAGCGCCGAACGACCCGACGCTCCCGTCGGAAAGGCGGTGCTGGAAACCATCGAGGCTTTGCTCTTCGCGGGCGATGAGCCTTTATCGTTGAAAGAACTGATGGACCTCCTGGAGTACCTGGGTGAGCATGAGCGGCCGAAGCCATTCACACAGGAGACCATTCGGGCAGCCATCGAGTACCTGAACAGGGAGTACGACGCGGCAGGACGGGCATTCCGTGTCGTCAAGATCGCCGGAGGGTATCAGTTTGCAACTCTCCCTGAATTCGGGATATGGCTCGGTCGCCTGGTCAGGGAACGGAGCAAACGCAAGCTCTCGGTCTCCGCGCTCGAAAGTCTCGCGGTGATTGCCTACAAGCAGCCAGTCACGAAACCTGAACTCGAAGCCATCCGGGGGGTGAACGCGGACTACGTCCTTCGTACCCTTCTGGAACGGAATCTGGTGGCCATCATCGGGCGGGCCGCAACACCCGGCCGCCCGCTGCTGTACGGAACGACGCGGGAATTTCTGAAGCACTTCGGGTTGAACGACCTTTCCGATCTTCCGAAACCGCGTGAAATTGACGAATTGCTGGCCGAGGCGGAGTTCGAAGTGGAGAAGCGCCTGTTGCGCGAGCTGGAAGAGAAGCAGGAAGGGAAGGACGAGGGCGAAGGAGATGCAGGCTTGCGGCTGGTCGAGGGGGATTCATGAAGACCAGACCTCGCCCGGCCCGGCGGACCCCCGCCAGCTCACTTCCTCCTGTTCGTCTCAACAGGTTTCTTGGCATGTGCGGGGTCTCTTCGCGTCGGGGTGCCGAAGCGTTCATCAGCGGGGGGCGAGTGAAAGTGAATGGGGCGGTGGTGACGGCTCTCGCGACTACGGTTCGGCCCCGGGTGGACCGTGTGTTCGTCGACGGCAACGAAGTCATTCCTGTCGACGTGCCGGTGTACCTCGTGCTGAACAAGCCGAAAGATACGATTACGACAGCGCATGACGAAAAAGGGAGAACCACCGTCATGGATGTCCTCCAGTCCAAACGCCGCGTGTTTCCCATCGGGCGATTGGACCGTAACACGACCGGTGTGCTTCTGTTTACAAATGACGGCGATTTCGCCCACCATCTGATGCATCCGAGGTTCGAAGTCCCGAAAGCGTACGCGGTGACGTGCGACAAGCCCATCGCGCGGGAACACATGCAACAGCTGCGCCACGGTGTCCGTCTCCCCAAAGGCGTGACGTCGCCGGCCAACGTCGTGTCGATCCCCGGGAGCCGGGGGAAGGAAGTCGGTATCACCATTCACGAAGGTTGGAACCGTCAGGTCCGTCTGATGTTCGAAACGCTGGGATACGACGTGCGTAAACTTGACCGCGTGGCCTACGGGCCTGTGACGAAAGAAGGGCTCCCCCGAGGCGCCACCCGGCCACTCACGCCTCAGGAAATCCGTGGCCTGAAATCGCTTGCAGGTATTGAAGAGGACTAATCCGTGACACCGTCGCCAGTCCGTTTCGCCGCTTCGCGTATTCTGCTCGTTTCCTCTCTCGCTGTTCTTTCTGCCTGTACGACGTCGGTCTACAAGGATGTCTATCCCACGCTGACCGACGGGAGGTACGATTCTGAATTCCCGTACAAGGGATGTTCACAACAGCTTGAAGAAGTCAGCGGGACCGTACACATGCTAAGCAGTATCGCGTACTATCGGTCGTACGCGTTCACGGTGGACGAACGAATTACCCGGTCCCGGCTCACAGAGGACCTCCTGTCACGAAAACGAGATAAGTCGGTGTATGTCAACAGTACTGCATCCGGAACGGCGACCACGGTGTACTACGAGAACCGCCGTATTGCCGTGCTGACGTGCGCCCATGTCGTGGACTTCGAGGACACTGTGCTGGCGTACCACATCGATGAAAACCGCAGAGCGACTCCGTTCCTCAAAAACGTCGCGGTGAAGGAGAAACAGAGCAACTACGTCGCGGTGTTTCCCGAGGGGGGCGAGATGGAGATTCTTGCGATGGACAGGACTTCCGATATTGCCCTGCTGGGACACACCTTCTTCCTTGAACCCTCCATACCGCTCCCGGTTTTTCGCTATCCGTGGGGGAAGGCACGCGAGCTGGAGTGGGGCACGTTTGTGTACCTGTTCGGGTTTCCATCGGGGTATAAGATGGTGACAAAGGGGATCGTGTCCAGCCCGAACAAAGATCGGCGGGGGACGTTCATGGTCGACGCGATGTTCAGCCGCGGGTTCAGCGGCGGGATTGCCCTGGCGATCCGCGATGGGGTGCCGAATTTCGAGCTTGTCGGGATGATCAAACTGGTGTCCGCCCACACCTCCTACCTCCTGGCTCCCGAAAAGGAGAATGGTGATGTCGTCTTCGACCCGGCAGTCCCGTATAACGGACAGATCTACGTCGAGCGAAGAACTGAAATCGAATCCGGCATCACCCAGGCAGTGTCGGTGGAGTCCATCCGGGAGTTCATTCGGGTCCATGGGCCGAAGCTTCAGTCGAGAGGATATGCCTTGACCGGCTTCCTCAACCCGGAGTAATCCGGAGCCATGCCTGACACCAGCGGCGGAATGGTTCTGTCCGATCTCTCCCTTGCACGCCGTATCGAAGCGGCAGATGCTGCGGTGGGGCTTCAATCTGCCGAGATCCACGCCCGTCTGCACCCCGATGAAGGTGCCGCGTCGGAGACCGTGGCCGGGGGCGTTGCGGTGTTTATCTCCGTCGGTTCGCCGCTCACACAGGCCATCGGTGCCGGCATGAAAGGGCCGGTCCGTGAGAGCGAGATGAACCGCCTCGAACGGTTCTTCACGGTCCGGGGTTCGCCGGTGCAGATCGAGGTGTGTCCCTTTGCCGATCAGTCATTGATCGAAGAGGTTCAGGCGCGGGGATACCGTTTACGTGAGTTTACCAATGTGCTGGTCCGCCGGATCAGAATCATCGAAACGCCGCCCTCGTCCACTTCATCCATCAGTGTCCAGTTGAGTTCACCGGATGAGGCCGAGCTGTGGGCGCGGACCGTGACCATCGGCTTCGGCGAGCAGCTGGCGCAGGCTACGGACAATCTCGCAGTGCTCCGCGACCTTGCCCTTCTTCCGACGACAAAGCCGGTGCTTGCCTGGGTTGAAGGGCGCCCGGCTGGAGGCGGGGCTCTTTCGATTCATGAGGGTGTAGCCGCGATCTATGGAGCCAGTACGGTCCCGTCGTTCCGCCGGCTGGGGGTACAGAGTGCGATCGTCCGGGCGCTGATAACGTACGCCCGGGAATCGGAATGTGACATCGCCTACACCCTCACCCGCCCGGGCAGCGTGTCCCAGCGGAATGTCGAGCGCCAGGGGTTTCGGGTGGCCTATACGCGCTGCTCCATGGTCCTCCCGCGCGGGTCGGGACATGGCGAATGAGTACCTGCAGTTCCGCTCCAGGCACACCGCCGCCGTCAACGGCGGACAAATCGTCACCAGCGATGGCTTCTCCTATGCTCACTCCCCGACGGACGTTCCTGCACTCGATGGCGGCGATTGCTGCCACGTCACTCGTGCACCCATCCCGTGCTCTCGCCGGACACACGCCGGCCCGGAAGCCTCCCCGGCTTGCGGAAGGGCATACCGTGGGGCTGGTCAACCCCGCCGGAGCCACCTATGTGCGGGCCGATCTGGACCTGGTTGTCGAAACGCTCGCTGCGCTGGGCCTCAAGGCGCGCCTGGGGGGGCATGTAGCGGACCGGTATGGGTACCTGGCCGGCAGTGACCGCGATCGCGCTGCCGACGTGAACGCAATGTTCGCCGATCCCACCGTCAATGCAATCCTGACTGTCCGTGGCGGATGGGGGTGCAATCGGATTCTCCCCCTGCTGGAGTATGATCTCATCTCCGCCCATCCCAAAATCCTGATGGGATACAGCGATATTACGTCTCTCCTCATTGCCGCGTATGCACGGACCGGTCTCGTGACATTTCACGGCCCGGTGGGGATCTCCACATGGAACAGGTTTTCCACAGACTACGTCAGGCGGGTACTCATGGATGGGGAGGTGGTCACCTTCCAGAATCCAAAGACCCAGGACAATACCCTGATCCAGACGCGCGACAGGATCGAAACCATCACGCCCGGCCGTGCACGGGGCATCCTCATCGGCGGGAATCTCTCAGTCCTGGCAGCCATGGTGGGGTCACCCTACCTCCCCGCGTGGGATTCGGCGATTCTGTTTCTGGAAGATGATGGTGAGCACATCTATCGGGTTGACCGGATGCTGACACAGCTCGGCCTGGCCGGGATACTCAGCTCCCTGAAAGGCCTCATCTTCGGGAAATGTACGAACTGCAGTCCGGCAGACGGCTATGGCTCACTGACGCTCGAAGAGGTCTTTGCGGACCATGTCGCCCCACTCGGGATTCCTGCGTACGCGGGGGCGATGATCGGTCACATCGAAAACAAGTTCACTCTTCCACTTGGTGTCGAGGTGGAGATGGACGCCTCTACCGGTGAGATCCGCATGCTTGAAAGCGCCGTCGGATGACGCAGAACCTTTTTGCCCTACCCCCGCTGCCGCCCAGCCAGGAATTGATCGAAGTGCTCCTTGAGACGGAGTCATTTCGTGTGGAGCGCATCATCTCCACCGGCCAGATAACACCTCACGGCGAGTGGTACGATCAGGACCATGACGAGTGGGTGACGGTATTGCAGGGGACCGGTGTGCTGGGATACCCGGATGGTTCGGCGGAGACACTCTGCCCGGGTGACGCGGTCTATCTGCCCGCCCACAGGCGGCATCGTGTTGTCTCGACAAGTGTCTCGCCCGTGTGTATCTGGCTCGCCGTGCATGGGCAGGCACCGCCACAGGCACTGCACCAGCCACAGCGTACTTGAGACTAGATTCGTTTCTTGCTATGTTATCACATCGCACCTAACTCCTGAGGACCTCCCCATGGCGTCATCCTTCTCCAGGCTGTTTTCCGAAGCTGACAAAGCTAAAATCCAGGCTGCCGTTCTCGAGGCGGAAAAGAAAACTTCGGGTGAGATTGTTCCATCTATCGTCGAGCGGAGCGACGACTATGAGTTTGCAGAATGGCGTGGTGGGGCGCTCGTCGGGGCTCTCATTGCCGCCGTGTTCGCCGGCATCCATGAGCTCACGACGATCTGGCTCCCGTTCGATTTTGCGGGACTGGTCCTGCTGATCATGATTGCGGTGGCGATCGGCATGCTGCTCGTCCGTTTTGTCCATCCCCTCAAGCGATTGCTTGCAGGCAAAGCCACCATGGCGCACCACGTCAGCAGACGGGCCGCTGAGGCCTTTGTTGCGGAGGAAGTCTTTCACACGCGCGACCGTACAGGCATCCTGCTTTTCATCAGTGTTCTGGAACACCAGGTGCTGGTCCTGGGTGATGCGGGGATCAATGCGCGGGTGGAGAAACGTGAATGGGACGATGTTGTCCGGCGCATTGTGGAGGGGTTGAAAGCAGGAGCTCCGGTGGACGGGCTGGTCGGTGCCATCGGGATGTGTGGCGACCTTCTGCAGCGTCAGGGTGTTGCACGACGGCCAGACGATACAGACGAGTTGTCTGACGGCCTGCGGTTGAGTAACCGATGAACCGCCTGAACGTGTCGTCATCGTCGGACCGCCTGTTGCGCGTTGCGCTGCTGGCTGTCCTGTTGGCTGTTCCGACCTCCGCCGCACAGCTGGAAGTCCCCTATCTTGCCGGGAGAGTGAATGACACAGCGGGGATGCTCTCTCTCGCCACCGTCCAGAGCATCGAAGCTCAGCTGAAAACGCACGAAGACTCCACCTCCAATCAGGTCGTGGTCCTTACCATCGCCAGCCTTGGGGATGAGTCTATTGAGGAATTCTCTATCCGGGTCGCGGAGACCTGGAAGCTCGGTCAAAAAGGGAAGGACAATGGTGTTCTCCTCCTGGTTGCACGGGATGACCGCAAGGTGCGCATCGAAGTCGGTCGCGGCCTCGAGGGAGATCTTACCGACGCGCTGTGCAGCCGCATCATACGGAACGAGATCGTCCCGCAATTCAAAGCCGGAGAGTATGACCGTGGTGTGCAGGCTGGCGTCGACGCACTCCTCGCAGCCATCGCTGGTTCCTATACGGCGGAGGGGGATGACGGCGGCGAGCTGGATACACCCGGCCTGCTGATCGCCCTCACCATCTTCACGATCGTGGTGGGGACCTTCACGGTGATAGCGCTTGCGACCCCGGGTTGCGGCGCGTGGTTCCTCTATGCGTTTCTTCTTCCGTTCTGGCTTGCCTTCCCCGTGGCGATTCTCGGATCACCCATTGGTCCCATCCTTTTCGGACTCTATGCGATCGGCTTTCCGCTCGTCAAGCTCCTGCTTCCGAAAACGTCGTGGGGCAAGACCGCATTCAAGAGTCTCGCGGCTGCCTTCCCTGTCAGCAGCAGTTCCCATAGCGGCGGGTCGTCGGGCAGCAGCTTCTCCGGAGGTGGGGGAAGTTTTTCGGGCGGCGGCTCATCGGGGAGCTGGTAGCCAGGGGTTTTTGGGGAAGGTGTATCGTGGCCTCACCACGTCCATCGTGGCGCAACAATCGGATTGACGAAAATGATTCTTGGAACGCTGCAGGACATCGACCGCTATGCAGGACTGCATCCGGCGTTTCCCCGCGTGTTCACGTTTCTGAGAGATTCTGCCCTCCAGACGCTTCCGCCGGGCCGGACGGAGGTCGACGGCGATACGCTGTATGCGATGGCCTCCGCGGGACCCGGAAAGACCATCGCCGAGGCGCGACTGGAAGTCCACAGGCGGTACATCGATGTGCACTATCTGATCGCAGGTAAGGAGAGTATCGGGTGGAAGGATCTCCGTCGGTGTCAGGAGGTGGAGTCGGTGTACGATGAAGAAAAGGACTTCCACCTTTTTTCCGACGATCCGTCGCTATGGGTGACGGTCCATCCCGGGGCCGTGCTCATATTCTTTCCTGAAGATGCCCATGCGCCTCTGGTGTCGAGCGGCACCGTCCAAAAAGTGGTTGTGAAAGTCAGGGTCTAACAACACATGACAACATTTCTGTTCAGACGGATCTGGTCGGTCGTCCTTGTCTGCGGCACAACGGTTCTCGCCATCACCGCGCCGCTGCGGGTCCTCGCAGCCCAGAGTATGCCGCCCTGGATGGTGTTTCTGGACTATGCGATTATTGCCGTGATGGTCATCGACGCTATCGTCCGCTGGCGGCAAGCAGGTGCGTGGCGGACCAGTAACCCATGGTGGTTCGCCGTCGACATTCTTGCCATTGTCCCCTTTGGCATGCTGTTACAGCAAAGTCCACTGGAATTGCTCCGGCTGGTCAAGTTGACGCGTGTGGTCCAAACGATGGGCATATGGTGGCAACGAAACCCGGACAAGTGGAACTTCCTCCGGCTGGCCTACTCCGGCTACTGGATTGCCCTCCTTGTTCACGCGCTGGCGTGCGGGTGGTTTGCCCTGAGAATGCTGACTCCCTCCGCATCCGCACAGGACACATCGTACCTGAAGGCGCTGTACTGGTGCGTGACTACGCTGACGTCTGTGGGCTACGGCGACATCACGCCCGCGACGTCCTGGGAAATGGTGTATGCCGTCGGTGTGATGGTAGTCGGTGTCGGTATCTTCGGTTATGTGATCGGCAATATCGCCCACATCATCGCCAATCTCCATCCGTCCCGCGTTCGGTACGTCGAAACCATGGAAGGGATCAACGCCTTCCTGCAGTACCGCGGAGTTCCGGTCCCGCTGCAGCGGCGAATCCGCGAATATTATTCGTACCGATGGGAGAAACGCCTGGGGTTCGATGAAATGGCCATTCTGGACGACCTTTCGCCGTCGCTCCGGGAAGACATTTCGCTCTTCCTTAAACGGGATGTGATCGCGAAGGTGCCGTTTTTCCAGGGGGCGGGCGAAGAGCTCGTTCGGGCGATTGCGCTCGCCATGCGACCACAGGTGTATATGGACGGGGACATGATCGTCCGCGCAGGAGAACTTGGCTCCGAGATGTTTTTCATCGGTCGGGGGTCTGTGGAGATCCTTGACAAGGATGGCAGAACCGTCCAGGCCACCCTGCGCGACGGCGAATTCTTCGGCGAGTTGGCGCTCGTTCGCGGCCAGCCGCGCAATGCCAGCGTCCGGGCCGTGGGTTTTTGTGACCTGTACGCCCTCAACAAACAGACGTTCGACAGCATCATGGCGCAGCATCCCGGTTTCGCGGCGCATATCGATGCGATGATCCAGGAGCGCTTCGGATCTTCGTCGTGATGCTCCACGAACGTCCACCCGTCCCTTCTCTCGCGGGTGGCTGGCGCAATCCCAATCCCGGTCAAATCATGCTCGAGACGAAAGGCGTTATTCCCATGCGACGGCTCCTCCTCTGGTTGATGATGGTTGCTGTGACGTCCACCCTTCGTGCAGACGAGGGGATGTACCCGCTTACCGAACTCCAAAGTCTCGATCTCCGCTCCAAAGGTCTGCAGCTTACCGCCCGTGATCTCTACAACCCGGACGGAACCAGTCTTATCGATGCCATTGTCAACATCGGTGGATGCACCGGGTCGTTTGTGTCCCCGGACGGCCTCATCCTGACCAATCATCATTGTGCGTTCAGAGCGGTCCAGGCGGCAAGCACGCCTGAACATGACTATGTCACACACGGCTACCTGGCGCCGACGCGTTCGGAAGAAATCCGCGCCCGGGGGAATTCGGTGCGGATCATCGAGTCGTACCGCGATGTCTCGGCCGAGGTCCTTGCTGCCGTCAACGATACCATGTCTCCCGGGTCAAGGAATCGGGCGCTCACGGCACGAATGAAAGGGATTGTCGCGGAAACCGAGAAGAACTATCCTGATCGCCGTGCGGAAGTTGCCGAGATGTTTGCCGGGCGGACCTATGTGTTGTTTGTCTATACCTATCTGCGTGACGTGCGGCTGGTGTACGTCCCCCCCCGGGGGATCGGCGAGTTCGGGGGCGAGGAAGACAATTGGATGTGGCCCCGCCATACAGGGGACTTCGCTTTTCTCAGGGCGTACGTCGGACCCGATGGCAAGCCTGCCGAGTATTCGAAATCAAACGTTCCCTACCATCCGAAACGGTTTCTTCGCATACAGCCTGCCGGGGTCAACGAAGAAGATCCTGTCTTCATCCTGGGATATCCCGGCAGAACCTACAGGCACAGGACCTCGCACTTCCTGGCCTATGAACAGGAATCGCGTCTACCTGCCATCGCAGATCTCTACGAGTGGGAGATCGCAACGATCCTTGCCATGGGGGCAGATGACCGGGCCGTCGCGCTGAAATATGACGTGAGGGTCAAGAGTCTGGCCAACACAGCAAAGAACTACAGGGGCAAACTCCAGGGTCTTGGCCGGCTGGGACTGGTGGAGAAGAAACGGGAAGAGGAACGCTTGATGCAGGCGTTCATCATGTCGAAGCCAGACCTCCAGTCCAGGTACCGGACCATGCTGCAGGATATCGGAGATGTGTATGAGTCCATGCAGATTAGTGCGAGGGGTGAGGCTCTTCTCGACAATTTGCGGACAAGTTCTGCGCTCCTTGCAACCGCTCTTGTTGCGCTGGAAGGGAACCGGGAACTACGCAAGCCCGACCTCCAACGCGAGAATGCATACATGGAGCGGAATCTGGACCGGACGAAAGATGGTGTTCGGACGAGATTCCGTGATCTGTACGATCCTATCGACAGGGTCCTGTTCTCCGGTGTGCTGCAACGTCTGATCAAGCTCCCGGACGTGGACCGGCCGCCGCTGTTCGACACTCTTGCCCTGGAAATGAAGGCCGCCGGCGGAATCGATGCATGGCTGGAGGATATGTACACGCGTGCAACCATCCGGACGCCGGAGAAAGTCTTTGCGCTGATGGAACAGCCGGAGGAGATTCCCCCGTCGAATAGCGATCCGTTTCTTGCCTTTGCGGCGCGGCTGGAGCCGGACTACCGGTCCTTGCGGCTGAGTCGGCAGGAACGAGAGGGACGTCTGAACCGCCTCCATGCGGATCTGGTCGAAGTGAAACAGGCGTTCACGCAGAGCAGCTTCGTCCCCGATGCGAACAGTACCATGCGTCTGACCTTCGGACGGGTACGGGGATATAGCCCGGCTGACGCTACGGTGTACCGGCCCTTTACAACGCTCCGTGGCGTTGTCGAGAAGACGACGGGCACAGCGCCCTTCAATCCTCCCCAGCGGCTGTTCGAACTCTACCGCGCCAGACGGTACGGCCGCTACGTGCATCCCGCTCTGGGGATCGTTCCGGTGGCTCTTCTGTACAATCTCGATACCACAGGGGGGAATTCCGGAAGCCCGCTCCTGAATGAACGCGGTGAACTCGTCGGGGTCAATTTCGACCGGACCTTCGAGGCCACCATCAATGATTATGCATGGAGTGAGGAGTACAGCAGGTCCATTGGAGTTGACATCCGGTATGTTCTCTGGGTGACAGAATTTATTGGAGACGCCGGTCCGCTCCTTCGGGAGCTGGGGGTATGATGACAGCCAGAGAAACCGATTCTGTGTACGACGGAGCGCGGACATGCCACGCCTGAAGCTGGACCTCCCGGCTCGGTTCCCGTTTTCGACGGAACTGCCGGTACGGATATCGGAGATCAACTACGGCGGTCACCTGGGAAACGATGCCGTTCTGGCGCTGGCGCAGGAAGCCCGCCTGCGCTATCTGCATACCGGAGGCTTTTCGGAAAAGGATGCGGGAGGGGCGGGAATTATCATGGTCGATGCGATGGTCATCTACCGATCGGAAGCGTTCTACGGGGACACGCTCGTTGTGGACGTTGCGGTAACGGACCCCGGGAGACTCGGCTGCGATTTTGTGTATCGCATGACCAGCAAGGGGAGCGGAAAGGAAGTTGCGCGTGTGAAGACCGGCATTGTGTTTTTCGACTATGTCCGCCGGCGCGTGGTCCCGATGCCTGCTGGCTTCCGGCAATTCTGTATCCCGGAGGGCCCGCCGCCGCCGCTGGACTCTCAGGAGGGGATTTCGTAAATTTCAGTAATAACATTCCTTTTCATACGTGGAACAGCCATGGAACTCGGTCGCGTCGCAGGAACGATCGTCTCAACGGCCAAAACGAGCCGTCTAAAAGGCTTTAAACTCCTTCTGGTCAACCTTATCGGGCCCGACACGTCGCCAAGCAGCAACCATGTCGTGGCCGTGGATGCCGTAGGCGCCGGTGAGGGGGAAGTTGTCATTGTCGTCAGGGGGAGCTCGGCGCGACAGGTTGATGATCTGTCCACCATCCCCACCGACACGAGTATCGTTGCGATCGTCGATTCGATCGAATACAAAGGAAAAACCGTCTTCCAGAAAAGCTCCTGAATGAAACTCGGAAGAATAAACGGCAAAGTGTGGGCGACCGTTAAGGACGCGAAACTCAACGGACTGCCGCTCTACGTTATGCAGCCCGTGGACGAAGAGGAGAAATCCCTCGGGCCCGAACTGATTGTCGTCGACACCATTGGCTCACGGGAAGGAGACCTTGTCTACTGGGTCGGTGGCGCTGAAGCCACATTCCCGTTCAGTCATGGACAGATTCCGAGCGATGCCACGATTGTCGGTCTCGTCGACCGGCTGGATCTCCTCCACTCGGACGGATCATGATTCTGTGTAAGGTTGTCGGGAGCATCGTCTCCACCATCAAGCACGGTTCGTATGACAACCGGAAAATTCTCCTCGTCCGGCCTGTCACCCCGGATGGCGTTCTCAAATCCGGCACCATGGTGGCTGTGGACACTGTAGGTGCGGGGGAAGGAAATATCGTCCTGGTTGCTTCCGAAGGGCGTGCTGCGACGGAGATCCTCGGTTTTTCGGCCCGGCAGCCGCTCCGCAGCGTAGTTGTCGGCATCGTCGATTCTATTGAGCAATTCCACAGCGGGTCATGACCTCGAACGAAACGCGCGCCTTCGTTGAACAGATCGTCCGTGAAGCTCTCCGCCAGGCCGGGGGGCGATCAGGGGAACGGAGCGTGCCCGTCAATATATCCGCGCGGCATCTGCATATCCGTCAGGACCACCTTGAGATCCTATTCGGACCCGGTACACAGCTGACGAAGTTGAAGGATCTGCTTCAGCCGGGGGAATTTGCCGCGAACGAAACCGTGAGCGTCGTCGGGCTCAACCGCCGCGTCTTCGAGCAGGTGCGGATTCTCGGCCCCGTCCGGAAAGCAACGCAGGTCGAGCTCTCCTTTACGGATGGGCGGTATCTTGGCATGAATCTTCCTCCGCGCATTTCCGGAGATATTGGAGGGTCTCATCCCGTGGTTCTCGTCGGTCCCAGGGGGGCGCTGCACCTCCCTGAAGGTGTCATCCGGGCCCTGCGGCACATCCACATCGGGGAAGACGATGCTGCACGCCTCGGATTGCGGAACGGCCAGATGGTGCATGTCCGCACCGGCGGACCGATGGCAGTAACGTTCGACCAGGTTCTCCTTCGAGTCGGGAAGAATGCGCTGAGGGAGATGCACGTCGACACCGATGAAGCGAACGCCGCCGGATTGGGCATGGGTGCGGTGGGTGAGATCGTTGTGCATGAAGGATGATCGCAGAAGAGGGAGGATCCCGGGTCAAAGGACGAAGACTCCGGACTGGAGAGAAAAACACTACACTATCAAGACGTGAGGTGTGGCATCGATTCACGAATGATTGAGAGTATTGTCGAAAGCGTCGTGGCCCGGCTGAAAACCGAAGGCCTGGGTCGTGCAGGTGCACCGGCGGGCGGGAATGCCGACGGGGTATTCGACCGCATGGAGGACGCGATCGCTGCCGGTATCACAGCGCAACCGGTGTGGGCTGCATCCCCGCGAACAACGAAAGCGGCCGTGATCGCGGCTCTGCGCCGGTGCATGCACGATACTGCGGAAGACTTCGCCCGCCGTGAGGTGGAAGAGACGGGGATGGGCCGCTTTGAGGACAAGGTGGTGAAAATCCACAATGCTGCAAGCGCCACTCCCGGGCTGGAAGATCTTGAATCACGATCATGGAGCGGGGACAAGGGGCTTGTTGTTGAAGAATACGCGCCATACGGCCTCGTGGCCGCGGTTACTCCCTCCACGCACCCCGTCCCGGTTCTGTTCAACAGTCTGGTGATTATTGTCGCCTCCGGGAATGCCGTGGCATTCAATGTTCATCCTGCCGCGAAAAATATCTCCGCCTACGCCCTGGCCAAATTCAATCGAGTGATCCGCGAGCAAGGGGGACCGGCAAATCTCGCCACGATGGTGCGCGAACCGACCCTGGAAAGCGCCACAACACTGTTCCATCACAAAGCGGTCCGTTTAATCGGGGCAACGGGCGGTCCCGGACTTGTGAAGGCAGCATTCGCATCCGGCAAGAAGGTGATCGCGGCCGGACCCGGCAACCCCCCCGTCCTCGTCGACGCAACAGCAGATCTTGACAAGGCTGCCCGGTCCATCATCGACGGGGCGTCCTTTGACAACAACGTTCTCTGCATTGCAGAGAAAGAAGTCTTTGTGGTCGATGCCGTCTACCATGCGTTCCTTGACGCAATGACACGCAACGGAGCCGTCCGCCTGACAGGTGACCAGGTGAAGATGTTTGCAGCCAAGGCCTTCCTGAAGGATGACCGGGGGGTTGTGACGACAAACCGCGACTTTATCGGAAAAAATGCGTCGGTGCTGGCGCGGGCGGTGGGGGTGACGCTCTCCGAATCGGTCCGCCTCCTGTTTGGAGAGGCTGAATTCGACTGTCTGTTTGTCCAGGAAGAGCAGATGATGCCCTACCTCCCGATCGTGCGAGTCCGCGATGTTGACGAAGGAATCGCTCTCGCGCTCAAGGCAGAACATCGGTACGGTCATACCGCAATGATCCACTCGAACTCCCTGGAGACCATCACGCGGTTCAGCAAGGCCCTGAATACCAGCATTATCGTCGTCAATGGGTCGAGCCTGGTCGGACTTGGAGGGATGGCGGGAGAGGGGACGTTTTCACACACGGTGTCAAGTCCCACGGGCGAGGGTGTCTGTACGCCCCGCCATTTTGCCCGCGTCCGGCGCCTGGCCGTGAGCAACACCCTGCGGATCGTGTGAGTGGCATGACATGAAGATATTTCACGTTGTAGTGTTCACTGTTCACTGATGTTCTCATAGAGGAGCTCCCCATGGCAATGGAAGCGCTTGGAATGATCGAAACACGCGGACTCGTCGGGTCCATCGAAGCAGCAGATGCGATGGTCAAGGCGGCACGCGTTCAACTTGTCGGCAAGGTCCTCGTTGGCGGAGGCCTGGTGACCGTATTTGTCCGTGGCGATGTGGCCGCCTGCAAAGCCGCGACTGATGCCGGCGCAGCGGCGGCACAGCGTGTCGGCGAACTCGTCAGCTCGCACGTCATCCCGCGTCCGCATGATGAGATCGAACTGGTTCTCCCGCAGCGGGCCGACAAAGCATAAGGAATAACCGTGGCGAATAATCTGCTTACCCTGAAAAGGGACCTTGTTGAAGTGGGACGCCGGGTCTACGCGCGCGGATACGTCGCTTCGAACGACGGAAATATCAGTGCCCGCCTGGACGACCGGCGTGTCGTGATTACGCCGACCGGTGTCAGCAAAGGGTTCATGACGCCTGAGGATATGGTCGTGATCGACTTGGACGGCAAGGTCCTCTCCGGGACGAAACGGCCGTCCTCGGAAGTGTACATGCACCTCGCCGTGTACAAGAACAGGCCCGATATTCATAGTGTCTGTCATGCACACCCGCCGTATGCGACGGGCTTTGCCGTCGCGGGCATACCGCTCGACAAATGTATCCTCCCCGAAGTGGTCATCGTACTGGGAGGCATCCCGATCGTCGAGTATGGCACGCCCGGGACGGAAGATTTCTTCCGGCCGGTTCTGAAGATCATCGACAAGTACGACGCATTCCTGCTGGCCAATCACGGAGCGCTGACCATCGGGAAGGACATTTTCAACGCGTACTACAAAATGGAAACGCTCGAGCATTTCGCGCATATTGCGTTCGTTGCGGAACAACTCGGCCACTTGAACGTTCTGAACCGCGACCAGGTCCAGAAACTCACCGATCTGCGCCAGAAGTTCGGCATCAGGACGACCGTGGGGTGCGTTTCGTGCGAAGAGGATGCGACGACCTGCTCTGTGCCTGATCCCGACCCGCCCGGCGTCGACCAGGATACGGACGTTCTCGTCAAATCGATCACGGATGCGGTGCTCAAACGCCTCGGACAGTCGTGATGCACATCGTTGTCTGCAACATCGGCTCGAGCAGCTTCAAGTTCCAGCTGCTCGCGATGCCTTCCGAGCGCCAGCTGGCACGTGGCTATACGGAGCGGGTTGGGGCATCCGATGCGATCATCACATACTGGGTTGGCGACCGGCAGGTACACAACCACGTCGGACCCGTACCTTCGCATCGCGAAGCCGTACAGGATGCGCTGAACTTTCTGCTGGACCCCGGGCAACGCCTGCTTCAATCACTCCAGGATCTTGATGGAGTAGGGTTCAAAGCTGTGCAGGCCGGCGAGAAGAACGGGTCCGTCCGTCTCACGGACGATGTCCTTGACGCCATGGAGGCGTATCGGGACCTCGCGCCCGCGCACAACCCTCCCTATCTGACGGCGATCCGCATGTTCAGGGAACTCCTCCCACACACACCCCTCGTCGGTGTGTTTGAGCCCGGGTTCCATACAACCATACCCGAATACGCCCGGATCTATGGCGCTCCGTACGAGTGGTATAGCGAGCTGGGTGTGAGGAAATATGGCTATCACGGGGCATCGCACCGCTTCATTGCCACAGAAACCGTGAAGCGCCTCGGGCTCCCGCCACAGAACCACAGAATCATCTCCTGCCACCTCGGGGGTTCCTCGTCCGTGTGCGCCATCAGGAATGGGGAATCTCTCGATACGTCCATGGGGTTCACGCCGCAGTCCGGGCTCCTCCAGGGAAACCGCGTTGGCGACATGGATCCGTATGTCCTTCCGTATGTCATGAAGAAGAAAGGGATTTCCCTGGAGGCGGCGCTGGAGGCCTGTTCCCGAAAGGGAGGTCTGGCAGGATTGTCGGGGATCTCAGCTGACATGCGGGAAATCCTCGCAGCAATCGGCGTGGGAAACGAACGGGCACGGCTCGCGCGTGATAAATTCATCTACGACATCAAGAGGTATATCGGGGAGTATCTCGTGCTGCTCGAAGGAGCCGATGCTCTCGTCTTCACGGGCGGGATCGGTCAGAAAGACGCGGCGCTTCGTGCTGAAGTCCTCTCGTCGCTCGGATTTCTGGGTCTGACGATAGACGCCGGAAAGAACCAGGCCAACGCAGAAGTGATATCAGTCGCGGGATCGGCGATCACCGCGCTCGTCCTTACCACAGACGAAGAGATCGTGGTCGCACGCGAGACCGCGAGGGTGATCGGAACGTAGCCCGTCAGGGCCCTGTCTTTCCGGGAGCCGCGGAATGCGCGCCGGAGTCCTCCTCATTCATGACCTTCGATTGGTGCTGGATGGACTCCTGATGGATGATCTCAAAAAGCTTCATCACGAACTCTCTCGTGAGCTGTTTCTCTCTGCCTTCCTCAAGCCGTGTCCGCACGATCTCATCCCACCGTGACGACTGCAGAATGGTGATGTTGTTCTGCTTCTTGTACTGGCCGATCTGTTCTGCGACCGACATCCGGTCTGCCATGATATCCAGCAGATCGTGGTCGATCTTGTCGATTTTCTCCCGCAGCTCTTCCAGACGGGTCCGGGTGAGGACATCGTCAATCGCTTCATGGCGGAAGACCAGCCGGTCGAGCAGCTCGCCTGTCTGCACCGGCGTGAGCTGTTGTTTCGCGTCGCTCAGCGCCTGTTCGGGATTGATATGGGCCTCGATCATGAGACCGTCGAAATTGAGGTCGATCGCAGTCTGTGACACAGTCTCAAGCGTGTCCGTCCGTCCGCAAATATGACTCGGGTCGCAGATGATGGGAAGGCCGGGGACGCGGCGTTTGAGTTCGATCGGGATTTCCCAGTTGGGTTTGTTGCGATATTGCGTCCGCTCGAACGTCGAGAATCCGCGGTGGATGGCGCCGAGTTTGGTAATGCCGGCTTTATTGATCCGCTCCAGTGCGCCGATCCAGAGTTCGATATCCGGATTGATGGGGTTCTTGACGAGGATGGGAGTATCCGTTCCCTTCAGCGCATCCGCAATGTCCTGGACTGCAAAAGGATTTGCGGTCGAACGGGCACCGACCCAGAGGATGTCAATCCCGGCCTTGAGGGCCTCTTCCACGTGACGGCTGTTGGCGACCTCCACCGCAGTGGGAAGTCCGGAGGCCTTTCCTGCCGAGCGGATCCACGTCAGCGCGACACTGCCGATTCCTTCGAACGCCGACGGGCGGGTTCGTGGCTTCCAGACTCCAGCCCGGAGAACATGGACCTTGCCGAGTTTGCTGAGTTCCATTGCTGTCTGGAGGACCTGGCTTTCGCTTTCCGCGCTGCACGGGCCTGAAATGATCATCGGGCGGGAAACGGGAAGGCCGATCAGATTCTGGCGCTCGAAGGAGATATGTGCTTCCATCATGAGAGTCTCTCGTGTGTTCGATTCAGCGGGGCGCGGCGCCGTTGAGTCCGGCAAGTACGCGTCTGATTTCATTTGCTTCGTCCATGGTCCTGTGCAGCTCTTCGTCTTGCCGCGCGGCAATCATCTCCCGGAATGCTGTAATGTTGCGAATGTATGCATCCAGCGCCTCGCATACAAACTGCGCATTCTGCTGGAAAATCGGAGCCCACATGGCGGGCGAACTCTTTGCGAGCCGGACCGTGGATTCGAACCCGGATCCGGCCAGATCAAAGATCGTCTTCGTGTTCTTCTCAATTTCAAGCACCGTCGTTGCAAGAACAAACGACGTGATGTGAGAAATGTGGGAGACATACGCCACGTGACGGTCGTGTTCGCCGGCCTCCATGACTGACAACCGCATGCCGAGAAGCATTGCCACGTTCTGAACACGTTCCACAGCATCTCTGTCGCTTGAGTCGGGGTCGCAGAGGATCCCGAGCTTCTTGTGGAAGAGGCCGCGGTGCGCGGCCGACGGGCCGCTGTTTTCCGTCCCTGCGATGGGGTGGAAGGGGACATACCGGCCGCGGCGTGGATGGTTCCTGACGGCGTCGATGAGGGTACGCTTCGTCGAGCCGGCATCCATAACGACCGCATTCTTCGTAATCACATCGAGGACGCGGGGAAGGAGCGTACGCATGGCATCGACCGGAACGGCGAGGATGACCAGGTCCGCCGCGCGAACGCCGTCTTCCAGAGTCATGATCTCGTCCACCAGGCCGAGCGCACGAGCGGCGGCGGCATGGTCCGGATTCGTGTCAACCCCGATGGTATGCCGGCTGAACCCCTGGGCTTTCAGTTCCAGGGCGAAGGACCCGCCGATGAGTCCCACTCCGATAATCGTTGTCGTCACGATGCACCTCGCGAATGGAGTGAGAAGACAGTCTCTGCGCTGAGTCGCCGTGCGGCAACGGAGAGTGTCTCGAGGCTGCTGCATAACGAGAGGCGCATGTAGCGATCCCCGCGTGGGCCAAAAATGCTCCCCGGCGTGATGAACAGATGGTGTGTCTGGAGCAGATGATCGCTGAAGGAGATGGCGTCCGCCGCCTCATCCGGTATCCGCGCCCAGACGAACATGCCCGCCTGACCGGGATCGACCGTGCAGCCGAGCCCTTCCAGCATGGCCGTGCCCACCTGCCGGCGGCGTGCATACTCGCTGCGGAGATCGTCGTACCAGTCGGGAGCGGCATGGAGTGCCCGGCAGGCGGCATGCTGCAACGGGAGGAACAATCCCGATTCGACGTTGGTCGCGACCCGAAGAACGGTGTCCACATAGTCCTTCCGCCCCGAGATCCACCCGATGCGCCATCCGGCCATGTTATGCGACTTGCTCATCGAGCCGAGTTCGACAGCAACCTCACGGGCGCCGGGGAGAGAGAGGAGACTGAGGGCCGCCGATGGGTCACCAAGCATGCTGTACGGGTTGTCATAACAGATGAGGATTTTCCGGTCCCGCGCAACGTCGATCAGCCGCTGGAGCATCGGACGCGATGGCGGCGCCCCCGTTGGCATGTGCGGATAGTTCGCCCAGAGGAGCTTCGCTCCGGACAGATCCATCGACTCGAGTGCCTTCCAGTCCGGCGCCCAGCCCTCGTCCGGACGTAATGGATACGTCACGACCCTTCCGCCGGCCAGCCGTATCACGGACGAATAGGTTGGATAGGAAAGGTCGGCGACAAGTCCGACGTCACCCGGGTTCAGGAACGCAAGCGCGACATAGATCATCCCCTGCTTCGACCCGGGCAACGGCAGGATCTCATTGTCGGGGTCGAGCCGGACGGCATGCGTCGCCAGCAGGTAGCTCGCGATGGATTCGCGCAACTCCGGGATTCCTCTGTAGGACTGGTACCCGTGATGGTGTGCTTCGCGTGCCGACGCCGAAAGCCGATCGATGGTCGCGGCGGAAGGTGGCAGGTCGGGGTTCCCGATCCCGAGATTGATGACCGGAATTCCCCGGGAAACCATGGACCGGATCTCCTGGAGTTTCACCGAGAAGTAGTATTCTTCCACTCCACCGAGACGGTCAGAGGCCGGAACGATCATACATTCTTCTTCCCTCTCGGGTAGATCCCGAGAATCTGCAGTTCGTGCACGTGAGGAGTGACACTGGTCAGGGCATCCTGAAAAAGACGATAGGCATCGAATTCAAGGTCGATATGCATGTAGTATTCCCATTCGCGCCCCAGGACAGGCAGCGACTGGATCTTGGTCAGGTTGCATCCGTGGTCCGCAAGAACGCTCAGGGCTTTCGCCAGGCTCCCCCTGCTGTGCGGAACGTGGAACGAAAGCGAGGCCTTGTCGGGGGGCGGAGCGCTCCCGTTTAGGTTTGCCTTGTCCGTCAGGACCAGGAACCGGGTGAAGTTGCGCTTGTGTGTCTCAATCCCTGCGGCAAGAACGTGAAGGCCGAATAGCGTTGCCGCACGTTTTCCCGCAATTGCGGCGCATCCGCGCTTCTTGTGCTCGACAATCCAGGACGCGCTGCCGGCAGTGTCCGTTGTCTCGACCAGCCGGATGTGTGGGTGCTTCTCGAAAAACACGTGACATTGCTGGATCGCCATCGGGTGCGAATGGACCTCCCGGATGTCTTCCAGCTTCTGCCCCGGAAGGGCGAGCAGATTCTGCCGGATGGCAAGATACACTTCTCCGATCACCGCCATCTGGGAGTCCCTCAGGAGGGCATAATTCGGCAATATAGTCCCGGCAACGGTATTCTCAATGGCCATGACGGCAAACCGGGCTTTGTGTTTCTTCATGACCTGAAAAAGGTCCCGGAACGTTTCGCAGGGAACGGGCGTGTACGGGGCGGAGAAATACTGGGATGCCGCTTCATCGTGGAATGAACCGGCAATGCCCTGAATGGCGACAACGGGTTGATCTGGTTCCATAAAATGAAAAATCCCGATCGTGTGTCGGGATTTCCTCTTCTGAGTGGCCGTTATGGCTGCATCATTCCCGACAGGATGCTCTCGCGGGATAGTAAAAGTAAAAGAAGCCGTGGAATGTGGAGGTCATCATGGGTTCTAATTAAGCAGTTTCCATATGAAAGGCAACAACAAAAATCGTCAGGCTTCCGGATAGTTTTTCAGGGCTCCTCTGGCCAGAGCCACGACCTTGTCACGGAGTTTCTGGGGCTCAAGAACGACCACCCCTTCGCCACGGGTGACCACCCAGCTTGCCACTTCGTCCAGCGAATTGACAGTGGCCTGGAGGATAATGGACCCGTCAGGTTCCTCGATCAGATCCTGTGTTTCCAGGAGCTGCTGCGGTTTCACGCGTTCAGCCCAGGTGCTGTTGAGCCGAATCCGTACCGTATGCCGCTCTGTGCCAATCCAGCTCCGGAAGGAATGCCGGAAAAGGTCGCTGATCTCCTGCTGGGGCGGTTTCCTGAAACGCCGGCCGGTGTTCTTTACGTCCCGCATCTTGATCAGGTGGTACTGCTTCATCCTCCCATCGTTGACGGCCAGGACCCGCCAGGACCCCTCACTGTTGAAAAGAACCAGCGGACCGATATCCCGGTCGCGTTCGATCTCATTCGCGTCCTTCTCGTACGTGATCCTGGCAATCGAACTGGATTCAATGCAGCGTTGCAGCGTCACAATCCTGCTGAGGGCGTGGTCCCGGTGCTTCTTGACCAGAACGGCAGTAGCTTTGTCGACGGCATGGGTTGATGAGCAGATGCCGAGATACTGAAGAATTATTTCTTTCAGAAGCCGGGTGTCAATGGGGCGGAGGACGCGGACCCCTCGCAATTTCGCCGAGTGCATGTCGATGCCCAGCCCTCGCAACTCCTGCATGTCCCGCTTGATCGTCGGGATGTCCCTTCCAAAAAGGGCTGCAAAATCCACATCACGCAGGGCGCTGGTGTTGTCGATGGCAAGACCGAGGATCTCGATCTGCCGTTTGATCTTGTGCTGGAGTTCAAGCATACCGGACGCCCGGCCTACAGGATGCCGTTCTTTTTCAAAAAGGTCTGCAGTGAGGTGTAGACATTCAGCATCTGGCCCCGGGTGAATCCCCCGTGGTTTCCCCCCGGAATGCTCATCAGCATGTTCGGGACGCCGGCCTTGTCAAGGGCGGCATGCAGCCGGACGGCGTGCGAGTAGGGAACGAGCTGATCTGCATCACCGTGAATGGTGAAAATTGCGGGAAGGTCTTTGCGCACGTAGCTGATCGGAGAGACCCGGACGGCAAGCCGGTCACGGTCGGGCTGGCTCCCCATCCACGAGACTGCATAGTTCTGGCGATTCGGACCTGACAACAGGTCTTTGACGTCCGTGATCCCGAACCAGTTGACAATGGCAGCGACTTTGAGGGAAATATCGTTCTGATCCCAGTCCCGCGGGGTATCGAACCCGGCCGCCGAGTCGAGCATGCCGGTCGTGAGGGCAAGATGGCCGCCGGCAGATCCTCCTGTGACGACAATCCTGTTGACGTCGAAGTTGTATGTCTTGGCATTCCTCAGCACCCAGCGGAGAGCCAGCCTGCAGTCTTCCACGGCCGCGGGTGCAAGGGCAACCCGCGCCAGACGGTACTCAACATTGATGACCGAAAAGCCCATCTCGAAATACGGAAGCAGTCCGAGTATCGCCGTTTCCTTCGTCCCCCCTACCCACCCCCCGCCATGGATGTGGATGACGGTCGGCACGGGGCCAGTGCTGTTTCTCCGGACGTACGCGTCGAGTTTACACTCATATCCGCTGGCGACGGAATAGACCACGTCGGGAATCGTGGAATACCCCTGTTGTACATCAATTGCCCAGGCGAACGGTTCGGCGGCCGATGGCTGGCCATATGCCTGGAATCCGATCAGGAGCAGAAAAAGACAGACTTGCAGGGCACGATTCATGGTAGTCCTCGGCTGAGTGGAGCACGATGCGATGATTGCGTGAAATATATGCGGGGATCATCGAAGAAGCAAGGACGGTTCCTGGCCGCCGCGATGGTTCATCCTCCTTTCGGGGCATACAGGATGGCCGCCTTTTCGGCGGACGTGACGATACCCTTGATGAGGGCGGAGCTGAAGCCGTTATGTTCCATCTGATTCAGGCCGGAAATCGTGCACCCCTGTGGCGTTGTCACTTTGTCCACTTCACTCTCCGGATGGGCACCGGCATGGACCAGCAGGCTTGCCGCTCCGCGCGCAGTCTGGGCAGCCATCAGGAGCGCTTCATCGGCATGGAATCCGATTTCTATCCCACCCTGGGACGCCGCCCTGACGGCCCGGAGGAAAAACGCGATGCCGCATGCACACAGGGCGGTTGCGGGGATCATCAGCGATTCTTCAATCACCACCGCTTTTCCAAGCCCGTCGAAAAGCGCCTTCACCTCCGCCAGCGGTCCGGCAGCGTCATGTTCGGCCGAAAGGCATGTCATTGACTCACGAATCGCGATGGCGGTGTTGGGCATGGCACGAACGATCGGGATGTCCGGACCGGTCTTCTCGCGGATCTGGGCGATCGTGGCGCCTGAGACAATCGATACAAGCACATGGCGCGTGGGATCGAGAGAGGTGCGAATGTCGTCCAGCAGGGCGTTCAGCTGTTGTGGGGTCACGGCAACGAACACCAGATGGACCCGGCTGAGCACCTCGGCATTCTCGCTCCCGGTCACGAAGCCTTCCCGTTTGAACGGTTCCAGCAGCTCCTCCCGCCGGCGCGTCAGGTGAATGTGCGCGGCAGGAACTGATCCGCTAGCCACAAGACCGCGGGCGATTGCTGATCCGATGTTTCCGGTTCCCAGTATTCCGATGTGCCTGCCGGGGTCGCTCATGCCAGTAATCCTCTTCTTATGAGTGTGCGTCGATAAGGAAATCGTGAAAGTCTGTGAATCGTGAACTCAACCGCGTGGTCACTTTGGTGCCGCCCAGCATCCGTGTCAACCGGTCGGGTGTGCTCAACGCCGCCAGTACGTCGGCAGGATATGCTTCCGGAAATTTCGCAGGGTGGGCAGTCTCGAGTACGATCCCCCGGAACGGGAATGCATGTTCCCGCCTGTACTCCTGCAGCGCGAGATACGCAACCGCTCCATGAGGATCGAGGATGTAGCCGCGTTCCCGAAATACCGTTCGAATGGCTTCCTGCGTCACTGGGTCGCTGAACGATCGTGCGTACAGGATACGGCGGAGCTCGTCGAGATCATCCCCGAACATGGCGCGAATGCGCTTGAGGTTGCCGGGGTTCCCGACATCCATCGCATTTGAAAGTGTCGGTATCGCTGTGCGCGGCGTGAACGTCCCTGTGGATACATACCGGACAAACACATCGTTGGCATTGGTGGCGGAAACAAAGGAGGCAACGGGGAGGCCCAGTATCCATGCCAGCAGCCCAGCCGTGAGATTTCCCAGATTGCCGCTCGGGACGGAGAACACGACCGGGAGCTTTATGTCCGGCAGCTGGCTCACCGCGCCAAAATAGTAGACCATCTGAGGGAGCAGTCTGGCAATATTGATGGAGTTGGCCGATGTCAGCCTCCGCTTTTCTTTCAACATCCCGTCCGCGAATGCCTGTTTCACGAGGTGCTGACAGTCGTCGAATGTCCCGTCGATCTCAAGTGCCGTAACATTTCCTCCAACGGTCGTCAGTTGCAGCTCCTGGATACGGCTCACTTTGCCGGACGGGTACAGCAGTACGACGTGTACGCTGGCTACGCCCGCGAAGCCATGCGCCACGGCGCTACCGGTGTCCCCGGATGTCGCCACGAGAACAGTCCGCTCCCGGGAGTCGTGACGGTCCAGGTATCGTAGCGTTTGCGCCATGAAGCGCGCTCCGAAGTCTTTGAATGCGAGAGTCGGTCCGTGAAAGAGTTCGAGGACATCAACGGTACGGCCGAGCTGACGCAGTGGCGCGGGAAACGTGAAGGAATCGCGCACGATCTGTTCCAGGGCCTCGTCGGGGATCTCGTCGCGCAGAAGGGGGCGAAGGACCTCCAGGGCGATTTCCGGGAGGCTTTTTCCGCGAAGCGAACCGATGAATGACGCCTCGAAGCGAGGAAGCCGGACAGGCACATACAATCCCCCGTCATCCGCCAGCCCCTTCGTCACCGCCGTGCAGAATTGCGTGGTTGACGTGCGGTTTGTCGTGCTAGTCAGAATCATCGGATTCCTTGTCAAGGACTCGCGACCCAGCAGCGCCCACGCACGAGATGTAGAGGGAATGCGGGCAGGAACAACGGTCCAGCACGGCCGCCATGGCTTCACCTGCAGCCCGGGCGCCCTCCCGGGATACAGTCAGAGCGAACACTGAGGGGCCCGATCCGGAGATGCTGCACCCCAGGGCGCCCGCATCACGGGCGGCTGCTTTCATTTCCAGGAATCCGGGAATCATGGGCCCCCGGGTGGGCTCAGCGATTACGTCCTCCAGGGCCCTTCCGATGAGACCAAAGTTCGAGGTCAGGAGACCGGCAATGAGACCTGCCGCGTTGCCGGTCTGTCTGACGACGTCCTGGAGGTGGATGCTGCCTGGAAGAGCCATCCGCGATTCTTTTGTGCGGATTTCGACGTGTGGATGAACGATCGTGCACCAGAGGTCGCCCGGAATCCGGATCGGCACAATATCAATCGGATGGTATCCCCGCACGAGAACGAAACCCCCATACAAGCACGGCGCGAGGTTATCGACGTGGACTGCCCCGCTTGCGATTTTCTCCCCCTCAAGTGCGAATTCAAGGAGGGTTTCACGCGAAAAGCCGGTGCCGAGGAGTGCGTCGGTGGCAACAACAGCGGCAACCGCACTTGCGGCGCTTGACCCGATGCCGCTCCCAGGGGCGAGCCCTTTGTGAATGTCTATTTCGATGCCGAAGCGTGTTCCCGCGTGCTTGAGCATTGCGAGTACCGGCGCACCGGCCGTGTTGCGCGAAGCGTCCATGGGAAGGGGTGTGGAAGTCCCGGTGATGCGCCGAATCGCGACCCCCTGCGATTGGACGATCCGGACGGTGACCGTGTCGCCCGGCCCGTCCAGGGCAAATCCCATAATATCGAACCCACAGGCCACATTGGAAACGGATGCTGGTGCGTACGCTCGTGCATGGTCCATACGGTGCATGCTCCGGAATATGAGAACCGCTACAAAACAGAAAAACCGACTTCGGTCTGCTGAAGTCGGTCGTCCGTTGTCACACGGGTATAGGCCAACCTCAACCGTCTCCTTGCGGAGTGGCAGGGGTCGTCGCCGGCGTCAGAGGGCTCTCGTTTGAATAACGTGCAATGCTTTTCATAGATCCAACATAGACGTTTTCCGTGTCTTTGTCAACCCGGCGGTTGGTGGCGATACCTGTTCCTTGTATCGCCACCCCGGCACTCTGCCGCCAGTGCGGATGCTGGAATTCACCGATGAGAGTGATCTTCCGGGTCAGTTGTGCTGTCCGGGACCATGATCATGCAGCCGGCGGGGATTATCAACCAGCGTTCCCGCGACAAACTGTGCCACCGCTTCGTCGATCGTGTGGATGTCGGTCAGGATCGGGGTGATCCCGGCAGACGTGAGGTGCTGGTGTGCACCCATTCCCATCCCGCGCGCGACCAGAACGGTACAGTCCAGAATGGGCGCCACCATGGTGTCGTGCTTGTGCCCCTGGTGATCGTGCCCGTGCTCTCCCTCCCCGCCGTGGCCGAAGGTGTGATGGCCGGCTTTGGGGATCCGGTCCCGGCTTTTCAACCGTTCCGTCCTTGAGCGTGATGACCTCGTAGTACTGAGCACGCCCAAAGTCGACGCAGATGGTTGACCCGTCATCAGTGACGAAAGCGATCTTACGTGATTGTGAGCGTCATTGTCGATCCGTTTCTGTCAGTAGGTGAACATAATGCTGCCAACCCGAGAGGTAGACGAGCCCGCCAATCGTCGAATCCGAAGGCGAGGTTAAATGCTTTGATTTTTAGTGAGTCGCGCACGGAGTGCGCGAGCATGGGAAGCATTCTGTGGGCCATCCTGCACGATCGCGCTCGTCGAAGCACGGAGAAGGGGATCAGGCCGTTCGCGTACATGCCGACGACAAGCATGTGCGGCCCGGATTGCGGGATGAGTCCAGCAATGCGCTCGCGAGGAGGACGAGCACGGGATAGCGTCTGGCGAGCTCGTCCAGCTCCGCGTACTGCATTCCCAATTGCACGATCAGAAGGGCCCCGAGGGTCCAGAGGGCGACTTTCCACAGGTCAGCGACCTGATGATGTGTTCCCAGACGTGTCACAAAGGTAGTGCCACAGTCCGAACCCGTGGGATGAATGATCGAGCATCCCAATCCTCCCCCGTGATGATACCCGTCCGCCGGACGATAATGTCGGTCAGCCAGCCCAGTCCTATGCCGAGGACTGCCAGCACGGCGAAGAGCACCAGAGCGGTGCGGGGGAACAGTGCGATCATCACAAACGCTTCATCGCCGGAGGCCGCGACCATAGCGCCGACCAGGGCACCGAAGCTGATCATGCCGTGGACATAGAGGGAGACGGCGCTGAAC